>NZ_JAVJOJ010000004.1:0-754024 GCF_040216815.1 Sphingopyxis sp.
CCACGCTCGAGGTTTGAAGCGATTTTGTTCAGTGCGAGGCGGAAAGGCGAAGGGATATGTCGATATTTCAAGACTTTCCAACGAAGCAATGGACAAAATCGATCAAATCCCCCCTCTCGCTTACCTGGGGGGACGCCGAAATGGCTTCGATATCGAACCTTCGCGGCCTTGCGGGTAGCAATGCTACCCGCGGCACCCGCAAAGGCCCGATATCTTCGCCATTTCGACGCCTCGAGCGTGGAATTAATGGGTCCTGACCCTAGCGGGGCGGCAAAGGAGAAAGACCATGCCAGCCAAATCGAAAGCGCAGCAGAAAGCCGCTGGCGCTGCGCTCAGCGCCAAGCGCGGCGACACGCCGAAGTCGAAACTCAAAGGCGCATCGAAAGAGATGGCCGAAAGCATGACCGAAGAGCAGCTTGAGGATTTCGCCAAAGGCTCGACGAAGGGAAAGCCCGATCGCGTCGGATAATCCTTATTCGGCGGCCTCGAGTTCCGCCGGGGTCGCCGCCGCCGCCTTTGCCCTCGCATGGCTAAAGGTCAAAACGCCGTCGTCGATCGCGCCCGTGCGCATGTCGATCCGGTCCTGGACATAATTCTGACTGAGGCGCCACGGCAGCGACGCCGTACTCTTTGGCATGATATGCAGCGATCGCTGGATATAGCCGGACGAGAAGTCGAAGACATTTTCTTCTTCCAGGCTCGACGGATCGGCAAGCACCGGGGTCGCGACGTCGGTATCCGTCGCTTTCATGTGGTTGAGGACGCGGCAGACATATTCCGAAACGATGTCGGCGCGCAGCGTCCAGCTGGCGTTCAAATACCCGAACACCGCCGAGAAATTGGGGACGTTCGAGAACATGCACGCCTTGTAATAGAAATGGTCGTGCCAATTGACGGGGGCGCCGTCGACGCGAACCGGGATCTTGCCCGCCACCGCGAGCTTGAGCCCCGTTGCGGTGATGATGATGTCGGCATCGAGGTGCTTGCCCGATTTGAGCTGGATGCCCCGTGCATCGAACCGCTCGATATGATCGGTTACGACCGACGCCTTGCCGGCCTTCATCGCTTCAAAGAAGTCGGCGTCGGGGACAAGGCAGAGCCGCTGTTCCCACGGATTATAGGGCGGCGTGAAGGCTTCGGCATCATATCGGTCGCCGAGGCTTGCTTTCAGCTTCTTGGTCAGGAACTCCTTGACCTTCTCCGGCTTTTCGCGCGCGCGGCGGAAGGCGAGGTCCTGCAGGCGCACATTTTTGAAGCGCGTGATCTTGTACGCCAGCTTTTCGGGCAGGATCTTGCGCAAAAAATTGGCGAACGCGTCCTTTGCCGGGCGGATGAAATACCAGGTGGGGGTGCGCTGGAGCATCGTGACATGGGTGGCTTCGCGCATGGACGGAACGATTGTCACCGCGGTGGCGCCCGATCCGATCACCACGACCTTCTTGTCCTTGTAATCAAGATCCTTTGGCCAGAATTGCGGGTGGATAATCTGTCCCTCAAAATCCTCGCGCCCGGCGAACCCGGCGTCGAAGGGCTCGTCATAGTCGTAATAGCCCGAACCGAGGTAGAGCCAGCGCGCGGTGGTCGTCGAGACCTTTCCGTGACTGTCCTCCATCGTCACGGTCCAGCGCGCGGCTGCGCTATCCCAATCGGCACCGACCACCTTGCGGTCGAAGCGGATATGCTCGCGGATATGGCGCTCGTCGACGATGCGGTTCAGATATTCAAGGATCGCGGGGCCGTCGGCGATCGATTTTTCGTGCTTCCACGGCTCGAAGATGAAACCCAGCGTGTGCATGTCGCTGTCGGAACGGATGCCGGGATAGCGGAAAAGATCCCAGGTGCCGCCAAGTTGCGCCCGCCGTTCGACAAGCGCGAAGCTTCGATCGGGACAGTTCATCTGGAGATGGACCGCCATGCCGATCCCCGAAATGCCCGCGCCGACGATCAGTACATCCTGATCCACGGAACCCGCCGTGTTCGTCATCATGTCATCTCCCAGTCGTCTTTTGCAGGCAGCTTACGCACCGCGTTGCATTTTGCAATCGAATTGACGTTTACGGAAACCGGCGCGCCCATGCGCAGCCCGGCTTGTGGCTGTCACAAAAATGTCATAGGCGCGAAACCCGTTTGTCACCGTTCGGCCCGCCCGCCGCGCTAACCCATGGAAAGGATGGAGCCTAATGCGTCAGATCGCCGTCCTTCCCTATCGATTCGGCGGCCCCGCGCAGGATGGGCCGACCGAAATCCTGCTGATCACCTCGCGCGAGACGAAGCGCTGGGTGATCCCCAAGGGCAATCCACTGACCGGGATGGAGCGCCACGCGGCCGCCGCGATCGAGGCGGAAGAGGAGGCGGGCGTGATCGGCGCCGTCTGCCCGACGCCGATCGGTAGTTATGAATATCGCAAGCGCCGCGCGAACGGCGCGTCGATCATGTATCATGTCGAGGTCTTTCCGCTCGCCGTCACCAACGAGCTTCACGAGTGGAAGGAAATGGACGAGCGCGAGCGCCAATGGTTTTCGTTCCGCGACGCCGCCGCCGCGGTCGACGAGGCCGATTTGCAGGCGCTGATCCGATCCTTTGGCGACGGCGGTTTCCGTGCGGTCGCGCAGCCGCGCGACGTGGTCCAGAATATGAGCGACAAGACAGGGGTAAGCCGGATGTTCGCATGGTTCCAGCGCTTGTTGCCGCGCCAGGGAAATTTCTTCGAGCTGTTTGAAAGCCACGCCGCGACGCTCGTGGCCGGCGCGAACGCCTTGTCGCGGATGCTGCAGGGCGGCGAGGGCATGAAGGATCACGTCCAGGAAATCATCGAGCGTGAACATGATGCCGACGCGATTACGCGCGAAGTGCTCCAGACCGTCCGCCGCACCTTTTTGACGCCGTTCGACCGCAGCGCGATCACCGACCTGATCGCCTCGATGGATGACGCGATCGACGAGATGCAGAAGACCGCCGGCGCGGTCGACCTTTATGACGTCACCGAGTTCGAACCCGAAATGCGCGACATTGCCGGCATCATCGTCGATGCGGCACGCTTGACGGCGGAAGCGCTGCCGTTGCTGCGCAATATCGGCGCCAACGGCCCGCGGCTCCACGAACTGACCGAGCGGCTGGTGCGGATGGAGGGCCATGCCGACGAGATTCACGCGGCAGGACTGAAACGCCTGTTCCGCGAACATGGGGAGGCGAATCCCACACGCTTCCTGATCGCGCGCGAGCTGTTCCGTCACCTTGAGCGCGTGACCGACAGTTTCGAGGATGTCGCAAACGAAATCGACGGTCTCGTCATCGACCACGCATAAGCGGGGGCGTCTTCCATGTACGAACTCGCTCTACCGCTTCTCGTCGGCCTCGTCATTCTGGCGCTGGCATTCGATTTCCTCAACGGGCTGCACGACGCGGCGAACAGTATCGCAACGGTGGTCGCGACGCGGCTGCTCAAGCCCGTACAGGCCGTACTCTTCGCGGCGTTTTTCAACTTCGCCGCCTATTTCCTGAGCCTTGCCTTTCCGGCGCTCCACAAGGTCGCCGAAACGATCGGTGCCGGACTGATCGACAAGGATCTGGTGACGCCTGCGGTGGTGTTCGGCGCGCTGATCGGCGCGATGTTCTGGAACATCGTTACCTGGCTGAAAGGTATCCCCTCTTCGTCGAGCCACGCGCTCGTCGGCGGGATCGTCGGCGCGGGGGTCGCGCACGCGGGGTTCGAAGGCATCCAGTGGACCGGGCTTAACAAGACGGTCGTTGCGATCTTCCTGTCGCCGATGCTCGGCATGTTCCTTGCGATGCTGGTGATGCTGGTGAGCAGCTGGGCGTTGCACCGCGCGACGGCGAAAGCCGCCGAATCGACCTTTCGATATCTCCACCTCTTTTCATCGGCAGCCTATTCGCTGAGCCATGGCCTCAATGATGCGCAAAAGACGATGGGGATCATCGCCGTGCTGCTCTATTCGACCGGCTATCTGTCGGGCGATTTCCATGTGCCGCACTGGGTCGCCTTTGCCTGCTATGTCGCGATCGCGCTCGGCACGCTGTCGGGCGGGTGGAAAATCATCGAAACGATGGGCGGTCGGATTACCAAGCTGTCGCACCATCAGGGCTTTGCCGCCTCGACCGGCGGGTCGATCATGGTATTCACCGCCAGCCTGCTCGGCATCCCCGTATCGACGACGCATACGATCACGGGCAGCATCATCGGCGCCGGCGTCGCGCGGCGGGCGAGCGCCGTGCGCTGGGGCGTCGCGGGCAACGTCATCGCCGCCTGGTTCATCACCATCCCGGCGAGCGCCGTAGTGGCGGCGCTTTTCTATAGTCTGACGCGGCTGTTCTGAGACGTCAGGGCGCGACGGCGCCGAACAGGTCGTGCTCGTCGGCGTCCTCGACAAGCACGTCGACGATATCGCCGGCCTTCAGCGTGGCGGCGACATCGCGCAGATAGACGTGGCCGTCGATTTCGGGCGCGTCGGCCTGGCTGCGGCCAGTGGCGCCGATGCTGCCTTCTTCGTCCGCTTCGCCGACCTCGTCGATGATGACCGGGATGCTGCGGCCGACCTTTGCGGCCAGCTTGGCGGCGCTGATCGCGGCGGTTTTCGCCATGATGCGCTGGAAACGCTCTTCCTTCACCTCTTCGGGCACCGGATCGGGCAGGGCATTCGCCTGCGCACCCGCAACGGGTTCGAAGCGGAAGGCGCCGACGCGGTCGAGTTGCGCCTCGTCGAGCCAGTCGAGGAGATATTGGAAATCCTCTTCGGTCTCGCCCGGAAAGCCGACGACGAAGCTGGAGCGGATCGCGATGTCGGGTGCCATCGCGCGCCAATTCTTGAGCCGGTCGAGCACCTTGGCTTCGTTCGCGGGGCGCTTCATGCGCTTAAGCACCCTGGGGCTTGCGTGCTGAAAGGGGATGTCGAGATAGGGGGTGAGCAGCCCGTCGGCCATCAGCGGGATCACCGCATCGACATGCGGATAGGGATAGACATAGTGGAGGCGGACCCACGGCGCGCGGCCTTCGCCCGTCCTCAATTGCCCCAGTTCGCGCGCAAGGTCGGTCATGTGCGCGCGCACTTCGCGGCCCTTCCATTCGCGGACATCGTGCCGGATATCAACGCCATAAGCCGAAGTATCCTGGCTGATGACGAGCAATTCCTTCGTCCCGGCCGCAACCAGCTTTTCGGCCTCGCGCAGCACCGCATCGACGCGGCGCGACACCAGTTTTCCGCGCAGATCGGGGATGATGCAGAAGGCGCAGCTATGGTTGCAGCCTTCGGAGATCTTGAGATAGCTATAGTGCCGGGGGGTCAGTTTCAGCCCGCCTTCGGGCACCAGATCGACGAAAGGCCCTTGCGTCGGCGGCGCGGCGTCGTGGACCGCTTCCACCACCTGTTCATATTGATGCGCGCCGGTGACGGCGAGCACATCGGGAAAGCGCGCGCGGATCGCCTCCGCCTCGTTGCCCATGCATCCGGTGACGATGACGCGGCCGTTCTCGGCCATCGCCTCGCCGATCGCCTCAAGGCTTTCCTCCTTCGCCGAATCGAGGAAGCCGCAGGTGTTGACGAGCACGACGTCGGCCCCCGCATAGTCGGGCGAGAGGCCATAGCCGTCGGCGCGGAGCTTGGTCAGGATCCGTTCGCTGTCGACCAGTGCCTTCGGGCAGCCGAGCGAAACCATGCCGACCTTCGGCTGGGTGGGGAGCGTTTTGACTGTCATGATCGGCGGCGCCATAGGCGATTTTGCGGCACTTGTCACGCGGGCAGCGCGGCGGCCGACGAAGCGGCAGCCAATCGAGAAGGGACACGATCCCGATTGCCGCCCCGGCAGAGGAAGGCCTATGGAAGACGGGCAGAAAATATGGGGAGGTTCCAATGGCAAATTTGAGCTGGATCGCAATCATCGTCGCGGCGATGGCAGGCTTTGCGGTGGGCGGCATCTGGTACGGGCCGTTGTTCGGCAAGGCGTGGATGAAGGAACGTGGCTTCACCGAAGAGGAGCTGAAGCAAGGCAATTTTGCATTGATCTATGGCGCCGCCCTTGCCTTCAGCATCGTGTCGGCGATTTTCCTGGGGCATCTCCTTGCCCATTTCGGCGAGATGAGCGCGCGATCGACGATGATGATTTCGATCGGCATCGCGCTCGGCTTTATCGTCCCGGCGATCGGCACCAACTATCTGTTCAGCCGCGGCAGCGTCCGGCTGTTCGCGATCGACGCCGGTTACTGGCTGCTCTTTTACGCGGCGATGGGCGCGATCTTCGTGCTTCTGGGCTGATCGCAGGGGCACGCCGTCAGGCGGCGGGCGCCTCCGTTTCGCTATCCTCGCTGCGAACGACCTCGACGATGAAGTCGCCGCGTTCGAGCCGCTGCGCCTGCGGCTCCCAAAAGCCGTAGGGCGTGCCGGCGCGATAGATGCGCAGTCCGCGCCCGCCGCTCGCCAGTTCGTCGATGCTGCGCCCGATTTCCTGGGCCGCGACCTGCCGTTCGCGAAGCTGGACGCGGCCGCCGATGCTGGCGAGGTCGGCCATATAATCGGCGACGTGCGCGCCCTGCGCCGATCCCGCCAGCAACAGGCCGGTGAAATTGACCGGGTTGATGACATTGTTCGCACCCGCCTGCCGCGCGAGCAGCTCATTGTCCTGCGCGCGGATGACGACGCTGATCGGCACGCGCGGCGCCAGGTGGCGGACCGTGAGCACGATCAGGATCGAGGTGTCGTCGCGCCCTGCCGACACGAGCACCGACTGCGCCTCTGCCACGCGCACGTCGACCAGCGTTTCGTCGTTCGAGGCATCGCCGACAAGCACATTGCATCCCGCCGCCTCGGCGGCGTTGATGCGCGCCGACGACTGGTCGATGACGACGATGCACGAGGGGTCGGTGCCGCGCTCGATCAGCTCGCGCACCGCCTCGGCGCCGCTGACGCCATAGCCGAGGACGACAATGTGATTGGTGAGCTTGGACTGAATGCGGGCCATGCGCCATTTTTCCCATGTGCGTTTGATAACGAAATTATAGGCGGTGCCGACAAAGATGAAGAGTACCGCAATGCGGATCGGCGTCACGATCACCGCCTCGATCAGTCGCGAGCGGTCCGATGTGGGGGCGATGTCGCCGAATCCCGTCGTCGTGACCGAAATCATCGTGAAATAGACGACGTCGAGGAAGCTGATGTGGCCGTCATAATGGTCGATCAGCCCGTCCCGGTCGATCCAGTGGACCAGCACGACGATGCCGATGAGCGCGAAGGCGATGCCCAGCCGCGTGACAACATCGGCCCAGATCGGCCATTTGCTTGCCCGTTTGAGCAGGTGAAAACCGCTCTGCACATGCAGCCGGGAGGAGGGCCTTTTGCTCATCGCAGCCCTTGTGCCAAAGCCGCGCGGCGAAGGCTAGCCGGCATAGGCGGCGCGCAGCACGGCGAGCGATGGATCGTGCGTCAGGTCGAGCTGGAGCGGCGTGACCGAGATGAAGCGGTCGTCGATCGCTTCAAGGTCGCTGTCGTGGCCCAGGCTGTGTTCGATCCCGTGCAGGCCGAACCAGTAATAGGGATAGCCGCGGGGATCGGTGCCCTCGACGATCGAGCCGCGGCCATAGTCGTGAAACCCCTGCCGCGTGACGCGGATGCCCTGGACTTCGGCTGCCGGGATCGCGGGAAAATTGATGTTGATCAGCGTGCGCGGCGCCATGTCCATGGCAAGCAACGGCGCGAGCACCTTGGCGCCCCATTGCTCGGCGGCTTCGAAGGGCACGCTGTCGCCCATGCCCTCGCGCGCATAGACTTGGCTGAGCGCGATGGCGCGGATGCCCGCAAGCGCCCCCTCGATCGCCGCCGAGACAGTCCCCGAATAGGTGATGTCGTCACCCAGGTTCGCGCCGCGATTGACGCCCGACAGGATGAGGTCGGGCCTTTCGGGCATCAGCTTGCCGATCGCCATCATCACCGAATCGGTCGGTGTGCCGCTGCACGACCAGCGGCGCTCGCCGTGCTGACGGATACGCACGGGGCGCGACAGGGTAAGCGAATGGCCGGCGCCCGACTGTTCCTCGGCGGGAGCACAGACCCAGATGTCGTCGGAAAGCTGGCGTGCGATGGCTTCGAGTACCGCCATGCCGGGGGCGTGATAGCCGTCGTCGTTGGTGAGGAGGATGCGCATTATTTTCTCTTTCTCGGTTCCGTTCGCATCGAGCGAAGTCGAGATGCCCATCGGAATGGCGCAAGGCCGCGGGGTGTCTCGACTTCGCTCGACACGAACGGGAAAATGAGGTCAGCTTAACCTTGTCAGTCCAAAGGTGTAAGTTTCGTGATCCCGCCCATATAGGGGTGGAGCGCCGCGGGAATATCGACGCTGCCGTCGGCCTGCTGGTAGTTTTCGAGGATCGCGACGAGCGTGCGCCCGACCGCGAGGCCCGAGCCGTTCAGCGTGTGGACGAACTCGTTGCCCTTGGCGCCCTCGCGCCGGAAGCGCGTGTTCATGCGGCGCGCCTGGAAGTCGCCGCAGTTCGAACAGCTCGAAATCTCGCGATAGGCGTTCTGGCCGGGCAACCAGACTTCAAGGTCATAGGTCTTGCGCGCAGCAAAACCCATGTCGCCTGCGCACAGCAGCATCTTGCGATAGGGCAGATCGAGCGCTTCGAGGATGCTTTCCGCGGCGCGCGTCTTGCGTTCGAGTTCGGCGTCGCTGTCCTCCGGCCGGGTGATCGAGACGAGTTCGACCTTCCAGAATTGATGCTGGCGGATATAGCCGCGCGTGTCGCGCCCCGCCGACCCGGCCTCCGACCGAAAACAGGGGGTGAGCGCGGTCATGCGGACCGGCAGGTCGGCCTCGGCAAGTATCTCCTCGCGCACCGCGTTGGTCAGGCTCATTTCGGAAGTCGAGATCAGCCACATGCCGTCGGTCGTCTGGAACAGATCTTCGCGGAACTTCGGGAGCTGCGTCGTCCCGAAAGCGGCGTCGTCGCGGACCAGCAACGGCGTCGCGCATTCGCGGTAGCCCGCCTCGACCGTCTGCTTGTCGAGCATGAACTGACCGAGCGCGCGTTCGAGGCGCGCCATCGGGCCTTTGAGGAAGGCAAAGCGCGCGCCCGACATTTTCGCCGCGGTTTCGAAATCGAGCCCGAGCGCCGGGGCGAAGTCGGCATGTTCCTGCGGTTCAAAGTCGAATGTTCGCGGCGTACCCCAGCGCGATATTTCGACATTGCCCTCCTCGTCCGCGCCGTCGGGCACATCGTCGGCGGGCAGGTTGGGGAGCGCGGCCAGCCTGTCCTGAAGCGCCCCGAGCTGTGCGCGTTCTTCCTCTTCTCTGGCGGGGAGAGTGGCTTTCAGCTCGGCGACCTCGGCCTTCAAGGCTTCGGCCGTGTTCCTGTCGCCCTGCGCCATCGCCTGTCCGATCAGCTTCGAGGCTTCGTTGCGGCGGGCGAGGGCGGCCTGGATCTCGGTCTGCAGCGCGCGGAGCGCGGCGTCGGCGGCGAGGATGTCGTCGGACAGGGGCGCGAGACCGCGGCGTGCGAGGCCGGCGTCGAAGGCTTGGGGATTGTCGCGGATCAGGCGGATGTCATGCATGGCCACGCGCTATGACGTCCCCGCCCGGCGCGCGCAACCCCGTTGCACGGGCGCGGCGCGCGCAAAAAAGGGCCGCTCCGAAGAGCGGCCCTCAGTTCGGTGGCGCGGGTTGGCACACCCGGCCCCCAGTGGATACGGATCAGGCTGCGTCGGCGTCCTTGCCGTTGCGGTTCGCCGCGCGGCGGCGCGCGACCAGCGCGGCGGCGGCGGCGCCGAACAGGAGCAGCATCGGCGGAGCGGGAACGGGGGTCGGGTCGCCTGACGAACTGCTGGTGCTGCCGCCCGAGCTCGACGAGGAGGAACTCGAAGACGAAGAGCTGGATGAACTCGACGACGAGCTGCTGCTCGACGAGGACGACGAGCCGGTGCTGCCGGTCGAACCCCAGCTGCTGCTGCCGCCCGTTGCGCCCGACGAGGTTGCGCCGCTCGACGTGCTGCTCGACGAAGAGGAGGACGAAGAAGAACTGCTGCTTGACGATGAACTGCCCGATCCGCCCGAAGAGCTGCTGCTCGAGCCGCCCGAGCTGCCGCTCGAACCGGTGGACCCGCCCCAGCTCGAACTGCCGTGCGACGATCCGCCTTTCGACGAACTGCCGCCCGAGGAGGACGAGCTGGAAGAGGATGAGGACGAAGAGGAGCTCGACGACGAGCTGCTGCTCGAAGAGGAGGTGCTGACGCCGCCGGTCGAGGTCGAAACCCCACCCGTCGAAGTGCTGACCCCGCCGGTCGATGTGCTCACACCGCCCGTGGATGTCGAAACGCCGCCGGTCGACGTCGAAACACCGCCCGTCGAGGTCGTCGAGCTGATGCCGCCGGTGGAGGTTGAGGTTGATACACCGCCGGTTGAGGTCGAAACGCCACCCGTCGACGTTGAGGTGCTGACGCCGCCGGTCGAGGTCGATACGCCGCCCGAGGTGGAGCTGCTGGTCGTGCTGAGTCCGCCGGTGGTCGTCGAGGTCACGACGATGCTGCCGCTGCTGCCGCCCGAACTGCCGCCGAAAAAGCCGCCGAAAAACCCGCCGCCGAAACCGCCGCCAAAGCCGCCGCCGATCACGGTCACGCCGCCCCCGCTACCGCCGCCGCCTTCCCAGCCGGCCTGTGGGAAGGGTGCATAGGGGATCGGCGGCAGGGGGATCGTCTGCGTCACCACCTGCTGCTGCGGGGTCGCGGTGCGGATCACCTTCTTGGTGGTCACGACGCGGCGCACGCGCTTCACGGGCTTGCGCGCGGCATGGCGCTTGCGCACCACCTTCTTGCCGGTGCAGGGCGAGCATTTGGCCGTCTGCGCACGGGCCGCCGGAACGTCGGCGACCTGCATCGCGCCGCTGCCGATAATCGCGCCGCCGCAGGTGCACGCGCAAAGTTTGGCGAGGGCCATCCGGACAGACATAGATTTTCTCTCTTTCCCGTTGCAGGTGCGAAGCGCCAACGACCCGGCACCCTCCTTCACCTTTCGCTATGCAGCAGAAAGGCCAAAGCTTTGTGAACGCCGCAATCGCGTTAACCGCGTTTGCTTGTCCGACAGTGGGAAACCGGGCGCGAAATCAATCAAAATCGCCATATATGTCCCAAAATGAAACGTAAAATGCAATGATTCTATGCAATTGGTTAAAGTTCGGCCCCGAATGGCCGCAGATGCACCGTGGCGGTGGATGTGCAAAGGGTCCGGGAATCGCCGCCGGTTCATCGTCGCTTCACGCCATTTCACTATCTGGGGCTTCGGTGCTTGTATCGGCGTAAGCGGCTGGTTATAGGCGCGCCACTCCCTCGGTCGCTTTGCGGCAAACGGGTGACAGGAAAGGACACGAGAGCTCCTCATGCCGACCAAGATTGCCGATGTTGGCGCTGACGCGCTTCGCGAAGCCAGATCCAATCTCGATTCGGACTATGTCCCCAGCGACGACGAAGAGTTTATGAATGAGCGGCAGCAGGAATATTTCCGCGGCCTGCTCATCGCGTGGAAAAAGTCGATCCTGTCCGAAGCCGAATCGACGCTCGCGCACCTTCAGGACGGTCCGCTGCGCGAACCCGACCTTGCCGACCGCGCGTCGAGCGAGACCGACTGGGCGATCGAACTGAGAACGCGTGACCGTCAGCGCAAGCTGATCGCCAAGATCGATTCGGCGATTCGCCGGATCGACGAGGGCGAATATGGCTATTGCGCCGTGACGGGCGAGCCGATTTCGCTCGCGCGGCTCCAGGCGCGGCCGATCGCCACAATGACGCTGGAAGCGCAGGAGCGCCACGAGCGTAACGAGCGGATTTCGCGCGAGGATTGATCGCGCTTTCGCGCGCTTCATTTACGATTCGGCAACTACGGCCCCCTAGATTCCGTGCCGCAAAGACACGGAAATGGGGCGCAATATGGATTCGCAACGGCCGGCAACGGTGGACGAGGAGGTCGCGGCGCTGTCGCGCAGCGCTGACCGCGACAGCCTGTTCATGCAGGCCGCATTGACGCTCGGCGGGCGGCCCGAACCTGTAACGGTGCGTGTGCGCAACCTGTCGCCCGGCGGGATGCTCGCCGAGGCCAAGCTGGCGGTCGAGCAGGGAGCGGCGGTGGCGGTCGAGCTACGCAACGTCGGCGTCGTCGCGGGGCGCGTGATATGGGTTGGCGAGGACAAGTTCGGTATCGCATTCGAGCGGTCGATCGATCCGCAGGCGGTCCGCCGTCAGGTGGCCGCGCCGTCCGATCTGCCGGCGCATCTGCGGCGCACGGGCGCGATAGGGGGCCCCGTCTATCGCCGGCGCTGATGCGTCCTGCTGAGAGGGGGCATCGGCCGGCGACAGGGCTGGCGATCATCCGATCGCGAGCATTTCTTCCTTGAGTTTCAGCTTCTGCTTCTTGAGCTGCGCCAGCATACCCGTATCGGGGGCGGGGCGGCGTTCTTCGTTCGCAATTTTCGCATCGAGTTCCGCATGGCGGGACTTCAGGGTGGAAAGGTGCGACGTGCTCATTGGCATTCTCCTTTTCGACTCGATGGGCAAGACCAAGTAAATCACGAATCGGGCGCGATGTCGTGACGATTCGGTCAGTCGGTCCCCGTTGCGGACCAATGGTGAACGTGGCAGGGATGCGGGGGTGAGCCCCGAAGAGATCAGCCAGCGCCTCGAACTGCTCCGCATCGAGCATCGCGACCTCGATACGGCGATCATCGCGCTCGCGAGCGCGACGGTTGCCGATCAGTTGCAGCTCGCACGGCTCAAGAAACGCAAGCTCAAATTGCGCGACGAAATCGCGTGGTGCGAGGACCAGTTGCTGCCCGATATCATCGCCTGACCATCCGACTCAAAGCGGGACAGCCGCCGCGCCAGATTTCATGGTTAGCGCCATTGCCCGATGGGCGCGCTGCGTGGCATCTCCCGGACATGGCGGGTGAACGAGCAGATATGGCGGCGCTGGGCAGGCCCGTGCAGCGCGCGCAGGTCGAAAATCTCTATGTCGAGGCGATGCTGCTCGCCGATGAAGCGCACGCGGCCTTTGCGGCGCAGCGCGACCTTGGCCGTGCCGCGGGAAGCGCGCTGCACGGCGACGCGCTGGCGCAGGTGTCGCTGGCGTGCGAATCGCTGAAAACGACGACGCGGCTGATGCATAGCATCGCCTGGCTGCTCCACCGCCGCGCGATGCTGGCGGGCGATCCGGGCGCGGGACCAAACGACAGCGCGGCGCGGATCGGCGATCCGGTGGCTGCCGACTGGAGCATTTGCGCCGCGTTCGACGACTCGCTCTGCCGCGTCATCGCTGCGAGCGAACGGCTGTTCGAACGTATCGCGCTGCTGGAAGCCGGATGGGACGCGCCCGCGGTGACGCCGGTGCAGCATATGCTGGCGCGGCTCGAAGCGCGGCTTTGACGCGCGCCTTTGCGGCGCAAACTTGTCATTTTTCCCATTTTATGAACTATGGGTGCCGGGTCGCTTCTGTTTTCGAAAAAATGGGGGCGAAGCGCATGGCAGATGATGACAACGAGCGGGCGAAGTCGGACCGGCGAAAAGGCGATCGCCGCGTCGCCGACGATCCCGATTTCAAGGGGCCGGAGCGCCGCAAGGGCGACCGGCGAACGGGCAAGGGTCGCCGATCGGGCGATTGAACGCGCTGGCCGCCGTCGGCGCCGGCAGGAGCAATATGGTGAGCGAACCCGGCGTGCCGCGCCTGAGCGTCGATATCGTGTCCGACGTGATGTGCCCGTGGTGCATCATCGGCTGGCTGAAGTTCCGGCAGGTGATCGATCATTTTAAGGGGCGACTCGAGTTTCGCGTCCAGTGGCATCCATTCGAGCTCAACCCCGACATGCCGCCCGAGGGCGAGGATGCCGCCGCGCATGTCATGCGCAAATATGGCATCAGTGCCGAGCAGAGCCGCGCGAATAGCGAGCGGCTCGCCAACGTCGCGGGCGAGTTGGGCTTTGCCTTCAACCGCGGGCCCGATTTCAGGATGCGCAACAGCTTCGACGCGCACCGGCTGCTGACCTGGGCCGGAGCGAGCGAGGCGCCCGACCAAGCGGCGGCGACGGGGATTCAGACCGCGCTCAAGCTGGCGTTGTTCGCGGCGCATTTCACCGACAATCGCGATGTGAGCGACGCAGAGGTGCTCGTCGATGTCGCGGGCTCGGTCGGGCTCGACCGCGATCGTGCCGCGGCGATCCTGGCGTCGGACGAGTTCGGCGAGATGGTCCGTGCCGAAGAGGCCTGGTGGGTCGACCGCAACATCACCGGGGTGCCGGCGTTCGTCCTTGGCGGACAGATGCTGGTTCCGGGGGCGCAGGACGCCGACGTCTTCATCCGCGTGATCGAAAAGAAACTGCTCGCCGCCGCGGCTTGATCCGCCGGACGGCGCGCCGGCAGCGGCCATGATTTTCGGGCGCTTCGCCGCCTGTCATGGAGCCGACTCGCGCGCCGGGCTATTGTCGATAGGCTCGCTTCCGGGCAACAAGGAGACGAAAGATGGCCGAACACGACCATAGCGCAGTCAAGGAGCATATGGCCGTCATCGGCGCCGATGGCGTCCATGTCGGAACGGTCGATCATCTCGACGGCGAACGCATCAAATTGACCAGGGCCGACAGCGTCGACGGCAAGCATCATTACCTGCCCGCAGGGCTGGTCGCCGCGGTCGAGGGCGATACGGTGCGCCTGTCGGCCACTGCCGCGAACGCGATCGAGCTGTTCGAGGAAGCCGAATAGGCCACCCCTTCGGCGGCGCTGCGCGTCAGTGCGGGCGCGGCGCCGACGCGCCGGTGATCAGCTTGTTGAGCGTGGCGATGCGGCGCCGCGCCGCGGTCCAGTCGCGTTCGGGATGCGCCTGAATCTGGCTCAAGAGTATGCGAACCTCCTTGCGGCGGTCGCCTTCGGTTACGGCCTGCATGGGCTTTCTCCTTTCAGCAGACAGCATAGCATGGCCGCGCGAGTCGGTGCCAACCGCCCGTCGCGGCCACGCCCCGCTTCGGACGGTTGCGCCCAAGTCAAAGCGCGGGACCGGCGCGACGCGGGGGTGTTGCGGGGTGGCGCGGGCGCGCGCGCGGCCCTATCTAGGCGGCGATGACGAACGGGGAGCGGACGATGGTGGTGGTCGGCCGGCTGCGCGCGGCGCCGCTGGTGGGGTGGCAATTTGCGTGTGCGGTGCTGCTTGGCGTGCTCGCGGCGCGGCTCGACTGGGGCGGCGACCCCGCGACCGCGATGTGGAACATGATGTTCGCGCAGCCGCTGGAGCTGATGGGCATCGCCGCGGTGCTGGGCGTGTGGGCCTATATGATCGGCCTGTGGCGGCGGCGGCACGATTACCTCCGCCACGACGGCGCGACGCTGTATCGCGGCGCGAGCGCGCGCTGGCCGCTGACGCTGGTGCGCGGCGTCGTGGTGGCGCGCGGCAATCTGGGGCTGCATTCGGTGCGGCTGGTCGTCGACGACGACAGCGAGGTCACGCGCGAACTCGCGAAGCTCTATATGCTGGACGATACGCCCGAGGCGGTGCGCGACGGGGTGATGTTCGCGGCCGCGCGCGTAGGCGGCCGGCTGGAGGCGGTGACGGTGCATTGAGGGGGGGCGCGGTCCAAAGGTCAGTAAAAGTCAGCCCAATGAACGGCGCGTTTCGGCCAAGAATCAGCGAAAGCCAGCCTCGTCGTCCGCCACGTCCTTTATCTTGTCGAGCCACGCGGGGACGGGGGGCGGGGCGACGGGGATCGCATGGGGATCGTCGCGGTCTTCGCGGTGCCAGGGCGGCAGTTCGCCATCGCACTGATCGGCGATGTCGAGCGCTATCGCGAGATCGCCCGGCGCCATCAGCGCCGCGGGCGCGGCGGGCGGCGCGGGGTGAAGCCGGAGCAGCGCCTCGGCGACGGGGGTGGGGGCGGGCGCGGGCGCCGCGCCGCACTCGCCGAACCGGTCGGGCGCATAGGCGCGCAGCAGGAACATCAGCAGCCGGTCGCTCTGGCGCAGGCGGCGACCCACGCGGCGCCCCTCGCGGTCGAACACCGGCTCGTCGCTGCCGACGAGCGCGCGCTCGAACGCGGCGTCGAGCAATTTTTTGGACGCCGCATCGATCGCGGCGGACCAGGCGCGGTCGAACGCCTCGGCGCCCGGCGAGCGGCGGAGGCGATAGGCGGAGGCTTCGGACATGCCGACGCGCTGCGCCGCGGTGATGACCGACCCGCAGTCGGCGAGCACCTCGATAAAGGCGCGCTGCTTGTCGGGCGACCAGCCGTCCTTGCGGCGTTTCTTGAGCACCGGCACCCAGTCGTAGGCGGCGGGATCATGCCCGTGCGCGTCGAGTGCGGTTTCGGGGGAAGGGGCGATGGCCGCGTCGGGCGCGGCGATGGGGGCGAAGTGGCTCATCCGCCAGCTTGGAACATAAAGCGAACGTGTAGGAAAGCCTTTTTTGGGGGGAGGCGCGCGAACCAGGATTTTGGGGTGCGGCGCGGGCGCGGGTCCGCTTCGCGGTCAGCGCGCGGAAGCGGGCGGATAGGGTGCGGCGCCGGCATGGTCGTAGCTGTAGCTTTGCGACAGGCGAAAGCGCGCTTCGGCGGGCATCCATTGCCACAGGTGCATATAATGCGCGCCGCCGACCATGTCCCAGCGCGCGTCGCGGGCATTCCATTCGAAAAAGACGTGCGCGCCCTCCTCCAGCGCGCCCCAGTCGCCCATCGCGCGGACGCGGTGCGATCCGGGGACGAGCAGGCGGCGGTTCCTGTACCCCGAATGGACGCCGCCGGGCTGGCGATTGGCGCAGTTCTTTGTGACACCGGCGACCATCGCGTCGCGGCTGGGCAGGGTAAGGCCGTCCTTGTCGTGGATCATGCGGAAATCGGGCGCGAGCAGGTCGGGGAGCGCCTTTGCGTCGCAGCCCTCGAACGCGGCCCAGAACAGGCGGGCGTCACTGGCCTCGATCCGCGCGGTGAGGGCTTCGCCGGTGGGCATGGGGGTGCCGGTGGCGGGCGGCGCGGCGCCGAGCGCGGCGGCGAGGAGGAGGGCGGTGAAGGGCATGGCGGGATTTCCTTACTGTATTGTTTGTATCATACAGTTAAGTATTCCTGAGGCAAGGCGTTTCCCTGATTGAGACGCCACCTGTTCGTCACCCCCGACTTGATTTGGGGTCCATGCAACGGCCGCAGAATGGATGCCGGCTCCCCCGGATCAAGTTCGGGATGACGAGTAACGGCCTTCGTCCAGGGATGACGGAGTTTAATCCAGACCGGATGCTTTCCCGGGCCTCGCCATGCCGGCCTTGATCCGGAGTCTTGGAAACTGCTGCCCCTGACAATACAATTTGGCGCATTGATGAAGGCTATGTGAGGGGAAAAAGGGTCGGCGGGAAATCTCTAAGTCTAATTTAAGACGCTGCAGAATTTCACCCCTTCAGCCTTCATTATGTCAAACCAAGGCTTATCTGCGCCACAGCTTTTTATAATTCCTGTTCTATACAATTCATACACGAGCAGCCACTGCGTGTGGCGCACGTAATCATCAGGTGATTTTAGCGCCTGAAGCGCCATTTTTCTGACCTTACCGATTTGTTGTTTCGTCCCATAGGCAGAAATCATTAGGCATGCCACGCATTCCCGGGTAGCGATAAGCTTGTCGACTGCATCGTCAGGTAATTGGCCACCGGATTCATGTATGAGATAAATTAACCAAACTATAGCGTCGCTCCTATTATATCTAATTGATTCATGAAGGAGCTTAACGAGATGGGATCCCAAATCATGCTTTGCGAATGAAGATTTTTTAGGAAGGAACCTGTAAAGGGTGGTGATAAGATTTGGAGCGAATTGGCTTAATCCAACAAGAGCTAAAAATGCAGTGATTTTTGAATTCTCATTCAATGTTCGACTAGAAAGAACTGAGGATGCATATTTGTAAGCGTTGAGATTTTCGTATCGCTTAGATATGTTTACAACTTGATCGATAAAAAATGAAACTTGGCTTGAAGATAATTCTTGCGAAAGAGAATTTGAAATTGATCGAAGATCGATCACCCAAGGTTCGTCATTTGCGAAGGGCAGAGAGGCTATTCCTGACTTTCTTGTGTTTAAGTACAATTTATAGGTTCCCAAGAACCTGGATATTGAAGCAATAAAACTTTCTGCTTCCTCAAGGGTATCGCAATAACATTTATAGTCATCTACATGGCGATAGAACTTAAAGTTACGAGATCTAAGCTTTTCATCTACTTTCCATAGTATAATTTCTGTAATTATATTTGAAGTTGCTGGACCAATAAGTACACCATTGGTTTCATTTCGTTTGGTCAATCGAAGATTTCTATCAAGGTCGTCGTACCACGCCGTTCCTTTGGAATTTTTTGCGTTCTTTACGCTATCAACGGCCCATCCTATGGAATGTGTATATATGCTTGGAAAGAAATTAGATATATCTGCTGTCGCTATATATCGAGCACTTCCCCGCCATTGAAGTGACTTCAACGTCTTCGTGAGCCAGGAGTCGTATTTCATTACTATTAATCGACCGTCTTTGTGGAATCGTGGCCGAATATAGCTATTTTTATTGTTAAAAATGTCAGGTATGTTTGCCCAGTTTTTTTCTAAAGATAGAACAAGACAGGCATATGCTAGAGGGTGTGGTATATGTGATGCGCGTAGTTGACCGTCTGATCGTGTCAAAAAATACTCAACTGCATCGAATCCGCTATTCTTTTTGGGAAGCAGCGGGGCAATTTTCCTGGCTACATCTAAAGTGAAAGTCGTTGATGCAAAAACTGGAGGTATTTCATCAGCATTTGGGCGCTGGCTTGGAAAATAGCTCTTTTGCAGAAGGCGTTCAGCTACAGTGTACGGGTTCGGCGTGTTCCCTACAGGCTGTTTAGCGGGCGTGCCAAAAAATGCATTTAGAGCCCAAGCCCAAGCCGCTTTTATCTTTATTGATGTTTGGCCTAAGATGCCCAAATTAGATCAACCACCTAGTCGCGATAATGCTTTCGCGACTCTATCTACTCAATAGCGCGGTTTGTGAAGCTTTAAGAGTCGGAACTAGGCAAATGTCCTCACCTCAAACCGAAAACCCGCCCGCATTGCGCCGGTTCGAGCTCGCCGCCAGCACCTTCTTGCCCGTCGGGGTCAGCGCCCATTTGGCGCCCTGTTTCACCACCAGCCCCAGCGTGACGAGTTCGTCGCGGATCGGGTCGGTGGGGAGTTGGGGGCGGCGGTTCGAGAGGCCTTCGAGGGTTGCGCGCTGCGGCTGGCTGAGGATCAGCAGTTTTTCTTTTTTCTTTTCGGTCATTTGGGCCTCGGGCTTCTCGTTTCGATCGTTGTTTCGGGCCGTGAGGCCCCACCCCGCTTCGCTAAGCCAGCGAGCTGGCAAGTTTCGCTGCCCCTCCCCTGAAGGGGAGGGGTTTAGATGCTTTATTCTGCGGCGATGCCGGCCTTGGCGAACATGTCTTCGCTGTCGTCGCCCGCTTCGCCGACCGCGGCGCCGTCGTCGTTGGCTTTCGCCTTCTTGCGGTTGTCGAAGCTCGTCCACACGCTGTTCCAGTCGCCGCGCGTTGCGCCCTTGCTATACTCGGTCGCGCGCGTTTCGAAGAAGTTGGCGTGCTCGACGCCGTTCAGCAGCGGGGCGAGCCAAGGGAGCGGGTGTTCGTCGATCATGTAGATCGGCTGGAACCCCAATTGCCCGAGGCGCCAGTCGGCGATGTAGCGGATGTAGCGCTTGATTTCCTTCGGCGTCATGCCGGGGACGGGGCCCTGTTCGAACGCGAGGTCGATGAATGCATCCTCGAGCCGCACCGTTTTCTGGCAGGTGTCGATAATATCTTCCTTCACCGCCTTGGTGAGGCAGCCGCGTTCCTTCACAAAGGTGTGGAACAGCTTGATGATGCCCTCGCAGTGCAGGCTTTCGTCGCGGATCGACCAGCTGACGATCTGGCCCATGCCCTTCATCTTGTTGAAGCGCGGGAAGTTCATCAGCATCGCGAAGCTGGCGAAGAGCTGCAAGCCTTCGGTAAAGCCGCCGAACATCGCGAGCGTGCGCGCAATATCCTCGTCGCTCTCGACCCCGAAGGTCCCCATATAGTCGTGCTTGGCGCGCATCTCGTCATATTCGAGAAACATGCCATATTCGCTTTCGGGCATGCCGATCGTGTCGAGCAAATGGCTGTACGCCGCGATATGCACGGTTTCCATGTTGCTGAACGCGGTCAGCATCATCTTGATCTCGGTCGGCTTGAACACGCGGCCATATTTTTCGTGGTAGCAATCCTGCACCTCGATATCGGCCTGGGTGAAGAAGCGGAAAATCTGCGTGAGCAGATTGCGTTCGTGGTCGCTGATCTTCTGCGCCCAGTCGCGGCAATCCTCGCCCAGCGGCACTTCCTCGGGCACCCAGTGGATCTGCTGCTGGCGCTTCCAGAAATCGAACGCCCAGGGATATTCAAAGGGCTTGTAGGTCTTGCGGGCTTCGAGAAGGGGCATCTGTCACTCCAGTCGCAGATTTCGATCCAAATTCCCTCTCCCCTTGTGGGAGAGGGAGGGGCCCAAGGCGTCAGCCTTGGGAGGGTGAGGGGGCGAGAGCGGCTTCGACCTGCGCCAGCACTCCCTCGATATTCGTCATCACATCGTCATTCCAAAACCGGATGACCCGGTAGCCTTCGCCATTGAGGAAGCGAGTGCGCGCTTCGTCATAGGCGACGGCCTCGCCATGTTGTCCGCCGTCGATCTCGATCACCAGCCGCGCGGCGTGCGATGCGAAATCGGCGAAATAGGGCCCGAGTGCCTGCTGGCGGCGAAACTTTGCGTGAGGGAAAGCCTCTCGCAAGGCGCGCCACATGCGCTTCTCGGCATCGGTGGCGTCGCGGCGGAGCTGGCGCGCTCGGTCGGTCGTCCACCAAGGAAGGTCGGCCTTGCGGCCTCTTCCCCTCACCCTCCCATCGCCGCTCACGCGGCGACGGGCCCCTCCCTCTCCCACAAGGGGAGAGGGGTCATATTTACTGACAAGCCAGGCACTCGTCATAGTCGGTGCTGCCCGCGAGTTCGAATTTTGCGGCTTCGGGGGTGTTGTCGGCCTCGACCCCGCCTGCGAAGCCGGCGCGCTGCACCGATTTCGAGCGGAGATAATAGAGCGACTTGATGCCGAGTTCCCACGCGCGGTAGTGGAGCATGAGCAGGTCCCATTTCTCGACGTCGGCGGGGATGAAGAGGTTCAGCGAGGCGGCCTGGTCGATATAGGGCGTGCGATCGGCGGCGAGTTCGAGCAGCCAGCGCTGGTCGATCTCGAAGCTCGTCTTGAACACATCCTTTTCGTCCTGCGTCAGAAAATCGAGATGCTGGACGCTGCCGCCGCGTTCGAGGATCGAGTTCCAGATCGCGTCCGAGTTCTTCGCCTTGTCGACGAGCAGCGCTTCCAGATGCGGGTTGCGGATCGAGAAGCTGCCCGACAGCGTCTTGTGCGTGTAGATGTTCGCCGGGATCGGCTCGATGCAGGCGCTCGTGCCGCCGCAGATGATGCTGATCGACGCGGTCGGCGCGATCGCCATCTTGCACGAAAAGCGCTCCATCACGCCCTGGTCGGCGGCGTCCGGGCAGGGGCCGCGCTCCTTGGCGAGCAGCATCGAGGCGGCGTCGACCTGTGCGCGGATATGCTTGAAGACGCGCAGGTTCGACGATTTCGCCATCGCGCCCTCGAACGGCAGGCCGCGCGCCTGCAGGAAGCTGTGGAAGCCCATCACGCCGAGGCCGACCGAGCGTTCGCGGCTGGCCGAATATTTGGCGCGCGCCATTTCGGGCGGGGCGCGGTCGATATAGTCCTGAAGGACGTTATCGAGCATGCGCATGACATCCTCGATGAAGCGCTTGTCGCCGTTCCACTCGTCCCAGGTTTCGAGGTTCAGCGACGAGAGGCAGCAGACCGCGGTGCGATCGTTGCCCAGATGGTCGCGGCCGGTCGGCAGCGTGATCTCGCTGCACAGGTTCGACGTCGTGACCTTGAGCCCCAGGTCGCGGTGATGCTTGGGCATCATGCGGTTCACCTGGTCGATGAAGATGATATAGGGCTCGCCGGTCGCGAGGCGCGTTTCGACGAGCTTCTGGAACAGCGTGCGCGCATCGACGGTGCCGCGGACGCTGCCGTCCTTCGGCGATTTGAGGTTGAATTCCTGCCCGTCGCGGACGGCCTCCATAAACTCGTCGGTGATGAGCACACCGTGGTGGAGATTGAGCGCCTTGCGGTTGAAATCGCCCGAGGGTTTGCGAACCTCCAGGAACTCCTCGATCTCGGGGTGCGAAATGTCGAGATAGCAGGCGGCCGAGCCGCGGCGGAGCGAGCCCTGGCTAATCGCGAGGGTGAGCGAGTCCATCACGCGGACGAAGGGGATGATGCCGCTGGTCTTGCCATTGAGGCCGACGGGCTCACCGATGCCGCGCACCGCGCCCCAATAGGTGCCGATGCCGCCGCCGCGGCTCGCGAGCCAGACATTCTCGTTCCACGTGCCGACGATGCCCTCGAGGCTGTCATCGACCGAGTTCAGATAGCAGCTGATCGGCAGGCCGCGGCCGGTGCCGCCGTTCGAGAGAACGGGGGTCGCGGGCATGAACCACAGGCGCGAAATATAGTCGTAGAGGCGCTGCGCGTGATCCTGATCGTCGGCATAGGCGTCGGCGACGCGCGCGAAGAGGTCCTGATAGGATTCGCCGGGGAGGAGATAGCGGTCCTGCAGCGTTTCCTTGCCGAAATCCGTGAGCAGCGCGTCGCGGCTCGCGTCGGTCACGATGGCAAAGCGGCGCGCGTGAACCTTGGGCTCGCTGCCGTCGTCGCGCTTCGCCGCGGACACCGCATCGTCTTTCGATTCGGTGACGGCCGGAGCGTCATTCTTCGCCAGTTCCATCGTCGCCACGTCGCTCGTCTCCACCCGTTCGCTTTCCCGAAAATCCATTGCATTCACCCCCGATCCGACCGCGCACAGGGTGCGCTTTGTTCCTGTCTTGTTCGACTCAGGGCGAAGCCCCGATCCTAGCATCTTTACCCGTCCGCGGGGGCATTTTTTTGGACGCAGTCAGGGTTTTTCCGGGCCCATGCGCGATGGGCGACGGAAATCCGCCACTTCCAGCCAAATACTATTTATTGGGGTGCCCCCGTGGTTGACCCACCACCTATAGTGCCACGTCGGCGCGACGATGCAAGACGGTAAATGACAGAATGGGGACTCGACTCGTCGATATTTTGATTCGTCTCGTCGACGGTCATGCCGGAGCAGCGGGCGGGACGCCAGCGTTTCTGCGGGGGACGGCCCGAAAGGGCGAATGGGTGCGAAGCGATGAAAATGAAGCGCGGCAGCGCGGTCGCCGGGCGTGGATGGTTTTTTGGCGGCCAGTGGCCGAAATCTGACGTTCGTTTCGTCGTCATCCCCGATCAAGTCCGGGATCATGAACATGGGGAATGGCAACTCACCGCCCCAAGCCGCGCTTCCCCAGCGAATCGTCCACGGCCTCGGCGTTCAAAAGAAAAGGGCCCCGGCAATGCCGAGGCCCTTATCCTAAATTCGTTCCTAATTAGGCCTGGCCGCCAGCACTGTCAGTGCCACCGCCGCCCAGGAAGCGCCAAAACCAACCCATGACAAATCTCCTGATAAGACTGCCCACGCAGAACAGTTAACAGGACGTATACCTTAATTAATAAGGTAAATCGAGTCTTAACTATAATGATTGCTGCCATTTTGGCGATTATGCGGTGCGGCTGTGCGGAGGGGGCGCCAGGGCTGCCATAAGATCGGAAAACAATTGCGGCTTTCCAAGGTGATAGCCCTGGCCGACGTCGCAGCCGAGGCTGGCGAGCAGCGCCATTGTTTCCGCATCTTCAATACCTTCGGCGACGGCAACGGCGCCCAGACGGTGGGCGAGATCGATCGTCGATTTGACGACTTCGCGGTTGCGCTGCGAATCGCGCATCGTCGAAACGAATCGCTTGTCGATCTTGATTTCGTCGGCTTCGATCTCGGTCAGATATTCGAGGTTCGACTGGCCCGTGCCATAATCGTCGATCGACAGACGGATGCCCGTGCGGCGCAACTGCGCCAGCGTCTGGCGCGCCTGGCGGCTGTTTTCGATCTGCGCGGTTTCGGTGATTTCGATCGTCAGCGTTTCGGGCGGCAGATGGTGCGCGGTCAGCATGACGCGGATCGTGCCGACAAGGTCGCCGTGGTCGAGCAGCGTCGCCGACAGGTTGACCGACATGTTGATATGTACGCCGCGTTCGCGAAGCTGCGCCGCCGAACGGATCGCCTGATCCATCACGAACAGCGTGAGGCGATAAATATCCTGGCTCTTTTCGGCCTGGATGATGAACTCGTCGGGCGGGATGGGGCCGCGCGTCGGGTGCGTCCAGCGCGCGAGTGCTTCGACGCCCACCAGTTGCCGCGTTGCAATTTGATATTGCGGCTGAAACGCGACCCAGATGTCCCCGCTGGTGAGCGCGTCTTCGAGCTGCGAGTGGAAAGAGAGCTGCCAGCCGGCGTCGTCCTTTTGCCGCGGTGTATATTTGGTCCACAGCGCGCGCGTGCGGATCGCGCGCTCGGCGGCGACGAGCGCGGCCGCGAGGCGCTGGGCATTTGATCCTTCGAACTCGTCGTTGACCCCGAAAGCGATCGCGACGTCGACGCGCAGATCGCCGATCGTCAGCGGCGCGTTGAACAGCGCGCCGAGCCCGGCCAATTGCCCCTCGATCTGACTATGCTGATAATAGGGGACCAGCCAGGCGAAGGTGCCGTCGAGGTCGTGGTGGAGGATGGTGCCTTGCGCTGCAAGCTGGAGGCGGCGCGTGACCTGTTCGACGAGCCTGCCGATGCCGTCGCCCGGAATGAAGGCTGCCAGATCCTCGAAATTCACGACTTTGGCGGCGATCACGGTGGCGCTGCCGAAAGGGGGCAACGAACGGAGCGCTTCGAAATTGGGAAGGCCTGAAACCGGATTTTCGCGCTGCGCCGAACTGCGTCGGCGCGTGCGCGAAACACTGGTAGCGATTATAGCAATAAAAAACAGCGCTGCCCCGATCCACGACGTTACCAGCATCGTACCAAGAACGACCTTTCCGCCGATCAGGAGAATGGTCGTGCCGACGACCATCGGCAGAAAGGCGCGTTGGAAACGAGGGAGAAGCGTCAATCCTGTCAAGGCGATCGTCACGAGCAGCGGTGGCAACCAGCCGATATCGACGGGATCGCCGCGCTTCAGTGTTTCCGCGGCGATAACATGAATGAAACCGCCGGGAATACGATCATGTCCCGGCAAATAGAAATAATCTTGAAAGCTCGGAGCCGTCGGTGCGAAGATGACATCCTTGCCCGCGAGATCGCTTGCGGCGACCTTGCCCGAGAGCACATCCGCAGCACTATACTCGGTGATGGTGCGCGTGTCGTAGCTCAGGTCTAGACGAAAACTCTTTGGTGTGGCGCTGCTTTTCCCTGCGATGATCGCGGCGAAAGTCGTCAACAATTGCCCTTCGGCGCGATAGGCGATCGGCGCGCGCCACACTTGCCAAAATTCACTCTCTACCGCGATGCTCGCAACGCGAACGTCCGGTCCGAACTTCGTGCTGGGGAAGGTGGTGACCTTGTCCTCGCGGCCGGGAACCTGCCGGGTCGAAACCGCCAGAACTATGCGGTCGCCCATATTCTTCACTGCATTGACGAAACGAGGGAAATCGTGATCATTTTCGCGCCGGTCGAAATAGAAGTCGATGAAAAGGCGCTTTGCGCCAGCCTTGTCCACGGCTTCGACGACATTCGCATATTGGGTCATCGTAAAGTTGCGGTTGGGCGATTGCGCCATTGTGCGCTCGTCAAGCGCTACGATTACCACTTCTCCGCTGACCGGACGGGATGCAAGACGCCCTACCACAGCGTCCAGAACCCGATCCGCCACTTCGCCGGCGGCGGTGATGCCGACAGCGAAAGCGATCAACAGCGACAGGCCTATGCTGCGCCAGCTGATGATCAGACTCTTCACCGGGATGGGCACGCACGTCTCCAGCAATTGCCGGTCGCGTTTAGTCTCAGTTGGTTATCATCGCGTTAATTATGAACAAAATCCTGCGCTGCCCGCTGATGCGGAAAGCGCAGGATTTCGCGCAATTCAGGCGATTGCCGGCAGGGGTTCGAGCGCGGCGTCGCCTGCCAGCGCCGCGGGAGCGAGGCCGGTCGCGGCGGGGACAATCTGTTCAAGATAAAAGCGCGTCGAGGTAATCTTCGCGTCGAAAAAGGCACGATCGCCCTGACCGGCTTCGATCGCGGCGCGCGCGGCGCGGTGCTCGATGGCCATCAGCCAGCCGCAGGTCGCGGTCGCCAGCATGGTGAGATAAGGATAGCTGCCCGCGAGCCGGTCGGCCGTATTGGCGCCGACCATCCAGTCGGTGACGGCGCGGCAGGCATCGACGAGCTGCTGCAATTCGGGAAATTCGCCGGCGCCGCGGGCGATGTCGTCGATCAGCGCGCGGACGAGGTCGCCGCCCGCCATGCCGAGCTTGCGACCCACCAGATCGGCGGCCTGGATGCCGTTCGTCCCTTCGTAGATCGGCGCGATGCGCGCATCGCGATAATGCTGTGCGGCGCCGGTTTCTTCGATAAAGCCCATGCCGCCGTGCACCTGGACGCCAAGGCTCGCGACTTCGCAGCCGATGTCGGTCGCGTGCGCCTTGACGAGCGGGATCAGAACTTCGGCGCGCATCGCGGCGGCTTCGTCGCCCAATTTGCCGAAGTCGATCTGCGCTGCGGCATAATAGGTCAGCGCGCGGGCGGCTTCGGTCTGCGCGCGCATCCGCCAGAGCATCCTTTTGACGTCGGGGTGGCGGTCGATCGTTACCGGCGTGCGGTCCGCGCTGCCCGCGAGCGAGGACTGGACGCGCTCGGCGGCGTAGCGCTGCGCCTGCTGCGTCGCGCGCTCGGCGATCTGGACGCCCTGGCACCCGACCATCAGCCGCGCATTGTTCATCATCACGAACATTGCGCGCATTCCGCCCATTTCCTCGCCGACGATCTCGCCCAGGCAATGCTCGTCCTCGCCATAGACCATCACCGCGGTCGGCGAGCCGTGGATGCCGAGCTTGTGCTCGATCGAGGCGCAGTGGACGCCGTTGCTGATCGTCGGATTGCCATCGGAATCAAGGCGGTATTTGGGGACGAGGAAGAGCGAGATGCCGCGCGTTCCTTCGCTTGCGCCGGGCGTGCGCGCGAGGACGAGGTGAACGATATTGTCGGTAAGATCATGCTCGCCGAAGGTGATGAAGATCTTTTGCCCCTTGATCCTGTAAAGTCCCGCGTTCGGGCCTTCGGTCACTTTTTCCGCGGTGGTGCGCAGCGCCCCAACGTCGCTTCCCGCGGCGGGCTCGGTCAGGTTCATCGTCCCGTTCCATTCGCCCGTCACAAGCTTCGGCAGCCAGGTCTGGCGCTGTTCCTCGGTGCCATAGGCCATCAGCGCGTGGATCGCGCCGGGGGTGAGGATGTTGCAGAGGGTGAAGCCCATGTCAGCGCTGCCCAGCGCCTCGATCACCACGGTCGCGAGTGTGAAGGGCAGATCCTGTCCGCCATAGGCGCCGGGGCCGTCGATACTACCCCAGCCCGCCGCGACAAATTGCTGATAGGCTTCCCGAAAGCCGGGTGGCATGGTGACCTTGCCATTGTCCCATTTGGGGTTCTGGACATCGCCGACGCGGTTGAGCGGCGCATAGACCTCGGCGGCAAAGTCACCGATTCCGGTAACGATGGCCTCGACCATGTCGGGCGTGGCGGCGGCGAAACGGTCGTGCTCTGCCATCGCGTCGACGCGCGCGATATGGTCGAGGACGAAAAGCTGTTCGGTCGTTGGCGGCGTGTAAGACATAGGTGATGCCGACTTTCCTGGTGAATCTCGTTGCGCGGGCGCTATAGCGCGGCATGGCCGAAGGCTCAAAGTCCACTATTGTTCGCCCCTTCGATAGCGTTTCTATCGCCGAGGCCGCGGCGCTGATCGCGGGGGGGCAGCCCGTCGCGGTGCCGACCGAGACGGTTTACGGCCTGGCCGCCGATGCGCGAAGCGCGCAGGCGGTCGCGCGAATCTATGCCGCGAAGGGGCGGCCCGATTTCAATCCGCTGATCGTGCATGTGCCGACGCTCGCCATCGCCGAGACGCTGGGGGCGTTCGGCACCGTCGAGCGCGCGCTCGCGACGCGCTTCTGGCCGGGACCGCTGACGCTGGTGGTGCCGCGGACGCCGGCCTGCCCGGTCGCCAGCGTCGCGACCGCGGGCCTCGACACGATTGCGCTCCGCGTACCGGGACACCGTGCGATGCAGGCCTTGCTGGTGGAAAGCGGCGCCCCGCTGGCGGCGCCCAGCGCCAATGCCAGCGGAGGGGTGAGCCCGACGAAGGCGCAGCATGTGCTCGCGAGTCTCGACGGGCGGATCGCGCTGGTGATCGACGACGGGCCGACGCGCGCGGGGGTCGAATCGACGATCGCGCGGGTGAAGGACGGCGCGGTCGAGATATTGCGGCCGGGGCCCGTGACCGCGGCGATGCTGGGCGAGGCGAGTGGCCTGCCGGTGACAGGCGTAGAGGGTGCGGAGATTGTCGCGCCGGGGATGCTCGCGAGCCATTATGCGCCGGGCAAGCCGGTGCGGCTGGGGGCGACGGATTTTGCCGACGACGAGTTTGGTATCGGGTTCGGCGGGGTTGGGGGCGACTATGATTTGAGCGCGGCGGGCGACCTGACCGAAGCGGCAGCGCGCCTGTTCGATGCGTTGCACGCGGGCGCGGCGAGCGTGAAGGCCAGGATTGCGGTGGCGGCCATCCCTGCCGAGGGGTTGGGCGCTGCAATCAACGATCGACTTTCGCGCGCGGCGGTGTGATCTTTTTCGTGCGAACCGCTTGCTAAGCCGCTGCCGGCTCCACCGGATCGCCGTGCGGCGCCTTGCGCGCGACGATCAGGCAGGCGGCGACGATGAGGAAAGCGCCCGCCAGCGTCGGGAGCGTGACCGCTTCGTCGAAGAAATACCATCCGAACAGCATCGCCCAGAGGAAGCCGGTATATTCGGTGGTCGCGAGGATCTGCGTCTCGGCGCGGGCATAGGCCCAACTGAGCAGCAGCAGCGAGGTTGTCGCGAGCACCGCGGCGCCGACGATGTTCGGCGCCTGTGCGGCGTCGGGCACGGCGAGAAACCAGGGCGCGCCGAGCGCGAGGAGCGCGGCGACAAAGAAATTCTGGAAAAAGGCGATCTCCATCGGCTCGGCCATTTTTGCCTGCCGCCGCGCGAGGATGAGGTTGTAGGCATAGAAGACCGCCGAGAGGAACACCGCGCCGACCGCCAGCAATGCCTCGTCGCTGTAATTGCCGCGTAATTTGCCCGCGACGATGACGATCACGCCAAGCAGGCCCAGAAGCGAGGCGGCGATCGAGCGTGGACCGATCTTCTCGCCCAGGAAAACCGCGGCCATGTAAAGCGCCATCAGCGGCGCGACGAAGGCGAGCGCGATCGCCTCGGCCATCGGCAGCCGCGCGAGCGCCCAGAAGAAACAGAGCGCCATCCCTGCGACAAAGACCGATCGCCATGCGTGAATGGTCATTGTTGCCCGGCCAGGCCATTTCGGACGGCTCGCGAAATAGAGGAGCCCGCTGAGCAGCGTACCGGCGCCGGTGCGCCAGAGCACGGCGTTATAGGCGCCGATGTCGATCGACAGCCCCTTCATCAGCACATCCATCGCCGAAAAGGTCGCAATGCCCGCGCAGGCGATCAGAAAGGGGAGGACGGGGGAAGGCGAATCGGGGCGCATGGATGGGGCTGTAGCGAAGATTGGCGTTTTGATCGCGCTTTGCGTCGGGATGACGTCGTGTTGAGCGGGACGGCGGTTTTGGGGTGGTTTCCCGACCTTCCTTTATCCGTCATCCCGGCCTTCGCCGGGATGACGATAGAGTTTAGGGCAACTTCCGGTCGAAGCCGGTCATTCGGCGCAATCGGCAGAAATGGCAGCGTCTGCGCGACACACGCCCGCTTCGGTTTACCGAAACGTCGCCTGCCCCGCACCGTCGATGTTGAGTTTCTGGCCCGAGCAATAAGAGTTCGCGTCGCTGACGAACCACACCACGGCCGCCGCCACATCGGCTGGGACGGCAACGCGGCCGAAGGGCATTTTGGTGTCGAGATGGTGGATGTCGGCTTGGCCCGTGATCGCGCGCGAGAGTTTTTCGCCCATGTCGCTGACGGTGAGCGCGGGGGCGACGATGTTGACGCGGACGCCGTTCGCCAGTTCTTCCTTCGCGAGCGTCAGCGCCAAGGCCTCCCCGGCCGCCTTCGCCATCGTATAGGGCGCGCCGTTTGGCGAGTTCACATAGGTCGCGATGCTGGAGATCACGATGATGTCGCTGCGCTGGTGACGGCGAAGCTGCGGCAGCGCGAGGCGGCTGAGGCGGTGCGGGCCGGCGGCGTGGACGGCGAAGAGCTTGTCGACCTCTTCGGGGCTGGTGTCGGCGACCGACAGCCCGCGGCTCGCGATGCCGGCGTTGTTGACGAGGATCGACATGGGGCCGAAATCCGCCTCGACCGCGGCGACCATCGCGGTGCAGGCCGCCTCGTCGGTGACGGACGCCTGATAGGCCTTCGCCTTGCGGCCGAGCGCCTGGATGGCGGCGACGGTTTCGGCGGCGGCATCTTCGCCGCGCGTATAATTGACCGCGACGTCGGCGCCGGCTTCGGCGAGCCCGATCGCGATGCCGCGGCCGATCCCGCGCGAGGCGCCGGTGACGAGCGCGACGCGCCCCGCGAGGTTCATGTCGGCCATGTCTCTCTCCCTATTGCATCAGTTCGTTATAGATTTCGTCGTCGCTGCGGCTCGCGGCGTTGCGCCATTTGGGGGCGGACTTGCGGTTGCGAACGGTGCCGCGCGCATCGAGGATCGCGACCGTCGGCGTGCCCTTGATCCTGAAGCGAAAGCGTTTGGGAACGTCGGGGTTACGCCCCTGGCCCTTCACATGCGGCATGCCGATGTCGGCAAAGACGATCTCGTAGCGCGCGCGGACGGGGGCGAAGCGGTCGGTCGTGAGCAGGTTCGCGAGCCACGCGCTGTCGCGGCAGGCGCCGGTGCCCATGATGAGCAGCACGGGCTTGCCCGACGCCCCGGCCTGCGCCAGCGCGGCGTCGATCGCCGGCATCGGGTCGGCGATGAAGGCGTCGGTCTTGTAGGGATCCTCAACGCCGGGGAGGGGGCGTGTTTCGGCGGCGGTGACGGGCGCGGACGTCAGCAGCGCGGTGGCGAGGGCCAAAGGGAGAGTTGGGGCGATCGAACGGATCATACGCCGACGATAGGTTTTGCATGACGTTTCCGTCAACGTAAGATAGCCTCGCTTCCCATGAGCTGGAAAAAAGAGATTGAAGAACTCGGACAGCGCCGCGCGATGGCCGAGAAGATGGGCGGCGAAGAGAAGGTCGCGCGCCAGCACGGCCGCGGCAAAATGGATGCGCGGGCCAGGCTCGCGGCGATCGTCGACGAAGGCAGCTTTCGCGAGATCGGCAAGATCGCCGGGCGCGGGCGCTATGGGGCCGATGGCGAGCTGGAAGATCTCGCCGCGAGCAATTTCATTTTCGGGCGCGCGAATGTGGGCGGGCGCCCGGTCGTCGCCTCGGCCGATGATTTCACCGTGCGCGGCGGCGCGGCCGATGCAGCGCTGCACCGCAAATTCATCCAGTGCGAGGCGATGGCGCATGAATATCGCCTGCCGCTCATTCGCATGATCGACGGCACCGGCGGCGGCGGGTCGGTGAAGACGCTGGAGGATATGGGCTATACCTATATCCCGCATGTCCCCGGCTGGGACCAGATTATCGCCAACCTCGACACGGTGCCGGTCGTCGCGCTGGCCTTGGGGCCGACCGCGGGGCTGGGCGCGGCGCGGGTCGTTGCGAGCCATTACAGCGTGATGGTGCGCGGGCTGTCGCAGCTGTTCGCGGCGGGGCCGGCGGTCGCGGCGGCGATCGGCGATACATTGGACCGCGAGGAGCTGGGCGGCAGCGACGTGCATACGCGCAACGGCGTCGTCGATGATGAGGTGGGATCAGAGGCGGAGGCTTTTGCGGCGGCGCGGCGCTTCCTCTCCTATTTGCCGTCGTCGATCCATGACCGGGCTGAGCGTATGCCGTGCAGCGATCCGGTCGATCGCCGTGACGAGGCGCTGCTGTCGATAGTCCCGCGCGAGGCGAAGCAGGTTTATTCGATGCGGCGCATCGCGAATGCGGTGTTCGATTCCGGCAGCTTTTTCGAGATGGGCGCGCGCTGGGGCCGCGCGGTAATTACCGCCTTTGCGCGACTGGACGGCTATCCGGTCGCTGTGCTCGCCAGCGATCCGTCGTACCTTGGCGGATCGTGGGACGCGAAGACGAGCGAGAAGGCCGAACGCTTCGTGAAGCTCGCCGATCAATTCCGCCTCCCGATCGTCCATCTGGTCGACAATCCGGGCTTTATGATCGGCGGCGAAGCCGAGCGGACAGGGACGATCCGCTATGGCGTGCAGGCGATGAACGCGATCTATCGCGCGACCGTGCCGCTCGCGTCGGTCGTCGTGCGGCGTGCCTACGGGATTGCGGGCAGCGCGATGTCGAACGCCGAGCGTTTTCAGTATCGCTTCGCCTGGCCGTCGGGCGACTGGGGCAGCCTGCCGATCGAGGGCGGGGTCGAGGTCGCCTATAAAAGCGAGCTGGAGGCGGCGGAGGACCCGGCGGCGCATCTGGAGGCGATCAGGGCGCGATTGAACCGGGTGCGTTCGCCGTTCCGGACGGCGGAGAAATTCGGGGTCGAGGATATTATCGACCCGCGCGATACGCGGCCCTTGCTGTGCGAGTTCGCCGAGCTGGCGTGGCGGGTTCTGAATTAACCGTCCGTCATCCCGGCGCGGGCCGGGATCTCGCCGTGGCGGTCCGTTGAGAGGTCGAGATTCCGGCCTGCGCCGGGATGACGGATGCCTGGAGGGAATGATTTCGTCACTGCGAGCGAAGCGAAGCAATCCCGGGTTGCGTAAACCGCTCTGGATTGCTTCGTTTCGCTCCCAACGACGGAAGGGGTAGGGGTTGATGACCGGCGCGCGCCATTACGGCATGGACTGGCTGCGCATCGGCGCGTTCGCGCTGCTCATCCTCTATCATATCGGCATGTATTTCGTGCCGTGGGGCTGGCATGTGAAGATTGACCCGGTGATCGACTGGGTTGCAATCCCGATGTACGCGACCAACGGCTGGCGGCTGCCACTGCTTTTCCTGGTGTCAGGCTATGCCAGCGCGGCGCTGGTTGCGAAGCTTGGCGGGCCGGGGGCGTTCGCCCGCTCGCGGAGCGCGCGACTGCTGATCCCGCTCGCCTTCGGGATCGTCTTCGTCATCCCGCCGCAGCCGTGGATCGAACTGGTCGAGCAACATGGCTATGGCGGCGATTTCCTCGCGTTCTGGGCGACCGACTATTTTCGGTTCGGCACGCTCGACGGGATCGTGCTGCCGACGTGGCAGCATCTGTGGTTCGTCGTTTACCTCTGGGCCTATACGATGCTCGCCGCGCTGTTGATGCTGCTGGTGCCCGATGGCGCGCGGTCGCGCATCGCCGACGGCGCGGCGCGATGGCTGCGCGGTTGGGGGCTGCTCCTTCTGCCGATTGCCGCCTGGCTTGCGATCCATGCTGCCTTTCCCGGCCACCGCGATACGCATGCGCTGTTCGACGATGGACCGGCGCATCTTCGCTATCTGGTCGCCTTTGGGGTCGGGTGGCTGCTGCGCGTCCGGTCCATCCTGTTTGCAGCGGTCGCGCGGTGCTGGAAGGCGGCGGCGGTGCTCGCGCTCGTCGCTTTCGTGCCGGTGGCCTGGGTCGAATGGACGTGGCCGGGCGACATGCGCGCGCCCGACAGTGCGGTGCTGCTGTTCCATCTGGCGCGGCAGGTACAGGGCTGGGCGGCGATCGTCGCGCTGATCGGCGTGGCCGATCGTTATTGGAACCGCGACCATCGCTGGCGCGCGACGCTCGCCGAGGCGGTCTTTCCCTTTTACATCATCCACCAGACGATCATCGTCGTTGCGGGCTGGTATCTGCTGCGCGCCGGGGTCGCGGCCTTGCCAAGCTTTGCGGTGCTGGTCGCGGCGACCGCGCTGGGATGCTGGCTTTTCTATGCGATCGGGCGCAGCATCGGCTGGCTGCGGCCGCTGATCGGATTGCAGCGACAGCAGGGGAAAGGATGATGGCCGCTGTGAAAGGGATGATGGCGATTATCGGCGTCGCGTGCCTGATGATAGGGGGCCTGTGGATATTGCAGGGGTTGGATATTGTGCGCTGGCCGGCGAGCAGTTTCATGCTTGGGGACCTGGTTTGGACGCGCAACGGCGCGATCCTGGCGGCGGTGGGCGCGGCGCTGATCTGGTTTGCGCGCAAGCGCTGAGCGATGTCTGACTACAAATGTAGTTGATCTGTATTGTTCATGTGATACAGTTGATCCGGCCGGGGTTGGTTGGAGAAGATGTCGATGATTCGCCCTTATCATTTGATGCCGCTGTTGCTGGCTGTCGCCGCGGCCGGGCCGATGCCGACCGGGGCTACGCAGGCGCAGCCCGTCCCTGAAACGGCCGCGGCCACGCCCGACGCGATTGCCGAAGCCTATGCCGCGCTGTTGGAGCGCGATTATGTCTATCCCGACATCGGGCGCCGTTATGCGGAGGCGCTGCGCGCGGGCATCAAGGCGGGGCGTTACCAGGCGCTGGCCGGGGAGGATTTGGCGGAGGCACTGACCGCGGATGTCAATGCCGTATCGCCCGATGGTCATTTGCGGGTTCGCCCGCCCGAAGCCGCACCGCGCGCCGATGCCCCGGCATCGAACCGCCCGCCGCGCAAGGAACCGGTCGAACAGGCGGGCTGGATCGCGCCGGGGATCGCCTTTGTCCGCTTCAACGTCTTTCCGATGGACGCCGATGTCACCGCAGCTGCGGCCAAGTTCATGACCGATCATGCCGATGCCAAGGCGATCATCTTTGACATTCGCACGCACAATGGCGGCGGGCTCGACCAGATGGACGTCATCTTTCCGTGGCTGTTCGCCAAACCCACGCGGCTGGTGACGATGGCGACGCGCGCGTCGGTCGATGCGCAGGGCGGATCGCCGATCGACGGCCTCGCCTCGATGCGCAAGGTCGCGGGCGACCCCGGCATGGTAACGCGCGAACATTGGGCGACGCCCAACGCCGACACGCGGCTCCGCGACGCCAAAATCTATGTGCTGACGTCGGGCGCAACGGCTTCGGCGGCCGAGCATTTTTCGCTCGCGATGAAGCACACCGGGCGCGGGGTGCTGGTGGGCGACCCGACCGCGGGCGCCAATCATTTCGGCGGAGGGCAGGATCTGGGGGGCGGCTTTGGCGCCTTCATTCCGGTCGGCCGCACCTATGATCCGGTGACGGGCAAGGATTGGGAAGGCGACGGGGTGCAGCCCGACATTGCGGTGCCGCCGGCCGGGGCGCTCGAACGCGCGCTGGTCGAGCTGGGGGTCGAGGCGGGGGAAGCGAAGCGGCTGGGCGATGCGCATATGCCAAGCTGGCCGATGGAGCGCCGGAAGCCGCGGGGTGTGGGTTAGCCCCCTATGGGCATCCCGGCCTTCGCGGGGATGACACGGATGGCTAGGACGCAGCGAGGCTGGTGAGCGCGTCGCCGTCGACGCGCATGACGGTCCATTCGTCCATCATCCGCGCGCCGAGGCTCTTGTAAAAGCCGATGCTCGGTTCGTTCCAGTCGAGCACCCACCATTCGAGGCGCGCGCAATCGCGTTCGACGCACAGCTTCGCAAGATGCGCGAGCAGCGCCTTGCCGAGCCCCGAGCCGCGCGCTTCGGGCCGCACGAACAGATCTTCAAGATAGATTCCGGGGCGCCCCTCGAAGGTCGAGAAATTGTGGAAAAAGAGCGCGAAGCCTTGTGGGCTCCCGTCAATCTCGCCGATCACGACTTCGGCATAGGGACGCGGACCGAACAGCTTTTCGCCGAGCTTCGCCTCGTCGAAACGGACCTCGTGCGACAGCTTTTCATAGGCGGCGAGGTCGCGGATGAACGCGGCGATAAGCGGGAGATCGGTGGGCGCGGCGGGGCGGATGGAGAGAGTCATGGGTCTCGATTCAGAAGCGAGAGAGTGGATTGGGCGCATCGACAGGGGGCGGGGATATGACATCCCAATGCTCGCGGATCAGGCATCCCTCAACCCGGAAAAAGTCGGCGATCGCATAAGCGGGCGCGCCGTCCGCGGCGGTAAAGCGCGCGTGAACCGCGACCAGTTCGCCATCGCCGGCAACCCGAAGAATTTCCCAACGCGCATCGGGCAGGTCCGCGACCAGCGTTTCAAGGAAGGCGATGGCGCCTTCGCGATTAGCGGTCGCGATGTCGGGCTTATGCTCAACGAAATCGGCGGACACGAAGCGCTCGAACGCCGGGCGGACCTGCTTTTCGACAAGCCCCAGCGTATAGAAGCTTTGGACGAGCCTGTCGGGCTCGCAAGCCGGTACCGCTGGCGTCGCGGCCATTAGTCCCAGCAGGGCCACTATCGATGTCGTCACGCCGCCTTGCCGTGGAGCTTGTCCATGCTCACCGCGCTGCCTGCCTCGATCTCCGCCGCCTTGGCTTCGACGAGCTTTACGATGTGCTGGATCATGTCGGCATCCTCGACATGGTGGTCGGTGACGCCCGAAAGATAGACCATATGCTTGCCGTTGCCGCCGCCGGTGATGCCGATGTCGGTTTCGCGCGCTTCGCCGGGGCCGTTGACGACGCAGCCCAATACCGAGAGCGACATGGGCGTCTTGATGTGCTGAAGCGCGTCCTCGAGCTTTTGCACCGTGCGGATCACGTCGAAACCCTGGCGCGCGCAGCTGGGGCAGCTGACGACGCGGACGCCGCGCGTGCGCAGGCCCAGCGATTTCAGGATTTCGTATCCGACGCGCACTTCCTCTTCGGGCTCGGCCGACAGGCTGACGCGAATCGTATCGCCGATCCCCGCCCAGAGGAGGTTGCCGATTCCGAGCGCCGACTTGACCGTGCCGCCGATCAGCCCGCCCGCTTCGGTGATGCCGAGGTGCAGCGGACAGTCGACCGCTTCGGCGAGTTGCGCATAGGCGGCGACGGCAAGGAAGACGTCGCTCGCCTTCACCGCGACCTTATAGTCGTGAAAATCATGGTCCTGTAAAAGCTTGATATGGTCGAGCGCGCTTTCGACGAGCGCTTCGGGGCAGGGTTCGCCATATTTTTCGAGCAGGTCTTTTTCGAGACTGCCCGCGTTGACGCCGATGCGGATCGCGCAGCCGTTCGCCTTGGCGGCGCGGACAACCTCGCCGACGCGCTCGCTGCTGCCGATATTGCCGGGGTTGATACGCAGGCAGGCGGCGCCGGCGTCGGCGGCTTCCAGCGCGCGCTTATAATGGAAATGAATGTCGGCGATGATCGGGATACGCGCGGCGCGGACAATTTTGCCAAGCGCTGCGGTGCTGTCGGTATCGGGGCACGACACGCGAATGAGGTCGGCGCCCGCTTCCTCGCAGCGGCGGATCTGGTCGATCGTCGCGACGGCATCGCTGGTCGGCGTGTTGGTCATCGTCTGCACCGTGATCGGCGCGCCGCCGCCGACGGGGACATCGCCGACCATGATCTGCCGGCTTGTCCGCCGTGCGATGTCGCGCCAGGGGCGCAGGCCGGGATTGTGATCGCTCATGGTTACAGGCTCGATTGCAGGAGAGGCTGGCCGTTCTTTAGCCGCCCGGCGGCGGCTTGGCAAAGGCAAGCGGGGGGCGGGCACGCTGTTGCGCGAAAGTCACACTCTGCCACGGATTTGGCGAACGGCGCAATTTTTGTTTGTGCATCGCAGCAATATCGGCAATTTCGAACCGTTCGTCGTCACGGGCCCGGATAAAGAGGTGTGGACACGCACGGCAGGTTGGGACGATCCGTTGAATCATAAGGGGGATCACCCATGAAGTTTCTTACCAAAGCGTGTTTCGGCATGCTGCTCGCCGCGTCGGCCCTGTCGACGCCCGCCTTCGCTCAGGAAGACGCCAGCGGCCCGGTCTCGCTTTCGGGCGGTATCTCGGTCGTGTCGGACTATCGTTTCCGCGGCATTTCGCTGTCGAACGAAAAGGTCGCGCTGCAATCGACGCTGACGGCCAGCCACGAAAGCGGCCTTTATGCCGGCGTCTGGGGCTCGACGCTGCCCGACAGCCCGGTCTACGGCAAATATGAGCTCGACCTTTACGCCGGTTTTGCGACCGAAATCGCGCCGGGCACGTCGGTCGATCTCGGCGCGACCTATTATGTCTACCCGGGCAACCGCGACTGGGCGGGGCCCAGCGATTATGTCGAAATCATCGGCAAGCTGTCGCACGACATCGGCCCGGTGTCGGCAACCGGTATGGTGGCCTATGCGCCCGATCAGAAATCGCTTGGCAGCGACGACAATATCTATCTGAACCTCGGCCTCGGCTATGGCATTCCCAACACGCCGGTCACGCTGGCCGCGGGGCTCGGCTATACCGACGGCTCGCTTGGCGCGGCTTCGGCCGACGGCAATTATCTCGACTGGTCGCTGGGTGCTTCCTTTGCCGCCGGGCCGGCGACGCTGTCGGTACAATATATCGACACCGACATTAAAAAGACGGGCATCGGTGCCGTCGATACACTGTACGATCCAACCGTGGTCTTTACGCTGGGCGTTTCTTTCTGATCGCCTGACGGGTCAGCGACCACGCGCGAAGGGGGCGGCTTCGGGGGAGGCCGTCCCCTTTTTCGTGCGCGTTCGTATTGGAAGCCTTGGGTTCGCCCGATCTTCGGCCTCAACGCCAGCGCAGATTTCCGCGCGACAGTTCGCCGAGGGTTTTTGCCCCCATCAGTTTCATCCCGCGCTCCATCTCGGCGCGGAGCAGGGCGATCGCACGCGCGACGCCATCCTCACCCGCCGCGGCGAGCGCGTAGAGGTAGAGGCGCCCGCCCGAACAGGCTTTTGCGCCCACCGACAGCGCCTTCAGGACATGTGTGCCGCGCGTGATGCCGCCGTCGCAGATCACCTCGATCCGGTCGCCGACCGCGTCGACAATCTCGGCGAGCGCATCGAAGGGGGCGATGCTGCCATCCAATTGCCGCCCGCCGTGGTTCGACACCATGATCGCGGTCGCGCCGATGTCGACAGCGCGCTTCGCATCCTCGACCGCGGCGATTCCCTTCAGGCAAAAGGGACCGTCCCATTGCTTGCGGATCGCCTCGGCGCGTTTCCAGTCAAGGTTCTGGTCAAGCATCGTCGTGAAATAGTCGGCGACCGATTTGGGAACGCTCGATCCTTCGGACACATGCGTCGCGAGGTTCGGTAGGCTGAATTTTTCGCGAAGGACGTAATTCAGTCCCCAGCCGGGCTTGATCGCGTAGCTCAGCATGTTCGACGCGGTGAAGCGCGGCGGCGAGGTGAAGCCCGAGCGGAGGCAGCGTTCGCGGTTGCCGCCGACGATGGTATCCACCGTGAGCGCCACGGCGTCGAACTTCGCCTCGCGCGCGGCGTCGAGCATCGCCTTGTTCAGCCCTTCGTCATGGTGGACATAGAGCTGGAAAAGTTTGGGGCCATCGGTCAGCGCGCCCGCTTCGGCAAGGCTGACGGTGGCGAGGCTCGATATACCCGCCACCGTGCCCGCATTGGCGGCGGCGCGCAGCACCGCGCGCTCGCCCTGCCAGTGGAAAAGCCGCTGAAGCGCGGTCGGCGAGAGGAAGAGCGGCATCGCGATCTCGCGCCCGAACAGCGTCGTTTTCATATCGACGCTTGCAACTCCCGCGAGCACGCGGGGGACGAGGTCGCAGCTGTCGAACGCCTCACGGTTGCGGCGGCGCGTCACCTCGTCGTCGGCGGCGCCGTCGATATAGTCGAATACCGGCCAGGGCAGGCGCCGTTTCGCGAGCGCACGGAAATCGTCGATATTGTGGCAATCGGTGAGTTTCATTCTGGCCCCATATTTCCTGTCATTGCGAGCGCAGCGAAGCAATCCAGAGCGGATTACGCAACACTGGATTGCTTCGCTGCGCTCGCAATGACGAACTAAAAGACGGTCCGCCCTGCCACCGTGCCCTTGCTCGCAAAGCTGAAGCGCGGTTCGACCGCCAGATTCTTGTCGAGAATATGCGCCGCGACGCGCTTGCCGACCGCAGGGCCGTTCTTGAAGCCGTGCCCCGATCCGGCGCCGACGAGCCATACGCGCTCCTGCCCCGGAAAACGGTCGATCAGATAGTCGCCGTTCGCGCTATTTTCATATTGGCAGACGCGCGCGCCGATCAGCGGGGCGCCGGCGAGCCCCGGAAAGCGCCGCGCGACATAGGCGCGCGCGGCGGCGATTCCCGCGGGTGTCGGTTCGCGCTCCATCGTGTCGGGATCGATCGCGGGGCCGTGCGTGTCGAACGCGATCTTGAACCCCGCGCCTTCGAGGTCGGGAATGCCGTAAACGATGCGACCGTTGTTGAAGTCGGCCCAGACGGGAAGCTCGGGCGGGGCAAAGCGCGTATCGCCCTGCGGAGCGCCAAAATGATAGACCTCCTGCCGCGTCGCGACGATCCGGCCCATCAACTGCTGCGGGAAAAGTTCGGCGAGCCATGGCCCCGCGGCATAGACGAGATGGTCGGCAGTGCCGCCGTCGGGCAGCGTGTGGCGCCTGGTCCGTTTCGAGAAGAGCGGGGCGGGCATGACGACGCGCTCGACTTCGATTCGCGCGTCGGCGATCACCTCCTGCACCCCCCGCGCCGCGATCAGCGCGCCCGCTTCGGTTTCGAGGATGCCGGCTTCGCCCTGATAAAATTGAATCTGACGATATTGATCCTGGAGCCAGCGGACATCGCCATGTTCGTGCCCGACGCGGTTCGCCTGGAGCCAGGCAAGCGACTGCGCGGTATAGGGATCGCCCTCGGGCGCGAACCACAGCACGCCTGTGTTGTAAAAAATCGGCGTGCTGGCCGTCTCCGAAAGATCCTTCCAATATGCGAGCGAGTCGCGCGCCATTTCCGAATAGATGGTGTCGGCGCCATAACCCATGCGAATGACGCGGCTGGCCCCGCCGGAGGAGGACCGGGCATTGCCCGCGCCATAGGCGTCGAAGAGCCGGACCGACTTGCCCGCGCGGGTGAGGTGCCACGCGGTCCACGCACCGAACACGCCGGCGCCGATGATCGCGACGTCGACATGCTGGACCTGGGGCCGCGCGGGTTTGCGCTTTTTGGATCGGCGTTCCTGACGCTCGGCCGCCGCCGCGGCGGTCGCGACCGGCAGCGCGGCGATTCCGGCGAGAAGCGCGCGGCGAGAGGGCGTGTCACCGGCCAAGGGGGGCGCCCTCCTTCCGCTTGTAATAGCGATAGCCGCCGATCCAGGTTTCGAGCGGAGTCATGCGGCGAATATCGTCGGGACTGGCAAGCAGCGGGTCGGTATCGACAATCAGAAAATCGGCGCGCATTCCCGGCACCAGCGTGCCGATACGATCCTCGGCAAAAGCGGCGTAGGCGGCGGTGCGCGTGAAGCCGTCGATCGCGGTTTCGCGGCTCACCGCTTCCTCGGGGCGCCAGCCGCCAAAGGGCTCGCCCTTTGCATCGGTGCGCGCGATGGCGGCGGCAAGACCGACGAAGGGATTGGCGCTCTCGACCGGCACGTCGGAGCCGAAGGCGAGGCGGACGCCCGCATTCTGAAGGCTGCGCCACGCATAGGCGCCCTTCAGGCGGTCGGGGCCGAGGCGCGCTTCGGCCATCGTCCGGTCGCTCGTCTGGTGGACCGGCTGCATCGACGCGACGACGTTCAGGCTGGCAAAGCGCGCCATGTCGGCGGGGTCGATCACCTGCGCATGTTCGATGCGCCAGCGGCGCTCGCCGGGGAGGTCGGTCGTGAGGTCGGCGATGGCCGAAAGCGCTTCGGCATTGGCGGCGTCGCCAATCGCGTGGATCGCGACCTGGAACTTGTCCATCGACGCGCGCACCATCTTGTTTCGCAGCTGCGCGGGGGTAAGCAGCGGTAGGCCCTTTTGACCCGGCGCGTCGGCGTAGGGCGCTTTCAGCCACGCACCGCGCGATCCCAGCGCGCCGTCGAGATAGAGCTTCACCCCCACCATGCGGAGCCGGTCGTCATAGAGCCACGGCGTCGGTTCGGGCCCCCCGATCATGGCCATATTGTCGATATCGCCGCCATAGGAGAGGATACGCACCGCGAGCTGTTTCTTGTCGCCGGCGCGGCGATAGGCCTGCCACTCCTCGATCGTCGTGCCCATGTCGGCGATCGCCGTGATCCCCTGTTCGAGCAGCTTTTGCTGCGCGAGGAGAAAGGCGCGGTCGAGGTCGCGCGCGAGCGGTTTGGGCTTGGCGCCGTCGATGAGGCGCATCGCCGCATCGACGAAGACGCCGCTCGGTTTGCCGCCCGCCATCTCGATCCGCCCGCCTTCGGGCGACCGGCTCGCGGCCGTGACCTTGGCCGCCGCCATCGCCGCGCTGTTCGCCCAGCCCGCATGGCCGTCGACGCGCTCCAGCCAGACGGGTCGGTTCGGCACCGCGGCGTCGAGGTCGGCAGCGTTCGGGAAACGGCCGAGCCCCCATTTTTCCTGGTTCCAGCCGCGCCCGATGATCCACGGCATTTCGGGATTTTCGGCGGCATATTGGCGGATCGCCGCCTGCGCCTCGGCCAGGCTGTTCGTGTCCGACAGGTCGAGCAGCATCAACGAAAAGCCGAGGCCCATGACATGGCCGTGCGCGTCGATCAGGCCGGGGATCAGCGTTTTGCCCTTGCCATCCTCTTTGAAATCGGGGCGTTCGGGGCGCTTGTCCTTGCGGTCGAGCAGTTCCTTGACCTTGCCGTCCTTGTTGATGACCAGCCCGGTAAAGCGGACGAGCTTGCCCTCCTTGTCGAGCGTGATGCCGTTGACATTGTCGATCAGCGTGTCGGCGTGCGCGGGGGCGGCGAGGAGGAGGGCGATGAGAGCGGCCGATAATCCCCTCCCGCAAGCGGGTGGTGCAGCGCGACTTGTTTTGCTGAAGCGGAAAAAGCTGTGTGCTCCCGCGAAGGCGGGAGCCGATCTCGTGACGGCGCCATTTTGAACCGACCGGAGATGGGTCCCCGCCTTCGCGGGGATGCACCTGTTCTTTTCCGTTTGTGAAAGCAGCATTGCGATGCCCCTCACTTCGGCAGTCTCGTCACGAGTGAGCTGGTATCCCTGCGCCCACCGCCCGCCTTTTGCACATCGGCGTAGAATTGGTCGACAAGGCTGGCGACGGGCAGCGTCGCGCCGTTGACGCGCGCTTCGTCGATCGCCAGGCCCAGGTCCTTGCGCATCCAGTCGACGGCAAAGCCGAAATCGAACTCGTCCTTCGCCATCGTGCCCCAGCGATTGAGCATCTGCCAGCTCGCCGCGGCGCCGCCCGACACGGCCTCGAACACCTTGTCGGTGTCGAGCTTCGATGCCTGCGCGAAGCGTAGCGCTTCGGACAGGCCCTGAATTACCCCGGCAATTGCAATCTGGTTGACCATTTTGGTCGTCTGTCCGGCGCCGGGACCACCGATATGCACCATGCGCGCGGCATAGGCCTGCATCACCGGCGCGGCGGCGTCGAACGCGGCCGTGCTGCCGCCGCACATGATCGAGAGCGTGCCGTTCTGCGCGCCCGCCTCGCCGCCAGAAACCGGCGCGTCGAGGCAGAGGAGGCCGCGCGCCTCGGCTTCGACCGAAAGCTGGCGCGCGATGCGTGCGGAGACGGTGGTGTGGTCGACGAAAAGCGCGCCGCTGCGCATCGCGCCGAACGCGCCGTCGCGGCCCAATGCCACCTGCGCCAGATCGTCGTCGTTGCCGACGCAGCTGAGCACGACATCGGCGTCGCGAGCGGCCTCGGCGGGGGTCGCTGCCGCGGTGCCGCCATATTGTGCCACCCAGGCGTCGGCCTTGGCGCGGGTGCGGTTGTAGACGGTGAGGTCGTGTCCCGCTTTCGCGAGATGCCCCGCCATCGGCCCGCCCATGACGCCGGTGCCGATGAAGCCGATGCGCAATTTCTGTTCGTTCATACCGGGTCCATAGCATTGTTTGCTTCGCGCGCCAGATGGGCTAGGGCGCTTGCCGTTATGACCGATCAACTCACCCTGACATCCGCCGCCGATCTTCCGGCGATCACATTGGACGATGTGCGCGCGGCGGCGGGGCGAATTAACGGCGCGGTGGTGCGAACCCCCACGCTGAAGTCGCAGACCCTGTCCGAGCTGGTCGGCGCCGAGGTGTGGCTGAAGTTCGAGAATCTGCAATTTACGGCGGCCTATAAGGAACGCGGCGCATTGAATGCGCTGCTGCTGCTCGACGATGAGGCCAAAGCGCGCGGCGCCATCGCGGCGTCGGCGGGCAATCACGCGCAGGGCCTTGCCTACCACGGCAAACGGCTTGGCGTCCCGGTGACGATCGTGATGCCCAAGACGACGCCGCAGGTGAAGGTGTCGCAGACCGCGAGCCATGGCGCGACGATCGTGCTGCACGGCGAGACGTTCGACGACGCCTATGCCCACGCGAGGCTGCTGGAGGTCGAACGCGGGCTGACCTTCGTGCATCCCTTCGACCATCCGCATGTTGCGGCGGGGCAGGGCACGGTCGCGCTCGAAATGCTCGAGGATGTGCCGGAGCTTGACACGCTGATCGTGCCGATCGGCGGCGGCGGGCTCCTCGCCGGCATGGGGACCGCGGCGCGCGGGATCAAGAACGACATGCGCCTCGTCGGCGTGCAGGCCGAGCTTTATCCGTCGATGTACGCCGAACTCAACGGCGTCGACATGGCGTGCGAAGGCGATACGCTCGCCGAAGGGATCGCGGTGAAGGCGCCCGGCGCATATACGCGCAAGATCGTGGCGGAACTCAACGACGACATCGTGCTCGTCGCCGAACGGCATCTGGAACGCGCTGTCAGCCTGCTCCTCCAGATCGAGAAAACGGTCGTGGAGGGGGCGGGCGCCGCCGGGCTCGCCGCGATGCTCGCGCATCCCGAAGAGTTCGCGGGGCGCAAGGTGGGCCTGGTGCTTACCGGCGGCAATATCGACACGCGCCTGCTCGCCAATGTGCTGCTGCGCGACCTTGCGCGCTCGGGCCGCATCGCGCGGCTGCGCGTCCGGTTGCAGGATCGGCCGGGCGCGCTGTTCAAGGTGATGAAGCTGTTCGACGAGAAACAGGTCAACATCATCGAAATCTATCACCAGCGCATCTTCACGACCTTGCCGGCCAAGGGCCTGATCACCGACATCGAATGCGAGGCGCGCGACCGCGAGCATCTCGACAGCCTCGTCGCCTCGCTGCGCGACGCGGGCTATATGGTGACGACGGTGGAGCTGGCCTAGACTTTACGGGTCGTCATTGCGAGGAGCGTAGCGACGCGGCAATCCAGCGTGGCGTAAACCCGCGCTGAACTGCTTCGCTCAGCTCGCAATGACGAGGCTTTTTGTCGTGCCGTGCCGAGGCTAAACAACGTCGATGAAATCCTTCACCCTCCAACTCACCGCCACGCCCGACAGCATCGACGAGCTTGGCCATGTGAACAATGCCGTCTGGGTCCAGTGGATTCAGCAGGTTGCGACCGGGCACTGGGACGCGGCGGCGCCGCAGAGCCACAAGGACGCCTATATCTGGGTCGTCGTGCGGCACGAAATCGACTATCTGCGCGCGCTTGGTCCCGGCGAGACGGTAACGGCGCGCACCTGGGTCGCCGACAAGCCGCAGGGGGCCAAGTTCGACCGCTTCATGGAATTTACGGGTGACGACGGCAAGGTCCACGTTCGCGCGCGGACAGTGTGGGCGCTGCTCGACAAGGCCAGCGGGCGCCCACTGCGCGTGACGGCGGATGTGGTCGCGCCGTTTCTGGGATAGCGGCGGGCTGACAGCTCCGATGGACAGCCTGCCGCTTCACCGGTAATATCGCCGCAAATAGGTGACGGGGGCGACGTATCGCGAACTCTTCCTTGCCGCAGATGGACCGGTTTTTTCTGACCGATGCCGGGCTCGAAACCGATATATTGTTCAACAAGGGCATAGATTTGCCTTTGTTTTCGTCGGTGACGCTCTTCACGTCGGACGAACGCCTCGATGTGCTCAAGGCCTATTATCGCGACTTTCTGGAGCTTGCGCGGCGCACCGGCGCCGGTTTGGTGCTCGAAAGCGCGACCTGGCGCGCGAGTCCCGACTGGGCCGGGCCGCTGGAGTTGTCGGTGGCCGAACTCGACGCGCTCAATCGCGCGGCGATCGACCTGTTGAGGGGACTGCGCGCGGAATATGCCGATGTGCCGACGGTGATCAGCGGCTGTATAGGCCCGCGGGGGGATGGTTACGATCCGGGCAGGATCATGTCGGTCGACGAGGCGCAGGCCTATCACGCCCATCAGGCGGGCGTGCTGGCGGCGGCGGGGGTCGAGATGCTGGCCGCGATCACAATGACCAATATTCCCGAAGCGGTGGGGATCGCGAACGCGGCGAAGGCGCTGGCGCTGCCGGTCGCGATCAGCTTCACGGTCGAGACCGATGGTCGACTGCCCACGGGCGATGCCCTTGGCGAGGCAATCGGGGCCGTTGACGCGGCGACGGGGGTTTATCCCGCCTATTATATGATCAACTGCGCACACCCCACGCATTTCGACGGCGTGCTCGATGCGGATGCGCCGTGGACCGCACGGATCGGCGGGGTGCGCGCGAACGCCTCGTGCCTTAGTCATGCCGAACTCGATGCGATGACCGAGCTTGATGTCGGTGATCCTGCCGACCTTGCGGCTCGACATCGCGCATTGATCGAGCGTTTCCCCCCAGATCCGCGTCGTCGGCGGCTGCTGCGGGACTGACCTGCGCCATGTCGCGGCGATCGCCGAGGCGTGCTTGGCCTAGTGCGGGTTGCCGGAGCCGGAGCAACGGCATAGGCAAGTTCGATGCTGATCCGACCTGCCGTATCCGCCGATGCCGCCGCAATCTGGGCGATCCTTGAACCCGTGATCCGCGCGGGCGAAACCTATGCGCTCGACCGCGCGATGCCGAAGGCGGCGGCGCTCGCCTATTGGTTCGGGGCGGACAAAGAGGTGTTCGTCGCGACCGATGAGAGCGGCGCGATCCTTGGCACCTATTATCTGCGCGCCAATCAGGCGGGCGGCGGCGCACATGTGTGCAATGCGGGCTATATGACGGGCGCGGCGGCGACCGGACGCGGCGTTGCCCGCGCGATGTGTCAGCATTCGATAGACCATGCCAAGGCGCGGGGTTTTCGGGCCATGCAATTCAACTTCGTCGTCAGCACCAATGTCCGCGCGATCGGCCTGTGGCAATCACTGGGGTTCGAGGTCGTCGGCCGGCTGCCGGGCGCCTTCGCGCATCCGGCCGAGGGTTTCGCCGATGCGCTGGTGATGTTTCGCACGCTTTGATTCAAAGGCGGTCGCGGAGCGGTCTTGTGGCGAGTGCGTCGAGCGTCCGCAGGATAGCGCCATGGACGTCGCCCGCCTCGGCAGCGAGTTGGCGATAGGCGGCGCCGATCTTTGAGCGATAGGCGGTGATGCGGGCGAGTTGATCGCGCCCCTCGGCCGTCAGCCGGAACATTTTGCGCCGGGCGTCGGCGGGGTCGGCGTGCTGGGTGACGAGGCCGAGGCGAAGCAGCGCCGGGCATTTCTGAACGACGAGCTGATGCGACTGACCGAGCGCACGGGCAAGCTCGGCGGCAGAGGCTTCGCCCGCCTCGCCGAGCTCGGTGAGCAGCGAGCAGGAACGCACCGGCACGGTGATGCCGGCGTCGTCGAACAGGTCGCGCGTCTGTTCCTCGATCCGGTTGCTCAACGCCTCGCTCAGCCTGCCGAGGAAGGAGATGTCGTCGAGTTCGGAAGCAAGCTTAGGGGAGGTGGGCATAGCTTTGGGTCGTTCCATCGCGGTTGATGCGTTCGAGTGCGACAACCTTGCCGCCTTTGCGCAGGATGCGGAAGCGGAAGTCGCGCACCCCTTCGATCGCAAGCAGGTCGGCGCCGAGCGGTTGGAGCGCCAGACGGAGGCGTTCGCGCCATGTATAGAAGAGCCTGCCCTCGACAAGGTCGATGCGGCGTCCTTCGTAGCGACCGGTCATCGCCCGGAGCGCGGCGGCGGACAGCCGCGGACGCGGTGCGAGCAGCGGAGCGAACCAGTCGGCGGCGGCGCGTTTCGCAGGGTCTGCCTTTGCAAGATCGGCGAGCGCGAGGCTGTGTGCGAAGGCGAGCGCGTCGGCCGAGGCGACCGGGTGGTCGGGGACGACGCCTTGCCCTTCGAAATCGCCGTGGTCGACGGGGTCGCGGATCTGGCCCATCGGAACCTGCACAAAGAAGTCGCTACCGATGGGCTTACGGTCAACCGGATGCGCGCCGCCCGCGGTGCGTTCGCCGATGAGCGTCGCGCGGCCGAGCTTCTTCAGCGTATAGGCGAACCATTCGGCGGCGGAGAAGCTGGTCGAGCCGGTGAGGACATAGACCGGTTTTCCGGTCAGCCGTTTCGCGGGGAGAGCGGGAAGCACCCATTGGCCGCGCTCGACGCGGCGGCCATCGAGATTATAATAATAATCGAACAATTCCTGATCCTTGTCGGCCGGGAAGAGCTGGCTCAGCAGCAGCTGCGCCATTTCCAGATGGCCGCCATTATTGTAGCGCAGATCATAGATCACGGCGTCGCCATTCTCGATGAAGCGCATTGCCGCCGCTGCGGCGTCGTAGCCGAGTTCGGGGTCGGCGAAATGCGTGAGATCGACATAGGCGATATTGCCGTCCAGATAGCGCAGGCCCGCAAAGCCGAAATTCTGCCGGGCCTCGTCGCGGCGCTCTTCTTCGCGGCGCGCGGCGGCGCGGGCGGGGTCCTGCCGCGCCGCATAGTCGGCAACCCATTCGGGATCGACCCCGACCGCGAAATGCAGATCGTTGCTCGCGGCGATCAGATCGTCGGTCAATTCACGCGCGAGCGCGCGCCGGTCGGACACCGTGTCATAATCTCCCTTATCGAGGTGCTGGCGTAGCGCCGCTGTGATGGTCTTCGCCTTGGCGGGAAAGACATAATTTGCCTCAAGCGTCGCCCCCAACTGTTCGACCACGGCTTGCTTTTCGGCGGCGGTGAGCGGAGCGTCCTGCGCCGTCGCGGCGGTCGCGAACGAAATCACTGCGGCCGCCAGAATGGCTGCCCATGGCCTGATGTTCATCTGTCTTTTGCCTCGATCATTTATACAATATATTACGCAATATATTGTATAAATGATCGAGGCAAGTCTTCCGTTGCGCGACGAGGCGAGGAAGCGAGAGCTAACATTTCCATGATCGTCGCGAGGGCGGGCCGGTTGCGGCCTAATTCAGCGGCGCTGCATAAACCGACAGCGGCCCCCGCCTTCGCGGGGGCGACGGCTAGTTATCTGCCGTCACGCATAGCCAACCCAGCCGCGCCAGGTGAAGGCGGCATAAAATTGTTCGACTCCGGTGAAGCCCGCGGCGCGCAGTACTGCTTCGTCGGCTTCGGGGCTGAGCATCGCGACATGAGTGGCGACCGCTTCGCGGCCTTTGGCGACCTGATCGGGATCGCCGCCCGAGGCGATGGCATAGGATGCGTAGCGGTTCAGCCAGCGGTCGCGTTCGCCAGGCCCTTGCGGGAAACTGCCGTGCGCGGCGACGAAGGGCGCGCCGGGTTTGAGGCGTTTCCGCAGTTCGGCGGCGGTGCGGATGCGCTCTTCGGTGTCGAGGAAATGGAGCGTGAGCAGGCAGGTCGCGCCGTCGAACGGCCCCTCCGGCGCATCGTCGATCATGCCTTCGATCAGCCGGGCGCGGTGTGCGTTCGGACCCATCACCCTGGCCGCGAGGTCGAGCATCGGGCCGGCAGGATCGATGCCGGTGAAGCACCAGCCTGAATGAGCCTCGGCCATCGCCTTCATCTCGCTGCCGCCGCCGGCACCCAGGACGAGGATATGTGCGTCGGCGGGCACGCGTTCGGCAAGCAGCAGCCCGGTCATGCGGTGGAGACCGTCGAGGCCGGGAACGAAGCGGCGCGGCCCTTCGGTATAGTGCGCGACCGCCGCGGGGTCCTGGAAGCTGTCGAGGAAATGCTGCGCGCCTTCAGCCATGGATATGCTCCTGCGTCGTGGGGGAGAGGGAACGCGCGGCCATGCGCGCGTGGAAATCGGCGGCGAGTGCGGCGAGCGTCACTTCGCCGAAGCGCGCGAGCAGCAGCGCCTCGGCGTCCTGAAAGCTGGTGTCGAGCGCAGCGTTGACCGCCTGTTCGACGAGGCAGCCGGGTGCCTCGGTGCGGTTGCCCATCGCCATCAGGCTGGGCCGCCCGATCGCGTCATAGACATCGCGCATCGTGATGTCGGCGAGGGGCTTCGCGATCGTCCAGCCGCCGCCATGACCCTTTTCGCTGTGGACGAAACCCTTGTCGCGCAGCCCGGCGAGAATGCGGCGGATCACGACCGCGTGCGTCTGCATCGCCTTCGCCAGCTGCTCGGAGGTCAGCGGCCTGCCCGCTTCGGCCATGTGGAGCAGGACGTGGAGCACGCCCGAGAGTCGGCTGTCGCGTTTCATGTAACTTTAAATAGTGCGTAATATGCGATCGTCAAGACCCGGGATTGACCGCGGATAGGCGAGCGGCTAGCCACACCCACGATGACCAACGACCGATCCACCCGATTCACGGCGTATTGGCGCTCCTTTACATAGGAGCGGCATGGCATCACCTGTGACCATCGCCGCCGTGTCCGGAAGGCGAATGGTTGTCATCACATCACCAAACCCAAAATCCGGTCGCGGCGCGCGTTTTGAGAAGAAGACGCGACATGACCGATACTTTGCTTGCCCTGTCGACCGACCATTGCCGCATCACACCGCTGCTTGCGGACGATGCGCGCGCGCTCGCCGCGATCACCGACGAAACGGTGACGTCCCGCGTTCATTTCCTGCCCGCGCCCTTCACCGAAGCCGACGCCCGCGCGTTGATCGCGGGGTCGGGCGGCGGCGATGTCTTTCACGCCGTCCGCGACGCCAGCGGCGTCGACCTATATGGCGTGATCGGGGTGCATCGCCGGGCGGGCGGCGAATATGAAATCGGCTATTGGTTCGCGGCGCGCGTACGCGGCCAGGGCATCGCGACCGAGTCGGTGCGCGCGGTGGTCGCGGCGCTCGCGGCATCGCGGCCCGGCACACGGATCGTTGCCGAATGCCATCCCGATAATGAGCCCTCGCGCGCGCTGCTGCGGCGGGCCGGCTTTGTCTCGACCGGGCGGCCGGGCAAGCGACCGGGGCGGATTCTGATGGAATGGCGCGCTGCGCCCGCCTGGCGCATCGACGTGTGCTGAATATCATGCCTCCCTGTCGCGATGCGATGGGGTGGATCATTCGGCTTGCGATACCTCTTCGGTCAGCGCTTTGACGATCGCGGCGACCGAGGTAGCGGCATAGGCAAAGCCCATATGGCCGCAATCTACCTCGACCTGTCGGTCGCTTTCGTGGGGCAGACCGCGTGCGCTGTTCACCGCGACCACGCCGTCATGCTTCGACCATAGCGCAAAGGTCGGCATTTCCGGGCGCGGCGCGGGGTGAAAGTCGATCGGCGGATTGTCGACCGGGTGACGCGCGATCAGGTGATAGAGCCGCCACGCGCGGTTGGCGCGGCGGCTGCCCGAAAAGGGCGAGCCCAAAGTGACGACCCGCGCGACCTTGCCCGGATGATGCTTAGCATATTCGCGCGCATAGATGCCGCCGAGCGACCATCCCACCAGCGCGGGGGCATAGCCGGTACGGTCGATGATCCACTGCACACGCGTGTCGATCCGTTCGATGATGTCGGGGGTCGCGCCGCGGTTGAAACCCAGCCCCCAGGCGTAACAGCGAAAGCCCGCGCGGCGCAGGTCGGCGCGCAGCCCCTTCGTCGCCCAGTCGCCCGACAGGAAACCGGGGAGCACCATCACCGGCGGATGCGCGCTGTCGGGATTGGGTTCGGGGGGCAGGGGGCGGATGCGCCCGCCGATTGCGCGCGCCAGCGACCCGATCTCGCGCCACAGCAGGTTCAGCGGCGGCGGCGCGTCGGGATCGGGAATGCGCGCCGGCCATTCGGCGCGGCGGGTAAGGAAACCGCGAAACATGCGGCGGCCTTTAGCGTTTGGGGACGAGCTTAACCAGCCTGCCGTCCTCGCCATCGGTGAGCAGCCAGACGGTGCCGTCATCGCGCACCTCGACCTCGCGGATACGCTTTCCGAAATCCCAGCGATCTGCCTTGTGGAGCGTCTGTCCGTCGATGATCATGCGGATGAGTCCCTCGCCCGACAGCGCCCCCATCAGCAGGCTGTTTTTCCAGCCGGGGTAAAGGTCGCCGCTATAGAATGCGAGACCGGCGGGGGAGACGGCGGGGTTCCACCACAGCTTCGGCGCCGCAAATTCGGGGCGCGTGGGGTGGTCGGGGATGTCGCGGCCATCATAATGATCGCCGTTCGACACGATCGGGTAGCCATAGTTCGCCTTGGCTTCGACCAGATTGACCTCGTCGCCGTGGCGCGGTCCCATCTCCTGATTCCAGAGCTGCCCCGCGCCGTCGAAGGCGAGGCCGAGGATATTGCGGTGGCCCAGCGACCAGATTTGCGCGGTGGCGCCGCCCTGATCGGCGAAAGGATTGTCCGCGGGAACGCTGCCGTCGGGATAGAGACGGAGGATCTTGCCGAGATTGCCTGTCATGTCCTGGGCCGGGTCGAACTTCTGCCGCTCGCCCGATCCGATGAAAAGATACCGGCCGTCGGGGGAGAAGGCGAGGCGGTGCGAATAATGGCCGCGTCCCGTAACCTTGGGATGCTGTTTCCAGATCACCTCCAGCCCCTCGATCCGCGGCGCGGCGCCCGGAACCAGCTTTGCGCGCCCCGCGACCGCGCCATAGGTGCCGCCGCTGCCGACCTCGACCCAGCTCAGGTAGATCATGCCCGACGCGGCGAAATCGGGCGCGACGATCACATCGCCGAAGCCGCCCTGGCCGCCATAGGCAACCGCGGGAACGCCCGCGACATCCAGCGTCGGGCCATCGTCCTGCCAAAGCTTGAGCCTGCCTGCCTTTTCGGTGATCAGCGCGGCGCGCATGCCGGGGAGAAAGGTCATCGCCCAGGGTTCGTTAAACGCGGCAACCTCTTCCACCGTGAAGGGCGCGTCCGCGAGGGCGGCGGCGGGATGTTCGCCCGAAGCATCGAAGGCGGCGGTGTCGGCCGAGGCCGCCTCGGTCGTCGTCGGCGCCGAGCAGGCGGCGACCGCAAGCGCGGCAACAAGGGCGAAGGGTGGAAAGTTTTTCATCGGAAATGCTCGCTTGGCTGGGGAAGACCGGCTGTTTCTGAAGCGCCTCCGGCGGAAAGTCTAGCGGTTCGCCGCCTCGCGCCGCGCGGTGATTTCCTCGACGCTATCCATGATGGCATCGACCGCTTCGCTTGCGGGGGGCGCATCGGCGCGCTTTTGTGAAAACTGGCCGCGGCGCATGATCTCCTCGAGCGCAGCGCGCGCGCGGGACACGCGGCTTTTCATCGTACCGAGCGCGCAATCGCAGATGCTTGCCGCTTCCTCGTACGACATGCCGCCCGCGCCGACGAGGATCAATGCTTCGCGCTGGTCCTGCGGCAATTCCATGAGCCCGCGTTGCAGGTCGGCCATCTCGCCGCTGTTTTCCTGGCTCGCGGGTGTAGAAATGGTGCGTTCGACCGCGGTTTCGTCATATTCGCCGACAAATTTGTTGCGCCGCATCTGCGACAGAAAGGTGTTGCGGAGAATCACGAAGGTCCACGCCTTGATCGACGTTCCGCGCTCGAACCGGTCGCGCGATGCCCACGCCTTGACCATCGTATCCTGCGTCAGATCGTCGGCGAGGTCGGGGTTGCCCGACAGGCTGCGGCCATAGGCCCGCAGATGCGGGATGACACCGGCTAGCAAGGCCTTGAATTCGCTGTCCGAAAGCGTTGCGGCCTTGGGCTGCGAAGCAGCGGCGGAGGGGGCGGGCATCAGGATTTCGGGCTTTTTTGATCGAGCTTTGACAACAAATCGAGCATTCGGTCGGGCAATTGTTCGGCGACGATATTGCCATAGATCATTCGCAGTTTCGCGCTGACCGGCTCGGGCGCCTGCCGACCGGTCAGCGTGCGATGCCATTCGTCGCCCTGCGTTCCGGGAAAGCCCCCTTGCGCACGGCGCGGAGCATCGGCGCCGGGGGGCGGCGGAGGGCCGCTGCCGTTCGTTCCTTTGTTCCCTTGCGTAGCCATGCGTCAGCAACGAGGAAAAGCGCCGCGGGTTCCCCGCTTCGTTGCATTTTGCGATGAATGCGTTGCCAAGAAGTCACACCGGCCCTAATCAGGCGCATGTGAGGGGTCACATTATGGCGGCCATTGCGCCGAACGACTGGAGCGTGACCACTTGCTTTCCGTAATCTATGTCAGCGTCGCCGACCCGCTGCTTTCGTCGGCGGACATCGACGCCATATTGGTGACGGCGCGCCGCAACAATGCGCGCGACGCACTGACCGGAGCGCTCATCTATAACGGGCATAATTTCATGCAGCTGCTCGAAGGGCCGGCCGATCGTGTCGACGCTTGCCTGGCGGCGATCCGCGCGGATGAGCGGCACAGCGGGATGATCGAAATCCGGCGCCGCGCGATCGAGCAACGCGATTTCGCCGATTGGACGATGCTGTATGAGCCCGGCCTTCGGGGGCATGAGGCGGAGTTTGCGCGATTGGCGGCCGACGGCCGGCTCGATCCCGAGTTCGAGCATATGCTGGGCAATTTCGTCGCTCTCGGTCGTCGGTCGCCGCCTCCGGGCGGGCAGGCAGGCTTGCAATGACGGGGGAGTGCGTTAAGCCGGTCATGCGCCGGCGACGATCTGCGCGCCAGACAAAGGCCTTGTTATCAGCACAATAACCCCCCAACCACTCGACGACGCCAGCTTCAAGCGCGAACTCGCGGCGATGCTGCCGCACCTGCGCGCCTTCGGGCGCAGTTTGACGGGCAATGCGGATCTGGCGGACGATCTGGTGCAGGAAACGATGCTGAAGGCGTGGAAGGCGCGCGCGCAATATATACCCGGCCCCGCGAGCATGAAGAGCTGGGCCTTTGTCATTCTGCGCAACTGTTTCCTGTCGCAGATGCGGCGCAAGAAATTCACGGCCGAATATGACGAGCTGGCCGCCGAGCGCCTGCTCGTTGCGCCCGACGATCAGGACGACAGCCTGCATCTTGCGGACGTCCAGCGCGCGCTGTTGATGCTGCCCGTCGACCAGCGCGAGGCGCTGATCCTGATCGGTGCGGGGCAGCTAAGCTATGAGGAAGGCGCGGCGATCTGTGGCTGCGCGGTCGGCACGATGAAAAGCCGCGTGTCGCGCGGCCGTGCGGCGTTGCAGACGATCCTGGAAAGCGGCGATATGCCGCTGCGGAGCAGCGATGCGCTGCCCTCGAATGAGGCCTTTCGCACGATCATGGACAATGTCGACCAGCTGACGGGCGGCACGAACGCCCCCGATTGAGCGCCGGTTCTGATCGGCGCTGGCCGCCGGAGCCGAATGTTGATCGGGTCTAAGCCGCGAGCTGGGGCGTAAAAAGCAGGCTCTGGCTGATCGCGGCGCGCACCGTATTTTCGCGAAACGGTTTGGAGATCAGGAAGGTCGGCTCGACCCGGCCCCCCGTCAGCAGCCGTTCGGGATAGGCGGTGATGAAGATCGCGGGCACCGGTGCGCGCGCCAATATATCCTGAACCGCGTCGATCCCCGATGATCCGTCGGCGAGCTGGATGTCGGCCAGCACCAGCCCGGCGTCGGTATGCTCGAACGCCGCGACGGCATCCTCGTGCGTCGTCGCAATCCCGGCGACATCGTGGCCGAGGTCGCGGACGATCTGTTCGAGTTCCATCGCGATCAGCGGCTCATCCTCGATGATCAAGACCGATGTGCGCGATTCGCGGTCGAGGTCGGTGACGGCGTCGGCCAGCAGCGTTTCGACCGTCGCGGCGTCGGTACCGGTGATCTGCGACGCTTCCTCGACCGAAAAGCCTTCGAGCGCGGTGAGCAACAGGATCTGACGGCCGAGCGGCGTGATCCGGATCAGGCGCCGGTGCGCGGCGCGGACGAGTGGATCTTCACCATCGTCGTCACCTTCGCCGTCGTCCAGATAGGCGCTTTCCCAGATGCGGTGGAAACCCCGGTAGAGGTCGATGCGCGTGCCGTCGCCGCTGCGGAATTCGTCGGGCGCGGCGACAATCGCTTCCAGCAGGACGTGGACGAAATTGTCGCCATGCTGCTGGCTCCCCGTCAGCGCGCGCGCGTAGCGGCGCAAATAGGGAAGATGTCCGCGAATCTCGTCACCCAATGTCATCAAAAGCCTCCCTCTCGAACAAGCGATACGCCTGTGCGCGGCGTGGGTTCCGTGCGGGTCGCTGCAACCTGTCGCATGTTGGTGCGTAGAGTCAGCCGGGATGCGTTGCGGCCACAGGGTAAGACGGCGGAATCGTGTCGTTTTGCGCTCTGATCGAAAGTTTGTTTTTTTAGGACCCGGTTCATGGCAGAGCGGCCCCCAGGGAAATCAGGCGATGCAGCGCGGGCAGTATCGGAAAAGGGTGGGGGACGGGCGTTGCCGCAAGCGGAAGATGATCGGATCGTGCGCGAACGCCGGCGGCTCGAAACGCTGCGCGAATATCGCCTGCTCGACACGAGCCCGGAGCCCGCGTTCGACCGGGTTACGAAGCTGGTGGCGGACCTGTTCGACGCGCCGATCGCCCTTATCTCGCTTGTCGACGAATGCCGCCAGTGGTTCAAGTCGGCGCACGGGCTCGACGTTGCCGAAACGCATCGCGACATCAGTTTCTGCAAATATGTCGTTGATGACGAAACGCCGCTTCTGATCACCGATGCGTCGATCGATCCTCGTTTTCGCGACAACCCGCTCGTCACGGGCGAGCCCTATATCCGCTTTTATGCGGGCGTGCCGCTGCGCGCCTATAATGGAGAAATTCTGGGGACCCTCTGCCTGATCGACCGCAAGACGCGACCGGTACTCAGCTTTCGCGAGGTCGAGCGGCTTCAGGATTTTGCCGCGCTGGTGATGGCGGAGGCCGATCTGCGCCGCACCGTGACCGAACGCGACGAAGTGAAACGCACGCTGGAACGTGCGCTCGACTTTTCGGGAATCGCCACCTGGCGTTACGACGCCCGCACAGGCGCGATCCAATGGCATGGCGCCGTCACCGAATTGTGGGGCGCCGATTACGAAACCGCGCTCGCCCATATCGACGGCTTCTTCGAGCGCCTTCACCCCGACGATCGCGATGCGGTGCGCGGCGTGCTGGGCGAATCGGTGGCCCAGGGCGCGCATTATGCGACCGAATATCGCATCCAGCATCCCGAACGGGGGGTACGGTGGATTGCGGTGCACGCCGATTGGGACGTCCAGGCCGACGATGCGATTCTGACCGGCGTGAGTATCGACATCACCGAACAGAAAAGCCGACAGGAAAATGCCAATCTGCTGATGCGCGAACTGCACCACCGGATGCGGAACCTGTTCGCGACGGTCGGCGCGATCATCTCGCTCACCCGTCATGCAGCGCGCGATGTCGACGATTATGTCGAACGGATCAGCAGCCGGCTCGATGCACTCAACCGCGCGCAGAACGTCCTGCTCGGTGCCAATTTCATGACGGGGTCGATGCACGCGTTGCTACGCGAGGTCGAGGCGAGCTTTCCGCGAATCCGCTGGTCGGGGCCCGACCTGTTGCTCCCCGAAAATGCGCTTGTTGCGATGGCGCTGCTGTTCAACGAACTCGCGACCAATGCCGCCAAGCATGGCGCGCTGTCGGGTCAGCGCGGCGAGGTCGAGGTGCGCTGGACGCAGGATGACGAAGGCGCCGCCGACCGCCGCTTTCGCCTCACCTGGGCCGAGAGCGGCGCCGATCGCGAGATCGCGCCGCCCGAGCAAACGAGCTTTGGCACCTTGCTGATGGAGCGGAGCGTCAAAAATAATCTCGGCGGCACGATCGCGCGGCGCTGGGAGCCCGACGGCCTGATCGTCGACATCACGCTTCCGGCACGGTGGCGCGAGGCCTGACGGCGCTGAACGGCTTTGTTCTTTTTATGTTCCCATGCTAGATGGGTGGCATGAGCGCAAAACCGATCCTCCAGAAGCTGGCCATATTGGCCGATGCGGCCAAATATGACGCCTCGTGCGCATCATCGGGGACGGTGATGCGCGACGCGACGGGCACGAAAGGTATCGGATCGACCGAGGGCATGGGCATCTGTCACAGCTATGCGCCCGACGGGCGCTGCATCTCGCTGCTCAAGATATTGCTCACCAACTTCTGCATTTACGATTGCCGCTTTTGCATCAATCGCGCGTCGAGCAATGTCGAGCGCGCGCGCTTCGACCCGCAGGAGGTCGCGGCGCTGACGCTCGATTTCTACAAGCGCAATTATATCGAGGGGCTGTTCCTGTCGTCGGGCATCATCCGTTCCGAGGACTATACGATGGAGCAGCTGGTCGAGGTCGCGCGGATATTGCGCGAGGAGCATCGCTTTCAGGGCTATATCCATCTCAAGATCATTGCCGGAGCCGATCCGGGGCTTGTTGCGCTGGCAGGACTTTATGCCGACCGCCTTTCGACGAATGTGGAGCTGCCGACAGAAGAAGGGCTTTCCAGTTTCGCGCCGGAGAAGAAGCCCGCGACGATCCGCAAGACGATGGCGTCGGTGCGCACGCGCGAGGCCGATGTGTCCGACGCGGCCAAGAGCCGGCTGATCGGCAAGGCAAAGCCCCCGCGTTTTGCCCCGGCGGGGCAGTCGACGCAGATGATCGTCGGGGCCGATGGCGCGCGCGACGATGACATCCTCAAAACCGCGACGAACCTTTATTCGGGCTATCACCTCCGGCGCGTCTATTATTCGGCGTACAGCCCGATCCCCGACGCGAGCCGCGACCTGCCGCCGGTGCGCCCGCCGCTGATGCGCGAGCATCGTTTGTATCAGGCCGACTGGCTGCTGCGCTTCTATGGCTTCGAGCGCGCCGAAATTATGGAGGGGGCGAGCGGTGGGATGCTCGACCTCGCGATCGATCCGAAACTAGCCTGGGCGTTGCAGCGGCGCGACATTTTTCCCCTCGACATCAACCGCGCCCCGCGCGAATTGCTGCTTCGGGTGCCGGGGCTGGGGACGCGCGCGGTTGATCGCATCGTCGCGGCGCGGCGGTGGGGGAAGCTCAGGCTCGGCGATCTCGCCAAGCTGACGGCTTCGGTGAAAAAACTTTTGCCCTTCATCGTCACGCCCGACTGGCGGCCGGGGAAGCTCACCGACAGCGCCGATCTTCGCGCGCGTTTTGCGCCGCCTGCCGAGCAACTGGCGCTCGCGCTGTGAGGGAGGTCGTGCTGAGCGTGCCCGGCGATTTTGCCGAGTGGCGGAATGCGGCGCGCGGGTTGCTCGCCGGCGGTATCTCGCCCGAGGAAGTGAGCTGGTGCGACGGCGAGGAGGGCGCGTCGCTGTTCGGCGATGCACTCGCGGCTCCCCCTGCCGAGCGGTTGAGCCTCCCGCGCCAGCTGATCGAGATTGCCGAGCGGGTGATTTGCCATCGCGATGCCGGGGTGCCGGCGCGGCTATACCGGATCATGTGGCGCGCGCTCGATGACCGGCATCTGCTGGCGCGGACAACTGACGCGGATGTCGATTGGCTGCACAAGGCCGACAAGGCGATTCGGCGCGACGTCCACAAGATGCATGCCTTCGTGCGCTTCCGGCGGCTGGGCGAAGCGAATGGCCGCGAAAGCTTCGCGGCGTGGTTCGAACCCTCGCACCGCATTTTGCGGCTCACCGCGCCCTTTTTCCAGCGGCGCTTTTTCGGCATGGACTGGGCGATCCTGACCCCCGACGCGCGCGCGATCTGGCGCGCGGAGACGCTTACCTACGGCCCCGGCGGGACGCGGGACGAGGTACCCCAAAGCGACCTCGTCGAGGATCAATGGCGCACCTATTATGGCGCGATCTTCAACCCCGCGCGGGTCAAGGTCGCCGCGATGCGCGCCGAAATGCCGAAGAAATATTGGAAGAACCTGCCCGAGGCGCGGGATATTGCGCCGCTGCTTGCCGAAGCCGGGGCGCGGGTGGAACGGATGCGCGAAACGGCCGTTTCGCTTGCAAACCCCCTGACCGACAAATGGCGGACGCGCGTGCCCGAAGAGCTGGCCCTCGATGACGATGTGAAAACGCTGGGCGATTTGGCGAAAGCGGTCGATCGCTGCACGCGCTGTCCGCTCTATTGCCATGCGACGCAGGGCGTGGCGGGCGAAGGGCCGGCGGCGGCGCGGATCATGCTGGTCGGCGAGCAGCCGGGCGACCGGGAGGATATTGAGGGGCGACCCTTCGTCGGTCCCGCGGGGCAGGTGCTGAACGAAGCGCTGGCGGAGGCAGGGCTTGACCGCGCGCGGCTGTTCCTCACCAATGCGGTCAAGCATTTCAAATTCGAACCGCGCGGGAAGCGCCGGTTGCACCAGAATCCGACAACCGGCGAGATCGACATTTGCCGCTGGTGGCTCGACAAGGAGCGCGCGCTCGTCCGGCCCGACCTGATCGTCACGCTTGGTGCGAGTGCGCTGCGCGGGGTAACGGGCAAAAGCGCGAGCATCAAGTCGATGCGCGGCGCGATGCACGAGCTTGAAGGGGGAACGAAGCTGATCGCGACGATCCACCCGTCCTACCTGCTGCGTATGCCCGATCCCGTGCGAGCCGCAGAGGAACGCGAAGCTTTTGTTGCCGACCTGGCGCGGGCGCGGAAACACGCCGCCTGATGGCGAAGGCGAAAACCTGGATCGAGCCGCATTCGAGCGGCATTTATGTGAAGCCCGCCGACCTGTGGATCGATCCGTCGCGACCGGTGGAGCGCGCGGTCGTGACGCACGGCCACGCCGACCATGCGCGCAGCGACCATGGCGCGGTGTTCGCGACGGCGGAAACGCTGGCGATCATGGCGCTGCGCTATGGCGTCGACGCCGAAGCGAGCCACAATCGGGCGTTTGCGTACGGCGATGGCTTTGAACGCGGCGGGGTGCGTTTCAGCTTCCATCCCGCGGGGCATGTGCTCGGCAGCGCGCAGATATTGATGGACCATGCGGGCGAGCGCATCGTTGTGACGGGCGATTACAAACGCCGCGCCGACCCGACCTGCGCGCCGTTCGAGGTCGTGCCATGCGATATTTTCGTCACCGAGGCGACCTTTGGTCTGCCGGTTTTCCGCCACCCGCCGACGCGGGACGAAATCGCCAAGCTGATCGCCGCGGTGCGCGCCGAGCCTGACCGGTCGGTGCTCGTCGGCGCCTATGCGCTCGGCAAGGCGCAGCGCGTGATTGCCGAATTGCGCGCCGCCGGGTGGAACGCGCCGATCTTCATTCACGGCGCGCTCGAACGCATGTGTTCGCTTTATGCTGAACGTGGCGTCGGCCTGGGCGAACTGCGGCTGGTCGGCGAAAGCGACAAGGCCGAAATGGCGGGGCAGATCGTCCTCGCGCCGCCCTCGGCGCTGAACGATCGCTGGTCGCGGCGGCTGCCCGATCCGGTGACGGCCATGGCGTCAGGCTGGATGCGCGTGCGGCAGCGGGCCCGGCAGCGGATGGTCGAACTGCCGCTCGTCATTTCGGATCATGCCGATTGGGATGAACTCACCGCGACAATCGCCGAGGTGAACCCGCAAGAGACGTGGATCACGCACGGCAGCGAGGATGGCCTCCTTCGCTGGTGCGAACTCACCCAGCGCAAGGCGCGCGCGCTGCACCTTGTCGGCCGCGATCTGGAGGCCGAGGCGTGAAGCGCTTTGCGGCCCTGATCGACCGGCTGATCTACACGCGTTCGCGCAATACGAAGCTCGCGCTGATCGTCGATTATCTGAAGCGCACCCCCGATCCCGACCGCGGCTGGGCGATCGCGGCGCTGACCGAGAGTCTCGATTTTCCGGCGGTGAAGGCGGGAATGGTGCGCGCGTTGTTGGCCACGCGGGTCGACGAGGAATTGTTCCGCCTTTCACGGCATTTCGTGGGCGATACGGCGGAAACGGCGGCGCTGCTGTGGCCTGAAAAGCCTCTCTCCTTCAGGAGTGCCGGGTCGTCCGGTCCCCCGGACCGGACTGAAACTGCCGGGGGCAGTTCCACCCGGCACTGGGTTGGGGTGGGGTCCCGCGAGGTAGCCCCAGCTTTCGAAACCCCACCCCCGACCCCTCCCCTGAAGGGGAGGGGCTTAAGCGTGTCGGGAGCCGTTGACGCCCTTTCATCCGCAACCCGAGCCACCGCCCCCGATCTCCTTGCCGATCTGCTCGACCGGCTCGACGTCGACGGGCGGTACGCGCTGCTCAAGCTCGCCTTGGGGGGCATGCGCGTCGGCGTGTCGGCGCGGCTTGCGAAACAGGCGTTCGCACAGGCATTCGGTGTGCCCGTCGACGATGTCGAGGAGCTGTGGCACGCCATCCCGCCGCCCTATGCGCCCCTCTTTGCGTGGGGCGAGGGGCGCGCCGGACGCCCCGACCTGGCCGATGTCGCTTTTTTCCGTCCCTTCATGCTCGCGCATCCGTTAGAGCAGGAAAGCCTCGACCTTTCCGACTATGCCGCCGAGTGGAAATGGGACGGGATCCGCGTCCAGATCGTCCGCGGAGGCTGCGAGACGCGCATCTATAGCCGCGGCGGCGAGGAGATCGGCGCGGCGTTTCCCGAACTCGTCGCGGCGTTCGACCAGGATGCGGTTATCGACGGCGAGCTGCTGGTGCGCGGCGAGGCACAGGGTGGGGAGGCCGCCAGTTTCAACGCGCTGCAACAGCGGCTGGGGCGCAAGACCGTCTCGAAAAAGATGCTCGCCGACTATCCGGCGTTCGTGCGCGTTTATGACCTGCTTGCGGTCGACGGCGACGACCTGCGCGGCCTGCCATGGAGCGAACGGCGGCGACAGTTGGAAGCGTTCGTCCCGCGGCTCGCCGACAGCCATTTCGACCTGTCGCAGCTGATCGACGCGCGCGACTGGAGCGACCTTGCCGCCCGCCGCGCCGGCGCGCGCGATGCCGCGATCGAGGGGGTGATGCTGAAGCGCCGCGATGCGCTTTATGTGGCAGGCCGCCGCGCAGGGCTCTGGTATAAATGGAAGCGCGATCCGCTCACCGCCGATTGCGTGATGATGTATGCACAGCGCGGCAATGGCCGCCGCGCGAGCTTTTATTCGGACTATAGCTTCGGCTGCTGGAGCGAGGCGGGGGAATTGCTCCCCGTCGGCAAGGCCTATTCGGGCTTCACCGACGAAGAGCTGAAATGGCTCGACAAGTTCGTGCGCGACAACACGGTGGGTCGCTTCGGCCCGGTGCGCGAAGTCGAAAAGACGCTCGTGCTCGAAGTCGCGTTCGATTCGATCCACGCCTCGAAGCGCCACAAGTCGGGCCTCGCGATGCGTTTTCCGCGCATTTCGCGCATCCGCCGCGACAAGCCGGCTGAAGAGGCCGACCGGATCGAAACCTTGCGAGGGATGGTCACCTAACCTCAAACCCGCCTTCGCGGGGTACACCTACCTCATAGCGTAATCGGGTTAGACTGAACCCCGCCTTCCCTGTCTCGTCATCCCGGCCTTCGCCGGGATGACGATTCAGTCGAAAACGATCACCCTATAAGCTGCGATCCGGAAAAGCCGCGATCGGGGAAATTTTTCCCCGTCACGGGGTTGCAACCGGCAGGCGGGATACCGAGTTAGTCCCCCGAACACCAAAAAGGAGACTGCCATGACGATCGCCCATCCTCCCCTGCCGTACGCCCAGGACGCGCTGGCACCGCATATCTCGGCCGACACACTGGCGACGCACCATGGCAAGCATCACAAGGCCTATGTCGACAAGGTCAACGCCGCGATCGAGGGCACGGACCTTGCGGACAAGAGCCTGGAAGAAATCGTCCACCATGCCGAAGGCGCGGGCAACAAGGGCTTGTTCAACAATGCGGCGCAGTCGTGGAACCACGCCTTTTACTGGGAAAGCCTGAGCCCGACGAAGACCGCGCCTGCGGGCGACCTGGCCGCCGCGATCGATCGCGATTTCGGATCGCTCGATGATCTGAAGAAAAAGCTCAAGGAAACCGCCGTCAACCATTTCGCGTCGGGCTGGGCGTGGCTGGTTGCAAAGGACGGCAAGCTGTCGGTCACCGACACGCACGACGCGGGCACCGAACTGACCGCGGGGATCAAGCCCTTGCTCGTCATCGATGTGTGGGAACATGCCTATTATATCGACCGCAAGAATCTGCGCCCGGCCTATGTCGACGCCGTGGTCGACGAACTGCTGAACTGGGATTTCGCGGCGGAAAATCTGGCGCGCGACGGCGCCTGGACCTATCCGGCGTAATATCGCCATTGCAGATGATCGTGTGTCCCCGCGGAGGCGGGGACCCATCTCCGGCCGGTTCGAAATGGCGCCGATCGGTTGATGGACCCCCGCCTTCGCGGGGGTACACGCCTCTCATTTACTGGGTGGCTGTCGGCACACCCGTATTGGTATTTCCTTCAACGATTTCCACCCGCGCCACCTGTTCCGATGATCGCAATCCGCCTATAGGCGCGCCATGACGATCAGCCTTTTCGAACTTTTCAAAATCGGGGTCGGCCCTTCGAGCTCGCATACCGTCGGGCCGATGGTGGCGGGGCGCCGTTTCGGCCTGTGGCTGGAGGAGCACGACCTGCTCTCCCGCACCGCGCATGTCGAGGCCGATCTTTACGGCTCGCTCGCGCTGACCGGAAAGGGGCACGCCTCCGATACCGCGCTCGTCGCGGGGCTGGCGGGCGAGATCCCCGCCGAAACCAGCCTTGCCGCGATCGAGGCGCATTGGGCGCGGGCGAAGGGCGAAGGCTTTCTCTATCTGCTCGGCCGCCAGCGCGTGCGCTTCGAGCCCAAGCGCGACCTGCATTTCCAGATGCGCCAGCGCCAGCCCTTTCACACCAATGCGCTGTCCTTCACCGCGCGCGACGGCGACGGCGAAATCCTGGCAAAGCGCATATATTTCTCGATCGGCGGCGGCTTCGTCGTCGACGAGGATGAGGCGGGGCGCAACAGCCGCGGGGCAGAGGATGAGGTGGAACTCCCTTATCCCTTTACCTCGGGCGCCGACCTTATGGAAATGGGCGCCGCGTCGGGCAAAAGCTTTGCCGAAATGATGCTCGAAAACGAGCTTGCGCACCGCGACCTCGCCGCGGTCGAGGCGGGGATCGACGCGATCGCGGCGGCGATGGACGCCTCGATCGACGCGGGCTGTTGCAGCACTGGCATCCTGCCCGGCGGGCTCAAGGTCAAGCGCCGCGCGCCGCAGATCGCCGCCGACATCCGCGAACGGCACGAGGCGAACCTGTCCGAACCGCTCGCGATGATGGACTGGATCAACCTGTGGGCGATGGCGGTGAATGAGGAGAATGCCGCGGGTGGCCGCGTCGTCACCGCGCCGACCAACGGCGCGGCGGGGATCATCCCCGCGGTGATCCGCTATTACAAGCGCGGCTGCCGCGGCGACGTGAAGGGCGTTCGCACCTTCCTGCTCACCGCGGGCGCGGTCGGCGCGCTTTACAAGCGCAACGCCAGCATCTCGGGCGCCGAGGTCGGCTGTCAGGGCGAGGTCGGCGTCGCCTGCTCGATGGCGGCGGCGGGGCTCACCGCGGCGCTCGGCGGCACCAATGCGCAGATCGAAAATGCTGCCGAGATCGGCATGGAACATAACCTCGGCCTCACCTGCGACCCGATTGGCGGGCTGGTGCAAATCCCGTGCATCGAACGCAACGCGATGGGCGCGATCAAGGCGATCGACGCCAGCCGCATCGCGATGATCGGCGACGGCACGCATGTCGTCAGCCTCGACACGGTGATCGCGACGATGCTGCAAACGGGCCGCGACATGCGCGACAAATATAAGGAAACGTCGAAGGGCGGGCTGGCGGTTAGTGTGGTGGAGTGTTGAGCGCGACGTTTCTTTAATCGTCATCCCGGACTTGATCCGGGATCCATTCACGCGACGTTTGGAAGAATGGATCCCGGATCAAGTCCGGGATGACGAGGATTAGACGCTCGCATCTTGCATTGCCGCCCTGTTTGCCTGATTGGGAGCGCCGAGAAGGAGACCGCCCATGAAGACCCGCGCCGCCGTTGCGTTCGAAGCGAAGAAGCCGCTGGAGATTGTCGAACTCGACCTCGAAGGCCCGAAGGCGGGCGAGGTGCTGGTCGAGATCATGGCGACGGGTATCTGCCATACCGACGCCTATACACTCGACGGTTTCGACAGCGAGGGCATCTTCCCGAGCGTGCTGGGGCATGAGGGCGCGGGGGTGGTGCGCGAGGTTGGCGCGGGGGTCACCAGCGTGACGCCAGGCGACCATGTGATCCCGCTCTACACCCCCGAATGCCGCCAGTGCAAAAGCTGCCTTTCGGGGAAGACCAACCTGTGCACCGCGATCCGCGCCACCCAAGGAAAGGGGCTGATGCCCGACGGCACGACGCGATTTTCGTACAAGGGCCAGCCGATCTTTCATTATATGGGCTGCTCGACCTTCTCGAACTTCACGGTGCTGCCCGAGATTGCGGTCGCCAAGATCCGCGAGGACGCACCCTTTCAGTCGAGCTGCTATATCGGTTGCGGCGTCACCACCGGCGTCGGCGCGGTCATCAACACCGCGAAGGTGCAGGTCGGCGACAATGTCGTCGTCTTCGGGCTCGGCGGCATCGGTTTGAACGTGATCCAGGGCGCGCGGCTTGCCGGCGCGAACCAGATCATCGGCGTCGACATCAACCCTGACCGCGAGGAATGGGGCCGCAAGTTCGGCATGACCGACTTTTTGAACTCGAAGGGCATGAGCCGCGAGGATGTCGTCGCGGCGATCGTCGCGATGACCGATGGCGGCGCCGATTATACCTTCGACGCGACGGGCAATACCGAAGTGATGCGGATCGCACTCGAAGCCTGCCATCGCGGCTGGGGCACCTCGATCATCATCGGCGTCGCCGAAGCGGGCAAGGAAATCGCGACGCGGCCGTTCCAGCTCGTCACCGGGCGCAACTGGCGTGGCACCGCGTTCGGCGGGGCGAAGGGCCGCACCGACGTTCCGAAGATCGTCGACATGTATATGCAGGGCAAGATCGAGATCGACCCGATGATCACGCACGTCATGGGGCTGGAAGAGATCAACAAGGGCTTCGACCTGATGCACGCGGGGGAAAGCATCCGCAGCGTCGTGGTTTATTGAAGCGGGAAGGACTCGCCATGTTCAGCCATGTGACTCTTGGGTCGAATGATATCGACGCGAGCAAGCGTTTTTATGACGCTGTGCTTGGCGTACTCGGCGCGCCTGAAGGCGTGATCGACGAGCGCGGGCGGCTTATCTACATGCACGGGGGCGGGCGGTTGGTCATCACGCGCCCCGTCGACGGTAATGCGGCCGCAAGCGGTAACGGACATACGCTCGGGTTTCTTGCGCCTTCGACCAGCGCGGTTGACGCCTGGCACGCGGCGGGGATCGAAAGCGGCGGGGTAACGGCAGAGAACCCGCCGGGTATTCGGAACGCGACCGAAGGTCGGGTCGTTTATCTCGCTTATTTGCGCGATCCGAGCGGCAACAAGCTTTGCGGCTTCCACAAGATTTCGGGCTGACATGAGAGGCGAGAACGCACCCGCCTATGTCCTGACCTTCAGCTGCGTCGACGCGGTCGGCATCGTCGCCGCCGTGACCGGGCTGCTCGCGGAGCGTGACGGCTTCATCCTCGACAGCCAGCAATATGCCGACCTTGATTCGGGGCGCTTTTTCATGCGTGTCGAGTTTCGCGGCGCGGGGGCGCGCTTTCCCGAGGGGTTGGCGGGGGTGCAGGACGCCTTCGCGCCGATCATCGCCCGCTTCGCGATGGATGCGCGGATCAGCGACACCGCCGCAAAGCCGCGCTTCGTCATCGCGGTGTCGCAGGGCAGCCATTGCCTCAACGACCTGTTGCACCGCTGGTCGACGGGCAATCTCGCGATCGACATCGTCGGGGTCGTGTCGAATCACGAGGCGCAGCGGCGGCTTTCCGAATGGCATGGCGTGCCGTTTCACTATCTGCCGGTGAACAACGACAATCGCGCAAGCCAGGAGGCCGCGATCCTCGACGTGATGGCGCGCGGTGGCGCCGAATATCTGGTGCTGGCGCGCTACATGCAGGTCTTGTCGGAGGAATTGTCGGCAAAGCTGGCGGGCCGCTGCATCAATATCCACCACAGTTTCCTGCCGGGCTTCAAGGGCGCCAAACCCTATCACCGCGCGCACGAGCGCGGGGTCAAGCTGATCGGCGCGACCGCGCATTTCGTGACGAGCGACCTCGACGAAGGGCCGATTATCGAACAGGCCGTCGAGCGTGTCGACCACCGCGACAGCGTCGAGGAACTGATCCGCATTGGCCGCGATACCGAGGCGCAGGTGCTGGCGCGCGCGGTCCGCTGGGTTGCCGAACAGCGCGTGCTGATCGACGGCCGCAAGACGGTGGTGTTCCGTTAGCTCGTCATTTTCGGTGAACGAGGGCCGTTATCGTGGCTGGTCCTGACGGGGCGGGCAGGGTAGGTATCGAATCGCAACCAGAATCAAAAGGAGCGGAAAGCCATGTACAGTCACAATATGGTCGGATCGAACGACCTGGAGGCATCGAAGAAATTCTATGACGCGACCTTTCAGGCGATCGGCGGCAAGCCGGGAATCGTCGATGACAAGGGACGGTTGATCTATATGCACAATGGCGGTCTGTTCCTCGTCACCGAGCCGATCGACGGTGAGCCGGCGACCGCGGGCAACGGCTGCACCGTCGGTTTCGCAATGGATGGGCCCGAACAGGCCGACGCCTGGCACAAGGCCGGGGTCGAAAATGGCGGCACGTCGATCGAAGACCCGCCGGGCGTTCGCGAAGGCGGTTTCGGCAAGCTCTATCTCGCCTATCTGCGCGATCCGTCGGGCAACAAGCTCTGCGCGCTGCACCGGATGTAATCGCGTCGATGCGCGGCGAAACGGGATTGTTGGCGGACCTTGGCGCGCTTGCCATCCCCTTCGCCGCGTACGAGCATGAAGCTGTGTTTACCGTCGCCGAAAGCGATACGGTGAATGCCGCCATTCCCGGCGCGCGCACGAAAAACCTGTTTCTGAAGGACCATGGCGGCGCCTTCTGGCTCGTCACCGTGCCGTCCGAAGCGCGCGTCGACCTCAAGGCTCTGCCCGCGGCGATCGGCAGCAAGCGTGTCAGCTTCGGCAAGGCCATGGATATGGAGCGGCTGCTCGGCATCGCTCCGGGGTCGGTGACGCCGCTCGCGGCGATCAACGCCGAGCCCGGCAGCGTCGCCGTGGTGATCGACGCGGGGCTGGCCGCCGCCGACCGCGTCAATGTCCACCCGCTGCGCAATACCGCGACCCTGGGACTGGCGGGCGCTGCGATACTGGACCTGCTCCGTCATTGGGGGCATCGACCGCTCGTCGCACCTATCCCCGTTCAGGATCCCATATGAGCTTTGAAACCCTCTCGACCACGCGCAGCCACGGCGGAACGCAGGGCGTGTACAAACATGCCAGCACGACGACCGGCACCGACATGACCTTCGCGGTTTTCGTTCCCGACCATGCCGAGGGGACCAAGCTGCCGGTGCTCTGGTATCTGTCGGGGCTGACCTGCACCCACGCCAATGTGATGGAAAAGGGCGAATATCGCGCGGCTTGTGCGCAGCACGGGGTGATCTTCGTCGCGCCCGACACGAGTCCGCGCGGTGACGGCGTTCCCGACGATCCCGACGTCGCGTGGGATTTCGGGCTGGGGGCCGGCTTCTATGTTGATGCGACCGAGGAGCCGTGGGCGAAACATTACCGGATGCGCTCGTACATCGAGGATGAGTTGCCGTCGCTGGTGCTGCGCCACTTTGCGAGCGCCGACCTGACGCGGCAGGCGATCATGGGGCATTCGATGGGCGGGCATGGCGCGCTGACCATCGGACTGCGGGGTCAGGATCGTTTCCGCTCGGTTTCGGCCTTCTCGCCGATCGTCGCGCCGACGCAATGTCCATGGGGCGAAAAGGCGCTTGGGGGCTATCTGGGCGAAGACCGCGAGGCGTGGCAGGCCCATGATGCCTGCGCGCTGCTCGACCAGGGGCTGCGCGTCCCCGACCTGCTCGTCGATCAGGGCGACGCCGACACGTTCCTGGCAGACCAATTGAAGACCGAACTGCTGGTCGCCGCGTGCGAGCGCGCCGGACAAAAGGCCGAGATCCGGATGCAGCCGGGGTACGATCACAGCTATTATTTCATTTCGACCTTCATGGCCGACCATGTCGCGTGGCACGCGGAGCGGTTGAAGGCGTGATAACAGCCCCTCCCCTTCAGGGGAGGGGGATTAGCGATGCTCCGGAATCAACAATGTCGATCCCGTCGTCCGCCCGGCAGCCAGATCGGCGTGCGCGCGGGCGGCGTCTTCGAGCGAATAGCGCTGCCCGATCGTCGCCGTTACGGCGCCGCCTTCGACCATTTCGAATACCCGTTCGGCGCCCGCGGCGCGTTCGCCGGGGAGGCGATAATAGTCGAACAATGTCGGCCGCGTCACGAACTGCGATCCATGCTGCGCCAATATGCCCAGGTTCACGCCGGTTACGGGGCCGCCGGCATTGCCATAGCTGACGATCAGGCCGCGCCGCGCGGTGGCGTTGAGCGACACGTCCCAGGTCGCCATGCCGATGCCGTCAAAGGTGACGGGAACACCGTGGCCGTCGGTGATCTCGCGGACATGCGCCGCGACATCGTCGCTCTTGTAGCGGATCACATAATCGGCGCCAGCTTCGCGCGCTGCCGCTTCCTTGGCTTCGGTGCTGACGGTGCCGATCACGGTCGCGCCGATCGCCTTCAGCCATTGGACCAGGATCAGCCCGACCCCGCCCGCGGCGGCGTGGACCAGCACGGTCCAACCCGCCTCGACGCGCGCGCAGCGTTCGACCAGCGCCTCGACGGTACAGGCCTTGAGGAGTACCGCGGCGGCCGTTTCGTCGTCGATGTCTGCGGGAAGGCGGAACAGCGACGACGCCTGAACGATCCGCGCGCTCGCATAGGCGCTGCGTTCGGGGCCGAAAGTGGCGACGCGGTCGCCGGGCCGGAAGCCGTGGACGCCGCTGCCGACGGCGACCACCTCACCCGCCGCCTCGACACCCAGCCCGCCGGGCAGGTCGATCGGATAGGTGCCGTCGCGATGATAGATGTCGATATAATTGAGCCCGACCGCCGTTTGGCGGATCAGCACCTCGCCCGCGCCGGGCGCGCCCAGCGTTACCGCGCGCCAGTCGATGACCTCCGGGCTGCCCTGCTTCTCGATAAAGGCTTCGATGGCTTTCATGGCGCGCGCTCCTGCTGCTCGCCGCATTTGGGGTGGGCAGGCGGCGTGCGCAAGGGTGGTGGATGAGAGCCCCTCCCCTTCTGGGGAGGGACTTGGCGTGCCTTGTTATTTCGGGCGGCGCGGGCTGCGCTGGCCGTAGGGCTTTGGTTTGTAGCGTTCGGTCTTGTCGCGCGGGTGGCGGTCGCCCGCTGGACCCGCGCGCATCGGGCCACGCGGACGCGGACCGCCCTTGGGGCCGCCCTTTTCGCGGCGCGGCGGGTAGGTCGCCCCGCCCGGCGCGGGCGTGATCGCGACGCCGCTGTCGTCCTCGCCGTCCTGATTGGCGGTGCGCTGCACGGCTTCGGCGAAGCGGTCGGCGATGGCGAGCGGGATGTTGAACAGCGTTTCCGACGGCCCGATGCGGATTGCGCCAATCTCGTGCTTCGTCACATGGCCGCGGCGGCAGAGGAGGGGCAGGATCCAGCGCGGATCGGCATTCTGACGGCGGCCGATGTTGAGCCGGAACCAGACGCTGTCGTCGAACTGTTCGCGGCGCTCGCCGCGGCCGTCGCGATCGCCGCGCTCGAAGCGTTCGCCCCGCTCCCCTTTTTCGCGGCGCGCGGGCGGGCCGTTGTCGATCAGATCCTCGGGCGGCGGCATCAGCGCGCGGTGCGCGCGAACGAGCGAAGCGGCGATGTCCTCGGCCGAGCGTTCGGCCATCAGGCGCTGCGCGAGTTCGAGGTCCTCGGCCTCATGTTCGACCGGCGCGAGCAGCTTTTCGATCAGGCGTTCCTGATCCTTTCGGCGGACATCGGCGGCGGTCGGCGCGTTCATCCATTCGGCCTCGATCTTCGCCCCGCGTAGCATCCCGTCGACGCGGCGGCGGCGCGGATAGGGGACGATCAGGACCGCCGTGCCCTTCTTGCCCGCGCGGCCGGTGCGGCCCGAACGGTGCTGGAGCGTTTCGGCGTCGCGCGGGATTTCGACATGGACGACAAGGCTGAGGCTGGGCAGGTCGATGCCGCGCGCGGCGACGTCGGTGGCGACGCACACGCGTGCCCGGCGATCGCGCAGCGCCTGCAGCGCGTGGTTGCGCTCGTTCTGGCTATGCTCGCCCGACAGCGCGACGGCGGCAAAGCCGCGTTCGACAAGACTGGCGTGGAGGCGGCGGACATTGTCGCGCGTCGCACAAAAGAGCATCGCGGTTTCGGCTTCGTGCAGGCGGAGGAGGTTGATCACCGCGCCCTCGATGTCGGCGGGGGCGACGGTCACAACCTGATAGGCGATGTCGCCATGGCCGCGCTCCTCGCCGACGGTCGAGATACGTAGCGCGTCGCGCTGGTAGCGTTTGGCGAGCTGTGCGATCGGCTTGGGGATCGTAGCGGAAAACAGGAGCGTACGGCGCGTTTCGGGGGTCGCGTCGAGGATTTCCTCAAGATCTTCGCGAAAGCCCATGTCGAGCATTTCGTCGGCCTCGTCGAGCACCGCGACGCGCAGCGCTTCGAGGTCGAGCGCGCCGCGCTCGAGATGATCGCGCAGGCGCCCCGGCGTGCCGACGACGATATGCACCCCCTGGTTCAGATTGCGGCGTTCGCGGCTCGCATCCATGCCGCCGACGCAGGTTGCGATGCGCGCGCCGGCTTTGGCATAAAGCCAGCCGAGCTCGCGGCTGACCTGCAACGCCAGTTCGCGCGTCGGCGCGACGATCAGCGCGAGCGGCGAGGTGGCAAAGGGCAGGCGGCCGCCTTCGAGCAGCTGGTCGGCCATCGCGAGGCCGAAGGCGACGGTCTTGCCCGATCCGGTCTGCGCCGAGACGAGAAGGTCGCGGCCGGTGGCGTCGGTTTCTGTAACATGCGTCTGGACGGGGGTGAGCGCTTCATAGCCGCGCGCGGTGAGGGCGTCCGCAAGGACGGGCGAGAGATTTTCGAAAGCCATTGTTCTTCTTATCCTGTGCGGCCATCCGGGCCGATTCTATATGTCGTCTTGCCGGACCTGATCCGGCCTCCATTCGTCACCTTCCATCAAGGGCCGAATGGACCCCGGATCACGTCCGGGGTGACGAAGGGGGTACGGTTTTTCTAAAGGGCCTGGCCCGCCGCATATCCGCTGGCCCATGCCCATTGAAAATTATAGCCGCCCAGCCACCCGGTGACATCCACGGCTTCGCCGACCGCATACAGTCCCGGCACGCTTTTGGCCATCATTGTTTGCGAGGATAGGTTTGCGGTCGAAATGCCGCCGACCGTCACTTCGGCTTTGGCGAAGCCTTCGGTGCCGTTGGGGTGGAAAACCCAGCGCTTGAGGCGCGTTTCGGCGTCGGCGAGCTTGCGGTCGGTCAAGGCTCCGAGTTCACCGGGGAGCGCGAGGCGGTCGGCCAGCGTTTGTGCGAGCCGGTCGGGGAGGGCGATCGCCGCGGCCAGCGTAGCGCGGGGCCGCGCGCGTTTCGCGTCGAGCAGCCATCCCGGCGCCGCGTCGGGCAGAAAGTCGATCGTCACGGGCTCGCCGTGGCGCCAATAGCTGCTGATCTGAAGGATCGCGGGACCGGAGAGGCCCTTGTGGGTGAACAGCGCGGCTTCGCGGAACGCCGCTTTGCCCGCGCGCGCGTCGACCGGCGTGGAAACGCCCGACAGCTCGCGGAACAGCACATCGCCGCCGCCCAATGTCAGCGGCACGAGCGCGGGGCGCGGTTCGACGACCTTCAGGCCGAATTGGCGCGCAAGGTCATAGGCAAAGCCGGTCGCGCCCATTTTGGGGATCGACGGGCCGCCGGTCGCGACGACAAGATTGGGCGCGGCGAACACATGATCGCCGAAACGCACCGCGAAACCCCCGTCGGCGTGTGAGACCTCCCGCACCGGCTGGCCGCAGCGGACGTCGACGCCGCCTTTCCGGCATTCTTCGAGCAGCATCGCGACGATCTGTTTCGCCGAGCCGTCGCAAAATAGCTGGCCGAGCGTCTTTTCGTGATGCGCAATGCCATGGGCATCGACCAGCGCGACGAAGTCGGCGGGGGTATAGCGCGCGAGCGCCGATTTCGCGAAATGCGGGTTCGCCGAGATATAACGGTCGGGCGCGGTATGGATGTTGGTGAAGTTGCAGCGTCCGCCGCCAGAAATGAGAATCTTTTTCCCCACCTGATCAGCATGATCGAGCAGCAGGACGCGCCGACCCCTTTGCCCCGCGAACGCCGCGCACATCAGCCCGGCCGCGCCGGCACCCAGCACGATGGCATCATAAGCGGGAGCGGTCATGTTAGTTGAATCGTCATCCCGGCGCAGGCCGGGATCTCGCCGATAGTTTGGGGCGAGACGGCAAGATCCCGGCCTGCGCCGAGATGACTAATGAAGGCTTGGGGTGCCAACCTCAGTGCAGCTTCGCAATCGACAGGCCATCGGCCTTGGCGCGGATTTTGACCGATTCCTCGCTGCGCGTCAGCGCCTTGGCGATCGCTTTCAACGCCATGCCCTTTTTGGCGAGCGTATGGAGCTTGTCGATCTCCGCCGCGGTCCAGGGCTGTTTGTGACGTTCGAACCGGTCCTTCATGCCGCGCGCTCTGGCGGAGGAAGGTGGCGACAAGATGGCAGGTCTCTGGACACTCGATGCCAGCGTGTGTTATGCGTGTAATACACAAAGGAGATTTGCGATGCGAAACTGGACGATGGTGGCCCTTCCCCTGGCGCTTGCGATGACGGTGACGGCGTGCAGCGCCGAATCGGGACGCAGCGACGCGAATGAAAAACGCGTCGTCGATGCAGGACCGGCATCGTCGCAGGGGTTCGACCTTTCGGGCTTTACGGGCGTGAAGGTCGCGGGCCCCGACGATGTGACAATCCGCCGCGGCGATGATTTCTCGATCGTCGCGCGCGGGCCGCAGGCGGTGATCGACGAACTGCAGATCGAGCTCGACGGCGACATGCTGTCGATCGGCCGGAAAAAATCGAATCTCCGTTTCACCGGCGGCGAGGATGCGGTGACGGTGACGGTCATCATGCCGGCGCTCAGCGCGCTGCGCCTGACCGGGTCGGGCGAGGTCGAAGCCGACGCGGTCAATGGCGATACGGTCGAGGCGATCCTGACCGGATCGGGCGACCTCAATATCGCTGCGTTGAACGGCAAGGCTGCGAAGCTGCGAATCACGGGGTCGGGCGATCTGAAGGTCGGCGGCGGCACGATCGCGGCGGGCGATTATGATGTAACGGGATCGGGCAGCATCGAAGCGGGGGGGCTTGCCGCGGCAACGCTCGACGTGTCGATTGCCGGATCGGGCGATGTCGATGCAAAGGCGAGCGACAGCGCGGACATCATGATCCTGGGATCGGGCAATGCGACGATCGGCGGCGGCGGCAAATGTTCGACGCGGACGCTGGGATCGGGCAACGCGATCTGCAAGTGACGCGGCTATGGCGCGGTTCCGCCCGACGCGGTAGGATGGTGTCATGACCAGCCTGCCGCACTGGGCCGCATTGGCGGCAAGCACCCTGTTTCTCGCCGTGCCCGCATCGGGGGCCGAGAAGCGCTACGGCCTTACCAGCTTCGATGCGATCGAGGTTAAGGCCGACGTGACGGTCGAGGTCGTGAACCGCGCGCCGGTAAGCGCGGTGGCGACGGGGCCGCAGGATGCGCTCGACCGGCTGAGCGTCGAAGCGCGCGATGGGCGGCTGGTGATCAGCGAACGGCAGTTTGCGGGCGACGAGAAGCGCGTCCGTCCGCGCGGGCCGGTGATCGTCCGCGTCAACGCCGCCAACCTGAGCACCGCGACGCTGGCCGGGGCAGGATCGCTTGCGATCGACCGGCTGGCGGGACAGCGCGCGATGGTCGGGTTGCGCGGGCCGGGGCGGTTGTCGGTCGATACAGTCGCGGCCGACCGCTTGCAGGTCGCGATGATCGGCAACGGTACGATGGCCCTCGGCGGCCAAGTCAAGAGCGCGCAGATGACGCTGTCGGGCGCGAACAGCCTCGACGCGGCGGAGCTGGCGGTCGACGCGCTCGTCAGCGATAGCGAAGGCGCGGGCGACCACCGGCTCCGCGCGGTCAAGAGCGCGGCAATCACCGCGCGTGGCATTGGACGGACGGTGGTGTTGGGTCGGCCGACCTGCACGGTGCGGAACGTCGGCAGCGGGTCGGTATCGTGCGGGGCGGGGGATTAGGCGACGGAATGCGAGCGGCTCTTTCATCGTCATCCCGGACTTGATCCGGGATCCATTACCGCGACGTCGGAAGAGTGGATCCCGGATCAAGTCCGGGATGACGAATATTGGAAACGGCAGTGCTGTATCCCATAGGCCACCCGCCGCGATCCGCGCCGGGCCCGACCTTCGTTTAATCCGCCGTCGTCGGCATGGGGCCGTTCACCGTGCTCGCACGCCGCAGATTTTCCATCCCCGGCAGCGGATCGGTCGGCAGCTCGAACGGTGCCGGCATCGGCGGTTGCACGCTCAACTTGTCGGCAAAGAGCAGCCGTCCCGGTCCCAGCTTGTAAAGGATCATCGGCAACAGCTCTTCGCCGAATACGAAGCATCCCTCGCTGCGTCCCAGCTTGCCTTGCGTCGCGATCAGCGAGGGTTCGGCATACCAAGCGCCATGGACGACGATCGCGCGGATGTCGGCATTGTTGTTGTCGGGCTCCAGCCCGGCGAGCCGCATCGACGACCCGTTGGCGCCCCAATAATAATCGCTGGTGCGATAGGCGCCGCGCGAGGTCGCAAGGCTGCCGACGCGGTTCGAGAAACTTTTGAGCCAGCCGTCGTGCTGCGGGTCCGATCCGCGGCCGTGCGTGACGGGGAACAGGTCGACCTTGCCCGCCACCATGTCGACCAGCGCAAAGCGCGGGCGTGACGAAGGCAGGCCGAAATCGACGACGCCAACGCGGTCGGCCTGAGATATGTTGCGTGCCTGAATCGCCAGCTGTTTTCGTGCAACGGCGACATAGTCGACCGGCGGCGGGAGGGGCGTCGCAGGCTGTTGCAGCCAGCCCGCCATCTGCGCGCGCGCCGGGACGGCCGCCATCGCGCCGACACCCGCGAGCCCGGCCAGCAACGCCCTGCGATCGATCGATTCATTCACTTTGACAGCAACCCCGCATCGGCCGCCCCTTGACGGTCCCTCGACCCCGCATAAGTCGCGCTTCCGTCACGAAAGGCAAGCTGGTGGTTCCCCTTCATGCGGGCAAATGTGCCATATATGCCATGAATAGCGGGTTTACGCTGTGGTAAGGCGGCGTTAGGACGCGGCGCATGAAGGCAACCATCTGGCACAACCCCGCGTGCGGTACCTCGCGCAAGACGCTGGCGATCCTTGAAGAGACGCCGGGCATCGAACTGACGGTGATCGAATATCTGAAGACACCCTATGACGCGGCGAAGTTGCGCCAGCTTTTCGCCGACGCCGGCCTCGCCCCGCGCGACGCGCTGCGCCTGCGCGGCACCGATGCCGCCGAGCGCGGCCTGCCCGACGCGGAGGCCGACGCAATCGTCGCGGCGATGGCCGCGAACCCCGCTTATGTCGAACGGCCCTTTGTCGAAACCGACAAGGGCGTTCGCCTGTGCCGGCCGCAGGACAAGGTGCACGAAATCCTCTGAAGCGCGGTCAGAGCAGCGCTTCGATCGCTTCGGCCAGCTTTGCGTCGCGTTCCGACAATCCGTTCGCGTCGTGCGTCGTCAGCAGGACGTCGACGCGGTTGTAGACGTTCGACCATTCGGGATGATGGTCCATCTTTTCGGCGATGATCGCGACGCTCGCCATAAAGCCGAACGCCTGTGCGAAATCGTCGAAGGTGAAGCGGCGGGTGAGCGCGTCGCGCGACGGTTCGTGCGTCCATTCGGGAAAGCGGGCGAGTAGCGCGGCGCGCTGCGCATCGTCGAGTTTCTGGACCATGTCTTTTCTCCCGCTGGTCAATATGATGCGCTCGCCATAAGGAAGGGCGCGATGAGCGACAAGAGCAGCCTTGTTCCGGCCTGGGCCGGCACCGCCCCCGACGCCGACGCGCTGTTCGTGATGGCCGAGACGGCGCTGGCGACGATGCCCGATGTGTTCAAGCCGCATCTGACGGGCGTGGTGATTGCGATCGAGGAGTTCGCCGACGACGAGGTGCTGGGCTCGCTGGGCATTGAGCATCCCTACGATCTCACCGGGCTTTACGAAGGGCGCCCGCTCACCGAACGCAGCATCGGCGAGAGTGGCGGGATGCCCGACCGGGTGACGCTCTATCGCATCCCCATTCTCGTCGAATGGATCGAAGGCGGCGAGCGGCTCGACTGGCTGGTGCGCCATGTGCTGATTCACGAGATCGGCCATCATTTCGGCTTTTCGGACGAGGATATGCACGCGCTGGAGGATATGGCGTGATTGCGCCCGTGCGTAGCGAGGACGTGACGGCGCTGTTGCGGCTCGACAATGTGGCGTGCATCCGCGGCCACCGGCTGTTGTTCGAGCGGCTGTCGCTGGTGTTGAACCGCGGCGATGCGCTCTGGCTGCGCGGGCCCAATGGTGCGGGCAAGTCGAGCCTGATCCGGCTGGCGGCCGGCCTGCTCCGCCCCGCCGCGGGGACGGTCGAGCGGCGCGAGCGCATTGCCCTGATCGACGAGGCCAGCGCACTCGACGCCGAACTGCCGTTGCGGCGCGCGATCGATTTCTGGGCGCGAGTCGATACGGTCGACGGGCATAGGGTCGACCGCGCGATGGAGGAGATGGCGCTCGCCCCGCTCGCCGAGGTGCCGGTCGCGATGCTGTCGACCGGGCAGCGCAAGCGCGCCGCGATGGCGCGCGTCATCGCGAGCGGCGCGCCGATCTGGCTGCTCGACGAACCCGCGAACGGAATGGACGATACCGCGCAGGCGCGGCTGGCCGCGGCCGTCGCGAAGCATCGCGCGAATGGCGGGGCGGTGATGCTGGCGTCGCATTTCGCGCTGGGAGTGCCGGATGTGGCCGAGCTCGATATGGGGGCATGGGCATGACCTCTGCTGAATCCCGTCATTGCGAGGAAAAGAAGCAATGACGGCGCTGATCGCCCTCTTCTGGCGCGACCTTCGCCGCGCCTGGGGCAGCGGCGCCTTGTGGCTGCCGATACTCTTTTTCCTGCTCGTCGCGACCGCCTTTCCCTTTGCGGTCGGCCCCGATGCACCGCTGCTGCGCCGTGCTGGCGGCGGGATGGCGTGGGTGGCGGCGCTGCTCGCGGCGTTGCTGCCAATCGACCGGCTCGTGCGCCCCGACCGCGACGCGGGCGTGCTCGACCAGCTGGCCGTGCGCGGTTTCGCGGACGAGCTGATCGCGGCGGTCAAGATCGCCGCACACAGCCTCGGTTTCGGATTGCCTTTGCTGATCGCCCTTTTCCCCGCCTCGGCGCTGCTCGCGCAGGACGGTGCGCGCATCGAACTGCTTGCGACGGGCATCGCGATCGCCGTTCCGGCGCTCGCCGCGCTCGCGGTGTTGAGCGCCGCATTGACCGCCAATCACAAGGGCGGCAGCGCGATCGGCGGATTGCTCGTGCTGCCGCTGGCGGTTCCGCTGCTGATCTTTGGCGCCGGGATGCTCGACCCGTCGGGGCGCGGCGCGATCAAGCTCTTGGCGGCGACCAGCCTGTTGCTCACCGTGATCGGTCCGTTTGCGGCGGGGGCCGCATTACGCGGGCTGCGCGAATAAGGGCTTTCGGCCCGAAGCGAACTTTGCCTTTATCGTCATCCCGGACTTGATCCGGGATCCATTCTTCCAAGGTCGCGGGAATGGATCCCGGATCAAGTCCGGGATGACGAGTGTAGGGAAATGGTAGCTTCCCACCCCCAACCGCCGCGCGTCAATGCGCCGCGGTGCCCAGTCCGTCGACCTTTTTCGACTGGCGCGCGATCAGGCCGGGGAACCAGCGGGCGAGGCGGGCGAGGCGGCGCGCCATCTTGCCCACGGGAACATGGACCCGGTCGCCGTGCACCGCGTCCCACGCCGCGCGGGCGACATCCTCGACCGGTGAAATCTCGAACCCGCTGGCCGAAAGCCGCGCGCGCGCGGGCTCGTTGCTGTCGGCGCTCACTTGGTCGAGCAAGGGCGTGTCGATGAAACCGGGCATCAGCGAACGCACCTTGATCCCGTGCTTGGCAAATTCGATCTCCAGCCCTTCGGTCAGGCCGCGCACCGCGAATTTCGTCGCCGAATAGACGGCAAGCCCGCCGACGCCGTAGAATCCCGACGCCGACCCCGTGTTGAGGATCGCCGAGCCGGGTGTCGCCTTGAGGAGCGGCAGTGCCATATAGATCCCGTTGACGACGCCGCCGAAATTGATCGCGATCAGCCGGTCGGCCTCTTCGGGCGCCATGTCGATGAACTGGCCGCCCGACCCGATCCCGGCATTGTTGAAGAGGACGTCGAGGCGGCCGCCGCTGGCGCGGCCGAAGTCGGAGAGCGCGGCCTTCCACTGGTCGCGGTCGCGCACGTCCATGATGTGCCGTGAGGTCGCGCCTTCGGGCAGCAGCGCGGCGGTTTCGTCGATCCCCTGCGCATTGACGTCGGCGATACCGACGAACCAGCCCTGGCCCGCGAAATGGCGCGCAACCGCGCGCCCGATGCCCGATCCTCCGCCGGTGATGAAAATCGCCTTTCGCGCCATCCGCTCCCTCCTTACATTTATGTCAATGAGGCATGGAGCGAAACCGAAGGGTCCGTCAAGCGGCAATCCGGCTTGGCGGAGCGTGCCGTCGCCGGTATCAGGCTGAGGATGCTGCGCTTTCCCCTGATGCTCGCCTCGCTGTTGCTGCTGTGCTTCGCTACGGCGCAGGCCGCGGTGACGGTCAGCTTTTACAGCCACGATTTCGGCGATCGCTTTCCGCACGCGTTCATCGTGATGAAGGGAAGGCTCGACGCGACGGGCGAGGCGGTCGATGTCAATTACGGCTTCACAGCAGTGTCGGTGAGCCCCGCAATTCTGCTCGGATCGGTGAAGGGCAAGGTCGAATCGTCGAAGCCCGACTATATCGCAAAGAGTGACCGCCAGTTCGACGTGCTGGTCGACGACGCAACCTATGCGCGGATTCTGGCGAAGGTCGCCGAATGGCGCGACCGGGAGCAGCCGAGCTACAGCCTGAACAAGCGCAACTGCGTCCATTTCGTGATGGAACTGGCCGAAGTCGTCGGGCTGAAGGTCAACCGGAAGAGCAAGCTTTTCAAAAAGCCGAAGAGCTTTTTACAAGAGGTGAGGGAGTTGAATCCCGATCTGGGATAAAAGAGGGGGCGGCATGTATCTTGCGATTTTTCTCGCCTTGATGGCGCCGGCCGCGGCGGCGCAGTCGGTCGGGGACGAGCCGATGGAACCGGCGACCAACCCGGCAAGCTGGGTAACGAACCAGGATTACCCCGTCGCCGCCATGCGCGACGAGCGCGAGGGTGTGTCGGGTTTCCGGCTGACGATTGGGCCCGACGGCTTACCGCAGCGATGCGAGATCATTGGTTCGAGCGGTCATCCCGACCTCGACGCCGCAACTTGTCGGCTCGTCATGGAGCGCGCTCGCTTTAAGCCGGGGCGCAACGCGCGCGGGGAAGCCGTCGGCGGAACTTACAGCAACCGGATACGCTGGCAGATTCCCGACGGAAGCGATCATACGGAGGAGATGGCGGGCTTCGAGGTCGACACGACGCTCGAAAGCTGGCCGCGCGGTCCGATTCCCGACGATGGACTCTTGCGGATCGATCCGGCCGTTCATTATCCGCCGACCGCGCTTGCCGCGCGCGAGGAAGGCACTGTCCATATGGAGTTGGCGGTCGACAGCGCCGGACGGGTTTCGGTGTGCAAGGTCAAAGAAAGCAGCCTGTCGGCGGCGCTCGACGACGCGGCTTGCGCGCTGATGCGCAACGAGGGTAAATTTTCTCCAGCGCTTGATAGCGAAGGCAAGCCGACCACAGGCGTCCTTGCAGCAACATTTCGCTGGTCGCTGCCGCACGATGTGCGGGATGCCGAAGGAACTGCGGCCAGCGGACAACGCCCACGCCCGCCGCGCCAATTTCCGTTGAGCGAACCCGGCAAATCCATCCTGTCGATGCGGGTGAACGCGGACGGGACCGTCACCGATTGCACCTATTTGCAGGATGGTGAAACCTGGCTGATGGCGCCTGGGATCAATCCCTGCGATACGATCGGCGGGGCCCAGCGAGATATTCCGTTCACCGACGCCGAGGGAAAGCCGGTCGCCAAAGACGTCACGCTTCGCATCGAACTGAAGCTGGACGCGGCAGGGGATGCGAATTCCGCCATGCACAAATAGCGCCAGCACAAGCTCTAGACGTCATCCCGCTTTCACCCTATGTTCAGTGAACGGGGTGCAATGATCGTGCTCCGTTGCGAAACGAGGGGCTATTCTTGCGGCTGTTGCTGACCCTTTTGGCATTGCTGACCGGTCTGGCGAGCGCCGACCGGGCGGTTGCTGCGCCTGCCATGCCGGCGGCGATGGGGTCGCTCGTGATGCTCGCGGAAAGCGCTGCGAAGTCCGAAGCGGGCGACGCGGTGCGCCGCCCCACGGCCAATGCTCCGACACGGCGCAACGCAGCCAATTGCCCCAAGCCGCGCAAAGCGCCGCCGCCGCATCTTCCCGGCCTCCTCACCGGCAGCGACCGCGCGCTCGAATAGCGCCCTGTTTGCCGCGCCCTGAGCCGGGGCGCCTTCTCCCGATATTATCGCGGCGTCGGACGCCGCCAACTTTACTGATATTTCAAGGATAGTTCCATGTTCTCCGGCCTTGCCAAGAGCCTGTTCGGCTCGTCCAACGACCGTTATGTCAATTCGATCCGCAAGATCGTCGACAAGATCAATGCGTTCGAGCCCGCGATGCAGGCGCTCGACGACGCCGGATTGCAGGCGCAGACCGCGAAATTCCGGGAGCGGCTCGCCGCCGGCGAAACGCTCGACGACATCCTGCCCGAAGCCTTTGCGACGGTGCGCGAGGCGGCGGTGCGTACGCTGGGGATGCGCCATTTCGACGTCCAGATGATCGGCGGCATCGTGCTCCATCGCGGCGAGATCGCCGAAATGGCGACGGGTGAGGGCAAGACGTTGATGGCGACGCTGCCCTGCTATCTGAACGCGCTTGAGGGCAAGGGCGTGCATGTCGTGACGGTGAACGATTATCTCGCCCGCCGCGCCGCCGCATGGATGGGCACTGTCTATGGTTTCCTCGGCCTGACCACCGGGATCATCGTCCCCAACCTCAATGAGATGCAGCGCCGCGACGCTTATAACAGCGACATCACCTATGCGACGAACAACGAGCTGGGGTTCGATTACCTCCGCGACAATATGAAATTCGATCGCGCGCAGATGGTCCATCGCCCGTTCAATTTCGGCATCGTCGACGAGGTTGACTCGATCCTGATCGACGAAGCGCGTACGCCGCTGATCATTTCCGGCCCGACCGACGACAAGTCCGAACTCTATATCCGCGTCAACGAGGTCGTGCTCCAGCTGACCGAAGAGGATTATGAGAAGGATGAAAAGTCGAAGGCGATCAGCCTGACCGAAGAAGGCACGGAGCATGTCGAAAGGCTGCTCGAAGCCGCCGGGCTGCTCCAGGGCAGCAACCTTTATGACATCGAGAACACACAGGTCGTCCATCACGTCAATCAGGCGTTGAAGGCGATCCAGATGTTCAAGCTCGACACCGACTATATCGTCAAGGACGGGAAGGTCGTGATCATCGACGAATTCACCGGGCGCATGATGGACGGGCGCCGCTGGTCCGACGGGTTGCACCAGGCGGTCGAGGCCAAGGAAGGCGTACAGATCGAGCCCGAGAACCAGACGCTCGCGTCGATCACCTTCCAGAATTATTTCCGCATGTATCCGAAGCTGTCGGGCATGACCGGCACCGCGGCGACCGAAGCGGCCGAGTTCTTCGACATTTACAAGATGAACGTCGTCACCATCCCGACCAACCGCCCGATCGCGCGGATCGACGAGGAAGACGAGTTCTACAAGAATATCACCGACAAGTTCGGTGCGATCGCGCGCACGATCCGCGAGGCGCAGGAGCGCGGTCAGCCGGTGCTGGTCGGCACCGTGTCGATCGAAAAGTCCGAGCTTTTGTCCTCCTTCCTCGAAAAGGAGGGCGTCGCGCACAGCGTCCTCAACGCGCGTTTCCACGAGAGCGAGGCGCATATCGTCGCGCAGGCGGGGCGCAGCGGTGCGGTGACGATCGCGACTAACATGGCGGGCCGCGGGACCGACATCAAACTCGGCGGCAACGAAGAATTCCGGATCGAGGACGAGCTCAAGGACATGCCCGCCGGGCCCGAGCGCGACGCCGCCGAGGCGCGCATCCGCGAGGAGGTCGCCGCCGAGCGCGAGGCGGTGAAGGCCGCGGGCGGGCTGTTCGTGCTCGCGACCGAGCGCCACGAAAGCCGACGCATCGACAACCAGCTCCGCGGCCGTTCGGGGCGCCAGGGCGACCCCGGCCTGTCGAAATTCTACCTTTGCCTCGACGACGACCTTTTGCGCATCTTTGGCCCCGACACGCTGTTCGCCAAGATGATGAACAAGAATCTGGAGGATGGCGAAGCGATCGGGTCGAAATGGCTGTCGAAGGCGATCGAGACGGCGCAGAAGAAGGTCGAGGCGCGTAACTACGACATCCGCAAGCAGGTTGTCGAATATGACAATGTCATGAACGACCAGCGCAAGGTCATTTATGAACAGCGCGGCGATATCATCGATAGCGAAACGGTCGACGATGTGATGGCTGCGATGCGTGCCGAAAGCGTGAACGCGATCGTCGCCGATGCGTGCCCGCCGGGCAGCTACCCCGAACAATGGGATGTCGAAGGGATGAAGGAGCGCGTACGCAACGTGCTCGACCTCGATCCGCCGATCGACGCATGGATGCAGGAAGATGCTGTCGATCCCGAGGTGTTCGAGGAGCGGCTGCAACAGATGGCCGACGCGACCGCCGCCGAAAAGGCGGCGCTGGTCGATGCCGATACGTGGAAGGGGATTGAAAAGTCGATCCTACTCCAGACGCTCGACCATCATTGGAAAGAGCATCTCTCGACGCTCGACGCGCTCCGCCAGGTCGTGTTCCTGCGCGCCTATGCGCAGAAACAGCCGATCAACGAATATAAGCAGGAAGCCTTTGCGCTGTTCGAGCGGATGCTGTCGAACATCCGCGAGGATGTGACGCGCACCGTCGCGCGGATCGACCTGCGCTTCGAGGAGCCCGAGCCGCTGCCGCTGCCCGAGCTTCCCGATTTCCTGACGACGCACATCGACCCCTTCACGGGCGAGGACAATAGCGCCGACGTCGATGCGGGCTCGCTAGGCGTGATCGCCAACACGCTGCCGCCGATGCAGGTGCCCAAGCACGACATCGCCAAGGGCGAAAATCCCTATGCGGCGCTGGAGATCAGCCGCAACGCGCCATGCCCTTGCGGGTCGGGGCGCAAATACAAGCACTGCCACGGGGCGATCTGATCCCCCGGCTCTGCCCCCGCTTTCCGGGGGCAGAGAGTGCCCGCAATATCCCTCGAAACCCAGGTGCGGCGGATGTCGGCGTGCGCCAGGACGTCAGCCCGCGGCCGCCGAACCCCGCACCCGGCTTCGCCTGGGAAGGGGAAAGGGCGTGATCAATCCGCCTTCTTGGCGACCCCCACCATCGCGGGGCGCAGCAGGCGGTCTTTCATCATGTAACCCGCCTGCATTTCCTGCACGATCGTGCCGGGCTCCTTGTCGCTGGGGATTTCGAGCATCGCCTGGTGCTGGTTGGGGTCAAGCGGCAGGCCGATCGCGGCGATGCGTGTGATGCCGTGGCGTTCGAAGACCGCCATCAACTCGCGCTCGGTCGCCTCCAGCCCCGTCACCAGCGGCTTGATCGCCTCGTTGGCGCGCTGCTCGTCGCTGAGCGCGGCCAGAGCACGACCCAGATTGTCGGCGACCGACAAAATGTCGCGCGCGAACTTGGTCGCGGCATAGGCGTGCGCGTCGGCGATTTCCTTGTCCTTGCGGCGCGTGACATTCTGCGTCTCGGCGCGCGCATAGAGCAGGTCCTGCTGCAGCGCGGCGATCTGCTCGGCGGCGGCCGTCGCTTCGTCCTGCGGTTCGGCCGCAACGGCTTCTGCGGTTTCGGTGTCTTCGGTCGCGCCGTCGTCGACGGGCGTTTCATTTTCTTGTGTCGTCATAAACCTATCGTATCAGTTTGGAGAGCGATTGTGCGGTGAAATCCACCATGGGAACGATGCGCGCATAGTTCAAGCGCGTCGGGCCGATAACCCCGACAACGCCGACCACGCGCCCGTCGCTGCCGCGATAGGGCGCGGCGATAACCGACGAGCCCGACAGCGAAAAGAGCTTGTTTTCGGACCCGATGAAGATGCGGGTCGCGCTGCCTTCGCGCGCGCTGTCGAGCAATTGCGCAATGTCCTGCTTGGTTTCGAGCTCGTCGAGCAATTGCCGCACGCGGTCGAGGTCGCCGACCGCGCTGTCGTCGAGCAGATTGGCCTGTCCGCGCACGATCAGCACCGGGCGGTCGGCACCGTCCGACGACCAGACCGCGAGGCCGCGCGACACGAGGTCCTGCGCCGCGCGGTCGATCGCGATACGCTCGGCCTCGATCTCGCGGCGTACGCGCGCCATCGCCTCGTCGAGCGTGAGGCCGGAAAGCGTCGCGCTGATATAATTGCCCGCTTCGACCAGCGCCGAGGGATTGAGTCCCGGCGGCATGTCGATCACGCGATTCTCGACCGCGCCGTCGCCCGCGACGAGCACCACCAGCGCCTGACGTTCGGACAGCGGGACAAAGGCGACCTGTTTCAGCACCCGCTCATGCTTCGGAACGAGGACCAGGCCGGCGCAGGCCGACAGGCCGGATAACGCCGCGGTCGCCTGCGCCAGCGCGCTTTCGATCGGGCCGCCTTCGGACAGGCTCGCCTCGATCTGCGCGCGGTCCTCCGCGCTGGGTTCGGCGACCTGCATCATCCCATCGACGAACAGGCGCAGCCCCTGTTCGGTCGGCAACCGCCCCGCGCTGGTGTGCGGACTCGCGAGCAGGCCATATTCCTCCAGATCCTGCATCACGTTTCGGATCGACGCGGGCGACAGGTTGAGCGCCGCGAGCTTCGACAGCGTGCGCGACCCGACCGGCTGGCCCGTCTCCAGATAGGCGTCGACGACCAGCCGGAACACGTCGCGCGCGCGCGTGGTGAGTTCGGTGATCGGCGGGGTCGTCATAGGCATGGATTTAGGGAGCGGGCGCAGCGAGGGCAAGCTATGCTCTGGCCAAGTTCGACATGGGCCGCTAAGCGCCCCGGCACAGCTTCACACGAGGAGAATGACACATGCGCCCCTCCGGCCGCGCGGCAGACCAGATGCGCCCCATCGCCATCGAGACCGACTTCACCATCCACGCCGAGGGCAGCGTGCTCGTGAGCTTCGGCAACACCAAGGTGCTCGTGACCGCAAGTGTCGATGAAAAGGTGCCCTCGTGGATGCGTGGCAAAGGGGCGGGTTGGGTCACGGCCGAATATGGGATGCTGCCCCGAGCGACGCACACGCGCGGCAGCCGCGAGGCGGCGAAGGGTAAGCAATCGGGCCGCACGCAGGAAATCCAGCGGCTGATCGGCCGGTCCTTGCGCGCTGTCGTCGATATGAAGAAGCTCGGCGAGCGTCAGATCATCGTCGATTGCGATGTGATCCAGGCCGACGGTGGCACGCGTACGGCGTCGATTTCGGGGGCATGGGTCGCAATGCGGCTTGCGGTCGACAAGCTGCTCGCCGCAAAAACGATCGCCGAGGACCCGATCGAGGACAAGGTCGGCGCGATCTCCTGCGGTATCTATCAGGGCACGCCCGTGCTCGACCTCGATTATGACGAGGATTCGGTGGCCGAGGCCGACGGCAATTTCGTGCTGACGGGCAACGGCCGGATCGTCGAGGTACAGGCAAGCGCCGAGGGCGCGACCTATGACGAGGAAGGCCTGCTGCGCCTGCTGCGCCTCGCGCGCATTGGCTGCGGAGATATTTTTGCCGCGCAGGACAAGGCGGTGGGGCGCTGAAATGACGCGCAAACTTGCTCCCGGCAAGCTCGTCATCGCTAGCCACAACGCAGGCAAGGTGCGCGAGATCCGCGCGCTGCTCGAACCTTATGGGATCGAACCGATCTCGGCGGGCGATCTCGGCCTGCCCGAGCCGGAGGAAACCGGGGCGACCTTCCGCGAGAACGCGCTCTTGAAGGCGCATGCGAGCGCATTGGCTTCGGGCTTGCCGGCGCTGGCCGACGACAGCGGGCTGGAGGTCGCGGCGCTGGCCGGCCGGCCGGGGGTGTACACCGCCGATTGGGCCGAGCGGCAGTGGTTCGAGGGCAAGCCGGGGCGCGATTGGTACCTCGCGATGGGCAAGGTCGAGGGATTGCTCGCCGAGCAGGGACCCGGGGTCGACCGTAGCGCGCGCTTCGTCTGCACGCTGGCGCTCGCCTGGCCCGATGGCCACGCCGACGTCTTCGAGGGCCGCGCCGAGGGCAGTCTGACCTGGCCGCCGCGCGGCAAGCTGGGTTTCGGTTATGACCCGGTGTTCGTGCCGACGGGCAGCGCGCTGACCTTTGCCGAAATCGATCCCGCCGAAAAGCACGCGATCAGCCACCGCGCCGATGCGTTCGCGAAGCTGGTGGCGCGGGTGTTTTAAAAATGTCCGTCGCCCCCGCGAAGGCGGGGGCCGTTGTCGGTTTACGCAGCAGCGACGAGAAGTCCGCCGGCGGGCCCCGCCTTCGCGGGGGCGACGTGTCATCTTATCGAATTGAGCCTATATCACCCCGCATGGCCGAACCGCTCGCCCTTTACGTCCACTGGCCTTTTTGCGTCAGCAAATGCCCCTATTGCGATTTCAACAGCCATGTGCGCGAGCATGTCGATCAGGGGGTCTGGCGCGCGGCGTTGCTGGCGGATTTGCGGCATGAGGCCATGCTGCTGCCCGGACGAACCGTGTCGTCGATCTTTTTCGGCGGCGGAACGCCGAGCCTGATGCCGCCCGCGACCGTCGCGGCGGTGATCGCCGAGGCGGCGGCGCTGTGGGGGCTCGCGGACGATTGCGAAATCACGCTCGAGGCGAACCCCAATTCGTTCGAAGTGGCCGCTTTTGCCGATCTCGCCGCTGCCGGGGTCAATCGCGTGTCGGTCGGCGTTCAGAGCTTCGACCCGCAAATACTTGAATTTCTGGGCCGCGCGCATAGCGGCGACGAAGCGCGGCGCGCGATCGCGGCGGCGCAATCCCATTTTGACCGCACGAGTTTCGACCTGATCTACGCGCGGCCGGGACAGGTGCTGGCCGATTGGGAAAAGGAACTGGCGGACGCGCTGGCGTTCGGGACGGGGCATCTGTCGCTCTATCAACTGACGATCGAACCGGGGACGCGCTTCGCCACGCTTGCGGCGAAGGGCGAGCTTGTCATTCCCGACGGTGACGCCGCCGCCGATCTGTTCGACGCGACACAGGCGATGACGCGCGGCGCGGGCCTGCCGCGCTATGAGGTATCGAACCATGCGCGGCCGGGCGAAGAGAGCCGCCATAACCTCACCTATTGGCGCTATGGCGACTATGCAGGGATCGGGCCGGGCGCGCACGGGCGGCGGCTCGCCCAGGCGACCGAGCGGCACAAGAAGCCCGAGAATTTTATCGCGGCGGTTGGGCGCAACGGCCACGGGATCAAGGGGGAGAGCGACCTGCCCGCGCATGAACGCGCGACCGAGGCGATGCTGATGGGGCTGCGGCTGACCGAAGGGATCGACCTTTGCCGTGTCGAGGCGCGGAGCGGGCTGGGACGCGACGCTTTTGTCGATGCGGGCGCGGTGGCGCGGCTTGAACGCCAGGGGCTGATGCGCGCGGAGGGTGACCGGCTGGCAGTGACCGATGATGGCATATTGCTGCTCGACTCGATCCTTTCCGAAGTGGTGAAAACCCACTAACCCATATCAAACCCGTTCGCATCGAGCGAAGTCGAGATATCCATCGGTATCGCGTTTGCCGACGGGGTGTCTCGACTTCGCTCGACACAGACGGAAGCAGAGGGACGGGGTTTGGAATGAGTGAGGACCTTATCCGCGACTGGGATGCCCATCTGGCGCATGAGCGGCGCCGGTCGGAGCATACGCGCCGCGCCTATATCGCGATCGCCCATCGTTTCACCAAATTTCTGTCGCGCCATCGCGGCAGCGGTGTCGATGGGGCGATGCTGAAGGCGCTGACCCCCAACGATCTGCGCGCCTATCTCGCCGAGCGCCGTGCCGAGGGGCTCGGCAATGCGTCGGCGGCCCGCGAGCTGTCGGCGCTCCGCACCTTCCTTCGCTTCATCGGCGGGTCGAGCGCGAGCGTACCGCAGATGCGCGGGCCGCGGGTCAAAAAGGGGCTGCCGCGGCCAGTGGCGCCCGCCGAGGCGCTGGAGCTGGCAGAGGAGGTCGCGGACAATGCGCGCGAGGGCTGGGTCGGCGCGCGCGATTTCGCGCTGCTGCTGCTGCTCTATGGCGCGGGCCTGCGCATTGGCGAGGCGCTGTCGCTGACCGGTGCGGCGCTGCCGCTCGGCGATACGCTGCGTGTTACCGGAAAAAGGGCGAAGACGCGGATCGTGCCGGTCCTGCCCGCGGTTGCGGCGGCGGTGGCGCGCTATGTCGCGGCTTGCCCCTATCCGATCACCAAGAACGCGCCTCTGTTTCTTGGCGCGCGTGGGGGCGCGCTCCAGCCCGGCGTGGTGCGCGCGAGCGTGCGCGCGGCTCGTCGTGCGCTCGGGCTGCCCGAACGCACGACGCCACACGCGCTGCGCCACAGTTTCGCGACGCACCTGCTGGCGGGGGGTGCCGACCTGCGGAGCCTGCAGGAATTGCTCGGCCATGCAAGCCTTGCCTCGACGCAGGTTTATACTGCGGTCGATGCCGCGCATTTGCTGGACATTTATCGAAGCGCGCATCCGCGGGCGTGACGTCGGTTTCGGGGTGGGAAGCGGACATTGCTTCAGAGCGTCGCCCCCGCGAAGGCGGGGGCCGCAATCGGCCTTTTCCTGCGTCGCTGCGTAAACCGACAGCGGCCCCCGCCTTCGCGGGGGCGACGGCTAATTCCGGTCGCTTTCAAACCTTTCGGGCCGCCGCCGTCAGTCGCTGCGCGGCTTCGGCTTCCACGTCACGACGCGGTAGATGTAAAGCGCGATCAGCGAGCCGATTGCGAGCAAGGCGAGCGGGCCGATGAAGCGGTCGACTTCGGCGAACTGCTTGCCGAACCATGAACCGGCGCCCGCGAGCGCGGCGATCCATATCGTCGAGCCGGCGGCGGTCCAGATCAGGAATTTCAGCTGGTTCATGCGCACCATTCCCGCGGGCAGCGACACCATCGTGCGCGCGATCGGCAGGAAGCGGCAGACGAAGACGATGCCCGATCCGTAACGGATGAACCAGTCGTGGAGCTTTTCGACCTCGTCCCAGTCGAGTGTCAGCCAGCGGCCGTAGCGGTCGATCAATGGCTTTAGCCGTTCGTAACCGACCCAGCGCCCGATCGCATACCAGACATAATTGCCGAGCGTCGTGCCCGCGACTGCGACCGCAACGAGCGTCCAATAATCGAAGCGCCCCTGTCCGACCATCACGCCGCCGAGGCCCATGATCACCTCCGACGGGATCGGCGGGAAGACATTTTCGAGGAACATCAGGACGGCGATGCCGAAATAGCCCCATGATTGGACGAGATCGAGAATGAAGTCGGTCATGGGTTTTCCCGCGATTGGCTTTCCAGAGGGACGTGTTGCGAGCAGAGCGAAGCAATCGAGCGCGGGCTTGTGCCGCGCCGGATTGCCGCGGGCCTACGGCCCTCGCAATGACGAAGCAAGTTGTTCACGCATCGATTCGGCGCGCGATCGCGTCCCAGATCATCCCCGCAGTGTCGCTGTTGTTGAACCGATCGATCGCGACAATGCCGGTGGGAGACGTGACGTTGATTTCGGTCAGCCATTCGCCGCCGATCACATCGATGCCGACAAAGATCAGCCCGCGTTCTTTAAGCGCGGGGCCAAGCGCGGCGCAGATTTCCTGTTCGCGGGCCGTGAGCTCGGCGGCCTCGGCGTAGCCGCCGACCGCGAGGTTCGATCGGAACTCGCCTTCGCCGGGCTTGCGATTGATCGCGCCCGCAACCTCGCCATCGACGAGCACGATGCGCTTGTCGCCCTTCGAGACGCTCGGCAGGAACTGCTGGACCATGAAGGGTTCGGGCCACACCTGGCCGAACAACTCGACCAGCGCGCCGAGGTTGCCGCCGTCGGCGTCGATCCTGAACACCGCCTTGCCGCCATTGCCGTGGAGCGGCTTGATGACGACGGCGCCGTACCGCGCCTGAAAATCCTTCACAGCGTCCAGGTCGCGCGTCACCATCGTCGGCGGCATGAACTCGGCGAAATCGAGGACGAAGACCTTTTCGGGCGCGTTGCGGACCGACACGGGGTCGTTGACCACCAGCGTCTGCCCCGCGAGGCGTTCGAGCAGCCAGGTGCCGGTCAGATAACCGAGGTCGAAGGGTGGGTCCTGCCGCATCAGCACGACGTCGACGTCGCGGCCGAGGTCGAGCGTCACATCGTCGCCGAACCTGTAATGCGCGCCCGCCTCGCGCTGTGCCTCGACGATGCGGTGCGCTTTCGTGGTCAGCCGCCCGGCTTCCCACGTCAGGCCGCGGACATCGTAATGATAAAGCTCATAGCCGCGTTCGAGCGCCTTCAGGATCAGATGGAAGCTGCTGTCGCCGGCGATGTTGATCGTATCCATCGGGTCCATTTGTATCGCGGCGCGCAGGGTCATTTTTTTCTCCTCTCAGCGCGCGTCATCAAGCCGCGCGCCTAACCTGATTCATCATCCCGGCCTTCGCCGGGATGATGGAATGGGGCGTTGTTGCGGCAACCCGTCACGGCTGCCAGACGTGGACCAGATGGCGCGGCAGGCGGCGCGGCGCAAGGAGCATCACGTCGATCCGTATGGCGTCGCGCGGCCGGGCGAAGCGCGAACTGAGCATTTCGGCGGCCGCGGCGACGCGGCGCAGCCGATATTCGTCGATCGCAAGGTCGAGGTCGGCTGGACGTTCGCGCCATTTGACCTCGATGAAGGCGACGGTGCGCCCCCGCCGCGCCACAAGATCGACCTCGCCGACGGGGACGCGCAGCCGCTGGCCCAAAATGCGCCAGCCGTGGAGGCGGAGCCACCAGGCGGCGCGGCGTTCGGCGTCGCGTCCGCGCGCTTCGGCGGCGGCGCGGTTCAAAGCTGCTCTTTCAGCGCGAGCGCGCGGGCATAGACGTCATGGCGGTCGCGGCCGAAGCGTTTGGCGACCGCCTTGGCTGCCTGTGCAACCGGCCGGTCGGCCATTGCGGCGCGCAGCGCGGCGTCGAGCGTGGCGTCGTCGGCCGGTTCGGCCGCAGCTTCGCCGGGCGGGCCGACGACGATGACGATTTCCCCCTTCGGCGGTGCGTCGGCGTAGCGCGCGGCAAGCCCGGTCAGCGTGCCGGTGACGCATTCCTCGTAAAGCTTGCTGATCTCGCGCGCGACGGCGGCTTCACGGTCGCCCAATCCACTGGCGAGCGCATCGAGCGTCGCGGCGAGGCGCGGGCCGCTTTCGTAGAATATGAGCGTCGCACGCAGCGCGGAAAATTCGGCGATCGCGTCGGCGCGGGCTTTCGCCCTGTTGGGCAGGAAACCCGCAAAGAGAAAGCGATCGCTCGGCAATCCCGAGAGGGTGATTGCGGCAATTGCGGCGCACGGGCCGGGCAGGGTGGTAACATGGCGTCCCGCCGCTCGCGCATCGCGCACCAGCTTGTATCCGGGGTCCGAAATCAGCGGCGTCCCCGCATCCGACACCAAAACGACAACCTCATCCTCCATACGCGCAACCAGCGCGGCGCGCGTGCGTTCGTCGCTGTGGTCATGATAGGGGGTCATCGGTACACGCAGACCAAGGCGCGACAGCAATTTTGCGGTCACGCGCGTATCCTCCGCCGCGATCAGGTCGGCGGCGGCGAGCGTTTCTGCCGCACGCGCGCCGATGTCGCCAAGGTTGCCGATGGGTGTCGCGACGATATAGAGACCGGGCAAGGGAGAATTTGAGATGGTCGAATCTGGCATGACGCCGAAAATGGCAGAAACTGCTGCCGAGCGCCAAGCGAATGCGTCGCCGCGCCGCCAGATGCTGCGCGGGCTGGGCGTCATCGCGATGGCGGGGTTTCTCGCGGCGTGCCAGGTGGTGCCGAAAACCGGCGGTCCGGCGACCCCGCCGCCGCCCGAGACGCCGACCGACAATGTCGGCCCTGGCCTTCCCACCGACACCGACCGCCACCGCGTCGCGCTGCTCGTCCCGCAAACGGGTCCGAACGCCGACGTCGGCACCGCGATCGCCAATGCGACGACGCTCGCGCTGCTCGATTCGCGCACCGAGCGTGTGCGCATTACCACCTATGATACTGCGCTCGGAGCGGCGGCGGCGGCGCGGCAGGCGGTCGCCGACGGCAACAAGCTGATCCTGGGGCCACTGCTCAGTGAAGATGTGTCGGCCGTGGCGCCAATCGCGCGCGGCGCCAAAATTCCCGTGCTGAGTTTTTCGAACGACACGAGCGTGGCCGGCAACGGTGTGTTCATCATGGGGTTCGTTCCCGGCCAGTCGGTCGAACGCGTCGTCGCCTTCTCGCGCGCCAAAGGGCATCAGCGGTTCGGCGCGCTGGTGCCGAAAAATGTTTATGGCGACCGGTCGGCGGCGGCGTTCCGCGCCGCGGTGGCCGAGGCAGGCGGCACGCTCGTTGCTGTCGAAAGCTATGACCGCAGCGCGACTGCGCTGTCGGGCGCGGCGCGGCGGCTCGCCAATGCGGGCGCAATGGATGCGGTGCTGATCGCCGACAGCGGCGGCAATGCGATCCGCGCGGTGCCGGTGATCAAGGGCGCGGGCGAGCGCCAGATCCTGGGTACCGAACTTTGGAATACCGATGCCGCGCTTGCGGGCAACGCGGCGATGCGGGGCGCGTGGTTCGCCAGCGTGTCGGACGGGCTGTATGGCCAACTCGCGACCAAATATCGGACGCGTTTCGGCCGCGCGCCGTACCGGCTGGCGAGCCTCGGTTATGATTCGGTGCTGCTCACCGTACGGATCGCGCGCGACTGGAAACCCGGCAGCAATTTTCCGGTGAACCGGCTGCTCGCCGCCGACGGCTTTGGCGGCATCGACGGCATTTTCCGGTTCAGCAACCGCGGCATCGCCGAGCGCGCGCTGGAGGTCAGCGAAATCGGCGCCGGTGGCTTTCGCGTGATCGATCCCGCGCCGACCAAATGGTGAGTGCGCGCTGGTAGTGTCCGCGCGGCCACAGTCGGGCGAAAAGCAGCGCCCGATCGCCGCCGCCACCTTTACGGCGGCGCAGTGATCACTATATGAACAGCGAGCGCGCCGCGCGTCGATGCCGCGCGCCCATATCGAAACGACCAAGGAGATACAGCTATACGCCCGCCCATGACCCGTCGCCCGATGGCGCCGCTGCCGCCCAAGAACGGCCCGCGATACAATGAATTCATTGCCTCCCCCAAAGTCCGCGTGATCGACGAGGAAGGCGAAAATCTGGGCGTAATGCTGACGGCCGAAGCGATCGAACAGGCGGCCGAGGTCGGGCTCGACCTTGTCGAAGTATCCCCCAATGCCGATCCGCCGGTTTGCAAGTTCCTCGACGTCGGCAAGTTCAAGTACGAGGCGCAGAAGAAGGCCAATCTGGCGCGCAAGAGCCAGAAGACGCAGGAGATCAAAGAGATCAAGATGCGTCCGAACATCGACGACCATGATTTCGACGTGAAGATGAAAAAGGTCTTCGACTTCCTGGAGGAAGGCGACAAGGTCAAGATGACAATGCGCTTCCGCGGCCGCGAGATGAGCCACACACAGCTCGGCCTCAACGTGCTTCAGCGCGTCGCCGAACTCACCGCCGAGGTCGCGAAAGTCGAGGCGCACCCGCGCACCGAGGGGCGCCAGATGCTGATGGTGCTGGCACCCAAATAAGACATTCGATCCTCCCTGTGGCTACGCGACAGGGAGGAATTTAAGGTTCGATGTGAAAATCGAGGGAGGTCGTTCCAGCGGAACGGCCGCCCGCTTCGTATCGGCGCTCGGTCATCCGGACGCGGCCGTCGGCGGCGATGGCAACGAGCGTGGCGGCGCGCGTGCCATAGAGGGCGCCGCGCAGGAATAGCGCGGGATCGTCCTCCGCCATCAGCGTGTCGAGCAGGTTCGAGGGGTCGGTGCCCGCCGCGACCGCTGTTTCGAGGGCGAGGCGCAGCCGCTCGGCCCGCAGGCACGGGGCGTCGATCGCTTCGTTGGCGAGCGCATGGACACCGGGTTCGAGCGGAATGATCGATGCGACCGGGCGGTTGGTGAGCAGCCGCGCGGCGCCGCGATCGACCGCGAACAGGTTGAAGGCGTTGAAACGATCGAGTTCGTCCGCGGCCGGATCGGCGAAGCGTCCGCTCCCGCGCAGCAGGTCGGTGACGAGCGCCCCGCGCGAAGCCTTCGCAGGATCGGGAAGCGCGCCGCGGACGTTGGTGACGACCACGCTGCGGCCGCTGGGGGCGTGGACGCCGAGCCATGTCCCGCCCGCTCGCAGATCGCGTCCCGCGACGATGCCGCTATCGTCATCCCATTCGGCAAGCGGTGCCGCGGCGCGGGCGTGAAATTCGTCGCGATTGCCGACGAGGATGAGCGGCCAGTCGGGATGGACGCGGTGAGCTAAAGCAACGACGCACATGGCGCGCATATCGCGGCTGGCGCCGGACTTGCCAAGCCATCAACAGGCCGCGAGCCATTTTTGGGCCGCAGCATTGCTGTATTGCGAGACTATATCACCATATTGCTGGCGTCGGAGAAATCTGCTAATTTCGCCCGATCTTTCTGGAGGGGGAGATGATATGACCGAAGCTGTAAAAACGCCCTGGCACCTGTGGTTGGTAGGGAGCCTCGCGGTGCTGGTGAATGCCTTTCCGGCAGTTGATTTCACGCTCACCCACATGGAAAATGAATTCTGGTTGTCGCCGCTGACCGACGACCAGCGCGCATTCATCCTGGGCGCACCTTTGTGGGCGGATCTATGCTGGGCGATTGGTGGATTCGGCGCTTTTGTCGGCTCGGTGTTGCTGCTCTTCCGCTCGCGCCACGCGGTGACCGCTTATATCGTGTCGGTCGTCGGCCTCGCGGGGTCGACGCTCTATCAGCACGTCCTGAACGGTGAGACGACGCGTGCGTTGTTCCAGAATGTCGCAATTTCCGTGACTGCGGCGATATGGGTCATCATGCTCGCCCTCCTCTTCTACGCGCGGGCGATGAAGGCGAAGGGCGTGCTGCGGTAGAAGTGTCTGCGTTGGGGTAGATTCCCGACCGTCCCTTATTCGTCATCCCGGCGAAGGCCGGGATCTCGCCCGTGCGCAAAACCGATGGGGTGAGATCCCGGCCTTCGCCGGGATGAGGGTGGAAATAAGGTCCGCTAACGGCCGCCGACCGATGTTCCTTACCGCGCCCGGATGAACGCGCGCACATCCTCCGACAACTTACGCCGGTCCTCGTCGCGGATGTACATCATGTGGCCCGCGCCATAATAGGTCCAGGTGATGCGATCCTGCGGGATGCCGGTACGCGACAGCGCATATTCGGCGGCGAAAAAGGGCGTTGCAAAATCATAATAGCCCTGCGCGACGAGCACGCGCAGTCCGCTGTTCTCGCGCATCGCCTGCCCGATCCAGGGCGCGACGTTCAGATAGGCGTTAGTGTCACGGCCGCCGATGCGCCAGTCCCACTGGCCGCCGATCCCGCCGATCGACTGATACTCGCGGTCCGTCTTGAACCCCAGCCCGTCGCGGCTCCAGCTGTTGATCGCGGCGGTATAGCTGGCGTCGATGCCATAAAAGCTCGGGTCGTTGTCGGGGCTTTCGCCGGCGCTGTCATAGTCACGGCCGGTATAGCGGCTGTCGAGCCGCCCGACGGTGAGGCCGCGGTCGCGCAGCAGTTCCTTGTAGAAACGCGCCGGCGTGACGCGCAGGTCGGCCTGTTCGAGATAGGTTTCGGAAAGACCGGTAAAGCGCGCGAGCTCGCGGCGGATCTGCGCGCGCTCCTCGCCTTGCAGCTTCTGGCCCTTCAGGAGCGCGGTCGCATAGGGGCCGATCGCCCATTGCCGCGCTTCCTCGGCAAAGGCTTCGACCGACGCTGCGCTCGCCTTGCCATGATAAAGCGCCGTCACCGCCATCGAGGGCAGGTTGGTGATCGGCGACAGTTCGTTGCCCGCCGTGTCGGCACCCGCGGCGAAATCGAGCACGGTCGAGATCAGGATCAGCCCGTTGAACGCGACGTCATTATAGGTCGCATTCATCAGCTGGTGCGCGACCGCGGCGGTGCGCGTCGTGCCATAGCTTTCGCCGCCGAGATATTTGGGGCTGTTCCAGCGGCCATTGTCGGCGAGCCAGCGACGGATGACTTCGGCGACCAGCTTGGCGTCCTGCGTGACGCCGTAGTAGTCCTTTGGGTCGGCCTTGCCGATCAGGTGCGAAAAGCCCGTGCCCGGCGGATCGATGAACACGACATCGGTGACGTCCATCAGCGCATCGGGATTGTCGACGATGGGCCAGGGCGGCGCGCCGTCGTCGACGCCGGTGCCGGGAATCGCAACGCGCTTCGGCCCAAAGGCCCCCATCATCAGCCAGACGGTCCCTGATCCGGGGCCGCCGTTGAACAGGAAGGTCACGGGGCGGCCGGGGTCGCGCGGCTCCTTGACGTAAGAGGTGGTGACGACCGCGACCTCAGGCACGCCGTCCTTGTTCCTGATGATCGTTTCGCCGATCGTCGCGGCGTAATTGATGCGCTGGCCGCCGAAAGTGCCGCTGAGCTTGGTGGTGCGGATTTGCGGTTCGTAGTCGGCGGGCTTTTCGGCCTTTGCCTTGTCGTTCTTGTCCTCGGCATGGACGACGGCAGGAACCGCGACGGCAAGCGCCAGCGCGATCAGCGACAGACCCGATTTCATAAACTTGTCTCCCCGTTTTGAAGCGCGGACGCTAATGGGCGCGCGGGGAGGGGGCAAGGGTGCTGGTCGGTTGCGATGGGGTTTTGGTCGAAGGGGGTGCGTCTAAAGCGAGATCGGGTTAAACCGACGCGCCGCCCTCCTTATCGCGTCATCCCGGCGAAGGCCGGGATCTCGCCGGTGCAGCAGATCCGATAGGGTGAGATCCCGGCCTTCGCCGGGATGACGATTCGAGCGAAATAATTGCGCTCTATTTCCGAAGCAGGCGCGGGTCGCGTTTGCCGAACCAGTATTTTCCGTCCTTCGGTGCCGACCATGGATTGATCGCATCCCAGCGCTTGCCCGAAAAATTCAAGTCCTCCGGGTTCGTCTCAAGCGCCTGCTTGACCCTGTGCCGCAACACGCGCGCAGCCTTCGCTTTCCACTCGGCGTCGGATTGTGCGGTGGTATGCCCGGTTATGGGTGTTTTTCGGCGCGAGCGAGACATGGCGGCATCGCTTATCGCGCCGCGTAAATCGCGGGGCGGTAACGGGGTTCGGGGATGGGGAAACCCTTTTCCCGTGCGACCTCAAGCCAGCCCTCGATCGCGTCCTGGATATTGGAGACGGCCTGCTCGCGCGTGTCGCCGTGCGCCGAACAAGGGCGCAGATCGGGAACGTCGGCGATCCAGCATTTATCCTCGCCGGACCAGAACAGGTTGATGTGGTAATGAGGCTCGTTCACTCGTCGATATATAGGCCATAGGTCTCGATGAGTTCAAGCAGTTCGCGGACCTGGTAGCGCTTGGCGTCTTTGGCTTCGGGCTGGACCGGGAAGGCGCGCGGGACTTTCGGGTGGACATATTGCCTATGGCTGCCTGTCGTGCGCGCCCACTCGAAGCCAAAGGCGCGCAGGAGTCGCTCGAAATCGCGGAAACTGACGGTGCGGTTCGTCGATTGGAGCAGCAGGGCGTAAAGTTTTTCGGGTTTGACCATTAACCGTGCGCCGCCAAAATCCAAGCATGGCCGTTCTTTCTCAGAATGCCTTTTTGCCGCATTCTCGACAGGATCGGACTGAAACTGCCTTGGGCAATATCCCGTCCAAAATCGCGCTTGATTCGATCGAGAAGCTCTTGAATTGTAGCGCCATTCGGGAAAGCTCCCTGAAAGGCTGCAATCGCGAGATCTTCATACTTCATCCGCTTAAAGCGATCCTGAATGTCATCAACGGCGACATCCGGCACGCTATGCTGGCTCGAATTAATCGCGTTACGGGCAGCAACAATTTCAGCCAGTTCCCGCTCAAGCGGCTCGATCTGCTTCTTACGAACGTCGTCTAACGATCGCCGAACTTCACGTTCGCGCGCATCGAGTATTTCTCTGATTCCTTGCGCCATGCCTTGTCGTAAGAGGTGAAGCCGTAGAACGCAAGAGTTTTGTCTAGGGTGTCCTTAGACAGAAAGGTCGTTGTAGACGGAACGGCGTTCTCGTGTCGTCACCGCCCCCACTTCGTCTTGCTCTGCTTCCCGAACCGCCCCTTGCGCGTGCCCGGCTTGCCCTCGTTGCTGCGCCCCACGCGCGGCGCGACCTGTTGGTCGGGCGGCAGGCCCAGTTCGTCGGCTTCGAGCTTGCGGATTTCGTCGCGGAGGCGGCCGGCTTCCTCGAACTCGAGGTCGGCCGCGGCGTCGCGCATCTTCTTTTCGAGCTCGGCGATATAGGCGCGCAGGTTGTGGCCGACCATATGCGCGGGCTTGTCATCGCCGATGTCGATCGTCACGCCGTCCTTCGATGCGACATGCGCGATGATGTCGCCGATGTTGCGTTTGATCGTCTGCGGCGTGATGCCATGTTCGGCGTTATAGGCCTGCTGTTTTTCGCGGCGGCGGTCGGTTTCGCGCAGCGCGCGCTCCATGCTGCCGGTGATGCGGTCGGCGTAGAGGATGACGCGGCCGTCGACGTTGCGCGCGGCGCGGCCGATGGTCTGGACGAGGCTCGTTTCGCTGCGCAAAAAGCCTTCCTTGTCGGCGTCGAGGATCGCGACGAGCCCGCATTCGGGAATGTCGAGCCCTTCGCGGAGCAGGTTGATCCCGACGAGGACGTCGAACACGCCGAGCCGCAGGTCGCGGATAATCTCGATGCGTTCGAGCGTTTCGACGTCCGAGTGCATGTAACGGACCTTCAGCCCTGCTTCGTGGAGGAACTCGGTGAGATCCTCGGCCATGCGCTTGGTGAGCGTCGTGACGAGCGTGCGGTAGCCCGCGGCGGCGGTCTTCTTGGCCTCGGCGATCAGGTCGTCGACCTGTTCCTCGACGGGCTTGATCTCGACCGGCGGGTCGATGAGGCCGGTCGGGCGGATCACCTGTTCGGCGAAGACGCCCTGTGTGCGCTCCATCTCCCATGTGCCGGGGGTCGCCGACACGCTGACCGTTTGCGGGCGCATCAAATCCCATTCGGCGAAGCGCAAGGGCCGGTTGTCGATGCACGAGGGCAGGCGGAAGCCATATTCGGCGAGGGTGATCTTGCGGCGATGGTCGCCCTTCGACATCGCGCCGATCTGCGGGATTGTCTGATGGCTTTCGTCGACGAAGAGCAAGGCATTGTCGGGCAGATATTCGAACAGGGTCGGCGGCGGCTCGCCGGGGAGGCGGCCGGTCAGGAAGCGGCTGTAATTCTCGATGCCCGCGCAGCTTCCCGTCGCGGCGATCATCTCAAGATCGAAATTGGTGCGCTGTTCGAGCCGCTGCGCTTCGAGCAGCCGGCCTTCGGCTTCGAGTTCCTTGAGCCGCTCGGCGAGTTCGTGGCGGATCGCCTCGGTCGCTTGCTTCAGCGTCGGGCCGGGGGTGACATAGTGGCTGTTGGCATAGATGCGGACGGAGTTGAGGCTCGCGATCTTCTTGCCCGTCAGCGGGTCGAACTCGGTGATCTCCTCAATCTCGTCGCCGAAGAAGCTGACGCGCCACGCCATATCCTCATAGTGAGAGGGGAAGATCTCGAGGCTGTCGCCGCGGACACGGAAATTGCCGCGCGCGAAGGCGGCGTCGTTGCGCTTGTACTGGAGCGCGACGAGCTTTCGGATGATCTCGCGGCTGTCGGCGACCTGACCTTTCTTGAGGTCGAAGATCATCGCCGAATAGGTCTCGACCGACCCGATGCCATAGAGGCATGACACCGACGCGACGATGATCACGTCGTCGCGTTCGAGCAGCGCGCGCGTCGCCGAATGGCGCATCCGGTCGATCGCTTCGTTTACCGAGCTTTCCTTCTCGATGTACGTGTCCGATCGCGGCACATAGGCCTCGGGCTGGTAATAGTCATAATAGCTGACGAAATATTCGACCGCATTGTCCGGGAAAAAGCTCTTGAACTCGCCATAGAGCTGCGCCGCGAGAATCTTGTTGGGAGCGAGAATCAGCGCGGGACGCTGCAACGTCTCGATCACCTTGGCCATGGTGAAGGTCTTGCCCGATCCGGTGACACCGAGCAGCACCTGATCGCGTTCGCCCGCCAACGCGGTTTCGACCAGTTCCTTGATCGCCGTCGGCTGATCGCCGGCGGGCGCATAATCGCTGACCAGTTCGAATCTTTTTCCGCCCTCGACCTTGTCGGGGCGGGCGGGGCGGTGCGGGACATAGCCCTCGGCGGTGTCGATTTCGTCGAGCGAGGTGCGAATCTGGATTGCCATTGTCACCAATATGGTATCGATGAAGCGGGTCCACAATCGCAATGAGTCAGCCAGAGAGCGGGCAGCGGCAAGTCACAGGAGACACGTATGAAGAAATTGATCACGATTGCGGCCCTCGGCACGCTTCTCGCGGTGACGGGTTGCGGCAAGACTGAAAATGCCAGCGGTCCCGTGAAGCGCGAGGCGGGCAATTGGAAGACCGAGGTGAAGCTGGTGAAGTTCGAAGTTCCGGGCATGCCGCCCGAAATGAAGGATGGCATGGCCAAGATGGTCGAAGGCGCAAGCGGCATGGACCAGTGTTTCACGCAGGAACAGGTCGACAAGGAAGATATTGCGGCCGAGCTCGCGAAGGGACCGGGTAACGGCGGCGAATGCACCTGGTCGAAAAAGGAGGTCACGGGCGGCAAGATCGACGTTGCAGGCACCTGCACCGCCAACGGTCAGACCGTCGACATGGCGATGAACGGCACGATGGAAGCGAAAAAGTCCGACGTGACGATCACGACCAAGGGCAAGGTGCCGACCGGCGGCGACATGGAAATGGTGATGCAGATGGTGAGCACGCACACCGGCCCGTGCAAGGCGCCCGCGGCGACCTGACGCGGCATAGCCTTCTTCGCTCAATGAAGGGGGCGTCGCTGGCAAGCGGCGCCCCTTTGTCGTTGAGGCCCTGATCGCGCGGTTCCGATGCCATCGCGACGGGTCTTGCGCCGGATTCCGGATTGTTGGAGCGTAGGGGGGAGTCGACTTGCCGGGCGGAGAACAGGTGGGGCTGTCGAGCCGCCCGGCGAAGTCTTGAAATGAAGCCTGAGGGAGTTCGAAGGGTGCCAGGGACCAGCTCGCACCATTCGCCTCGGGCTTCACACCGCATCGACAGAAGAGCGAAGCGGCCATGGGAAGAATGACAGAATTCCCGTTTCGGGGCAGTTACAAGGGGTCACACGCCGTCGTGTCGCCATTTGATAACTCTTTCTTAACCCGTTTTGACCTTTTTCGGTCGCAGATTGGCGTGGGCTTTGACTTCTGATAGGATGAAAGGCCGCCTTGTTACCGTTACGAAGGCGTAACAATGGGTGGTCGTGCCGAACGATTGGCGTATCTACCGCTGCGCCCGAGGCGGGCATTCGAGGGTAGCATGGACCAAGCGAAAGCGAACGAAACCGACCCCGGCGAGGTCGAAAGAATTATCGCCGAGGAAATGCAGCGGCTGCTCGATTCGCCGATGTTCACGCGCTCGCCGGTGCTCTCGCGATTGCTGCAATTCCTCGTTGAACACCGCCTGCGCGGCGGTCGCAGCGCCCCCAAGGCCTATGCGATTGCCACCGAGGCGCTGGGACGCAGCGAAGATTTTGACCCCGCGGTCGACAGCTATCCGCGCGTCATGGTCGGACGGCTGCGCAGCCTGCTCGATCGTTATTATGCTGAGACTGCCTGGGTCCATCGGCTGCGCGTTCCGCAAGGCAGCTATGAAGTTGTCGTCCAGTATCGCTCAGCGCCGCCGACTGCGCGCGCGCCAGAGGATGTCGATGACGTCAAGGCCGCACCCGCGCCAGTTGACGCAGACGCGGCGCCGCCCCCGGATCGTCGCCGGTTTGGCCGTTGGGTGGTGGCGCTGGTTCTCGTCGCGCTTTCGCTGCTTGCGCTCTGGACCCTTGGCGGCGAAACGCGCGGACTGTTCGCACGTGACCCGGTCCCCATACCGCTGTTGGAGATCAGCGAGCCGGACTCGGGGGATATGGCCCAGTCGCGTGCGCTTGCCCGCGCGCTCGACGGCAAGCTGCGCGACGGATTGCGGCGATTCGAGCTGGTCGACCTGTTGAGTGCGCGCGCCGAAGGCGGCGCTGCGCCGCGTATCGGCGACTATCGCCTCGATACCTCGCTCGTTCGCACCGCGGACGGGTCTGTCGACGTGACGCTGGTGCTCAACCGCGTCGCCGATCAGCGTGCCATCTGGTCGCAGCAGATACGGTTCGATCATCTCGACACGCCCGGATTCACCAAGGTCGAACCATTGGTCGCGCAGATTGCGGGCGATTATGGCGTGATCGTGCGCGATCAGATTCGGCGCCAGCCTGACAATTATGCCGCCGGCTATCCGTGTCTTGCCCAGTTCAACCGGATGCGCCAGATGCGCGATCCGGCAACGGTAAAGCTGGTCGACGATTGCCTCCGCGCAACGATCAAGCTCGATCCGCGGGATTCCACTGCGCTCGCCGCCCTGTCGCTTGTGCGCTTCGCCGACTGGCAGCCTGCGCGCGCAACGCCCGCGGGCCGCGAAGCCTTTGCGGAGGGGCGGTCGCTTGCCCTGCGCGCCTATCGGGAAAGCCCCAATTCGTCGGCGGGCCAATTTGCGATGGCGCGCGCCCATTTTTATGCCGGCGATTGCGCGGCAGGTATCGCGATGGGTGATACGGCAGCGGCGAACAATCCGTTCGACGCCGACATGGCGGGCTTTCTTGGCCTGTTCAAGCTGTCGTGCGGCCGCGCGGAGGAAGGGGAGGCGCAGGTGCGTCGTTCGCTGGCGCTCGATTCCTCCTACCCCGGCGTTCCCGCGGTGACGCTGGCGTTCATTGTGTCGCAGCGCGGCGAGCAGGCGGAGGCGCAGGCGATCCTCGACAAGATGCCTTCGCCCAGCAACCTGGAGCCGCAATATATGATGGTGCGGGCGATCGTGCTGGCACGGCAGGGCGAGACCGATGCGGCGCGCGCGCTGTGGCGGCGTCTGCTCGACCATACCCGCCAGCCCGTGGGCACGCCGCCCGAACGTGTGCTTGGCCGGTTCATGATCACGCCCGCGGTGATCATGCGGGCGTCGGCGGCGCTGCGCGAATCCGGCGTGGTCGGGCCCGCTGCGGGCTGAGTTTCGCGCGAACCGATGATTCGCCGCGCCCGGCCTTGAACGCCGAAAGAGCGGTGCCTATTTGCGGCGGCGGGCGCCAGAGGGACGGAAAGGGTGCGCGCCAGCGTTTCAGAGAGTGCGAACAGGGACGACAGGCGCTTCTCCGCGCCGCCCGTGCCAGCCCTCTTGCCAGCCCCGCCGACGGGCACTAGGGCAATTCCCAACATTCACGACCAGGTCAGAAAAAGGAACTGTGCATGAGCGATTCGGCCGAAAAGGTTAAAAAGATCGTCGTCGAACATCTGGGTGTCGAAGCCGACAAGGTCACCGAGGAAGCGAGCTTCATCGACGATCTGGGCGCCGACAGCCTCGACATCGTCGAACTGGTGATGGCGTTCGAAGAAGAATTCGGCGTCGAAATCCCCGACGACGCGGCGGAAAAGATCGCCACCGTCAAGGACGCGATCGACTATATCGAAGCGAACAAGGGCTAACGCTCTGCAATCCGGCGCGGCCGGATGCGGCGGCGACGCCGCCCAAGCGTTTCCGGCTTCCCGGTCCTCAGCGCTCGCGCGCAACGACCGGGAAGCTTTTTTTATGGATATGGTCTGGCACAGCGCTACATCCGTCATCCCGGCGAAGGCCGGGATCTCGCCGGGTCGGTGGCCACCGGTCGCGAGGGCGAGACCCCGGCCTTCGCCGGGGTGACGATGCAAATTGTATGAAGCGGCACCCTGTGGGAGCAGGGCCGATGAAAGGAATGATTATGCGCCGGGTTGTGGTGACGGGATTGGGTTTGGTGACGCCGCTGGGCGGCGATGTCGAAACCAGCTGGAAAAATCTGATCGCGGGCAAGTCGGGCGCCGGCACGATCACCCGGTTCGACGCATCGGACCAGAAATGCACGATTGCGTGCGAGGTCAAGGGGCCCGATCACGAATATGGCTTCGACCCCATGAAGCGGGTCGATCACAAGGTGCAGCGCCAGGTCGATCCTTTCATCATCTATGGGATCGACGCCGCGGGGCAGGCGCTTGAGGACGCCGGGCTCACCGACCTGACCGAAGAGCAAAAGGTGCGCGCGGGCTGCTCGATCGGCTCGGGCATTGGCGGCCTGCCGGGGATCGAGAGCGAAAGCCTGCTGCTCGCAGAAAAGGGGCCGGGCCGCGTCAGCCCGCACTTCGTCCACGGCCGCCTCATCAACCTCATTTCGGGTCAGGTCAGCATCAAATATGGCCTGAAAGGCCCTAACCACGCGGTCGTTACCGCTTGCTCGACCGGCGCGCATTCGATCGGCGACGCGGCGCGGATGATCCGCGACGACGATGCCGACATCATGCTCGCGGGCGGCGCCGAGGCGACGATCTGTCCGATCGGCATTGCGGGTTTCGCGCAGGCGCGCGCGCTCAACATGAGCTATAACGACCGCCCTCAGCAGGCGAGCCGCCCGTATGACAAGGACCGCGACGGCTTTGTGATGGGCGAAGGCGCGGGCGTCGTCGTGCTCGAGGAATATGAACATGCCAAGGCGCGCGGCGCGAAAATCTATGCCGAGGTCGTCGGTTACGGCCTGTCGGGCGACGCCTATCATGTCACCGCGCCCGATCCCGAAATGGACGGTGCGTTCCGCTCGATGAGCGCGGCGCTCAAAAAGGCGGGCATGACTCCCGCCGACATCGACTATATCAACGCGCACGGCACCTCGACGATGGCCGACACGATCGAACTTGGTGCGGTGAAGCGGCTGTTCGGTGATGCGATGGGCAATGTTTCGATGAGCTCGACCAAGTCGGCGATCGGCCATCTGCTCGGCGGCGCGGGTGCGGTCGAGACGATCTTCTGCATCCTCGCGATCCGCGATCAGGTCGTGCCCCCGACGCTCAACCTCGACAATCCCGACGAGGGAACCGAGGGCGCCGACCTGGTCCCGAAGGTTGCGAAGAAGCGCAAGGTGCGCGCGGCGCTCAACAACAGCTTCGGTTTTGGCGGCACCAACGCGAGTTTGATTGTGAAAGCGGTCGAAGACTGATTTTCAAATCCTCCCTGCGGCGAAGCCGTGGGGAGGGGGGCCACCGCGAAGCGGTGGTGGAGGGGCCGCGACGGTGGCGCCATTGCCCCTCCGTCAACGGCTGCGCCGCTGCCACCTCCTCATGGCCTTCGGCCACAAGGCGGATGAAAAGCCTCTTTCCTCCATTGGCTTGCCATGCTCTATCACCCTGTCGCCCGGCCCCGGTTTAAGGCGGCGAAGGAGATAGTTCGGACATGCGCATCCGCATTTTTGTCTCCTGGAAACCGCGCATTGGAGAGTTTAGGGTGCATCCGTTCCGCTGGCTGACGATCACGATCCTGGCATTGGTTCTCGCCGCCTGCTCGCCCGGCGCGCCGAAGGATGCCGAGGTCGTCATTCCGCAGGGTGCGAGTATCGCACGCGCGGGCGAAATTCTTGAGGAAGCGGGGCTCGTCTCAGCGTCGAGCTTTCGCAATCAGGCGCGTTTCTTCGGCTCGTACGATCCGATCAAGCCCGGCGAGTATAAGATCGAAAAGGGGATGGACGCCGGCGACATTCTGGCGCTGTTCCAGTCGGGCAAGACGATCCAGCGGCTCGTGATGATTCCCGAAGGCATGCCGTCGATCATGGTGTGGGAACGGCTGATGGCCGAAAAGCGGCTCAAGGGTGAAATTCCCGTGCCGGCCGAGGGCAGCATCCTGCCCGATTCCTATGCATTCACCACGGGCGAAACGCGAGCGGCGGTGGTAAAACGGATGCAGGCGGCGATGGACAAGGTGTTCGCTGAATTGTGGGCGAAGCGGAAGCCGCGCACCGCGGTCAAGAACCGCAACGAAGCGCTGACGCTGGCCTCGATTGTCGAAAAGGAAACGGCCGTTCCCGCCGAACGCCGCACCGTTGCGGGCGTTTATACCAACCGGCTCGCGGTGGGAATGCGGCTGCAGGCCGACCCGACGATCATCTACCCCGTCACCAAGGGCAAACCGATCGGCCGCCGGATCTTGCGCTCCGAAATTCAGGCGGTGAATGATTACAACACCTATGCGATGGCGGGACTGCCAAAGGGCCCGATCGCCAATCCGGGCAAGGCATCGATCGCCGCCGTACTCGACCCCGAGCCGAACGACTATCTCTTCTTCGTCGCCAAGGGCGACGGCAGCCATATCTTCGCGCGCACGCTGGCCGAGCATAATGCCAACGTCCAGAAATGGTATGCGCTCCGCCGCGAGCGGGGGGAGATGGAGTAAAACACCAAACCGTCGTCATCCCGGCCTTTGCCAGGATGACGAAATGGAGCGATACAGGATGACCGCCAAGCTGTTCCTCCATGGCGTGCCCGACAGCCCGGCTATCTGGCGCCCTCTGATCGCCGCGCTCGATCTGGGCGACGTGCCGGTTGCCGTTCCCGCATTGCCTGGCTTTACCGCGCCGCTTCCCGCCGGTTTCGCCGCAACGAAGGAGGCCTATGCCGACTGGGCGGTGGGGCAGGCCGAAACGCTGTTCGCGGCGCACGGCCCGGTCGACATTATCGGCCACGACTGGGGCGCGCTGATCGCGCAGCGCGTCGCGATGCTGCGGCCCGACCTCATTCGCAGCTGGGCGATTTCGAACGCGGTGATCGAGCCCGAATATCGCGGCCACCGGATCGCGCGCATATGGAACACCCCCGTGCTCGGCGAGATTTTCATGGCGCTGAGCAGCGCTGACAAGCTGGCCGAAGGGCTGGCGGCGCAGGGGATGCCAGCGAACATCGCGGCGGAAGAGGCCGAACAGTGGAAGAACAAGGACAAGCGCCGCGCGATCCTGAAACTCTATCGTTCGGCAAAGGGGCTCAGCTTCGCACATGACTGGGCGCGCGATATTCCCAAGCTTCCGGCCGCGGGCATACTCGTCTGGGGTGCCGACGATCCCTATGTCGAGCTGGCGGTCGCACGGCGCTATGCCGCCGCGAACGCGACGCCGATGACGGTGATCGACGGGGCAGGGCATTGGGCGATCGCCGAGCGGCCAGATGAGGCCTCCGCGGCGCTGCGCCGCTTCTGGGGCGCAATCGAAAGCTGATCGAGTCCGGCGATCAATCTGACATATTTAATCGATTGGATCGCCCGGCGGGGATCGGGCATTGGCGGATGATCGGGAAAGGACGTTCCCCATGGGCGACGGTACCAGCGGCACGACGCGGCCTCTCCCTGCCGATCCCGACCATGGCGTCCCGGACACCCCCCCTCCCGTCCGGCGCGCTGGCCCCGCGCCCATCGTCGTCACCGCCACGATGGGCGCGGCAGACCAGCGGCATTTCGATGCGTTGCGCCGCGCGTATTTTCCGCCCCACCGCAATCGACTCTCTGCGCATATCACGCTGTTCCATCAACTGCCGCCATCTGCGCTGGACGAGCTTCGCCGGCTGATCGGCCGGATCGTTGCCGACACGCCGCCGCCCGCGGCCACGCTGCGCGAGGTGTATTCCTTGGGGCGGGGCGTTGCCTTTCGCGTCGACAGCCGCGAGCTCATCGCTATCCGCACACGCATCGCCGACCATTTTGCCGGAATGTTCACCGCGCAGGACCGCGGCGTGCCGCGGCTCCACATCACCATACAGAATAAGGTCGCGCCGGCCGCGGCACGCGCGCTACTCGCCGAACTCGCGCCCGGCTTTCTTCCCCGTCCGCTCGCGATTGCGGGACTTGCGGCGCATCACTATCGCGGCGGGCCGTGGGAACCGGCGTTCGCCCACAGTTTTCGAGGCGGACGCAGATGATATTGACCGACGCTGCGAGCCTGCCTATAGGCGCTGCTCGCCCAAGCGGCGACCCCTTGGGGCGGAGTAGCTCAGCAGGTTAGAGCAGCGGAATCATAATCCGCGTGTCGGGGGTTCGAGTCCCTCCTCCGCTACCAACCCGGATTGTCCACCAGTGACCCACTGAGGCCACTGGCAGACATTTTTCGAGGAAAATCAAATATTTTTCGCGTCCCGTTGCGTACGCCGGCGTCCCGGTGCGACCGGCTGCGGCCACCCACGGCGATTTGGATTGGGGGTATTTTGGGGGTATTTTTCGGCTGTCCCCAAAACAGGCGATACCCCCAGATGGCTTTGAAAGAACTTGAGGTCAAATACGCCACCAAGCGGCAGCGCCCCTACAAGCTGTCCGATGGAGAAGGCCTGCACCTGCTCGTCCAGCCGAACGGATCGAAGCTCTGGCGCCTGAAATACCGCTTCGACGGCAAGGAAAAACTGCTGAGCTTCGGCAAATATCCGACCGTCACGCTGGCGATCGCCCGCGAGAAGCGGACCGAAGCCAAGCGGCTGCTCGATCAGGGTGAGGACCCCGCCGAGGCCAGGAAGCGGGCGAAGAAGCAGAGGGCCGCGCTCAAGCTGTTCGAAGAGATTGCGCGGGCCTGGCACGCCAATCGTATTGAAGGGCTGGACTCGGCCCATGCCCTGCGCGTCATCAACCGGATGGAGCGCGACGTCTTTCCGGTCATCGGGAAGCGTCCGATCACGGAAATCGACCCGCCCGAGATTCTCGAGATGATCCGCGCGGTCGAAGCGCGCGGCGCCCTCGATATCGCCCGTCGCCTCAAGCAGAACGTCAGCCAGATCTATCGCTTCGCGATCGCGAGCGGCTGGGCGACCATCGATCCGACGCTCGGCCTCAACGATGCGCTCAAGCCCAAGCCGCCCGTCAGGCACATGGCGCGCGTGCCGCTCGCGGAGTTTCCGAAGCTGGTGCGAGCGATCTTCGCCTATGACGGCGAGGACACGCCGCGCCGCCGCGAGATCACCCGTGACGCGCTGCTGTTCACCTTGCTCACATGGGTCCGAACCAGCGAAACCCGCTTCGCGGCCAGGGACGAGTTCGAGGATCTCTATGGACCGAACCCGCTATGGCGTCTGTCGCCGGAGCGCATGAAGATGGAACGTGAGCATCTTGTTCCGCTGTCCCGCCAGGCCGCAATGATCGTTCAGCGCCGCTTGCAGGCGACGAACGATGCGTTCCTCTTTCCCGGAGCCAAGCCTGGAAAGTCTATTTCCGAGAACACCATGATCTATGCCTGTTATCGGATGGGGTATCTCCATCGGCAGACGGTACATGGGTTTAGGGGGCTCGGCTCGACCTGGGCGAACGAAGCCGAACGCTACAAGCCGGATTGGATCGAGATGGCGCTCGCTCACGAGGACGAGGATGAGGTGCGCGGCGCTTACAACAGTGCGCTCTATCTCACACCGCGAAGGCGGATGCTCCAAGACTGGGCCGACGTGATCGACGCGGCAACCGCAGTGTCGAATGTCGAGAAGAATCCTATCGAGTTCTCACAATTCATGCGCTGTTCCGCTCCCATCCAGCACCTGCCACCAAGCGACCAGAGACAGCCGTATTGGCAACGCCCCCTTCGGGCGGCTTCGCGATGAGCCTCAAAAGTCAGAACCGCCGATTTAGAGGCGCGGTTTTCTGCCATAGTTGTTAGAAATATCAGCTACTTAGATGCATCCGCGAATAGTAGAATGAACTCCAAGAAACCGTATCTCACTACATCTCATCATAGCTGATTCCCCTTGCAACTCGACAAGGGAAACCGCCGGGACCGCCAATTACGCCGATACATCGTCTGGAAGGGCTCGATTGGGGCGAGCAGAACGCGCGCATCCGTCCCGATGGACGCGCTCAGCGTGACTAATTCAATGAAATATATGGGGTTATTTGCGTCGCCACGAAGCGTCAGCGGTGCAGGCTCATCAGTCCTTAATCAATGAGTGGGAGGAATAGTTCGCCAACAAATTGAATTGGACGATGAGCCCCAAGGCGCGGCAAATGGCGCCAAATCAAAAAATGCCGTGGGGAGGACAGTCATGGTCACAGCCTTTAGGACAAATTTGCTTTGTGCCACCGCGCTATCGATCGCGTGTGCGCTTGCAGTGCCGGCACATGCCCAGGACGCTGCATCGCAGGGCGAAAAGCCCGAGGCGCAGGAAGGTGGCCTTGAGACAATCGTCGTCACGGCGCAGAAGCGCGAACAGAATTTGCAGGATGTTCCAGCCGCCGTTTCCGCCATAGGCGGCGAGACGCTGCGCACGCGCGGCATCACGGAGACCTCAGACTTGATGGGCGCGATCCCCAGCCTGCAAGTCACCACTCCCTATGGTCGCACCCAACCGAATTTCTCGCTGCGCGGGATTTCAGTGGCGAACGAATTTTCCGCCTCCACTGCGTCGCCGGTTGGCGTCTATGTCGATGAAGTCTATCAGAGCTTCCGGGCGAGCCATGGCCTGCAACTCTATGACATCGACCGGGTCGAGGTACTGCGCGGACCGCAAGGAACACTCTACGGTCGCAACACCACGGGTGGCGCGATCAGCTTCTTCACGCGCAAGCCGGATCTGGGAGAGGCCAATGGCTATCTGACCGCCGGCTATGCCAATTACGACACTTTCACGGTGCAGGGCGCCGCTGAAGCGACGCTGGTTCCCGACATCTTGGGCGTCCGCGTCGCCGGTACTTTTGCAAAAGGGGATGGTTGGCAGCGCAATGTACTGCCTGGGAATGAGCGCGACCTAGGGACCACCGATACGATCGGCGGTCGCATCTCGATCCGCTTCCGGCCCGATCCCGATCTCGACATCAATTTGAAGCTCTATGCCGCGAAGGACGATCCATGGGGCACCGCGCCCTATGCAGGTGGTCAACTCGCGGGCGGGCAGGATGCGCTCGGCTATTCGCGTTACGATCCGCAACCTTTCCTAGGCGGGCGGTTGCTGCGTGACAATGAGGTCGCAGTTGATCGGGTAGGTAAGAACATCAGCAAGTCGAAAGGGATAGCCCTCAACATCAAATGGGATGTCAGCGACCAATTCTCCGTCACCTCGATTACCGGCTACGACACCGGCGACTATATCAACAATCCTGATGATTGCGATGGCGGCCCAGCCGATCTCTGCTCGATCGGCCTCACGTCGACGAGCAAGAATTTCAACCAGGACCTGCGTTTCAGCTATTCGAACGACCGCCTCGATATCATTGCCGGCCTTTATTATGGCAGGGACAAGGTCAAGACGGTCAACTACCCGGACTTTTTCGGGGCGCTGAGGCCGCTGCTGCTTGGCGCCGGTCTTCCGGGCAGCTACAATAACGCCGCAATCGGAACGCCCGACGCGATCCGCTATATCCCAGCCTTTGCCGCCAATCCGGCGTTGGGGCCTGGCGATGCCGGATTCTGCGACGCGATCGAGATCAATCCCAACGGCTTCCTTGATGCACGCTCGCTGATTGCACTCCAGACCGACATCGCGATCAATAATACGGGCAATGGCGGCATGGGGGGTAGCTTTTCGGCGGGCTGCGCCGGGGCAGGCGCGCCTCCGTTCACCCCGATCCTCGGCGAACAGCGTTTTGACGTGTCGCGCCCCTCGAAGGCGATCTACGGCGACGTAACCTGGAAAGCGACCGAGCGGCTGACCGTGGCGGTGGGTGCACGCTACACCCAGGATAAGGTCAATTACCTTAACGGCAGCACTTTCCTCTATGCGCTCGACGGTACGACGCCGGTTGTCAACCTGATCCCCTACAGCAATCCATACAACCCCAATCTCGCGCCGCTTGAGCAGCGCGAAAAGGCAAACAGGCTAACCGGCCGTATCAATGTCAGCTATGAGTTCGCCGATGATATCATGGGCTATCTCCAGTACAGTCGCGGTTACCGCAGCGGCAGCTTCAACGGGCTTGCCTATCAGGGCGTCAATCAAGTCTATTATATCCAGCCTGAAAAGGTGAATGCATATGAGGCGGGGCTCAAAACCCGGCTGTTCGATCGCCGCGTCCAACTTAACCTCGCGGGCTTCTACTACGAGTATTCGAATCACCAAGTAACGCAGGTGGTCGGCGCTACAACCTTCACGCGCAGCGCCAATGGTCGCCTGTTCGGTGGCGAGGCCGAACTCGCCTGGCAGGTGGCCGATACGTTGCGTTTCGATGCTTCGCTGGGCTATCTCAACAGCAAGTACAAAGGCAATGTGATCGATCCGGCAAACCCGGCCAGCCCGACATTGAACGTCAACGGCAATCCCTTCCCGAACGCGCCGGAGGTTACGTTCCAGGCCGGATTCGACTGGGATATGATCGATGACGGCACCAACAAGCTGACCTTGCGCGGTGATGCGTCCTACATGGGCAAGTACTATTTTGATCCGTTCAAGAATTATGGGCAGACACCGTGCGATACACCCCCAGCGGGATCGAACATAACGCTCGCGGGTAAGGCGATTACATGCGCAAATCCGGGCTACTGGCTCGCCAATGCGCGATTAACCTATGCGCACGACAATATGTCGGTTAGCTTGTGGGCGAAGAATCTGTTCGACAAATATTACTACACCTACGGCCTCAACATCAACGTGTTCGGCTACGATTATCTGAACCGCGGCATGCCGCGCACTTATGGCGTCGAAGCGACAGTCAAGTTCTGATCGCTGCTGCGACGGGGGCGGCGGGCATCCTCTCCCGCCCGCTGCCCCCGATTTTTTCGACCTGACTTTCAGACCGAGGAGCATCCATGATGCGTTCCACCGGCAACGGTCCCTCATTCATCGGCACGGCGTACAGAATCGAGCGCGCTGTGATCACTGAGATCGGCGCAGCTGAAAGCACCGCCCAGGCGAGCAGCGCCGAGCGGCCAGCGCGCCTCCGGACGATTTAACGTGGATGCGTCTCGGAACAGAACTGAGCTGGAACGAATTTTCGCGACCCAACGCGAAGGGACGCGTGAGCAGGTTTCGCGCAGCTACGAAGAACGCATGGACCTGCTCGGGCGCCTTGGCCGGATATTTGAGCAGCACAGAGACGAATTGGTCGATGCCGTTGCCGCCGATTTCGGCATTCGATCCCGCTACGAGACTATCCTGCTCGACCTGATGCTTGGCATATCGGAAATTAAATTTGCGCGCCGCAATCTGAAGACGTGGCTGAGGCCGCGGCGGGTGAAGACTGACATCTTCGGCCTTCCCGGTTCATCGCGCCTGGTCCCCCAGCCCCTAGGTGTGGTGGGCGTTCTCGGCACGTGGAACTATCCGCTCGGCACCATATTCGTTGGCGCGGCCGGTGCATTGGCGGCCGGCAACCGCGTGATCGCAAAGCCGAGCGAAGTTTCCGCCAACGCCGCCGAAGCCAGCGAGCGGCTTGTGCGCCGGTATTTCGCCGAAGAGGAATTCGCGATTGTCCAGGGCGGGCCCGACATGGCACAGGCGATGACGGCCCTACCTTTCGACCATATTCTCTTCACCGGTTCACCCGCGGTTGGCCGCAAAGTCTATGAAGCGGCGGCTGCCAACCTTACACCTGTTACTCTGGAACTTGGCGGCAAATGCCCTGCCATCGTGGGCAAGGGTGCATCGCTTGCACAAGTCTGTGAAAGCTTAGTGTTCGGCAAGCTGCTCAACGCCGGCCAGACCTGCATCGCCGCTGACTATGCCTTCGTCCATGTCGATCAGATGGAAAGCTTCGTCGCCGCACTCCGCGCTCAGGTTGCCAAATGCTACCCCAACGCGGCAAGCAACCCCGATTTCACCAGTATCATCAATGACCGACAGTTCGCGCGGCTCCAAGGTTTGCTCGATGATGCCGAAGCCAAGGGCGCGACGGTGCTCAACCTCTCGGACAACGGCGATGGAACGCTTCCTGAACGGCATCGGATCGTGCCGTTGGCGGTTCTCGACGTTACCGATGACATGGCGATGATGCAGGAGGAGATTTTCGGACCGATCCTGCCGATCATGCCATATCGCTCCGAAGACGAGCTCATTCGCTACGTAAACCGGCATGAGCGCCCGCTGGCGCTCTATTATTTTGGCGACGAAAGTGAGGAACGGCGCAAGATCATTTCCGAAACGCACGCTGGCGGCGTGACTCTCAACGGCACGGTCATGCACGTCTTCCAGCGCCGGCTGCCTTTCGGTGGCATCGGACAGAGCGGCATCGGTGCCTATACCGGCGTCGCCAGTTTCGAGCGCTTCACTCATTACAAGCCGGTGTTCTCTCAGCCGAAACTCAGCCTGCTTGGTCAACTTCTGCCACCCTATTCGAGCAAGACCGAAGGACTACTCAACATCTTCGAAAAGATCCTCTGACGTGGCTGCGGCGGTTGATGCTGGCATGTTGCATGACGCCGGGTCGCCAGCATGGGTCGAATGACAAGGGAAGCAAATGGCTGACTATGTAATTATTGGAGGTGGGTCGTCGGGCGGCGTTATCGCCAGCCGGTTGTCCGAGGACCCCGATGTCACCGTTTGCCTGCTCGAGGCAGGCGGCCCAGGCACCTCGCCGCTTGTGTCCACGCCCGGCGCTTTTGGGGCGCTGATCCAAGACTATCGGATCAATACGCTCAACTGGCGGTTCAACACCGACCCTTCAAAGGCGCTCAACGACCGCCGCCTCTACAATCCGCGCGGGAAGATGCTGGGTGGATCGAGCGGTATGAACGGGATGGTCTATATCCGCGGCGACCGGTCGGATTTCGACCACTGGGCCGAACTCGGCAACGACGGCTGGGGTTACAACGATGTCCTGTCCTATTTCCGCAAGGCTGAGAATAATGAGCGCGGTGAGGATGAGTTTCACGGCTCGTCGGGACCGCTTCACGTATCCAACGGCAAGCGCGAATTCGATGTCTATGATGCTTTCATCGAGGCGGCGACTGGACTGGGCCATCAAGCCAATCCGGACTTCAATGGTGCCAGCCAGGAAGGTGTCGGCATCTATCAGTTTACCGTGAAGGACGGGAAGCGCGCCAGCGTGAAGGCGTGTTACCTTGATCCGGTGATGGGCAGGCGCGGCAACCTCCGCGTCGAAGTACATGCCCGCGTCCATCGTATCAGGTTTGAGGGCAACCGCGCGGTGGCAGTCGAGTATTCCCAGGACGGGCAGTTGAAGACGATCCCGTGCGAAAAGGAAGTCATTGTCAGCGGCGGCGCCTATAATTCGCCCCAACTGTTGATGCTTTCCGGTATCGGACCGCGTGATGAGTTGGAGAAGCATGGAATCGAAGTGATTCATGATATTCCCGGTGTCGGCCAGAATCTTCACGACCATCCTGACCTGATGCTGATCTACCAGTCGAAGAAGCGGCTCGGGATCGCACTCAATGTCGTTGGCGCGCTCAAGACCGTGCGAGACCTATTCCAGTATCTCACGCAAAGGAAAAGCTGGCTGGCATCGCCGCCCACGGCTGCAGGCGGTTTCTTGCGATCCGCGCCGGGGCAGAACCGGGCGGACTGCCAGGTCCATGTCGTGCCGCTCGCCTATCGCGACCATGCGCGCGACTACAAGCTGATGACGAAATGGGGCTATACGATCATTCTCAATATTGGGCGCCCAAAGAGCCGCGGCTGGGTTGCCTTACATGACTCAAACCCCGAATCCGATCCCAAGATGGACCTCAATCTCTTGAGTCATCCCGACGACCTCAAGACGTTGCGCAATGCCTTCCGTGTCGTGCAGGAGATCCTGCATTCGGATCGCATGAAGGCGATGATGAAACGGCCTCTCTATCCTGACCGCTACCTTGAAACTGATGAAGAGATCGACGCCTATATCCGGGCAGAAGCCAATCATGCTTATCATCCGGTGGGAACATGCAAGATGGGCACCGACGAGATGGCGGTGGTCGACAACCGCCTGCGCGTTCACGGCCTCGCAAATATCCGCGTGGCCGATGCCTCGATCATGCCATCAGTCGTCAACGGCAACACCAATGCAACCTGCATCATGATCGGCGAGAAAGCCGCCGACATGATCCGGCACGATAATATGAGCAGCAAGAATAGCATCGCAGAATATTGAATTGGACGATTGGATCAATGCTGCAGACACAGATGCTTACGAAAAGAAGTCCGGAGAGGCCTATCGCATGTCAGTTTATTATGTGTCGACTGCGCCATTGTGGGCGAGCGCCTTAGAGGAGCGCGGCTGATGGACGTCCGTACGCAAATACGTCGCGCCGCACGTTATTTCGCCCAGCAAGAGGCTCTCGTTCACGGCCACAGGCGGTTGACTTTCTCGGAAGCCTGGTTGCGCGGCGTGAAGCTCGCAAATGCTCTTGCGGAGTGCGGCCTTCAACCGGGTGACCGGATTGCTACGCTGGAGAAGAACTCCATCGAGGCCGCCGACATCATACTGGCGGCTGCCATTGGAAACTATACGCGTGTTCCTCTCTATGCGCGCAACCGATGTGAAGCGCACGCCCATATGATCGCGAGTACCGGATCTCGGTTGGCGCTGGTCGATGAGGCATTGGCTTCGGAGTTGGCGGGGCTGGATGCCCAAGCTCCGACGCTTGAGCGGATCATTATCCGCGATCACAACTATGAGAATTGGTTGGCGACAGCCTCGGACCGGGATCCTGATCCCGTCGTCGCGCCGGAGGACTATTGTGTCATCCGCCACACCGGCGGCACGACGGGCAAACCCAAGGGCGTTGCCTATCGGCACCGTTCATGGATGACGATCTCCGCCGCATTTTTCAGCATCGGCCCCCAAGTGGCCCCAGGGGATGCCATTCTGCATGTCGGCCCGTTGTCCCATGCATCGGGCTTCCTGTTCGTGCCGGCCTGGTATTGCGGCGCCCGCAACGTGATGATGGACGGCTTCGATCCAGCGTCCTTTCTTGACACTCTCGAGCAGGAACGGATCAGCCATGCCTTTGTAGCCCCCACCATGCTCAATGCCATAGTGCATCACGACGGGGCATATGGCCGCCACTTTCCGAATTTGAAGTTTCTGCTGAGTGCTTCAGCGCCGATCTCCGAGCCGACGCTTCGCAAGTCGTGCCAGATATTCGGGAATCATGTTCTTCATTCGGGCTATGGACAGACCGAAATCCTGCCCATCGCGTCTATGGGGCCCAACGAGTGGTTCGGCGAATTTGAAGGTTCTGCCCCAATTCGGGCGGTCGGACGTCCCATGAGTGGCGCCGATATCGAAATCCGTAACGAGGACGGAAAGGTGCTGGGACCAAACGAGCCCGGCGAGATCGTCGCACGGTTCGAAAATGGCCAGATGGAGGAATTCTGGAACGATCCGGAGGAAACCGCCCGGCGCATGGAAGATGGCTGGGTCAAAACCGGCGATGTCGGCATGATCGACACAAACGGATTTTTGTATCTGCTCGATCGCAACAACGACATGATCGTGTCAGGCGGCTTCAATATCTATCCCACCGAAATCGAAAACGTAATTGCCGACCATCCCGGTGTACTCGAGGTCGCGGTCTTTGGCGTGCCCCATGAAAAATGGGGTGAAACGCCGCTTGCAATGGTGCGTGTCAAGCCCGGAGCACAAATCACGGAGACCGAGATAATAGATTTGGTGCGCCAGCGTCTGGGCTCCGCAAAAAAGCCAAGCAAGGTCGTTTTTACCGCCGAGCCACTGCCGTTGAGCAATGTCGGAAAGGTGCTTCGTTCAAAGCTTCGAGAGCCCTATTGGGCGGGCCAGGACCGGCGCATTTCGGGGGCATGACCGACGCAGCCATCCTAGCCACATCCTCTATTCCGGTGACCGCCTGCCGGCGCGCGGGAGACTGCAATGGACTATGAATACATCCTGGTTGAGCAACGCGGCCCAGCGCTTTGGGTGACCCTCAACCGGCCGGCAGCGTTGAACAGTCTGTCGTTGGCTTTGGCCGAGGAACTCGCCGCAGCGATCGAGGCAGCGGAAGCAGATGCGACGGTGCGCGCTTGCATTCTTACCGGCGCCGGACGGGCGTTTTGCGCTGGCGCGGATCTGCTCGCAATTGGCGATGGAACAGGCGGACAAACTCTCGCCGAACGCTTAAATCTGTTTCTGCCGCCGCTCGGTCAGGCTTTTAACAGGATCGAGACGTCGCGCCTTCCGATAATTGCGGCGGTCAACGGCCTTACGCTCGCCGGCGGCTTGGAACTGGTGTTGTGCTGTGATCTCGTCATTGCCGCGCACCCGGCCAGATTTGGCGACGCCCATGCAAATTACGGCCTGTTGCCCGGCGGTGGAGGGTCGGTTCGACTCCCTAGGAAGATCGGCGAAGCGCGTGCGAAACATCTGATGATGACCGGCGGGACCATCTCGGCTGCCGAGATGAAGGAAGCCGGACTCGTGACCCAACTGGTTGCTCCCGAGGATCTCATTGCGGCAGCGCAAGCGCTGGTAGAATCTCTTGCAGAAAAGAGCCGGCCAGGGCTCGCCTACATGAAGCAGCTAGTCCGCGCTGCGCAGGATAGCTCGCTCGAAGTCGGGCTGCGTCAGGAACTCGAAACCATGGCTGCTTACGCCTTGTCCAACGACATTGTCGAAGGACTGGCGGCATTCCGGGAGAAGCGGAAGCCCGATTTTTCCGACCGGTGAGACCTGATCGGATGCGGAACACATTGGAAGAATGGATCAACGAATGACCGACATATTCGTCATGGGGGTTGGGATGACCCCGTTCGGAAAACAGTTCGACAAGAGCCTGAAAATGCTCTGCGCCGAAGCTTCGTCGCAGGCCTTTTCCGACGCAGGATGCACCGCCGGCGATGTCGAAGCCATCTTCTTCGGCAATTGCGTCCAGGGGCATATGGAGGGCCAGGACATGATCCGCGGCGAAATCGTGGCGCGAGCGATGGGCATCTCAAGCGTTCCCGTGGTGAATGTCGAAAACGCATGTGCGACGGCTTCCACGGCCTTGCACATGGCCGCCGCCTATGTTCGATCGGGGGCAGCGGATGTCGTACTCGCGCTCGGCGCGGAGAAGATGTACTCGCCCGACAAGGCGCTCATGTTCAGTGCATTCGATGGCGCTTGGGACGTGCATGAAACCGAGTCGGGCCGCGCGCAGCTGCTGGCCATGGGCAATGGCGTCGATGTTCCGGAAGGAACGACATCGAGTCAGCCTTACAGCGTTTTCATGGATGTATACGCCGCGATGGCACGCGCGCACATGAAGACCTACGGCTCGACGCAAGCGCAAATCGCGGCCGTCTCGGCGAAAAATCACATGCATTCGACGCGCAATCTGCTTGCCCAGTATCGCCTCCCATATACCGTCGAAAGTGTACTCGCTGCGCCTCCGATCGTTTACCCGTTCACACTGCCGATGTGCTCCCCGATCAGCGACGGCGCCGCCGCTGCGATCATCTGCAGCGAAGCCGGTCGGCGCAAACTGTCGGCAGCCCCGGACAGGGCGCTAAGAATCCTGGCGTCTGTGCTGCAAACCGGCGCCGCGCGCGATCCCTTTGATTATGACCACCATGTCAGCCGCCTTGCGGCGAACCGGGCCTATGCGATGGCCGGCGTGGGGCCAGAAGATATTGGCGTCGCGGAGGTGCATGACGCCACGGCGGTTGGCGAGATCATTGAAATCGAGGCGCTCGGCCTGACGCCGCCTGGCGAGGGCGGACTCGCGGCAGAGCGCGGTGAGACGGCGCTGGGTGGGCGTATTCCGGTAAACACGTCGGGCGGGCTTGAATGCAAGGGACATCCGATCGGCGCCACCGGGCTCGGCCAAATCTACGAGCTTGCGCTGCAATTGCGCGGCGAGGCGGAAGATCGACAGGTTCCGAATGCCCGGTTCGCGATCGCGCAGAACGGCGGAGGTGTCATCGGGGTGGAAGAGGCGGTGGTCGCCGTCACGATCCTGGGCCGGTAGTTGTCAGAGCGCGCCTAGGGAAACACGGGGTCACGATATGAACTTTGAGCTGTCCGATGAACAACGCATGGCGGTGGAAACCGTCCGCCGCTTTCTCGACAACAAGCTTGAGCCGGAAATCCGCCGGCATGGGGAGCGATTCATCCCCAAACCGCTCATGAAGGAATGGACTCAAGCACTGACCGGCTATGGCCATATTACCGCACCGCATCAGGAGCAATGGGGCGGGCTTGATATGGGATGGCTCACTCATCTGCTCATTTTCGAGGAGATCGCCTATTCCTCGCTCGATGTGGCCATACCCGGCTTCATCAACGCGGTTGGCGCAGAACTCATCCGCCGCTTCGCCCCGGAGACGATCAAGCAACGCTATCTTGCCGACCTCGTCGCGGCCGAGAAGTTCGTTTCGCTCGGCATCTCGGAGCCCGATGTCGGCTCGGACGTCGCCGCCATCAAGACACGCGCCGTACGAGACGGCGATTTCTGGGTCATCAATGGCGAAAAGACCTGGATCACCAACGGAGCCTACTCGGACATCTTCATCTGTACGTGCAAGACTGGCGAAAATGAAGTCACTCACATCCTGGTCGATCGTGACGAGAGTGAGTATGAGGTGCGCGATATCCAGAAGATGGCGCTCAACGGCCAATCGACTGCACAGATATTCCTGTCCGATTGCCGCGTACCGGTGGCAAACACGATCGGCCGGGTCGGCGATGGATTGCGCAATACGTTGCAAGTGTTCGAGATTGCCCGCTGCCATATGGCGATGTGGAGTATCGGCATCGCACGGCGAGCAATGGATGAGGCGATCGCGTACGCTCGCGATCGCGCGCAGCATGGCAAGAAGATCGCCGGCCATCAGCTGATCGCCGACAAGATCGCCATCATGGCGACCAAGATCGACGCAGCCCGTCTGTTGACGCACCGGGCAATATCCCTCGTCCAGGCGGGCACGCGCGCAGAGACGGAATGCTCGATGGCCAAGTGGTACGCCACCGAAATGGCGATCGAAGCGACGCGCGATGCGCTTCAGATCCATGGCGGCAACGGCGTCACCCGCGAATTCATCGTTGAGCGGCTGGTGCGTGAGGCGATCATTTGCCCCATCCCCGATGGCACGACGGAGATTCAAAAGCTTGTTGTTTCGCGCGCCCTGACCGGCATTCAAGCCTTTCGGTAAGGCTCAGACGAAAACGACAGCGTCGACGGAAATGGAGCCGCGTGCCTGACTCGCACAGGATCAAATGCGCAGATGCGTCGCTCAGGTAAAAGAGGCAGACAAGCGATGGACGAAGAGCTTCGTTTCGATGGCAGGGTAGTGGTTGTGACCGGAGCCGGAGGCGGACTTGGGCGCCAGTACGCGCTGATGTTTGGCGGGCGCGGAGCCAAGGTGGTGGTGAATGATCTGGGTGGCGACGAGAAAGGGAGCGGCAGCTGCTCCACAGCCGCTGACAATGTGGTCGACGAAATTCGAGCCACGGGCGGTCAGGCGGTGGCAAATTATGCGTCGGTCGAGGAGGGCGCGCTGATCATCCAAGCCGCGGTTGACAACTTCGGAACCGTTGACGTCGTCATCAACAATGCCGGCATCCTGCGCGATGTGAGCTTCCACAAAATGACCGACGAAGACTGGACACTGCTTCAGCGGGTCCATCTGAATGGGACGCGGGCAGTGACGCAGGCAGCATGGCCGATACTGCGCGACAAGGGCTATGGCCGCATCGTCATGACCACGTCTGCAGCCGCAATCTACGGCAACTTCGGTCAGGCCAACTATGCCGCAGCCAAGCTCGGAATATTGGGGCTTGCGAACGCGCTGGCGGAGGAGGGGCGGTCCAGAAACATCCAGGTTAATACGATCGCCCCAATCGCCGCATCGCGTATGACCGCGACTGCCTTTCCACAAGAGTTTCTCGCCAATCTCAGAGCGGAAGCGATCAGTCCATTGGTCGGTTGGCTTGCGCACGAGAATTGCAGCGAAACCAAAGGGCTTTTTGAAGTTGGAGCCGGCTATATCGCCAAGCTTAGGTGGGAGCGCGCGCTTGGGCACGCCTTCGGAGCGGACAGGGCGTTCACGCTCGATGATGTCGCCCGGCACTGGGGTAGAATTGTCGACTTCACGGATGCCGAGCACCCGCTCGGGCTGAATGACAGCCTTGAGGCGGTAGAACGGGCGCTGAGAGCGTAATCAACCCGATGAATTACCATGATATTTTTGAGCGGCCGTCGGGCTGCCGATGGCGTCGTGCTGCCGCCAGATATCGATGAGCAGCAGGAATAGTTCTGCAGCGAATTGAATTGGACGACGGCCCTCAAATGCCGCCAAACGGCATGAACTACACAATATCTCCTGGGAAGAGAGGATCAGCCATGAGAGGATGTCTATTGGCTTCTGCCGCGTTGTTGTGCTCGGGAACAGCATTTGCCCAGGAAGCAACGCCCCAGGCGAACGACCAAACCGGGAGCGCCACGGAAGCGCTGGCTGAGGACATTGTCGTTACCGCCACCAAAAAGGGCTATGGCGAAAGCGTGCAGAAAGTACCGATGGCGGTCACGGCTTTTGGTGAAGCGCAGCTGGATGCCAAGTTCGTCCAGAATCTTCAAAGTCTGAGCTACGACGTTCCCAACGTCCAGCTCGAGGATGTGGGTACGGCACCGGGCTATGCCAATTTCACTATCCGGGGCCTCGGCATCAACAGCACGATCCCATCGATCGACCCCACCGTAGGCGTTTTCACTGACGGTATTTACCTCGGCATCAACGCTGGTGTCGTGCTGGACAACTTCGACCTTGAGGGGATCGAAGTTCTGCGTGGACCGCAAGGCTTGCTTTTCGGTCGCAACGTTACCGGCGGTGCCGTGGTTGTGCGGACCACGCGGCCCAGCTTCGATTTTGGAGCCAAAGCCAAGCTATCCATTGAAACGGGACTGAAAAAGACCGTAAGCGGCACGGTTACCGGACCTATCGTCGATGACGTTTTGGCTGCCAAATTGGCCGTCTACTACAGCGACGACAATGGCTGGTTTCGCAACCGCTTCGACAATCGCAGCTTCGGTAAATCACATGACCTTATCATTCGCCCGGCACTTTCGCTCAAGGGTGGCGACCGCTTCCGAATGGATCTCCGCTATGAGCATGGCGATGTCGAAAGCGATGGAGCCCCTGTCCAGAGTCACGCGCTGTTTCCCCGCGACAGCTTCAGGTTTTCGATCAATTTCCCAGGTTTCTATGATGCCAAATGGGACCAGGCGATCGTGGAAACCAACATCGATGTCGGTCTGGGCGAAGGCGTCTTCACCAACATCGCTGGCTATCGGAAATTCCGATCCTCCGCGGGCGCTGATATCGATGGAACACCACAGTCCTTCTTTCATGCCTTTTTCGAAATCGACCAGGATCAACTCAGCGACGAACTTCGTTATGCCGGAAGGTTCGGTGACGTCGAATTGACAACCGGTCTATACTATTTTTCCCAGGATCTTCGTTACGCCGAGCTGCGGAATCTTTTGGGCGGTGCTCGGATCGTTTCCGGTGGGGGTACGCAAGACCAGACAACATGGGGCATTTTTGCTTCGACCGACTGGCATTTCACCGATACGCTGACCTTGAATCTCGGCGCGCGGTATAGTTGGGAACGCAAAGCCGTTCGGGTCTCGGCCTTACGCGCAAATGGTTGCAATCTAGACACGCTGATCTGTGCAACCAATTTCGCCGACGCGGCAAAATGGCGAGGGTTTACGCCGAAAATCGGCCTTCAGTGGAAGCCGGATGACGACACGCAGATTTATGGCCTTTACACGCGCGGGTTCCGCAGCGGCGGATATAATTTGCGCAACACCGATCCCGCTGTGCCGCCGGGGCCATTCAATCAAGAGACCCAGGACAGTTTCGAACTCGGCGCCAAGAAGCAATTCGGGCGCCACCGGATCAACCTGGCGGCCTTCTACAATCGCATGAAGGACCTGCAGCGCGAGATCAACCTGCCCGGACCGCTTGGCGTCAGCCAGGTCATACGGAACACCGCCGACGCCACAATCAAAGGCGTCGAGGCCGAGGGGCAGTTTTTTCTTTTGTCCAACCTCGTGATTTCGGGTCAGCTCGGCTACGTGAATGGCCAGTATCGCAACGTCCAGTTCGACCTCAGCGGTGATGGCGTCATCAACGATGTGGATCGTGCGCTCAAATTGCCAAGGCTGTCGCCATGGACCTATGGCGTGGGGCTGACTTATGATCAGCAGCTTGGCGAATTGGGGACAGCAACGGCGCGTGTCAGCTTCACGCATCGCGACAAGGCGGCATTCACCGACAACAACGTCGGCTTCCTTCAGGGCGCCGATATGCTCGATGCGAGCCTCACATTGGCGACCGACAACAAGCACTGGCGCTTCTCCATCTATGGCCGAAACCTCCTGAATGAGGTGACGATTGGCGGCGATACACCTTTGCCGGCGGCCTTCGGGGGCACGGGTGCAAGCCTTTCACCGCTAAACAGGGGGCGCGTCATCGGCGGAGAAGTGGCGATTAGCTTCTAGGCCATTTTCGAGGCGAGTGGAATCACCCGCCAACTCGGAAAATGCCCAAGATCAATTTGCTAGAGCATTTCCTGCCGGAAAGCCGGTTCCCACTTCTGCGCGAAATGCTCTAGCTGATCGCGACGGATGCAGCGGATTTCCGATCGCACCCCGCCCCCTTGCCGTTAATCCGATGATGCGGTGCGCCATGCCTGACGAACAAGGCTGACGAGCGCACGGCCAGCCGGTTTTACCTGCCAGCGGCTACGCACAGCATAACAAAGCGTCAATGGATCGAATAAACCGATTCCCTCCAAGGCCACGAAATTGGCGCGAAACCATGAGTTCTCGGTGAACTGTTTTGCAACCATCCCGATAGCATCGGATGTGGCAACGATCCGTCGAACCAATTGAAAATAGTCTGTCATGTGGATCCAGTCAGCGGGACGCTTACCGCTTTTTTCGTACATCTGCTGAATGATCGATGTGTAGGGTTCGGAAGATGAGGGCACTACGAATTCGAACTGGACCAGCGGCTCCTTGCTGGTCGGGTTTATCCCCAGAATGGGATGATTGTTCCGCACAAAAGGCAGTATTTCGATCGAGGCGACCCGCTCGCACTTGAATTCCGGCCAGCGTGCAAAGGCCGCTTCAAGTCCAAAGGCGACATCGATATCGCCGCGCGACAGGAGTCGCACGCCCCTTTCGCTGTTGCCCGAAACGACTTCGACGCGCACTGCCGGATGGCGCCGCAGCAAAGAAACCAGAGGTTGGGTGAGCAACCAGTCGATTGACCCTGGGAACAGTCCGATTCGAAGCGGGCCCGCATAGGCGTCGGCGCGGCGGGCTGTATCTCCGAGTAGTTCAGCTGCGTCGGCAAGCAAGCGCGCTGCGCGATCAATAAATTCGCGTCCCTCCTCTGTCGGCATCGCGCCCCGTGAGGTCCGATGGAAAAGGGAATAGCCAAGATGCCGTTCGAGTTCAGCGACACTCTTGGTCACCGCCGACTGCGTGACACCAACCGCATCCGCTGCCCTGGAGAAGGAACGAAGCTGACCAACCGCGACGGCATGCTTGAGGCGAGAATCGAGCATGGACATGCCCCACAGGAATAATTGCTCCAGAGAATGAATTAGGCGAATCAAGGTCATTTTGCCAATCTTACTTTCGACACTGCCGCCCAGCACGACTGCAACCCGTCTCGAAATCTGGAGCGGCGAAACGGCCTGGATCAAAGCGCCAAGGTCTCAGACGCAGGTATGCCTGAATGACGAAAACTGGTCCGCTTGCAGGCCTCAAAATACTCGAAATTGCGGGCATCGGCCCGGCGCCGTTTTGCGGAATGCTGTTGGCCGACCTTGGCGCCGATGTCGTCGTCATTGAACGCGTAAGCCCTAACTCCGAAAATATCGATCTTGGCAGCGGCGCCATTGTGAACCGCGGGAAACGTGTAATTGCCTTGGATCTGAAGTCCCCCGAAGGCGTCGCGCATGTCCTGGATCTCGTCCAAAGGGGCGATGTACTGATCGAAGGCATGCGGCCTGGGGTGATGGAGAGGCTCGGCCTTGGTCCCGAGGTTTGCCTAGCGCGTAACCCCCGCCTTGTATTCGGTCGCATGACGGGTTGGGGGCAGCAGGGACCTCTCGCCCAAGCGGCCGGCCATGACATCAACTATATCGCGCTGTCAGGAGCCCTTTGGTATGCTGGGCATCCCGGTGAACCGCCAATGGCGCCGCCAAGCCTGGTAGGCGATATTGGGGGTGGAGCGCTCTATTTGGCCATCGGCGTCCTCGCAGCGGCAATGCACGCGCGGGATACCGGGAATGGGCAAGTGGTTGACGCCGCGATCGTCGATGGGAGCGCTCACATGATGAACTTGCTCCTGAGCCTGAAGGCCGCCGGCCAGGTTGCCAGCATACGCGGCTGCAGCATCCTTGACGGCCCTCACTGGTACTCGACCTATCGGTGCGCCGACGGGAATTTCATCTCAGTCGGATCACTCGAGCCCAAGTTCTATGCGCTGCTTTGCAAAAAGCTGGGGTTGGCCGGCGATAGCAGTTTTGACGACGGCTATGATCGTGATGCCTGGCCCGAGCTCAAGCAGCGTTTTAGCGAGATATTCGCCATGCGGACACGGGAAGAATGGCGCACACTGCTGGAAGGCAGCGATGCCTGCTTTGCCCCCGTGCTTGATCCGGACGAAGCGGCGCGCCATCCTCATATGGCAGCGCGAGGCGTCTATCGGGAGATCGACAATATCCTCCAGGCAATGCCGGCGCCACGTTTTTCGGGCTCGTCACTACCGATCCCCGGACCGATCCCGCTGCATCATGAAGATCCGAGTACAATTCGGCGGGGCTGGAGCAAACCGGACCGCTGCGGGATTACCGCCAGAACCGACTGTTGCGAGTAGTCGGTTGGCATGGTGGGCGGCCAGCGGCCCGACACGAACGGTGATTTCATAACTATGAACCAATGCGACGCTCCGCTTCGCTGCGCTGCATTCAAATCAAAGGAGACAACGACACACAGGCACGTCAAACTATCCGATGATTCCTGTACGCCACGCCGGAACGGCGATTGCGGACGTGTCCACGGGACGTTGTTCGCATCGTGATTCGCTCGGCGCTTGAAATCAATGCTCGCCCCGGATGTGACGACGCCGATGGGATTTCCACTGCGGCGTCCACGGCCAATGTCCTGGCGTGAGGGCTTCGGTCATCGACCGATTCGACCGTCCGAATGCGGTCTTTTGGCGCGCCTGAGAATCCGCATCAGAGTTGAGTGCGCGTTGTTCGGGAATCTCATTTAAATATTTGTAAAAACGTAATAATATAGATAATAACTCCAACCTGTATCCAGTGTGGAGTAATGGTCGCAGGGCGTGAACTTACGCCCTTATGGATGCGTCGAAGTCCTTCAGTTTGAATCTCAGGAAATTGCGGCTTGCGATGCGCATCACGCAAGAAGCGCTCGCCCATGATGCGGGCACGAGCAGCTCTTATCTGAGTGCGATCGAAAATGGCCGGTCGAGCCCGACGCTGAAAGCAATGGAGCGGCTCGCGAAGGCACTCGGCGTTAATGCCGTCTATCTCTTGTCCGGCCGGATATCGATCTCGATCGTTTCGGACGACGAACTGGAAATCGGCGCGATACTGGCGCGCCCGGCGGTGACGCTCCGGCGCCATCCGCACAAGCCGACGGGGCGGCCGAGCAAGACCAAGTAAATCATCGGGGGCTGCACGCGCGTGGGCTGGAACCACGCGCCCGATAGACGCGCCCGCAACGCGCGCGTCGAAAGGAGTGCCCCTCGGTGCCGTTTCGCGACCTCGATGCCTATATTAAGCAGGCCAGGCGCGCGAACAGTGATCGCGAGCTGTTCAGTTGCAGCGAGGCCGCCGCACGCCAGCTCGGCCTCCCATGGCTCGCGATCGTCCAGAGCATGGCCTTCTTTCAGCCCGGTGGGCGATATTTCCGCATGGACAATTTCCAGAGCTGGGGCGACGTTTTCGTCGCCGAAGGCTATTACCGCGACGATCCCGCCTTGCTCGCGGCGCGCTCGACAAGCCGGGCGTTCTGCTGGCACGAAATGGAGCGACTGCTGGGCGGCTTCACGCGGCGACAGGCGCGCATCGTGCGCGAAGCCGCGCGTCATGGCCTGCGCAACGGCCTCACCGTTCCGATTGGCGTCGCCGGCGAGCCGCCCGGATGCTGTACGTTCGCAACGCGCGACGGGCAATTGCCGCCATCGCATATCTGCCGGATCGCGACGCTGATGGCGAGCGAGGCGTTTACCGAGGCGCGGCGCTTGCACGGCTTTCCGGCGCGCCCGCTGAAATTACCCCATCTCAGCCCAAAGCGGCTCGAATGCTTTCGCTTGGCGGCGATGGGCAAGAGCGACGTCGAGATCGGGATCATGATGAACATCGCCCCGACGACAGTGCGCACCTACATGCGTGACCTGCGCGAACATTTCGGAATCTATTCCCGCGCGCAGCTCCCGGCGATCGCGCTCGCCTGCGGAATCGTCTGCATCGAGGAGATCGTCCCGCGGTTCTGAGCGGGATCGCCGCATCCTCAATATTGACGACTGTTTGAGCCCTTCATCTCTGCTCCCTTCGCGACTGTTCAATTTGAACGGGAGCTACTGCCATGATCCATATTGTCAAAGGGTGCTCGCTTACCGATGCGCGCGCCGCCTCGATGTTCGAGGACCGCAAGACCCTGTTCGTCGATCTGCTGGGCTGGGATGTTCCGGTCGTCGGCGGCCGCTATGAAATCGACAGCTATGACGGCGACAAGGCGGTCTATCTGATCGCCACCGACGATGGCTGCATTCACCAGGGGTCGATGCGGCTGCTATCGACAGAGGGCGCACATCTTCTCGCCGATCGTTTCGCGTCGCTCTGCGAGTGCGATGCGCCCCGGGGGGAGCAGGTTCGCGAGATTACGCGACTTTGCCTGCCGCAACGATTGGGCGCCCCCGGACGCCTGCGTGTCCGCAACCGGCTCATCTCGGCGATGGTCGATCATGCGCTCGGCAGCGGAATCACCATGCTAACCGGCGTCGTGACCGCTGCTTTTCGCGAGGAGGTTTTGGCGATGGGCTGGCGCGCAGCGCCGCTCGGCCCCGCGCGCCGCATCGATGGCGCGTTCCTTGGAGCGTTCCGCATCGAGATCTGCGCCGGTACGCCTGCGCTGCTGGCGTCGAACGGCATCTATGTACCGGGTGCGATCACTCCCGATGCGGCGGCAAGAGCCGCGTGAAGGGAATGGCGATGCACGACCCCGCCCGCCTCGCCGCGATGCTGCTCGCCGACGGTTATGTCATTGTCGATAACGCCGTGCCGACCGAGCTAATCACCGCGCTCGAAGCCGAACTCGCACCGCGCTTCGTCGCCACGCCCTTTTGCGAAGGCGGATTCTACGGAGCCCGCACCAAGCGCTTTGGCGCGTTGTTGCGGCGTTCACGGCATATCGCCGGCCTTGTGCTGCACCCGATCATCCGCGGTATCGCCGAAACGGTGCTCGGGGAATGGTGCGATCGTATCGTTCTCAACCTCACCCAGGCGATCGAAATCCATCCCGGCGCGCTCGCGCAGGTGCCGCACCGCGACCAGGATCTCTGGGGCGGCGTCAAGACCGGGATGCACTATCAGATCAACGTCATCTGGCCGATCGATCCGTTCACGCTGGAGAGTGGCGCGACGCTGGTCTGGCCGGGCAGCCATCACGATGCGGCATCGCAACCGGGCGATGCACGTCCGGTCGCCGCCGAAATGCCACCCGGCTCCGCGCTGCTGTTCCTCGGATCGATCCTGCATGGTGCCGGCGCTAACCAGTCCGATCATGTGCGCCGCGCGGTCATCACCTCCTATTGCCTCGGATGGCTGCGGACGTTCGAGAATCAGTATCTCGTCTATCCGCCCGCCATCGCTCGAGCGTTCGATCCCGATCTGGCCGCGCTCATCGGCTATGCCCAGCATCGCCCCAATCTCGGCAATGTCGAAGGCCAGTGCCCGTCCGTGCTGCTTCACCGGGACGATATCGACGGCCTCCCTGCGATCGACGCGCTGCTCCCCGGCCAGGCCGACATGCTGGATGCCTATGTCGCCGAACAGGAAGCCGCGCGTGCGGGCCTGATCGGCGGGTAACGCGGGTTCGTCGGACCGGGCGCTGCACTCATGACACACGATCCAAACCCCGAAGCAGGCGGCGGCGCGCGAACACGGATCGAGGCGGATTCATCCGCTGTGGACGGTGGAGCCACGGCGTCGTCGGCCGCGGAGCGCGCTCGGCGGGCACGCGAGCATTGCCCGTTTCTGACAACCAAGCAGGCCGCGTTCCATCTCGGTCTCGCGGGGGACACGCTCAAGAAGATGCGCCGGGAGCGGCGCGGCCCGCCGTGCCGAAAGCATGGCACCGTCTGGCGCTACCATATCGACGATATCGAGGCCTGGTCGCGCGCGAACATGCGGGAGGGAGGCAATGGCTAGGCTGCTACCCTCCCGTCTGCCGGCTAAACCCACCGCGCTGATCGGTCTCGGCGCGGCCGCGCTGGCGACCACGATCGCGCTGCCGCCAACGCCGTGGCTGGTCTGGAACGCATCGGCCAGCGCGCCGATCGGTCTCTATGCCGTCAGCGGACGGCAGGACATCGCATCGGGCGACATGGTGCTGGTCCGGGTGCCCGACCGCTGGCGCCGGCTCGCCGCCGAGCGGCGCTACATTCCGATCAATATCCCGCTGGTCAAGCGCGTCGCGGCCGCGCCCGGCGATCGCGTCTGTGCGCGCGGGCGGGAGATCTATGTCAACGGCCACCCGGTGGCCGAACGCCGCGAAGCCGATGGCCGCGACCGTCCGATGCCGTGGTGGAATGGCTGCGTGATGTTGCGTTCGGGCGCATTGTTCCTGCTGATGGACAGCCCGGATTCGTTCGATGGGCGTTATTTCGGACCGACATCGCGCGGCGACGTCATCGGCGAGGTGCGACTGCTGTGGCTGGGCTGAGGGTCGCCATCACCGCCCTGGCGCTGCTGGCGGCGGCACCGGCTGACGCGCAGTCGGTCGTTCACTGGCGGCCCTATATCGAGGCAGCCTCGGCGCGTTTCGGCGTGCCGGTAGAATGGATCGAGCGCGTCATGCGCGCCGAGAGCGGCGGGCGCACGGTGCTGGACGGGCGCCCGATTACCAGCCACGCCGGCGCGATGGGACTGATGCAGCTCATGCCCGGCACCTGGTCCGAAATGCGCGCGCGGCTCGGGCTCGGACGTGATCCCCATAGCCCGCGCGACAACATATTGGCGGGGACGCTCTATCTTCGTCTGATGTATGACCGCTTCGGTTATCCCGGACTGTTCGCAGCCTATAACGCGGGACCGGCACGCTATGCCGAGCACGTGCGGACCGGCCGCGCGCTGCCCGGTGAGACCCGCGCCTATCTCGCGAGCGTCGCCGGAGTGCCCGTCAATTCCCGGTCGGCTGTCACGGCCGCCAGTGCAACGCCGCGTACCGTCAATGCCATCTTCTTCGCGATCGGCGACCGGCCCCCTGCCGGCCGGAGCGAAGCCGGTGCGGCCACGCTGTTCGTCGCGCTGCGATCGACGTCGCCCGAGAAGAACGCGCCAGACCGCCCATAGTGCGAGCCGATCGGGGCTTCATGCCGAATCGTGTTTCTGCTATGTTCCGAGCCTATGGAGTTGGTCGTGATGTTGCTCGGTCTGATCCTGTCCGCCACCGGCATCGTCCTCTTCGCCTGGGCGATGTTCCGGCTCGCCGTCTTCGCACTCCCGGTCGGGCTCGGTGCGGCCGCATTTCTGTGGGCGGGGGGTGGCGAACTGGGGCCGTTGCTCGGTCTGCTTCTCGGCCTCGTCGTCGGCGTCGCGGTCTTGCTGATCGGACGCATGCTCATCGCGTCGCGGTTGCCCGTTCCGCTTCGCGGAGCGATCGCGCTTCTCTTCGCCGTGCCCGCCGGGATCGCCGGCGGCAGTGTCGTCTCCAGCCTGATGCAGCTCGGCGGTGCGGGGCCGACCGCGACCGGCATCGCCGCGGCGGTCGGCGCGATCATCATCGCCGGTGCCGCCATGATGAGCCTGTTGCCCGCGATGACCGCTTGCACCGGTTCGAACGGATCCCCGCTGCACGGTTGATCTGTTGGGGCCAGTGGGCCGAGTGCTCGCTCCTCGTGTCACCGCGCGCATGGCGACCACGACGAGAGTGCTTCAAGACGGCAGGGTCTGACCTGACGCATCCGGGTTTTCAGGCGCCTCGCGCCTGCGGCGCGACCGCCGCTCTATTCCGCTAGGCTCACATCCGTTCGCCAAGCTCCACCGGGCCACGCTTCGCGCGTCCCGGCCAAAGGTGACGATCGGACTGGCGGGATGCCGGAGCCTTGCTCCGGCCTGTCGTCGCCGCGCCTGACCGGCGCGGCGGCATTTTTCGTTGGGCCTTCCCCTCGTCGCGCGGGTGGGCGGCGCTCCCTTCTGGGCCCGGCCCGGCGTCCCGCAAGCCGGCCTTCGACTGCGCTCGGGTCCGGCTCCTCCATTGCATTTCGGCCCTGCGGGTGCGGACCGCCTCCTGGCCGCGCCCGGCAGGTCGCAATTCGCCGCCCACCCCCGCTCCGGGGGAGGCCCTGGGGTTTTTGGGGCGGCATTGGAGGATAGCCATGCACCAGACCGGCAGCCAACGCGCGCGCGCAGAGGGCAGCAAACGCCAGCCCCCGGCGGAGCGCGCCAATCTTTACGACGAGGTGACGGGCCGCATTGTTTCCGAACTTGAGGCGGGCCGCTTCCCTTGGGTCCAGCCTTGGGGCCGCCCCAATGGTCAAGGCTTCTCCGCCGCCCCCGGCCTCCCGCGCAACGGGCTCACCAGCCGCAATTACAGCGGCGTCAATGTCCTGATCCTGTGGGGAGCAGTGATCGAGAACGGCTATCCGTCGCAATCGTGGCTGACCTTCCGCCAAGCCTTGGAGGCGGGCGGCAATGTCAGGAAAGGCGAGCGCGGGACAAGGGTTGTCTATGCCGACCGCTTCACCCCCGAAGCCGAGAAGGAACGCGCGCGCCAGACCGGCGGCGAAGCCCGCGCGGTGCCGTTCCTCAAACGCTTCACCGTGTTCAACGTCGCACAGTGCGAAGGCTTGCGCCCCGGCCTTGCCACCGACCCCGCACCGCTTCCCGAACGCCAAGTCGTGCCGATCGCCGAAGCGGTCATTGCGGCATCGGGCGTCGATTTCCGCATCGGTGGGGACAAGGCCTACTATGTCCCGAGCGCCGACTATGTGCAGGTGCCCCCGCAACCGGCCTTCCACGAACAGATCAATTTCTACCGGACGGCGCTGCACGAACTCTGTCATGCCAGCGGCCACCCGTCGCGCCTCAATCGCAATCTGCGCAATGCGTTCGGCAGCAAGGACTATGCGCGCGAAGAATTGATCGCCGAGATGGGATCGGCCTTCCTTTGCGCCGCGCTCGGCATCGTGCCGACCGTTCGTCACGCCGATTATCTGGCATCATGGCTCGACGTGCTGCGCGAGGACAATCGCGCGATCTTTCGCGCGGCCAGTCAGGCGAGCAAGGCCGCCGATTGGCTGCTTGCCCGCTACGCCGAGACGCAGGACGAAGGGAGGGAAGCGGCATGATTACGCTCCCCCATGCGATCCTTTCGGCGCTGCGCGCGAATGCGCGCGCCAGCCGCCTCCACGAGCAGCGCGACGAACGGTTCGACCCGTTCCCGGTGGTCAAATTCTTCAATCCGGTCGGCGCGGCGACGTGGATCGCCACCGAGCTTTACGACGATGGAGACACGCTGTTCGGCCTCGCCGACTTGGGGTTCGGATGCCCGGAAATGGGCGTGTTCTCGCTTACCGAGATTGCGGGCGTCCGCTTGCCCTTCGGCCTGTTCATCGAGCGCGACGAGCATTTCGAGCCGCTGGCCCCGCTTTCGCTATGGTCCGATACCGCGCGGCGCATGGGTGCAATCGTTCTGGCCGAAGCCGAACTTCGCCGCATCACCGATAGCCGGAACGGCAACGAGCTTCCGCCGCCTCTTGATGATCGAGGGGCCGGATGACGCGCGGCGCGTTTCGCCGCATTGAGTGCCGGTCCCGCCCATCCAGCAAGACAAACGGGACCGGCGCTCCAGAAGGAGCAGACCAATGAAACTCGACTTTATCGACCATAGCAAGCTGGTTCCGTCCAAGGTGAACATGCGGCACGGACCCAAGCCCCCGGACGTGGGCGACATTCTGCCCTCGATCCGCAAGCGCGGTGTCATCGTGCCGCTGATCGTGCGCCCGCAGGCGGGCAACGATAATGGCGTCCACGAAATCGTCGCCGGGCGGCGGCGCTGGACGGCGAACGCCATCGCGCTTGTCGAGGGCATCGACCACGGCCCGCTTCCCGTCGCCATCCTCGACGCCGGGGACGACGCCGACGCCATCGAGGCATCGCTTCTCGAGAACACCCGGCTCGATCCCGACGAGGTGACGCGATGGGAAACCTTCGCACGGCTGGTCAAGGAGGGCCGCGACATTGCGGATATCTCCGCGACGTTCGGCATTCCCGAGCTTGGCGTGAAGCGTATCCTAGCGCTCGGCAACCTGCTTCCGCGCATCCGCGATCTTTACCGCAAGGAGAAGATCAACGCGGCGACCGTCCGGCATCTGACGCTGGCGAGCAAGCAGCAGCAGAAGGCATGGCTGGCGCTCTACGACGATGACGACGCCTATTGCCCGACCGGCCAGCAATTGAAGGCATGGCTGTTCGGCGGGCAGTCGATCAAGGTCGAACATGCCCTGTTCGACGTCGATGCGAGCGGCCTTGCGATCGTCGCCGATCTGTTCGGCGAAGACCGCTATTTTGCAGATGCCGACGCGTTCTGGACCGCGCAGAACGCCGTAATCGACGCGCGCAAGGAGGACTATCTGGATGCCGGATGGTTCGACGTGGTGATCGTCCCGCCCGGCGAATATTTCTACCGCTATGAGTTCGCCAAGGCACCCAAGCGCAAGGGCGGGCGCGTGTATATAGATGTGCGCGAAAGCGGCGAGGTCGAGGTCCACGAAGGCTATGTGACGAGCAAGGAGGCCAAGCGGCTCGAACGCGGCGAGGCAATCGAAACCGGCCCCAAAGTGCCGCGCCCCGAAGTGACGAGCACGATGCAGACCTATATCAACCTGCACCGTCATGCCGCTGTCCGCGCCTCGCTGACCCGTCATCCCAAGGTCGCGCTGCGCTTGATGGTCGCCCATGTCATCGTCGGGTCGCCACTGTGGACGGTCAAGCCCGAGCCGCAGACCGCGCGCAACGACGATGTGCGCGAAAGCGTCGAAACTTGCCGCGCGGAAACCGACTTCGACGCGAAGCGCCGCGCCGTATTGGACCTTCTCGGCTTCTCGCCCGAGGAACCGACCGTCACAGGCGGCAACGGCGACGACTTCGGACTGGTCGGCGTGTTCCTGCGCTTGCTCGACGTGCCCGACCGCGCCGTAATGGACGTGATCGTCATCGTCATGGGCGAAACGCTCGCCAGCGGCAGCGCCGCCATCGAGGCGGTCGGCGGCGAGATCGGCGTCGATATGGCCCGCTACTGGCAGGCCGACGACGCCTTTTTCGAGTGTGTCCGCGACAAGGAGGTGCTGACCCGCATCGTCGCCGAGGTGGCGGGCGAACCTGTCGCCGCCGCCAATGCGAAGGAACCGGGCAAGGTCTTGAAGCGCATCGTCCGCGACCATCTGGAGGGTGCGAACGGGCGGCCCAAGGTCGAGGGTTGGGTGCCGAAATGGATGGCGTTCCCGCCCGCTACCTATACGGCGCGCGGCGGCGTCGGCACCGTCGCGGCTCATGCCAAGGTGCTCGCGGCGCGCCCCGACCGCGAGCCGGAACCGACCGGCCCCGGCGCGGTGATTGCGCTTCCGGCCCCTGCCAAGGCCGAGCCGCAGGAACAGCCCGAGCGCGAAGCCGCATGAAACTGGACGGGCGGCGGCGCACCCGCCGCCCGTTCCGTCCCCCATAAAATCGCCGCGCCGCTCGGCCGCAAGCGGCCCTCGCGGCGCGGATTTCAGACAGGAGACTTGTCATGGCCGACCGTGTTTCGGCATCCATCACCATCGGCGGGACGCTCCCCGCCAGCCAGCTTCCCGCCTTCGCCGAGGCCATCGCGAACGAAGGGCTGTCCACCGAATGGGACGGCGAACCCTTCGCGCTCGGCGATCTGCCCGAGGGCGAGCCCTTGGCGCTCATGGCGCACGAGGTCGCCTGGGGGCGGTTCGAGGGACTCGAAGCCTTCTGCATCGCGCATGGGCTTTTCTTCGCGCGCTGGTCGGGCGCCTATGCCTGCCAGTGGGGTGCGGAACGCACCGTGTTCACCGGCAGCGGCGAACCGCAAAGCTACGCTGCCGACGAGGACGACTATATCCTCATGGGGCGCTGCACCGCCGAGCGATTGGGCAGCTATGCGGCGATCATCGCGCATTTCGATGCGGCCGACTTCGCGGTGCCCCCGCTTGTCATCACGCCCGAACGGGAGGAGGCGAGCAATGGCTGACATCTGGATTCAGGGCAGCTTCGCCTTTCGCTGCACCGCCGCCGAGTGCGCGCTGATCGAGGAAGTCGCAAACGCTGGCTACGCGCTAGCGAATGACGACGCGCCCGATCCGCCGAGCGCGGCGCTGCTCGCAGCCTTTCCGCCGGACGATGCGAACGCGCGGTGGAGCGGGTTTCGCGAGGCGTTCAACGATCCCGAATTTCCCACCATCGGAGCCGATTTCATCGCTGAAACCTGCCCCGACGATCCATCCGCGCGGATCGTGTGTTTCGCCAGCATGGACGATTTCGATGCCGCTGCCATCGCGGTGGTGATCCAGCGATGTTGCCCCGAAACGCTCGCCAAGGGGCCGATCGGCTTTGAATGGGCCATGACCTGTTCCAAGCCCCGCATCGGGGAGTTCGGTGGCGGCTGGTGCGCGATTTTCGCAGACCGCATCGAGATCGACGCGACCAACGAGGCGCTGTCGCGCGCGCTCGCGGGCGACGGCAACTAGCCCAAATCGCGCCGCACTGCGCGCTCGCGTGCCGAAAACCCCTGCCGCCTGACCTACCGGGCGGTGCGGCGGATCACCGTCCGGGCGCTTCCGCATAACGTGCATTCGTCCTTCTGCCGCTCGAATCCGCGCGTGCCGCCGAGCGCGCAGGTGACGACATTGGCCTGTGCGGTAACCGACAGGTTGAGCCGGTCAGTCACGCAGGCATCGCACACCGCCGCGCCGTCCAGCCGCACGATCAGCCGTTCGATCTGCCCCGCAATCGTCGTTCCTTCGTTCATCGCCGTGAGGCTATAGCCGCGGCCTCGTGGCCGCGAAAGCAATCATGGCTTCCCGGAAAGACGCCGGACTGGGCTTCCTGTCCGCGCGCGCATCTCGTCCTTTCGTGTCTCACCAACCCGTCGCCGGCTCCTTGGGCGCATGACCTGGGACGGCCGCGCGCCTCGCGAAACCATCGCGCGGAACTGATTTCCCCGCGCCGCTTTGGCGGCGCTCCTCGCGGCCGCTTCGCTCCAAATCAGCCCCGCGCTTCCGGTCCTCCGCTTCGCTTCGGCCTGCGGTTCGCAGCGCGCTCAAGGGCCGTCCCTTCGGTCCGCCCATCGCCCGGCATCGGGTCGGGCGAATGTGCAAGGAGACGAGAAATGCCCTCAATCGGTCATGTCCAGCGCCAGAACGACGGTTCGTTCCGGGGCGCCTTGAAGACGCTTTCGGTCAATGCCGAGATCGCCATCATCCCCAACCGCAGTAAGACCGGGGACCAGCCCGACTACCGCGTGCTGTCGAACGGCGTCGAACTGGGCGGCGGCTGGATCCGCACCGGCGAGGTGAGCCAGCGCGAATATGTCCGCCTCGCCATGTCGGCCCCCGAACTTGGCGGCCGCACCCTCTACGCCAATCTCGGCCGCGCCGCCGGGCAGGACGACGACGACGCGTTCGCCGTTATCTGGAACCCCGGCGACTGAGCCGGATCGGCCCCGCGCCGGTCACCCGGCGCGGGGCTTTCCTCATGCCTTGAGGGCTTGGCGTGGGCCTTTTCCTGCACCGGAACGCGCTTGCGGGCCTGCAGAGAGGAAGAAATCCGCTCAGCAAGCACCGAGTATCCGGCGGCGAACGGACCGCCTCAACCATCGACGGTTCCCCCAATTTTCACGCCACCTGCGTTCCGCTTCGCTCCACTCCGGCGACGAGAAAATCGGCTCCCCCGTCGCCCGCTTCGCGGCCGCTGCGCGGTGGTTGACCCCGCCCGCTCCCCGCCGGGCGATGGCTCATCTTTCGCTTGTATCAGGAGGATGAGATGTCGGTTGAACAACAGATCGAGGAGCTTCGCGCGGAGCTTTCATGGTGCGATGACGCGGGAGAACGGCGGCAGATCGAAGCCGAATTAAGGGCCGCTGAGAAGAGGCTGAAGCGGTGCAATCGGGCGCTGCGTCAGGCCGAACAGGCAGGCTGGCAATAAGGCGATGCGCTGTTGAAGGGGCAGGTTCGCGGGAGTGGTGCCGCATGGCGCCGCTCCCCTTTTTTGATCGGGAAGGCGGGAAGGCAAAGCGGGCGTCTGGGGCGGCAGGTGGCAGTCGGGCTCGATGGCAAGATAGAGGCAAAATCTCGCGATTTTGTAAGTGTTTGTCTGCACATCGTTTTTTGAAGGCTTTTGCGAGACTCGCCCTTTGAGTGCGAGACAGGGTTACCAGGAGTGGCGGTTTTCTGGGCTTTTCCGATCCCAATCGCGAGACTCCTTGCGCTCTGGCGAGGACGCGCCATTCTTATCGGCGGGGAGCGTCATTCCGGCATGGAAGGACGCCGCTATGCGCGATGATGAGTTCGAACCGCAGCTGGGCCGGATGCGCGGCCGGGGCAAGGAGCAGCGCTACCTGAGCCGCGTCGTGAAAGCGGCAAAGCGGGCCGGCATGAAAACGGGCAGGCGCGGCCGTTTCGACGGCAGCCGGATCGGGCGCGGCGCGAGTGTTGCGCGGGTGCTCAGATCGCGCGACCGATTGGGCGCGTTCCGGTCGCGCCGCGTGATCGTCAAGATACGGCCTGTCGGCCTTGGCGGGAAAGGCATGGGCGGTGCGAAGGCGCACCTTCGCTATATTCAGCGCGACGGCGTGACCCGTGAGGGCGAGGCTGGTGCGCTCTACTCGCCCGACAGCGACGTCGCCGATGGCAAGGCGTTCCTCGAACGGTGTGACGGCGACCGCCGCCAGTTCCGGTTCATCGTGTCGGCCGAGGACGCCGACCAGTATCCCGACTTGAAGCCGTTCGTGCGCCGGCTGATGACGCAGATGGAGCAGGATCTTGGGACAAAGCTCGATTGGGTGGCGGTCGACCATTTCAATACCGGCCATCCGCACACGCATATCGTGGTGCGCGGCGTAAACGATCGGGGTGAGAATCTGCTGATCGCGCGCGAGTATATCTCGCACGGGAGCCGGCAGCGGGCGATCGAGATCGTCAACCTCGACCTGGGGCCGCGCACCGACCTTGAAATCGAAGAGCGGCTTCGCAGCGATACGGGTGCCGAGCGGCTGACCGCGATCGACAGACGGCTGATCCGCGACATGGATACCGCGCGGCTGGTCAGCGCGAGCGATGGCGATCCCTTCCAGCAATCGCTTCGCGTCGGTCGCCTGCAGAAACTCGGGCGCATGGGACTCGCCTCGCATGTCGGCAACGGCACCTGGCGGCTTGAGCCCGACCTTGCGAACACACTGCGCCAGATCGGCGAGCGCGGCGACATCATCCGCACCATGCAGCGCGAGCTGACCGCGCGGAAGCTCGATCGTGCTGCGGTCGATCGCGTCATCTACGACCCGGTCGCGAAGGAGGCGACGCCGATCATCGGCCGCGTCGTGATGCGCGGGCTCGCCGACGAACATGAAGACCGTCATTATCTGCTGGTCGACGGCATCGACGGGCGCACCCATTATGCCGAGATCGGCAAGGGCGAGCTGGTCGACACGATCCCCGAAAATGCCATCGTCCGGATCGCGCCACGCGAGGGCGGCATTCGCGCCGTCGATCGGACGATCGACGAGATCGCGGCGGCGAACGGCGGGCGCTATTCGATCGACGCCCATCTGAAGCACGATCCGACCGCCAGCGAACGCTTCGCCGAAACGCATGTCCGGCGGCTTGAAGCGATGCGAAAAATCTCGGGCGTCGTCGAGCGCGAGCCCGACGGAAGCTGGATCATCGCGCCGGACCATCTCGCCAGGGTCGAGAGGTTCGAAGCCATGCAGTTCCGCGACCACCCCGTTGCCATTGAAACCCTGTCGGCGATCCCGCTCGACAAATTACCGGGAACCGATGCCGCGACCTGGCTCGATCGCGAGCTGGTCGCCGAAGCGCCGGTGCCAGTGCGCGATGCTGGGTTCGGGCACGAGGTTCGTTCAGCGCAGGCGATGCGACGGCAATGGCTGATCACCGAACAGCTTGCAGACGAACAGGATGGGCAGACGGTCTATCGGCGAGGGATGCTCGCCGCGCTCCAGCGGCGAGAATTGCTGCGTGTCGCCCGCCAGCTCTCCGACAAGTTAGGCGTTCCGTTCGCCGAGGCCAGAGAGGGGGAGGCTGTTCAAGGCAGGCTCGTGCGCGCAGTCGAGATGACGAGTGGTCGCCATGCGCTCATCGAACGGTCGCGCGATTTCACGCTGGTGCCGTGGCGCTCTGTTCTCGATCGCCATGTCGGTAAATCGGTCTCGGGCATCATGCGCGACGGCGGGATCAACTGGACACTCGGGCGGCAGCGCAGCGGGCCGAGCGTCTCCTGATCCGGAGGATTCGGGCTTTCTATTTTCATGAAATTATGTTTTCATGGATTCATGAAAAATATCGCAGCGCAAACCGATGTCGGCGACGAGCATCTTCAGGTGCAGATTCCTGCCGTTACGAAACGCGATCTCGGTCAACGGTCGCTCGATTCCCGCGAGCCGATCCGGATGATCGTACTGCGGGCACTTGAAGCCTATGGCGTGAGCGTCCCCGCAGACGCGATATCGGATCGCCGGAAGGGCAGGCGATGAGCGAGGATTTCGAAGCTCTCACTGTTGCGGATTATGCGAAGCAGGCCGCGCGGACTGATCAACGCAGCGGTGGCCGCGCACTGGGCTTCTCGATGCTTGGCCTTTTCGGCGAAGTCGGCAGCTTGCTCAGTGAGGCCAAGAAAAAGCAGCGCGACGATGCCTCCTACCTGGGTTACGCTCACGCCGTCGCGGAAGAGCTTGGTGACGTCCTTTGGTATCTGGCGGCGATCGCACGGCGCAGCCGCATGGCGCTCAGCGACATCGCTGCCGCCGCGGCGACAAACGGCGGACAATGGCAGACGGGCGGCAACGAAACGCTCAGTTTCCATGCGCTGCAGCCGCAGCACATTCCGCTTGCCAAGGCACCGATGCCGCAGTTCGAGCATAGCCTGCTCGCGCTGGCAGGCGACGTTGGGCTGCTCATCAACGATTTCCAGGCGGGCGGTCTTGCGAAGGACCGCGAAGCACTCGCGGGCCGGCTGGTCGCGGTCATGCGCCGGTTGATCCAGGCGGCAAACGAATCCGGTGTTACCATCGAGGCTGCCGCCGTGAAGAATCTTCACAAGATCTTCGATCGCTGGCCGCGCGAGCGCATCTATCCGGCGCCGACCGATGCGGCGCTCGACCCAGAAGAGCAATTGCCGCGGCGGATGGCGATCGACGTCTATGAACGCACCGTTCGCGGGCAGACATTCGTGTATCAACGCTCAAGCGGTGTGTATGTCGGCGACCGGCTCACCGACAACGCGCTCGAACCCGACGACTATCGTTTCCACGATGTCTTTCACTACGCTTATGTCGCGGTGCTTGGCTGGTCGCCAGTGCTGCGTGCGCTGCTCCGTCTCAAGCGCAAGAGCGATCCGAAACTCGACGACGCCGAAGACGGTGCTCGGGCGATTCTCATCGAAGAGGGCATAACTTCCTGGATTTTCGGACAAGCGCAGCAACTCCGGTACTTTGAAAACGTGAAGCGCGGTGGCCTTCCGCTGGACATGCTGAAGCATGTCCGCCAGTTCGTCGCCGGCTACGAATCAGAACGCTGTCCGCTGTGGCTTTGGGAGGAAGCGATCCTCCAGGGCTATACGGCTTTCCGCTTCCTTCAGGAGCATCGGCGCGGCCGCGTCCTGATCGACTTCGCCAATCGCCGCCTGCGTATCAAGGAATTGCCGTCATGACCCCGAAATCCTTTGTGTCCACCCTGGCGGCGACCGAACTTCCCTCAGTGTTCAATCCCTGGCGCGATCGCTGCACGGTCCATGACCGCAGCGACGCCGCCGCCCGGCGCCGCGACAATCTCGAAATGCTGCTCACCGCGGCGCTTGATCATCGCGTCGAAACGATCTGGATCGCGCGTGATCTCGGCTATCGCGGGGGGCGGCGTACGGGCGTACCGCTGACCGACGAAATTCACCTCGGACATGCCGGCACGCTGATGGGCGGCATCGCATTTGAACGTGCGACGCAGGGACCCGCCGTGGCGGAGCGCACCGCGGCGATCGTCTGGCGTGTGCTAGAGCGGATCGGTCAGCCTGTCATGCTCTGGAACGTTTTCCCGTTCCATCCCCATGAAGCGGATGATCCGATGTCGAACCGATGCCACACGCGAAGCGAGCGCGAGGCGACCTGGCCGATATTGCAAGCCCTCGTGTCAATGATCCGGCCCCGCCAGATCGTCGCGATCGGGCGCGACGCTCACCTGGCGCTGGACGGTCTCGACATTCCGACCACCGCGGTCCGCCATCCGAGCTACGGCGGGCAGCGCGAGTTCATCGAGGGCATGTTCAGCCTGTACGGTGTCGCGGATGACAACGATGAGCCGCTAGAACTGCCGTTGGGCGCGCCTCACGCCGCAGCACGGAGATGTGCGCTCGCCTGATCGCAGCGTTCAAAGAGTTGCTTAAGATCGCCGCGGTTCCAGTTGGCGGTGTCGACCGTGGCGTTGGTCGAGACGATCGTGAGCGGACCCAGCGCGACCCCGCCTTCCTTGGCGATGAATTCGAGCAGACGGCCGAGGCCGATCAGATTGCCGAGCAGTTTTTCGATATAGTAGTGATTGCGGTAGAGCGCGGTCATGCCGAGGCGACGATCGTCGCCCTTGCCGATCAGCTTGAGACTGGCAAAGCTCAGGCACTGACCGCCGTAGGGCGAGTCATTCACGTCGCGGGCGGGGTCGAAGATCAGCAGTTCGAATTTGTTGAGCGCTCGGACGTTCGGGTTGCGCAGGCGCTCGACGATGCCCCAGATTTGATTGATTGGCTGGCCGTCGGCGCGGGGCAATTCCATCATCCGTTCGAAATAATAGCCCGACCAAGCGCCCGACCTCCGGACCTTCGGCAGCACGTTGTCGCGAAACCGGTCGAAGAATTGCGGCGCGCCGTAGCGCCTGTACAGCGCTGCCGGAAAAATCGTGTTGGCGACCGTCTCGATGGGCTTCTTGCCATGGCCCGAAAGGAAGGCATCGACTTCCGCCACGACGGGATCGGCGAGTGTTGCGCGCGCAGTCGGCTCGGCCACGGAGATGACGACATTCTGCGCCTGGTGTCCGGTGGCGAGGTCGACGAGCCGGACCGCCTCGCGCCAGCCAGCAACGCAGTCAGGCTGCGGCGGTATGGGAAGATACATCGACTTCCTCCGTCAAATTTGCCGTGGCGAAAAGGCGCGGCGCTAGAAAGCGCTCAGTAAGCCAGGCGTGGCCTTCCAAGCCCCAACCTGGTCCCCAGCTGTTGCGGATGAGAATGGCCGGGGTGCCGTCCACGGTTCCATGCCCGACCGCGACGACCGCGTGCCGTTGCGCTGGCTCGGGGAGTTCGTCGTTCGCCGGATCGACGACGCCATCACCGCGCGGCTGGAAGAAAGACCGTGACAGCATCGTCAGCATGAGCACCGGCGTGTCACGATCCAGCGCGGCAAGGATGGATGACAGGTCGGTTCCATCCCTCTGTCCGTTGCGGCCATAGAGCGGGCCAACGGTCGCCGGCGGCGTCCACAGTCGATGATCGGCTGGAACCGCTGCCAGATACGGCCAGCCTTTCTCGTCGGGTTGGCCATCGAGCCGTAGCGCGTCCAGCATTGTGGATAGCAGTGCGCCGCTCGTCGGCGGTCTGCCCGCCCGTTTCTGCGCGGCATAAAAGGCGAATTCACACGACAGCGGTGCCCAGCCGTCGCGAAGCCCGGCGTGGGTGTCGCTCGCGGCGAATGCGAGGCATGTCGGCCGCGCGCCTTGATCGCGCGCAGGCCCGAACAGCGGCCGAAGGTCACGGACGATATCGATCATGGGGCGTCAGGCGGCCTCGAGCAGGTGCCGCCGTTCGGCGCGCGACAGGCCCGTCTGTTCCGGGCCGGTGAGGTCGAAATCGAGCGTCAGGCTGGTGAGGGCCGGCGCAGGCTGCCACGGCCGCCGCTCGTCGAGCGACATGCGGCCGCGCCGCGGCGCATCGGGCGCCGCGGTGACACGGCGGACAACGGGACCACCGATGCCATCGCCGTCGATTGCCTCACGCTCGTCTCGAACGACGGCGAAGCCGCTGGCGATCAGTTGGTCGAGATCCCAGAGATACCCACCGCCGCTATGTTCTTCGAGCTGCAGCACGAAAAGATCATTGCGACTGCCATCGATCCGCGAGCCGGCATCGCGCTCGGTCAGCAGCCAGACGTCGCCGCGATAGTTGTCGGGCCGATAGTCCTTGAGGAGATCGACCTTCAGGCTGCGCGGCTGCGTCCGGAGCAGGTCGGTCATCACCGATGGCGAAATCAGATTGTAGCGAACCAGGGTGCGGCACGTCGCCTCATAGCTGGCGCCGATCCGCAGCGAGAGCTGATAGACGACATTGGGGCGCCGGAAATGATCGATCTGCCATCCTTGTCGCGCGCTGTGCGCGAGCACCAGCCATTTCGGCATCATGAAGGCGATCGCAAAGGCGTCGGCTTCGGTTTCCTCGAAGTTGTTTCCCGGTTCGGGCGACATCGGCATCCGGCGCAGGATGCTCTCATCGTCGAGGCTCGGCTCGTGTCGCATCGAAAAATGCCCGAGTTCGTGCGCGGCCGTGAAGCGCTGGATGCTCATCGGTCGTTCCGTCGTGACGAGAACGCCAGGAGCAGGTGCGCTGAGATAGGCGCCGAGCAGGCCTTTCAGAGGACGAAGCAGCAAGGGTAGACCCACGGCATGGATCGCGCCGAAGACATCGACGCTGCCGCCTTGGGTCTCGATCAGTGCGCGCGTATCGAGTTCGCGATGCAGGCGGCCCGCTGCCATCGTACCAGCGCGAACCGCGCTCGCATAATCCGACGCCATCGATCAGCTCCGTTCGCCGCCAGACCGCGAGCGGAGATATTCGGCAAACCGGCTCAGCTCGGCCCGGTCCTCAGTCGACAAGGCCGCAACGCGTCGCGCCAGATGGGCGACATCGGCGGGAAGGCTCGCGGAGGCCTCGTCTTCGCCGGTAAAATAGGCCACCGACTGGCGGTAAAGACGGGCAAGCCGCGTCAGTTCGATCGCTTCAACGCGGCGCTGGCCATTCTCGATATCGGTAAGCGCGGTCCGGGGAATCTTGAGATAGGCAGCAACTTCTTCCTGCTTGAGGCCGAGATATTTCCGTGCTTCGCGCAGACGGTCGCCCAAGCGCCGCCGCTCCTGCTCGTCGCCTTCCTGGCGGAGTGCGAGATTGGTCATGGCTTCGACCCTTTCTTCTTAACCCAGACGCGTTCGATCTTAGGGAGGAGGTCGTCAATCGCCTTCTCGATCGAATTGTAGCCGCCGGTGCGGACGATGCTGTCGCGAAGCTCGATGTCGAGGACCTGCTCCACCGCGCAAAGCGTGTCGACCACGGACAAGGAGTCGAGTGGCACGGGCGCCTGGATGATCTTCGGGTTTTCCGGAGGCAGGGCAATTCCGCGCACCTGTGCCTCAGCCCTGGCCACTTGCAGCAGTTCGTCGACCAACGCCCTAATGGCGTCGGCTTTGGGAAACGCGGTTGCCGCGGGCTGCGGAGGAGCGATTGTCGCCATGCATGCCTCGCACGATTTCACTACATTAAATGCGATATAATGTCTGATAATCCGACACGCAAGCCCGAATTTGCAGCTCGGATTTTTGCAGGGTGTAGCGGGTCATCGGCGGTGCGGTGTGGTGGTCAGTGCCACCTCGAGGGACAACGACAGGGCAGAATCATCAACTCGGGTCATAGCTCGATCAAAAGAACAGAGCTGGAATATTGAGTCAGTCGCCGACGAGTGATCTCCTTCGGTCACCCACCAGCCCCCAGCGGCTCCGTTCATTTCGGGCGGCCCATAGCCGAGTCTTGAAGCCGCGCCCCGACCGCATCCGGCGGTATGGGCGGGAGCTTCAACGTGACCCCGACCAAATTGCTCATCGGCCAGATCCTTGTCGTGTTCGCAATCGTGATCGCGGGCCTCTGGGCGGCGACCCAATGGGCGGCGGCGATGCTCGCCTACCAGCCCGAACTTGGTCCGGCCTGGTTCATGGCTGGAAGCACGCCGGTCTATCGTCCCTGGGCGCTCTTCCCCTGGTGGTATCACTACGATGCCTATGCGCCGCATGTTTTCGACAAGGCCGGCGCGCTCGCCGGCGCGAGCGGTTTCATCGGCTGCGGCGCGGCGATCGCAGGCTCGCTCTGGCGCGCGCGGCAGTCGCGTCACGTCACCACCTATGGTTCGGCGCGCTGGGCCAGGCCGAACGAGATCGAGCGGGCCGGCCTTTACGGTGATGCCGGCGTATTCCTGGGCCGCTCGCGCGGCCGCTATCTCCGGCATGACGGCCCCGAACATATCATGGCGTTCGCGCCAACCCGTTCGGGCAAGGGCGTCGGGCTGGTCATACCGACACTGCTTGGCTGGACCGGCAGCGCCGTGGTTCACGACATCAAGGGCGAGAACTGGCAGCTCACCGCCGGCTGGCGCGCGCGCTTCTCCCACGTCCTGCTGTTCAATCCGACCGATCCCGCTTCCGCCAAATACAACCCGCTGCTGGAGGTCCGGCGCGGCGAGCATGAGGTCCGCGACGTCCAGAACATCGCCGACATCCTGGTCGATCCCGAAGGCGCGCTCGAACGGCGCAACCACTGGGAGAAAACCTCCCATTCGCTCCTGGTCGGCGCGATCCTCCACGTCCTTTATGCGGAGGAAGAAAAGACGCTCGCACGGGTAGCCACATTCCTGTCGGACCCGCAGCGGCCGTTCACCGCCACGCTCCGGCGGATGATGACCACCAATCACCTCGGCACGAAGGATGCGCCGCAGATCCATCCCGTCGTCGCCTCGGCGGCGCGCGAGGTGCTCAACAAGAGCGAGAACGAGCGCAGCGGCGTCCTCTCCACCGCAATGTCGTTTCTCGGGCTCTATCGCGACCCGACCGTCGCCGCGGTGACATCGCGCTGCGACTGGCGGATCGCCGATCTCGTCGAGGCCGGCCATCCGGTCTCGCTCTACCTTGTCATCCCGCCATCGGACATCAGCCGCACCAAGCCGCTGGTGCGGTTGGTGCTCAACCAGATCGGCCGCCGCCTCACCGAAAAGCTCGATGCCGATCCCGCCAGGGCGGGCAAGCACAAGCTCCTGATGATGCTCGACGAGTTCCCGGCATTGGGGCGGCTCGACTTCTTCGAGACCAGTCTTGCCTTTCTCGCGGGCTATGGAGTGCGCGCCTTCCTGATCGCGCAGTCCTTGAACCAGATCGAGAAGGCTTATGGCGAGCACAACTCGATCCTCGACAACTGCCATGTCCGCGTCGCGTTTGCGACCAACGACGAGCGCACGGCGCGGCGGATTTCGGACGCGCTCGGCATCGCCACCGAACAGCGCGCGATGCGCAACTATGCCGGCCACCGGCTCGCGCCCTGGCTGGCGCACGTCATGGTCAGCCGGCAGGAGACCGCCCGGCCACTCCTGACCACCGGCGAGGTGATGCAGCTCCCGCCCAAGGATGAGCTTGTCCTTGTCTCCGGCATGGCCCCGATCCGCGCGAGGAAGCTGCGCTATTACGAGGACCGCAATTTCCGCGAGCGGATCGCACCGCCGCCGCAGCCCGCGCCCGGAGACTATCCCGACCGGCCGCAGGCACGCCCCAACGACTGGAGCGGACTGGTCCGCGCGCCCGATACCCGGCTCGGCAAGCCCGATGACGATGCGAAGGCGGATGAGGACGGCGGCTTGCAACAGCAGCGCCACCCCGGCCTCGGCGAAGAACCCGCCAAAAAACCCGAGCCGCCAAAGCAGCTCGACCTGCTCGGCCTGGACAGCGACGACACCGACACGATCGCCGACAAGCACGCGATGGACCGCGCCGGCGCCACCGGCACGCTGATCCGCGCTCACGCGATCAATCAGGGTCGCAGCGCCGACATGCTGCCGGACTTCTGACAATGGCCGCGATCAAACCCAACCGCGTCCGCTACCAGCTCTTCCTGCCCGAAGATCTGAGCCACCGCTTCGAGGCGCTGGCGAGCCAGCCCGGCGCGTCCAAATCGGCGATCCTCACCGACGCGCTCACCGCCTGGCTCAACCGGCAGGCGGCGAGCGAGCTGGAGAACAAGTTCAGCCAGCGGCTCGATCGCATGTCGCTCGCGCTGGGGCGTGTCGAGCGTGACGGGCATGTGCTGCTCGAGAGCCTGGCGCTGTTCATCCGCTATGAACTGATGGTGCAGGCCCCTTTGGCCGAAGCCGACGAAGCGGCGCGTGCGATCGGCCGAGACCGCTTCGAGGCGTTCATTGCCCGCGTCGGCGAAGCGCTCGCCAGCGGCCAGCGCACGCTTGCTGCCTCCGCGAAAGACAATGGAGGTGGGCGATGAGCGACACGCTTTTCGGCTCCGATAATTCCGCAGGGCGTCGGCGCGCGATGCTGCGCACCGCGATGGGGCCGACCATCGCCGCAGCGCTGGCCGATCCGGTGGTCATCGAGATCATGGTGAACCCGGACGGCGTGTTGCGCCTTGATCGACTCGGCGAAGGCCGGATCGATACCGGCACCAAATATGAGCCCGCGCAGGTCGAGCGGATCATCCGCCTGGTTGCCAGCCACGCACGGACAGAGGTTCATGGCAATGCGCCGATCGTGTCAGCCGAGCTGCCACCGCACGGCGAAGGCGCGGGCGAGCGGTTCGAGGGTATCCTGCCGCCGGTCAGCCTCGCGCCGTGCTTCTCGATCCGCAAGCCCGCGGCGCGCATCTACACTTTGCTCGACTATGTGCGGGACGGCATCATGCCCGCCGACACGGCGCGACTGCTGTCGATGGCCGTGGTCGAGCGCAAGAACATCCTGGTCGCGGGTGGCACCAGTTCGGGCAAGACGACGCTTGCCAACGCGCTGCTCGCCGAGATGGCGCACCTCGACGAACGCGTCATCATCATTGAAGACACGCGTGAGTTGCAATGCGCCGCGCCCGACGTGGTGGGGCTGCGCACGCGTACGATTGGCACTGCCGGAGCCGGCGGCGTCACGATGGCTGATCTTGTCCGCTCGACATTGCGGCTCCGCCCCGATCGCATCGTCGTTGGCGAGGTGCGCGGGCGCGAAGCGCTCGACATGCTCAAAGCCTGGAACACCGGGCATCCGGGCGGCATCGCAACCGTCCACGCCAATTCGGCAGTGTCGGCGCTCTACCGGCTCGAGCAGCTCGTGCAGGAAAGCGTCGTCACCGTTCCGCGCCGGCTGATCGCCGACGCCATCGACATGATCGTGTTCATCGCCGGGCGCGGCCTCGCGCGCCGCGTCGACACGATCGCGCGCGTCGCCGGCCTCGATCCCGACGGCGGCTACGCCGTCCTCGACCTTACTCCCGACCACGCCCTCGAACCCCAAGGAGAATGACCATGCGCTTGTCCCGTATTCCTGCCCGTATTCCCGATCGTCGGAGCATCTTCCTCACCGGCGCCGCCATCGGCCTCGGGCTTGCGCTCGCCGCCACCGCGCAGGCCGCCGGCTCGGGCATGCCGTGGGAGGAACCGCTTCAGCAGGTCCTCGAATCGGTCCAGGGTCCTGTCGCCAAGATCGTCGCGGTGATCATCATCATCGTCACCGGTTTGACGCTCGCGTTCGGCGAGACGGCAGGCGGGTTCCGGCGCCTCATCCAGATCATCTTCGGCCTGTCGATCGCGTTTGCGGCGTCGAGCTTCTTCCTCAGCTTCTTCAGCTTCGGCGGCGGGGCGCTCATCTCGTGAACGCGCCAAATTCCTATGGCGCCAGCCATATCGAGGGGTTCGAGGCGCCGATGCACCGCGCGCTTGCCGAGCCGATCCTGCTTGGCGGGGCGCCGCGAGCGATCGCGATCGTCAATGGTACGATCGCGGCCGCGCTCGGACTCGGTCTCCAGCAGTGGATCGCCGGGCTGGCCATGTGGGCGTTCGGGCACACTCTCGCGGTGTTCGCCGCCAAGCGCGATCCCGACTTCGCCCCGGTCCTTGTCCGCCACCTTCGCCAGAAGGGGCATCTGTCATGCTGAATCTGCGCGAATACCGTCAGAAGGCCGACCGGCTCGCCGATCATCTTCCATGGGCGGCGCTTGTCGCGCCCGGCGTGGTGCTCAACAAGGACGGCAGCTTTTTGCGCGTCCTCAGGTTCCGCGGCCCCGATCTAGAATCCGCCACCGAAGCCGAGCTTGTCGCCGCCTGCGCGCGGGCGAACAATGTCCTGAAGCGCTTCGGCTCGGGCTGGGCACTCCATTTCGAGGCCGAGCGGCGCGAAGCGCTGGGTTATCCCGACAGCAGCTTTCCCGATGCGGCGTCGTGGCTGGTCGATGAGGAACGGCGCGCGGCGTTCGAAAGCGCGGGCGCGCATTTCGAGAGCCGCTATTATCTGACGCTCACCCTCCTGCCTCCGCCCGATCAGGCGGACACGGCGGGCCGAGCGCTGATCGAGCGCAGCGACGACGCGAAGGGCCGCGACTGGCGACAAGCGCTTGCCGGCTTCATCGCCGAGACGGATCGTGCGCTTGACCTGTTCAGAGGCTTCATGCCCGAGGTGCGCGCGCTCGGCGACAGCGAAATGCTGACCTTTCTCCACGGTGCGATCTCCGCGCGCCGCCATGTCGTCGCCGTGCCCGAAACGCCCATCTATCTGGACGGGCTGCTCGCCGACACGCCGCTGACCGGCGGGCTCGAACCGATGCTCGGCGACGAGCATCTGCGGACGCTCACCATCCTCGGATTTCCGAACGCGAGCCGTCCCGGCATCCTCGACGGACTCAACCATGAGGATTTTGGCTATCGCTGGGTGACGCGCTTCATTGCGCTCGACAAGACCGACGCAACCAAAGCGCTCACTCGCCTGCGGCGGCAGTGGTTCAACAAGCGCAAGTCGATCACCGCGCTGCTGCGCGAAGTCATCTACAACCAGCCGGTCCAGCTTCTCGACAGCGATGCCGACAACAAGGTGGTCGATGCCGACCTCGCCTTGCAGGCGCTCGGCGGCGATCATGTCGCGTTCGGCTATCTGACGACGACGATCACCGTTGCCGATATCGACCGCGCCCGCGTCGAGGAAAAGGTCCGCGCGGTCGAGCGCATCGTCAACGGGCTCGGCTTCACCTGCATCCGCGAGGGCATGAATGTGGTCGAGGCGTGGCTGTCGAGCCTGCCGGGCCATGTCTATGCGAACGTCCGGCAACCGATCGTCCACACCCTGAATCTCGCGCATCTCATGCCGCTGTCCTCGGTATGGGCAGGACCGGCGCGTAATCCGCACCTCGACGGTCCGCCGCTGCTTTATGCGGAAACCAGCGGCTCGACGCCGTTCCGTCTCAGCACGCATGTCGGCGACGTCGGTCATATGCTGATCGTCGGACCCACCGGGGCCGGAAAGTCGGTGCTGCTCGCAATGCTCGCGCTTCAGTTCCGGCGATATCCAGACTCCCAGGTCTATGTCTTCGACAAGGGATTTTCGGCGCGCGCGGCCGTGCTGGCGATGGGCGGCGCGCATCACGCGCTCGGGCTTGGCGGTGAGAGCGGTCATGCCGATGACGTGGGCGGGCGAACGATCGCCTTCCAGCCGCTGCGCCACATCGATCGCTCCAACGCACGCGCCTGGGCGACCGAATGGATCGGCGCGCTGCTCGCCCATGAGAAAGTACTGGTCACACCCGAGATCAAGGAGGCCGTCTGGTCGGCGCTCACCAATCTCGCGACCGCCCCGATCGAGGAACGCACGCTCACCGGCCTGTCGCTGCTGCTGCAATCGGCACCGCTGCGATCGGCGCTCGCGCCCTATACGCTCGAAGGATCGTTCGGCCGCCTGCTCGACGCCGCCGAAGACGATCTAGCGATCGCCGACGTGCAGTGCTTCGAGACTGAAGCGCTGATGGGGCAGGCGGGCGTCGTTGCGCCCGTGCTGACCTACCTGTTCCATCGTCTCGAGGAGCGCTTCACCGGGCGGCCGACGCTTCTCGTACTGGATGAAGCCTGGGTGTTCCTCGACCACCCGCTGTTCGCCGCGCGCATCCGTGAGTGGCTGAAGGTGCTGCGCAAGAAGAACGTCAGCGTCGTGTTCGCGACACAGAGCCTAGCCGATATCGCCGACAGCACGATCGCGCCGGCCATCATCGAAAGCTGTCCGCAGCGCATCTTGCTGCCCAATGATCGGGCGATCGAGCCGCAGGGCCAGACGGTCTACGTCCGCTTCGGTCTCAACGCGCGCCAGATCGAACTGGTCAGCCGCGCGACGCCCAAGCGGCAATATTATCTGCAATCAGCGCGCGGCAACCGGCTGTTCGAGCTTGGGCTAGGCCCGATCGCGCTGGCGTTGTGCGGCGCGTCCGATCCCGACAGCCAGAAGCGCATAGACGCGGTGCTGGCCGAAAAGGGCCAGGCCGACTTCGCCGCGACCTTTCTCTCCCAAGCCGGCCTCGATTGGGCGGCCGACCTGCTTGGGCGTCACCCTGCCGCCCGCCCCCCAGAAGACAAGGAGTAATTTCCCGTGCCCCGTATCCCTATCCGCAAATATGCGTGCCTCTCCGCTCTCGCGCTCGGCGCCGTCGGCTCGCTCGGTATCGGCATCGCGTTGACCTCGACGCCCGTCGCGGCCCAGCTCAGTGTGTTCGATCCATCGAACTATTCGCAAAACCTGCTCACCGCCGCGCGCACGCTTGCCCAGATCAACAACCAGATCCAGAGTCTCCAGAACGAAGCGCAGATGCTGATCAACCAGGGCAAGAACCTGTCCCGGATCGATTTCCCGCAACTTCAGGAGCTTCGCCAGCGCCTCCAGCAGATCGACCAGCTCATGGGCCAGGCGCAGGGCGTCGACTTCCGCATCGATCAGCTCGACGAGCGCTTCCGCCAGCTCTACCCGCAGGAGTTCGATCAGGTGTTCCGCCGCGATCAGCGTGTGGCTCGCGCACGCGATCAACTCGATACCGCGATGTCCGCGTTTCGCCAGACGATGGGGGTCCAGAACCGCATCGTCGACAACGTACGGAGCGACACGCAGGCGCTCGCCGACATCGTCGCGCGCAGCCAGGGCGCGGAAGGCTCGCTTCAGGCGCAGCAGGCCACGAACCAGCTTCTCGCGCTCACCGCCAAGCAGCAGCTCCAGCTTCAGCAAATGATGGCGGCGCAGTTCCGGGCGGAATCGGTCGAGCAGGCGCAGCGGGGCCAGATCGCGCGCGAGGCACGCGAGTCGACGCGCCGCTTCCTCGGCGACGGCAAGGCTTACACGCCACGCCAATGAGCTGAGGCAGGCGAGGACCGCGCCCCCAGCTCCCCCCGGGTCCGAACCTGTCTCGTCGCGGGGGCCGTAGGGCTTGCCCCTCTCATGGCCGCCGGTCCCCGCGACACCTTTCAACTTCAAGCAGGAACCCGCCCATATGGATGACCTGAATGTCATCGATCAGTTCATGGAGGCCTTCGCCTCCTACATCGACAGCGGGTTCGGCCTGTTGGGCGGTGACGTCGGTTTCCTGACCACGATCCTGATCGGCATCGACATCACGCTCGCCGGGCTGTTCTGGGCGCTCGGCGGCGAAGACGACGTCATCGCCAAGTTCCTCAAAAAGATCCTCTATGTCGGCGTCTTCGCCCTGATCCTCAACAGCTTCTCGACACTGTCCGATATCATCTTTCGCAGCTTCGCCGGCCTCGGCCTCACCGCAGGGGGCAGCGCGATTACGGCTGACGATTTATTGCGACCCGGCAAGCTGGCCGGGACCGGCTTCGAGGCAGCATGGCCGCTCCTCGAGCAGGCGAAGGAGTTGGTTGGCCCGATCGCCTTCTTCGACAATTTCATCGAGATCGCCGTGCTGGTGATCGCCTGGGTCGTCGTCATCGCCGCCTTTTTCATCCTCGCGATCCAGCTTTTCATCACAATCCTCGAATTCAAGCTTACTTCGCTCGCCGGCTTCGTGCTCGTGCCCTTTGCGCTGTGGAACCGCACGTCGTTCCTCGCCGAACGGGTGCTCGGGAACGTCGTCAGTTCGGGCATCAAGGTCATGGTGCTCGCGGTCATCGTCGGCATCGGCTCTAACTATTTCGCCGACTTCACCAGTGCGATCACCGGCGACGAGGTGTCGATCGAACAGGCCGTGTCGCTGATGCTCGCGAGCCTCGCGATCTTTGGCCTCTCCATCTTCGGCCCGGGAATCGCATCCGGCCTCGTCGCCGGCGCGCCGCAGCTCGGCGCCGGATCGGTGATCGCCACTACCGTGCTTGCCGGCGGAGGTCTTGCGATGGCAGGCGCTGGCGCCGTCGGCGCGGCACGCGGTCTCGCGGGGGCCGGTCTCGGCGCGATCCGCGCCGGTACATCGATGGGGTCTGCCGCATCCACTGCCTACAAGCTCGGGCAGGAAACCTCGGGCTCGACCAGCGTCGGCGCGGGCCTCGGCGGCGTTGCGACCGCCATGCGCGGCGCGGCTGCCAACCGGATGAGCGGCGGTCTCGGCGTTAGCGCTGCCGCCGATCGTGGGCAGCGCGCCGCATGGGAAGCAGGAAGCACCCGTGCCGGCGGCGCCGCCCCCGCAGCCGCGCCGATAGGCGCAGCTGAAGGAACACCCGCCTGGGCGCAGAAGCTTCATGCCAGCCAGAATGCTCGCCACCGCCGCCAGATGGCGATCCACGCAATCCAGGGCGGCGACCGCGGCGGCGCTGGCGCCACTCCAGACATCAAGGAAAGGGACTGAGCGATGAAATTTCGACGCGCATTGCAGCGCTATGGGCGAACGCCCGAACCCGAGACACCCTACCAACGAGCGGGCCAGCTTTGGGATGAGCGTATCGGCTCGGCTCGCGCACAGGCGAAGAACTGGCGGCTGATGGCCTTCGGCGGCCTGTTCCTGACCACTGGTCTGTCGGGCGCGCTGGTCTGGCAATCGATGCAAAGCCGCGTCGTGCCCTATGTGGTCGAGGTCGATGCACTCGGGCAAGCACAGGCCGTCGCGCCTGCCGCCAAGGACTATCGGCCGACCGATCCGCAGATCGCATGGTTCCTCGGCCGGTTCATCACCGGCGTTCGAGCGCGCTCGCTCGATCCGGTATTGATGCGTGAAAACTGGCTATCAGCCTATGATTTCGCGACCGAACGTGCGTCACTGTTCCTCGGCGAATATGCCCGCACCTCCAATCCGTTCGCCGATGTCGGGCGCAAGACGGTTTCGGTGCAGGTGACGAGCGTCGTCCGCGCGTCGGATACGAGCTTCCAGGTCAAATGGACCGAGCAGCAATATGAGCGGGGAAGCCTCGCCAGCACGTCACGCTGGACGGCGATGCTCACGGTGAAGATCAAGCCGCCGCGCTTGGCCGATGTGCTCCGAAAAAACCCGCTCGGTCTCTATGTTGACGCGATCGACTGGAGCCGCGAACTGGAAACGCCTCAGGACCGGCCGCCTTCGCCGCAACCATCGGCCGTGCCCGATCCCGCACAATCACTCCCGGTCGCGCCGCCCACCGACATTCCGCTGGGCTCGCCGCTCGATCCGACCCTTGCTCAACCCGCAGCCGCACCATCCCCCGAAAGGACCGACCAATGATCCGTGCCCTCATCCTGGCGGCGAGCGCGATGGCGCTTGCCATGGGCGTCGCTGCGCAGAGCCGCGAACCCGCGTCACCCACCGCGCGCGTCACTGCCGCCAACCGGGCGGCACTGCGCGAGCCGTCGAGCGCGGGATATATATATGCCGTCCAGGTCTATCCCTGGGCGGAAGGCGTGCTCTACCGGCTCTATGCCGCGCCCGAGCGCATCACCGACATTGCCTTGCAGCCGGGCGAAACGATTGTGTCCGTCGCCGCCGGCGACACCGTGCGCTGGACTGTCGGCGATACCACCAGCGGCATCGGCGAAAGCAAGCGCGTGCACATCCTCGTCAAGCCGTTTTCGGCGGGCCTACGCACAAACCTTGTCATTGCTACCGATCGCCGGACCTACCATCTCCAGCTCGAAAGCACGCCCGCGACCGCGATGGCGGCGATCTCCTGGACCTATCCACATGACGAGCTGATCGCGCTCCGGCGTCAGCGCGATGCAGCCGTGGCGGCGACGCCGATCGCGTCGGGCCTCTCGGTCGAAAGCCTCAACTTCAACTATGCGATCTCGGGCGACAAGCCGGCCTGGCGGCCGCTGCGCGCGTTCGACGATGGGCGGCAGACCTACATCGAGTTCTCGCCTGCGATCGCCGTGGGTGAGGCGCCCCCGCTGTTCGTGATTGGCGAGGATGGCGAGGCCCAGCTCGTCAACTATCGCGTCGCCGGCCGCTATTATGTGGTCGACCGCCTGTTCGGTGTCGCCGAGCTGCGCCTTGGCGGCAAGAAACAGCAGATTGTCCGTATCACCGCCGCCCAGCCGAAGAGCCGGCAGCGCAAGGCCGGGAGGGGCGCGTGACCGATCCAACCGCTTCTTCCGCGCCGATCGCGGCGCCCAAAGCCGACCCCGAAACGCTCGTTCTGCGCGCGGCGCCGGGCCGCGTCACCCGTTTTCGCCGCGGTGCGATCGTCGCCATCGCTGCCGCCGGCTCGACCGCGATCATCGGCGTCGCCTGGCTGGCGCTCAAGCCCGCGACCCTGAGCCTGATCGCACGAAGCGATGAAAAGCTGGTTGGCGCGAAGGCGCCGCCTGATGCGCTCGCGGGCGCGCCGACGAGCTATGGCGACGTGCCGAAGCTCGGGCTACCGCTTCCCGGTGATCTCGGGCGGCCGATCCTCGAGCGCCAGCGGCAGCTTGGCGGGATGGTTCCCCCTGACCCCGCTGCCGATGCGGTGAGCCGGGCCGCGCAGGAAGCCGAAGCCGAGCGCCAGCGCATCGCCGCTGAGCAGAAGGCCGCACGCGAGTCTGGCGTCATGCTGCAATTGGCGGGCGGCGGTCGCGCCGCCGCCCCTGCACCGGTGACTACCGATGCAAGTGTTCCGCCAGCATCGGCCGAGACTGCCAAGCCGCTCCTCGACCCTGACCGAGATCCTAACGCCCAGGGGCGCAAGAACGAATTGGTCGGCCACGCCAATCGCGACGACGACATCAATCCGCACGCGCTGGCGCAGTCCGTATCGCCTTGGACCTTGCAGGCCGGCAGCATCATTGCCGCGAGCCTCATAACCGGGCTCAACTCGGATCTTCCCGGGCTCGTCACCGCGCAGATCACGGAGAACGTCTATGACAGTGTGACCGGGCGCGGTCTGCTCATTCCGCAAGGATCGCGGCTGATCGGCAGCTACGACAGCGTTGTAGCGTTTGGGCAGAGCCGTGCGCTGGTCGTCTGGCAGCGGATTATCCTGCCCGACGGCTCGTCGATTCGTATCGACAATGTGCCGGCGACCGATACGCAGGGCTATGCGGGTCTGTCCGACCGGATCGACCGGCATACTTGGCAACTTCTGAAGGGCGTCGCCCTGTCGACACTGCTGGGCGTCGGCACTGAATTGAGCTTCGGCAGCACCGAAAGCGACCTTGTCCGGGCGATCCGCGAGTCAGCGCAGCAGAGCGGCGCGCGCGCCGGCGATCAGCTCGTCACGCGCAATCTCAATATCCAGCCGACCTTGCGCGTGCGTCCCGGCTGGCCGCTACGGGTGGTCGTGCACAAAGACATCATATTGCCCGGACCCTGGGGAGGCCGTCATGGCTGATTTGAAGCTGCCAAGGCTGCCCGATCGGACGCCGGCTAAGATCACGATCAACGTCATGCCGGATCTCATCGAAGCGCTGAACGACTACGCCGAGGCCTATGAGGCGGCCTACGGCCGACGCGAGTCCGTACCGGACCTCATTCCATTCATGCTTAGCGGCTTCCTGGCGAGCGACCGCTCGTTCAGCCGGGCACGTAAGAAATAGTCCGATGTCGGCCCGGCAGCCTGCAACGAATGGCGACGACGCGCCCCCGATTGGGCCGATAAGCGTTCGCATTCCCGACGCAGTACGGATGACGGGGCTCAGCAAATCCAAGATCTACCAGCTCATCGCTTCCGGCGACATCGAGGCAGCCAAGGTCGGCCGTGCAACCGTGGTGTTTGTCGATAGTCTGCGGTCCTTTCTGCGATCACACTGTAAACAGCCGCGTTCTCGGGCGTAGCAGGGATCGCGCATGTCGGCCTGTCGATATTTCGGCACGGCCTGTCGCGAAGGGGTAAAATTGGGGGTGGATTGAGCGGAATTATCGGCACGACGATCAAGAACGTTGTTATAAATCAGTATCTTATGTTTTTCGTGTGAATCCCTCCTCCGCTACCAAAGATCGGATTTCATCCATTTTATGTGCCGGAACTCGACGCGGAGCCGTTGGAGCGCCCGCTGGTTCGGCGGCTCGCCGCATCGTCTGGCCAATGGATGCCCGGATGTCCTTGAATTTCCGTGTGATTCTCTGTCCTCAATCGGCGATCATCTGGAAGATCGCGGGTCCGTAGAGAGCGGCGACGAAAATGCACGCCATCACGGCGCCGAGGAGGAGGCTTCGCCTGTCCCTGATCGCAAAGGCCACCGGGTCGCCTTCCACCTCGCCGCGTCGCGCCATCATCCAGATGCGGTTGAGCCAATAGATCAGCGGCAGGCAGAGCAGCCACAGCATTTCGGGCAGCGCATAATGGTCGGCCGTTGCCGGGTCGTGCGCGAACAGGGCGAGGACCAGCACCGCGACCATGCCGGCGGAGATGCCCGACATCATCACCACGTCAAGGTCGCCGCCAACATAGCCGCGCCCGCTGAGCAGGCGTTGCGGCTCGATCGCGTCGCGCATCTCCACATAGCGTTTCAGATAGGCAAGGCTCAGGAACAGGAAAACCGAGAAGAGCAGGAGCCAGAAGCTGAGCGGCACGCCGATCGCGATCGCACCGACCCAGATGCGGATCGTATAGAGCGAGGCGAGGATGAGTGCGTCACCGACCATCACCGCTTTCAGCCGGAAGGAATAAGCGGTGGTGATCGCCATATAGGCGAGGAGCCAGAGGGTCAGCTGTGGGCCGCCCAGCATCCATCCCCCCGCGAGACCCAGAACCGAAAGGAGCAGCGACAGGCCCAGGGCAGCGGGTATCGGGAGGTCGCCATGCGCAAGCGGCCGGTTCCATTTGCTACGGTGCGCGCGGTCGGAGTCGATATCGAGCAGGTCGTTCAGCAAATAGATCGACGAGGCGATCAGCGACATGAGCAGCGCGGCCGTCATCGCCGTCAACAACACGCCCGCCTTCATAAACTCGCCCGACGTGAATGCCGGGACGATCACCAGCACATTCTTGGCCCATTGGTGGGGCCGCATCGCCCGGATAATGGATCGGGCCGCGCCGGGCTGCGGTCCGCCGAGGCGCTGGACAGCCGAGCGTGGCGGGACATGCCCGACGGACCATGCGCGCCGCGCTTCGCGCCACAGGCATGTGTCGGCGCGGCTGTCGCCGACATAATCGAACGGCGCGCCCTGGCCGATATGCGCGCGGATGGCAGCGAGCTTGGCAGGCCCTTTGAGATTGGCGCGGCCACGCGTCGCAAGGACCGGATCCGAAAGCGCCAGATGATCGGCGATGCGGCGGATGTGCCGCCAATGGCTTGCGCTCGCGAGAATGACGGGGCGTCCTTCGGTCCTGGCCTGCTCGATAAGATCAAGCACCTCTGGCCGGTAGGGCAGCCGCGCGGCATCGACACAGTCGCGCCGCGCCGCCATGGTCTTGGCAATGGCGCGGCCCGCGAGCAGCCATGTCAGCATCGCGATCATCGCCGCCAGGCCGGATCGCGCGATCCGAACAAAACTTTCGAGCGAAATGTCCGCGCGCGTTAGCGTCCCGTCGACGTCGACGAACAACGGCACCGGTTTGTCCGCGCCGGCGGGTTGATCATGCGGCATTACGAAGGTGCCTTTCGCGCCGAAAGGCGCTCGATCCAGGCGGCGACCGGGATGGCAGCCATGATGATCAGCAGCGGGATCGCCGGATCGCGGTATCGGGCGATGATATAGGCGGCGGCGTGGACGATCCAGAAGCCCGCGATCATCGTGGCGAAAATCCATTTCCCGTCGCGCGCGATCCGCCGCGAACGAAAGGCGAGCAGCCCGATCAGCAGGATCAGCCCATATTGTACGACTTCCAGAACGCGGATCGACGCGACAAGCTTCGAGGCCGCGAAGTCGTCGGCGTCGGGCAGATTGGGCTGCCAGAAATAGACGAGTTTGAGCGCGGCCAGCTCGGCGGTCCTGCCGGGATTGGCTTTGATCCAGTCGATCGCTTCGGCTTGCAGGCGGTCGGCATTGGCAATCTCGCCGACGCGCAGCCGCGTCGCCTCCCAATCCTTTGCCAGCGGCGTGTCGGCGATGCTCACGAACTTGCCGGTCGCAGCGGGGTTGTGGCCGAGATACAGGTTGAACGCGGCGTTGGTGGTGAGGACTGGACGGCCGACCATCTGGCTGGTCGCATAGAGCCACGGTGCCAGCGTCAGCGCGGCGCCCGCGACGAAACACAGACCCGCGGAAAAGGCCGGCGTAAAGTGCCCGCCCGCCCGCCATAGCATCAACAGCGCGGCAGCGACGCCGAAGCAAAGCAGCAGCGCCGAGCCCCCCGTGACCAGCGCCGCACCCCACAAAAGCCCTGCGACCAGCGCGGCGCCTGCCGGGCGTTCGCCGCGCGCGATCGCGATCGCGCTTAGGGCAATACCCAGAAGCAGGGGGGTGGAGAGATTTTCCTTTGCCAGCATCGTTGCGTTCCAGAGGCCGGGAAGCCACAGCGCATAGACGGCGGCCGCAAGCAGGCCCGCGCCGCGATGTCCGGAGAGCGCAAAGGTAAGCCTGTAGATCAGCCAGATGCTGATCGCACACAACAGCAGATTGACCGCTATCGCCGCGCCGGCCGAACTGCCCCATGCCTTGAAAAAAGGAGCGAGCAGCAAGGGGTAGCCGGCGCTGTAGAAAGCCTTTTGGCCGTACATGTCGGCGAGTTCGCCGCGATCGGCAAGGCCTTGGGCCATCGTGAAATAGGCGAGCGGATCGCTGTCCAGCGGATGTTGCAGAACCCAGGTGCCCGCCACTCTCAGGCCCGCGGCGAGAAGAATGATCGCGGCGAGCAGGGCCGAACAGGCGCGCGGGGAGAAATCCCGTGTCGCGGAGCGTGAAGCGGGGCTCGGGCAGGTCATGGGGTTACGCCGAGCGTGCGACCAGCACGCAGCCGATAGCGATCAGCAGCGTTCCCGCAACGCGGGCGACGCTCAGGCTTTCGTTGAGCCAGAAGGCCCCGGCCAGCATCGTCAGGATGAAGCCGATCCCGACGAAGGGATAGGCCAGCGACAAGGGCGCACGGCCGAGCACGAAAAGCCAAAGGAGCGCGCCGACGCCATAAAGACCGAGACCCAGGATGATCATCGGCGATTGTACGAGGCCGCCAATCTCTCCGCCGATGCCCGTCGACCGGCCATCGGCCGCCGCCGCGGTCCCGATCTTGAGCGTCAGCTGCGCAAGAGCGGAGAGGCTGACGCTCGCGAGGATCAGAAGAAGCAGGCGCAGTGTCATGGACAATCTTTCGGTCTATCAGCGGTTTGCCAATAGTCGCGGCGGCTCAAGATAAGGTTAATGTCTCGCGCCTCTCAACCCCAGCCCCCGCCCAGCGCCTTGAACAAATCGACCCGGGCTGAACCCAGCTGTTGATCCGATGCCGCCAGCGTGGCGCGGGCGTCGATCAGCGACCGCTGCGCGACGACCGTATCGAGCAGCGACACCGATCCGGCACGATAGCGCGCTTGCGCCAGGTCGTAGGTGGCCTGTGCCCGGTCGCGCGCTTCGGAAAGCGCGGCGTGACGGCGTCGCCCGGCATCGTATCGCGCAAGCGCCTGCTCGACCTCCTTGAGCGCTCCGATTACCTTGCCGTCGAACGCGGCGAGCGATGCGCTCCCCTGTGCTTCGGCTTGCCGGACGCGCGATCGGGCGACGGCCATGTTGGGAAAGTGCCACGACAGCAGCGGGCCCAATGAAAAGCTGAAGCTGTCGCTGCCCCGCACATCGTCGTTTCGCAGGAAATTGCCGTTCGCGCCCAACTCGATACGGGGATAGAGGTCGGCCATCGCGACGCCGATACGCGCGGCATCGGCGGCAAGGCGGCGTTCGGCTTCGCGCAGGTCGGGGCGGCGCCGGAGCAGAGCGTTGCCATCGCCGACGGGAAGCGCCGCCACCGGCGCCGGAATCCGCGTGCAGCTCGCTACCTCGGCAGGCACATCGCCGGGTTGACGGCCCAGCAGGGCCGCGAGTTCCAGCAAGGCGACGCGGCGCAGGCCTTCGACCTCGGGAATCGCGGCACGGGCCGTTGCGACGATGCCCGCGGCGCGTTCGACCTCCAGCCGGCCGACCGATCCCGCGCGTTGCTGTGCGGTGACGATATGCAGGCTGTCCTGCGCGGTTTCGAGCGAGGTGCGGGCGATCGCCGCCGCGGCGCCAAAGGCGCAGGCGTCGCTATAGGCGCGCGCCGTCTCTGCCGCAACGGTGACGCGGACGGCATCGCGGGCGGCCTCGACCGCCTGGGCGTCGGCGCGCGCGGCGCCGATCGCGCGGCCGACGCGGCCGAACAGATCGACCTCCCACGCGATGCCGAGCCCGCCGCTGTGCGACCATTGCCGGTCGCCGGCGGGCTGGGCCGCGCCGCCAGCCGCGCTGCCATAGCCCGTGCCCGCGGTCAGATCGGTCTGCGGCAGGCGTCCGGCGCGTGCTTCGCCCAGAACCGCGTGCGCCTTTGCCAGATTGGCGTTGGCGACGCGCAAGTTGGTGTTTGCGGCGAGCGCGTCCTCGACCAGCCGGTCGAGGAGCGGGTCGTCATAGAGCCGCCACCAATGTGCGGGCAGTTCGGCGGCGGTGTCGACCCCGGCCGCGGCGGTGATGAAGCCCGCCGCCGCCTGCGCCACCGGCTGGGGCGGCGCATAATGCGGGCCGGCTGCGCAACCGGCGGTCGAAAGGACGAGTAGGGAAAGCAGCTTACGCATAGGCGACCTCCGCCTGCGCCAGTTCGGTTTCGCGCGCGCTGTGCGATTGCGCGCGGTGATCCCGGGCGATCAGGCTGTAGATGGTGGGAAGGACGAAGAGGGTGAACAGGGTGCCGACGAGCATGCCCATCACCACGACAATGCCGATCGCGAAACGGCTCGACGCGCCCGCGCCGTCGGCGAACAGCAGCGGGACCAGCCCCGCGACCATCGCCGCAGTCGTCATCAGCACGGGCCGCATACGGACCGCCGCCGATTTGCGGATCGCGGCGAGCCGGTCGAGCCCCTCCTGTTTCTGGATCTGGTTGGCAAAGGACACCATCAAGATGCCGTGCTTCGAGATCAATCCGATCAGCGTCACCAGCCCGATCTGGGTATAGATGTTGAGCGTCGTGTAGCCGAGCCACAGCGGCACCAGCGCGCCGCATATGGCAAGCGGCACGGTGACGAGGATGACCAGCGGATCGCGGAAGCTTTCGAACTGCGCCGCGAGCACGAGGAAGATGACGATCAGCGCGAAACCGAACGAGATCGTCAGCCGGTCGCCTTCGGTGACATATTGGCGACTGTCCGACAGCCAGTCGACGCTGGTGCCCGCCGGGAGCGGCTGGCTTTTCAGGAAATCGACGGCCTGTCCCATGGTGGCGCCGGGGGCCAGAATAGCCGACAGCGTTACCGAGTTCATCTGGTTGAACTGCGACAGGCGATTGGCTTCGGGACGCATTTCGATCTTCATCACGGTCGACAGCGGCACCAGCGCGCCCGACGCGGTCTTGACGTGATATTGGCCCAGATTGTCTGGGGTCAGCCGCTGCGCCGCGGGAACCTGGGCGATGACGTCGTAGGACCGGTCGTACCAGTTGAAGCGGTTGACGTAGTTTTCGCCCACCATCGTCGCCAGCGTGTCGGCGACCGCTTCCATCGTGATTCCCATTTCGCCCGCCTTGGCGCGGTCGATGCTGATCCGCGCTTCGGGGCTGTCGAAGGCCAGGTCGCTGTCGACGAAGGCGAACAGCCCGCTTTGCCACGCCGCGCCCTTCACCTTGTCGAGCGCGGCATAAAGCGTCGCGAAATCGTCCGACGAACGGATGACCATCTGCACCGGCAGCCCTCCACTCGAAGCGGGAAGCGCGGGCGCCTGGAAGGCGGCGGCGTAGACGCCGGTGATGCCCGCCCCCTTGGCGTTAAGCTCGGTCTGGACGTCGTCGGCGCTGCGTTCGCGATCGTCCCATTCGGTCAGGATGACGCCGCCGAAGCCGTTATTCAGCCCGTCGGTGCCATTGTCGAACCAGCTGCTGACATATTCAGGGAGGCCGCGGAAGAGTTGCTCGACTTCATGCGCATAGCGGGCGGTATAGTCGACATTGGCATATTGCGGCGCCTTCGTCTGGACAAAGACATAGCCTTGGTCTTCCTGCGGCGCGAGTTCGCGCTGGGCGCCGGTGAAGAGGATCACGATCGCCCCCATCACCACCGCGCCGACGAGCAGCACCGCGGGCCGCGCGGCCAGCGTCGCGCCGAGCAGGCGGCTGTAGCGATCGGTTGCGCGCTGCATATTATGTTCGATCGCGCGCGACAGCCGACCTTCGTTCATCTGGCTGTGAAGGAGCAGGCTGCTCATCATCGGCGACAGCGTCAGCGCGACGACGCCCGACACCACGACCGCTCCCGCAAGGGTGAAGGCAAATTCACGGAACAGCGCGCCGGTCAGCCCGCCCATCAAGCCGATGGGCGCATAGACCGCCGCGAGCGTCAGCGTCATGCCGATCACCGGCCCGACGATTTCGCGCGCACCGATCAGCGCGGCGCGGACGGGCGACAGACCTTCCTCGATATGCCGGTGGATATTTTCCACGACGACAATCGCATCGTCGACGACCAGCCCGATCGCCAGCACCATCGCGAGCAGCGTCAGAAGGTTCAGCGAAAAGCCGAAGGCGAGCATCAGCGCGGCGGTGCCGACGAGCGACAGCGGGATCGTCACCACGGGGATCAGCACCGCGCGCAGCGAACCCAGGAACAGGAAGATGACGATGATCACGATGACGATCGCCTCGACCAGCGTGCGGCTGACCTCGTCGATCGACGCGTTGACGAAATGCGCGACGTCGAACTGGCTGATCACCTTCATTCCCGGCGGCGCGACGCGCTGGATGTCGGGGAGCAACGCCTTGACGGCCCTCACGATTTCAAGCGGATTGCCGTCGGGCGTAGGGGTGATGGCGATCGTGACCGAACGCTGTCCCGAGGTCAGCGCGCTCGAATCATAATTTTGCCCGCCAATCTCGACCGTGGCGACGTCGCGCAGGCGGACGATGCCGCCATCGACCCGTTTGACGACCATCTGGCGAAAGGACTCTATATCGCGCGCATCGGTTCCGGCGGTGATGTTGATCGCGGTATCGCTGCCTTTGAGCCGGCCAGGTGCCGCCTGGACATTGTTCGCGCGCAGCGCGGCGGCGATGTCGCCCGCCGACAGGCCGCGCGCGGCCAGGCGGACGGGGTCGACCCACACGCGCATCGCGAGCGTCTGCCCCCCGCTGATCTCGGCCGAAGCGACGCCGGGAACCGCGGTGATCAGCGGCTGCGCGATGCGCGAGGCGAAATCGGTGATCTGCGGCACGGGCAGGCGGTCGCTGACAAAGGCGATATATTGCACCGCCGATGCGCCATCGGTCATCTTGGTAATCACCGGATCGTTGGCGCCCGCGGGCAGGCGATATTTCACCTGCTGCACCTTCGCCAATATTTCGGTCATCGCGCGGTCGGCGTCGGCGTTCAGCACCAGCTTGGCCTTCACCTGGCTTTTGCCGAGCGTCGAGGTGGAGGTGAGATAATCGATGCCGTTCGCGGTCGCGATCGCCTGCGCGATCGGTGTCGTGACGAAACCCTGCATCACATCCTGCGTCGCGCCTGGATAGCCGGTGTCGACGACGATCGTGGCGCTTTCCATGTTCGGATATTCGCGCACGGGCAGCGAAAACATCGCCGCGCCGCCGACGAGCAGGATCAGCAGGCTGACCACCACCGCCAGGATGGGGCGGCGGATAAAAATGTCGGTAAAGGTCATGTCAGCGGCCTGCCTTTGCTTGTGCAGCCTTTGGGGGCGCGAGTGTGACCGCCGCGCCAGGCGGAACGCGAAGCTGGCCGTTGACGACGACGACGTCGCGCGCGCGCAGTCCGCTGGTCACGACGACCTTGTCGCCAAAGCGGCGGCCCGTGGTGACGGGCACGATGTCTGCTGTGCCGCCGCGCCCGCTCTTGTCGAGCTTGACGCGCATCACGCTGTCGCCCGAGGCAGAGGTCTGGATCGCGGTGGCGGGGACGACGATCGCGCCGGAAACGGGGGGAAGCACGAGCCGTGCGGTGACATACATGCCGGGCCGCAGTGCGCCGCCCGGATTGGGCAAAGTCGCCTGCACCATGACGTTGCGCGTGTCCTTTCCGACCTGCGGTTCGATCGCGGTGACACGCGCGGTGAAGCGGCGGTCGGGCCAGGCGTCCGACAGGACTTCGACCGCCGTGCCCGGTTCCAGCCGCGAGAAATCCTGCTGCGGCACGGCGAAATCGACATAGAGGCTGTCGAGCGCGGTGAGCGTTGCCACCGGATCGCCCGGATTGAGATATTGGCCGAGATTGACCTGCCGCACGCCAAGCGTCCCGGCGAACGGGGCGCGAAGCTGTTTCTGCGCAATGCGGGCGTCGATCTGGCGCATTTCGGCGTGCGCCTGCACATGTTCGGCGCGCCGCTGTTCGAGCAATTCGCGCGGTTCGGCGCCCGACGGCGCAAGTTCGCGCGAGCGGGCGAGTTGCAGCCCCGCGAAATCGGCCTTTGCCTTGGCGGCGGCATGGTCGGCGCGTTCGGGGGCGTCGAACAATTGGACGAGCAACTGGCCCGCGCCGACCCGCTGGCCCGCGGCAAAGCGGATGGCGGTGACGCGCCCGGCGACTTCGGGTGCCAGCACCACTTCGCGGACGGCGCGGAGCGATCCCACTGCCTCCAGCGCCGCGGGCACGTCGGTCGGCGCGACGGTGATCGCCGCGACGGGGATGGGAGGCATCGGGCCCGCGGCGGGCTCGCCCGTGCGCGCCGCGCGCCAGGCATAAAGGGCGGCGACCAGCAGCAGCATGATGGCGGCGGTCGCGACAAGCGGACGTCGGCCGATGGCGCGCGAAGGACCAGGCTGGGAGGGGGAGGGGGTAGGGGACACGGAGGGGGGCCTTTTCAAAAATTCGACTTCGAGTCGATATTATTGAGAATGATTATTGATAAAGAAAATTCGGGTCAAGGGGTCGCATCTTCGGGACCGATGCTGTTAAACCCCAAGGGTGTCAGGCAGAGCTCTCATTGGCGGAAAACGTCCGTCGGCGCGGCCGGTCCGCAGACGCCCGCAGTTCGGCGTAGACGAACCGCCGCTGCGCAAGTCCGACGTGCGCCGGGCGCAGATTATCGATGCGGCGATCGCGCTGATGGTCGACCGGCGATTGCCCGAAAGCTCGATCGACGACATCGCCGCGCAGGCGGGTGTCGCCAAGGGGACTTTCTATCATTATTTCGCGGGCAAGGCCGATCTGATCGCCGCGCTGCGCCGACATTTCAGCGACGAATTTGAGGCGCGCGTCGTGGCGGCGGTCGAGGCGCGGCCGCCCGGCGATTGGGACGGGCGGTTCGAAGCGTGGATCGTCACCGCTACCGACGCCTATTTCGACATGCACATCCTGCACGACCTCGTCTTTCACGGCCCGGCAATGCCGCATCGTCACGCGATGGATGAGACCGACATCGTCCGCCATCTGGCCGCGCTGGTCGCGGCCGGACAGTCGGCGGGCGCATGGAATTTGGGGGGCGACACCCCCATTCGCGTTGCGGCGTTTATTTTTCACGCGCTGCACGGCATGGTCGACGATGCGTTGACGGCGGGCCGACCAGCGGACGGCCTTGGCCAGCAGATCGCACGTTTGTCGCGGCGCCTGCTGGGCGAATAAGCCCGTCATTTCGGATTGATCTGCCACCAAGGGCTCCTGTCGTCGAATCGAGGAGCACCTCTATAAAATCTCAAGTCAGGTTGAGGTAAAGCGATAAGTTCCGAATAATTGCTTGCTGTTTTGCGTTTCGTGTCGGGGCTTTGCGCCCGGCAAGCATTCAGGTTGTCCAGTGTCCTTGGTGGGCGGGAAGTAGCGGTTGGCCGGACTGCCCGTCAGCCAACCGCGTCCGGCAGAGATTTAAAGCCGCGGCCTGGCACCGAAGCGCAGGTGGCTGCGCTGGGCCTTAAAGACGCACGAGCTCGACGCGCCGGTTCCTGGCCTTGCCTGCCTCGGTTGCGTTGTCGGCAACCGGCCTGTCGGCACCAAACCCCTTCGCTTCGAGCCTTGCAGGGGCGATGCCCGCAGCGACAAGCGCGGCCACCACCGACTTTGCGCGGGCGCTCGAAAGGGTGCGATTGTGATCGGCGGAGCCGCTGTCGTCCGTATGACCGTTGACACCCAGCCGGAGCGAGGAATCCTGTTTCAGCAGCGCTGCGACTTCGCCGATTTGCGGCTGCGAGGCCGGCAGGATGTCGGCGCGGTCGGTGGCGAAGTGAACCTGGATTGTCGCCTTTCCGTCCTTGGCCAGCGCGTCGCGCAGCTTCGCGGCAGGCAGCAGGGTCGCGGTCTGCTCAAAGGGCTTCGTTTCCACGATCGTCCAATTGGCGCCGGCGGTCGTAGTGGTGAAATGGACCCAGATCTGCCGGTCGTTGCGTCGGATCAGCCAAGTGTTTACCGGGTTATTGTAGATGTCCCCCAGCGCTTCGGGCATGCCGACCCGGATTTCGCGCGGAATCTGATCGCGAAGCTCGACCGGAATCTTGCTGTCGGTCAGCAGAACGCCGCCTGCCTCGCGTACGACGGCGTCGATATTCTTCTTGAGCTCATAAGCGGAATAATTCTTGCCGTCGGCCGCCGTGATTTCGGAAAAATAGACCGTTCCTTCGACATCCTGCAGGCCCTTTCCGGTCCAGAACAGGAAATGTCCGAAATCCTGCGTTTGCGGCTTGCCGACCGGCTCATAACCCGTCGGAAGCGAAAAATAGGGAAAGACACCGAGCGCCGCGTCGGAAAGGGGGATGGCGGCCACATCGAAATCGGCCGGGGCGGCGTCGCTGGTCGCTGCCGCGTCTGCGGCTATCGTCTCGGCCGCAGCCTCCTTGCCGGGGGTGCGTTCGTCGTCACCTGCTTTCTGTCCGCAGGCCGCGAGCGCAAGGGCCATGGCAAAGGGCAATAGAATGCGATGCAATTTTCAATCTCCTTTTTTGGGCGATATTCGGGTCTGATGGACGGTCAGCTGCTTTGGCGTCAGTTCGCGGCGATCGTCGATGTTGCGACCACATATGCGCGTTCGTCGGCGTCGTAGCTGTAGGACATATGATCGTCTGGACCGAGTTTGCGGATATGACCCGGCCCTTCAAGCCGACTTCCGCTAAAGCTTATTTTCACGTCGGGGACGCCCGCGGGGCGGGGAACGAAGGACAGCGATCCCGTCATCGCCCAACAGGCGCGGCGCGACTCCTCGTCGCAATCGGCAGCGTTATTTGCGCCAGCATCGACCCAGCCGAGCGCCGCCCATAATCCGTTGCGAACGGGGTCTACCCTATTGGGATCGAACAGGAACATCTCATAGCCCAGTCGTTCGATACCATATGCGAATGTCCGCGCCGGCACCGCCAGCAGCAGGCGACCGTCGGCGGTTTCGTGTCGCACGACTTTGCGTCCGTCCGTTTGGATGCGTCCGTCCGTGTCGACATCGGCCGCACGTTCGCTGATGCGGCCCAGCGCAAAGCTGCCGATATGGCCGTCGGTGTCGATCAATCGCCATCCGGCGCTGCCCATCCGGTAAGTCGCCTGTGCAACGCTCGCCAGATGATCGTCGCCGTCCGGATCGTCGCCGCGCGACAGATAGACGAAGGCGGTGATATAATCCCTGTCATTGAAATCGAAGCCATGCCCATACCACCAGACAGCCTCGCGGCCGTCGCCCAGATCAAAGGCAACGGGTCCGCCAGAGGGTGTCCCGGCGCCTTTTTCGAAATAGATGTCGCGGATGATCTGGCTCCGCGTGGGCATCCCCGGCAGCTTGAGATGGGGCGGGCCGTTCTCGATCACGCGGTACTGGGCTTGGCCGACAGCCGGAGAAAAGGCGGCAAACAGGGCAAGCAGGACGGCCGCTTGCATGGCCTTATGGCTGCGTCGAATGGTCCTCATCGTCGTCATCCTTCGGTGGTTTGTGGCATGGAAATCGTCGCCGAACAGGGGCAGCTACCAAACATTGGCAAGATCAGTACCGCACGGAAAGTTCGGGGGATCGGCGTACTGTCAGCGCTGAACGCGATAGGGAAAACGGTGCATTCCCCGCACGCTGACATCATATGTCCGTTCCACTCGGCAACCTTCGGCGGGCTTTCGTTCGCAATAAAGCTTCATGCCCTCGGCCGCATCCGCAAGCGAGAAGTCGGTTCTTAAATAGGTTTGTCCGGTCACATCGGAATAAAGGATCATGACCCGGCTACCACTTGAATTGACAAATTCGCACTCGTCATCCCCAGGTTCGGCGTTACGGCATGCCTGCAAGGCGGCTGCTTTTGCCTCGTCCAAACTGGCATAGCCCGTGGCAATAAAGCCGTCGGCCGTGGAGTTTTCCCGCATGTCCAGGTACGCAGCAGCATAGCTGCGTCGAATATTGGCAATATCCTCGGGGCGGCGCAGGTTGGTGACCGCCTGCGGGTTGTAGCCCCTGTATCTGTCGCTGCTCTTGAACATGCCAATCTCGGTGCAGCGCAGGTTTTTCTCCTCACACCATTTCGCCATCTCACGGCGGGCCGCGCTCTTCTTGTCGTGCTTCAGCCACATGACATCGCCATAATTGGTGCGCGATACGACGATATAACCGTTGACCTGCCAAGTTGACTCGCAGCCCTCGCCCATCACTGCCGTGCAGGCGCTTTTTGCATCGAGAACCGCGCCACCCGGACTGTTGTGCAACGCTGATGCCCATACATCGTTGGCATCGGGGTGCCAGGCGATCGCGGAGTAATCGTCACCTGATACCGGAGCCTGATCGGATTGGGTCACCCATCGACACAAGGGAGGCCCGGCGACGCCCGGACCGCCGCGCCCCACGCCCACCATCACTTCGTCAGACCGTCCCGAACAGACGTGTTGCGCCGTGGCGGGCGCTGGCCAGAAACACCAGCCCAAGGCCAGCAGCAGAAGGGCCGGACAGCTTTTCCAAAGCCGGGTGAACAGGGCGTGCACGGTCATCGCGCCTGCCCCTTCGCCCCAGCGCAACGCGCGAGTGCGCTACCCGCCTCGCGCCCGCTATGATATTTCACCGCATAAATGCGCTTTCCAGCGATATCGACCGCAATCTCCGCCTTGTCGGCCAGGCCCTGCGCGGCCGCCTCCAGACTCGGAACCGCAAAGGCGACCGTGCCTGCAGCCGTGCCGGGCGTGATGAAATTATAAACGGGCACGGTCTGCGGGCGCTCGTCCGTCTGATGCAGCGTTGCGCTGACTTTCACCGTCTGATCCGGCGTGGGGACATCTGCTCCGCTCAGCAGCAGGAGCGCCGGATCGCGATACCCGCCGAGGGCGGTTATTCCCAGCATGCCGTCCCCGTTCATAAAGGTCGCCGCGCATTGACGGCCGGGTTCGGGCGCCGCGCCTTCCTGGTACTGGGTCCAATAGCCCTGCATCAGCTTTCGGTAGCGCGGGTCATTCGTCAACGCCTTCAGGCCTTGTACCGCGGCGGTCAGGCTTTGATGCCGCAATTCGATGAGCGCCCGCATATTATTTACGGCACCTTCCATCGGATCGGGCTGCGGCGATTGCCGGGGTCCCGACTGCTGCCCCTGCATCTGGCGCTGCTGGTTGAGCCAGCCCTGCACGTTCATGTCGCGCGCATGCCGCTGCTGCATTTGTTGATTCTGCGCATGGGTCATCTGCGCCCGGCTGTGACCCGCAACGAACATCGCCGGAATCGCCAGTGCTGAGCCCAGCCATAATAGAGTGCAAGACTTCACCCCAGATCCTCCTTCAACCCGATGCCTTCTTCGTACCCGGCAGTCAGCAACCGGGCACCTTTGTTCCGCCGCGTACTGTATATCGGCCGTCCCGCCCGCGGACGTAGCGCTCGCTGAAGCTGCGCGACCCCCGATAGCTCACGGTGAAGCTGCGGCCTTTCTTCGCCGCCGTGATCCTGCCCTTGAGGACGGTGCCATCGGTATCGAGTGCCCCTTCGCTGGAATAATGGATCGGGATGTCGGCGATCGCGACCGGCCCCTCCGGCGTGAACGCCGTCAATGACGCATGGGAACAGGCATATCCCTGCCCCACGCCGCCGCCCTCGGTATACAGCACGGGGTCGCGGGCGATCGCGTCGGTCCATCCCCAACGCCGCGCCGGATTGCCAAAGGTGCCGCTCGCGCCGACGCCCATCCATTCGCCGTCGACCTGGTAGCTGCCCCGCTCGCTCCGCAGATAATGCACCGCATTGATACCCGAACAGGCTGCGCCGGTGCATTCGTTGGCGCCGGTGCTGACCAGCGCGGTCCTTTCGTCCGCGAGCGGGATCAGCGTCAGCGGCACAAACAGAAATGCCGATCCGTCGACTTCGCGCCGCGCCTCATTGTGTGGTGCGCGGCCGAATATCGCCTCGAACGCCGCTGGTGTCCCGGCCGGAACGGTATCGCGGTCAACATCGATAATTTCGAACAGGGACGGCGCGCGCTGCTCGTGAGCTTGGGCGGGCGACGCGGCGGCCGCCATCAGGGCCGCCACGGCCCACATATTTCCCATGGACGATCCTTTTTCCATTTGTTCCAACATCATAGCTTCGCCATTTTCGATAAATAATCAAGGGGACAAGGTTTCGGCCGGATGGCCGCGAACGCGCCCGGGGGGACCATTCGCACATAGGAATGACAGCTTTTCGCGCTGCGGCTGTGATCGATGTCACGATCTCGATCCGGTGAGGGGGACTTCGGATAAAGGTCCGCAACCGGCCTGGCTCGGGCCGGAACGATAGCGTCCCGACCGAGAAGCGGCGGCGGAAAGCCGCTCCCATTTTTGCTGATGTCGCCCGGTCTCGCAGCGGGATAGTATCGCCTCAAAACCGGATGAGGAGGATGCGATGGACCTGGGACTGGCGGGCAAAAAGGTGATCATCAACGGCGGCGCGCACGGGCTGGGGCTCGCCTCGCTCAAGATTTTTGCCGCCGAGGGCGCCGATGTCGCCTTTTTCTCGCGCGATGCGGAAAAGGTCGCGGCGGCGGCGGCGGCGATCGACGCAGCGGGGCCTGGCAAGGTCCTTGGCGAGCAGTTCGACATGACCGGCAACCCCGACGGTTATCGCGCCTGGCTGGAAAAGGCGCGCGACACTCTGGGGGGCTGCGACATCTTCATCCATACGGCGAGTTCGTCGGGGCAGGGCGCGACCGGCGACTGGCAGCGCGGGCTCGACATGGACATTATGGGCGCGGTGCATGGGGTCGAGACGCTGACCGAGGCGCTTGCGGCGTCGGGATCGGGATCGATCATCTTCATGTCGTCGACCGCGGCAGTCGAGACCTTCATCGTGCCGCAAGCGTTCAACGCGCTGAAGGCCGCGCTTATCACTTATGGCTCGCAATTGAGCCAGGCGCTCGCTGCGCAGAATATCCGCGTCAACATCGTCTCCCCGGGTGCCATCTATTATCCGGGCGGCAATTGGGAGACCATCAAGTCGGCGGTGCCGTCGCTTTACGAAGGCACGCTGGCTCAGATGCCGATGGGGCGCTTTGGCGAGCCTGAGGAGGTTGCGAAAGCGATCGTATTCATGGCCTCGCCCGCCTGCCCCTATATGACCGGCGCGCATCTCGTCATCGACGGCGGCTTTACCAAGCGCGTCCAGTTCTGAGGCGCGCCGCGATGAAGCTCTATCAATCGCTCGGCCCCAATCCGCGCGTGGTGCTGATGTATCTCGCCGAGACGGGGGTGCAGGTCGATCGGCAGTTCGTCGATATCATGGCGGCCGAAAACCGCCAGCCGGACTTCTCCGCGAAGAGCCCGCTGGCGCATACGCCCTTGCTCGAACTGGACGATGGCTCCTGCATCGCCGAAAGCATCGCGATTTGCGAATATATGGACGAAACGCTGGGCGGCCATGCGTTGCTCGGTGCAACCGCGGCGGAACGCGCACGGACGCGGATGCTGATGCGGATCGTCGACCAGCTCGTCGTCGTGCCGATGACCGCCGGATTTCGCGGCGCCGAAGGGATGCCGATGTTCGAGAGCCGACTGCTCTGCCTGCCCGATGCCGCCGCCGACCTGAAGCGGCTCGCCGCCGACGGGCTGGCACAGGTCGACCGGCTGCTGGGCGAAGGGCCGTGGCTTGCCGGCGAACGATTCAGCCTCGCCGACATCCTTCTCTATAGCTTCGTCGAATTTGGCGCGATGGTGGGTCAGCCGCCCGATCCGGCGCTGACCAACCTTGCCGCCTGGCGCGATCGCGTCGCCGCCAGACCCGCCGCCATCGACAGCGCCAACCCCCAACTCGGTATCGGAGAGCCTGCATGACCGACACTGCGATCGATCGAGACACGCTGCTCGACATTTATACCCGCACGATGCGCGTCGCGCGCGCCGACGAGAAATTCCGTTCGTTGCTGATGACCGGCAAGCTTGCGGTGATCTATTACACCGTGCGCGGACAGGAACTTGTGTCGGCGGCGGCGATGGCGGCGCTCGACCCGAGCGATTACCTCGTCACCACCTATCGTGGTCAGCATGACCAGATCGCGAAAGGCGTACCGCTGAACCCGCTGTTTGCCGAGATCGCGGGCAAGGTCGGCGGCACGTGTCGCGGCAAGGGCGGGTCGATGCACATCACCCATCCCGAAACCGGGGTGATGGTGACGACGGGGGTAGTCGGATCGGGGCTGCCGATCGCCAACGGCCTGGCGCTTTCGTCGCAGAACCGAGGCGACGGCAGGGTCACGATGGTCTGCTTTGGCGACGGCGCGACCAATATCGGCGCGTTTCACGAGGCGATGAATATGGCGCAGCTCTGGAAGCTGCCGGTGATCTTCCTCTGCCAGAACAACCGCTATGGCGAACACACCGCCTTTTCCGACCATACCAAGGTCGATTCGATCGTCACCCGCGCTGCGGCTTATGGGATGGCGGGCGCGAAGGTCGACGGCAACGATGCGGTCGCAATGTACAACACCACAAAGGCCGCTGTTGACCGGGCGCGGGCGGGCGAGGGCCCGACGCTGATCGAGGCGATGTGCTACCGCATGATGGGCCATTTCTTCGGCTCGGACTTTTCCTACATGCCCAAGGAGCATCTCGCCGAAATGACGGCGGAAGACCCGCTGCCGCGCCTGCGCCAGTTGATGCTCGATCATCAGTTTACGGAGGCCGAACTCGACGCGATCGTCGCCGATCTCGACGCGCAGATGGACGCCGCCGCCGAATATGCCGCGAACAGCCCGCTGCCGGGGCCGGAGGAAATCCGCAAGGATGTCTTCGAAGAGGAGATTGCGGCATGACCCAGATTACGATGACGCAGGCGATCAACCGCGCAATCGACGAAGCGATGGCCGAGGATGAGGGCGTGATCCTGCTCGGCGAGGATGTCGCCGCGAAACAGGGCGGGGGCGTGTTCAAAATCTCGTCGGGGTTGACCGAGAAATATGGCGAGCACCGCATCCGCGCGACGCCGATTTCGGAAACCGCGATCGTCGGCGCGTGCGTCGGCGCGGCGCTGACGGGTTTCCGTCCGATCGCCGAGATCATGTTGATGAATTTTGTGACAGTCGCGATGGACCAGATCGTCAATCACGCCGCGAAACTGCGCTTCATGTCGGGCGGGCAAACCAATGTGCCGTTGGTGATCCGCACCACAACGGGGGTCGGCGTGGGCTTCGGCGGGCAGCATTCGGATATGCTGGAGGCCTGGTTCGCGCATGTGCCAGGGCTGAAGATCGTCACGCCCTCGAACGCTGCCGATGCGCAGGGGCTGATGCGCGCGGCAATTGCGTGCAACGATCCGGTGATCTTCATCGAGAACATCCTCTGCTACGGCCTCAAATCCGACGATCCGGGACCGGGGCATGTCGTGCCGCTCGGCCAGGCGGCGATCGCGCGCGAAGGGAGCGATTGCACGATCGTCACCTATGGCCGCACCGTCCTCGACGCGCTCGAAGTCGCGGGCAAGCTCGCCGAGGAGGGGATTTCGGTCGAGGTCGTCGATCTGCGCACCATCGCCCCATATGACGAGGCAAGGATTACGGCGTCGGTCGAAAAGACCGGCCGCGCGGTGGTGCTGCACGAAGCGGTAAAGCAATATGGCACCGGTGCCGAGATCGCCTCGCGGCTCAATGAAAAATTGTTCGGCAAGCTCAAGGCCCCCGTGACGCGGATCGGCGGCGCCTTTTCGGCGGTGCCGATGGCCAACGCGCTCGAACAGGCGTGGATCCCGAACAAGGACGCGATCGCCGATGCGGTGCGAGCTGCCGTGAACTGGAAAGGCTGAGACGATGGCGGAAGAATTGCGCATTCCAAAGATCGGCATGTCGGCAACCGAAATGACGCTGAACGAATGGATGGTCGGCGACGGCGAGCGCGTTGAGGTCGGCGACGTCATCTATACGGTCGAAACCGACAAAACGACGGTCGAGGTCGAGGCCCAGGTCGCGGGCACGATCCGCCCGACGGGGGTTGAAGGCCAAGTCTATCCGGTCGGCGCGCTGATCGGAACGATCGAATGACGCCGCTGGAGGCGAGCAGGGCGATGTACGCCGAGGTTGCCAAGGGCAACTGGAGAGCCGTCGCCGGCTATATGGCCGACGACTTTGTCATCCATGAACCCAGCTCGCTTCCTTATGGCGGCGAATGGCGCGGGCGCGATGCGCTGCAGAAACTCTATGCGCACGTCATGGGCTATTGGGAGGAACCCGTGGTCCGGTGGGTGGAACTGGTGGGCGGGGAGAAGCACGCCGTTGCGCTGCTGCATTTTACGGTGACTGCCAAATCCAGCGGAAAGCGCTTTGAGACGCATGTTGCCGAGGTCACGTCGTTCGACGACGCGGGCAAGATGGCGTCGATGCGCATCCATTATTTCGACACCGCCGACATGCTTGGCCAACTGAACGCCTGAGACGATGAGCGTCCGTCCGCATGTCGTTGTTCTGGGTACGGGCGGCGCGGGGTTTACCGCGGCCATATCGGCGTACGAAGCGGGTGCGCGCGTGTCGCTGTTCGAAAAGGGTGAGCAGGTCGGGGGAACAACCGCCTGGTCGGGCGGGATGATATGGATCCCGAACAATCATCACGAGGCGACGCTCGGCGTCGAGGACAGCCGCGAAAAAGCGTTGTGCTACCTCCTGTCGATGTCGCACGGGCTGATGCAGCAGCCTCTGGTCGAGGCGTTTCTCGATCATGGGCCGGAGATGGTCGCGTTCCTCGAAGCGAAGACCCCCGTGCAGTTCCGGCCGATTCCCCAATTCCCCGACTATCACGCCGAATTTCCGGGGGGAATGCCGAATGGCGGGCGTTCCCTCGACTGCCCGCTCTATTCCTTTCACGAGCTTGGCGAATGGGCGGCCAAGGTTACGCAGTCGCCCTATTATCCCTCGCCGCATTTCTCGATCTACGACACGCCCTTGGGACAGGCGAAGCCGGAGCCGCTGGCACCCGAAGAGTTGCAGCGGCGGATCGACGGTGATTTGCGCGGGAGCGGACAGGCGCTGGTCGGGCGGCTGCTGCGTGCGTGTCTCGACCGCGGGATCGAGCCAAAGACCGGGCACCGCGCCGTTCGCCTGTTGATGGATGGTGATCATGTGGCAGGCGTTGTGTTCGATACGGCGGGAGGCGAAGTCGAGGTTGCGGCCGATGCGGTCGTGCTCGCGACGGGCGGGTTCGAATGGGACGCCGACCTGCTGCGCGCCTTCATCCGCGGTCCGATGACGCATCCGCTGAGCCCCAACACCAACACCGGCGACGGACTCAAAATGGCGATGCGCGTCGGCGCGATGCTGGGCAATATGCGCGAGGCCTGGTGGATGCCCGTCGCCGAGGTGCCGGAGAGCGATTGCGCAACCGGAAAAACGCTTGTCGCCGGGCAGCGCAGCCTTCCGCATTCGATCATGGTCAACCGCGCGGGCAAGCGCTTCACCAACGAGGCGGCAAACTATAATGCAATCGGCGCGGCGTTTCACGATCAGGACGTCAGCGCCTTCGATTACGCCAACCTGCCGTGCTGGTTGATTTTCGACCAGCAATATATCGACCGCTTCGGCTTCGGGATGATCAGCGGCGAGCGCGGCGTGGCACCGCCGCAATGGGCGATGCGCGCCGAAACCCTGTCCGAACTCGCCGTGCGGCTCGGGATCGATGCCGATGCGTTGGAGGCGACGGTCGAACGGTTCAACGGTCATTGCGCAGGTGGGCGCGACCCTGATTTCGGACGCGGCGACGGGGCGCACGATCAATGGTGGGGTGATCCCCACGGACGCGGATCGACCGCGGCAACGCTCGGGCCGATCGGTCGGGCGCCCTTCTTTGCGATCGAGATCAAGAGCGGGGCGCTCGGCACCAAGGGCGGCCCGCAGACCGACGCCAATGGGCAGGTGCTGAGCGTCGACGGCAGACCAATCGCGGGACTGTATGCGGCGGGGAATGTCATGGCCTCAGCGATGGGCATGACCTACGGCGGGCCGGGCGGCACAATTGCGCCGGGGATGGTGTTCGGTTTTCTTGCGGGGCGCCATGCCGCACGCGTTTCGGCCAAACAACTGGAGGGTGCGGCATGAAGAAGATTATCGTCCTCGGCGCCCCCGCCGATCAGGGAATCCCGCTGCTCACGGCCTTGAAGGCACGCGGGCTGGAACCGACCGCCGGCGTACGGCGGCCGGGCGCGATGGCGGCAACGGTCCATCCCGAAGTGCCGGAGGTTGCCGCGGACCTCTTTGACGTGCCGAGCCTGGCCGCGGCGTTCAGCGGGCACGACGCGCTGGCAATGCATCTTCCCTTCGAGTTCGACCGCGAGCGCGCGGCGGCGATGGGACGCAATATCGCCGAAGCGGCGAGCGCCGCGGGGCTGCGCAAGATCGTTTTCAACACAAGCTGCTTTGTTGCCGATCGCGACCTTGGTTTGTCGGCCCACGACGGCCGGCGTGACATCGAGCGTGCGATCCACGAGAGCGGCGTGCCCTATGTGATCATCGAGCCGATGGTGTTCATGGACAACATCGCGCGCATCTGGTCCCGCCCCGCGATCGTCAACAGCGGGGTGTTTGCTTATCCCGCCGCCGAGACGCTCAAGATCAGTTGGGTTAGTCTGGAGGATGTCGCGGCCTATATGGTGTCGGCGCTGTTGCACGAAGATCTGATCGCGGACCGCATTGCCGTGGGCGGACCCGAAGCGCTGGTGGGGGCAGAGGTTGCCGAACGCCTGTCGGTCGCGGTGGGACGCCCCGTGCGCTTCCAGAGTCTGTCGCCCGATGAATTTGCGGCGCGGATGAGCGAGCTTGTCACCGGTTCGCGCGCCGTTCAGCCGGCGAGCATTTACGATGGGATGGCCAAATTCTATCGTTGGTACAACGATCAGCCGGTGTCGCCAGTGGCGCTGGATGCGGTGCCGGCGGCGCGGCTGCTCGGCGTGACGCCGACGCCTTTTGCGGAATGGGCGAAGCGGCAGGACTGGTCGCCGGTTACGGTTCCGGCCTGACAGCGAGCGCGTAGCGCGGTCATTGTCCGCCTCCGTCATGTCGGCGAAGGCCGGGATTTCATCCTCGCATCCATCCGAACCCGCAGATCCCGGCCTTCGTCGGGATGACGGGAGGGAGAACGTGTCTAGGGCAGCTGCCCATCCACATATTTCCCCAGCGTCCGATGAAAATGCCGGATGCGGCTTTCCTGATAATGACCGAGTTCGATCACGCCATTGGGTGAGGACTTCATCCCCTCCTGAACATAGGGCAGATTTTCCATGTCCTGATCGAACACGCCCGCGAGCGCGGCGCCGATCAGATGGCTGGCGCTGGCGAAGGGCTGGTCGTCGGGGATCAGGTGCATCGGTGCCGACTTGGGCGGCGTTTCGCCCTTCGGCGTGCGCATCAGGATGCGCACTTCCATCAGGCAATGATCGACGTCGCCCCACGGCCGCCAGCGATAGACGATGTTCGGCGTCAGCCCGCCCCAGGGCGCCCAGTTGGGAAAGACGTTGTAGGTGAAGTTGTCGAGCATCTCGCTGTCGGTGGCATCCGAATAATCATGCCCGTTCATTGCCGAGAAGGCGTCCCGGTTCGCCTGTGCGAGCACCTTGCGCGCCAGCATCGGGTCGTCGGCATCGAAACCTTTCAGATCGTCGGCCGACGCCGTGCTGCGCCGCGCGCGGCTGTCGCCGCCGCCGATGAATTCCTCGAGCGATTTCAGGACATAGAATTGGTCCTTGCCCTTGATATGCGGCGACATCGCGCCCGCAGGGGTGATCGCGCGGTTGAGGAAATCGCCGTAGAGGTCGTAACGCGTGTTCGCATCGGCGGTGAAGCCCAGGATCTGCGGATGGGTGACGATGCTGTGCCAGGCCTCCATGAACGCCTCGGCGACGGCTTTCCAGTTCGCCGGGATGACGCGACCGACCCACGCGCCGGTATGGCATTCGTCGAGCCGCCAATTGTCATAATGTTCGATGCCGGGGCCAACCCAGTCGCGAAAAGAGGGGAGGTCGCGATTCTCGGTGACGAGGATGAAGCCCTGCCAGCTTTCGACCTTGAGTTCGGGCAGGCTCATGTCCTTGTTCTCGAGATGTTTGAAGTCCCACGCGCAGGGCGCTTCCTTGAAACGGCCGTCGTGGTGCCAGGAAAAGCCGTGGAAGGGACAACGCAGGTGCACCGCGGGGCCACTCTCGGTGCGCAGCTTGCGGCCGCGGTGAAGACAGACATTGTAGAAGGCTTTGACCGATCCGTCCTTCTGGCGGACGAGCAATATGCTCTTTTCGTTGATGTCATAGACCACGGTGTCGCCGGGGCTGGGCATATCCTCTTCGCGCGCGGCGAACTGCCAGATGTTCGGCCACATCCGTTCGCGTTCCAGCTTGGCCCAATCCTCGCTGACATAACGCTCGATCGCGATCGGTTCGTCGCCTAGCTCCTGGTTCGATTCGACAAACAGATAGTCGGGGACGCGCCGCGTATCGGCGTTGAGCATGTCGGTGTAGCTGGTCCCCGGGCAGCGATCGTCGCGGTTCGGGTCCTGGGGCGGCGAGAGGTCGTTCATCACATGCTCCGAATAATCAGGCGATCTGGTCGAGCGGCATTTTGCACGCCGCGGCAATCGAACGGTGGACGCCGTGCAGCGCCGGCTCGTTCGCGCCCAGCACGACGCGAAAATCGTCGGGGGCGGTCATCAGATTGGCATAGCCGCTGCTCGCGACGCGATAATCCTCGGTCTGCACGACGGTCGCGGTCGCGTCATAGGCCATTTCGCACATCGCGCGATGCTCGTCGCTCTCGACCCCGAAGGGCGCATAGACCGCGAACTGGCAGAACATCTTGCCTGCCCCGTCGGGAAACAGGCGAAAGACCTGCGTGAAATAGACGCCCGGCGTTACCGCACCAAAGAAGATGACGGTGTTGGGAAAGAGGAAATGCACCCCGCCATAATCGGTCTCGGGCCATTCGCTCTCGTCCTTTCCGACGAGATTGCCGATCGACAGGTCGGGGAAACTCACCCGGTGGTGGCGGCCGATCGGTTCATAGACGTTACGGTCGCTGTAATGCGTTCCGCCGATCGTCGAGGCGTGGAGCATCTTGAAATGATAGCCTTCGCCATAGGTGTCGAGCGCGAACTTCCAGTTGGCGTCGGCGGTCAGGATGCCCTTCTTCACCGGCTCGGCGCGATGCAGTTCGAGCTGGGCGAGCACGGGCCCGAAATCGCCGAGATGCGCTGCGGCATCGATCGGCGCGCCGTCGGGATTGGCGCGCACGAAGATCAGGCCGAGATGCTCCGCGCAAGGCAGCTCGATCAGGTTCCTCGCACCGATCTCGCAGTTCGCAAAGCCTTCCTTGCCCGGCTGGCCGACGAGTTGGCCCGCGGGGTCGAAGGTCCAGGCGTGAAAGGGGCAGACGAGGCGTGGCCGCGGACCGCTCCACGGTTCCTTCTCCTCGACCAGCTTGGCGCCGCGGTGCGTGCACATGTTGAGGAACGCCCGCGCGACGCCGTCCTTGCCGCGCGTGACGAGGATCGACGGTCCGACCGAGTCGAAGACGAGCGTATCACCGGCCTTTGGAATGTCGCCCGACAGCCCGGCGACGATCGGCTCGTTCCGGAAAATATGCTCCATCTCTGCGGCGTTGCGCGCGTCGCTTGTATAGATCGACTTGTGCAGCGGCAGCGGCGCGTCGGCGCGGTCGGTGCGGTTTTCGGCGATGATCGCGACCAGTTTGCGCAAACCCGCGCGCGCGTTGCGTTTGCGGACGGCGAACCAGTCCTGCGATGCGATCTTGGGATCGGACTCGGCCATGGCACTTCCTCACATTTTGCCCAGTATGACTCCGGGTCTCGAAAGGCTTATCGCACAAAGGCTGGCGCTTGTGCGCTATCGCTTTTGAGGGGAGAGACATGGCCGCACCCGCAACGCTGGCGTCGCTCGGCGACATCATGCAGCTCGCTTTTGTGCCGCGCGACTTCGATGCCGCGGTGAAGCATTGGACCGCGGTGATGGGCGCGGGCCCCTTCTTCCTGCTGCCCAATGTGTCGCTCCCCGGCGGGCGCTATCGAGGCGAAGCGAGCGAGCCGGTCTTCACCATGGCGCTCGGATATTGGGGCGACATGCAGATCGAGCTGATCCGGCCCGAAAATGATGCCAGGTCGCTTTATCGCGGCGAATATGCGGTGGGCGAAGGGCTGCACCATGTGTGCGTGCTGGTCGATTCGATCGCCGAGGCGCGGGCGCGCTGCGCGGAGGTCAAGGCGGAGATCATCTTCGAGGCGCCGGTCGGCGACACCGGCGGAGTGATCTATGCCGACCCCGGCACGGGGCCGGGAACGCTGGTCGAACTGCTCGAACCGCAGGCGGGCACGCGCGAGCTGTTCGCGATGATGCGCGATGCGGCGAAGGACTGGGACGGGAGCGCGCCGCTCAGATCGCTCGGTTAGGGCGGCTTATCGGCGAAGGCTTAATCATTGCGAGCGAAGCGACGCAATCCAGAGCGGTTTGCGCATGCTCTGGATTGCCGTGTCGCCTTCTGCTCCTCGCAATGACGACGGCATAACGGGCTTAGCTATTCGCGCCCAGATACCCCAGCTGCCCCGCCTTGAAGATCGTTTGTGCGCGGTTGACCGAGTTCAGCTTCTCGCCCGCGCGGTGGACGTGATAGCGCACCGTCGCGTGGCTCAGCGAGATGATCATCCCGATCTCGCGGTCGGTTTTGCCGATCGCCGCCCAGCGCAGGCATTCGACCTCGCGCTTCGACAGTTCGCAGTCGGACGGGATGCGCCGCTTGGTGCGCATCGCCGATGCATAGCCCGCGATAAAGCGGCGCGTCGCGGCGCCCAGAATATGTCCGATCGCGGCGAACTGGTCGGAGAGATCGGTGATTTCATGATCCATCGGATGAAAGCTGTTCGCCGAAATCTGGCCGAACGGAAGATGGACCGGCACGACGATGGCCGCCTGATAGCGCTGGTTGGCAGCGAAATAGCGCGAAAGATCAATGTCATCGAGATAGGGGTTGGGGACCGCAGTACGAAAACCCTCCCCATTGCACCAGAAGGCTTCGCTCTCGTAACGGCACGAACGCGGCAGCGGCGAATGAAGCGCCAGCCGGTGGTCCTCCCACCAGCGTTCGCCATCGCCGAGCCAGCCGAACAGGTCGGCGGCAAGTACCGCGCCGTCGGCGTCGACCATCGTTTCTTTGGACGCAATGTCGTCGCACAGCGCGGCGCGCAGGCCATGCGAGGCGGCGTAGTCGCGCAAGGCGACCGCCGCGTCGTGGATATCCTCCACACAGCGGACGGTAACCGCTTCGACGAGCGCTCTCGTCGTCATCGGCGACGCGAGCCCGTCGTCCGGCAGCCTGGCTGCTCTCTCTCCCACGACCGGGACTATTTCACACTGGCCGGCAAGTCGCAATGCATGTGTCATAGGCGTAGCACCGTTTTTGCTATGATGTTTTTCTGAACTTCGCTCGACCCGCCGAACACGGTCCAGGCGCGGCTGTTGAGATAACGGGCGGCGGCGACCTGGGCGTCCTCGTCCCCGATCGCAGGCGGGGCTTCGTTGCCGTAGAGCGGGCGGATCGTGGGGAGTTGCAGGCCATCATAGCCGTGCAGATCCATCGCCATCGCGTCGATGCGCTGATGGAGTTCGGATGAGACGAGCTTGACGAGCGAGGTTTGCGGTCCCGCCGCGCGCCCTTTGGCGATGTCCACCAAAATGCGCAGTTCGGTCGTTTCGAGCGCTTCGGCCTCCAGCCGCAGCCTGGCGATCCGCGTTGCGATCTGCACGTCGCCTGCCAGCGATCCGTTGTGCCCGCTGGGCGCAATCCCCGCCAGCTGTTCCAGATGGTCGATGGCACGGATCAGTCGCGGGGCATGAAAGGACCCGCCGCGTTCATTTTCGAGCAGAAATTTCGCGATGGTCCAGCCCTGCCCCTCTTCGCCAATACGGTTGTCGATCGTGGTCCGTGCGCCGTCGAGGAAGACCTGGTTGACTTCATGGTCGCCCGCCATGGTGACGATGGGCGATACGGTGACGCCGGGCTGGTCCATGGGGATGAGGAGAAAGCTGATCCCCGCCTGTTTTTTCACTTCGCTGTCGGTGCGGACGAGGCAGAAGATCCAGTTGGCGTGATGCGCGTGCGTCGTCCAGATTTTCGACCCGTCGACGACATATTCGTCGCCGTCGCGCCGCGCGCGGGTGCGTAGCGAGGCAAGATCGGAGCCGCTCTGCGGTTCGGAATAGCCCTGGCACCAATAATCGGTGCCGGCGCGGATTGCGGGCAGGAAACGGTCCTTCTGCTCCTGCGTTCCGAAGGCGCAGATGACGGGGCCCACGAGGCGGAGGCCGAGCACCGACAGCGCCGGCGCGCCGGCGATCGCGCATTCCTTTTCAAAGATATAGCGCTGCATCGGCGTCCAGCCGGTGCCCCCGCATTCCTCGGGCCAATGATAGGCGACCCAACCCTTGTCGTTGAGGATGCGGTGCCAGACGAGGCCGATGTCGGGTTCGACGAAGACGCCGGGGGTGCGCCGCGCGCCATCGCGGACATGGTGGGGCAGCGACGTGCGGAGGAAGTCGCGGACCTCCTCGCGGAAATCCAGTTCGTCCTTGGTGAGGTCTAAATCCATAAATCCACTAACGCTCGAGAATCGCGACCGCCGACAGGCCGGGCGCGCCATAGACATGGGAATAGCCCACCTTGGGACCGTTCGGCACCTGCCGCTCGCCGCCGCGACCACGCAGTTGCACCGTATTTTCATAGACTTGCCTGAGGCCCGAGGCGCCGATGGGCTCGCCGCAGGCGAGGCAGCCGCCGTCGGTGTTGATCGGCATCCTGCCGCCGATCTCGCTCCAGCCCTCGGCCAGCCATTGTTCCTGCTCGCCGTCGGCGCAGAAGCCGTTTTCGGCCATATGCATGATTTCGGCGCCGCTTTCGGTGTCCTGCAATTGCGCGACCGAAACATCCTGGGGGCCGATGCCCGCCATTTCAAAGGCTGCCTTGCTCGCGATCTCGGTCGGCTTGCCGCCGCCCTCGACGCTGATCGAGGGGGCGAAGACCTCGAACGATCCTTCGGGGCGGGTGCGAAAGGCGACGCTGGCAATGCGTACCGCGTCGGAGCCGAGTTCTCGCACCTTCCTGCCGCTGGCAAGGATCAGCGCAACTGCGCCCTCGGCGGGCGAGCAGAACATATATTTGGTCAGCGGGTCGTTGATCATCGGCGCGTTCAGGATCGTATCGAGGTCGACGGGCGAGCGGCGCCAAGCGTGGTCGCAGAGTGTGCCGTTGCGAAACGCCTTTTCGGCGACCAGCCCCAGCGCGCGGCGGCTGATCCCGTGGAGCGCCATATAGCGCTGGATCTTGAGTGCGAAAAATTGCGTCGTCAGCATCATGCCCGTCTCGCCATACCATTCGGGCAGGCCATATTCGGCGGGCTTGGCGTTGAAGGCGCCGCGCGGATGCTTGTCGAACCCCACCGCGAGTGCGATGTCGCAGGCCCCGGCAGCGACGGCATTGCGAGCCGAGGTCAGCGCGCTGCCCCCGGTCGCGCATCCATTCGACACGTTGATGAAGGGCACGCTTGTCAGGCCCAATTCGTTGACCATGATGTCGGCCGATCCCGCGGCCGCCGAACCGCCATAAGCGAATTCGACGTCGCCCCACTCAATGCCGGCGTCGCCGAGCGCCTGGCGCACCGCGAAGACGCCCTGATCGCGACCCGATCGTCCGTCGGTGCGGCCAAAAGGATGGATACCCGCGCCGATGATATAGACGTCGTCGTTCATGGCTGGTGCTCCGGGCGGAAGGCATAGGTCGACCGCCTGTCGTCGAAAGGAACGACGGCAAAGATCATCGGCATTCCGATGATCAGGTCGGCGGGGCTGGCATCGACGATCCGTGTCTCGACGATCACCTCGCCGGCAAGCTCGACATAACCGATGAGGAAGGGGCGAAACGGCTGCGGCCCGTCATAAGGCTCCTTCGGCTCGAACCCCTGCGTGGTCCACGACCATAGGGTGCCGCGGCGTGACAGTGCGACGGGTTCGACCGTCGCCGCGGCATCGCCCGACGGAAAGGGAAAGACGATCTGTCCGTTCGCGCCGCGTCCGCCGATCAGCCGGGGTTCGGGCTCGTCGGTCCACAGGCCCGGCGCGATCGGGGCGAGCGCGCTCACGCCGCCCTCGCATAGCTGCGCAGGCAATGGTCCTGATCGCCGAAGAGCCGATCGAGCAGCATCACGCGCTTCAAGCCATGGCCGATGGCGAGTTCATCGGTCTGGCCCATGCCGCCGTGCATCTGGACGGCCTCCAGTCCGATCCGCATGCCCACCTCGCCGACATAGGCCTTGGCGCCCGCCGCAACCCGCGACCAGTTTGCATCGTCGCTCGTGGGATCGAGCATGGCGGTCCGGAGCACCATCGAGCGAGCGAGTTCGAGCGCGGCATAGCATTCGACGAGCCGGTGCTGGAGCGCCTGGAAACTGCCGATCGCCACCCCGAATTGCTCGCGTTCGCGGACATAGGCGAGTGTGTCGTCGAACATCGTCTGCGCCAGTCCGACCATCTCGGCGGCCGCAAGCAGGCGTACGTCGCCGAGAATGCGCGCGAATTTCGTCGCGGGCAGGTCGAAAATTTCGGCCGGCGCGCGATGAAAGTCGATCGCACCCGCATGGGATCCATCGATGACCGGATAGACCTGATGAACGAGGCTGCCGCCATTCCGCGCGACTTTGCCAAGACGGTTTCCGGCAAGGGTGACGAGCAGGGTGTCGGCGATGGCCGCGCCGGGTACGAAGGTCTTGGCGCCGGTAATCGCGTCGCCGTCGGCCGTCGTTCCCACGGCTTCGTCCGCGTAGCGTCGCTCGGGCTCAGCAAAGGCGACCGCGGCCAGCCGCGACCCCGCGATCAATTGTTCGACGAGCGCGGCATCACCCGCTGCCGCGGCGAGACGGATCGGCAGAACGCCGTTCTCCAGCCAGGGATCGATGGCAAGCCCCTTGCCGAGCGCCTCGGCGGCAAGCGCGAGATCGACCATGGTTCCCCCCAGTCCACCCATCGCTTCGGGCGCCGCGAGGGCAAGCAGGCCAAGGTCGGCGACCTCCTGCCAGCGCGGGCGGGGGTAGCCGCCATCGGTCTTGCGCATCGCGTGGCGCGCGGCGATGTCGACCGGGCCGAGGAAACGGCCGATAGTGTCGCGCGTCAGCAGCTGGTCTTCGTCGAGGTCGAAATTCATGCGCGCCGCCGGAAGGTGACGGGAAGGGTGGTGAGGCCGCGCAGCAGCATGTTCGGAGGCCAGCTGGGCTGATGGCCGTCGGCGAGGCGGAAATCGGTAAGCCGTGTCAGCAGTTCGGAATAGGCGACCGCCATTTCCTTGCGGCTGAGCATATTGCCGACGCACATATGAATGCCCTTGCCGAAGGCGAGGTGACTGCGCGCATTGGCGCGTTCGATGTCGAAGCGGTCGGGATCGGAAAATTTGGCGGGATCGCGGTTCGCCGCGGCGTAGCGCAGTTGCACCATCGCGCCCTTGGGGATCGCCACGCCCCCGAGTTCGGTATCTTTCAGAACCAGGCGCCACATGCCCGCGGTCGGGCTTTCGATGCGCAGCACTTCCTCGACAAGGTTGATGATCGCGCGTTCATTCCCTTCGTCGACGGCAGCGACCGCCTTTGCCATCTGGTCGGGATTCTCGATCAACTGGAGCAGCCCGCCCGCGAGCGCTGAGGTGGTCGTTTCGTTCCCCGCCACCATCAGCTGCTGCATGATCGAGAGGATTTCGGCATCTTCGAGCGGGCGTTCGCCGTCGACCGCGGCATAGACGAGGTCGGAGAGCAGATCGTCGGTGCGGTTGGCGCGGCGTTCGTCGATCTTTGCCTTCACATGATGCTGGAATTCGACGACTTCGCGCGCGCACTCAAGCTCGCGTTCCTTGGGGATCATCCGGCCGAGCCGGTCGACAAAAGCGTCGGACCACCGCTTCACCTTGTCGAGTTCGCCGTCCATGCCGATCTGGCTCGCGATCATCGCGACGGGCAGCGGAATGCCGAAATCGCGGACGAAGTCGGCTTCGCCCTTTCCGGCCATGCGGTCGATCAGTCTGGCGACGACCCCGCGCATATCTTCTTCGATCGCGGCGACGCGCTTCATCGAGAAGGCGAGGTTGACGAGCTTGCGAAAGCGCGTGTGTACCGGCGGGTCGGCGGTCAGCAGCGTGTCGACCTGCGGCCAGCCTTCAGACAGGATCGCGGCGACATCGCCATCCTCGGCCATCGCGCCCGACAGCGTCCCCTGAAAATTGTTCGAAAAGGTTTCGACGTCGCCCGTCGCCTGTGCGCAAAGGTCATAGGAGAGGACGAGGAACATGCCGTCGGACAATTGAACCACGGGGCTCTTCGGCATCCACGCGCGATAATAATCGAACGGGTCCGCGATGACCTGCGGATCAAAAAAACTGCTTGCGGCGATGTCGTTCACGCGCCTCTTCCCTCGATCTTTTCGTTGTGCCCCCGACTATATTCAGCCGTCCGGCCGGGGCGATGCACATTTTCGTTAGGCAGCAGCGACATGCGCAAGCGCATTGGCGAGCAATCGGCGGAAGTTCGCATCTGCATAGGCTGCCGGCCCGTCGCCGGGTTGCAGGTAGACGAGTTTCCCTGCACCAATCGGCTTTTCCCACGCGATCACATCGCTTTCGGGGCGATGATCCCAACCGACGTTGCTGAACATCCGCCCGTCCACGGCCTGCGCCGCCGAATAGAAATTCTCGCGGACAAAGCCATGGTCGGCGCGCAGCAGGGGTTGGGTCGCGCCCCACACCGGCGCCAGATACAGCTCGTCGCAGAGCGGGAAACGCGCGGGGAGGCCCATGGTGACCGGATGGTGGGGATCGAGCACCACCGCGTCGTAGCGAACGGCGTGACGATAGCCCGAATCGAGGTGGAACTCGCCATTGGCTTCGCCCGGCGCATAGAGGAAGCGCCCGCCGATCATGGCCGCCCATTCGGGCCATTCGGCCCAGCCGGCGATCGCATGGTGCATCGCCACCGCCCCGCCGCCGCGAGCGAAAAAGCCGGTAATCGCGCGGCGGTAGGGGAAGGAGGGCGGCCGCGTTGATGCCGCTCCGCCTTCGAAGCTGTAGCCGGGCATATCGTAAAAGAGGATCGCGTCGGCGTCGTTCGCCGCCCCTTCCGCGACGGCGGCCTCGGCTTCGGGGTGGATCAGGTGCGTGACCGTCCAGCCGTCGAGGCTTGCGAGCAGTTCGGCGAAGGGTTCGGCTTCATAGGGATGACCGCCCGACAGGACGAGAAGTTTGGAAGGTCCGGTCATGCGATTTTGAGGATCATCTTGCCCTGGTTGCTACCGGCAAACAGACGCATGAAGGCGTCGAAGCTGTTTTCGATGCCTTCGTCGACATGCTCGTCGGCGACGAGCCTGCCCTGTTGCAGCCAGCCCGCCATTTCGGCGCCGCCTTCGGCAAAACGGTCGATATAGTCGGCGACGAGCAGCCCGCGGATCGAGGCGCGGTGGACGATCAGCTGCCAGATATTGCGCGCGCCGACCTTTTCGACCGAATTATACTCGCTGATCAGCCCGCAAAGTCCGATGCGTGCACCGTGGCGCAAATTCATCAGCCCTGCGTCGAGAATGTCGCCGCCGACATTTTCAAAGATGACGTCGACGCCGTCGGGCGCCTCGGCTGCGATTGCGGCGGTCAGCGCCGCAAGATCCTTGCCGCGATAGTCGATGGCAGCGTCGAAGCCATAGCGGCCCATCAGCTTGGCGCATTTCTCCGGCCCACCCGCGATGCCGATCACCTTGCTCGCGCCCTTGATCTTCGCGATCTGCCCGACGAGCGAGCCGACCGCGCCCGCGGCGCCCGTCACCAGCACGACGTCGCCACCCTTGGGCTCGCACACATCGATATAGCCGAAATAGGCGGTCATCCCGACCGCGCCGAGTATCGATAGATAGTTGGTGACCGACGGGACGAGCGCGGTGTCGATCGGCTGGGTGAAACCACCGACGGTTCCGACCGAATAATCCTCGATCCCGTTGAGGCCCAGTACCCACTGGCCGGGCTCGAAGCCATCGGCCTTGCTCGCTTCGACGATCCCGACCGTGGTGGCGCGCACCGGGGTGCCGAGCGGGATCGGCGGCATATAGCTTGGCGCATCGTCCATCCAGCCGCGGATCGCCGGGTCGAGCGAGGCGTAATGGTTGCGGATCAGGAACTGGCCGTCGGCAAGCTCCGGCGCGGGTTCGGTGACGAGTGAGAAGTCCGCCTGCACGGGTTCGCCATTGGGGCGTCGGACGAGCAGGAAGCGGCGATTGTCAGGCATGAAAACTCCTCAGGCGGGAACGATGGAAACCGGGATCGCGCTTTGCAGCGACTGGCCGGTGATGGGGTCAAAGAGGGCGCTCTCGCTGACGAGGCGGTTGGTCGAGGCGCCATGTTCGTGGACGCCCTCCGCGCCGATGTCGGGGCCGCCGAAGGCATGCGCCATCGACACGACGCCGGGGCGCATATTTTCGGCGGCGCGCGCGACCGCGACGACCTCGCCCGCGGCCGAGCGGATGCGCACCGTGTCGCCGTCGGCGCAGGGGATGAGCGCCAGATCATCGGGATGCAGGAAAGCGGGGTTGGTCGTGCGCTTGGCACGCAGCGCAGGCAGGTTCTGCCCCGTCGAGTTGAAGCGGTGGCGGCTGCGGCGCGACACCAGGCGCCAAGGAAAGCCGGGTGTCGGCCGATCGGCGGCGGCATAGGCGATCAGCTGATCGGGCATCGCGCCCGCGGTCAGGTCGAACCGGCCCGGCGCATCGGGGTCGCCTGCCTCGACGACGGGATGAAGATCGGCATAGATCACCGCCCGGCCATCCTCGCTATCGCGGCGGACCTGGCTGGGCGCGACGGCACAGCCCGCGACCATCAGGTCAAGGAAGGCTTCCTTCGTCGGCCTCTCGTCCATCGGGCAGGCCCCGCCCGCGAGCGGCAGGCCGGTGCCCATACGGCGCGCGAGTTCCCAGAGCATCTCCCATTCCTCGAGCAGCCCTTCGGGCGCCTCGATCATCGCCTCGGTATAGCGGGCGTAGGGGATTTCGTACCACCATTCGGAAAGGTTGCTGATGTCTTCGCGTTCGAGGCACATTTTGGGCGCGAGGATATATTCGGCACGCCTGGCGGTCGCGGATTCGGCGTTGACGTCGATCGAGACGAGCAGGTCGAGCCCGTTCAGCGCCCGCACCATCTTGTCCTGGTCGGGGAAGGCGACCAGCGGATTGCCGCCGATCACGATCAGCGCGCGAACCTGGCCTTCACCCGGGGTCAGCATTTCGTCGGCAAGCACGTTGCACGGCATTTCCGTGCCGAGATGGGTGAGTCCGCGGATGCGCGAGGCGGGGAAACCCTCGCCAAAGAGCGCCATTGGCGGCGCAACCTGCGCGCGGCGTGGGGTGACGGGGGTGAAGACGCGCGGGGTCGAGCTTTTGTCACCCTCGCGGCAAAAGCGCCCGCAGATGATGTTGAGCGACGAGACCAGATATTGGGTGAGCGTGCCGTTGCCCGCCATTTCGGGTCCCGTGCCGGTCGAAACGACGCCCTTGGTGCCGTTCGCGAACATGCGCGCGGCGGCGACGAGCTGGCTTTCCTCGACACCCGCGCGTGTCGCCGCGACGTCGGGCGTGAAGGGCGCGACTGCGCGCTGCAGCTCGTCGAGACCGTCGACGTAGCGCTGGACGAACGGCTTGTCGTAGAGGCCTTCGGCGAGGATGACGTGGATTATCCCGGCGAGCAATGCGGGGTCTTCGCCCGGCCGCACGGGCAGATGGATATGCGCGAGCGCTGCGACGTCGCTCTGCCGCGGGTCGGCGACGATCAGCTTCAATCCGCCATCGAGCGCGTCGCGCAGGCGCCGCGAGGGCGAGAAGGGCGGCAGGCCGCCCGGCGGTCCGTAGTGCGAAACGATCGGGTTATTGCCGATGAAGAAGGCGACATCGGCCTCGCTGAACGTGTGCATCCCGCCCATCCAGCTGCCGTAGCGCATCGTCGTATAGACTTTCGCGGGCTGGTCGAGCGTCACCGACGTATAGATGTTGCGCGTGCCGAGCCCTTGCGCGAAAGCCATCGCGCTGCCGACGCCGGCGCTGTTCTGAAAGGCGTAGGTGCCGGCATAGACGGCGACCGCGTGCGGGCCGTGTTCGGCGATGAGAGCCGACAGTTTCGCGCCGATCTCGTCGAGCGCCGCGTCCATCGCAATGTCCTCGAACCCGTTCTCGGTGCGCTTTTGTGACACGGTCAGCCGCTGCGGTCCGTGATGCGCTTCGGCAAGCTGGCGGCCCTTGATACAGGTATAGCCGCCGAATACCGGGTCGTCGGGATCGCCCTGAACCTTGAGGACGCGGCCGTCGTCGATCGTGACCAGCATCGCGCAATTGGCATGACAAAAGCGGCAGAAACTGCGGCGGACCTCGGCCATTCTTTCTCTCCCTGATCGCACCCTACGCCTCGGCGCATTTCGCGCGACTGGCACTTTTGGCGGTGGCTGGCGGCGCCAGGCGGGAGCAGTTTCGGGGCAGAAACAGGGGAGAACATCGATGCCGACATCGCGCCAGTGGCTGCTCAACGGACATCCGCGCGGGCGAGGGATCAAGGATGGCGATTTCAAGCTGGCCGAAACCGACGTCGCCGCCCCCGGCGCGGGCGAAGTGCTCCTGAAGACGCTCTATCTGGGCTTCGATCCGGCGCAGAAAGGCTGGATGGAAAATATCGCCGACTATGTCGCGCCGATGGCGATCGGCGACGTGATGCGCGGCAGCGCGATCAGCGAGGTGGTGGAGAGCAATCATCCAGGCTTTGCGGTCGGCGACCTCGTCATGGGGTCGACCGGCTGGACCGAATGGCATGTGTCGAACGGCGAGGGATTGGTGAGGATCGAGACCGGGCTGCCGCCCACGGCGATGCTCTCGGTGCTCGGGACCACGGGTGTGACCGCCTATTGCGGGCTGTTCAAGGTCGGGCGCCCGGTCGCGGGCGACACGGTGCTGGTGTCCGGCGCGGCGGGGGCGACGGGATCGGTCGTCGGGCAGCTTGCCAAGATCGCCGGGTGCCGCGCGGTCGGCATCGCGGGCGGCGCGGACAAGTGCCGCTGGCTTGTCGAGGAAGCGGGTTACGACGCGGCGATCGACTACAAGGCAGGCAATATCCGGGGGCAGATCAAGGAGCATTGCCCCGGCGGCGTGAACGTCATCTTCGACAATGTGGGCGGCGCGATCCTCAACGACATGCTCGGCGAGATCGCGACCGGCGCGCGCGTCGTCGTGTGCGGCGGGATCAGCCGCTACGAGATGGGGACGCTGCCGGCGGGGCCACAGAATTATTTCAACCTGATCTTTCGCCGCAGTTCGATGGCGGGTTTTATCGTGCTCGACTGGGCGAGCGAGTTTCCCGAAATCCGCAAAAGGCTGGAGGGTTTTGTGCTCGACGGCCGCCTCAACTATCGTGAGGATGTGCAGCACGGCTTCGAAAACGCCCCCGCAACGCTCAAGCGCCTGTTCAGCGGTCAGAACCGCGGCAAGCAGCTGCTGAAGCTCTAAGGCAAACGGGAGCTTCAGTCGAACGCGGCCGTCGCGACGCCCGCGGCGTTATAGACAGGCGCTTCGCGCGCGACGGCAAATTTGCGGCTGACGGCATTCGTCAAACCAAAACCCGAAACATGCGCTAACATGCCGCGATATTGGGGGCCGGCCAGATGGGCGGCGAGCGCCGCTTCGCTTTCCCATTCTTCAAAGACATGGACGCGCGCGGGATGGTGCGGGTCGGCGGTCCAGAAATAGCCGAGGCATCCCGGCTGCGCCTGCGCACCCTCGATCCACCGGCGCGCGCCTTCCAGCGCTTCGGCGCGGCGCTCCGGATCAATATCGACTTTCGCTTCGATCACTATCTTCATGGTCCCGCTCCCTGTTGGCTTGCGGCCTGTCTGACCCCGATTGAGGTGCGCGGCCATGCACATTTTTGCCAAGCGCGCTGCGTTAGCCGTTGTGGCACCCCATGCTGCGATAAACGAAGGGAGAGGTTCCATGGGCAGACTGGCTGGCAAGCGCGCCGTCATCATCGGCGCGGCAACGAAGGACAATATGGCGCAGGTCACGGCCCGCCTGTTCGCGCGCGAAGGGGCCAGCGTGCTGGTGGCCGGGCGCAAGCAGGCCGCGCTCGAAGCGCTCGCGCAAGAGATCGGCGGACATTCGGCGGTGTGCGACCTCACATCCCGGTCGTCGGTCTTTGCGCTCGCCGACGCCGCGCGCGACGCGATGGGCGGCGTCGATGTCGCCATCAATGCGAGCGGCTGGGGCTTGCTCAAACCGCTTCTCGACGTGACCGAAGACGAACTCGATGCGATCGTCGCGCTTCAGTTCACGGGCGTGCATCATTTCCTGCAGGCCTTTGTCGGCGCGATGCTGGAAAACGATCCGAGTGGAGGGTCGATCATCCAGCTTTCGTCGGCGACGACGCGGGCCGTGATCAGCAACCATGCCGCCTATATTGGGACCAAGGCCGGGTCCGAGGCGCTGATCCGCTGCGTGGCCAATGATTTCGGCGCGGCCGGCATCCGCGCGAATATCGTTTCGCCGGCCTTCACCGAATCGCCGATGACCAAGGACGCCTTTGCGACGCCCGGTCTGGTCGATGCCTTTTTGCCGCGCTATCCGCTGGGACGGCTCAACACTGCCCAGGACGTCGCCAATGCCTGCCTCTGGCTTGCAAGCGACGAGGCCTTCGTCACCGGCGAAAATCTGCAACCGAACGGGGGGTTGAGGCTCCGCGGCAACCCGCAGGAGGCGGACATTGCCGCCGCCGTGGGCGCGGCAATGGCGAAATTGCAGGCACAATAAACGCCATCGTCATTGCTTCGCTCGCAATGACGAAACTTTTGGGAGCAAGCCTCAGCCGATTGCCCGCTCGCGTCCTTCCCAATAGGGCGCGCGCAGGTCGCGGCGCAAAATCTTGCCCGAAGGGTTGCGTGGCAATGCGGCGATGAAGTCGACCGACTTGGGGCATTTATATCCCGCGATGCGTGCCCGCGCCCAACCGATAATTTCGGCGGCGTCGGCGCTCGCGCCTTCGTGCAGCACGACACAGGCCTTCACCGCCTCACCCCATTTGTCGTCGGGGACGCCGACCACGGCGACGTCGGCAACCGCGGGGTGGCCGTAAATCGCATTCTCGACCTCGGCCGGATAGACATTCTCGCCGCCCGAGATGATCATGTCCTTCACCCGGTCGTGGAGGTAGAAATAGCCGTCCTCGTCGGTGTAACCCGCATCACCGGTGCGCAGCCAGCCGTCGGCGTCGATCGTCTCCGCCGTGGCTTCGGGACGCCCCCAATATTCGCGCATATTGGCCTGGGTGCGGATCGCGATCTCGCCGATCGCGCGCGGGGGCAGGGGATTGCCGTCGCCATCGATCACGCGCATCTCCACCCCGCGCAGCGGCTTGCCGACCGACCGCATCCGTTCGTTGCCCGCGGGGTCATGATCTTCGGGCGGGAGCGCGGCGATCGTGCCCGAGGTCTCGGTCATCCCATACATCTGAACGAAGCCGCACTGAAAGACGTCGATGCACTGGCGCAGAAGGTCGAGCGGGATCGGCGAAGCGCCATAGGCGATATGGCGCAGGCGCGAAAAATCGACTTCGCGCGCACGCGGCTGACCCACGATGATCTGCATCGCCGCGGGAACCAGGAAGATTTTGGAGATGCCATAGGCCTCGATCAAATCGAGCACGCCGCCGGGGTCGAACTCGCGGGTGATGACGCCAGTTGCGCCGTTGATCATCACGGTGATGCCATATCCGGTGCCGCCGATGTGAAAGCACGGCATCGCGACCAGCCCGACGTCGCCTTCGTCCCACCGTTCCCAATCGGCCTGGAGCGCCGCGTCGCGGTCGAGCTTCGACCGCAGCACCGACCCGTTGGTGAGCACCGCGCCCTTGGGCTTGCCCGTGGTGCCCGACGTGTACATCTGGATGACCGCATCGCCTTCGCCGCGCGGGACATCAGGATCGGCGGCGGAGAAGCCGTCGCGCCAAGTTCGGTAATCGGGAAAGCCGCTTGCGGCGCCTTCGGTCGCCAGGACATGCTCCACCCCCCGAAAGGCATCGCGGTTCGCCGCCACAAGATCGGCAAATTCGGGTCCGACGAACAGAATGCGCGCGCGGCAATCGTCGATGATCCACATGATTTCGGGAACCGCCAGCCGCCAGTTGATCGGCGTCATCACACCGCCTGCCTTGGCGGTGGCCATCAGCAGCTCGAAATAGAGATCGCTGTTCTTGCCGAGATAGGCGACGCGGTCGTCGGGTTTCAGGTCCAGCGCGATCAGCGCGTTCGCGGCGCGGTTGCTGTTCGTGTCGAAGGCGGCATAGCTGGTCGCGCGGCCCTCGAAATGAAAAAGGATGCGATCGGGCCGCTCGCGGGCGTTGATCCGCGCTACGTCGGCGACGCGCTGGAAAGCTGCGACTTTCACGGACCGCTTCTCCCCTATGCCGCGCCCAGCGCCTGCCGATAGAGCATGGAATCCGCCGCGTAGAAATTGCAGTGAAAACCCGACGGCACGCGGAACGGCACCTGCACCGTCGCGACCGGCCCCGCGGCAATATCGAGCGCGTCGAAGATCGCAAGCTCGCTGGTCGCGGCGCCCGCGCGGTGAACCAGCGTCATCGCATAGCCGTCGCCTTCGCCCGCCGCGCCCATTCTTGGTGCAAAAATCAGTTCGCCGCACGACGCGCCGTTGCCGAAGTGGAAATAATCCTCTTTGCCGCTCACGGTGTCGAAGCGCAGCACCGCGTCCATCCCCTCGGCGCGCCCGTCGCGGCTATTGATGTTGATGTTCGCAAAGCTGTGACGCGAGGCGCGCGTCATGAAGCGGTCGTCGGGGCGCGGAAACTGAATGTCACGGTCGTTGAGCACCTCTTCCTTGATCCACGTCCCGTTGCCGTTCGTTCCGGGATCGATCGTCCAGCGCCGGAGGCTCTGCTGGGTGTCGCCATGCGTTTTCTTCATCCCCGTTTCGTCCGGGAAAAGCGCAGTACCGTCGGCGGCGGCGACGTCGGCGACGATCTTGCCGTCCGCTTCCCAGACGTTGAGTTCGTGGAACATGTGCCGCGGTTCATAGTCGAACCAGCGTATATCGCCCGCCGACCCTTCGCGCGGCATCACCGCGAATTTCGTCGGACGGTCGTTGACCCACGCGGTCATCGGCCCGCCCTTCATGTAACGGCCGAGATCGACGTCGATCGGGATCACCGGAAAGACGACCCAATTCTCGGTGAGGAAAAAGGTGTGCATCAGCGCATTGTGCGGCATGTCGATGACCTCGGCCTTGCGCACGCTGCCATCGGCGGCGATGACGTCGTAGCGGATTTGCGCCGCGCCCATCGGGCCGTTGATCATCGCGCCGATATTCACCAACTCGCCCGTGTGGTGGTCGATCTTGGGATGCGCGGAAAAGGTCGTGGTGATCGTCTCGCCATAATGTTCCTCGCCCAGTGTTTCGAGCGTGCGCGGGTCGAGCGCGACTGCGGGCGCCCCCTCCATCAGCGCGAGCAGCTTGCCACCATGGACGATAATGTTGGTGTTGGCCGTGTTATAACGCTTGTCCTGCACCGACGGATCGGCGGTTATCGGGTTGCCGAACAGGCCGAAGAGGCGTTTGCCCGCCGCCTTTTCCAGTTCGAACTTTTCGGTCCGCACCCAGCGGTTGAGCATCGATGCGCGGCCGCCCTCGATATGAAAGGCGTAAACCATGCCGTCGCCGTCGAACCAGTGATATTCGCCCTCGCGCGTCGGATAGAGCGGTTCGGGGCCGTTGCGGTAAAAAACACCGACCAGATCGTCCGGAATCTGTCCCTCGACGATCAGGTCGGGCGCGGTTGCTTCGAATCGTACCGGCTGGTGATGGCCCGACAGAAAGGGATGGTCGAAAAAGGCCTGCGTCATCGCGTCATCGCTCCCGAAACCATGGTAGGCCGCCGAAGAAGGGGGCGGTGCCGTGCGCCGCCCCCAGCCCCCCTTTTCTTCGCGTCGTGCCCGTGACGCGAAGCCTTGCTTCCTTTAGAAACGGAAGCCCAGCTCGACACCATAGGTGCGCGGCGCCTGCGCCGCGCCGAAGGTGAACAGCCCGGCGACCGGCAGCGTCGACGACAGGCCCTTGTGGTTGGTGAGGTTGCGGCCGAACAGCGCCAGGCTGACTTCGCGGTCGTCTCCGAGCAGAAAGGTGTAGCCGATTTGCGCCGACAGATTTTCGCGATCCTCGGTAAAGCAGCGGTTGTCGTTGACGACATTGCCGGGGACGATCGGCCGGTTCGGCGCGATACAGGTCACATATTTGCTCTGATAGCGCAGCAGCGTCGAGGCGTCGAACCGCCCTGAGCCCATCTCTTTCGAATAGTTGAGTCCGGCCGACCATTGATATTTCGGCGCGCGGCGGAGCGTCAGCGTCGAAACGTCGTCGGGCACGCCGTCGGGCGCGCTGCCCGGCGTCAGGCCGACCACATCGTTGAAAAAGCTGTCATATTGCGCGTCGGTGTAGCTGAAGGAGGCGTTGAAGCTCAGCGCATCGGACAATTGCGCGATGATTTCGGCCTCGAAGCCCTTGATGTCGGCCGACGAAGCGTTGCGGACGACCGTTTCCTGCGGGTTAGAGGATCCCGGCGGTGCAGGCTGCACCACCTCCTCCTGCTTGTCGTTATATTTGGTGTAATAGAAGGCGAGGTTCGTACGCAGTGTGCGGTCGAGCCAGTCGGCCTTGAGCCCGACTTCATAGGCATCGACCGTTTCGGGCTGATAGGGGCCGAGCGAGGTCGGCGACGCCGCGCGACCGTTGAAACCGCCGGATCGGAACCCGCGCGAGAAGGACGCGTATACGAGCTTGCCCGGCTCGATCGTATATTCGGCATTGGCGCGCCAGGTGAATTTGTCGAAGCTGTCGCTGCCGGAACAATTATTCGCCGGGCTGTAGACCGGAATGACGACGCCCGGCGCCGGGCTGGTCGTTCCGGTAACGGCGACGCACGATGTGCCGTCGAAACTGGGCTGGGTAATCCTGACCAGCGCACCGATGCGCCCATAATTGTTGAAGATCGATTTTTTGTCCTTGGTGTAGCGGGCGCCAAGCCCGATCTTGAACGCATCGGTCAGGCTGATCTGCGCGTCGGCGAACCCCGCATAGGATTTCGCATTGTGGTCGACATATTGACGCAGCACCGCCGTCGAACCTTGACCGAGTACCACGCCGAAATTGGTCGACTGGTCGAGCGTGTACGAACTGTCGAAATAATAGCCGCCGATCAGCAGATTAACCGAATCGAACTCGGCAAGCAGGCGCAGTTCCTGGCTGAACTGGTCATATTCCTGCTGGCGCCGGGTGTCGAAGAAGTTGGCCGAACTGCCGTCGAAGTCCTGCGTTACCGATTCCTTGTTCGCGATATATCCGGTGACCGACGAGAGTGTCAGACGGTCGCTGAGTTCGATGTCGATATTGCCCGTCACGCTGTCGACATTGTTGCGAACCGGAGTCTCGATATTCTGATAGGTCGTATAAAGGCCGCGCGCGGGCAGCACTGAACGGTTGCATTCCTCGGCCGGCGAAAAGCCCGGCGCGCCCGGCGCGGCGCAGATGACATCGCGGCCGGTTTCGGACAGCGCCGAAGCCACGGTTTCGCCACGTTCGCGCGTGTGCTGATAGGTGATTTGCGCGGTGATCGCGTCGCTCGGCGTGATGAGCGCGGTGACGCCGCCGGTCAGCGTTTCATATTTGCCTTCGCGGCGATCCTTGGTGACATTGTGGTAAAAGCCGTCGGTTTCGTCGTAATAGCCAAAGGCCTTGATCGCGATGAAATCGCCAAGCTTGCCGGTGTTGACCACCAGCCGCGCGCGCCGCGTGTCGAAACGGCTATAGGCGAACTGACCGCGTACCCCGAACTCCTCGGTCGGCCGCGTGCGAATGACGTTGATGACGCCGCCGATCGTGTTGCGGCCGAACAGCGTCCCTTGCGGGCCGCGCAGCACTTCCAGTCGTTCAAGGTCAAAGCTGTCGAGCAGCTGGCCGGTGTTGGTGCCGATAAACACGCCATCGACAACGACGCCGACCGCCGGGTCAAAGCTTTTTTCAATGTCTTCGAAGCTGATGCCGCGGATCGAAATCGCGGCCGCGCTCGGCCCGGCGCCGACCTGGTCGACGACCAGGCTGGGGACGCGGCCGGCGATGTCGCGAATATCGTCGATCGTCGCGGACTCGAGCGCCTTTTCGTCGAGCGCGGTGACGGCGATCGGGATCGACTGGATGCTCTCTTCGCGTTTTTGGGCGGTGACGACGATTTCGCGGATCGCGCCGCCGCTATTGTCGTCGGCCGGCGCCACCTGCGCGATTACGGGTTGGGCGATTGCCAGCGCGGCCAGCGATACGGTTGCGCGGACGGCAGGCAGCATTCGGGCATGCGTGAACATCGTCGATCCTCCCTCTCGTGCCAGCGCATCAGTTCGCGGGTCACGTTGAAAAGGAAGGTCCGCCGAATGGGTGATTTGAACAATCATCAAAAATATCAGGCGGGTCGATGCGACAGATAATTAATTGAATTTATTGATGTTGGGTCGCGGCGCCATCGACGAAAAGCCCGTGCCCGGACATGAAACGCGCGTCGTCCGATGCCAGAAAGGCAATCACGTCGGCTATGTCGTCGGGCGTACCGAGACGGCCCAGCGCTGCCTTGTCGATCCAGCGCTGCCGAAACTCGGGGCGAGCGACAAAGGCCGGCGCGGTCATCGGCGTGTCGATCGCGCCGGGCTGGATGCAGTTGACCGTGATACCAAAGGCGCCTGCCTCGGCCGCGACCGATTTGGTCATGCCCAGCACGGCATGTTTGGATGCGCCATAGGCCGTCATTCCGGCTTCGCCGAAACTCGACATCACCGACCCGATCAGGATGATCCGCCCATGGGGTGAGGCTTTTAGCAGCGGAAAGGCGTCGCGGATCAGGCGGAAGATCGCGGTGACGTTGACGGCCATCATGCGCTCGAAAAACGCGTCGCTATGGCCCTCGATCGGCTCCATGCCCGTTATGCCGGCGCAGGCGACGACGATGTCGATCCCGCCGAAACGGTGCGCGGCCTCGGCGACGATCGCCGCATTGGCGCCCAAAGCCGTCACGTCGATTTTCAGATCGACGTCGCCCGCCAGATCGGCGGTCAGGACGTGCGCGCCTTCGCTGCGAAGCTTGGACGTAGCTGCGCGCCCGATGCCCGACCCCGCGCCGGTAACGATCGCGCGCCGGCCGGAGAGGCGGCCGCTCATGCTGGCCCCTGCCAGCGCTGGAGGGGCGTGAAGACGCGACGGACAAAAAGCCAGCGCCCCTCGTGCCGGATACATCTGTCGTCATATGTGCCGAGATCGCGATGCGCGCGGCCGTCGCGGTCATAGCTTTCGGCGGTATAGGAGCGCATGGTGGCGTGATCGCCGTCGATCTCTATCGATCCCGGCCATGCCTGAAAGACGATGCCGGGGAAATTCGCCATCGCCGATCGCCAGGTCGCGACGATGGCGTCGCGCCCGACAAAATGGCCGAAGCCCGGCAATATCCACTCGCCATCGGGATGCCAGGTCGCGCCCCAGCCATCGGCGTCATGCCGGCATACTGCGTCGGCATAGCTGTCGAGCAGGTCGCGGAGCGCCAGCCGGTCTTCGCAGGAACCGTTGAAAACCATATCCCCCGCCTAAAGCGAACTGCCGCCATCGACGCGAAACTCGGCTCCGGTGGCAAAGGCCGATTCGTCGGACGCGAGGTAGAGGACGATCGCCGAAATCTCTTCGGGCCTGCCGAGCCGCCCGATGGGGTGCGTCGCCACCCAGCGGTCGTAAAGGGCTTGGGGATCGGGAACCTGCGCCATCACCTTGTCGAGGATCGGCGTATGGATCGCGCCCGGATGCACCGAATTGCATCGGATGCCATAGCCTTCGCGCGCATAGTGAAGCGCCACCGACTTGGTCAGATGCGTCACCGCGGCCTTGGCGGCATTATAGGCGGCGAGGTCGCCCTGCGCGCGCACGCCGCACATCGATGACATGTTGATCACCGAACCGCCCTCATCCTTCATCTTCGGGATGATATGTTTGCAGCCCAGAAAGACGCCGTCGACATCGACGGAAAATTCGTGGCGAAAGGCCTCCAGCGTCAGATCCTCGATCGAACCATGCGTCGTGATCCCGGCATTGTTGACGAGAATATCGATGCGGTCACAGGTGTCGAGCGCGGCAAGCCACTCCGCCTCCTTCGATACGTCGAGCCTGACGAAGCGCTGTCCGAGCTCGGCGGCCAGCGCTTCCCCCGCCGCGCTGTCGATGTCGGCGATAACGACGCGCGCCCCCTCGGCGACAAAACGGCGCACGATGTCGAGGCCCAGCCCCGATGCCCCGCCGGTCACAAAAGCTGTCTTGCCCGCGATCCGTCCGCTTGCTGCCGTCATCGCATCCTCCCGTCGTTTCCCGCCACTATCGGGCGGCCGAGGGGGCGAGGGGACTATTTAATGCGCTAGGTGCGGCAAGCGCGCCGCCGGTTCCAGATTGCATCGGAGCAGGAGAGGCGGCGTGAGCGCGAATTGGGACTATATTATCGTCGGCGCAGGGTCGGCAGGTTGCGTGCTGGCCGAACAATTGAGCGCGGACCCCGGATTCCGCGTGCTGCTGCTCGAAGCCGGCGGGGCGAACGACAGCCGTTGGGTCGCCATCCCGAAGGGCGTCGCGAAGCTCGTTACCAATCCCGACCATATCTGGGCCTATGGCGTGTCGCAGCCGCGCGGCGCGGGCGCGGCGGCCGGCGAAACGTGGATCCGCGGCAAAGGGCTGGGCGGATCGTCGGCGGTCAACGGCATGATCTGGAGCCGCGGCGAGCCCGCCGATTACGACGAATGGGAAAGGCTGGGATGCACCGGCTGGAACGGCAAGTCGATGACCGATGCCTTTCGCCAACTCGAGGATCATGGGCTCGGCGCGAGCCCCTCGCGCGGCACGGGCGGCCCGGTCGGCATCGCGCCCAAGATTCACAGCTATCCACTCGCCGAAACGATGGTTCAGGCGGGGGTGGAGATGGGGCTGAAACCCGTCGACGACCTCAACGCCGCGACGTCGGACCGCGTCGGTTTCTATGCGCATAATATCCGTGGCGGCCGGCGGCAGAGCGCGGCGACGACCTTCCTCGCGCGCGCCGCGAAACGTCCGAACCTGCGCGTTGTTACCCACGCGCTCGCCGAACGGCTGATCGTCGACGGAGGCCGCGTCACCGGGGTCGAGGCCACGGTCGCGGGCCGGCGGCAACGCTTCGACTGTTCGGGCGAGGTGATCGTGTCGGGCGGTACGCTGGAAAGTCCGCTATTGCTCCAGCGATCGGGTATCGGGGCCGCCGAGGTGCTGCGCGGGGTGGGGGTCGAGCCAATCGTCGATGCACCCGACGTCGGCCGGCGGATGCGCGAACATCTGGGGTTCAGCATGCCGCACCGCCTGAGCCGCGATGTCGGCACCAACCGCAGCTTTTTTGGTATCGGACTGATGCGCGCGATGGCGCAATATATGCTGACGCGCGGCGGCATCATGGCGACGGGGCCGTTCGAGGTCGGGGCGTTCCTGAACCTGACGAGCGGCGATTTGCGACCCGACCTCCAGCTGTATCTGGGCGGCTACACCTTTGCGCTCGGCGACGACAAACACCCGGTACCGCTCAGCAGCATCGACCGCCAGCCGGGGATGACCATCTATGGCCAGCTACTCCGCCTGACAAGCGAGGGCAGCATCCATATCACCGGCCCTGCCAGCGACGCCGCGCCCGACATCAGACCCAACTGGCTGTCAACCGAGGCTGACGAAGGCACCGCGATTGCCGCGGTCCGCGCCATGCGCCGCTATGTGGCGCAGCCCGCGCTTGCGGGATTGATCGAGCGCGAACTGCTCCCCGGCGCAGCGGTGCAGAGCGACGCCGAAATTCTCGCAGCCTTTCGCCGCCTTGCGACCTCAGGCCTGCACGGGGTCGGGACGTGCCGGATGGGCAGCGACACTCGCGCAGTCACCGATGCACGGCTGCGCGTCAACGGCGTCGGCGGGCTGCGCGTGGTCGATTGTTCGGTCATCCCGTCCCCCGTCACGGGCAACACCAACGCTCCCGCGATGGCGGTTGCGCTGCGCGCGGCGGGGCTGATCCGCGAGGACCGGCGGCGGCTGCGCGGAGTCGCTTAAGCGCTTTCGCGTTCTTTCAGCCAGCCGATTCCACGGCGCAGCAAGTCGTAAAAGACCGGCAAATCCCACGCGCACCGGTCGACGGTCGGCCACCAGTCCATCATCGGCTGCAAATCGTAATGGCCGCGGCAATGGCCGAGCGTCAGATAGAGCACCGCGCCCGCCCCATGCTGCTTGATGTAAAAGACCGGATGGGTCCCGGGCGCGCCGTCGGCCTCGACAAAGCCGGTGCCGGGGCCGGTGCATTCGGTGTCGAGCAGCACATGCAGGTCGCCATGCGTTTCGAGATGATAGAGCTCGTCAGTCGTCTCGAAAGCTTCAATCCCGCGCGTCAGTTCATGGTCGGGATCGACGACGCGCACCGTATAGGGTTCGATCGCCGGATGGCTGATGAACTGCGATCCCAGAAGGTCCATCATCAGCGGCGCCCAGCGCGGCGCATCCCACACCCCGTTTTCGAGCAGGCGCAGGATCGAGTTGGTGCCGTGCAGGGCATACCAGCGTCCGCCCTTTGTAAGCCAATCCTTTAGCGCTTCTTGCGCAGGCAGCGACGGCGTGACGTCGCAGGTGTAGGTGATCAATATGTCGGCAGCGGCGATCGCTTCGATATTGTCGTAGTTTTCGAACACCCGCGTCCGGACGCGCGGATCCTCGGCGAGCAGTTTCAATAGCTCCAGCCGTGCGAAATCCATGTCGTGCCAGACGCCGCCGCAGATCAGCACGCAGTTGATGCGGGGTGGATGTTCGCTGTCGCTCATCGTGTCGCTCTCCTCCCTTGGTATCCCATCATGCGATCAAGATCAGCGTGCGTCACCTTGCTCAATTGATAGGTTCGCGCAATGCGCGAAGCTGGCAAGAGGGGGCGTGAAGGGAGAAGCGCGATGCAGCACCGACTGCGCGGGAAGGTCGCTTTGGTTACCGGGGGGACGAGCGGGATCGGCGCGGCGACGGTTGCGCGGCTCGCGCAGGAGGGCGCGAAGGTGGTCTTTACCGGCTCGAACGCCGAAGCGGCCGCAAAGGTCGAGGCCGATACCGGCGCCGTGTTTCGGACCCACCGCGTCGAGGACGGCGCCGCCTGGGAGGCGCTGATGGCGGAGATCGAGGCCGAATATGGTCGGATCGACATCGCTTTCGCCAATGCGGGGACCGAGGCGGGCGATGCGAGCGTCGAAGACATCGCGATCGATGCGTGGAACCATATCGTCGCCGTGAACCAGACCGGTGTGATGCTGACCGTGCAACATGCGATCCGGGCGATGGCCAAGAACCCCGACGGGCCGACCGGCTCGATCATCGTCAATTCGTCGATGAACGCGCACCGTGCGATGGGCAATTACGCCGCCTATTCGGTGACGAAGGCGGCGGTCGTCGCGCTCGTCAAATCGGCGGCGATCCACTCTGCGGGCAAGGGTTATCGCATCCGCGTCAACGCGATCCTGCCGGGCGTCGTTGAAACCGACATGATCCGCGGCGTTATCGACCGCGCTCCCGACCCCGCTGCGGCCCGCGCGGCGTTCGAGGGGATGGCGCCGATGAAACGGATGGCGCAGCTCGACGAAGTCAGCGCCCTCGTCGCATTCCTCGCGTCCGACGAGGCGGCGTTCATCTCGGGCGCCGACTATGTCATCGATGGGGCGACGACCGCCGGCATGATGGGTGTCTGAACCCTTCGCGCTTGCCGACCGATCGAACGGATTTCAAATGCAAGGTCCGTAATTCACCTTGTTATCAAAGCCATAATACCAGTATCGTTTTCCGCGATTGCCGTTGCTGGCGGTGCAGCTGCTGTAGCCCGATCGCGCGCTCGTCTGGCCCGGATTGGAGTAGGTGGTGCTGTCGGTCTGCGGGCGCGCCGGGGCGGCGTTTCGGGCAAGCGCCGCCCGTCGGCTCATTTCGTTGCGCGCGGCCTGCGCGGCCGAGGAGTTGCCCAGCATCCGCACGATCACCGGAAGGTCCTGCTGGCGCACATAGGCCATCTGGCCCGCGGCGGCCACCCGGCTGACGGCATAGTCGAGCACGACAGGGGTTCGCGCTTCTTCAATGGCGTGGATGACCGATCCGCCCCAATTTTTCTGGTCGATCCCATTGTCGACATACAACATGTGAACCGCATTCGCCGCGCCATGACGTGCGGCGCGCTCGTTCATCTTTCGCGCGCGGGGAACCTCGCTGCACGCCTTGGTGGTTCCGAGGCGGCAAGCCCGGTCGAAAGCCAGCAGATATTCGGCAGCATATTCCCCAAGCGCCGGGTCGGGCAGTTCCTGCACGGCGATCATCAGGTTGAAGCATCCGGCCAGCATATCGCCCTCGCAGGCCTTGCGGCCGAAGGGGATCGACGCTGCGAGGTCGCGGGCGGGCGAGGCCTTGCTCGTCAGCAATTGCGACATGGCATGACACGACCGTGCGTCGCCCAAGGCGCAGCCGCGTTTGCCGGGCACCGCCACCGCGGCCCAGTCGGTGTAAGGCGGCAGGCCCTCCGCCAGTCCGCTTGCGACGAGCGCGGCGTCGCCGCACATGGGGGCGCCAGTCGGCATCTGACATGCAGCGGTCGAAATTTCGACAAATCGCGCCATGTTGAATGTCGGTTTGCCTTTCTCCACCAGCAATTTCGTCACCAGCAAACAGCTGTCCTTATCGCCGCCGCGGCATAAAGGCTCGGCGATCCGCAGCGATCCCACATAATCGCCGCGATCATGTAGCGCCTGAGCCTGACCGATGTTCTGAGCCTGGCCTGGTTGAGGCGCGAAAATCAGAAAAGCCAGAAAGGAAAATAGGCCGGTCATTCGCATTGCATCATCCATCGTTTAGTAGCGCCATCATCAGCGGGCAGAGCCCTGCGGGGCTGGCATCGGATCATTCAAACTTGTCCTGATGCCCGCGGCGGACCAGTTCGGCCATCGCGGGGGTCAGCTTTCGCATCGCTTCGGCTTTCTTTTCATAGGCATAGGCGTTGGGAACTTCGACCCGTCCGCTGGTCGTCCCGCGGCCGGCGCGGTACATCGCGGCGGCCTGCACCGCTCCGTCGAGCTCGCCATGATCGGCGGCGCGCTTGAACATTTCGAGCGCCTGCGCATCGTTCTGTGTCACCCCGCGCCCGTCGCGCAGCGCATAGCCCGCCGACAGTTCGGCGGGGCCGTAACCCTTGAGTGCGGCCTTGGCGATATATTCGAAGCCGAGCGGGTGATTGGCGGGCAGCTTGCGCCCGGACAGCAGCTCAAAGCCAAGGTCATTGGCCGCCAGCACGCTGCCATTGTCCACCGCGCGCTTCATATAGAAGATATATTTGTCATAATCGCGCAGCACCGCGCCGCCGCCGTCATTCCGGCCGGTGAAATAGAGCGAAGCCAGCTTGCGGCTGGCCAGATTGTCGCCTCGCATCGACAATTCGGTCAGGATTTCGATGGCCTTTGCCGTATCGCGCTGGAGCAGATAATCGCCGGCCAGCGACTGCCAGCGGGGCGATTGCGACTTGCTGATCCCGACCCCGGCCCTCCAGGGATATTGCACGCCGGTCAGATATTTCGCGGCGAGCAGGTGCGCCGCCGCGTCTCCCGGGCGCAGACGGACGGGGGTGGCATATTTGATGGCCTTGGTCAGCGCTTCGGTCTTTTCGGTGCGATAGGCGATCGAATGTTCGCCTGGCCCCTTGTCGAATAGGGTGGTGGCCTTGAGCTTCTCGAAATCATATTTCAGCTCGCCCTGATCTTCACAGAAGCTGCAATAATTGGGATCGAGCGCGATCCTCAGATAGCCGGCGACCGCGTCGCGGTTGCCGAGCGCCGCGCCCTTTTCATAATAGGACAGGGCCTCGCCGCGATCGCGCGCGCGGAACATCTTCCAGCTATCGTCAGGGGATTCCGCGATCTCCCCCACGCGCGCGAAGGCAAGGCCCTCATTCTGTTCCATCGCGAGAGAATAATATTTCAGCATCTGCTGCTGAATCTTTTCGCGCGACCAGGATTCGCCGAGCAGATCGGTGCGCATCTTGTCGCCGAACGCAACCTGGGCCGAGGCACTGCCACCGTCGGCGCGCGATTTGAGTGCCTGAACCTCCGGATTGGCGAACCAGGCTTTGACCCGCGCCTCGGAGGCGGCGAGTGCTTCCTTGGATTCTGCGGCAAGGCCGCCCGCCAGATCGTCGAGGCCGCTTTGGGCATGGGCCGGTACGGCGAGCGCCGTCAACGCCAAAAGCAGGCCGAGGGGCCGGGAGGTGGAAGGAAAGGACATGCTCATGCTCCGGATTGCGCTGGGGTGTTGGTGAGGGTGCAGGCCTGTTTGTGACCGAGCTGGCAGGCCTTGCGATGCGCGGTCGCGGCCGCTTCGGGATCGCGGATATGGTTCGGCCCCTTGGTCAGTAGCTCGCCAAGATTGAAACAGCCGCTGTGACTGTCGAGCGCGCAGGCTTTGCGGAGCAGCGTCCTCGCCTGCGCGAAATCCGCCGGGCCGTTCATTCCGTTCATCAGCATGACGCCCCTATTGTCGCAGGCGTTTGCGTTGCCGGCGATGCAGGCTGCGTCGAGCAATGTGGCGGCGCGCGCGATGTCCCTTGGCCCCGCTTCGCCCATCATCAACATATAGCCATGGTTGGTGCAGCCGTCGTTGCTGCCCGCCGTGCAAGCGGCATCGAACAGGCTGCGGGCGCCGGGCAGGTCGCGCGGACCGCCTTCGCCGAACTTCAGCATCACCGCATGATTGTTGCAGGAATCGGCAATCTGTGCGTCGCACCCCTCGGCGAATAGCGCGCGCGCCTCGACGACCTCTTCGTCGTTCGCTGGCTCGTAATAGAAGAGCTGGCCGAGGTTGTAACAGGCGTTCGCATAGCCCGCGCGGCACGCCCGCCGATAATTGCGCACCGCGGACGGGCGGTCGGCGGTGCCGCCGATCCCCTTTTCGAGCATCGCCGCGAGGAAATTGCACCCCTCGGCCGCCCCCTCGGCGCATGCCTTGGCGGCGAAGCGGCGCGCGGTCACGTCGTCCTTGGGCAGTTTCTTGCCTTCATACAGGCGGATTGCCTGTTTGAGGCAGGATTGCGCGTCGCGATCGACCTCGCACGCTACGACCAGATCGGGCGTCTGGCTGCTCGGTGATTGTGCAGCCGACGCAGGGAGCAGCGCGATCAGGCCAGTAAGCGCTACGGCGAACGGAAGGCGGAGCAGGGCGATCATTCGGGGCGCGGCACAACGGCCCAGGCGATGGCTTCGCGGAGCTGGGCGAGGGTGAATTTCTGGGGCTGGGGATCTTTACCGAGGCCGTAGAAGGACGTCCATTTGCCGTCGCCGTCCTGCCACTTGATATGGATTACAGTCGCATCGGCTTTGCCCGCCAGCGCGGCGATCGAGGATTTTGGCAATTCAAAGCGCGCGGAGCCCAGACCCTCCGACCCGCTTCCCGACAATTTCGTTAGAGGCATGGTCGTCCCGTCGCTGAGGCTCAGCGCGACGGCGGCGGCATTCCCGCCGAGCCGGGCCGTCCACCCACCCTTGGGGCGGAAGAACAACTCGCCGCGGGGCCCGCCGAACAAACCGATGCTTGTCAGATAGAGGAAGGCGGTGTCGGTGTCGCCGCGATCGACGAGGCGAAAGGCATTGATCCCGTCGCGCGGCCATGAGCCGTTAAAGGCGCCGCGCCGCAGCCGCCATGGCCCCAATTCCTTTGCCACCACGACGGATTGATATTTGCCCGCCAGCGACGAACCCGGGCCGTTGTCGGCGGCGTCGGCGCGCGCATTGTCCTCAGCCAGCCAGAGGGCGTCGAACCCCGCCTGCAACAAGGACGAGCCCTGCGTGCGGGCGCAGTCGGTGTCGATCAGCCCGGCGAACATCTTTTGCAGCCCGTCGAACGTGGCGCGATCGCCATTCGCGTGGTGCCGCGCCGCCAAGGCCGCGACGAGCGCCCAATCGGATCGCGGCAGCTTCTCGGCCATATTGCCCGTCCAGCATTTTTCGGGATCGCGGGTCATCACCGCTGGCGCCGCCTGCAGCGCGTGCGCGATCAGCCGGGCATTATCGATGCGGCGCCATTCGGTATCGTGCGCGCGGCGGGCAAGGCATCCCCTTTTCCAATCCTTCACGCCGGTCGGCGCATGGTCCAGCGACGCAAACACTTCGGCCGTGGTGGCGCGCGACAGGTCGCGGGCGAGCGCATCGCGCAGCACGACCAACCCCCGATATTCGCCCTGATCGAGCAGGTCGCACTGATCGTTGGCGCCGAGCGCATAGGTGGCGACGCCGTAAAACTGCGCCATCAAGCGCAGCTTTTCGGCATTGGATTGCGTCTGCGCGCCGGTGGCCGTCGCGAGAGCGGCCGAGGCGACGAGCGTGGCGGAAATGCGCGAGAGAATTTTGCGAATTTTCATGGAACGAACTGGCGCGCCTTTGACGTTGGTGGAATGGGGGCTGGAACGCCCGCGCTGCAGGCCTCGTCGCTGCCCAGTCGGCAGGCTCGCCGACGCAGCACATCGGGATTGTGATCGGCGCGGAATGGCGCCTCCCCATTTTCGACGATCGTTGCCAGCGTTTCGCACGCCTTGGCCCAGCCAAGGTCGCAGGCATGGTCGACGAGCGCGAGGGCGCGCGGTTGATTGACGGGGCCGCCGACGCCCTTTTTGTGCATCACGGCGAAGGCGAAACACGCCTGCGCGACGGAACCGTCGCAGCCCGCGCGCATGTAGCGCCGCGCCGCGCCTTCGTCGCGTGCACCAGCAGGGCCGTTCGAGTAAAAGAGCCCCAGATTGGCGCAGGCGATGCCGATTTGCGCGTCGCAGGCGTGCTGAAGCGCTGTCAGCGCGCCGGATGCCGAGGAGCCTTCAGCGTCCTTAAGCAGAATCTCCAGCAAGTTGATGCAGCCATCCGCCCGGGCGGACAGGCAATGCGCCGACGCCCGTTCGAGGGTCATCTCTTCGTCGGCGGCTGGCGCAGCAACGGGCAGGCAACCCGGATAGGCTTCACGGGCGCAGGCCGCGGCCGCATAGCGCTGAACCGCGCGCATATCCGCCCCGCCACGCTCCTCGGCACGCAACAGGGCGGCGGCGTCGTAACAGGCTGTGCCGTTCGCTGCCGCGCGACATTCCTCGCCCATTTGCAGCAGGGCGATCGCGACAAAACCCTCGGTTCCTTTGGATCGTGCCGATACGGCGCCCAAAGCGCGGCCCATTTTCATGCAGGCGAAATCGCTTCCCGCGAGGCAACCCGCGGCGAGGTCTTGCGCCGCGTCCATCAACGATCCGGTGCCGGTCGCGCGGTCGAGCTTTGCCAGGCCCGCCATCGTGCACGAGGGCGCAAGGCCCTTTGCACACGCGGTGGCAAAGTCATCGATAGCGCGCGCGGTTTCGCCGAGCTGCTCGTGCGCCAAAGCGGTCCGGTGCAGCTCGAACCGATCGGGTTCGGTATCGACCGCCGCCGCGGGCGCCGTTGGACCGGATGCGAGCAGTGCGGCCGCCGCCATCCAGCCGCGTTTGAAATGGTAGCGCCCAAAGATTATTCTTGGCCAATATGTCGCTGTGCCAGTCACGTTTGGTTCAAATGGCCCGTCAAAGTTCGGGCTTCCTCCTGATTTTCTTTGGTGTTGCAAGGCGTTCGATAGTCTGGTTCCCGATCCGACGCTTGGCGAAACCCGACACGCAATCCGTAACGGGCGTCAGCCAGCGACCGGGACGACAGCCGATACGCTCGTTCGGTTCATCATCCAAATGAAGGATGGGGTGCAGTTTTCCCCGGCCCTTGTGCGGTCGTATCGATACGCACGCCGCGCGGTCGATCAATTTTGCGCGGATTGCGAGGGGTGATATGGGCTGCTGCGTAAGAAGAGGGTAGAAAGGTTGGGCGAGACCAGGCGATGGATGATGAACTCCGCATCCTGAACAGGATCGATACAGCGGCGGCGCTCGACGCGCTCGACGATCATATCCTTGCGGCGCTTGCGGTTCGCCGCGCAGAAGCGAGAGCGAACCGGCGCCTGATGGCGCTGGTGGCGCTATTCTCGCTCGGAACCGGGGTGATCGCCGGCAGTGCCTTTCCCCAGCCGGCGGTCGCGGCAAGCCCGCTCAATCCCTTTGGCCCGGCGAGCGCGCTGGCGCCCTCGACGTTGCTGGAGACGCGTTGACCATGGATTTTCGCCGGCTGCTGCTGATTGCCGTCGTTGCGTTCGGCGCCTGCTTTGCCGGCGTGTTTCTCGGCCAGCGGATCGCCGAGGCACCCAATCCCAACGAAACCGAGCTTCACGCCGTCCTCCATGAGCGGATCGAACTCACCGGCGCGCAGAAAGCGCGGATCGGCAAGATCGAGGCCGTTTTCGCTGCGCGGCGCCATGGGCTCGAACGGGAAATGCGCGCGGCGAACATCCGGCTGGCAAAGGCGATCGAGGCCGAACAAGGCTATGGCCCGCGCGTCACCGAAGCGATCGACCATATGCACGAGGTGATGGGGACGATGCAGAAGGAGACGCTTGCGCATCTGTTCGAAATGCGAGCGATCCTCGACCCGCAGCAGACGCAGCTATTCGACGAAAGCGTGGTCAAGGCGCTGACCGCCGATGCGCGGTGAGCCCTGAATCACCGCAAAAGAGCGACCGGGATCTGGCGGCGATAGCGCGGGCGGGGCGCGAGGATGCCTTCCGGGAATTGCTCGGCCGTTACAAGGCTCCCGTCTATCGGTTGATCGCCAAACAAGTCGGCGATCCCCAAGAGGCGCTCGACTTGACGCAGGAGACGTTCGTGGCCGCCTTTGCGGCGATCGACCGCTATGACGGCGATCGTCCGTTTCGCGTGTGGATCGCGCGCATCGCGATCAACAAGTGCCGCGACTGGGCGCGGCGGCGGAGGGTGCGGGCTTTTTTCGCCTGGGCGCTCCCGCTCGACGATGCGCATCATGTCGCGAGCGACATGCCCGCGCCCGATCTGCAGGCCGACGTCCGGATGGAGCTGGAACGCGTTCGCAGCGTCATCGCCGAACTGCCGCAGCCTCTGCGCGAGGTTCTGGTTTTGCGCGGCCTCGAAGAAGCCACGCAGGCGGAGGCCGCGGCCATTTTGCAAGTGAGCGAAAAAACCGTGGAAACCCGGCTATATCGTGCCAGAGCAAAGCTCAGGCATCTGCTCGATCGCGAGCGGGACTGATACCCGCATGAGGGGTGGTCTTCGCCCGTGCGTATGGATGGAGCACGTCAATCATGTCGGGGAAAAAATGCATATCGATCGACGCCGCTTCGTAAGCGCGGTCCTGGGCGGCGGCGCGGCCGCAACCATCGTCCCGTGGTTTCCTGCGTGGGCGCAGCCCGTTTCGCAAGGCATTCCCGCGCTCCCCAGCGTATCGGGGACCGACATCCGGCTGCGCATTGCGCACCAGACGCTGCGCGTCGATGGAAAGGTCAGCAAGGCGATCGGCATCAACGGCACGGTGCCGGGGCCGCTGATCCGGTTGAAGGAGGGGGAGCAGGCGCGGCTCACGGTGATCAACGACTTGGACGAAGACAGTTCGATCCACTGGCACGGGCTGATCCTGCCCTTTCACATGGATGGCGTTCCCGGCGTCAGCTTTCCGGGGATCAAGCCGCGTTCGACGTTCGTTTACGAATTTCCCGTCGTCCAGTCGGGCACCTATTGGTATCACAGCCATTCGGGGTTGCAGGAACAGCTTGGCCATTATGGGCCGATCGTGATCGATCCGGAGGGCAAAGACCCCGTCGGTTACGACCGCGAACATGTGATCGTCCTCTCCGACCACAGCCAGCTCGCGCCCGAAGAAATTTTTCGCAAGATGAAGGTCAATCCGGGGCATTTCAACATGCAGCGCCAGACGCTGTCGGGGCTGCTCGCGGGCAAGGACCAGTCGCTTAAGGAACGCATCCTATGGGGCGCGATGCGAATGGACCCCACCGACGTCGCCGACGTCAATGGTTCGACCTACACCTTCCTCGTCAACGGCTATGGCCCGCGCGACAATTGGACCGCGCTGTTCCAGCCGGGCGAGCGTGTACGCCTGCGCATCGTCAACGCCTCGGCGATGACGATCTTCAACGTCCGCATCCCGGGGCTGCGCATGACGGTGGTGCAGGCCGACGGGCTCAACATCCGGCCGGTCGCGATCGACGAATTTCAGATCGGCGTTGCCGAAACCTATGATGTCGTCGTCACGCCCGACGAAGACCGCGCCTTCACCTTCGTTGCCGAAGCCAATGACCGGTCGGGCATGGCGCGCGCGACGCTCACCCCGCGTCTGGGGATGGTTGCGCCGGTGCCCGCGCTGCGCGCGCGGCCGCTGGCGACGATGAAGGATATGGGAATGGACATGTCGGGCGGCGGCGATGGCGCCTGCACCGCTGAACATGCCGCCATGGGCCATTGCACCCCGGCCGCCGACGGCGCTGCGGATCACGCCGCGATGGGCCATGGTGCGGGCGGAATGGATCACAGCATGCGCGATTTCGACGTCGCGCCGCAGGTGAAGCGCGACCCCAGCGTCCAGTCCATCTCGCCGATGCCGGTCGATCGCATGGGCGAACCGGGTCAGGGGCTCGAAGATGTGGGGCATGAAGTGCTGACCTATCACCACCTCGTCGCGCTTGACCGCAACCCTGACGTGCGCGCGCCCAGCCGCTCGCTCGACATCCACCTCACCGGCAATATGGAACGCTTCATGTGGTCGTTCGACGGGGTGAAGATGTCCGACCACCACGAACCCATCCCCTTTATCGAGGGCGAACGCGTTCGCGTGAACCTGATCAACGATTCGATGATGAGCCACCCCATCCACCTGCACGGCCATTTCTTCGAACTGGTGACGGGCAAGGGCGATCACGCGCCGCGCAAGCATACGGTGATCGTCCAGCCGGGCGGGATCGCGACCTTCGACTTCACCGCCGACGCGCTCGGCGACTGGGCGTTCCACTGCCATCTTCTCTATCATATGCACGCGGGGATGATGCGCATCGTTAGCGTTCGTCCGAAGGGAGAGGCAGCATGAGCCGCGCGTCGATGCTGCTCGCCGGCCTCTCGGCCCTCGCGCTCGCCGTTCCCGCGCTGGCGCAGTCGGGTTCCCATGCGGGGCATGGCGCGCATCAGCCCCCCGCAAAGGAGGCACCGGCGCCACAGCCAAAGGCACAGGGCATGAGCGGTGGCTGCACCGCTGAACATGCGGCGATGGGCCATTGCACCATGGCCAAGGACGACGATCACGGCGGGCATGACGCGCACGGCGATCATGCCACGCCTGCCGAACCGGACCCCCATGCCGGACACAAATTGTCTCCGCCCGCCACCCCCGCGCGGGGCGATCCCGCCTGTCCGCCCGAGCATGCCGCCATGGGGCATTGCACGCCCAAGGCCGCGCTGCCCCCGCATTCCGCTGGCGGCGCAGTGGGCACCGACCTGCCGGCGGGCGATGCTCCCGCGCCCCCGCCGCCGGGCGACTGGTACGCCGACCGCATCTTTTCAAATGCCGAAATGGATCATTCGCGGCACGAAATGATGAAGGAAAATGGCGGCCAGACCTTTGGCTTCGTCAGCGTCGACCTCGAATATCAGGCGCGCAAGGGGCATGATGGGCTGAGCTGGGACGGAGAGGCCTGGTACGGCGGCGACATCAACCGGCTGACGATCAAGAGCGAAGGCGAAAGCGCGATCGGCGAAGGGCTGGAGGAAGGCGAGGTGCAACTGCTCTACAGCCGCGCGATCGGCCCCTATTTCAACGCACAGGCGGGGGTTCGCCAGGATTTCGGCCCCGCTCCCGACCGCAGCTATGCAACCATCGCGATCGAGGGGCTCGCCCCCTATTGGTTCGAGGTCGAAGGCGCGCTCTTTCTGTCCGACAAGGGGGATGTGCTCGCCCGAATCGAAGGCGAATATGATCAGCGCATAACCCAGCGCCTTGTGCTCCAGCCGGCGGTCGAGGCCAATTTCGCGTTGCAGGATGTGCCCCAAAACGCGATCGGGTCGGGACTCTCGGACGTCGAGCTTGGATTGCGCCTGCGTTACGAGCTCGTCAGGGAATTTGCGCCCTATGTCGGCGTCGAATGGAGCCGGAAGTTCGGTGATACGGCGCGCTTCGCCCGTTTCGGCGGCGAAAGCGCCGAAAGCACCAGCTTCGTTGTCGGAGTACGCGCCTGGTTCTAACGCCGCGCGCTCCATGGCATTCCGATCTGGTGGCGATCTCGCTCCCTTTTCGCGCGATGCGGTGGACAGGGTGTCGTTAAAGGCCGCCGACGTGGCACGTTGAACGCGCTCACCGTCTTTAGCAAAGGTGGCGGCGCCCCGGCCGTATAGGCAAGGACGCCGCCGGCTGCCAGCTGTGGGTCGCAGAAATGCCGTCAGCCCCGCGACCTTCAGCCGAACCGGGCGGTGCTTTCATCCTCCAGATGAAGGATGGCGGTGATTTTTCGATCAGCCCGGCGCCGTCGCGCCGATGCGGGCCAGCAATCCTGCAAGATCGGCCTGCCGCGAAGCGCCGGTCTTTTCCAGGACGCTTCGGATCTGGCTTCGTACCGTGCTGATCGCCACCCCGCCGGTCGCCGCGATCGTTTCGGGGGTGTCGCCGCGCGCAATGCCGCTGGCCACCCGTGCCTCGGATGGCGTCAAGTCGAAGAGCGAACGCATCAGCGTCGCCGAAGGAACACGGTGGGACGCCACGGGAACGAGGATCAGCAACGCATAGCTGTCGCCAAACACATCGTGCGCCCCGCGGCGGATCGGGATCAGATGCGCAACCTGTTGCGGGGCCCCCAGCGCGTCGCGCACCGGAAAGGACCGGACGCCACCGTCCGACCCCGCCGCGAGCGCCGCCAGCGCCTCGCCCAACAGGGCGTCGGCCTGCCGGTCGGCCAGGCGCAGCCGTCCGCGCGCACCGTTCACAATATGCGGCGCGACCGTCTCGGCGAGCGGGCTGGCGTCCATTGTTTCACCGTCGGCGCGCAGCAGGAACGCCGGCAGTTGCAGCGCGGCGAGCGCCTCGGCAGCGCCCTGGGCCCGCTTGTGCTGGAGCCGCGCGCTCACGAGCGCGCTGCGCGCCAGATGCGGCCGCAGCGTGTTGAGCCGCGCGACGCTGTCCGCCTCGACGGGGCCGTCGGCATAGGCGCGCTCGACGCTGAACACGATATTGTCGCCGGTCGGCACCTGCACGCCCGTCCCGGCCGACCAACCCAGTCCGCGTGGTCGAAAAAAATCGCGGTAGACGGGATCGGCGTCGATTTCGGCGTCGCTCCAGAAATCATGTTCGACGAAAAAGGACGGTGATTCCTGATCCATCAGGCACAGGCGGCGGCTGCATTTGCCGAACCACCCATCCTCGACATAGGCAGCGAAGATATCGGAAATGCGTTCCGATGCGGTCCAGTTGAGCGCTTTGCGTGCCGAAAACAGCAGGCCGCCGGTTGAGCCCGCCAGCTGCGCGACATCGTCGAGAACCGCCGGCCACGCCTCCGGCACGACGGAACATTCATAAATTCGGTCGACCAGATTCTCGTGCATCGGCAACTCCCCACTCGGGACAGGCCATTTGCGCAATGGCCCGCAATTGCAAGGATGTTGCGACGGATTTTCGCGGCGACACCCAGCAGGTCCGGCGTTGCCGATCATATTCCCAAGCGATGATCTGGTGCCGGCTGTCAGACTCGAACTGACGACCTACCGCTTACAAGGCGGTTGCTCTACCAACTGAGCTAAGCCGGCGTGTCGCGCCCTTTGCGTCAAATAATGCCAAAGGTCCAGCCTTCGGTGCGGGCAAGACGATCCGAAAGCGGGGCAGGGGCCCAGCTTGCGGTGTCGCCCGCGATCGTGCTCAGCCAGGCGGCGGCGAGCAGCGCGTCGGCGGCATGGTCGCTGACCGGCCCGGCGATCCCCGCGCCCGGCGAACCGAGCACCGACAGCGCCGCGTCGAGCGCGGCACCGTCGCGAATCTTGCTGCGACCGGGGCGCAGCCCCGCGGCGCGCGCGGAAAGGCTGGTATAGATTTCGGCCAGCACCGGCCCCTGGCGCGGCACCGGGTCGAGCGGCCAGAGCGGAATCCGGCCGCGAAGCCGGTGCAGCAGCCGCATTCCCGAAAGGCTCGCCTTGCCGACCTGCGCCGCGCCGACCAGGTTGAAATTGCTGACGCTCGCGGCTTGCTTCGTCGCGCGCTGATGCTGTTCGACGATCCGCAGCCGCCCGGCACCCGGCGCAAAGAGGTCGCCGACATCGCCGCGGCCGTGACGGAAATGCCGCCGCGCCTCGGGATGCGCCAGGAAGCCGCCGGCCTCATAATGCGGATCAGCAGTCGCGAGCCGCTCGACCAGGGCCCAGAGCGCGGGCATGTCGGCGGGGCTTTCGTCCCATTGGGGAAAATAGGCTTTGCAATCGGCAAAGGCGAAGGACGCCGAAAAATCGAAGCCGATCAGCATATTCGTGCCCGCTGCCGCGACACTTTCGATCCATTCCAGTATCTCGGCGCGCGACCAGATATGCCCCGGACGGACCAGCGCGGGCGCATCGCTTTCTCCGGCGACGGCGAGGGCGATGCCGCGCTGGCGCGCCCCGCGGGCGCCCGACCAGTCGAGGGCGGCGAAGTGGGTAAAGCGGCGCATTGCCGCCATCTAACGCGCCAATGACGCTTGCACAAAGGGCGATGGCATCCCACATGCGCCCCATGCTGATTGAAACCGAATCGACGCCCAATCCCGCGACGCTCAAATTCCTGCCCGGCCGGGCGGTGATGGAGACCGGAACGCGCGACTTCGCGAGTCCCGAAGAGGCCGAAGCCTCGCCGCTCGCCAGCGCGCTCTTTTCGCTGGGCGATGTCACGGGCGTGTTCTTTGGCCGCGATTTCGTTTCGGTGACGATCGCGCCCGGCGCTGAATGGGCCGATGTGAAGCCCGACATCCTCGGCATCGTCATGGACCATTTCCTTGCCGATGTGCCGCTGTTCAACGCTGCGAGCGCGGGCTTTTCGGTGCCCGCCGAGGATGAAGGTTTTGCCGACGATCCCGCCGATGCCGACATCATCGAACAGATCAAGGAGCTGATCGAGACGCGCGTGCGCCCTGCGGTCGCCAATGACGGCGGCGACATCGTTTATCGCGGCTTCGACAAGGGCAATGTGTATCTCAAAATGCAGGGTGCCTGTGCAGGTTGCCCGTCCTCGACCGCGACGCTGAAAAATGGCATCGAGTCGCTCTTGAAACATTATGTGCCCGAGGTAACGGCAGTTCACGCCGTCTGACCCGTCCGTTTCAGGAGACCGAATTATGAGCGAGCCGCTTTCCGACAGCGCTCTCGACCAGCTGTTTCGTACCGCGCGCACCTATAACGGCTATCTCGACAAGCCGGTGTCCGAAGCGCAGTTGCGCGCCATCTGGGACCTGATGAAATTCGGCCCGACCAGCGCCAACTGCCTGCCGGCGCGCATCATCTGGTGCGTGTCCGACGAAGCGAAGGCAAAGCTTGCCGCGCTGGCTATTCCGGGAAACAAGGAAAAGATCGTTGCGGCGCCGGTGACGGCGATCATCGGCATGGACCTTGAATTTTTCGAATATCTTCCAGAACTGTTCCCGCACACCGATGCACGAAGCTGGTTTGCAGGCAATGACGCGCTTGCCGAGACGACCGCCTTTCGTAATTCGAGCCTGCAAGGTGCCTATTTCATCATGGCCGCGCGCGCGCTCGGCCTCGATACCGGGCCGATGTCGGGGTTCGACAATGCGGCGGTCGACGAGGCCTTTTTTGCCGACCAGCCCAAGGTGAAGAGCAATTTCATCTCGACGCTCGGCTATGGCGACCCCGCCACAATCTTCGACCGCAGCCCGCGTCCGGGCTTCGATCGCTTCAACCGCCTTGCCTGACGGGCAAACGCTCGTCATCGATTCCGCCAGCGAGGCCTGCTCGGTTGCGCTGGTCGCGGACGGGCGCGTCGTCGATTATCGGCATGACGTGATCGGGCGCGGCCATGCCGAACGGCTGGTGCCTTTGGTCGCAGAGCTGGCGGGCGGCGGTCGTGCCGACGCGATCGCAGTCGGGTGCGGCCCCGGCAGCTTTGCCGGTGTGCGGATCGGCGTCGCCGCGGCGCGCGCGCTCGCGCTCGGCTGGCAGGTGCCGGTGCAGGGCTTTTCGACGCTCGCGCTCGTCGCCGCCACCGCCGCCGATGCGGTTGCCGAAGCGGGCGGGGCGCTCGTCGTGATGGAGGGGGGGCACGGGCAATGGTTCGTCCAGCCCTTTGCCGCCGACTTGTCGCCGCGCGCCGAGGTTCGCTCGCTCCTTCCCGATGCGGCGATCATGCTCGACGATATTCTGGTGATCGGCAACCGCGCCGAAGCCTTTGTCGAGCGCCGCGGGCCGGGCCGGGCGCTGGCCGTTCTGCCCGACGCGCGCGCCTTTCTGCGCTTGCCGCGCGCGGCGCTCGGCGACCGGCCGAGCCCGATCTATGGCCGCGCCCCCGATGCCAAGCCGATGCGGGCCGTATGACCGGCGCGATCCGCATCGCCACCGCACGCGTCGGGGACGTCGGCGCCGTGATGCGCGTGATGGAGGCGGCGTTCGATCCCGCCTATGGCGAGGCGTGGAGCGCGGCGCAGCTGCTGACGCTGTTCGCGCTGCCTTCGGCGCGCGTCGCGATCGCGTGGGACGGCGACCGCGCCTGCGGCTTTTCGGCGGCGCGGATGGCGGGGCCCGAAAGCGAACTTCTGTTGCTGGCGGTTGACCCGGCGAATCGCGGACGCGGGATCGGCAGGTTGCTGCTCGCCGATTGGCAGCTGTGGGCGACAGGGCAAGGCGCCGAAGACTATTTTCTTGAAATGCGGGCCGACAACGACGCGATTCATCTTTATACGCGCGCGGGTTTTTCGGAGTGCGGCCGTCGCGCTGCTTATTATCGGGGCCAGGATGGCGCGATGCGCGATGCAATTACGATGCGCCGTTCGGAACGCCACAGCGTGACCGACTGATCGGTCATTGCGAATTTGCTGTCAAAGTGGCAGTGGTTGGGTGGGTAAAAGAATTGATGCAATAAGTGCCCGACCAACTTCTGGGAAGCAAAACAAGGAATAGTCTCATGTCCGATCAAGCCGACACCAACGAAATGCTGGTTACGCTGACTGCCGACATTGTTGCTGCGCATGTCAGCAACAACAGCGTCGCGATTTCCGACCTTTCTCTACTTATCAATAATGTGCACGCGGCGCTTTCGGGCCTGGGTGACACCCCTGCGGTCGAGGAAAAGCCCGTGCCTGCGGTGTCGGTGCGCGCATCGGTCAAGCCGGATTATATCGTGTGCCTGGAGGACGGCAAAAAGCTGAAGATGCTCCGCCGCCACCTGATGACGCATTATGGCATGACCCCCGACGATTATCGGGCGAAATGGGGCCTTCCCGCCGACTATCCGATGGTGGCGCCCAATTATGCCGAAAAACGCCGCGCCTTGGCAAAGGAAATCGGCCTCGGGACCAAGGGGCGCGGCGGCGGCCGCCGGCGCAAGTCCAAGTCGTAACAGGCCGTTTCTGGCGGGTTGAAAGGGCGGCGCCGCCGGGGCGCCGCCCTTGTTCTATGGGCGGCGCGTGCCTATACAGTGGGCAAGCAAGACAGACACGACTGCATCGGCAGGAAAGGCAAGCATGTCCGGCAATATCGATCTTGAAGCGCTGTGCCACGAAAAGGGTCTGCGCATCACCGAACAGCGCCGCATCATCGCGCGTGTCATTTCGGAATCGGAAGATCATCCCGACGTCGAGACGCTTTATGACCGCGCCTCGAAAATCGACAGTGGCATCTCGATCGCGACCGTCTATCGCACGGTCCGCCTGTTCGAAGAGGCGGGCATCCTCGACCGGCACGATTTCGGCGACGGACGCTCGCGCTACGAAGCCGCGCCGGAGGCGCATCACGATCATCTGATCGACGTCGAAACGGGCAGGGTGATCGAATTTGTCGATCCCGAACTCGAAGCGTTGCAGAAGGTGATCGCCGAACGGCTGGGCTTCCGTCTCGTCGATCACCGCATGGAGCTTTACGGTGTCGCCATCGATCGCAAGCGCGACTGATCGCACCACGATCACGTGGCGGACGGTCGTTCGCCTGGCGCTGATGGCGCTGACGCTGCTTTTCCTGCTCGTCCCGCACCTTGTCTATCGCGCCATCGGGCGCCCCTCGCCGATGGTGATGGCCTTCCTCAACGCCGCGGGGTGGATCGCCGGGCTGCGGATCCGCACGACCGGCACACGGCTGCGGCGCGACGTGCTGTTCGTGTCGAACCATGTCAGCTGGCTCGACATACTGGCACTCGGCGGCGCGGCGCGATCGGCCTTTGTGTCGAAGGCGGAGGTCGGGACGGCGCCGCTCGTCGGCTGGCTCGCCGATCAGAATCACACCATCTATGTCCAGCGCGAGGCGCGGCGCGAGATTCATAACCAGACGAACGAATTGCGCGGCGCGCTGGCGCGCGGGCGCCCGGTGACGCTGTTCCCCGAAGGCACGACGGGGCCGGGCGACGGGTTGCTGCCTTTCCGGCCGTCACTGTTCCAGGCGGTGATCCCGACGCCGCCGCGGCTGCGCATCCAGCCCGTGTTCCTCGACTATGGGGCAGAGGCGAGCGACATCGCATGGCTCGACCCCGAATCGGGGCTCGACAATTTCAAGCGGCTGCTAGCGCGCAAGCGCCCGGTGCATTTGACGATCCATTATCTCGACCCGCTGCCCGACGCGGTCGAGGCCGATCGCAAGCTGCTCGCGGAGGCGGCGCGAGCCGCGATTGCCGCCGAAATCGCGCTCTCTTCCGCCGCGCCGCCGCTTCGCCTATAGCGCGCCGATGAAATCCGACTCCCCCCGAACCTTTCGCGTCAAATCCTTCGGCTGCCAGAACGTCTACGACGGCGAACGCATGGCAGAGATGCTGGGCGTGCAGGGTTATGTTCCCGCGGCCGAGGGTGCCGACGCCGACCTGGTCGTGCTCAACACCTGTCACATCCGCGAAAAGGCGGCCGAGAAGGTCTATTCGGATATCGGCCGCCTGAAGCGCGCCGACGGCAGCACGCCAACGATTGCCGTGGCTGGCTGTGTTGCGCAGGCCGAGGGCGCCGAAATCGCGCGCCGCGCGCCGAGCGTCGACGTCGTTGTCGGCCCCCAGGCCTATCACCGCCTGCCCGACCTGATCGCGCGCGCCGAACGCGGCGAGAAGGCAGTCGACCTCGACATGCCGATCGAGAGCAAGTTCGGCGCGTTGCCCAAACGCGCGAGTGGCCAGCGCCCGACCGCCTTTCTGACCGTGCAGGAAGGCTGCGACAAATTTTGCACCTATTGCGTCGTGCCCTATACGCGCGGCGCCGAGATCAGCCGACCCTTCGCCGACCTAGTCGCCGAGGCGCGTGCGCTGGTCGAGGGCGGGGTGCGCGAGATCACCTTGCTCGGCCAGAATGTGAACGCCTGGCGCGGCGAGGACGACAAGGGCAGGGCGATCGGGCTCGACGGCCTGATCCGCGAACTGGCGAAAGAGGATGGGCTCGAACGCATCCGCTATACGACCAGCCACCCCAACGACATGACCAACGGGCTGATCGCCGCGCATGGCGAGGTCGAAAAACTGATGCCGTTCCTCCACCTGCCGGTACAGGCGGGAAGCGACCGCATCCTCGCGGCGATGAACCGCAGCCACAGCGTCGAGAGTTATCTGCGCATTATCGAACGCGTCCGCGAAGCGCGCCCCGACATTGCGATTTCGGGCGACTTCATCGTCGGCTTCCCCGGCGAGAGCGATGCGGATTTCGAAGCGACGCTCGATATCGTCCGCGCGACCCATTATGCGATGGCGTACAGCTTCAAATACTCCCGCCGCCCCGGCACGCCCGCCGCGACGATGGCGGAGCAGGTCGACGAGGCCGTGATGAACGAGCGACTTCAGCGACTCCAGGCATTGCTCAACGAACAGCAGCAGGCGTTCAACGAGGCGAGTGTCGGCCGGACCACGCGCTTGCTCCTCGAACGCAAGGGCAAGCTCGAAGGACAGCTCATCGGCAAGTCGCCATGGCTTCAGTCGGTGCATGTCGTCGCGCCGGGTCTCGCTATCGGTGACATGATCGACGTGCGCATCACCTCGGCGGGACCGAACAGTCTCGCCGCCGAGGCGCTGATGGAAGCGCTGTCCTGATGCCGGTTTGGAGTTTGTGTGTCCCCGCGAAGGCGGGGACCCATCTCCGTCCCCCGAATTTCGAGAGCATCGGTGATGGACTCCCGCCTTCGCGGGAGTACACAGGATATATTACCAGTTAGGAGTCCTGCCCACGTGTCCAAACGCCCGATGACCGCCGCTGCCCCCGCCGAACCCGGCGATCGCGTTCGACTGACGGCCGAATTTGAACGGACACAATTGCTGGGCATCCTCTTTGGCGAATTCGACCGCAACCTTGTCGCAATCGAGAACCGCCTTGGCGTCTATATCTCGGCGCGCGGTAACCGCGTGCAGATCGAGGGGGAGGCCGAGGCCGCGGCGCGCGCGCGCGATGTGCTCACCGACCTTTATGACCGTATCGAAAAGGGGCAGGAGGTCGACGCGGGCATGGTCGACGGCGTGATCGCGATGTCGGCGCAGCCGACGCTCGACGGCATCATCCGTCACGACGCGAGCGAAGCCCCCGCGGTGATGATCCGCACGCGCAAAAAGACCATCGTGCCGCGCGCGCCGTCGCAGGTTCCCTATATGCAGGCGCTCGCGCGCGACGATGTGATTTTCGCGCTGGGCCCCGCGGGCACCGGCAAGACCTATCTCGCGGTCGCGCAGGCGGTGGCGCAGCTCATCACCGGCAGCGTCCAGCGCCTCATCCTGTCGCGTCCCGCGGTCGAGGCGGGCGAGAAGCTCGGCTTCCTTCCCGGCGACATGAAGGAAAAGGTCGATCCCTATCTGCGCCCGCTCTACGACGCGCTGCACGATTGTCTGCCCGCCGAGCAGGTCGAGCGACGGATCGCGAGCGGAGAGATCGAGATTGCGCCGCTGGCCTTCATGCGCGGGCGCACGCTTGCCGACGCGTTCATCATCCTCGACGAGGCGCAGAATACGACGATCCCGCAAATGAAGATGTTTCTGACGCGCTTCGGGATGAACAGCCGCATGGTAATCTGCGGCGATCCCAAGCAGGTCGACCTTCCGGCCCCCGCAACATCGGGGCTCGCCGACGCGGTCGCGCGGCTCGAAGGGCTGGAGGGCATCAATGTCAGCCGCTTCACCAGCGCCGACGTCGTTCGCCATCCGATCGTCGGCCGCATCGTCGAGGCTTATGAGGGGCCGGGGGCCTGATGGGCCATGCTGGTGTTAGGGGTGGCGCGCTGCGATTGGTTTTTCCGTCCCCCCGGTCTTCCGCCGCGATGATGCAGGCGTGACAGGTCAGCTGTACGGCGGGGCCTCCTCGAACTCGGCAAACCAGGGATAGTCGTCCGCGACGCTCGCGGTAAAATTGGGCGCGCGCTTTTCGAGAAAGCTCGTCACCCCCTCGGCGGCGTCTGCGCTGCGCCCGCGTGAGAAGATCGCGCGGCTGTCCCAGCGGTGTGCGCTCATTGGGTGGGCCGCGCCCATCATCCGCCACAGCATGTGGCGGGTCAGCGCGACCGACACCGGCGCGCTGTGCTCGGTCATCTCGCGCGCCTTGGCGATCGCAGCGTCGATCAGCGCGCCTGGCGCGTGGACCGACTGGACGAGACCCTTTTCCTTTGCCTCGGCCGCCGAAATCAGCCGCCCCGAATAGCAAAGGTCGACCGCGTTCGCGATGCCGACGAGACGCGGGAGGAACCAGCTCGACGCTGCTTCGGGCACGATGCCGCGCCGCGCGAAGACGAAGCCGTAGCGGGCGGTTTCGCTGGCGAGCCGCGCGTCCATTGGCAGCGTCATCGTCGCGCCAATGCCGACCGCGGCGCCATTGATCGCGCCGAGCACCGGCTTTTTCGCTTCGAAGATGCGCATCGACACGCGCCCGCCGCTGTCGCGGATCAGCGGATGCGACCAGTTGATCGTGCCGTCGTCGGCGACCGGGCTCGCGGGCATGCCATCGGGCAGCATCGCCAGCTTGTCGCTGCGCTTGTCGTAATCGAAGGTCGCGGCGCCGCCGCCGAGGTCGGCCCCGGCGCAATAGGCCTTGTCGCCGTGCCCGGTAAAAATCACCGCGCGCACCCCATCGTCGGCATCGCATTCGTCGAGCGCGGCGACAATCTCCTGCATCATCTCGCCGGTAAAGGCGTTCATCCGGTCGGGCCGATACAGCGTCAGCAGCGCGATGCCTTCGTGGAGGTCGAGGCGAATCTGGTCGAAGCTCATCCATCTCTCCTTGATTTTGGATCAGCATCGCCAGCTGGGCGCATGATTGCAAGCCCTTTACGTAAACGTAAAGTGGGGCAGCGTCTCGATACGCTCGCTAGACTCGTCGCCAGCGCCTGGCGGAAGCGCTTATGGCGAGGGGTTGGCGGGTGCTTCGGCGGCGGGCGCATCCGTAGCGTCGGCGGAATCGTCTCGTACGGTTTCGGGCGCAGTGGTGCACAGGCCGAGATTCTCGAAATAACTATATGCCGCCTTTGCATCGCCGGTCAGCGCGCGCGCCAGCAGCCGCTCGGCCGTGTCGGCGTCATCGCGCGCGGCGGGATGATCGCTATCTTCATCGCGGAAAAAGTCGACCGCATTTAACGCGGGATGGAGTTGTAATTGCGAAATGAGGATGTCTTCTACGGCCTCCGGGAAGATGAACTTCTCCAGAGCATCGGCGTGCACCTGCCAGCGAGCGCGGCAACGCGCGGCGTCCTTCATGGTGTAAACCATCGGCGAGCGCCGCTCGCCAATGGCAAAGGCGGCGATAGCGGCTTCCCAATCCGGTCCCGCCGCCTCGCCGGTACTCGCCGTCGCTCCGGCAAGCGTTGCGGCAGCGGCGATCGCCCCGACGCTAAAGCCGACCAACACGACCGGACTTCTCATTCTTGCCATCGCAAGCTCCTCAAACCGACTTGTAGACCGCGTAAATGGACTGGTGCCATGCGATCAGCGACGCAGGGACCGAGATCAACCCATATTGCCACGAGATGTCGGCCCACCCGTTCTGAAATTCAAAGAAGAAAAACTCGAGCCAGATCACAATCAATTGCACGCTGACGAAGAACAGGATGAGCGATTGTATGAGCCCCAGCCTCAGCATCGCAACGATCGCGAGCAGGAGCATCCCCCCCGCCAGCGCCACGACAAGCGCAACACCAAAAGTCAGCGCGGCAATCGCCACGGTTTCAAGCCCGACCATACGCGCCGCTACGGCCACCAACGCCGCGTGAGCAACGCCCGCAAAGATTGCGGTCATGGCTGCCGCGGGGACAAGACGCCCGAAATATAACTTCAACCGCTGTATCATTTGACCGTCATCCGCGTGCGGGCGCTCAGGGCCGGAACGGGACCGCTCACCGCCGCGGGGGCCGCGCCGGTGAGCCGGGCCGTTGCTCAAGATGCGGCGAGCAATTCGTCATAGGCCAAGCAGGCCTGCTCGATGCCGAAGCTGCCGTCAGCCGTGCCTTGCTGAACCTTCGCCTGAATATCCTGCATCTTGGTGGCCATTTCCTGCATCGCCTGCGGGTCGCTTGCCATGCCTTTCATCTTTTCGCCAAGCTCAGTCGCCTTGGCCATCATGGTTTCCTCTGTGCACGGCGCGCTCGCCGCCGCGGAGGCCGCTTCAGCCGTCTTGTCGGGTGCAGCACCCTCTGTCGTTTCGGTGCCGCCGCTACAGGCGGCGATCAAAAAAATGCTCGCGATCAAGGCGGCTTTGCCCATCATATTTTTCATAAACTCTTCTTCCATTCGCTTGGACATTTGCCGGGATCGGCGATCCGTTCGCAAATTCCACGTAAGTATCTGTTTGTTTACGGAATACGCACCAGCGCCATCTCCGACTCTTTGCTTGTTTCCCCCTGTCGATAGGCTTCCCCTCGAATAACCTGTCCCATGTCCGCAAGATCGAAGCTCAACCGATGCTGATGGCTTTGATCGGAGCTGTTCAAATTGGTGGCATCGTGAAAATCGAAGCTGATGCGGTTTTCATCGCCGCCGCTTTCCATCCTCAGGCGGGGCTGATTGCCCTGAGGGCAATAATGGGTCGCCATCAGCGTTGGCCCGTCCCGATGATAGATGGTCAGCGAATGGGTTTTGTCGCGATGAACCCATCGTTCGACCAGGACAGAGTCGTTGGCTGTCAACTCGAAGTCGATTCGAAATGCTATTCCATCGCTTCCGGCGCGCTTCCAGCTTCCGGCAAGTGCGGAAAGTTTTGAAAATGCGGCTTCGGACTCCAGCGGTTCGCCCGCACCTGCCGGCGTACCCGACAGAGCCACGAAAAGCGCGAGGACCGCCCCTACCATTTTCGCACGCCGCACTATATTCTCCCAGCGTCGTCCCGATCCACTATATGAGAAATCTATCATAATAGAAAATGATGTGCAATGACGGATTCGGTAAAATACAGGGGCGCTGAACAGGAAGCCGATGGCCTGGGCCAAAGAGCCAAGGCCTTGAGGTTGGCACGGAATCTGACGCTCGACGCGCTTAGCCGCCAGTGCGGCGTGTCGCGTGCGTCGCTGTCGAAGATTGAGCGCGGCGAGATGTCGCCAACCTATGAAACCTTGCGAAAGCTTGCGAACGGGTTGGATGTTGCCCTCACGACTCTGGTGGTGAAAACCAACCCCATTCGCGACGATGACATTCAGATCGTCCGTTCGGGCGAAGGCAAGCGATATGGGAATCCGCTCTACGGCTACGAACTGCTCTCCGGCTCGCCCGATGTCCTCGGCCAGACCATCTACATCAGCGAAATCGCCGCGCAGGACATTGATGCGTTCCCCGAGAAACACTCGCACGACACGATCGACTTCTTCTACGTCCTCGAAGGCAGAATATCCGCTCATTTCGAAGGGCGTGAGGTATTTGAGCTGGCAGCCGGGGACAGCCTGACATTCGATGGTCGACGGCCGCACGCCTTTGTGAAGGGTGGAACGGCGACGACTAATCCGAAAGTGATCTGGGTTTCGCGCCCTCAGTAGCTGGCGATGGACCGGATCGTGTTGCCGGGGATGACGCGCCCTCGCTTTGTCGCTATAGGCGCGCGGACCGCCCCGGCGCCGCGCCTCGTCCTGAGTCGTCTGGCCGGGGCCATTCATTTGGTTCCAACAGAAAGTTGACCGCCATGGCCCGTCGCCGCCAGATTTACGAAGGCAAAGCCAAGATCCTGTACGAAGGCCCCGAACCGGGCACGCTCATCCAATATTTCAAGGATGACGCGACCGCCTTCAACGCGCAAAAGCGCGGGACGATCAATGGCAAGGGCGTGCTCAACAACCGGATTTCGGAGCATGTCTTCACCCTGCTCGGCAATATCGGTGTGCCCACGCACTTCATCCGCCGCCTCAACATGCGCGAACAGCTGGTTCGGCAGGTCGAGATCGTGCCGATCGAGGTGATCGTGCGCAATGTCGCCGCGGGCACGCTGTCGAAGCGGCTGGGGATCGAGGAGGGGACGCAGCTCCCCCGCACACTGATCGAATATTGCTACAAGGACGATGCGCTCGGCGATCCGCTCGTCGCCGAGGAGCATATCGCCTGCTTCAACTGGTGCAGCCAGGACGAGCTTCACGACATTCAGGACATGGCGATCCGCATCAACGACTTCATGTCGGGCATGTTCGCGGCGGTCGGCATCCGCCTCGTCGACTTCAAGCTTGAGTTCGGGCGGCTTTACGAAGGCGATTTCAGCCGCATCATCCTCGCCGACGAGATCAGCCCCGACGGCTGCCGCCTGTGGGACATGACGACGAACGAAAAGCTCGACAAGGACCGCTTCCGCCGCGACCTCGGCGGCGAGGTGGAAGCCTATCAGGAAGTCGCGCGCCGCCTTGGCCTGCTGCCCGAAGGCGGCGACAATGCCGTGCTCGACCTCGAAAGCCATCGCAAGAAGAAGGGCTGAACCTTCCTTATCCGTCATCCCGGCGAAAGCCGGGATCTCACCCGATGGGGTTGCAGAACCGGCGAGATCCCGGCCTTCGCCGGGATGACGATAGGAATATGTTCACAATCGGTGCCAAGCCCGCCGCCTTGACGTTGACGCAATGATCGCCAGAACGGGGCGCATGACCAACCCCATCTTCCGGCGCGCCGCCATTACGCTGTCGCCCTTCGCCTTGCTTGCCGTCTGCGCGCCGCCGCTGCTTGCCAAGGAGGCCGAACGGCCTGCCGCGGAGGCGTCCGTCAACCCCCAAAGCGATGCCGCAAAGGCATGGAATTTTGCGAATAGCGATGTTCCTGTCGATCCGAACATCGTCTTCGGCGTCCTGCCGAACGGAATGAAATATGCGCTGCTGAAGAACAGCACACCCAAGGACAGCGTCGTGTTGCGAATGCGGTTCGACGTCGGCAGCTTTGCCGAGGCGGAGGACCAGCGCGGCCTCGCCCATTTCCTCGAACATATGGCGTTCAACGGCTCGAAGGGCGTACCCGAGGGCGAGATGATCAAGCTGCTCGAACGCAAGGGACTCGCCTTTGGCGCCGACACCAATGCATCGACGGGGTTCGATGAGACGATCTACAAGCTCGACCTGCCGAATGCCTCGGACGATCTTATCGACACCGGGCTGATGCTGATGCGCGAAACGGCGAGCGAGCTCACGCTTGATCCGGCCGCGGTCGATCGCGAACGCGGAATCATCCTGTCCGAACGGCGCGCACGCGACACCTATCAGCTCCGCAACCTCGTCGACCAGCTCGATTTCCAGATGCAGGGAATGACCGTTGCCAATCGCCTGCCGATCGGCACCGCAGAGGTCATTCGCACCGCCCCCGCGTCGCGCCTTCGCGACCTGTACGACCGTTATTACCGGCCCGAACGGGCGACGCTGGTGATGGTCGGCGATTTCGACCCGGTAGCGGTCGAGGCGAAGATCAAGGCGCGCTTTTCGGACTGGGCCGGACGCGGTCCCGCGGGGGAAGATCCCGACATCGGCGATGTCGATTATGATCGCGCCGCCGCGGCCGACGATTTCGTCGATCCCGCCATCCAGGATTCGGTGACGATCGCGGCCTTCCGTCCGTGGGTCGACGAACCCGACACCAGGGCCAAACGCGCGCGCCTGCTCGCCGAAAATATCGGCGAAGCCATCGTCAGCCGCCGCCTCGCCAAGATCGCGCTCGACGAGGATTCGCCGATCCTCGGTGGTTCCTTGTCCGACGCCAATGGCTGGAAGGTCTTTGACCAGGTGACGATCGGAGCGGTGGCCAAGGAAGGCGCGTGGCAGCAGGCGCTGGCGCTTGTCGAGCAGGAACGGCGCCGCGCGATCGAGCATGGATTCACCGAGGCCGAGGTCGCCGAACAGCTCGCCAACCGCCGCACGGCGCTGCGCAACGCGGCCGCCGGGGCGACGACAAGGCGCAGCGAAACACTCGCCGACGCGCTCGTCGTGGCGGCGAAGGGAGAGGCAGTGTTTACGCGCCCCGAAACCGCGCTCCAAATGTTCGAGGCGGCGGCACCTTCGCTCGACGCCGCCGCCGTCACCGCTGCCTTTCGCAAGCGGATGGCGGGGTTGAGCGCGCCGCTCGTCCGTGTCACGGCCAAGGCACCGATCGCAGGCGGCATCGACGCCATTCTGTCCAGCCTGCGCGCTTCGGCGAAAGTCGCCGTTGCGCCGCCCGCCGAAAGCGCGAGCGTCGCCTTCGCCTATAATGATTTCGGCTCGCCCGGCACCGTCGTCGCCGACGATCGCATCGAGGATCTGGGCATTCGGCGCATCCGCTTTGCCAATAATGTCATGCTCAACATCAAGGCGACCGATTTTCAGAAGGATCGCGTCATGCTCTCGCTGCGCGTCGACGGCGGGACGCTGCTCGCAACGCGCGACGACCCGACGCGCGTTGCGCTCGCCAACTCGTTCATGCTCGGCGGGCTTGAAGCGCATAGCGTCGACGATCTGCGCAGCGTGCTGGCGGGCCGGACCGTCAGCCCGTCCTTCGGCGCCGGGGTCGACGCGTTCGGCGGCTCGGCGACAACGTCACCCGAGGATTTCGCGCTTCAGGCCAAACGGCTCGCGGCCTATCTGACGCACCCCGGCTATCGCGCCGACGGGCTCGCGCTCATCCGCCGTGTGCTGCCGCAGCAATATGCCGCGAACGATGCCACGCCCGCGGCGGTGATCGCGCGCGACGCCGGGGGCATCCTGGCCAACGACGATCCGCGTGCCCAAACGCCGCCGCTCGACAAGCTGATGGCGCTCGACTGGACCCAGCTCAAACCCGTCATCGCCGACAGCCTGGCGCATGGCGCGATCGAGATCGGCGTCGTTGGCGACATCGACGAGCAGGCGGTGATCGACGCCATCGCGGCGACCTTTGGCGCGCTGCCCGCGCGCCGCGCTGCCTTCGATCCCCGCACCGACGCGCGCATTCGCGAATTTGCCGCCGACCGTCGAGAGCGCACGCTGGTCCACAAGGGGCCTGCCGAACAGGCCGAGCTGCGCGTCTATTGGCCGGCGCGCGACGACAGCGACCTCGCGGAAGCGATGCGGCTCAACCTGCTCGCGCGCGTCATGCGCCTCAAGCTGACCGAGGAACTGCGCGAGCGACTGGGCGAAAGCTATAGCCCCGGCGCCGCCGCCAGCCTGTCGGACGAGTTTCCAGGCTATGGGCATCTTTTTGCCGCAAGCAATGTCGATCACAAGCATCTGGCGACGACCCGCGCGGCGATCTTTGCGATCGCCAGGGAACTCCGCGATGCGCCCGTCGACACCGACCTTCTCGACCGGGCCCGGCGCCCGCTTGTCGAGGCAATGACCAAGGCGCGGCGCGAGAATAGCTATTGGCTGAACTATGTCGCCGAAGCGACGAGTGAGGCCGACCGGCTCGACCGCAGCCGCAACGGCATTGCCGAGGTCGAAGCCGCGACCCCCGCGGAGTTGCAGGCGCTGGCGCAGCACTATCTGACCGATGACAAGGCGCTCGTCATCAAGGCGGTGAGCGACAAGGCGGCTACATCTTTATTATAGCTGATTCGGATTTGCCATTTAGAGCGTTTTTCGACCATTTCGGATCGGCGTAACGGAGCTGACCCTAAATGGTCGAAAACCGCTCCAAGGCTTTGTAGAAGGCTCGCGTCGGCCGATATGCTTTCGAGACTTTGTTCCCCGTCTTTGAAGACGCCGGTACGCCGACTTCTGGCGGCGTCAATCGCGCGGGGCTCCGCCATCGAACGCGGCCGGGAACGTCGCCAACAGTCTGACCAGCGAGCTCTGGCGCGTGACACCGGTTTTATGAAACAGCGATTTCAACTGCGTGCGCAGCGTCTCGCGCGTGACCCCGCGCTGGGCGGCGATCTCGTCCAGCGAATGGTCCGCAAGAAGCCGTGACGCAAGGTCGGCCTCCATGGCCGACAAGCCATAGACCCCTCGCAGCGCGACTTGCCAATCCGGACTGGGCGTGACGTCCGGGTCGTCGATCCGCAACAGCACTCCGGCATCGCCATCGAAACCCGCGGGTAGGAGGCGCAGGCGATAAGCGCGGCGTCCCGACGGACGCGGGCAAAGCAGCGCGGTGCGTGCGCGCACCGTCCGGTCAATGATCGCGGCGATCGCGGCGCGCAGTTCCGTCTCGATGTTCACCGGCAGGACAAGCCGCCGGTCGCGCAGAAAAATGCCGTCGCGTTTTTCCAACAGGCGTTCGGCGGCAGCGGAGATGGCAACAACCCGCAGGTTGCGGTCAAGGTGCAGGATCGCCTCGCCGCTCTGGTCGACGAGGTTTTGGAGCCTTGCCCCCCGGGCCCGCTCGACAGCGAGCGAGCGGCGCAGCGCAACGACGCGGCGGACATGACCGTAAACCTCATCGAGCCGCCGTTCGTCCTGCGCGGTAAACGCCGCGTCGTCGGCGGCGCGGTGAACCGCCAGCATGACACCCTCGCGTCCCGGCGGCGGGGCGACGCCCAGGCACCGTCCCGTATCATCGCCAGCCTGGCGCATCAGATCGTTATAGAGCGCAGTCCGTTGAAAATCCTCGGGTGGCATCGCCGAGTCCAGAGCGGCAGCACGGCCGAAACGGCCGAGGCGCAGCGACAACGCCGTCCACGGATCGTCGTGCACGAAATGCTGCTCGTAAGTGGTCAGAAACGCCCCATCCCACCAGTTTGCCTTTACCAGTGTCGCGACATTATTCTCCAATAATGTGAGGATGGCGGATCGGGTGCTACACGCTTCGGCGATCCGGTCCGCGAGCCCATCGAAGGCGCGATCGTCTTCGATTGCGGCGTAAATCCCATCGAGATCGATTTTCATCTCCGCCCCTCAACCCGCTCTCTGCACTGATTATCCCGTCGTCCATTTCGCAACAAGCCGCATCCTTCACCCGAACGGGGGAAGCGCGTTTCGACCGACAGGATTATGAACGCGGTGCGGATGACGCGGAAACGGAAGGAACAGCGGATGCTCTTTTGCATGGTCGGCATGGGGGGCGAGCCGTCGGCGGTGCGGCGCATGGCGCTCCTCGCCATGCTGGGCGCCGTTATGTTGGCGCCGGATCATGCGATGGCGGCATTGTCGGCAAATTGTCCCGCGCCAGGTGCCGGGCAGGCACCGCCATCTCCGGGAGCCGGTGTGGCGACAAGGCGTGCGTCGTCCGGCGTGATCGGCGCCCCGAACCCGACCCCGCCTCCGACCACGGCGGCGCAGGATGGATTCGGGAAAAAACTCGACCGCCTCAGGTTGACCTATACCGTGGACAAGGACGGTGATTACAGGATTGTCTTCAATGTAAGGGACACCAAGCGTACCCAACTGCTCTATATTTCGGGTAGAACGCAAAGCTATGATTGCCTCGTCATCCGCGAATTCTTTGCGCCCGCCGCCAAGGTATCGGCATCGGTCGATGGCGCGAAGGCGCTGGAACTGATGGCCCATAGCCACACGCGGAAGATCGGCTCGTGGGAAATCCACAGCAGTCTGCTGATGTTTACCGCCAAGATTCCCGATGTGATTGACGGTGAAGACCTGCGATCGCTGATAAATCTCGTTGTGAACACCACCGACGAGGCGGAGCTGAAACTCACCGGCGCGGATGTCTATTGATCGACGAAGATAGGGGGATTTTATGCGGTGGATCATCTCTTTGCTGGCGATGACGGCACTGGCGTTCTCGAGCGTTGCTCATGCTGGCAAGGAAAAAGGCCCAACCACTGGTGTTCTGGAGGTTGTCCCCGATCAATATGATAATGAATATGGGGCGGTCTTCAGGCTCAACGGATGTATCGTCATCGCTATGGAAAAATATGCAGGATATGACATTTCCAGTGATGATCTTCAGGAGGACAGGAGCAGTTGGTCAGGCGCATGTGCAGCCAATGGCATGGCTGAGGGGAAGGGCGTACTCAAATTATGTGTTTTCAGTGACGGCTTTTTTGATCGCTGCACTGTCGAAGAAGGGATCATGCGCAACGGATTGTTACAGGGGCGGGTACATTACTGGTTTGAACAATATAATGATGACGGTAGTATAATGGGCAACAAATTTGAATCATGGGAAGAATATAATAATGGATGCCCGCTCGATCCTAATAATGAACGCAATAGTTCGCCTTGCGATACCGAACTAGGCCCGAAACTTCAAACCCGCTACCTTACCAGCGCTTCAGGTGGCAGCGTGCGCGCAGTCGCCAGCGCGACCGGCGGGGCGGTTGGGCAGAATCGCGGCAAGGGCGGCAATCCCGACTGGATGTATGACGATGCCGATCACGGCAAATGTATATCGGTCCAGCCCGCGAGGCGGAACACCGGCAGCGGGCTCGCCTATGGGCATTACAAGCTGATCAACAACTGCGCCTATCCGATCAAGATCAGAACCTGCATCACCACCGACCGCGCGGACGGCAGTGAAAGCAATTACGACCTGCATCAGGACGGGGCGAAATGTCCCGGCATGGGCTGGCTCGGCGGCGACATGGATGCGAACGAGGTGCAGAACGGGCGCGAGTGGTTCGAATATAACCGCCTCAAATGGGACATTCAGGTCTGCCGCGAAGGCTGGAGCTTCGTCGGACGGGACGGCGTAACCTACCCCGGCCCATTGCTCGGCGAAGAATATGGCTGCAGAATGCGCAGGCCGAGTGAATGAGCTTTGGGGCTGGTCTGCCTTGGAAAAGCTGGTCCAATTCTGGAGAGAGCCGATTGGGGCGAGAGCATCGGAGAAAGCTACAGGACGTCAGCAATCCTGCGAGAGACGCAAACGCGGCTCGGCGCCTCAAGCGACATCCGTTCGTCGTCGGCAAGATCGTCCCGCATCCCGGCGAGCAGCGCGTTGAGTTTCACGCCACGCTCCACGGCTTGCTCATGGGCATTCTCGACTTTGCCAACGACCGGCCGCAAACCGGGGAGCGCCGAGTTATAACATCGGTGTCGTCGGGTTCGCCGGGATGACGACAAAATAATGGATTGGCAGCGGCCCGCTTGCTGACCCGACGCTTCCTATTTGCTGGCCCCGCCGAGGCTCCATATCCCCGCACCACGCGTCGCGATGAACAGAAAGATGAAGCAGTAAAGCGCGATCGTTTCGCCGCCATTGGCGATCGGATAGAGGCCCTGGCTGCCGTGTTGGGCCCAATAGCCGACCGCCGACATGCCGCTCGCGATGAAGGCTGCGGGGCGCGTGAACAGGCCGATGACGATCAGCGCGCCGGCGACGATCTCGATCGTTCCCGCGGCATAGAGCATCGGGTTCAGCGGATAGGGGAAGGCCACTGGAAAATTGAAGAATTTCTGGACGCCGTGCGCGAGGAACAGGAGCCCGGACACGATCCGCAGCAACGCATAAGCCTGTTCGCCATATCTATCGAGAAAGTTCATGACACGCCCCTCTCATCGTGGTGGAGCGCCGAAACTAACCGATTTGACGATGCGCGCGAAATTTTTTTGGCGCGCCATGTCACAGCTTGCCATCTTGTCTCGTCATGTTCTGGCAACCCCTTTGCAGCAATCCCCTTGCAGGAGCCAATGAGATGACCAAGCCGATCGACCCCTTCGCCGCCGCACCGCACCTGATGAAACAATGGATGGGCGCTTCGCTCGAAATCGAGAAGGGGCTGGAAAAAAGCCTGATCGAACTCGTCAAGATCCGCGCGTCGATCCTCAACGGCTGCGCCAATTGCATCAACATGCACACCGCCGACGCGCGTTCGCTGGGCGAAAGCGAACAGCGCATCTACCTGCTCGCCGCCTGGCACGAAGCGCCCGTCTACACCGACCGCGAACGCGCCGCGCTTGCGTGGACGGACGCCTTGACCACCTTGTCGCAGGGCCACACACAAAAGGCCGCGAAAGAGGCGCTCGAAGCGCATTTCACGCTGGAGGAACAGGTGAATCTGACCCTGATGATCAATATCATCAACGGCTGGAACCGGATCGCGGTCGGTTTCGACCTGTGGTACGAAACGCCGGCGACCCAGGCGGCCTGATGGCGGCGAGCGGTCCCACGGATGCGGCAGACGCGGCGGGTCTGTTCGACCCGCTGCGTCCGATGCTCACGCGCGTCGCATACCGGATGCTGGGGTCGGTCGCCGATGCCGAGGATGTCGTGCAGGACGCCTTTCTCCGCTGGGTCGGGACCGATCGCGATGCGGTGCGCGAGCCTGCGGCCTTTCTCCGCCGCACCGTGACGCGGCTGTGCCTCGATCAGCTCAAATCGGCGCGCAGGCAGCGCGAAACCTATATCGGCCCCTGGCTTCCCGACCCGATGGTCGAGGAGGAGGAAGCGGACGACGTCACCTTGCCATTGATGCTCGCGCTCGAACGGCTCTCCCCCTTGGAGCGCGCCGCTTTCCTCCTCCACGACGTGTTCGGTGTGGGGTTCGACGAAGTCGCAGCGACGATCGGGCGCGACCCTGCTGCAACACGCCAGCTCGCCGCGCGTGCCCGCGCGCACGTCCGCGAAGCCCGACCGCGCTACAAGCTGGAGAAGGAGCGCGGGCTGGCGATCGCGCACGCCTTTTTCGAGGCGTCGCGCAGCGGCGATATGGAGGCGCTCGGCGCGATGCTCGCCGCCGACGTCGGCATGTGGGCCGACGGTGGCGGCAAACGCCCCGCCGCCGCGGTCCCGATCATCGGCAGGGCGCTGGTGATGAAGGTGCATCGCAGCGTCGCCGTATTGCTGCGCAAATATGGCTCGACGCTCGTTCACACGGGCATGATCAACGGCCTGCCTGGCTTCGTCACCCGCGAAGCCGACGGCGAGTTCCAGACGACGGCGCTGGAAATCGCGAACGACCGGATCATCGGCATCTATGTGATGCGCAATCCCGACAAGCTGAAGCACATGCATTGAGCGACTGGCCGGTTTGGGCCGGAGCTGCTGTTCTTTTCGTGGTCATCCCGGCGAAGGCCGGGGTGACGAGACAGGGGATGACGGGACCGGGAAGGTCCGCTTCCCCCCCCCTGCGCGGACATCTGCGAACCCGAAAAAACTCTGTCCTACTTGACCGTGTGGCGGTAGCGCATGGGCATGACCATTCCGGATAATCCCGCCTACACTCTCGCCCCGCCCGAAACGCGAATTGCGGGTCAAGTTGCGCAGTTTTCTGCCCGTTTTTCCCCGTGGCATTTTCCATGCTGAGCGTCGAAACCCATGCCGCGACGCCGTGGCCCGACGCGCTCGACTGGGACGCACGCGCTGCGGAGGCCGTAGCGGTGGCGCTCGCGATCACGCCCTTTGCCTCGCTCGCCGACGCGGCGCCGCTCGTCGAGGTGGCGGTGCGGCTGACCGACGATGCGGAGGTCCACACGCTGAACCGCGATTTCCGGGGAAAGGACAAGCCGACCAATGTGCTTTCCTTTCCGCAGGTTCAGGCCGACCTGCTCGAAAGCCTTGCGAACAGCGACGACGGTGAAATCCTGCTGGGCGACATCGTGCTCGCACGCGAAACCTGCGCGCGCGAGGCGGAGGAGAAGGGCGTTTCGCTCGTCGATCATGCGACGCACCTGATCGTCCACGGGACGCTCCACCTCGTCGGATACGACCATATGGACGATGTCGCGGCGGCCGCGATGGAGACGCTGGAAGTGAAAGCCCTTGCATCGCTGGGCATCGCCAATCCATATGCGGAACGGGATTAACTTGGGATACGCTGAAAACATGCCCGACGAACAGGGATCTTCGAGCCGATCGGAAGAGGACAGTAGCAGGTCCGGGCTGCTGTCCGGACTGAAAAACCTGTTGTTCGGGGGCGACAAGGAACCGTCGCTGCGCGAACAGATCGAAGAGGTCATCGACGAGGCCGAAGAAGAGGGCGAGGACCGCCGCGGCAGCAACATCGTCGGCGACCTGTCCCCCATCGAGCGCAAGATGCTGCGCAACCTCCTCCATTTCGGCGAACAGACGGTCGACGATGTCGCGGTGCCGCGCGGCGAGATCATCGCGATTCCCGAAACCGCGACGTTTGAGGAGGTGCTCGCCATTTTTGCCGACGCAGGGCACAGCCGCCTGCCAGTCTATCGCGAAAGCCTCGACGAAGTGATCGGGATGATCCACGTCAAGGACGTCTTTGCCGTGCTCGCCGAAAAGCGGCCGCCGCCGCCGTTGCTCGATCTCCTCCGCCAGCCGCTTTATGTTCCGCAATCGATGGGCGTGCTCGACCTGCTCGCCGAAATGCGCGCCAAGCGGACCCATCTTGCGATCGTGATCGACGAATATTCGGGAACCGAGGGATTGTTGACGATCGAGGATCTGGTCGAGGAGATTGTCGGCGAGATCGAGGACGAGCATGACGACGAGCCCGAACCGCTGATCGTCGCGGGCGAGGGCGGCTGCTGGGAGGTCGACGCGCGCGCCGAACTCGACGATCTGGGCGAGGCGGTCGACGCGCGGCTGGCCGAGGTCGAGGAGGATGTCGATACGCTCGGCGGGCTCGCTGCGGTGCTTGCAGGCCATGTGCCGGAGGTCGGCGAAATCCTGGCCCATGCCAGCGGCTGGCGCATCGAGGTGGTCGATGCCGACGAGCGCCGCGTCCATCGTCTGCGGCTGCATCCGCCGGTCGAGGTCGATCTGGAAGCGCCGGCGGATCGCGGCGAGGGCTTCTGACGCAATTGCCTTTGCCGGCCTGAGTGATTAGGCGAGGCGGGATGGAAGTTTCCGATCTTCGCATCGCCCTGTTCAGCGGCAATTACAACATGACGACCGATGGCGCGAACAAGGCGCTCAATCGGCTGGTCGGCTATCTGCTCGCGCAGGGCGCGGCGGTGCGCGTCTACTCGCCGACCGTCGACGATCCCGATTTCGAACCGACCGGCGATCTGGTCAGCGTGCCCTCGATGCCGATTCCCGGCCGCGGCGAATATCGCATTCCGCTGAATTTTTCGGCGAGGGTGCGCAAGGATATTGCCGATTTTGCACCCAATATCGTCCATATCTCCAGCCCCGACCGCGTGTCGCGGCAGGCGGCGGCGTGGGCGCGGCGGCGGCGGCTCCCCGTCGCCTGTTCGGTCCACACGCGTTTCGAAACCTATTTCCGCTATTACAACCTGTCGTTCCTCGAACCGCTGGTCGTCGCCTGGCTGCGCAAACTCTATCGCCGCTGCGATGCGCTGATCGCGCCATCCGAAAGCTTTGCGCAGGTGCTGCGCGACCAGCGGATGAACTATGACATCGGCATCTGGACGCGCGGCGTCGAGCAGGGAATTTTCAACCCCGCGCGCCGCGACATGGGCTGGCGCCGGTCGCTCGGCATCCCGGACGATATGCCTGTCATCGCCTTTCTCGGCCGGTTGGTGATGGAAAAGGGACTCGACGTTTTCGCCGATGCCATCGACGTGCTCCAGCGGCGCGGCGTGGCGCACCGGGTCGCGGTGATCGGCGAGGGGCCGGCTGGCGAATGGTTCGAATCGCGGCTGCCCGATGCGCATTTCGTCGGTTTTCAGGGCGGTGTCGACCTGGCGCGCGCGCTTGCTTCGTGCGATATTTTTTTCAACCCTTCGGTCACGGAAACCTTCGGCAATGTGACGCTGGAAGCCATGGCGTGCGGACTTCCCGTCGTTGCTGCGCGGGCGACGGGCAGCGCCAGTATCGTCAAGCAGGGTCAGACGGGCTATCTGGTCGCGCCGGGGTCGATATCGAGCTTTGCCGACCATCTCCAGCGCTATTGCAACGACGCCGCACACCGTGCCGAGCATGGCGCGGCGGCGGTGCTGGAAAGCGGGTCCTATCAATGGGACGCGATCAATCAGGCGGTCGCGGACACCTATGTGCGCCTGATCCGCCAGAAACAGCGGCACGGGGGCTGAGCGTCCGATGGCGGGCGACTTGTTCGGAGAGGCGACGCCCGCGGCGCAGCCGACCAGCGCGCCCGGTCCCGCGCCGCTCGCCGAGCGTCTGCGCCCCAGAACGCTCGGCGATGTCGTCGGGCAGGAGCATCTGACCGGCGCCGACGGGGCGATCGGGCGCATGGTTGCCGCGGGTCAATTGTCGTCGATCATCCTCTGGGGTCCGCCGGGCACCGGCAAGACGACGATTGCGCGCCTGCTGGCCGAGGCGGTGGGGATGCGCTTCGCGCCGTTGTCGGCAGTGTTTTCGGGCGTCGCCGATCTGCGCCAGGCCTTTGCCGATGCCGAAAAAATGGCCGCGGCGGGCAAGCGGACCTTGCTCTTCGTCGATGAAATTCACCGCTTCAACCGCGCGCAGCAGGACGGCTTTCTGCCCTATGTCGAGCGCGGGACGGTGGTGCTCGTCGGCGCGACGACAGAAAATCCGAGCTTCGCCTTGAATGCCGCGCTGCTCAGCCGCGCGCAGGTGCTGGCGCTGAACCGGCTTGGCGATACCGCGCTCGGCACGCTGGTGGCGCGCGCCGAGGCCGAGATGGGCGCCGACCTGCCCGTCACCGCGGAGGCGCGCGAAGCGCTGATCGCCAGCGCCGACGGCGACGGACGTTTCCTGCTCAACCAGGTCGAAACGCTTTTCTCGGTTGCCATCGAAAAGCCGCTCGATCCCGCGGAGCTGGCGCAATTTCTCCACCGCCGGATGCCGGTCTATGACAAGGACCGCGACGGCCACTACAACCTCATTTCCGCGCTGCATAAGGCGCTTCGCGGCTCCGATCCGCAGGCGGCGCTCTATTGGATGGCGCGGATGCTGGTGGCGGGGGAGGAGCCGCTCTACGTGCTTCGCCGCCTCACGCGCTTCGCCAGCGAGGACATCGGGCTCGCCGACCCGCAGGCGCTGGTGCAATGTCTGGCGGCCAAGGATGCCTTTCAGTTTCTCGGCTCGCCCGAAGGCGAACTCGCGATCGTGCAGGCATGCCTCTACCTTGCCACCGCGCCCAAATCGAACGCCGCCTATGCCGCGCAAAAGGCGGCGTGGTCCGCGGCGCGCGAGACGGGCAGCCTTGCGCCGCCCGCGAATATCCTGAACGCGCCGACGAAGCTGATGAAGGATCTGGGATATGGCGCGGGCTACAGCTATGATCACGACGCCCCCGACGGCTTTTCGGGTGACAATTATTGGCCCGACGGCATGGCGCCGGGCGACTATTACCGCCCCGTCGATCGCGGCTTTGAAAAGCGGATCGCGGAGCGCATGGCGTGGTGGGACGAAAGGCGCCGTGCAAAGGACTGATGCCCGCCGGGCGTTGACGTGCCTTCACATCCAGCCCATGCAATCCAAGGGGCGCGACACGGAAGTCGGCGCCGCGACCTTGGAAGATCGAGCAGAACCGCTAATGATGCCGAGATTCGACAGCTGGGACGATGTCGTCGCCTTTGCGTGCGCACTGCCCGATGTCGAAATGCTACCCTTTTACGGTACCCCCTGTCCCAAGCTCAACGGCAGGGCGCTCGCATCGCCGGGGCGCGAGCCCGGCAGCTTTGTGGCGATGTGCAAACCGCATGAAAAGGAAATGCTGCTTGAAACCGATCCCGACACCTTCTGGCAGACGGCCCATTACGAAGCTTGGCACGCGATCCTCATCCGCTTCGGGTCGCACGATCCCGAACGCGTCGCCGATGTCCTCCGCCGCGCCTGGTGGGATCGGGCAAAAAAAGCGCAGCGGCAGGCGTTCGGCGATCGGCCCTGACATGCTGCGGATCGCCGCTGCCCTGTCCGTCATCGTCGCGGCGCCATCCGCCGCACAGGCCCCGACGCCCCAAGCCGAGCTTCATCGCGCCTGGGCGGCGGGTTATCGTGCCGCGTTCGTCTGTTCTTCCCTATGGAACGGCGCGGGCAAGCCGCTCGACGCGATCGAGCGCGACGAACTCACCGGAATCTATCCCGAGATCGAGGACGATGTCCGCGCTTTGAGCGCCGATGTCGACGATGGGGCGAAGCGGGTCAGCGTTCAATATCGCGACGACATGCCGCCGCGCGTCGCGGTCTGGACCGGCCGCGACGGCTGCGTCACGCTGCCGATCGGGGCGCAGCCGGGTGAGACAGGCGCGGCGCAGGCGCCGCGGCCGAACCTCGACGCGCAGCCCTGGCCCATGGGCGACAGGAAGGCGAGCTGGCCAGGGCTCCAGGAGCGATCGGGGTTCGCCCTGGCCACAAGGGATATGGATCGGTTCGGGGGACGCACCAGTTCACTGCTGATCGTCAAGAACGGTCGCATCGCGCTCGAACGCTATTGGGGCGGACATAACGCCCACACGGCGCAGCGCACCTTTTCGGTCGCGAAGTCGATGGCCGCGACGCTGATCGGACACGCGGTCGCGCAAGGGCGGTTCGACGTCACAAAGCCCGCGATCATCGCCGACTGGCAGACGCCGGGGGACCCGCGCGCCGCGATCACGACCGAGCAACTGCTGCGTATGGCGAGCGGGCTCACCAGCGACAGTGCGGGGAACCGCACCGATGCCATCTATATGGGCGGCGCATCGGTCCGCCAGTGGACGGTGCACTGGCCGCTGCTCCATCCGCCGGGAACGCGCTATCGTTACGCCAACAACGATACGCTGCTCGCGGTGTTGTCGCTGAAGGCCGCACTTGCGAAGGCCGGAACGCCCCTCGATCCCGCTGCCTTTTTCGATCGGCTGGGTATGACGCGCACCTTTGTAGAGCGCGACAAGGAGGGTGACTTCATCCTGTCGAGCCAGGTGTGGACCACCGCGCGCGATCTTGCGCGGTTTGGCCTGCTCTATCAGAACGACGGTGTTTGGCAGGGGCAACGCTTGCTGCCCACCGACTGGCGCCGGTTCGTGACGACGCCCAGCGGACCGCAACCCGATGGCGCGTTCGGCTATGGCGCGGGTTTCTGGCTGCTCGACAAATCGCCGGGGGTTCCCGCCGACGCCTTCGGCGCCTTTGGCAATCGCGGCCAATATGTCGTCGTCATCCCGTCGCGCGCGCTGGTGATCGTGCGACAGGGCTATGACGACGCCGGAACCCGGCTCGACATTGCGAAACTGGTGGCTGCGGTGGTCGCCGCCGACGGCGAGGACCGACGCTATTCGAACGGCGGATAACGCTCGAACGCGGGCAGGTCGTCGAGCCTTTCCATCCAGCCGATGCGTTCGGCGATCTGTATCTGTGCCTGCGCCGGGATCAGGTCGGGATCGTCGAGCGTTGCGGTCTGCACGTCGATCTGGCCGGGGAAGATGGTTTCGTTCGTATAGAAAAGCCCGGTGCCGCAATCGCCGCAGAAATGGCGGCGGCCATGTTCCGACGAGGCATAGATTTTGGGCGTTCCGCTGATCTCGATCTGATCGTTTCCGACCAGCCCCCATCCGACGAGCGGCGCGCCCGAATGACGGCGGCAATCGGTGCAGTGGCAAAGCGCATGATGCTCGACCGCAGTGGACATCGAATAGCGGATCGCGCCGCAATGGCATTGGCCGCTGGCGCGCCTTTCCTTCATGGGGAGCTCCTTCTGGTGATCGAAACAAACTAGTACCGAAGACTGGTGCAATGCAATCACGGGGCGTGCGGGAACGGTAGGTTGATCGACGAGGTAGTTTTTCCTGAAAATATATGAATATTTCTGATGGTTATCGGATTATTAAGCAAGACTCAACATAACGTTCCCAAAGAGTAGGAACGATCGTGATCGAAGAAAAGCGGATGGGCTGGGATGGCTTTGCAACTGTTCGTTGGGGGGCTCTTCTTCTTATGCTTGCTGCGGCCACGTTAGCCGCGATCACGCCGGTAAAGGCCAATCTCACCATATTTTATCTGCGAAACCAGGATATCTGGCTTCTGTTGGCGGCGGCTTTGTTGCTAGCGATCGGAACCAAGGGGTTGTCACACCGTGACACGCCGCTCATCGCAAACAACCGCATGTTAATTGCGATCTCCGTGACAGCCGCGGCGGTGGCTTTGGTTGGACATCATGTGATTTTGCTGGGTTATAATCTCAGCCGCGACGAACAGATGGCCGATTTCGACGCCAGCATCTTCCTGTCGGGTCAATTGTTTGTCACGCTGCCTGAATTTTGGCGGGATCATAGCGACGCACTGAACACCACCTTCATGCAACCTGCCACACATCGGCAGGCGTGGGTGTCGTCGTACCTGCCGCTCAATGCCGCCTTTCGCGCGATGTTCGAGATGCTTGGCGCAGCAGAGTTGGCGGGCCCCAGTTTTATTGCCTTGTCTGCCGTCGCCCTGATCGGGTGCGTGCGTCGGATATGGCCGAATGACCGTGAGTTGCCCATTGTGGCGTTGCTCTTGTTGACGGGCTCGGGTCAGGTACTGTTCGCGGGAATGACAGCCTACGCCATGCCCGCACATCTGGCGATGAACCTTTGTTGGCTTTGGCTTTTTCTGCACCGCAGTTGGCGTACAGACGTGGGTGCGCTGCTGATTGGGTTCATTGCGGTTGGCTTGCACCAATCACATGCTCATCCGCTCTTTGCCGCACCTATCCTGTTTATGCTATTGCTCGAAAGGCAGTGGAGGCGCGCGGCACTCTATTTTCTAGGCTATTGCCTGATCGGCGCGTTCTGGACGCTGTGGCCACACTGGATCGCCGCTCACCTCGCGGCTGCCGATGGCGGCGTTCCTTATGGGGACATGTATCAGATTGCCATGCGCCAGATGGAAGACCGCTGGTCCAAAATGGCGGCCAACCTATTCCGTTTCATCGCTTGGCAGCATCTATTGTTGTTACCGTTCGCGATTGTCGGCTTTTGGTCTGCCCGGCGTAACCGCCTGGCGCTGGGATTGACAGGCGGGATCGTGCTCACGCTGGCAATTCGTGTGGCGATCCTTCCCTACCAGGGACATGGTTTTGGCTACCGCTATTTGCACGGTCTAATCGGAAATTTCATTCTGCTTGCGCTATTTGGCTGGAAAGCTCTGGTTCCGCTCCAGCCCCAATGGCGATCCTTGTTCCTGCGTATGACCGTTGCAGGGTGGCTGCTCATACTCCCGCTGCAGGCATGGATGGCGCATCGCTTTTATGCTCCCTTTGCCCAAGTCTCCAGCCGCATTGACACTCTGGATGCAGACTATGCGGTGATTGGCGTATTCGACGCGCCCTATTCGGCCGACCTAGTGATAAACAGCGCCTTTCTCACGAATCGTCCTTTACGATTGCTCCGCCACAAGATTCCTCCGCACCGTCAGAATCAAATCTGCGCTGGGGGGGCAAGGATTGCTTTGGTTCGGCCATCAATGTTGAAACCGATAGGCGATCGTCTGCACCAGTCCGATAATCCAAAGAACGACCGCGAGCTAGACGAGTTGGCAGTCAGCCTCAGGGCTGCGGGCTGCAGGATCACTTTCGCAGCTTGAAGGAAGGTTCGAGTTCAATCCCCCAGATCGACCCGATGCCGCGCCGCCCAGTCGTGATATTGTTTGCGCGGGTCTGACGATGGCTGGGCCAGGATCGCCGGCATGTCGGCGCGCAGCTTGGCAAGGTCCAGCGACCGGATCATGGCCTTTACGGGACCGACGCCTGCGGGCGTGATTGACAGGCGTTCGATGCCGAGCCCGAGCAGCGCCATCGCTTCCAGAGGGCGCCCGCCCATTTCGCCGCAGACGCCGAGCGCGACCTTCGACCCCGACACGATCTTCACCACGCGGGCGAGGTAGCGCATCACCGTCGGCGACAACCAGTCGTACCGCTCGGCGAGCCGCGGGTGCGCGCGGTCGGCCGCGAAGAGGAACTGGGTGAGATCGTTGGTGCCGATCGAGAGGAAGTCGAGGTGCGGCAGCATCAGGTCGAGCGTTTCGACCAGCCCCGGCACCTCCAGCATCGCACCATAACGGATCGCGACGGGGAGCTTCTTGTTGTGGCTGGCCAGCCATGTGCGCTGGCCGACGAACAGGCTGCGCGCCGCTTCATATTCCCAGGGTTCGGACACCATCGGGAACATGACATTGAGCGTCCGGCCCGCCGCGGCCTCCATCAGTGCGCGTGCCTGCACCTTCAAAAGGCCTTCGCGTTCGAGCGCGAGCCGCAGCGCGCGCCAGCCCATCGCCGGATTTTCCTCCTGCGCGCTGTCACCGACATTCATATAGGGCAGCGCCTTGTCGCCGCCGATGTCGACGGTGCGAAAGATCACCGGCCGATCACCTGCGGCGTCGAGCACGTCGCGATAGAGCCGCTGCTGCCGCTCGCGCGCGGGCAGGGTCGCCGACACGAGGAACTGGAACTCGGTGCGGAACAGGCCGATGCCGCGCGCGCCGGTCAGGTCGAGTGCGGCCACATCTTCGCGCAGCCCTGCGTTGATCATCAACTCGATCGCCACGCCGTCCTTGGTGATTGCGGGCAGATCGCGCAGCGCGGCGAGGTTGGCGCGGCGCTTTTGCGAGATTTCGAGCTTGGCGTCGAACGCTTCCTGTACCGCCGGGGTCGGGCGAACCTGCACCGTGCCTGCGCTCGCATCGAGCAGCAGCAAATCGCCCTCGCGGATCGAAGTGCGGACGTCGCGGACGCGGCCTATCACCGGTACCCCCATCGCTCGCGCGACGATGATGACGTGCGCGGTGAGCGAGCCTTCTTCCAGTACGACGCCCTTCAGTCGCCGCCGGTCATATTCGAGCAGTTCGGCGGGGCCGAGATTGCGCGCGATCAGGATCGAATCCTGCCTGAGGCCCATCTGCGCCGCGGTGCCCATCTGTCCCGACACGATGCGGATCAGCCGGTTCGACAGATCTTCCAGGTCGTGCATCCGGTCGCGCAGCAGCGGGTCGTCGATCTGGCGCATTCGCATCCGGGTGCGTTGCTGGACGCGTTCGATCGCCGCCTCGGCGGTCAGGCCGCTGTCGATCGCTTCGTTGATCCGCCGCGACCAGCCCTCGTCATAGGCGAACATCTTGTAGGTTTCGAGCACCTCCTCATGCTCGCCGCCGACGCCGAACTCGGCCTGGCTTGCCATGCGGTCGATCTGTTCGCGCATCTTGTCGAACGCGGCATAGACGCGGTGCCGTTCGGCCTCGGTATCGTCGGCGACCGTATGTTCGATGGTGATGCGCGGCTGATGAAACACCGCGACCCCGGCGCCCATGCCGTCGACCAGTTTCTGTCCGCTCAGCCGCTGCGCCGACTGGTCGGTCGCGGCGGCGTCGGTTCGCGCGGCCGTGTCGACCAGGTCGGCATTGGCGATCAGTTCGGACAGAACCATCGCGACCGTCTGCAATGTTTCAATCTCTATATCGTCATAGCGGCGCGGATCGGCGTGCTGGACGCAGAGCACGCCGACCGCCCGTTCGCGGCGAATGATCGGCACCCCGGCAAAGCTGTGAAAAAGTTCTTCGCCCGTTTCCGGGCGGTAGGAGAAGTCGGGGTGCGCCGCCGCTTCGTCGAGGTTCAGCGTTTCGATGTGTTCGGCGATCGTCCCCACAAGTCCTTCGCCAAGGCCAAGGCGGGTGACATGCACGGCTTCCTGTTTCAGCCCGCGCGTCGCATAAAGTTCAAGCGCGCCCTCGCGCAGAAGGTAGATCGAGCAGACCTCGCTATCGAGGCATTCGCCGATGATGCCGACAACCTGATTGAGCTTGCCCTGCGCATTGGCACGCGATGCCATGACCTCGTGCAGCCGCGTCAATATGTTGCGGGCGGACTGGGCGGCCGACGAGGGCGGGGGCGGTGCGTTGGTCATCGCCCTCCTGCTATCAGAAGGATGCCGCGCGCGCCAATAGCTCGCGCGCGATTACGCCATCTATTCCTATGCAGTCGGCTCCCGCTTTAATGGCCGGACGGCGGAATGGCGGAAGCCGCGGCCGGGTCATTGGGGTCGGCGGGCATTGCCGATGCGGTCGGCGCGGGCTCGGTCATCGGCATGGGGCGCGGGGCATATTTCGCGTCCCACGCAGCCACATCGGCCTGATATTGGGCATAGGCTTCGTAAAAGTCGGTGAAGGGTTCGTCGAGGCGCACCAGATGGGTCGGCGCCTGCTCGACAAGTTGGGCGCTCGGCGTCGTTGAGATGATCTGCGCGATTTCGTTCGCCCGTGCGCAGAACGCGCGCTGTGCCGGCGGCTGCGCGAAATAATTGAAAAGCTGCGTCGACAGCCGGTCGCGCGCGGCGGTTCCGTTGGTTCTGGTTTCCTTGCCAAGATCGCGGATCACCGACTTTTCGGTGTCGCGGATCGTTTTGCCGTGCGTCTTGACGATCGTGTTGTAGGCGGCAACGAGCGTCGATTCCTCGAGGCCGCGGCAGCCGATCGCCGCGACGTTGAGCCCGATCTTGAGCTGCCAGAAGGCGCGCTCGCCGGTAATGCCGCTGTTTGCGGTAACGAATTTCCCGTCGATTCCGCGGCCGGGAAGAATCTGCGTGAGCGATGCGTTGCCCGGCGGCTGCGGGCGCGGCGGAATGATCACGACCGGCGGTGCGGGCGGCGGCGGAGGAGGGGGCGGAGGCGGTTTCGGTGCACAGGCAGCGACGCTCGCCAGCAGGCCGGCTACGATGATCTTACGCGACAAATTCATGACCACTCCCCAACCGCGAAAAATGCGGCATTAGCCCCGGGCGTGCAAGGCCGCTTCGGCCTGTTGCACCAGCGATGCGACGATTTCGGCCGCACTCTCTTCTTCGGATACCATACCGACAGATTGCCCTGCCATTAACGACCCGTTTTCGACGTCGCCGTCGATGACCGCGCGGCGTAACGCGCCCGCCCAATAATGCTCGATCTCAAGCTGCGCTGCGGCCATGTCGACGTCGCCGGCATCGAGCTTGTTGGCGACTTCGCGCTGCTTTGCAGTAAAGGCCTCCGTGCCAGCGTTTTTGAGTGCGCGAACGGGGATGACCGGCAGGCGCGGATCGATCTGCACGCTTGCCACCGCCTCGCGCGCGGACGCGCGCATGAACGCCTTTTTGAAATTGGGATGCGCGATGCTCTCAGTCGCGCAGACGAAGCGCGTGCCGAGCTGGACCCCCGACGCCCCCATTTCCAGATAGGCGGCGATCGCTTCGCCCCGGCCGATGCCGCCGGCGACGAAGATGGGAAGTTCGTCGGCCAGCGACGGCAGAATCTCTTGCGCCAGCACGCTCGTCGAGACGGGGCCGATATGGCCGCCCGCCTCCATCCCTTCGATCACCAGCGCATCGACGCCCGACCGCACGAGCTTTTTGGCAAGCGCCAGCGTCGGCGCAAAGCAGATGACCTTGGCGCCCGACGCCTTGATGGCTTCGAGGCTGCCCTTTGGCGGCAGGCCGCCTGCCAGAACGACATGGCCGACGCCATGCTTGGCGCATATATCGATCAGGTCGAACAATTGCGGGTGCATGGTGATCAGGTTGACGCCGAAATTGCGCGTCGCCATCGCCTTGGTTGCGGCGATTTCGGCATCCAGAAGCTCCGGCGTCATCGCACCGCAGGCGATCACGCCAAAGCCACCGGCATTGCTGATCGCGCTGACCAGATGGCGCTCGGAAACCCAGCTCATCGCACCGCAGAGGATGGCGTAGTCGCTGCCGAGGAGATCGGTCCCGCGGGCCATCAGTTCGTGAATTTTGCTCATTGATGCCGCCTTTGCCAGCCCGGGCGTTTCGGCGCAATGGATAGCTATGATCGCGCTGACAGCTCATCGTGACGGAGAGTCAGTTCGCCGCGCAAAGGAAAAGGGCCGCCCCACGGGGCGGCCCTTTCTGTGCAGGCTGATAGTCAGCGCTGCTGCGGATCGCGGTCCTGGTCGGAACGCTGGTCGCTGCCGGGCTGGCGCTGCTCGCCGCCCTGCTGCTGTTGCTGCCGGCGGCGCTGTTCTTCGTCGCGGTCCGCCTGCGGGTTTTTCTGGTTCTGCTCGTTAGGGTTGTTAGCCACTTTCCATCTCCTCTCAGCCATCCCACCCCATTGTGGGACGACACCGGACCAACCCGGACCCGAGGGCCGATGTTGCGCCCGAATCGCCGGGACGTGGCAGCGGCGAGACGGGCGCCCCGTTCTCCGGCATCCGCCACGGTTGATCGCTTCATTCGATGACTGAATTCAGCTTATTCGGTTATGTCGATCGGACGGCGCGGCCTATCCTTCCCGTCAGAACGAAAGGATGACACTATCGACTCGACGTCCGCCCGTGCCGACTGTGCCCAGGCGACCACCTGGGCGCTGCGTCATGCGCCCGTCATCGCATTCGCCCATCACCGTCAGATAAATCGAAGAGGAGAGACTGCATGAACGACCAGACCCCCATCGGAAGCGGCTGCCCGGTTCATCAGCCGGGCGGCGTGCGCGCGTTGCTCGGACGGACCAACAAGGATTGGTGGCCCGACATGCTGGCGACCGAGATCCTCAATCCCAATGGTCCGTCGAACCCGATGGGCGAGGATTTCGATTATGCCAAGGCGTTCAAGTCGCTCGATTATCAGGCGCTGAAGGATGACCTTACCGCGCTGATGACGGACAGTCAGCCATGGTGGCCGGCCGACTATGGCCATTACGGCCCCTTTTTCATTCGCATGGCGTGGCATGCCGCGGGCACCTATCGCACCGCCGACGGTCGCGGCGGCGCAAACAGCGGGCAACAGCGCTTTGCGCCGCTCGACAGCTGGCCCGACAATGGCAATCTCGACAAGGCGCGCCGTCTGCTTTGGCCGATCAAGCAGAAATATGGCAACCGGATCAGCTGGGCCGACCTCTTCATCCTCGCCGGCAATGTCGCGATCGAAAGCATGGGCGGGCCGGTGTTCGGCTTCGGCGGCGGCCGCGTCGACGTCTATGAGCCCGAGCGCGACATTTACTGGGGCAGCGAGGACAAGTGGGTCAACCAGGGCGTCCAGACGCGCATCGACCCGGCGAAGGGGATGGAGACGATCGAAGGTCCGCTCGCCGCGATCCAGATGGGCCTGATCTATGTCAATCCCGAAGGGCCGCAGGGCAATCCCCACGACGATGAGGGCATGGCGCGCGACATGAAGGAAACCTTTCTGCGCATGGCGATGAACGACGAAGAAACCGTTGCGCTGACCGCCGGCGGCCATACCTTCGGAAAGGCGCATGGCAATGGCGACGCCTCGCTGCTCGGCGCGGCTCCCGCGGGCGGCGACTTGGCCGCGCAGGGTTTCGGCTGGGTCAGCGGCCATGAAAGCGGCGGCATCGGCGAACATACCGTCACCAGCGGCATCGAAGGCGCGTGGACCAACACGCCGCGCGAGTGGACCGAAAATTATTTCCGCCTGCTGTTCGACTATGACTATGAACTGGTGAAGTCGCCTGCCGGCGCCTACCAGTGGCAGCCGATCGATCAGAAAGAGGAGGATATGGCCCCGGCCGCGTGGGATCCGACCATCAAGGTCCCGACGATGATGACCACCGCCGACATGGCGCTGAAGCGCGATCCCGCATACCGCGCGATCAGCGAGCGGTTCCGCAAGGACCATGAGGCGTTCAAGGATGCGTTCGCGCGCGCCTGGTTCAAGCTGACTCACCGCGATATGGGCCCGAAAATCCGTTACCTCGGTCCCGAAGTTCCTGCCGAAGACCTGATCTGGCAGGATCCGATCCCCGCGGGAACGATGCCGACGGACGCCGACGTCAAGGCGGTGAAGGAAAAGATCGCCGCGTCGGGGCTGACCGTCAGCCAGCTGATCAAGACTGCCTGGGCGTCGGCGAGCACCTATCGCAAGTCGGACTTCCGCGGCGGCGCCAACGGCGCGCGCGTGCGCCTCGCGCCGCAGAAGGACTGGGAGGTCAACGAACCTGCCATGCTTGCACAGGTGCTGGGTACGCTCGACGGGTTGCGCGGGTCGATGTCGATGGCCGATGCGATCGTGCTTGGCGGCGTCGTGGGTCTTGAAAAGGCGATCAAGGACGCGGGCTTCAATGTCGCGGTGCCTTTCACCGGCGGCCGCGGCGACGCGACGCAGGAGCAGACCGATATCGAGAGCTTTGAGGTGATGGAGCCCGAAGCCGACGCCTTCCGCAACTATGTCGGCAAGAAGAAGCTGGCGGTGAAGATCGAGGAAATGATGCTCGACCGCGCGTCGCTGCTCGGTCTGTCGGTGCCCGAAATGACGGTGCTGATCGGTGGGCTCCGCGTCCTCGGCGCCAACCATGGCGAGCGCGGCCACGGTCATTTCACCAAGCGGTCGGGACAGCTCACCAACGACTTCTTCGTCAACCTGCTCGACATGACCAACGTGTGGAAGGCCGTGGATGGCTCGGACGATCAGGAATATGTCGCGACGGATCGCAAAGGCGGCGGCGAAACGTGGCGCGCGACGCGCGCCGACCTGATCTTCGGTTCCAACTCGGAGCTGCGCGCGGTCGCCGAGGTCTATGCGCAGTCCGACAGCGGCGAAAAATTCGTCAAGGACTTCGTCCGGGCCTGGACCAAGGTGATGAACGCCGACCGTTTCGACCTCGCCTGATCGGCATCCGCCTCAGACGACGGGTCGCGAACCCGCCCCCGGGGACATGGGCCCGGAGGGCGGGTTCTTTTTTGCGGGTGGCGGAGAGCGGGGCCGCGCCGGGTCGCCATCGCCCCTTCCGCGCGCGAATCAGCACGCGATCTTAACGCTTCGCTGCTAGACTCTTGCCGATGACGGTCCATCCAGCCTTTCCGGTGAACAGCATCGACGCCGCTCCGCTGGCGGTTCGCGTCGTCGATCCGCTCGCGCTGTCGAGCGGGCTTGCGGCGGCGTGGGATCGGCTTGCCGACGAAGCGAGCGAGCCCAACCCCTTCCTTGAGCGCTGGTGCCTGCAATCGGCGCTCCACCTGCTCGACCCCGAACGTCGCGCGCGGCTTGTCGTCGTGCAGGGCGGGGCCGATGGTCCGCTGATCGGTGTGATGCCGCTTGCGCCCGCGTCGCATTATGGACGCTTGCCCTTTGCCCATGTCACCGGCTGGGCACATCCCAATCACTTCCTGGGCGTTCCGCTGGTGCGTGCCGGAATGGAGAGCCTGTTCTGGTCGATCCTGCTCGCCTGGTGCGATGCGGCGGGTTGGGCGCGCACGATGCTGCATCTCCCCCGGCTGACCGAGGAGGGGCCGCTCACCCGCGCGTTGCTCGAAACCGCGCGCCAGCGCGGCGCGGCGGCCGAGATCGTCCATCGGGAGGAGCGCGCCTTGCTCGAAAGCGACCTTTCGCCCGCCGCTTATTGGGATGCGGCGGTGCGTGCGAAAAAGCGCAAGGAGCTTCGGCGACAGGCGAACCGGCTGGCCGAACAGGGCGATGTCGCCTTTCGCCGCTGGCAGGCGGGCGAGGGAGTCGACGCGTGGATCGACGCCTTCCTCGACCTGGAGGCGCGCGGATGGAAGGGGCGTGCGGGGTCGGCGCTTGCGAGCCAGAACGACACCCAGGCCTGGTTCCGCGCGATCATTCCCGCCGCCGCTGCCGCGGGGCGGCTCGACATGCGCGCGCTCGATCTGGGCGGCCGACCGCTCGCGCTGCTCGTCAACTTCCTTTGCCCGCCGGGCGGCTTTTCGTTCAAGACCGCGTTCGACGAGGATTATGCGCGCTTTTCACCCGGCGTGCTGCTGCAACAGGCGAATCTGGATCTGCTCGACGATCGGCGCATCGCATGGACCGACAGCTGCGCGGCGCCGGGCCACCCGATGATCGACAGCGTCTGGCGCGAACGCCGCGCGCTCGTGTGGATCAATGTTCCGCTGGCCGGACGCGCCGACCGGTTCCGCTTTGCGCTGCTCGCGCGCGCCGAACGGGCATGGCGGCGCTGGAAGGGTGCCCCCGTCGGCCCGAATGAAGTAGAAAGCCCGACATGACCGTGCACCAGACCATCGACCGCCCCGTCTTTCCCGCCGAAACGCTGGCACGGATGGCCGAACTCTATCCGGCGGAGGCGGGGCTGATCCATCATCATCTGCCCGACCATCCGTTGCTTTCGATCGAGGCGCTGGCGCGGCTGGGCGAGGCGTTGCCCGCCGGTGCCGCTGAATATAATCCGGGCGATCTACCCGTCGGCATCCGGCCCGAGGATATTCCCTCGAACGGCTTGTCGATCGGCGAGACAATTCGCACGATCGACACCAACGGCAGCTGGGCGGTGCTCAAGAATATCGAGGCGATCCCCGAATATCGCGCGCTCCTGATGAAACTGCTCGGCGAGCTGGAGCCTGTCGTCCTGCCGCGCACGGGGGCGATGCTGACGCCGCAGGGCTTTATCTTCATTTCGTCGCCGGGCTCGATCACCCCGTTCCACTTCGATCCCGAACATAATATCCTGCTCCAGCTTCGCGGCAGCAAGGTGATGCACGTCTGGCCCGCGGGCGACGAACGCTTTGCGCATCGCATCGAACACGAACGCTATCACAGCGGGGGGCATCGCAACCTGCCGTGGCAGGAATCGTTCCGCAGTGCGGCGCAGCAGGTGCCCCTCGCCGCGGGCGATGCCGTACTGATGCCCGTAATGGCGCCGCATTTCGTCGCCAATGGCGATGCGTCCTCGATCTCGCTGTCGATCACCTGGCGCAGCGAATGGAGCTATCGCGAATCCGAAGCCCATGCCGCCAACGCCGCGCTCCGCCGTTTCGGTATCGATGCCGCAATGCCGCCGCGCTGGCCACGCCACGCGCGGGTACGAAGCCTGGGCTGGCGCGTCGCGCGCAAGCTGCGGGTGGTAAAATAGCGGTTGCGACAGATTGCTTTCAATTGGTGGCGATTGCGGTTATGGGCGCGCATCCTGAAATTTCGAGCCCATAGAGGATAGATGGCGAAAGAAGAACTTCTGGAAATGCGCGGCCAGGTGGTCGAACTGCTGCCCAACGCGATGTTTCGCGTCAAACTGGAAAACGACCACGAGATTCTGGGTCACACCGCGGGCAAGATGCGCAAGAACCGCATCCGCGTGCTCGTCGGCGACGAAGTGCTCGTCGAGCTGACCCCCTATGACCTGACCAAGGGTCGGATCACCTATCGCTTCAAGTGAGCGCGGCGACCGTGCCCGCGCTGGTATTGGCTTCGACCTCGCCGCGGCGGCGCGAATTGCTGGCGCGCATCGGCGTGGTTCCGGCGCGCATCGCGGCCCCTGAAATCGACGAAACGCCGCTGAAGGGCGAGCTGCCGCGCGATTATGTCGCCCGGCTTGCGCGCGGCAAGGCGCTGGCGGTTGCGCGCGAAGCCGATGAAGTCGTGCTCGCGGGCGACACCACGGTGGCCGTCGGACGCCGCATCCTGGAAAAGCCGGCCGACGAGGCCGATCTGCGGCGCATGCTCGCCTTGCTGTCGGGACGCCGTCATCATGTCTGGTCGGGCGTATGCGTGGTCGGCGCCGACGGGAAGGCGCGGGTGCGGACGGTCGACACGATCGTTGCCTTCAAGGTGCTGAGCGGCGCCGAGATCGATACCTATGTCGCGAGCGGCGAGGGCATGGGCAAGGCGGGCGGCTATGCGATCCAGGGGCGCGCTGAAACCTTCGTCCGCTTCCTGTCGGGCAGCCATTCGAACGTCGTCGGCCTGCCGCTGTTCGAAACGCGCAGCCTGCTCACCAGCGCAGGAATCCCGCTTGGCTGAGTGGCTTTACGAAGCCGGGATCGGCGAGACGCGCGCCGCGCTGGTCGAGGACGGCGCAATCGTCGAGGCGCGGATCGAGCGCGACGATGAAGGGCCACGCGTGGGCGCGGTCGTCGCTGCAAGGCTGGTCGAGGCAGGGCGCGGCGGCAAGGGCGCGCTGGCCCAGCTCGACTGGCCCGGCGAGCCCGCGGCAATGCTCACCGGACTGCCGCGGGCGACTTCGACCGGCGCGCGCATCATCGTTGAAATCACCCGCATGGCGCTCAGCGAACGCGGCCGTGACAAGCCCGCGCGGGCCCGCATGGCGGAACCGGGCGCGCCGCTTGGCGATGGGCCCGACCTGGCCGCGCAGATCGCGGCGAGCGGCTTGCCCGTTGCCACGCTGCATCCGGCGGGCTCCGACCGGCTCGAAGAGGCGGGCTGGTCCGAACTGATCGACAATGTGCGCACCGGCCACTGGGCTTTTGCCGGCGGCGCCCTGTGGGTCGATGCGACCCCGGCGATGGTGCTGATCGACATTGACGGTGAGGGCGATCCGCTGGCCCTCGCGAGGACCGGCGCGGCAGAGGCCGCAGCCGTGATTCGCCGCTGCGGTATCGGCGGGTCGATCGGCATCGACTTTCCTTCGCTGCCGGGACGCGCCGAGCGGCAGGCGATTGACGCTGCGGTTGATACGGCCCTGCCGCCGCCCTTTGAGCGCACCGCGGTCAACGGTTTCGGTTTCATGCAGATCGTTCGCCGCCGCGATCGAGCGTCGCTGATCGAGCAGATATGCCTTGACCCGGTGCGGACCGATGCTGCGCTGTTGCTGCGACAGGGTGAGCGTGCGACGGGGACGGGCACACTCACCCTGACTGCGCGGCCTGCGGTGATCGACCATATCGCGGCCCGGCCCGACTGGATCGACCTGTTGCAGCAGCGCAGCGGGCGCGCGGTCAGGCTAGCCGCCGATGCGGCGGTGAAAGGAACAGGCCATGCCCAGTAAAGAACCTCATTGTCCGCTGTGCGGTAAGCCGCGCGATCCCGACTTCAAACCCTTTTGCAGCCGTGGCTGCCGCGACCGCGACCTGCTCGGCTGGTTCGGCGAAACCTATCGCGTGCCTGCGCATCAGGCGCCTGACGGCACTGCCGACGACGACAGGTCCGACGAAGGATAATTCCCGAATAAAGGTGCTGGACAGGACGTAGCGCCCTGCCTATAGCCGCCGCTCGCCAGCGCGGCCGACCGGCCGCAAGCGCCTTGCCTGGGTAGCTCAGTTGGTAGAGCATGCGACTGAAAATCGCAGTGTCGGCGGTTCGATCCCGTCCCCAGGCACCACTTTCCTAGTGGTCGCATGATTGCCTTTGTGACGGGGCGGTGACGCTTCCGTAGCGTAAACTGTTGCTTTTGTATCACTAATCGCCAGAAATTCTGGTGGTTTGGTTGCGCGCGCGTTGACGCGGGGGCGGCGCGCGCTAGACCTGATGGCTACCGCCGGGCATCTCCCGATAAGCCTTTGGCTGCGCCGCGGCGGTTTTGGAGAGAGAGACCTTAGCCATGACTTTGCGCAACATCTTGTTGGGCGCCACCATGCTGTGCGCCGCGACCACCCCCGCCATCGCCTTTGCCCAGAATACGGCACCCGCCGGCGACGCCGCCGAGACGTTCGACGACACCGACTATGGCAACGACATCATCGTCACCGCGACGGGCCGGGCGCAGCGTTCGCAGGATATTCCGATCGCGGTCAATGTGGTCGGCGGCGAGCAGCTCGAAAATTCGGGCATCAGCGATATTCGCGGGCTTCGCCAGATCGCGCCGAGCTTTCAGGCCACGACCGGCCAGTCTTCGGCGACCGGCGTTGTGCTGCGCATTCGCGGGATCGGCACCGCGGGCGACAATCCGGGTTTCGAGCCGTCGGTCGGGGTCTTTGTCGACGGCGTGTTCCGCGCGCGCGCGGGCCTTGCGCTTGCCGACCTGCCGCCGATCGACCGCGTCGAAGTGCTGCGCGGGCCGCAGGGAACGCTGTTCGGCCGCAACACATCCGCCGGCGCGCTGAACATCGTGACACAGAAACCGAGCTTCAATCTCGGCGGCTATGCCGAGGCAAGCTATGGAAATCTGGACGAGATCGAACTCAAGGCCGGTGTCACCGGGCCGGTCTCCGAAACGCTCGCGCTGCGGCTTGACGGCGGTTATCACAAGCGCGACGGCTATATCAAAGACGTCAACAGCGATCGCCGTTTCAACGACCTAGACCGCTGGTCGGTGCGCGGCCAGGCCTTGTTCGAAAAGGACGATGTGTCTTTCCGCCTGATCGCCGACTATGCCAAGACCGACGAGCAATGTTGCGGCGCGCTCAACACCAATTCGGGCTTTGCGCAGCCGGGAACGCCGGCCTTTGCCGCGAGCGCGGTCATTCAGGGCCTTGCCGCCGCCAACGGTCTGACGGGCATCGTGACGCCCTTCAATCCCAAGGACCGCGAAGTCGCTTATTCGCCGAATCGTGACTTGACCGAAAAGATGCGCGAATGGGGCGTATCGGGCCAGCTCGACTGGGATCTGGGCGGCGTCGAACTGACGTCGATCACCGCGTGGCGCGACTGGAAGGCGACGCGCGGCATGGACGTCGACTTTTCGGGCATCGACCGTGCCTATCGTGAAAATATGCCGATCGGGATGCGCGATTTCACGCAGGAAATCCGCCTGAAGGGCACGGCGTTCGACGACCATGTCGACTGGTTGATCGGCGGCTTTTATCTCAACGAAAAGCTGAAATATACCGAACGCACGCGCTTCGGTACGCAGGGCGCGCAATATGTCGACGCCTTTATTAATGCGCTGACCGATGCGTCGGTGCCCGGGCCGACGGGTTTCCAGATTTTCCAGTCGATCCCGAATGCGCCGCTGGTGGGCCAGGTGCTGCTGGCGTCGAACCCGCAACTCGCGGCGGCGGCGGCGCAAGCCGGCGTGCTCGACACCTTCCTGGCGCCGCTTCCCGCGCCGCAGGCGGGGCAGGGCCAGATTGCCGACAGCTACCGCGTGAACACCGAAGCCTTTGCGCTGTTCACGCACAATATCATCGACTTCAACGACAATGTCTCGCTGACCCTTGGTCTGCGCTACAACCATGAATCGAAGAAGCTGAACGCCGATCTTCAGTCGAACCTTCCCAGCTGCGCGACCTTGCAGAGCACGCGCTACGGCCTTTTCCGCCAGGCGTTGGGGGGGCTTCCGTCGGGTCTCGGCAATGCGATCTTCAACCTCGTCTGCAACCCGGTGGTGAACCCCGAATTCAACGGGGTTTATCGCGACAAGCGCAGCGAGAGCAAACTCACCGGAACGGCGAAGCTGTCGGTCAAGCTCGACGATCGTGTCATGGTCTATGGCGGTTATGACCGCGGCTATAAATCGGGCGGTTACAACCTCGACCGCGGGTCGTTCGACACCGCCTTCCTTGGCGGTAACGGCGCGCAGGCGTCCGACCTTGAGTTCGGGAACGAGGATGTCGATTCGTTCGAATTCGGCGTCAAGACCGACCTCAGCAGCGCCTTCCAGTTCAACGCCAACGCCTTCTACACCGAGCTCAAGGGCTATCAGAACCTGACGTTCGAGGGGAACAACTTCGTCGTTCAGAATTTCGACAAGGTGGTTGCCAAGGGGGTCGAGCTGGAGTCGGTGATCCGTCCGGCCCCGAACCTCAACATCGTGCTCGGCTACTCCTATGTGGACACCGAGGTGAAGGATCCGGTCGCGGGCGACGACAACGGCCTGCCGCTGACCAATTCGCCCAAGCATGTCGTCACCGGCGCGGTCACATGGACGCCGCAGATCAGCAGCAATGTCGGCGGCCTGCTGCATGTCGACTGGCGCACGAACAGCGATGCCAACACGATGAACGATCCGGTCGCGGTGCCGTTCACCACCAACGATGGCTATACGATCGTCAACGCGCGGGCGGGGCTGAACTTCGGCCCCGACCAGAATTATGCGGTCGAATTCTACGTCGAAAATCTTTTCAACAAATATTACCACATCACCGCTTTCCCGATCCCCGAACAGAGCGCGAGCTTTGCCGTCTATCCGGCGCCGCCGCGGCTCTATGGGGTGAAGCTGCGCGCGAAATTCTGATCGAGCGCACTGGTCAATCAGGATCGCGAAGGGGCCGGGCCATCGGATGATGGCTCGGCCCCTGTCTTTTGTTGACCCGATCAAAAAAAGAAACCCGGCCTCTCGATCGAGAGGCCGGGATTGTCAGCGTTGTTGCTGGCGGTTGTCTTAGAATCGCACGCCCGCCGCGATGCCATAGCGCCGCGGTTCAAGGGTGAAGATGTTGGTGTAATTGCCCGACGACTGATCGGTAATGTAAAGGCCGGTGACGCTGTTGGCGTCGAAGATGTTCTGGATAAATCCCTTCACATACCATTTGTCGTCGGGGCCGTTCAGCTGCAGCTGGGCATTGACCTGAGCATAGCCCTTGATGCGGTTGACGTTGCCGTTGAAGATGCTGCCATAGCTTTCGCCGGTATAGGCGAGGTCGAAGCGGGGAACGAGCGTCATGTCGCCCCCCAGCCGCGCCGTATATTGCACGCCGGCGCTGAACTTGTAGTTCGGCGCCTGCGGCAGCTGGTTGCCCTTGATATTGACGGGGATGCCGGCGGAGAAATAGTCTACGCCGCCGAGCGCCGCAGGATTGACCGACAAGCCTGCCACCGGCGCGGGCAGGTTCGCGAAGGCGCCCGCGGCGGCGGCTTCCATAACCCCACAGATGCTGAAAGCGCCCGTCGAAGCGATGCCGCCATCGGCCGGGAACGGCGTCGTCGGTTGCAGTCCCGCCCCGGCCTGGACGCCAGGCACGATCCCCAGGTTGATCAGCGTCTGGACGCCGTTCACGAACGCATTGACGCCCGCGGCATTGCCCGATCGCGATGCGACTGCGCAATTCGCTGCGTTGGTGATGTCCTTGATGATCACTGCATCGCTGCGCCCGCCGCCAAAGTCGCGCGGGTTGCTGGTGAACTTGTCGTCGGTGACTTTGCTGTGCAGGTAGCTGAACCCGAGATTGACGACGACATCGGGGTCGGGGCGGACGATCGCTTCGGCCTCAAAGCCATAGATATCGGCGCTGACATTGTCGTTGACCGCGGTACGGGCGACGATCTTGCTGAGCTGCAAATCTTTGTATTTATAATAGAAGGCCGTGAGGTTCAGCTGAAGCGCGCCGTTGCCGAAGGTGTTTTTCGACCCGATTTCGAACGCGTCGACCTGTTCGGGCCGGAAGCTTTCGGGCACTGCGAAGATCGGCTGGAGCGGCGGGTTGATACCCCCTGATTTATAACCGCGCGAATAGGAGGCATAGAGCAGATTGTCGTCGGTGATCTTGAAGTCGAGCACCGCGCGGCCGGTCAGCTTGTTGAACTTGACCGAACGTTCCTGGATGATCTGGTTGCCCGGCGTGCCAGGGTCGGCATCGAATGTGCCGACGAAGGGTGAATCGAACGCGCTGCCCGTTCCGCCGTGCGGAGCCAGAAAGCTGGCCAACGTCGAGCGCGCCCGGACGCTCTTCTTGTCATTGTTATACCGAAGACCCGCGGTAAGTTTGAGGCGATCGCTGAACTCGAAATAGGCTTCGCCGAACAGCCCGTAGGACCGGATTTTCAGATCGTCGGTGTTGTTGCGGAAAAAGGGTGTCGCGAGGAATGACGGTGGGAGCGGACCACCCGCGGCGGGTGGGTTGGTCGCCGCGGTGAACGCGCCGAGTACGCCGGTCAGATAGTCGATCGGAAAGGCGTTCACATAATAGCTGTTCTCGGTCAGGTGGTAATCGGCGTAGATGCCGCCGACGAGGAAGTTGAACGGCCCGTCGAGGTCGCTCGACAGAATGCCTTCGACCGACCAGCTGCTGTTATACTGGTTCGACCGGTCGAACTGGAGCGACTGGTCGCTGCAGATTTTTTTGCCACCATAGGCGCCATAGCCGCTTTCTTCGGCCAGTGACGTACAAAGCTGGCCGGTCGGGCCGTTGGGGATTATCGCGGCGGCCACTGGCGCGAAATAGGGTGTAAACGCCGGGCCGAACGCGCCGCTCGCGGCCGCTTGGAGCGTGGCGAGGCCCGTCGCATAGAGCGATCGGTTGCCGACATTGCTGTTATAGTCCTGCGACGCATCAAGCTTGACCTTTTGATACTGGCCCGAAACCTGCAGCGATACGGGGCCGAAATTATGCTCGATCTGCCCCTGCAGCGTCAGTTCGCTGGTGAAATAACTCGGCGTATAGGCGGTGTTCACCGTCCGCGGATCCTCGGGGATCGTGGTGTTGGCGTAGACGTCGGGGCCATAGAGGCTGCCGAGCGCGAAGGATTGCGGAATGCCACGAATGGCCAGGAATTCGCGCGAGGTCAGCGCAGCGGTAAAGGTCGCGTTGCCGTTGAAGGGCGAATTGTCGAGGCGGCTGTTGAGGCAGCCGAGGATGCCGGTCGGGTCGCGCTGGCAAAGCTGCTTCTGAATGCGGGTGCGCTGGTCCTTCTCGCGGAAATAGGACGCCATCAGATCGATCGTTGTGTCCGGCGTCGGTTCCCAGCGGAACGAGCCGCGGACCGAATAGAGGTCGCGGTCGTCGATCCGCGTGTCGAGAAATTCATTCTTCGTATAGCCGTCGCGGTTGAGGTAGATGCCCGCAACACGAAGCCCCATGGTGTCGCCAAGGGGGATGTTGACCATCGCCTTGCCCTTCATGGAATCATAATTGCCATATTCGGCCTCGGCAGCAGCTTCGAACGCTCCAAGCTTGGGCTTGGCGGTGATAACATTGACCACGCCGGAGGTCGCGTTGCGGCCGAACAGCGTGCCCTGCGGCCCGCGCAGCACTTCGACGCGTTCGAGATCGAAAAATTCCGTTTCGAACAGGCGGGTCGAAAATAGCGGATCGCCGTTCAGATGGATCGCCGTGGCGCTGTCGCAGGTCGTGCCGACGCAAAGATCGCCGATGCCACGGATCGTGAAGCTGGCACCGGTGAAATTGGTTTTGGTGAAGGTGACATTGGGCAAGGTCAGTTGAAGATCGGACGGGGTTTTGATCTGTTGCGCTTCGAGCGCCTCGGTCGAAAAGGCGCTGACCGCGATGGGGACGTCCTGCAGTCGTTCGGACTGGCGCTGTGCCGTCACAACGATTTCGCCGCCGAACGCATCGCGCGCGACCTCTTCTCCCGCATCCTGCGCGATCGCCGGCGTCGCGACCGTCATCGCAAGGATCGAGGTTCCGATCAGTGCCTTGAACTTCATTTACAGCCTCCCTTTTTCAGCCCCGCGCTGTGCGGGGCCGCCCAAAAGTCAATTTGTGGTAAGGGGAGGGGAAACGACCAGACATGGCAGCGGGGTCCCTGCTCGAACGGCATGGCGCTGAAGTGTGTCCCACTTGCCAGCTCTGCTGGTCATCGTCCTCTCCCACCGGCGTCGGGGAACACGCACGGCCTCTCCGGAATACGACCCGCTTGAGCGAGTTCTGTATTTCCTAAGGGTGCGCCGAGTTGACGAAAGCGTCAAGTCACTTGTTCAGCCCGAAAAAGGACGCGAAACCGCGCCTCTTGGATCGAGAAAAAAGTCAAGATTCCGCAACGTAAAGTTGATGGGTGAGGACAATTTCTTCTTGTCGCGGTCTTGCTTATCGGCTCTGGGACACCGAAATGTGCGACATGATGGCAACAGTGAAAGCGGGGCGATGAGCGATATGGGAGTGGAGTTGGGACCGGACGGCAAGCCGGTCGTGCCGGATCACGTCGCGGACGCCGTGCGCACGCTGATCGAATGGGCGGGCGACGATCCGGCGCGCGAGGGCCTGCTCGACACGCCGCGGCGCGTCGCGCGCGCGTGGAAGGAATATTGTTCGGGTTATGATGAGGACCCCTCGGTCCATCTGTCGCGCACCTTTGAAGAGGTCGGTGGCTATGACGAGATTGTGCTGTTGCGCGACATCCCGTTCCAGTCGCATTGCGAACATCATATGGCGCCGATCACCGGCAAGGCGTCGATCGCCTATCTGCCGAAGAACCGCGTCGTCGGCATTTCAAAACTGGCGCGCGTGCTCAACGGCTATGCGCGGCGGCTGCAGGTACAGGAACGGCTGACCGCCGAAGTCGCGCAATGCATCTGGGATCATCTCCAGCCGCATGGCGTCGCGGTAGTGATCGACGCGCAGCATGGCTGTATGACCGGCCGCGGCGTCCGCACCCCCGGTGTTGGCATGGTGACGAGCCGCCTGCTGGGTGGTTTTCTTGAGGACGAGCGCAGCCGCAAGGAAGTGCTCAGCCTGATGGGCTATTGATCCATTGCTTCGACAGTCGCGGGACGACGACGATCAGCGTCGCCACATCCGCAAGAGTTGATACTGGACCGCTTGCAGCCGTGTGAAATTCGCGGGCTCCATCTTTCCGCCCTCCAGCGCGGCGACGTCGTTCAGTTCATGCATCAGGTTCCGTTGCTGGACGTCGGGGATCAGGCTCTGGATAAAGGTAATGGCGACCAGCCGTTCCCCGCGCGTTACCGGCTCGACCTCGTGCAACGTGTGCGATGGATAGACGATCGCGACGCCCGGCGCCTCCTTGAAGCGCAGATCGGCATTGCCAAGCTTTACGTGCAGCGCGCCGCCCTCATAATCGGCGGGGTCATTCAGGAAGACCGTACAGCTTACGTCGGTGCGAAGCTGGCCATCGGGCAGCGGGATAAAGGCGGCATCGGGGTGCAGCCCATAGTGCATGCCAGGCGTGTAGCGCGTGAGCAGCGGGGGGGCGATGCGCGCCGGGAAGGAAAACTCCATGAAGTCCGCATTCTGGACCATCGCATCGAGCAGGATTTTCGACGATCGTTCATAGGCAGCGGCGTCGTGCAGTTGCAGGTTGTTCTTCACCTTTGAATGCGGGTTGCTGATCTTGCCATCGACGAAGGTTCCGCGGGCAGCGATCTCGCGCAGCGCGCGTAACGCATGGTCGTCGAGGAGTTGAACAAGCTTGAACATCGGAATCTTCCTATCGGCCGTGGATCGGCAGGTCGGCAAGGCTATTGTAACGTGCCGCCATCGCTTCAACCCATGCGATCGCCTCGGCAATTGCAGAGGCGTGGCGGGTGGCGGCTTCCGCCTGAAGCTGCCGGCGCAGATCGGGGCTATAGCCGTGCTCGGGGGCCTTTGAATATTGACGCATGATCGACCCGGCGAGCACAGCATCGATCTGGTCGGCGCCGACCGAAAGGCCGAAATGCGCGGCTTGCGCAGCAAGCGCGGAGGTCGGGTCGCGCAAAAAGGCCTCGAAGTCCATCCATCGAAAGCGCGGATCATCCGGTGGCAGCCGGCGCCGGGCACTAGCCATCTCGCAAAGCCAGCTCATGGCCACGCGCGTGACGGGCGCGAGCTGCCACAGTGCAAAAGGAAAGTCGGGAAGCAGCGCGGCAAGCCGCGCCATACGTGCGGGAGCCTGGACCAGCGTTTCCGACGTCGACGCCTCGCCGGCGAGGATCGTCTCGATATAGCGCGGTAATGGAACATAGAGGAACAGCGCGCGCGAATCCGTCGCCGTCAAATCGTCGGCGATTGCAGTGATGACGCTCGAGGCTTTCACCATCCCCTGCTGGCCGGGGCCGAAACCGCGACCCAGCCAGCCGCGCACCTGACCAAGCCGCTTTTCATAAAGCGCGGGCGGCCACAGCGATTCGGGGCGGTCGATCCGTTCGGCGACTTGTGCGAGCGTGCGCAGCAGCATCGGTTCGCGGAGCGGCAACACATCGCCAACCTCGGCCAGCAGGCGCGAGACGAGCGTGGACCCGACATGCCCGATGTGAAAGATGAAATGCGGATGCGGTGCGGCCGGCCCAAGGTCCGGTAGCGCCGTCCACGGCACCCATTCGCGCCCGACCCGGTCGGTGATCAAGCGCTGGTCGAGAAAACTTGCGCTGCGATAATCGCCTTCGGCGATCTGTGCGACTAGCACCCGGTCGTTTGTGAGATCCGCCATATGGGGGAACAGGCTTGCGTCGGCGGCAAAGCGTTCAGAAAGGGAAAGTGCGGCCATCGCATTTGCCATAGGAAAGTGGGCACGGGTTGGCCAGCTTTGACAGTGCGATCCATGAGCCGTCCGGTTGCAAATCACAGATGCCCGAAAACGGGGAGGCGCGGCCCTGCGACCACGCCTCTCCCAATAAACGGAAAATTGAAATCAGCGCGAGGCGAGCCGTAGCGGGTTGGCCTTTGCTGCCCATTGGATCGTTTCGCGGCCGCCCATCGCGCGGATGAAACAGGCCTGGCCCTGCGCTTTCAACTGATTGCAAAGGCTCGACGCGTCGGCGCGCGAAGCGAGCCCGTTGACCGTCAGGCGATAGAAGGTGCGGCCGCCCACCGTCGCAGCGTGGCTGGACGCGGGAAAGCTGCCGAGCATGGCGTTGCGCTTTTTCAGCGTACCCCATTTTTCCTTGGCTATCGCCAGGCTGTCATAGGCACCGAGCTGCACGGCCCAGCCGTCGGGGTTTTGGGCGTCGAAGCCCATCGCTTTGGGCACCATGACCGTTGCCAGTTCGAGCGCCTGTTTTTGCGCCGGGCGGATACGCCCCTCGCCCGCGACGCGGGGCGCGGCACGATAGGGGGCCGCATCGGCCAGGATGATTTCGCCGGCCGGCTTCGGCTGCGGCAATTCGGTGACGGGCACGACGCCTTCGGTCGTGCGTTCGGGCATCGGCAGCTCGACGCTGCGGATCGCGCTCCCCGCGTCGGCGAAAGCCGGCGGCGGCGCGTAATCGGCGACCGGCGCCGGGTCGGCGCTCGCCAGTTCGACCGCGGCGTTGCGGGCAGGCTCTGCACCGGCCATCTGCGTGTCGGCAAAGTTGCTGAGCGCCAGGCGGACCGGCATTCCCGCATCCTGCTGCGCACTGGTGCCGATCAGGCTGGCAACGCGCACCGCGGCGTTCGGCTGTTCGGCCAGCTTCGACCATTCGGCCATCCGCCCTTCAAGCTTGGCGAGCGAAAGATCCTGCGACGCGACGATGCGCGCCTGCGCCCAGCGGCCCGAGAGCGCGAGTGCGAGGGCAAAATTCTGGCGCGTCCGGGCGTCGGCCCCTTCGGCTCGTGCGGCCTCGCCCAGAACATAGAGCGACCCGGCGCTGTCACCCGCCAGCGCGAGCGCGAGGCCCAGGTCCGACGCGGGGACGGTGTCACGGTGCCGCGTAAGGAGCGTAATGGCGTCGCTGTTGCGGCCGCGCGCTATTTCGGTGAGCGCGAGCGAGAGGATTGTGCTGCTGTCGTTTGCTCCAAGCTCCATCGCTTCGGAGAGCGCGGAGGCGGCCGATGCAAAGCGGCCGTCGTTCAGATAGGCCTGCCCCAGAAGCGCGCGAAAACCGGCGTCGCGCGGGCTAGCAGCGACCGCAGCCTCGGCAAGGCTGACGGCTTTGCTCGGCTTGCCCGCTTCGAGCGCGTCGCGCGCCTTGTCGGCGGATTTGCTGGCCATAATCGGCGCGCCGGCGGCGCGCGACGGCGCATCGGCCATCTTGCCCATGCCGCTGCAACCCGTTGCTACGCCGAGCACGAAGCCCGAAACGGCCAGGTTCTTCAGCATCTTGCGGTTCATGTCGGGTCCCCCTTGATGGCGTTCAGCGTTGGCCGCGGGCCGGGCGTGCGGCGGGCAGGCGGCTCGCCATCGCGTCGATTTCGGGTAGCGTGGCGAGATAATTGTCGAGCAATTCGGTGAGGATCACCTGCGACGAACGGTTGGTGACTGCGCTGGCGAGCCGCAGGCGAAGGTGCCGTTCGGCGTCGAGACGCAAGGTAAAGGCAGCCTTTTCGCGGGCCCGCAGTGCGCTTGGCGCCTTTTCCCGCTTTGCAGCCGGTGCGGGGCGCGCCTCGACCTTGCGCGCCACCGCGGCGACGCGCTCGATGAGCGATTCCTGCTGGCGGACGACTTCGGGAACCTCGGCCATCTCCGGCGCCATCTCCAGCCCCGTCTCCGGCGCTTCGGCGACAAATTGGTCGACGCCCCGATCGGCGTCGAGCGATCCGGCGACGAGGTCGTGGCCTTCGCTTTCGTCGACGGCATGTTCGGCTTCGGCATTGTGCGCCAGCACCGATCCCGTGAGCAGCGGCTTCAGATCGACCATCCGGTCGGGGGCATCCGACTGGTCGGGATCGACATCATAGCCCATGTCATTCCAGCCGAGGTCGTCATAGCCCATACCGCCCATCGGCGCGGGGCCGCTGCCAAGCGGCTGGCGGCGCATTGCGGGGCGTGCGCCGCCCTTGCGCGCCAACAGTCCGGCGCTCAGCGATGCGAGGGGTTTCGGTTCGCCCATGGTTCCTGTCCCTCCCGTCACTGGCCGGCAATGCGGCGGCCGAAACCACCGCCCATCGGGCGAACCGTGCCGTAACTGCCCTGCTGAGGCATCGGCGCGGCGAAAACGGTGCGGCGGAAATTCTTTTCGAGCCGGTCGTTCATATAGGTCCAGAGCTGGCGGACCTCTTCGGCCGAACGGCCGTTGGGATCGACTTCCATCACGGTGCGGCCGTCGATCATCGACGCGGCATAGTCGGTGCGGTGGTGCAGCGTGACCGGCGCGACCGTGCCGTGCTGCGACAGCGCGACTGCGGCTTCGCTGGTGATCTTGGCTTTCGGGGTCGCGGCGTTGACGACGAACACCAGCGGCTTGCCCGCGCGTTCGCACAGGTCGACCGTGGCGCCGACGGCGCGCAGGTCGTGCGGACTGGGACGCGTCGGAACGACGATCAGCTCGGCGACCGAAATCACGCTCTGGATAGCCATGGTGATGGCGGGCGGCGTGTCGATGACGGCCAGCTTGAACCCTTGCTGACGCAGAATTTCGAGGTCCGATGCCAACCGCGCAACGGTCGTCTGCGCAAAGGCGGGAAGGTCGGTTTCGCGCTCGTTCCACCAGTCGGCAAGCGAGCCCTGCGGGTCGATGTCGATGAGGACGACGGGCCCGGAGCCGGCAAGCTGCGCCTGCACCGCCAGATGCCCCGACAGGGTGGTTTTACCCGACCCGCCCTTCTGTGAAGCCAATGCCAATACGCGCACTGCGTTACCCCCTCGGAAATCCGTAAAATCGGCGAAGGGATGCCATGCAGGGCGCTAAAATTGAGTTAACGATGATAAAAAGAGAGTGAACGACCTGTTCGCGATCGTGGTAAACAAGCTCCTAAGTCCGATATGTCCCATTATGGTTCGGATTCGGTGCGCCCTGAATTGCTGCTAACACCGTGTTAGCCATTTTGCGCTATGACGATCCCGGGGACTGCGGCCGTGCGCACGCGGCGCAAGTCATTGGAGAACAACATGCCTTCTTTTCGCACCCTTGCCATGCTGGCACTGCCGCTGCTGGCGGCATCGACGCTTTCGGGGCCGGCACGCGCCGACGTCAAGGCCGGGGTGGATGCGTGGCAGGCGGGCGACTATCAGTCGGCGGTGGCCGAATGGCGCCCGTTGGCGGTGGTCGGCGACGCCGATGCACAGTTCAATCTGGGGCAGGCGTACAAGCTCGGCCGCGGCGTTCCGACCGATCTGAACCAGGCCGAGGCCTGGTATCGCCGCGCCGCCAAACAGGGGCATTTGCAGGCCGAAGACAATCTTGGCCTGATACTCTTCACCGCGAACCGCCGCGACGAGGCGATGCCCTTCATCGCCAAATCGGCGGCGCGCGGCGAACCGCGGGCCCAATATGTCCTCGGCACCGCGCACTTCAACGGCGACCTTGCCGAGCGCGACTGGGCGCGCGCTTATGCACTGACGAAGCGCGCGAGCGACGCGGGGCTTTCGATCGCTTCGGCGCGGCTGGTCCAGCTCGACAGCCTGATCCCGTTCGACCAGCGCCAGCGCGGCCTTGCGATGATTCCCGAGATGGAGCGCAGCGAACAGCGTGAGCGCCTTGCCGCGGTGACGGCCGCCGCGCCGCCCGAGCCGAAGGCTGCACCGGTCTCGCCGATCAAGACCGCCAGCCTGCCGCCTTCGACGCCGGGAACCAGCTATACGCCGCCGCCCGTCATTGCCGCGACGAAACCCGCGCCCGCGCCGGTCGGCAAGCCCGCCGCATCATCGCCCGCCGCCGCCGCGGCTGCGACGGCCGCCGCCGAAGCCACCGCCGAAGCCATGGCCGCGACCGGGCAATCCGGCACGACCTACGCCGCGCCGCCAGTCAAGGCAGGGGATTCGCCCAAGCCATCCCATGCCGATCCGATCACCATCGTCGAGACCCCCACGCCCGCGCGTGTCGACAACCAGGCGGCAAGCCCGTGGCGCGCGCAGCTCGGCGCCTTCGGGATCGAGGCGAACGCCCGGAACCTTTGGGCGTCGCTGGAAAAGAAGTATCCCGACGTTGCGGGTCGCCAGCGCCATCTGGTCAAGAGCGGCAAGCTTACCCGCCTCCAGGCCGGCGGCTTTCCGAACAAGGGGGCGGCCGAAAATTTCTGCGCCACGCTGCGCAAGGACGGGCAGGCCTGTCTGGTAGTCGATAAATAGGGAGCCCTTGGCGACGTGTTCGTCACTCGTCCTCGGCGAACTGTCCGTAATGATCGGGCATCTTGAACTTCACCGTCTCGATGCAACCCGTTGCGCCCTGCGCTGACGGCGCGATGCGGCCGCTGCGCAGGATGCGGAGCGCCTGATCCCCGAAGTCCGCCGACGGCTGCGCGTCGAGTATCCTGATATTGCCGATCTCGCCCCATGGCGCAGCGTCGAACGACAGCACGGCCCAGCCTTCGATCGCCCGCTGGCGATAGGCAGGGGGATAGTGGGTGTTTGGCCGGGTCGTCCATTCGATCTTTGCGGGACAGCTCGCGTCGGCGGGACGCAACTCGCTCTCGTCCGGTTTATCGGGAGCCGTCAAGCGCCCGGCCGCGCGCCAGTAAGGATAGAGACAGCCCGTGCGGGCGCCGCCGGTAAAACGTGAGGCGCGCACTGCCTCGACCGCCGCCGCGTCAAGGTCGCTGCTACCCGAAGCGTGCGCGACGCGCGCGTTGACGGGGCGGCCCTCGGCATCGGTATCGAAAGCGATGAGCGACCAGTCGCGCGCGCCCGGCGTTGCCGCCACCTTGGAAAAGTCGGGATAGGCACGTAGCAGGACAGCCGGACGCGGCCTGTCGCGGCAATCACCGGTCGGCATTAGCCGGTTCCATCCCGCGGGAGGCAGCTTTGTCAGCCCGGCGGGAAATATCGAATAGGCGGCGAGATCGCCGAGAGGTGCCTGCTCGATCGGATCGAATCGTGGCGTATAGCGAATCGTGCAGTCGCTGCGCACCGCGCCCGCGGAAAAGCGGCTGGCAGCAAGCGCCGGGCCGGTGTCTTGCGCGTGGAGCACGAATCCCGTCTCGTCGCGCTCGATCGAATGCGGCCGCCCGGAACCGTCGATGGCGAAGCGATAGCCGACGCTTCGTACGCGTTGCGGATCGGCCGTCACCAGCGCGACATCGGGGCGCCGCATTTGCGAGGAGGCGACGACTTCGCCGTTGCAGCGGATTTCGCCGGATTGCCATCTCAGCATTCGTAGCGGCGCGCCGCTTGCCCCGACGACCGCCGGAGGAACGGACGCAAGCAGCAAGGCGGCAGTCAACATCGGCCAGTCCCCCCACCCAAACGAGGGCATCAGAATAGCTGGATCGCGACGGCTTACAAGATTGAAAAACAGCGCGATTAAACGCTATCGCGCGCCAGCACGCTCTTCCGCGAGCCGCTTCGCCAACGCCTTGCGCGATCGGTCGGCATAGGCGCGGCACGCATCGGGCTTTTCGCTGTAGCGCCCGTCGCCGACATTGTCGGGATGCGCGGCGATCAAGATGTCGCACGGCAAGGCATTCATCTTGCGATAGCTTGCCTCGAAACCCTTGAGAAACGGTGCGCCGGCCTTGGCGGTAAAGCGATAGCCCTCGGCCGACACGGGGTTGAGGCTCGCGGCAAAGACGACCGACTTGCATCGTTTCCCCTCGCACGCTTGCCAGGTCCAGCTCATGCTGCCCATCGTGTGGCCCGGCGTTGCGACCGCGGTGATGGCCGTCTTGCCTAGCCGCAGTACTTCGCCGTCCTTCAGTGTGCGGACGTTCGCGACGGCGGGCCAGTTGCCGCCATAGCCAAGCTGCGGATCGTCCGCCGCGTGGCGCCCGCTGCGCAGCCCTTCGGCGCCGCGCTCGCTGGCGATGACCGTCGCGCCCGTATCGCGCGCGAGCGCGGCGAGGCCGCCGGCATGGTCGAAATGTGGCTCGGTGCTCAGAATATATTTGATGTCTTTGGGATCGAAGCCGAGCTTGCGCACATTGGCAAGGATCGCGGGCGCCGCCTGCGGCAACGCTCCGTCGACCAGCACCAGCCCCTTGCCGGTGTCGATCAGCGCAACGCTCAACCCGCCGAAGCCGACCGCATAGGTCTTGCCGAAAATCTTCTCAGGCTTAACCGGGGCCAGCCATTCGGCCGATCGCGACGTCTCGATCGGCTGCGTCAGCGGATCGGTCGCCGGAACCGGCGCGCCGCCGACACCTGCAAGCCACGCGAACAGGCCGATTGCTTCGATCATCCTTCTCTCCTTTCGCCGCTGGAAATGCCCGGTCGTGCGCCGCCCGACAAAGTATCATTTCTCGACAAAGCCATGAGAATAATTGATGGTGGGCCATGGATCGTGCCCAGCTCCCTCTCAACGCTCTGCGCGCCTTCGAAGCGGCGGCACGCCATCTTAATTTCACGCGCGCGGGGATCGAACTGTGCGTCAGCCAGGGGGCGGTCAGCCACCAGGTCGCCGAACTCGAAAAGCGGCTGGGCACGCGGCTGTTCCACCGCCTGCCGCGGGGACTGGCGCTGACCGACGAAGGCCATGCGCTCGTCCCCGTGGTATCGGAGGCGTTCGACCGCGTCGCAGCCACGCTCGATCAATATGCCGATGGGCGCTTTCGCGAGACGCTGAAGGTCGGCGTTGTGGGGACGTTCGCGACCGGCTGGCTGCTGCCGCGGCTCGACGCCTTTGCGCGTGCGCACCCGTCGATCGATCTGCGCATCGCGACGAACAACAACCGCGTCGATCTGGCGGGGGAGGGCCTCGATTATGCGATCCGCTTCGGCGATGGCGCCTGGCACGGGACGCACGCCGAACCGCTGCTTGCGGCGCCCATGGCACCGATCTGCGCCCCTCTGGTCGCCGCGCGCCTCCGGGCACCGGCCGACCTTGTTTCAGAGCGTTTGCTGCGCTCCTACCGCGCCGACGAATGGGCGCTCTGGTTCGATGCCGCGGGCGTCGCGGTACCGCTTCTGCGCGGGCCGGTCTTCGACAGTTCGGCGCTGATGGCGGCTGCGGCGGCGGCGGGACAGGGGGTGGCGCTGGCACCGCCGTCGATGTTCACGCGCGAGCTTGCGGCGGAGCTGCTCGTTCAACCCTTTGCCATCGCGGTCGATACCGGACGTTATTGGCTGACCCGCCTGATGTCGCGCGCGGAGACGGAGGCGATGCAGCGGTTCCGCGACTGGCTGCGCGCCGAAGTCGCGGCGGGCGGCGGCGCCTGAGCCCATAGCAAAAGGGCCGCGTCGCCCCTGGGGAAACGCGGCCCTTTCGTAAAGGCTTCGGCCGTCAGGAGGCTCAGGCTTCCTTCGGCTCTTCCTCGGCGACGTCGTCGCTGGCTTCGTCAGCCAGTTCGGACGGCGGCGTCGCATCTTCGAACTCGTCTTCGCTGTCGGGTTCGAGGGCCGCGGCGGCCGCTTCGGCCTGTTCTTCCTCGAACATCGCGGCGATGACGTCGATGCCCTGGCTCTGCATTTCGGCCTCGTCGGGCGAACGCGCGACGTTGACGCCGACGGTCACGACGACTTCGGGGTGCAGCTTGACCTTGACGTCGACAAGACCCAGCGACTTGATCGGGCGTTCGAGCTCGACCATCGCCTTGGTGACGCCCTGGACGCCGTCGTCGGCCAGCGCCTCGACGATGTCGCGGACGGCGACCGATCCGTACAGCTGGCCGGTGTTCGACGCCTGGCGGATCAGGACGATCTGCTTGCCTTCGATGTCCTTGGCGCGGGCTTCGGCATCGGTGCGGCGTTCGGCGTTGTCGGCCTCGATCTTGGCGCGGTTGGCTTCAAACAGCTTGCGGTTGGCTTCGTTCGCACGCAGCGCCTTGTTGTTCGGGAGCAGATAGTTGCGGGCAAAGCCGTTCTTGACGGTGACGACGTCGCCGATACCGCCCAGTTTCTCGATACGTTCGAGCAGGATGATTTCCATGACGCTGCCCTCCTTACTTCACAATGTAGGGGAGCAGGCCGATGTGGCGCGCGCGCTTGATCGCACGGGCCAGCTCGCGCTGCTTCTTGGTGGACACCGCGGTGATCCGCGACGGGACGATCTTGCCGCGCTCCGACAGGTAACCCTGGAGCAGGCGGACGTCCTTGTAATCGATGACCGGTGCGTCCTTCGCGCTGAAGGGGCAGGTCTTGCGGCGGCGGAAAAAGGGTCGTGCCATATTGCTGTTCCTTATTCTTCGCCGTCGCGGTCACGGCCACGGCCGCCGCGGCGTTCCTGCTTGCGCATCATCACCGACGGACCCTTTTCGAGCTCGTCGACCTTGATGGTCATCCAGCGAATGATGTCTTCGTTGATCGCAGCCTGACGCTCGATCTCTGCGATCGCTTCGCCCGAAACTTCGGCCGACAGCATCACATAATGACCCTTGCGGTTCTTCTGGATCTTGTAGGCGAGCTGCTTGAGGCCCCAGGTCTCGGTCTTGTGGACCTGGCCCTTATATTCGCCGATCACGTTGGTGACGGTTTCCGCCAGCGCATCGACCTGAGCCTGGCTCAGATCCTGACGCGCGATAAAGACATGCTCGTAAAACGGCATGATGCGCTTCCTTCGATTTGGCCGATCGCTGATTTCGCGCCAATCGCGAAATCCCTCCGGCTGTCGTCCGGCCCTGCGTATTCGTGCAAGACAAACGGGGCGACCGGCACAAGGCCTCGCCCCGAATGGGGGCGCCTATACAGATTCGAGCGTGGAAATCAAGCGCGGAGGGCGAGCTTTTCCAGCAGCTCCCGCCCGAATTCGGTGAGGGTGTCGTCGCGCGCGCCGAGGATCAGGATGCGGTCGCCCGCTTTTGCTTCATCAAGGATCGCCGCGCCGCACGCCGCGCGGGTCGTCCTATGGGCGGCATCGCCGCCGCCCGCGAGGATGTCGGCGACCAGTGCCTCGCTGCCGACACTGCGGTCGACGGTGCCGCCGAAATAGACGGGGTCGCACACGAACAGCCGGTCGCCGGGCCGCATCCCCGCCGCAAAGCTGGCGGCGAGTTCCTTGCCCATCTGACGCAGCGGCCCATAGCCGTGCGGCTGAAAGAAGAACAAGGCGCGCCCCGGCAGTTCGGAGGCGGCGGCGAGCGTCGCCGCGACCTTGTCGGGATTATGCGCGAAATCGTCGATCACCGTGACGCCGCGTGCCTGCCCCAGCACCTCATAGCGGCGCGCAAGGCCCAGGAAATCGCCGAGCGCCTCGACCGCCTGTGCGATGGTTGCGCCGGCGGCGTGCGCCGCCGCGATCGCGGCGAGCGCATTGGCGGCATTGTGGCGGCCGGGCATCCGAAGCGTTGCCCGATAGGCCGTGCCGCCGGCATGGACGGTAAAGCGGCACCCATCCGCCAGCGCTTCGAAATCGCTGCCGCGCACCGCGGCGCTTTCCCCGAAGCCAAAGGTGACGATATTGTCGGTCCGCCGCAGCGCCGCCGATTCCGGATCGTCGGCGTTGACCACTGCAACGCGCGCCTTTGCGGCGAAGTCGCCGAAAAGCTGGTGCAGTTCGGAGAGGCTCTTGTGGTCGAGGCTGATGTTGGTGATGACCGCGACGTCGGGCCGATAGAGCGCGATCGACCCGTCGCTTTCGTCCACCTCGCTGACATAGGTTGACGCGCCGCCGATCAGTGCGCTTGCAAAGGGCATGTCCGCATTCGCGAAATTGCGCATCACGGCGCCGTTCATCACCGTCGGCTTGCGCTTCACGCTTTCGAGGATCCAGCCGATCATCCCGGTGACGGTCGACTTGCCGCTGGTTCCGCCGACGCCGATTGCGCTCTCTGCCGCATTGAACAGCGCCGCATTCAGCTCGGCGCGCGTGATGCGGGAAAGTCCGAGCGCGTTGGCGGCCGCGATGTCGGGAACGCTGTCCTCGATCGCCGCCGAGGCGACGAGAATCTGTCCGGCCTTCGGACCGCTGCCGTCCTGCGGGAAAAATTCGATGCCCTGTTCCGCAAGCCAGGCAAATTTGTCGGGTGTTCGGCCCTGGTCGCGGCTGCGGTCGGAGCCCGATACCTTTGCGCCGCGCGCCGCGACGATCATGGCGAGCGGCAACATGCCCGACCCGCCGATGCCGCAGAAGAAATAGGATTTGTTTTCGGCCATCGCGGCGCGATATGGCGTCGGCGAAGGGTTTGCAACAGAGCGGCATCCCCTTTCCCGTTCGCATCGAGCGAAGTCGAGATGCCCCTCGGCCCGGCGCCATGTCGATGGGTGTCTTGACTTCGCTCGACACGAACGGAAAACAAAGGCCGTTTTATGCGCATTGGCATCGTCGCCCCTTCTACCTCCATTCTTCCCGACGATGCCGAGGCGGTGCGCGCGATCGCCAGTCTCGGCTATCCCGACGTCGAACTCGAATTCGATCCGCAATGTTTTGCCGTCCACGGCCATTTCGCGGGCGAGGACGGGCACCGCTTCGCCGCGCTCGTCGAAATGGCCAACCGCTCCGACATCGACGCCGTGTGGTTCGCGCGCGGTGGTTATGGCGCCTGTCGGATCGCCGCGGACGCGGTCGCCGCGATGACCGATACCGCGCGCGGCAAGGCCTTCCTTGGCTATTCGGACCAGGGAAATTTGCTCGGCTGTCTTTATCGCGAGGGCTTCGACCATGTCGCGCACGGGCCGATGGTCGCCGATATTCGGCGCGAAGGGGGCGATGTCGCGGTCGCGCGCGCGCTCGACTGGCTCGTTGCGCGCGATCCCGCGGCGTGCGAGCCGGGGTTGGAGCATGGCGCGCGCCATGCGGCGTTCAACCTGATGACACTGTCGATGATGCTCGGCACCCCGCTCGAGCCCGACCTTTCCGGCCATGTTCTGCTCGTCGAGGAGGTCAGCGAATATCTCTATGCGTTCGACCGCGCCTTTTTTCATGTCGCAAACTATCTCGCGCCGCGCGGGCTGGCGGGCATCCGGCTCGGCCGCGTGAGCGACATCCCCGAAAATGATCGGCCGTTCGGCATGGACGCCGAAGAAATTGCCCGCGACTGGTGCGCGCGCGCCGGAATCGCCTGGCTCGGCCGCGCCGACATCGGCCATGACGCCGCGAACAAGGTCGTCCCCTTCGGCTTGCATCGCGCGGGGTGAAGGAATAGGCGCTTGCCCTTTCCGTCGTCCCCGCGAAGGCGGGGGCCGTTGTCGGCTCTATACCGATGGCGAGATATGAAATTCCAGCGGCCCCCGCCTTCGCGGGGGCGACGATAAGGGGCAAGGTCATGCGCGCATTCATCTTTCCGGGTCAGGGCAGCCAGTCGGTTGGCATGGGCAAGGCGCTCGCCGAAGCATCGACCATCGCGCGCGAGGTGTTTCAGGAGGTCGACGATGCGCTCGGCCAGCATCTGTTCAAGCTGATGAGCGAAGGGCCGGACGACCAACTCACCCTCACCGAAAATGCCCAGCCTGCGATCATGGCGAACGCGATCGCAACGCTGCGCGTGCTCGAAAAGGAAGGCGGCGTGACGCTTGCCGCCAAGGCCGATTATGTCGCGGGCCACAGTCTTGGCGAATATAGCGCGCTCTGTGCTGCGGGCGCGTTCGACCTTGCGACCACGGCGCGGCTCTTGAAGACGCGCGGCCAGGCGATGCAGGCGGCGGTGCCGGTCGGCGTCGGCGCGATGGCGGCGCTGCTCGGCGCCGATGTCGAAACCGCGCAGAAACTGGCCGACGCGGCAGCCGAGGGCGAGGTCTGCACCGTCGCCAACGACAATGACCCGTCGCAGGTCGTGATCTCGGGCCACAAGGGCGCGGTCGAGCGCGCGGTGGCATTAGTCAAGGATTACGGCATCAAGCGCGGCGTGCTGCTGCCCGTATCGGCGCCCTTCCACTGTCCGCTGATGCAGGGAGCCGCCGACGCGATGGCCGAGGCGCTCGGCGCGACCCCGCCGGCGGCGCCGCTGGTCCCCGTCGTCGCCAACGTCACCGCCAGCCCGGTGAGCGACGCCGACACGATCCGGGATTTGCTGGTGCAACAAGTCACCGGCCGCGTCCGCTGGCGCGAAAGCGTCGCATCGATGGAAGATATCGGCGTCGGCCAGTTCGTCGAATTCGGCGGCAAGGTCCTCTCGCCGATGGTCAAGCGCAGCGCGAGCGGAGAGGTCGAGACGGTCAGCGTGATGTCGATGGACGACATCGAAGCACTGCTCAAAACACTTTAAGCTCAACGATTTCAGGAGAAACACAGATGTTCGATCTCACCGGCATGACCGCCCTTGTCACCGGCGCTTCGGGCGGTATCGGTTCCGCGATCGCGCAGGCACTCGCGGCGCAGGGCGCGCGGCTCGCAGTGTCGGGCTCCAATGTCGACAAGCTCAATGCCTTTCGCGACAGCCTGGGCGGCGATCACGTCGCCTTGCCGTGCAATCTCGGCGACGCAGCGGCGGTCGATGCGCTCGTGCCCGCGGCGGTCGAGGCGCTCGGCCAGCTCGACATTCTCGTCAACAATGCCGGGGTGACGCGCGACAACCTCATCCTGCGCATGAAGGACGAGGAATGGTCGGACGTCATCCGGATCAACCTTGAGGCCAATTTCCGCCTTGCGCGCGCCGCCGCGAAGCCGATGATGAAGGCGCGCTTCGGCCGCATCATCTCGATCACCAGCGTCGTCGGCGCGACGGGCAATCCGGGGCAGGCCAATTATGCGGCGTCCAAGGCAGGCGTCACCGGCATGACGAAGGCGCTGGCACAGGAACTGGCGAGCCGCGGGGTGACGGTCAATTGCGTCGCCCCGGGCTTTATCGCGACGGCGATGACCGACGACCTGCCCGACGCACAGAAGGAGGTGCTCAACCAGCGTATCCCCGCGGGCCGGATGGGCGAGGGCGACGACATTGCCGCCGCGGTTGTCTATCTCGCGTCGAAGGAGGCGGGCTATGTCACCGGCCAGACATTGCATGTCAACGGCGGCATGGCCATGCTATCCTGAGCGCTGCGGTCGATCGCGAAGGGAATTGCCGATGACGAGATTCTGGATTGCCGCAGCGGGGCTGATGCTGACGCCGCTGCCAGCGGCAGCATCGGCACAGGAAGGCGAAAAATTCGACTGCGTCGTCGCATCGGTGCCGGCAGGGACAAAGGATTTGATCGGCGCCGCGATGGCGGGTGCCGGCGACGAGGCATCGCGCGATGCCCTGTTCAAGGAACTGGCGACGATCACCGACCGGTGCGTCGCGCGCCACGCCATCGCCGACGAGCGCAAGGGAGATTATTTCGACTACAGCCTTGCGCGGATTTCGCGCGAATGGCTGGCGGTGGACATTGCGAATCTCGATCTTGCCCCCGGCGTTGTCGACCGCGCGCTCGACTTCGGGCCGGCGGGCACGAACCCCGATCTGTCGTCGGAAATGAGCGAGGAACAGATTATGAAGATCGTGCAGGCCTATATCGAGGCGGGGGTCGATATTGAAAAGATCGACGGCGCGGTCTGGGAAAAGGTCGGCGCCTATGCCGCGGCAACATCGATTTATTGGAACAAGCGCAAGCTGCTCGCTTTCTGATGCGGTATCGCGTGCGCGATCGGTCGCCCGCCAGGCGGATATTTCAGAGCCAGCCTTCGCGGCGATACCAGCGTACGGTTTCGGCGAGCGCTTCGTCGGTATCATGTTCGGGGCGCCAGATCGCGGCGGGCGGGCGCGCGCCTTCGCTCACCACCCAGTCGGGATGCGCGATATAGCGCGCGCGGTCGGGGGTCAGCTTGGCGCGGCCGCGGCGGACGAACCTGTCGATCCGCCCGCCTGCCTTGAGCAGCAGGGCTGGGGTGGTGAGCGTCGGCACATGAGGCCGCCCCACCGCTCGGCCGATCGCGCGGGCGAACCCCCGATGCGACCAGCCTCCGGGCGTGCCATCGTCGGGTTCGTAAAGCTGACTGCAACTCGTCTGGTTCTCGGCCCCAAGCGCGACGAGCAGGCGGGCGAGGTCGTCGACATAAATCGCCGACATGCGGCCGCGCGGCGGGAGCAGCGCGATCCCGCGGCGGACCATGCGGAACAGGTCGAGCATTTCGGTGTCGCCGGGGCCGAACACTGCGGGCGGACGCACGATCGTCCAGTCGAGTTCGCTTGCTCGCACCGCAGCTTCGGCGCACTCCTTCGACCAGCCATAGTCGGAAAGCGCGGGTTCGCGCGCCGCGAGCGACGAGACATGGACGAAGCGCGACACGCCGGAAGCGCGCGCGGCAGCGATCACATTGGCGGTGGCGGTCGCATTGCCAGCCTCGAAAGCCGCGCGATTCGGTACGTTTACCACGCCGGCGATGTGCATGACGGCATTGGCGCCCGCGCTCATCTCGGCAAGGCTCGCCTTATTATCGAGCGCGCCCGCGATCCACGTCACGCCTGGACGTTCGGGCTGGGGGCGGCGGGTGAGCGCGCGGACGTGCCAGCCCGCTTCGATCGCGTGGCTGAGCGTCGCGCCGCCGACGAAACCGGTCGCGCCGGTCATCGCCAGCACGCGCCTGGCCTGTTTCTCCCCGGAACGGGGAGGGGAGGTCACAGCAGCACCAGATGGTCACGGTGGACCATGGCGCTGCGCGGCGCGTAGCCGAGCGCGGCCTCCTGCGCCTCGCGGCCGAGGCCGAGGATCGCGGCTGCGTCGGCGGCGGGATATTCGGAGAGGCCGCGCGCGACGACGCGGCCATCGGGCCCGGCGATGTCGAGGATGGCGCCGCGTGCAAAGACGCCCGACACCGCCGTGACCCCCGCGGCGAGCAGACTGGCGCCGCCCGCGAGCGCCCTGACCGCGCCCGCGTCGATCGTCAGCCGTCCTTCGGCGGTCAATCCGCCCGCGAGCCACGCCTTGCGCGCACTGGCGCCGCGCTCGGCGACGAACAGGCTGTGCCGCGCCTCGGTCGACAATGGCCGGTCGATGCGGCCCGATGCGATGGCGAGGTGCGCGCCCGCGGCATTGGCGATCCGGGCGGCGGCGATTTTCGACACCATGCCCCCCGATCCCATGCCCGACGCCGATCCGGTGTCGGCCATCGCTTCGATGCCCGAATCGATCCTGTCGATCCGCGCGATATGGACCGCGCCCGGCAGCGCAGGGTTGCGGTCGTAGAGCCCGTCGATGTCGGACAGCAGGATGACGCCGCGCGCCGCCGCAGCCTGCGCGACGCGTGCCGCGAGCCGGTCGTTGTCGCCAAAGCGGATTTCCTCGGTCGCGACGCTGTCATTTTCATTGATGATCGGGACGACGCCAAGGCTGAGCAGGCGGTCGAGCGTTGCCGCGGCGTTCAGATAGCGCCGTCGATGTTCAAGATCGCCGAGCGTCACCAGCATCTGTGCCGCGGTCAAACCTTCGGCGCCGAGCACCTCGGCCCAAACCTGGCTGAGCGCGATCTGGCCGGTCGCCGCGGCCGCCTGGGCATCCTCAAGGCTCGCGCGGCCGCCCTTGGACAGTCCCAGCCGCCGCGCGCCCAATGCGATGGCGCCCGACGACACCACCGCGACCTGCTGCCCCGCGCGCGCGCGCTCGGCGATGTCGGCCGCGATCCCCGCCAGCCAGTCGCGCCGTACCGCTCCATCTGGATCGACGAGCAGCGCCGATCCGATCTTGACGATCAGCCGCGGGCAGGAGACGGGTGGAAACAGGCTCATTCCGCAGCCGATAGCGCGGCGACGACCGCGCGCCAATGCGAATGTCAAAGGCGGCGCTGCACGACCTGTTCGGCCGGTTGCCGAACCCGGTTGACCGCGCGCCTCGCCATGGGCACATCCGGCCGATGTCGAACATCGCCCCCGTCATCGAAACCGAACGCCTGCGCCTGCGCCCCGGGCGCCTGTCGGACAAGGATACGCATATCGCAATGTGGGCCGATGCGCGCGTCACGCGTTTCATCGGCGGCGAACCGCGCGCGCCTGACGTGAGCTGGGGGAAGTTTTTGAGCTCGGCGGGACTGTGGCCGGTGATGGGCTTTGGCTATTGGGTGTTCGCCGACAAGGCGAGCGACGCGCTGATCGGCATGGGCGGCCTCAGCTATTTCTGCCGCGGCATCGCCGAACTCGAAGGGATGCCCGAGGCAGGCTGGGCGTTCGACGCCGACCATTGGGGCGCGGGTTATGCGACCGAGGCGATGACCGCGGCGCTTAGCTGGGCGGACGCGAACCTCGACGCAAACGAAGTGCGCTGCATCATCGATCTGGGCAATGACGCATCGGAACGTGTGTCGACCAAGCTCGGTTTCCGCCGCATCGGTGACAGCGACGCGCTGGGGCATGTGGTGGCGATTTATGCGCGGCCGCGGGGTGGGTAACGCCTTCCGTCATCCCGGCGAAGGCCGGGATCTCACCCTGTCGGATTGACGCACCGGCGAGATCCCGGCCTTCGCCGGGATGACGAACAAGCATGGAGCTACACGACCTCGACCACCAGTACGCCGCCATCGGCGCTGACGACGCGGACCTTGCTGCCCTCGGCGGCGTCGGGGCCGCGCACAGGCCATTCGCCATCGCCGACTTTCGCGCGCCCGCGTCCATCCTCGATCGCCTTGGTCACGATCAGCACTTCGCCGATCAGGCGGCCGCCGCGCTGGTTGAGATGCGGGTCAGCGGTCGTGATCGGATTGGCCTTGAGCCAGCGACGCCCGCCATAGAGCGCGACGAACGACAGCACGGCAAAGATGCCGAGCTGGAACGGGACGCTGAGCGGGACGATCCACGCGATGACGCCGGTAACGATCGCCGCGGCGCCGATCCAGATGAGGAAAAAGCCCGGCGCGACGATCTCCGCCGCCGCGAGCAGAACGCCGAGCGACAGCCACGCCCAATGCGGTTCCATATTGGCAAGCCAGTCGGGCATCTCAGGCTCCCGTCTTGCGTTCGATCGCGTCGCGCGCGAGTTCGCCGATCCCGCCCAAAGTGCCGATCAACTGCGTCGCTTCGACGGGGAACAGGATCGTCTTGCTGTTCGGGCTGGTCGCAAACTGGCTGACCGCCTCGACATATTTCTGCGCGACGAAATAGTTGATCGCCTGCGCATTGCCGCTGGCGATCGCGTCGCTGACCATCTGCGTCGCTTTCGCTTCGGCCTCGGCCTCGCGTTCGCGTGCTTCGGCGTCGCGGAAGGCGGCCTCGCGGCGGCCTTCGGCCTCAAGGATCTGGCTCTGCTTCTCACCCTCGGCGCGCAGGATTTCGGACGCGCGCAGCCCCTCCGCTTCAAGGATCGCGGCGCGCTTTTCGCGCTCGGCCTTCATCTGCCGCGCCATCGCGTTCGAAATGTCGGCGGGCGGGCGGATGTCCTTGATCTCGACGCGCGTGATCTTGACGCCCCACGGCGTCGTTGCATCGTCGACGACGTGGAGCAGCCGCGCGTTGATCTCGTCGCGTTTCGAGAGGGTCTCGTCGAGGTCCATCGATCCCATGACGGTGCGCAGGTTGGTCGTCGTCAGGTTCATGATCGAGAGGTAAAGGTCGCTTACCTCGTAGGCCGCCTTGGCCGCGTCGAGCACCTGAAAGAACACCACCCCGTCGACCGCGACCATCGCATTGTCCTTGGTGATGATTTCCTGCCCCGGAATGTCGAGCACCTGTTCCATCATGTTCACTTTCCGGCCCACCCGGTCAAAGATCGGCATGATGAAGTTGAGCCCCGGCTGCGCGGTATGCGTGTAACGGCCGAAGCGTTCGATCGTATAGGCAAAGCCCTGCCTCACGGGCGTCAGCGCCCAGATCAGGAACACCAGCGCCAGAACCACCAGTGCGATTGCGAATTCCATCGATCATCCCCTTTTGCAAACAAGCGTCTTTGCAAACCCGCCTTCCTTATTGCGGCAATGGCGCGCCTGCGCCACAGAAAAGCGCATGACCGACTTTGCTCCGCGCTCGCTGCTCTATGTTCCGGGGTCGAACGCTCGCGCGCTCGAAAAGGCGCAGGGACTCGCCGCCGATATGCTGATCATCGATCTGGAGGATGCCGTCCCCGAGGATCGCAAGGCCGAGGCGCGTGCGGCGATGCGTGCGGCGGTGACGGCGGGCTATCCGGGAAAGCGCGTTGCGGTACGGATCAATGGCGCAGGCAGCGCGCATCAGGGGACGGACATCGACGCGCTGGCGGGCCTGGCGATCGACGCGGTCGTCCTGCCCAAGGTCGACGCGCCGGCCGATCTGGACGCCGCGCGGAGGCTTGGCCTGCCATTGCTTGCGATGATAGAGACGCCGATCGCCATTTATGCTGCGCGCGACATCGCTGCGGATACCGCGGTTGCCGGGCTGATCGCGGGGCTCAATGATCTGGCGCACGAACTGAAGCTGCCGGACGGAATGGACCGCGGCGCGATGAGCCATGCGATTCAGGCGATCGTGCTCGCGGCGCGCGCGGGCGGGATATGGTGTTTCGACGGCGTTTATAATGCGATTGACGACGCCGCGGGCTTTGCGAACGAAGCCGCCGAAGGCCGCCGGCTGGGTTTCGACGGCAAGACGCTGATCCACCCGTCGCAGGTCGATCCGTGCAACGCCGCCTTCGCCCCTTCGGAGCGCGAGATCGTAGCGGCCGAGGCGCTTGTCGCCGCTGCAACGGGCGGAGCGCAGCGCCACGAAGGCCGGATGATCGAGGATATGCACGTCGTCGCGGCGAGGGCTTTGCTGGAGCGGGCGGGGCGTTGAACCTCTGCGTCAGGTCGACCTTCGCGGGACATTTTATTGTAACTTTCTGGTCCCTCTCCGGAAAGCCAAAGAACGGCATGATCAGGCTGTCTGACTCGACGTTGGATCTCTGACCGAACGGCCCCTTTCCCGCCCGATGTGGGTCTTGGCCCCCTAAAGCAGTTCGAAGACGTCGTAGCGCACCGCGCCGCCAATACTCGCGCCGAGCCCGACAGCGACGATGTCGTTGAGCCAAAGATAGCGTTCGTCCCCGGTTTCGAACATCGGCGTGGTACGGAAATAGACCTCGGCCTTTTCCTCCGGTGTTTGCGGCCCGCCGTTCCGCGCATGTTTGTGGGCGGCCGACAGCGGACGCAAAACTCCGCGATAGGAAACATAAATCAGCGCGCCATCATGCGTCTCCAGCGTGATCCGCGCATCGAGCCGCAGCGTGTCGCGGTCGTCAATCGTCGCCCAATCCCCGCCGCTTGGCATCACGCGTCCGTGCAGGCGTTCGCCCGTGACTTCGCCGCCGGTCAGCGCGGCGATCATGCGGCGTCCGAAATGCGCCTTTCCGACCATCTGCTGCGGTTCGGTGAAGGCGGCGCGGTAGGAACAGAGGTAGCGGAAACGGGGTTCGTCCATCGATCATTTCCTTTTTCGAAGAACAGGGGCGCGGCGGCGAAAGTCGGTGCCGCCGCGCGCGCGGGATCACATCTTGAAGGCGACCGTCACGCCATAGGTGCGCGGCGGCGCATAGGGGGTCAGTATCTGACGGAACGGGCCGAAATAGGTAACATAGGTCGGCGTCAGCTCATCGGTCAGATTCTTGCCCCACAGCGATAGCTCCCAGCGATCGCCGGGCCCCGAAAGCGACAGGCGGGCGTCCAGATTCTCATGCGACGGCCAAAGCTGCTGCGGGATGTTCGACGCCTCGAAAAAGGCATCGTCGACCCAGCTGTAATCGACGCGCAGCTTCGCCGACAGGTCGCCCAGCGGAGCCTCGACCTGTCCGCCGATGTTGAACTTGTTCTTCGGCGATCGCGGCAGGCGGTTGCCCGTATAGTTCTGGCCGGGGATCGTATATTCGGTGAATTTCGCGTCGAGATAGGCATAGCTGCCGTCGATCTGGAAGCCCTCGAAGGGACGGGCCACTGCCTCGACCTCCACCCCCTTGATCCGCGCTTTCGCCGCGTTGGTGACGACGACGCAGCACAGCGGGATAAGCTGCGAGATCTGAAGATCCGAATAATCGGTGCGAAAGGCTGCGACGTTGAGCCGCAGGCGGCGGTCGAACCAGTCGGTCTTGGCCCCGACCTCATAGCCCCAGGCGAATTCCGGGTCATAGGGAGTCGACGCCCCCGCCGCCGTTCCCGAAATCCCCTGGAAACCACCACTTTTATAGCCGCGGGCAACCGAGGCGTAGAGAAGGATGTCGTCGCTCGCTTTCCAGTTGAGCGCAAAGCGCGGCGTGAAGGCTTTCCAGTTCTTCTTGCCCGTTACATCATAGCCTGCGAGCGATCCCAGCGGCGGTGGCAGGCCGGGGCCGCTGTCGGCCTTGAAACCCGCGAAGCGGCCGCTCTTGCGTTCCCAGGTCATGCGCGCGCCGAGCGTCGCGGTCAGCGACGGGACGATCTCCACATCGACCTGGCCGAAGATCGCAACGCTGCGCGCGTTGACCGATTGCGGATAGATGCCCGTTCCCGAAATGGCGGGGGTCGGAAAATCCTGGATCTGCCCTTCGACGCGGTCGTTGTTCTCCTTGAGGAAATAGATGCCCGTCTGGCCTTTCAGGCGCCCGCCCCACGCATCGAAGGCGAGGCGCAGTTCCTGGCTGAACTGGCTATTGTCTTCCTCGCCAAAGCTGGTCGATTCGATCTGCGCCGGCGGGTTGATGGGGTTGCTGAAAAACGGCGTGACGAAGTTGAACTTCACCTTGCGCAGCGCGGTGAGCGACGTCAGCGTGCCGAAGGGCAGGTCGAGATTGGCCTCCGCCGAATAGGTTTGGATCGTGCGCTTGACCTCGCCGTCGATATAGGCGTTCACCACGCGCGGATCGGGGTTGATCCCGACGCAGTGAATTCCATTATTGAAACTTGCGTCGCAATTGTTGTGGCGGGGATTGCCCCTCTGGTCCTGGCGCGCCACTTCGGCGCGCAGGATGATGTCGAGCGTGTCGGTCGGCACGAAACGCAGCGCGATACGCCCCGTCGTCAGGTTGAGGTCGTTGACGTCATTGCCGGTCGATTCATTATATTCGAAGCCGTCGCGCTGCTTGTGCGACAGGCCCGCGGACAGATAGATATTGTCCGTCAGCGCCATGTTGCCGCGCGCAATCACGCCGACGCGATCATAATTTCCGTAGGTGCCCTCGAAATAGAAGCTTTCTTCGTCGGTCGGCTTGCGGCTGATGAACTGGACAAGGCCGCCGATCGCGTTCTTGCCGAACAAGGTTCCCTGCGGCCCGCGCAGCACTTCGACGCGCTCAAGATCGAGGGCGTCGAGATCGGGCGTACCGCCGCGTCCGGCGTAAACGCCATCGACGAAAACGACGACCGACGGGTCGCCGCCCGCATTCTGGCTGATCCCCGGCGCGCTGCCGATGCCGCGCATTGCGAAATTGGTGTTGATGGGGTCGACCGCGCTCACCGCAAGGCCCGGCGTACGGATTGCGATATCCTGCACCGTTTCGATGCTGTTGTCGCGGAGCTGATCGGCGCCGAAGGCCGTAACCGAGACGGGAACATCCTGTAGCCTTTGTTCCTGGCGCTGGGCGGTCACGATGATGTCGCCGCTTGCGTCGCCGGCTTCCTGCGCGGCGACGGAAGCGGGCAGCGCCGCGGCGGCGGCGCCGGCCAAAAAGAGGGCGGATTGCTTCCTGTGGAAATTGGTCATCTCGCGTCTCCCAACACGTTGTCCTTTGCTCATCCGATCAGGCTTGACTCGGCGGCAAATTTACTTAGTTTTCTAAGTAACTGTTTCTATATATCAGGCCGGCTCGCGGTGCAAGAGCGAGCGGCATTCGGGAGAATGGGATCGATGGCGACACAGAGCGCGGAAGCCGGTTCGCATGCCACGATCGTTCCCGACGCGGGAGACCCGTCAGCGGATTGGCCGCGCCCCGCCTATAGCTGGTACGCCGTCGGCGTTCTCCTGCTCGCTTATACCCTGTCGTTTGTCGACCGGATGATCCTCAGCCTGCTCGTTGCGCCGATTCGCGCCGCACTCGATATTTCGGATACCGAGGTGAGCCTGCTGATCGGGCTCGCCTTTGCGCTTTTTTATACGCTGCTGGGGTTGCCGATTGCGTGGATCGCCGATCGCTGGAACCGCCGGAACCTCATTGTATCGGGCGTGGCGCTGTGGAGCGCGATGACTGCGGCTTGCGGCTTTGCCGGAAGCTATGCGACGCTGTTCCTCGCGCGCATGGGGGTGGGGGTCGGCGAAGCGGCGCTGTCGCCGGCCGCTTATTCGATGCTCAGCGACATGTTTCCGCGCGACAAGCTTGCGCGCGCGATGGCGGTTTATTCGATCGGTGTGCCGCTCGGCGCGGGTGTTGCGATGATCCTCGGTTCCTTCGTCGTCCAGACGGTGCTCGCGGCACCGATGGTTGACCTGCCGCTGATCGGCGCGGTCGATGCGTGGCGGACGATCTTTCTGTGGGTCGCCGCGCCGGGGCTGCTGATCTGCCTATTGCTGCTGACGATCCGAGAGCCGCTGCGACGCGGGCTCGCGAAAGCCGGACCGCGCAGCGACGCGGCGCCGGGTTTCCTGGTGCATCTGAAAAGGCAGCGCGTCGCCCTGGGCGCGTTGTTCGCGGGCATGTCGCTGATCGGGCTCGTCATGTACGGCGTGATCGCATGGGTGCCGACCTTCTTCGCGCGCACTTATGGCATGGCGGTGTCAGAGGCCGGTTTTTGGTTCGGCGTGATCATGGCGACCGGCGGCGCGGCAGGACTTGTGATGGGCGGGACGCTCGCCGACCGGCTGTTTGCCCGCGGCGTCGCCGATTCGCATCTGCGCGTGATGCGCCTTTCGATCCTGCTCGGCGGGCCGCCGCTGCTCGCAGCGGCGCTGATGCCGACTGCGACGCTGGCCTTCGTCATGCTTGCCATCGCCTTTCCGATGCTGACCATGCACGGCGTCGGAACGGTGGCGCTGCAATTCATCACGCCGAACGAATATCGCGCGCGCGTCACCGCGCTCTATTTCTTCGTCGTCAACCTCACTGGGCTCGGCTTCGGTCCGATGTTGATGGCGCTCCTTACCGACCATCTTTTCGCCGACGACGGTGCGCTGCGCTATTCGATCGCCTTGGTAACGGGCGTCGCGCTGCCGCTTGCCGCAATTATCCTGACCGCGGGCTTTTCGGCTTTCGCGCGCGATCTTGCCAAAACGGCGAAGGCAACCGGCTGAGTCCCTTCAGGTTCCCGAAAAGCCCATCCCGGCGCGCGGCTCGCCGGGGTGGGATATATTCGACTTCGCCGCGACAATCGGCAACCCGGCCTCGACCGAATTATGATTGCGATGCTGCCCTCTTCGCCGCGATGATGGCAGGTTAAAAGCTCGCCCGCGCGGTGAGGCGAATGTCGCGGCCCGCCAGCGGCACATAATCCTTGGTGAAGCTGGCGTGACGGCGCGCCTCGACGTCGAAGATGTTGTTGGCGGCCAGGCTGAGCGTCAGGTTGCGGCTGTCGGGAAGCGGGCGCCAGCTGATCGATGCGTTGACCAGGGTAAAGCCCTTTGTCGCCGTCTCGAACGGCGCGATGCGCGTCTGGTCGTCGGTCCATTCGACTTCGGCGCGTGCGTCGATCCGCTCGCCCTGTGCTTCCAGCCCACCGAGAACGCGTAGCGCGGGAATGCGCGGCGCATGTTGGTCGAGCCCGCCCTTGATTTTCGCGCGCGTCATGTCGGCCGTCGCGTCGGCGACAATGTTGAACCCGCCGATCTGCGCCAGCCGCGCGCTCGCCTCGGCTTCGAAGCCCCAGACGCGTGCGTCGCGCTGGAAATATTGGAAGACGGGAAGTTCATCCTCCTCTTCACCGGTCGCATTGGAATAGATGAAATTGTCGAACCAGTTGGAATAGGCCGCAAGGTTGAGGTTGAAGCCGTCGGTCTTGAGCTTGAACGACGCCTCGGCACCCCAACTCGCTTCGCGCTGGAGATCCGGATTGCCGACCTCGAACGACTGGGTCGCGATATGCGGGCCGTTGGAGAAAAGCTCCTCGGCCGAGGGCGCGCGCACGGCGCGGGCGACCGAGACGCCGAATTTCACGCCGTCGGCCAGCTCATAATTGGCGCCGAGTGCGCCCGAGAAGGCGTCGAAATCGCGCTCGATCCCCAGCGTCGGCGCACGGACGTTCGTGCTTTCGAAACGCGCCGCCGCCTCGATGCCCAACGGACCAGCCTGCCATTCCTGAAGCGTGAACAGCGCGAATTGGTCGGTCAGGTTGCGCGGGACAAAGGCTTCGGCGCCGATCGCGTTGAAATCGCGGTGGCTGTATTGCACCCCGCTCGCGCCGCGCCAACCGCCGCGGTCATTCTGCGCCAGTTCCAGCCGGCCTTCGACGCCCTGGTTGGTAAAGACGGTGCCGACCTCATCCCCTTCGAACTCCGTATGTTCGTAATCGGCATAACCCGCGCGGATGCGCAGCTTGTCGAAAAAGCCGTCGCCCATTTCGACCTCCCCACGCAAATCGGCGCGCCACTGCTTGAGGCCAATCGTCACCGGGCCCTCACCATGCTCGTGGCCGTGATCGTCATCCTCGTCGTCGTGGCCGTGGTCGTGCGCGGTATTCGGCCGCGACGGCACGCCGTAATTGCTATCGAAATAGCTCACCGAAATGCCGAGCTGGCCGCCGTCGTTGATCAGCGACAGGCCGCCAGCGGCTGTCCAGGTTTCGCTGGCCGTGTTCGCCACCTTGCCGCGCGACCCCGCCTGCTCGGTCAGTTCGGCGGCCTCGTCGGCATGGCCTTCTTCGGCTTCGTGCTCGGCGAGGTGCAAAAGCTCGTTACGCAATGCGGGGGCATAGACAAAGCCGCCCGTGCGCACATCGCCGGTCTTGCGCCAGCTGCCGTCGAGATGCGCGACGATCTGCGGTGAGAGGGCGACGTCGATCGACGCCCCGACGTTGCGGTCGTCGGCGGCGGTGGCATAGCCACCAATGGCGTCGATATGCACGTGATCGCCGGGCACCTTACGCGGGATGCGGCGGTCGAACAGGTTCACCGCCCCGCCGATCGCCTGGCTGCCGAACAGCAGCACCGCCGGACCGCGCAGGATTTCGACGCGCTCGACGGTGAGCGGGTCGATCGTTACCGCATGGTCGGCCGAGGTATTCGACACGTCGATCGATCCGATGCCGTCGGTCAAAACGCGGACGCGCTCGCCCGAAAAGCCGCGCAGTACGGGGCGAGAGGCGCCGGGGGTGAAACTGGTCGCCGAAACGCCGGCTTGCCGCGTCAGGCTGTCGCCGATCTGGCCGCGGAGGTCGCGCGCCAACTCGTCGCCTTCGAGCACCGAAACATTGCCGAGGATGTCCAGGCTGCGCACATAGGGCGCGGTGACGATGATCGGTTCGCGAGTGTGTACATCGTCGTCGCTGCCGGTCGCTGTGCGGTCCTGCGCGAGGGCGGGCGCCGAGAGGACAAGGGTGAGGGTGAAACCGGCGGAAGAGAGAAAACGCATGGGACCGAACAAATCCTGTTTGAGGGAGGAATGGCGCGGTTCAGTAATGTTATACTGTTACAATTACAAGCCTGTTCGACCCTGTTGGCGGTCGTTGGTCGGCGACAGAACGTCATTCGTCGACAAAGGCCGATCATCGGCAGGGCAAGCGAAGCTGTCTTGCGGGGGGCGGGGCTCGGCCCTAGATCAAGGGGCATGATCATTGCCAAAACCAGTCTGGACCTGATCGGCAATACGCCGCTCGTCCTGCTCAAAGGCCCCAGCGAAGCGACCGGCTGCGAAATCTGGGGCAAGTGCGAATATGCCAACCCCGGCGGATCGGTGAAGGATCGCGCGGCGCTCTATATCGTCCGCGACGCCGAAGCAAATGGCAGCCTGGCGCCCGGCGGCACGATCGTCGAGGGGACGGCGGGCAATACGGGAATCGGGCTTGCGCTTGTCGCCAATGCGCTCGGTTATCGAACGATCATAGTCATGCCCGACAATCAGAGCGCGGAGAAGATGGCGACGATCCGTGCCCTGGGTGCGGAGCTGGTGCTCGTCCCGCCCGCGCCCTTCGCCAATCCCGGCCATTTCGTTCACACATCGCGCCGTATCGCCGAGGAAACCGATAATGCGATCTGGGCCAACCAGTTCGACAATATCGCCAACCGCAAGGCGCATGTCTGCGGCACCGCCGAGGAAATATGGGCTCAGATGGATGGGCGGATCGACGGTTTCACTTGCGCCGCGGGGACCGGCGGGACAATCGCGGGGACCGGGCTGGGACTGAAGGCGCATGATGCGAATATCACTATCGCGCTCACCGACCCGCACGGCGCGGGGCTTTATAATTATTATCAGTGCGGCGAATTGAAGGCTGAGGGGTCGAGCGTCGCCGAAGGCATTGGACAGAATCGGATCACCGCGAACCTCGATGGCGCGCCGATAGATACTCAGTTCCGTATCTCGGATGCCGAAGGGCTTGCGGTGGTGCGCCGCCTGCTCGACGAGGAGGGGCTGTGCCTTGGCCTCTCTTCGGGGATCAATGTCGCCGGTGCGATGGCGCTGGCTCGGGAATTGGGGCCGGGAAAGCGCATCGCCACCATTCTTTGCGATAGCGGATTTCGTTACCTGTCAACGCTCTACAATCCCGAGTGGTTGGCAAGCAAAGGGCTGCAGACCGCGGCATGAGTGTTCGTATCGAAAATAGCAGTCCGCCATCGACAGAGAGGCCGCCCGCCACGCGGCCTTTGCCTTCGGAGCCGCCCGTCCACGACACGATGCGCCGGTTGCAGATCGGCATCGCCGGGGTGCTCACCGTGTTGCTGCTTGTCGGAATGGCGGGGCTGATCGGCGACCGGGCGCGCGAACAGGTGGCCGCCGAAGGGCAGGCCAATGCGAAGGTCGAGATGCCCGGCGAAGGAAAAGCTGGCAGCGCCCCCCTCGAAGAACTGGGGGTGCAGCCCGTGTCGCCCTCGTCGAAGGATGAAAATGTCGGGACGTCGATAAAGGTGCCACAGGCGGTTGCGCCGACAGCTACCGTTCCGGACCTCGAACCCGACCCCGAACTCGAACGCGCACGCCAGTCGGCACCGTGACGGCGGCATTGCGCAGCCCCTTGCTGCGTGCCGTGTCCGTGGCGGGGATACTTGTTGCGCTGGCGTGGGCTGTCGGCGGCCAGGCGCTGCTCGGTCGGATCGACCCGGCGCTCGCGGTGCCGCTGCTCGCGCCGCCGATGCTCCTGCTCGGCTGGTGGCAGCGCCGCGAAGCGGGCCGGGTGCGCACACGCACCGCATTGCTCGCGCTGGGGCTGATCGCTGCTGCGCAGGCGCTGCTTGCTTTCTTTCTCGCCGGATCAATTGCGCCGCGCCAGCTGGTGTTGGTGATGCTGGCGAGCGCCGCCGCCGCCTGGATCGCCGATGCGCTCATGCAGTGGCGCGCGCCTGTCCGCTTCCTGCCGGCGTTTGCCGCGCTGGCGTTCGTTCCCGCCTGGTTCGGGGCAGGGCATGTGCTGCTCGCGATGCTCTATCGGCCGGCCGCGGCGCCGGGCGCGGCGCCGTCCGCAACGATGCTCACCGGCCTGCCGCTGCGCTGGGGGGACGGCGGCAGCCTCGCCGGGATGATTGCCGAGGGGGCGAGCGACGATCCGGCGCTCGCCCGGCTGGAGGCGCTTGGCCCAACGTCGCTCGTCGACAGTCTCGTCGATCATGTGCCGCCGCCCGGCGGCGCCCTGCTGCTCGCGCATCCGCGTGCGCTGGCGCCGCAGGACCTGGTCGCGATCGATGCCTTCGTTCGCGGCGGCGGGCGGGCGGTCGTCCTCGCCGACGCGCTGTCGGGCTGGCCGCCGCCGCACGCGCTCGGCGATCCGCGCAACCCGCCGGTGACGAGCCTGCTGACCCCTTTGCTCGACCATTGGGAAATCAGCCTGAGCGCCGCGCCGCCCGATGAGAAGGCGCCCTTGGCCGTGGCGGTCGAGGGCGCGCGGCTGCGCCTGTCGAGCGCGGGGCGCTTCGACCGGCTTCCGGCGACGTGCCGCGCCTTTGCCGATGCGCGGATCGCCCGGTGCCGGATTGATGCGGGCGAGGCGTGGCTCGTTGGCGACGCCGACCTGCTTTTTGAGCCGCTCTGGCGCCCGCTTGTGCCCGGCGCCGATCATCTGCGCCAGGCCGATACGATGGAGTGGGTCGCCGCCCGGCTGTGGCGCGGCGCCGGGTCGGCCGCACTGCGCCCCCAGTGGATTTCAATCCCCGCGCGCTGAGTCGCGCTTTTCGACCCAATTGCCCGATCCGACCCCGTTGCACGACGCTTCTTTGCTTCGTGGGGCCCTTTGCTGCCCGATTTCAGGGACCTTTTGGAGCAAAATGGGGTGATATTCCCTAGTTCACCCTAAAATACCCCTTTTCACCCCGATCTATAGTTGATAACCAGATTGGCGGAGAGGGGCATTCTCCACCCGCGCCGAATCAACCGGATTTTCGCGATTCCGGGGACGGGAAAGTTTTGCCCGGTGACGCAAGGCAGGGGGCAGAGCGATGGCGATTGTGACGCCCGGCCAATATGCGGGCACCAATTTCGCCGCGATCGATGGCAAGGGGCGCATCGCCGTCCCGTCGCAGTTCCGCAATAATGTGCCCCTCAATGCGGACGGTCAGCGCGTACTATGGGTCGGTTTTCACGAAAAATTGCCGTGCCTCGTCGCCTATGGTCAGGATCAGTACGACCGGCTGAACGGTGAGATCGAGCGCGACCGTGAAACCGCGCGGCTCCGCAACCTCGATTTCGACGAAGACAATGAGTTCAAGAAACGCTTCAGCTATACCGAGCCCTATACGCTCGACGACAGCGGGCGTTTCCTTCCCAGCTTCATCCACCGCGACCGCGTCGGCGATGCCGGCGCGACGGCGTTTGTGGGGTCGGGCCGCCGCCTCGAAATCTGGTGGCTATCGACTTTGGCCGAATGCGCCGAGGCCGACCCGGTGCTCCGCCGCCTCGCCGCCTCGTGGGAGCAGGCGAAAGGAAAGGGGCGCAAGTGACCGACCTTTCCCCCGGCCTGCCTCGGGATCCCCGTCACGACCCGGTCCTCCGTGAAGAAGTCATCGCCGCGCTCGCCATTGCCCCGGGCGAGCGCCATGTCGATGCGACGTTCGGCGCCGGCGGCTATACGCGCGCGATGCTTGCGGCGGGCGCCGATGTCATTGCGTGCGACCGCGATCCCGATGCGATCGCCGAAGGGCAGGCGCTTGTTGCCGAAGCCGGCGGCAGGTTGATGCTGATTCACGGTCGCTTCGGCGAGATCGACCGGCTGCTCGCCGAGCGTGGAATCGACGCGGTTGACGGCATCACCTTCGACATTGGCGTCTCGTCGATGCAGCTCGACCGCGATGAGCGCGGCTTCTCCTTCCAGAAGGACGGCCCGCTCGACATGCGTATGGCGCAGGAGGGCGAAAGCGCCGCCGACTGGCTCAACCGCGCCGACGAGGGCGAGATTGCCGACGTGCTCTTTCACTATGGCGACGAGCGCCAGTCGCGCCGCATCGCGCGCGCGATCGTCGCGGCGCGCCCGCTGACGCGCACCGCCGAACTCGCAAGCGTGATCCGCAAGGCGCTGCGCGTGCCCCCCGGCGCGCCGAAGGATCCGGCGACAAAAAGCTTTCAGGCGATCCGTATCCACATCAACCGCGAACTTGACGAACTGGTTGAGGGCCTCGCCGCTGCGGAGCGCGTCCTGCGCCCCGGCGGCCGGCTTGCGGTTGTCAGCTTTCACAGCACCGAAGACCGGATCGTCAAAAATTTTCTGCGCGAACGCAGCGGCGGCGACGCCGGCGGTTCGCGCCACCGGCCGGCGCCGACTGCGGCAGCGCGGGCGGCGACATTCGAGACCCCGGCGCGAAAGGTGCGGCCGGGCAAGGCCGAAGAGGCACGCAACCCGCGCGCGCGCTCGGCGACGCTGCGCAGCGCGGTGCGCACCGCGGCCCCGGCCTGGTCGGGCAAGGGTCCGGACAACAGGATGAAGGAGGCAATGTCATGCTGATGGCGGCCCGCAAGCTCCAGGGGATCGGCCTGGTCCTGCTCGTGCTCCTCTTTGCGATGATGCTTTATCCGGTATCGCTGAAGGTCGCGGCGACGCGCAGCGAACTGACGCGCATCGAGCGCGACATCGACCGTGCGCGCGACAATATCCGTTACCTGGAATCCGAACTTGCGGTGCGTGCGTCGATGCGCCAGCTCGAACAGTGGAATGCCGAGGCGTTCGGCTATTCGGCGCCCGATGCCGGGCAATATCTGGCGAACGAACGCCAGCTCGCCTCGCTCGACCGATTGCCGCGTGCGCGCGGCGCCCACGAGGTCGCCCCCGTGCTGATGGCGATGGTTTCGCCCGTCGCGCTTCCCGAAGCGCCCAAGGCCAGTCCGGTCGCCGCGAAGCCCGCCCAGGCGTCGCCGACGCCGGCGCCGACTTCCGCACCGACGCGGTCGCTCGCGGCAAAGCCGGTCGTGCTGGCGCAGGCCACCAGCGCCGTACGCAGCGACACGATGCCCCGGATGGCGCCGACGCGCCGCCGTGAACAGTTGAAGATGATCGAGGATCAATTGCTCGCCGAATCGACGCTTGCCGACCTGAAGCGCGCTGCGGCGATCGAAGCGGCAGGAGGATCGTCCGGCCGATGAACACGCTGGTCGTCCGTCCGACCCGGGTGCGCACCGCCGGTGTGCGGCAGCAGATTTTGCTGACCGCGCAGCAGCGGCTGATGATCTTGATGCTGCTGTTCGCGGCGGCCTTTGCGCTTGTGTCGATGCGGCTCGTTTATTTTGCGTTGTTCGATACGTCGTCGGGGAATCGCGCCGGCGGCAGCTTCGTTCCGGCCCGCGCCGACATCGTCGATCGCAACGGCGTGCCGCTCGCGCGCACGATCGACGGCTATTCGATCCGCGTTGTGCCGTCGAAGCTGCTCAACGACCGCAATTATCTGGCGGGCGAGCTGCACCGTATTTTCCCCGACATGTCGCGCGCCGACCTGTTGGCCAAGCTTACCGGGCCGCGGCCGACCTATATCCGCCGCCGCGCCCTGCCCGATCAGGTCGCCGCCGTGAATGCGATCGGCGATGTCGGTTTCGATTTCCCGCGCGAGAAGGAGCGGCTTTATCCGCAACTGACGCTCGCCGCTCACGTGCTCGGCTTTACCAATGCCGAAGGGCATGGCGTCACCGGGGTCGAGGGTGCGTTCGACGGACGGTTGCTCGACAAGGCCACGCGCGGCGAGCCGCTGTCGCTGTCGATCGACGCGCGCGTGCAGGGCGTGCTCGAAAGCGAACTCGGCGCGGCGGTCGCCAATCTGGAGGCGATCGGCGGCGCGGGCATCATTTTGGACGTCCACACGGGCGAGGTCGCGGCGATGACCTCGCTCCCGACTTTCAACCCCAACAAGCTGGCGGGCAGCGATCCGACGACGCGGCGCAACGCCGTCACCTATAATCTTTACGAGCTGGGTTCGACCTTCAAACCATTGTCGATTGCCGCCGCGATCGACAATGGTGCGGTGACGAGCATGGCGCGCCGCTACGATGCGTCGGCGCCGCTGCCGATCGCCGGGTTCCGCATTCGCGACAGCCATCCCGGGCGCTGGTACAATGTACCCGAAACGCTCATTGAAAGCTCGAACATCGCGACCGCGCGCATCGCCGATGACCTCGGCCGCGAGCCGCTCGAAAGGCTGTTCCGCGACCTGCATTTCGACACGCGCCCCGGCATCGAGCTGAAGGAGCGCGCCTTCCCGCTGTGGCCCAAAAACTGGGGGCGCGTCACGACGATGACGACCAGCTATGGTCACGGTATCGCGGTCACGCCGCTGCATCTGGCGAGCGCCTATGCCGCGCTGGTCAACGGCGGCCTCTACCGCCCCGCGACCCTGCTGAAGCTGGAGGATAAGGCGCCGCCCAAGGGGCGCCGCGTTTTCAAGGCGGCGACGAGTGCGCGGATGCGCCAGCTGCTGCGCCTGATCGTATCCGATGGCACGGGCAGGAAGGCCGACGCTCCGGGGTTCCGCGTCGGCGGCAAGACGGGATCGGCCGAAAAGCCGGGCGCCGGCGGCTATCGTCGCCATTCGCTCGTGTCGACATTTGCGGCGGCCTTTCCGATGGACAATCCGCGCTATGTCGTGATCGTCATGATCGACGAACCCAAGGGCAACGCCTATAGTTCGGGGCAGCGCACGGCCGGCTGGACCGCAGCGCCGGTGGTGCGCAAGGTCGTGACGCGCGCCGGCCCGATGCTGGGGGTCTTCCCCGACGAGAGCCGCGATGTGGATGTGTCCGAACTCACGCCGTTGCTGCGGAAAAAAGAGAAGGCGCCCTGATGCGTCTCGCCGCACTTCTGGCGGACAGGGATTGGACGGGTGCCGACCCCGTCATCACCGGCCTGGCGATTGATCATCGCAAGGTGGCGCCGGGAACGATCTTCGGTGCCTTTGTCGGCGAAAAATTCAATGGTGAGGATTTTATCGTGGCGGCGGTCGATGCCGGCGCGGTTGCCGTCGTGGCGCGGCCCGGGGCGAAGGTCGAAGGCGCGGCGCATATCGCCGACGCCAACCCGCGCCGCGCCTTTGCGCATATTGCCGCGCGCTTCTTTCACCGTTTTCCCGCAACCAGCGTTGCGGTTACGGGCACCAACGGCAAGACCTCGACCGTCGAAATGACGCGCCAGCTGTGGCGTATGGCGGGCTTCAACGCGGCGTCGATCGGTACGCTGGGCATCACCACCTCGATCGACAGCGCATCGACCGGCCTCACGACGCCCGACATAGTGACCTTTCTCAGCAATATGTCGGGGCTCGCCGCCGAGGGCGTGACCCACGCCGCCTTCGAGGCGTCTAGCCATGGCCTCGACCAGTATCGCACCGAGGGGCTGCCGGTGAAGGCGGCGGCGTTCACCAACCTCAGCCACGACCATCTCGACTATCATGGCACGATGGAAGCCTATCTTCAGGCGAAGCTCCGTCTGTTCACCGAGGTGGTGGAGCAGGGCGGGACGGCCGTGGTCTGGGCCGACGATGCCTATTCGTACGCGGTGATCGACGCGGTGAAGGCGCGCGGTGTCCGCCTGTCGACCGTTGGCGCCCAGGGCGAAACGCTTCGCCTTGTTTCGCGTGCGCCGACCCAGCTCGGCCAGTCGCTCGTCGTCGCCGCCGGCGACCTCGAACAGAAGGTCCAGCTGCCGCTGATCGGCGCCTATCAGGTCGCAAACGCGCTGGTCGCGGCCGGGCTGGTGATCGCAACGGGCGGCGACCCGGCGCAGACGCTTTCCAATCTCGCACGGCTTCAACCGGTACGCGGACGGCTCGAGCGGGCGGCCATCAGCCGCGTGGGCGCACCCATCTACGTCGACTATGCCCATACCCCCGACGCGATCGAAGCGGCGCTTGATGCGCTGCGTCCCCATGCGACCAGCCGCCTGATCCTGGTGTTCGGGGCCGGGGGCGACCGCGATCAGGCGAAGCGTCCGGAGATGGGGCGGGTTGCCGCCGCCAAGGCCGACCTTCTGTTCATTACCGACGACAATCCGCGCGGCGAAGACCCTGCTGCCATTCGCAGCGCGATTGCCGCCGCCGCCCCCGACGCGAGGGTGATCGGCGACCGGCGCGCCGCCATCGCCGCCGCGATTGCCGAGGCGCGCGCTGACGACATCGTCTGCATCGCGGGCAAGGGGCACGAACAGGGCCAGATCGTCGGTCGCGGCGACGCTGTGCGTGTTATTCCCTTCGACGATGTCGCGGTCGCGCGCGAGGCGGCGGCATGAGTCCGCTCTGGACCGCGCGCGCCATCGCTCAGGCGACGGGCGGCACCGCCAGCGCGGATTTCACCGTGAACGGCGTTGCCTTCGACTCGCGCGAGGTCGCGAAGGGCGATCTTTTCGTTGCGATGAAGGGCGAACATGCCGACGGCCACAGCTTCATCGACAAGGCGATCGCCGCGGGGGCCGCGGGCATCGTTTGTGAGACCCCGATCGACCATCCGCATGTGCGGGTCGCCGATAGCGCCGCGGCGCTGAACGCGCTCGGCATTGCATCGCGCGCGCGAAGCCATGGCCGGATCATCGGCGTCACCGGATCGGCAGGCAAGACGGGGACAAAGGAGGCGCTGTTTGCCGCCCTCGACCGCTTTCGGCCCGGCAAGGCGCATCGGTCGGTCAAAAGTTACAATAACCATGTCGGCGTACCGCTCAGCCTCGCGCGGATGCCGTCGACCGTCGATTATGGCGTTTTTGAAATGGGCATGAACCATGCGGGCGAACTCGCCGAACTGACCCGCATGGTTCGGCCGCACGCCGCCATCGTCACCACCATCGCGCCGGCGCATATGGAATTTTTCGGCAGCGAAGAAGCGATTGCCGACGCAAAGGGTGAGATTTTCGAGGGGCTGGAGCCTGGCGGTACCGCGATCATTCCTTTTGACAGCCCGCATTATGCACGGCTGCGCGCCAAGGCGGAGCATCATGCGGCGCACATCGTCAGCTTTGGGTTGAACGAAGGCGCCGACGTGCGCGCGGTCGACTGGTTGCCCGACGGGCGGGGCGGGTCGCTCGTCACCGCGCAGGTGCAGGATTCGCTCCTCTGCTTCACCATCGCCCAGGCGGGGGCGCATTGGGTCGCCAATTCGCTCGCGGTGCTGGCGGCGGTAAAGGCGGTCGGCGGCGACCTGCCTGCCGCGGGTCTTGCCTTCGCCGAGATGGCGGGGCTCGCAGGGCGCGGCGCGCGTCACCGAATTGCTGTGACCGGCGGGCATATTCTGGTCATCGACGAAAGCTATAACGCCAACCCCGCGTCGATGGCTGCGACCATCGGGGGGCTGGCCAACGAATCTGCCGAGCGCCGGGTGGCGATTCTCGGCGCGATGCGCGAGCTGGGTGAACGGAGCGACGCCTATCATGCGGCGCTCGCCGCTCCGCTCGTCGCTGCGGGAGTGCAATTCGCCCTGCTTGTCGGGCCGGAAATGGCGCCGCTCGCCAAAGCGCTTGAGGGGCAGATGGATTTCGCGCATGTGGCCGCGCACTCGGCCGCGGTGGAACGGCTGAAAGACCTGATCCGTCCGGGTGACGTGGTGCTGGTCAAGGGTTCTAACAGCGTCGGCCTGTCGCATGTCGTGACGGCGCTGACCGACGGGGATTATTGATGCTGTATTGGCTGGCGGAATGGCTTGGCTTTCCGGGGGCGCTCAATCTCATCCGCTATCTGAGCTTTCGCTCGGGCGCGGCGGTTGCGACGGCGATGATCCTCGGCCTCTGGATCGGGCCGCGCTTCATCCTGATGCTGCGGATGCGGCAGGGCAAGGGACAGCCGATCCGCGACGACGGCCCGCAAAGCCATCTTGCAAAAAAGGGCACGCCGACGATGGGCGGGCTGATGATCCTCATTTCGCTGATGATCTCCGCCCTGCTCTGGATGGACCTGTCCAACCGGTTCGTCTGGGCGTGCCTGTTCGTCACCGCGGGGTTCGCGGTCGTCGGCTTCCTCGACGATTATGACAAAGTCACCAAGTCGAGCCATCGCGGTATTCCGGGGCGGGTAAGGCTGCTGATCGAGTTTCTGATCGCGGGCGCGGCAGTTCTGCTGATCGTCTCGCGCACCGGCACCGACCTTTATCTGCCCTTTTTCAACGATGTGGTCATTCCGCTCGGACCGCTCTATTATGTCTTTGCGATGGTGCTCATCGTCGGATTCGGCAATGCGGTGAACCTGACCGACGGGCTCGACGGGCTTGCGACCTTTCCGGTGATCATCGCCAGCCTGACCTTCCTCGTCATCGTATATCTGTCGGGCAATGTGAAGTTCGCCGAATATCTGGGCATCCCGCATGTTCCGGGCGCGGGCGAACTGGCGGTCTTTGCCGCGGCGATCATCGGCGCGTGCCTGGCCTTCCTGTGGTTCAATGCGCCGCCCGCCGCAGTGTTCATGGGCGATACCGGCAGCCTTGCTCTCGGCGGCGCGCTTGCGACGATCGCGGTGACGGCGCAGCACGAACTCGTGCTCGTCCTCGTCGGCGGGCTGTTTGTGGTCGAGGCACTGTCGGTGATCATTCAGGTCTTCTGGTACAAGCGCACCGGCAAGCGCGTGTTCCGCATGGCGCCGATCCATCATCATTTCGAACAATTGGGCTGGCCCGAATCCACCGTCGTCGTTCGCTTCTGGATCGTCTCGATCGTCCTGGCGCTTGCGGGACTCGCGACCTTGAAACTGCGGTGATCACCTCGCGCGCCTTTGCCGGCCGCCGCTATGCGGTGCTGGGGCTGGCGCGCTCGGGTCTTGCGAGTGTCGAGGCGCTTGTCGCCAGCGGCGCCGGCGTGACCGCGTGGGACGAGCGCGAAGAGGCGCGCGACGCGGCGATGGCCCTGGGCGCCGACATCGGCAACCCGCTCGACATTGATCTTATCGGCTTTGCGGGTGTGGTCGTCTCGCCGGGCGTACCGCTCAATCGTCACCCGATCGCGGCGCACGCCAGGGAAGCGCATGTTCCCATCATCGGCGACATCGAGCTTTTTGCCGAGGCGCAAAGCGACCTGCCGCGCCACAAGGTCGTCGGCATCACGGGAACCAACGGCAAGTCGACCGTCACCGCGCTTGTCGCCCACATGCTCGAAAGTGCGGGGGTGCCTGCACTGATGGGCGGCAACATCGGCCTCCCGATTCTGACGCGCGAACCGCTCCCCGAAGGCGGAGTCTATGTTCTCGAACTGTCGAGTTATCAGATCGACCTTTCGCACAGCCTTGCCTGCGACGTGGCGGTGCTCACCAACATCAGCCCCGACCATCTCGACCGCTATGACGGGTTCGAGGGTTATGCCGCATCGAAAGCCCGGCTGTTCAGCCTCCAGCACCGCGATCAGGTCGCGGTGATCGCCATCGACGACGACCCGTCGAAAATGATCGCGAGCCGGGTGAACCATCGCCTTCACCGCGTCTCCGCCAAGGACATCGACCCCGCCGATCAGGCGCGCTGGCCCGCGCTGCAAGGCCCGCACAACGCGCAGAACGCGGTCTGCGCGATCGCGGTGTGCCGTGTGCTGGGGCTGAACGATGACGCGATCGAACGCGGCCTTGCGACCTTCCGGTCGCTGCCGCACCGCATGGAATTGGTCGGCGAAGCCCATGGCGCCCGCTGGTATAACGACAGCAAGGCGACCAACGCGGCTTCCGCTGCACCGGCGCTGGCGGCTTTTCCGCCGGCGCCGGACCAGCGTTTGCACTGGATCGCGGGCGGACAGGCAAAGGGCGACGGGCTGGCGGCGTGCCGTCCCTGGTTCGGCCATGTCAGGCGTGCCTACCTGATCGGCGAAGCGATGGAGCCCTTCGCCGCCGAGATCGGCGATGCGATTCCCCTCGAACGATCGGGCGAGTTGGCGCGCGCGGTGAAACAGGCGGCCGCGGCGGTGCGGCCCGGCGACGTCGTGCTGCTGTCGCCGGCCTGTGCGTCGTTCGATCAGTTCAAGGATTATGAAGCGCGCGGCGAAGCCTTCCGCGCCGCGGTCGAGGCATTGGACCTATGAGCGGGGGGGACAATATGGATGCCACCGAACGCCCTGTCATCGCGGCCGCGCGGACGACGAAACGGCGCGGTCCGCGCTTCAGCCGCGCCGACCGCACGCCGCTCGGCCTGTGGTTCTGGGAAATCGACCGCGTGCTGTTGCTGTTCGTATCGATGCTGATCGCGATCGGGCTGGTCGCGGTGGCCGCCGCTTCTCCGGTCGCGGCCCAAAAGCTGTCGACGAGCAGCGCATCGCTCGACCCGCTCTATTATTTCTATCGCCAGCTGATGTGGGTGATCGTCGGGGTGCCGGTGATGTTGGCCGTGTCGATGCTGCCCAAGCCGCAGGCGCGGCGCTTCGCGATCTACGGCACGATCCTCTTCATGGCGCTGCTGTTCCTCGTGCCGCTGGCAGGGACCTCGGTGAACGGCGCGCAGCGCTGGATCGGCAGCGGCGTCTTTCGTTTGCAGCCATCGGAGTTCCTCAAGCCCTTTTTCGCGGTGTCGCTGGCGTGGATATTGTCGTTGCGGCTCCACGACCAGAGCCTGCCCGTCGTCCCGCTCGCCGCGGCGCTGACGGGGGTGATCGCGCTGCTCCTGATGGGCCAGCCCGACCTTGGGCAGACGGTGATTTTCGCCGCGACCTGGTTTGTGCTCGTGCTCGTTGCCGGGCTGCCGATGCGGATCATGGGAATGCTGGCGGGCGCGGGCGTCGCCGGGCTGATCCTCGCCTATTTCTTCTATCCCGTGGCACAGCAGCGCATCAACATCTGGCTTTTCGCCGAAGGCGACAGTTTTCAGGTCGACAAGGCGCACGCGACGCTGACCGCGGGGGGGCTCACCGGCACCGGTCCAGGCGCGGGGCTCGCCAAATTCCAGCTGCCCGAAGCGCATACCGATTATATCTTCTCGGTGATCGGCGAAGAGTTCGGGATGATCGCGTGCGTCGCGATCGCCATCCTCTATCTGGCGATCATCGTCCGCGTGCTCGTCCGCCTGCTCGACGAGGAAGACAGTTTCCTCATCCTGGCGGTCGCCGGGCTCATCGCGCAGTTCGGCGGACAGGCGGTGATCAACATGGCGGTGAATACACAGATCTTCCCGTCGAAGGGGATGACCCTGCCTTTCATCAGCTATGGCGGCTCTTCCTTTATCGCCTTGTCGATCGGCATGGGTTTGCTCTTGTCGCTGACCCGGCGAAACCCCTATGCGGCGCGCATATCAATGACGCGCAACTGGAACAGGAAATGACCGCAACTCGCCACTTTCTTCTCGCGGCCGGCGGGACAGGGGGACATATGTTGCCCGCCTATGCGCTCGGCCGCGAACTGATTGCGCGCGGACACCGCGTCGCCTTGGTCAGCGACGACCGCGGGCTGAAAATTCCCGGCGCGCCCGCCGAAATGACGACGCATATGCTTCCCGCGGGGCGCGCGTCAGGCGGGCCGGTCGGCTGGATCAAGGGGGCGCTCGCGATCCGCAAGGGGCGCGCCCAGGCGATCGAGCTGATCCGCGACTTCGACCCCGCGGTTGTCGTTGGTTTCGGCGGCTATCCCTCGCTGCCCAGCCTGCTGGCGGCCGGGGCGACGAAGCGGCCGCGCGTGATCCACGAACAAAATGCGGTGCTCGGCCGCGTCAACCGGCTGATGGCGCCGCGCGTCGACGCGGTCGCGGTCGCCTATCACCATATTCAGCGCTACCCGGCCGGGCACGAGCTGAAAAAACATATCACCGGCAATCCTGTGCGCGACGAGATTGTGGCGATTCGCGAAGACGGTTTTCCGCCGCTGCTGAGTGACGGCATCTTTCGCCTGCTTGTCGTGGGGGGGAGCCTCGGCGCGACGGTGCTGAGCGAGGTGGTGCCCGCGGCGATTGCGATGCTGCCGCGCGCGCTGCTCGACCGGCTGCAGATCGTCCAGCAATGCCGCGAGGACGATCTGGAGGCGGTGCGCGCCAAATATGCCGAGCTTGGCGTTGCCGCCGAATGCGCACCTTACATTCACGATTTCCCGGAGCGGCTGCGCTGGGCCCATATGGTTATCGCGCGCGCAGGCGCATCGACCGTGGCCGAACTCGCGTGCGCGGGCCGTCCGGCGATCTTCGTGCCCTATCCGCATGCGATGGACGATCACCAGACCCATAATGTCGTCGATCTGGTCGAGGCGGGCGGCGCGATTTCGTTCCAGCAGCCGGTGTTTACCGCGGGAGAGGTCGCGAAGCATATTCAGCGCATGGCGCTCGAACCCGGTGCGCTCGAAGAGGCGGCCGAGCGCGCCGCCGGCTGCGGGCTTCCGGATGCGACGCGTGACCTTGCCGATCTGGTCGAATCCTTTGCGGCGCCGCCGATGATGGACGTGATCCGTGTCGGCGCATCGACGCAGCGCGCGGCATCGGGCGTCGCCGCGGCGCGCCGGGAGGCGAAGTGATGCGCGGCGTTGCCACCGACATCGGCACCATCCACTTCATCGGCATCGGCGGCATCGGCATGTCGGGGATTGCCGAGGTGATGCACAACCTCGGCTATCGGGTGCAGGGCAGCGACATCGCCGACTCCTATGTCGTCGAGGGGCTGCGCAAACGCGGCATCAAGGTGGCGATCGGCCATGCGTCCGAAAATGTCGATGGCGTCGCGGTGGTCGTCACCTCGACCGCCGTGCAGCGCGGCAATCCGGAGGTGGAGGCTGCCTTGGCCAGCCGCATCCCGCTCGTCCGCCGTGCCGAAATGCTCGCCGAACTGATGCGCCTTAAATCCACCGTCGCGATCGCGGGCACGCATGGCAAGACGACCACAACCAGCCTCGTCGCCGCGTTGCTCGACGCGGGCGGGATCGACCCGACGGTTATCAACGGCGGGATCATCAACAATTACGGATCGAATGCGCGGCTCGGCGCGTCGGACTGGATGGTGGTCGAGGCCGACGAAAGCGACGGCAGCTTCCTGCGCCTCGACGGGACGATTGCGGTCGTCACCAACATCGATCCCGAACATCTCGACCATTATGGCAGCTTCGACGCGATCAAGGATGCCTTTGTCGAATTTATCGAGAATGTGCCCTTCTATGGCGCCGCGATGCTGTGCCTCGACCATCCCGAGGTGCAGGCGATCATCCCCCGCATCCGCGACCGGCGGATTATTACGTACGGCTTTTCGGCGCAGGCCGACGTGCGGGGAACGAATGTGACGCCCGGCCCCGACGGCAACCGCTTCGACGTCGTCGTACGCGACCGCGACGGGGGCAGCCGCACGATCGAGGGCATCCATCTACCGATGTCGGGACGCCACAATGTCCAGAACGCGCTCGCGGCGGTCGCAGTGGCGTTGCACATGGGTGTTTCCGACGAAAAGATCGCATCGGGCTTCAACGGTTTTGCCGGGGTCAAGCGGCGTTTCACCAAGGTGGGCGAGATTCCGGTGGATGGGGGCGTCGTCACGGTGATCGACGATTATGCCCATCACCCGGTCGAAATTCGCGCCGTGCTGTCGGCCGCGCGCGAGGGGGCGGGCGCAGGGCGCGTCGTCGGCGTCGTCCAGCCGCACCGTTTCACGCGCCTGCGTGATCATATGGACGATTTCCAACAGGCGTTTAACGACGCCGACATGGTGATTGCCCTGCCAGTCTATGCTGCGGGCGAAGCGCCGATTGACGGCGTGTCGTCCGACGCGCTGACCCAGGGGCTGCGCGATCGCGGTCATCGTCATGCGCAGGTCGTCGCCGACGTGGACGCGCTCGCGGCCAGCATCGCTGCGAGCATCAGGGCGGGCGAACTCGGCGCGGGCGATATGATCATCTGTCTCGGCGCGGGCGACATTACCAAGATGGCGGCAGGATTGGCGCTCGCGGTGGAGGGGGCGTGACTGTTGAAACCCTTCCCGCCGTTCGCGGCAAGCTCACGGTGAAGGCGCCGCTGGCGCCGCTCGTCTGGTTCAAGTCGGGCGGCCCTGCCGACTGGCTGTTCGAACCCAAGGACGCCGACGATCTCGCCGATTTCCTGCGCGACCTCGATACCGCGATCCCGGTGATGGCGCTGGGCCTCGGCTCAAATCTCATCGTCCGCGACGGCGGCTTTCCGGGCGTCGTCGTCCGACTGGGCAAGGCCTTTGCAAAGGTCGAAGTTCTTGACGGAACGACGCTGCGCTGCGGCGGGGGCACGTCGGGTATTCTCGTTTCGTCGACCGCGCGCGACGCGGGTATTGCGGGAATGGAGTTCCTGCGATCGATCCCCGGCACTGTCGGCGGCTTCGTGCGCATGAATGGCGGCGCTTATGGCAGCGAGGTCAAGGACATATTGGTCGAAGCCGACATCATCCTGCGCTCGGGCGAACGCCAGACGCTCGCGCTCGCCGATCTCGGCTATACCTATCGCCACAGCGAATTGCCTGAAGGCGCGGTCGTGGTCGCGGCGACCTTCCGCGGCCGACCCGGCGAGGCGCAAGCCATCCAGGCCGAAATGGACCGCATCTCTGCGAGCCGCGAAGCTTCGCAGCCGCTGCGATCGAAAACGGGGGGGTCGACCTTCAAAAACCCCGACGGGCACAGGGCTTGGGCTCTTGTCGACGAGGCCGGGTGCCGCGGCCTGACGGTCGGCGGCGCGCAGGTCAGCGAGAAGCACACCAATTTCCTGATCAACACCGGCACGGCGACAAGCGCGGACATCGAGGCGCTGGGCGAAGAAGTCCGCCGCCGGGTGAAGGACAAGAGCGGCATCGAACTGCAATGGGAGATTCAACGCGTGGGTAAGCCCGAATGAGCCGGGGTCCGTGGCATGTCGCCGTCCTGATGGGCGGCTGGTCCGCCGAACGCGAAGTGTCGCTGATGAGCGGCAACGGCGTCGCCGACGCGCTCGAATCGCGCGGGCATCGGGTGACGCGGATCGACATGGATCGCGATGTCGCGCTGCGCCTTGCCGAGGCGAAGCCCGATGTCGTGTTCAACGCGCTCCACGGCGTTCCGGGGGAGGACGGGACGGTGCAGGGGATGCTCGACCTGATGGGCCTCAAATACACCCACAGCGGCCTCGTCACGTCGGTGATCGCGATCGACAAGGAATTGACGAAGCAGGCGCTGGTGCCGCATGGTGTGCCCATGCCGACGGGGTTGATGGTCGACAGCGAAAGCCTGTTTTCAAAAGACCCGCTGCCGCGTCCCTATGTCCTCAAACCCGTCAACGAAGGATCGTCGGTCGGCGTCGCGATCGTCAAGGACGACAGCAATTACGGCAACCCGATCGCGCGCGATGCCGTGGGGCCGTGGCAGGAGTTCGACCGCCTGCTCGCCGAACCGTTCATCAAGGGGCGCGAGCTGACCGTAGCGGTGCTGGGCGACCGGCCGCTCGCCGTCACCGAACTGCGCGTCAAATCGGGTTTTTACGACTATGACGCGAAATATACCGATGGACTGACCGAGCATGTCTGTCCCGCCGACGTGCCCGATGAAATCGCCGAACGGATGAAGGAACTGGCGCTGAAGGCGCATCGCCTGCTCGGCTGCAAGGGCGCCTCGCGCTCCGATTTTCGCTGGGACGACGAACATGGCCTTGCGGGCATTTTCCTTCTTGAGGTCAATACCCAGCCGGGCATGACGCCGCTCAGCCTTGTGCCCGAACAGGGGCGCGCCGTCGGCATGGACTATGCCGAGCTTGTCGAACGCATCGTGGGGGAAGCGCTGGCATGAGCAGTACGAGGATCAAGCGCGCGAAGGCGCCGCCGCGGCGGCCCGCACGCGCGCCGAAGAAGCGGCGCAAGGTTCAGCAATCGCGGCTCAACGCGATCATCAACGCGCTGCCGATCAGCCCGCAGCGGCTTCAGAAGGTCGCCAACTGGACGGTCGGCCTTGGTCTGTTCGCCATCGCGGGTCTCGCCGCACATGCGACGGGCGTGACCGCCAAGGTGCACGAGGAATGGGCCCAGGCGGTCGGCCGTGCCGGCTTTCAGGTAAAGAAGGTCGAAGTCGTCGGCGCCGACCGTATCGACCGGCTGAAAGTCTATGACATCGCGCTCGCGCAGAAGGACCGGTCGATGGCTGCCGTCGACCTGGAGGATGTGCGCGGCGACCTGATGCGCTATGGCTGGATCAAGGATGCGCGCGTGTCGCGCCGCCTGCCCGATACGCTGGTCGTCGACATCGTCGAACGCACCCCGGCCGCGATCTGGCAGCATTCGGGCAAGCTGTCGCTGATCGACGAAAAGGGCGTCGTGCTGGAACCCGTCACCGTCGCGACCATGCCCGACCTGCCGCTTGTCATCGGTCCAAAGGCGAACCAGCGTTCGCAGGACCTCGCCCGCTTGCTTGCCGAAGCGAGCAGCCTCAAGGAATTGCTCGCGGGCGCAACCTGGGTCGGCAATCGCCGCTGGGATCTGCGCTTTCGCAGCGGCGAGACGCTCTCGCTGCCCGAAGGCGAGGAAGCGGCGAAGGCCGCGCTCGCCAAATTCGCGCATATGGACGGCGCCAACCGGTTGCTCGGCCGCGGCATATTGCGTTTCGATATGCGCGACCCCGCGCGTTTCGTGCTCCGTCTGCCGCATGAGGGACAGGTCGCGCCCGCGAAGCTCGACGAGGCGCGCGCGGCGGTCGATGCGGTCGCCGCCAGCCGGATGAACAAGGGGTAGGGGATGGCGCCGCCGCGGATCGAAAAGATCATCACCGCGCTCGATGTCGGGTCGTGGAAGGTGTGTGCGCTGATCGCCGGGCAAACCGCCGACGGCAAGCTGCATGTGCTTGGCACGGGCCAGCGCGAGAGCCGCGGCGTCCAGCGCGGCTATGTCGCCGACATGGAACAGACCGAGCATGTCGTGCGCGAGGCGATCGAGCAGGCCGAACGTATCGCCGGGCTCAATATCGACGATGTGTGGGTCAGCTTTTCGGCGGGAAGTCTTTTGAGCGACGTCGCGCCGATCGAAAGCGAACTCGGCGGACACCGTATCGAGCAGGAGGATATCGACGACCTGCTCGCGGCGGGGCGGGCAGGGATCGATCCCGAAGGTCGGATGATCCTGCACGCGCAGCCGGCGCTGTACACGCTCGACGGACTGACCGGGGTGAAAAACCCGATCGGCCTCCACGCCGACCGGCTTGGCGTCGATATTCACATCATCATGGCCGACGGCGCGCCGGTGCGAAACCTTGAGGCAGCGGTGCGCCAGGCGCATCTGGACGTGAACGCGGTCGTGGCTTCGCCGATCGCGGCGGGGCTCGCCTGCCTGTCCGACGAGGAACGCGACCTCGGCGTCGCGCTCGTCGAATTGGGGGCGGCGGTCACTACCGTATCGCTCTATGCCGGCGGAATGCTGGTCGAAATGGCGTCGCTGCCCTTTGGGGCGAGCGACATCACCGACGACATCGCCTCCGCTTTCGGTATCCGGCGCAGCCAGGCGCAGCGGCTGCAAAGCTTCTATGGCTCGGCCTCGGCAAGTCCGCGCGACAATAACGATGTGATCGAACTCGAACCCGGCGCGCCGGCGGGCGGCGATTCCCCGCGCATCACGCGCGCGCAGCTGGTGTCGGTGATCCGCCAGCGGCTCGACACGATGATGGGAGAGATCGGCCGGACGCTGAAAGACCTGCACTTCGTCGGTCCGATCGGGCGCCAGGTCGTGCTCGTCGGTGGCGGTGCCGACCTCAAAGGCATCGCCGATTACACGCAAAGCGCGCTGGGGCGCGCGGCGCGCGTCGGGCGGCCGCGCGGCTTGCACGGGCTGCCCGATGCGCACAGCGGCCCGGCTTTCGCGACGCTTGCGGGTCTGGTTCTTTATGCGGCGTCGGATCCCGTCGACTTGCGTGACCTGCCGATGATGGCGCAGGATGTGTATAAGCCGGCGGGGACGTCGATCTTCCATCGATTGATGGCGGCTTTGAAAAGCAGTTTTTAGCGGTGAAACGCGAAAAAAGGTTAAATTTTTGGGTGATTCCGGCGTCACAATAGTGCAATGCGGTAACAGAACGCCGGGCGGTTGGACTGTCGCCCGGCCGGGTCGCAAGGTTGGGGAAGCGGCAGCTGTCCGCCGCTGCAGGGAGATTGATTGATGAGCATCAACATTGGCCCGCCGCAGGTCGATGAACTGAAACCGCGGATCGCGGTGATCGGTGTCGGCGGTGCGGGTGGCAATGCCATCGCAAATATGATCGCGGCACGCGTCGAGGGCGTCGATTTCATCGTCGCCAACACCGACGCGCAGGCGCTGAACGCTTCGCCGGCGGAACGGCGGATCCAGCTGGGGACGCAAATCACCCAGGGGCTGGGTGCGGGCTCGCGGCCCGAGGTGGGGCGCGCAGCGGCCGAGGAAAGCATCAGCCAGGTCGAAGAAGCGCTGAACGGTGCGCATATGTGCTTTGTCGCGGCGGGCATGGGCGGCGGCACCGGTACCGGCGCCGCGCCGGTGATCGCCAAGGCCGCGCGCGACCGTGGCATCCTGACCGTCGGCGTCGTGACCAAACCTTTCATGTTCGAAGGTGCGCGGCGGATGCGCTCGGCTGACGCCGGGATCGCCGAGCTTCAGGATCATGTCGATACGCTGATCGTCATTCCGAACCAGAATCTGTTCCTGGTCGCCAACCCGAACACGACCTTCAAAGAAGCGTTCACCATGGCGGACGAGGTGCTGCAGCAGGGTGTGCGCGGAATCACCGACCTGATGGTCATGCCCGGCCTCATCAACCTCGACTTTGCCGACGTGCGCAGCGTGATGCGCGAAATGGGCAAGGCGATGATGGGGACTGGCGAAGCCGAAGGCGACGGTCGCGCGCTCGAGGCGGCGCAGAAGGCGATTGCCAATCCGCTGCTCGACGGCGTGTCGATGGCGGGCGCGAAGGGCGTCATCATCTCGATCACCGGCGGCGAGGATATGCGCCTGATGGAAGTCGACGAGGCGGCAAACCATATCCGCGAGCTGGTCGATCCCGACGCCAACATCATCTGGGGTAGCGCCTTTAACGAGAGCCTCGACGGCAAGATCCGCGTCTCGGTCGTCGCGACCGGCATCGACGGGACGGGCGAGGCGGCACAGGCCGCGCCCGCCACGCGCAGCTTCTCCTTCGCGCCCGCGCGTGCGGCGGCGCCCGCGCCAGTGGCCGAAGAAGTCGTCGAGCCTGCGGCGCTGGAAGAGCCCGTTGCCGAGGAAGCGGCGGTGGCGCAGGACGACGAACCGGCACCGGGCTTTTCGCTGGGCGACACCTCTGCACAGGAAGCCCCGCTCCCCGAAGCCGCTGCGGCAGCAGAGGAAGAGCCCATGGAATTGTCGCAGGTCGCCGCGACTTACGACGATACGGCCGATGAACTGATGCTCGATGCGCCTGCGGAGCCCGCAGGCACCCCCCGCGCCGCGTCGGAAGGCGCTCCGGCCGAAGCGCCCGCGCGTTCGATCGGCGGGGGTACGCTGTTCGAGCGCATGTCGCGCCTGTCGCGCGGGGCGAGCACGCCCGACACCGACAATGGCGGCAAGGACGACGCGGTCGATATTCCGCGTTTCCTGGGGCGGCAGAACAACCAGTAACGGGGCATCGAGCGGCCGTCCGCCGGGCACGGCAGGCCGGAAATCGGGAAAAATTGCCCATGTGGCGACGGATATTGACGGCGAAGCCGGCGCGCACATCGCTTTGCGTGGGTGCGTCGGCCGCGCTGTTGCTCGGCACAGTCGGGGCGCCGTTGGCGGGGGCGATGCAGGCGACGCCGCCCGATGCCGCGACGCGCGCGGCCATGGAAAAACGTACGGCCGCGCGCACGCTCCTGTCGGCATCGCTCGCGCGCCTCGCGTCGAACGGTAACGATACGAGCGCGCTGCTCGATGCCGGACGCGCCTCGATCGCGCTCGAAGATTATCGCGCCGCGCTGGGCTTTTTGCTGCGCGCCGAACAGGCAAGCCCGCGCGATGGCGCGGTGAAGGCCGCGCTCGGATCGGCGATGACGCATCTGGAAAATCCGACGCGCGCGCTCGATTACTTCGGCGAGGCGCAGCTGTTGGGCGCGCCCGAACGGCTGCTGCTGGCCGATCGCGGCCTCGCGCGCGACCTGCTGGGCCAACAGGAGGCAGCGCAGCGGGATTATCAGCTCGCGCTGTCGATCGCGCCCGATGCCGAACTGACGCGGCGTTATGCCCTCTCGCTCGGCATCAGCGGCGACGCCGACCGGGCGGTTCAACTGCTCACGCCGCAGCTGCGCGCGCAGGATCGCGGCGCGTGGCGCCTTCGCGCGATGATTCTCGCAATGAACGGCCGCGACAAGGAAGCGAGCGAGATCGTCAATGCGACGATGCCACCCCCGATGGCGGCGAATATCCTGCCCTATCTGACCCAGATGGACCGGCTCAACCCCGCGCAAAAGGCAGCCGCGGCGCATTTCGGCCGTTTCCCGAACGGCCAGCCCGCGGCCGTTTCCCGGCCGGTGCAGGTCGCCGCAGCGACGCCGACGCCCGCGCCCGCACCACGGCGCGTCGTGCCGAAGCCGGCCCCGGCGCCGACCCCCGTGCCAACCTCGACCCCCGCCGCAGCCAAGCCGCCGCCGGGCCCGACACCTGCGCCGCCCCCGGTGGCCGCCAGCGCCAGTCCGATGCGTGTCGACCCGCGCCCTGCGACGTCGACCCCGGCCGCCAGTCCGCCCACGACAAGCGCGGCGGGCGCCCCGATCGGTCCGGGCTTTTCGATAGCCGACATCAAACCATCGGCTCCGGCCACGGCGAGACCGCCTGCCGCACCGTCCGCGGCGCCCTCGACCGCTACATCGGCTGCCGCGCCGCTCGCCTCGCTCGCCGATATTGTCGGATCGATCGAGATACCGGCTGAAGAGCTGGCGCGTCCCGACGATGCGATCGGTGCCGACACGCTCGCCAAGCTGCTCGACGACAAGCGCAAGGCCGAGGCCGCCGAAGCGGCGAAGCGCGAAAAGGAAGAAGCGGCGGCGAAAGCAAAGGCAGAGGCGGACGCCAAGGCCAAGGAAGAGGCCGCTAGGAAAAAGGCGCATCCGGCGCGCATCTGGGTTCAGATTGCGACGGGCGCCAATTTGCGCGCGCTCGCCTTCGACTATAACCGCTTCGAAAAGCGCAACGCGGCGCTGTTCAAGGGCAAGGCGGGTGCGACCGCCGAATGGGGACAGACGCGGCGCCTGCTCGTCGGTCCTTTCGCCAACCGCAAGGCGGCGCAGGACTGGCTGGCCGAGTATAAAAAGGCCGAGGGCGACGGCTTTCTTTTCAACAGCGAGGTCGGCGAACCCGTCGATCCCTTGAAGTGAGCGTTGCCCGCTGCGCCAGCGACCCGGCGCAGAGCCGCGGACGACGACACGTCGAATCGGGCCGTGTCGTGCGCGGACCGCGCGATGCGTTCCAGCGCGACCGCGACCGCATCATCCACTCGATCGCCTTTCGCCGCCTTCGTCACAAGACGCAGGTGTTCATCGCGCCCGATGGCGACCATTATCGCGTCCGCCTGACCCACAGTATCGAGGTCGCGCAGATCGGCCGCGGCATTGCGCGCGCGCTTGGGCTCAACGAGGATCTGACCGAGGCTCTGTGTCTGGCGCACGACATCGGCCATCCGCCCTTCGGACACGCGGGCGAGGATGCGCTGAAGGCCGCGATGGCGGCCCATGGCGGTTTCGACCATAATGGCCATACGCTCCGCACGCTGGCGCGCCTCGAATGCCCTTATCCGCTGTTCGACGGTATCAACCTGACGTGGGAAACATTGGAGGGGCTGGCCAAGCATAATGGCCCGGTCGCGGCCCCCGGCTGGGCGCTTGCCGAAATCGACGGCGATTTCGGACTGGACCTTGCCAGCCACGCCAGCCTCGAAGCGCAGGTGGCGGCAATCGCCGACGACATCGCCTATGACAATCACGATATCGACGACGGCCTCCGCGCCGGTCTGCTGAACCTCGACCAGTTGATGGAACAGCCCTTTGTCGCCGCCAATTATCGCGCGGTCGAGGCGCGCTTTCCCGGCGCGCCGCGCAACCGTTTGCTGCGCGAACTGGTGCGTGACCAGATCGGCGTGATGGTCAATGACGTGATTGCCGCCACCACGGCGAATGTCGCCGATGCCGGGGTGGCCAGCGCGGACGAAGTACGCGCGGCCGGACGCGCGCTCGGCGGCTTTTCGGCCGGGCTCGCCGCGGACGAGCGCGATCTCAAGCGCTTCATGTATGCCAATCTTTATCACCACGCCGACCAGCTTGCCGCCGCCGAGGCGGCGAGCAGGGTGGTGGGCGATCTTTTCGCGGCTTATGCCGCCGACCCGCGGCTGATGGGCGACGACTGGTCGGCGCGGCTCCCCGCCGGGGAATGCGCGATAAACCGCCATATCGGCGATTATATTGCCGGCATGACCGACCGCTTCGCCATCGACCGCTATGCCGAAATCTTTGGCCGCGCGGCAGTGCCGGCGGCGCTGGCGCATGTCTGATGCGCTGATCGTCGGCGCGACCGGGATGGTCGGACGTCTGGTGATCGATCGTTTCGATGCCACGCCCGTCACCATAGTGGCGCGCCGCCCCATCGAGGCGCTGCCCGCGCATCACAGGCAATTGGTCGCGCCGTCAGGTCGCTGGGCCGACATCATCGCGGCCGAGCGCCCCGATGTCCTAATTTCGTGTCTTGGCACGACGATACGGCAGGCGGGGTCGCAGGCGGCTTTTCGCGCGGTCGATCACGATCTGGTGCTCGCTGCCGCGCGCGGGGCGCGGGAGGGCGGCACGCGCCAGATGATTGCGGTCAGCTCGGTCGGCGCCTCGCCAGCAAGCCGCAATTTCTACCTCCGGACCAAGGGCGAGACCGAACGCCATCTGATCGAACTGGGCTTCGACCGGCTCGATCTGCTCCGGCCCGGCCTGCTTCGCGGCGACCGGCCTGGGCCGCTGCGGCTGGGCGAAGGGCTTGCGGCTCTTGCGGCGCCGCTGACCGACGCGCTGCTCCACGGAAATTTTCGCCGTTACCGTTCGATTTCGGGCGCGCGCGTCGCTGCCGCGATCGCCGCGCTTGCCGGGCGCGGCGGTGCGGGCGTCCATATTCACGAAAACGACGCGATCCGCGCGCTCGCCGATTGACTCCGGCAGGGTGCAGCGCCAAGGCTCGCCCGTCCGCCGCATTCCTTCACGGGATTCGGCCGGCCGCGCGGGAGAGCGCGAGGGGTGGTTCGCCGCGCCTCGCCACCGAAGGAGCAACCGCCCCGGAAACTCTCAGGTCAACGGACCGCGCGGACGATTGGACACTCTGGAAAGCGCCCCGGTCGACTGCCGGGGCCACCGAAGGGGTAACTCCATGATAACATGGGGGAAAACTCTCAGGTTCCCGTGACAGAGGGGGCATGGCGAAGGAACGGCATCGGGCCGCGCCGCGTCATGTCAACGACGGGAGGCCGATATGAGCGAAAGCGAAGACGTGATCGAAGAGGTAGCGACCGAGGTGCTGCCGCTCGACGCATGGCACCGCGCAAAGGGCGCGCGCATGGTCGAGTTCGCCGGTTATTGGATGCCGATCCAATATGAAGGGATCATGGCCGAACATCTGTGGGTTCGCGAGAATGCCGGCCTGTTCGATGTCAGCCACATGGGGCAGCTCGTGCTCAGTGGCGACGGCGTCGCCGACGCGATCGAGGCGCTCGTGCCCGGCGATATTGCGGCGCTGAAACCCGGACGGATGCGCTATTCGATGTTGCTTGCGGACGACGGCGGCATCCTCGACGATCTGATGATCACCAATACCGGGCGCGGTCTCTATGTGGTCGTCAACGGCGCAGTGAAATGGGACGACATCGCGCATCTGCGCGAGCATCTGTCCGATTCGATCGACATCAATCTGCTCGACGAGGACGGCCTGCTCGCGCTTCAGGGACCAAGGGCCGTCGACGCGCTCGTCGCGCTGGGTATCCGACCCGAATTTGACGACATCCTGCCCGTAGACCAGCTCGTTTTCATGCAGGCCGGTCCGTATAAATGGGGTGACATCCGGCTGGGGATCAGCCGCTCGGGCTATACCGGCGAGGATGGTTTCGAAATCTCGGTCGCGGCCGAGCACATCGTTGCGCTCGCCGACGCGCTCTGCGCGCTGGATATGGTGAAGCCGATCGGGCTCGGTGCGCGTGACAGCCTGCGGCTCGAGGCGGGTCTTCCGCTTTACGGCCACGACCTCGACGAAGACATTGATCCGGTCGAGGGGGATCTCGCCTTCGCGATCAGCAAACGTCGCCGTGAGGAGGGCGGTTTCCCAGGCGCGCCGCGCATTCTGGGGCATATGGCCGACGGCGCGCCGCGCAAGCGTGTCGGACTGCTGGTCGACGGAAAGATGCCGGTGCGCGAAGGCGCCAAGCTGTTCGACGGCAACACCGAAATCGGCGTCGTGACGTCGGGCGGGTTCGCCCCCAGCGTCGGTGCGCCGATCGCGATGGGCTATGTTCCGACGGGGCTGTCCGCGCCGGGTACCGCCGTCGCCGCCGAGGTGCGGGGCAAGCGCGTCGCCTGCACCGTCACCGCCATGCCATTCATTCCGCACCGCTATGTGCGCAAACAGGGAGCCTGACCGATGCCGCGTTATTACACCGAAGAGCATGAATGGATCGACGTCGACGGCGATGTCGCGACGGTCGGCATCACCGATTTCGCGCAGGGGCAGCTCGGCGACATCGTTTTCGTCGAGGTGCCCGATACCGGCGCCGAGCTCAGCCAGGGCGGCGATGCGGCCGTCGTCGAGTCGGTCAAGGCGGCAAGCGACGTCTATGCGCCCGTCGACGGAACCGTGACCGAAGGCAATGCGCAGCTCGAGGAAGATCCCGCGCTCGTCAACTCGGACCCCGAGGGCGAAGGCTGGTTCTTTCGTATGACGCTTTCGGACAAGAGCCAGCTCGATGGCCTGATGGACGCCAAGGCCTACAAGGCTTTCTGCGACGCGCTGTAACCGATCGCCCCTCCCGCGGGCGGGAGGGGGAGGGACATGATGACCGCAGCTGATCCCGCACTCGCCGATTGCCGCCTGATGGTGGCGACGCCCATCTATGACGGCGCGCAGGGCAGCTATGTCCGCGCGGCACTGGCGCTTGTGTTTGCGGCGCAGGCAAAGGGCGTGCCGGTACGGTTCGAGTTCATTCTCCACGAAGCGCAGATTCATCGTGCGCGCAGCCTGCTGGCTGACCTGTTCGTGCAGAGCGATTGCACGCATTTGCTGTTCGTCGACGCCGACATCGACTTCGCTGCCGCCGACATTTTTTCGATGGTGGAGGCGATGGCGGCGCGGCCCGATTGTTCCATCCTGGGTGCGGCGGTTCCGCGCCGGACGATCAACTGGCCGCAGGTCGCGCGCGCGGCAGAGGCCGGGTTGGGCCGGGATAATCCCGTCGACCTCGCCCGGTTTACGGGTGATTTTGCGCTCAGCTTCCTGCGCCCCGACGAACGCTTTGCGCTGACCGATCTTGTCGAGTTGTCGCAGCTTGGCACCGGGCTGATGCTCATCCGCCGCGACGTCGTCGAAACGCTCCGCGCGCGGCACCCCGAGCTGGCCTTTCGTACCGACGCGCGCGACCGGCAGGGAACCGGCGTGCGCGAGACGGTCCATGCGCTCTTCCTTCCCGAGATAGACCGCGCAAGCGGGCTGATGCTCTCCGAAGATTATGCCTTTTGCCGCCGCGCGCGCGACGCGGGCTTTCGTATCTGGTTCGCGCCATGGGTGCGCACGACGCACAGCGGTCCCGCCACCTTTCGCGGATCGCTCGCCGATCTTGCGCCACTCTTTACATCTTCTTCCGTATCTTAACCGGAGTAGTTCATGCGTTACCTCCCCCTGACCCCCGACGATCGCGCCGCGATGCTCGCGACCATCGGCGCGCCGTCGATCGACGATCTGTTCGCCGACGTCCCAGCCGAAGCCCGGCTCGACGGACCGATCGAGGGGCTGCCGCTACGCGCGAGCGAGCTTGCGGTCGAACGCCATATGGGCGCTCTCGCGCGCCGTAACCGGGTCGCAGGCGACGGACCCTTCTTTCTTGGCGCGGGCGCCTATCGGCATCATGTTCCCGCCAGCGTCGACCATCTGATCCAGCGCGGCGAGTTCCTCACCGCCTACACGCCCTATCAGCCGGAAATCGCGCAGGGCACGCTCCAGATGCTCTTTGAGTTTCAGAGCCAGGTCGCGCGGCTGTTCGGCACCGACGTTGCCAACGCGTCCATGTATGACGGTTCGACGGCGTGCTGGGAAGCCATCGTCATGGCGCGGCGCATCACCAAGCGCAGCAAGGCGCTGCTTTCGACCGGACTCCATCCGCATTATCGCAGCGTCGCGCGCACGATGGCGAAATATACGCGCGACACGCTGGTCGATGGCGACCCGGCCCTCGAAGCCGGAACCGACTGGGCCGCGCTCGCCGCGGCGGTCGACAAAGAGGTGAGCTGCGTCGTCGTTCAATATCCCGACATTTTGGGCCGGATCGACGACATGGCGGCGCTGGCCGAGGCGTGCCAGGTAGCGGGGGCACTGCTGATCGCGGTCGTAACCGAACCCGTCGCGCTGGGCCTCATCAAATCTCCCGGCGAAATGGGCGCCGACATCGTGGTAGGCGAAGGACAGGCGATCGGCGTCGGGCTGCAATTCGGCGGTCCCTATGTCGGCCTGTTTGCCTGCAAGTCCAAATATGTCCGCCAGATGCCGGGGCGCCTGTGCGGCGAAACGGTCGATGCCAAGGGCAAGCGCGGCTTCGTGCTTACCCTCTCGACGCGCGAGCAGCATATTCGCCGTGAGAAAGCGACGAGCAATATCTGCACCAATGCAGGGCTTTGTGCGCTGGCCTTCAGTATTCACATGACCCTTTTGGGCGAAGCCGGGCTGCGTCAGCTCGCCGCAATCAACCATGGGCGGGCAAAGGCCGCTGCTGCCGAACTCGCCAAGGTGCCCGGCGTGTCGGTGATGAACGACAGCTTCTTCAACGAATTTACCCTGCTGCTGCCCGGCGACGCGCGCGCGACGGTGCACAAGCTCGCCGAAAAGGGCGTGCTGGGCGGCGTGTCGCTCGGCCGTCTCTATCCCGACAATGACGGTCTTTCGAAAGGGCTGGTGGTCGCCGTGACCGAAACTGTGACCGAGGAGGATATTGCCGCCTTTGCCGCGGCGCTGAAGGAGGTGCTGGCATGACCGCGCTCAACCCCGCCGGCTGGCGCCCCGAAATGAACGTTGCGGGCGGTGCCGACGACAATGTGACTTTCACTGGCAACCGCGCGCTGATGCTCGAGGAACCGCTGATCTTCGAGATTGGATCGACTGAAACCACCGGCGTCGATTTCGACGAAGCCGCGCCCGCCGCCGATCTGGGGTCGTTGATGCGCAGCGCGCCCATCGGCCTGCCGGGGCTTAGCGAGTCCGAAACGGTGCGCCACTATACGCGCCTGTCGCGGCAGAATTACGCGATCGACCTCGGCCTGTTCCCGCTCGGCAGCTGCACGATGAAGCATAATCCGCGCCTCAACGAAAAAGTAGCGCGGATGCCGGGCTTTGCCGACGTCCACCCGCTCCAGCCGCAGGAAACGGTGCAGGGCGCGCTCGCGGTGATCAACGAACTTGCCTTCTGGCTGATCGACCTGACCGGCATGTATGGCGTCGCGATGTCGCCCAAGGCGGGCGCGCATGGCGAGCTGTGCGGCATTCTCTGCATCAAGGCTGCCTTGGAAGCGCGCGGCGAGGACCGGCGCGTGCTGCTCGTCCCCGAAAGCGCGCACGGCACCAACCCTGCGACCGCAGCGTTTGCAGGCTTCACCGTCGAGGATATTCCGGCGACCAAGGAAGGCCGCGTCGATCTGGAGGCGCTCAAAGCGCGGCTCGGCCCCGATGTGGCGGGGGTGATGATCACCAACCCCAATACGTGCGGCCTGTTCGAACGCGACATGAAGGCGATTTCGGACGCGGTCCATGCCGCGGGCGGCTATGTCTATTGCGACGGCGCCAATTTTAACGCGATCGTCGGCAAGGTGCGTCCCGGCGACCTGGGCATCGACGCGATGCACATCAATTTGCACAAGACCTTCTCGACCCCCCACGGCGGCGGCGGCCCTGGTTCCGGACCGGTGGTGCTGTCCGAAGCGCTCGCGCCCTATGGCCCGATCCCCTATTCGGCGCGCTACGCCGACGGGTCGTTCAAGCTGGTCGAAGAGGAAAGCGCGGGCGAAGAACATCCCGACACCTTTGGCCGCATGACCGCGTTCCACGGCCAGATGGGCATGTTCACCCGCGCGCTGACCTATATTCTGAGCCACGGCGCCGACGGGCTGAAGCAGGTCGCCGAGGATGCGGTGCTCAACGCCAATTATGTGCTGCGCAGCCTGGAGGATGTGCTCGACGCGCCCTTCGCCTCATCGGGTCCGTGCATGCACGAGGCGCTGTTCAGCGACAAGGGACTTGCCGAAGGCTTCTCGACGCTCGACATCGCCAAGGGGCTGATCGACGAGGGTTATCACCCGATGACGGTCTATTTCCCGCTCGTCGTCCATGGCGCGATGCTCGTCGAGCCGACCGAGACCGAAAGCAAGGCGGTGCTCGACCAGTTCATCGGCGCGCTGCGCAGCATCGCGATGCGCGCGAAGAACGGCGATCCCGCGCTCAAGTCCGCACCGCATTTCGCACCGCGCGCGCGGCTCGACGAAACCGCTGCGGCGCGCAAGCCAGTGCTGGCGTGGGAAGATTGAGGTCTTTGTTCATCGTCACCCCAGCCTGCGCCGGGGTCTCTGCGGTGATCCGACACGCATCGGTGAGACCCCGGCCTGCGCCGGGGTGACAGCAAAAATAGGGGGTAGGAGAGGGGCATGAGCTGGGAAACATTATTCACCCTGGCCAACGGCTGGGCGATTGCCGCATGGCTGGCGCTCGTTTTCCTGCCGCGCGGGCCAAAGATTCTGGCGCTGATCCTCTATCTGGGCGTCGCCTTGCTCTGCCTGACCTACACCATCCTTCTGATCGGTGTCATGTCAGGCGGCATGGATCCCGGCGGGACGCGCGGCGCCGCCGACTTCTCGACCCTCGTGGGGGTGATGGCGCTGTTCGATACCAAGGGCGGCGCGGTCATCGGCTGGACGCATTATCTGGCGTTCGACTTGTTCACCGGCATGTGGATCGCGCGCGACGCCGATCAAAAGGGGTTCAGCCGCGTGGTGCAATTTCCCTTCCTGCTGTTGACGCTGCTCGTCGGGCCGGTTGGCCTGTTTGCCTGGCTGATCGTGCGAGAGCGCCGCGCGCGGGCGCTGACGAAAGCGCAGGCGAAAGCAGCATGACGGACGGCAAAGCGCCGCAGCCCTGGATGGCGGAGGATGGCGGAACCGCGGCCAAGCGCCACGCCCCCGCAACGCTGCGCAACCGCGATGCGATAACGCAGGTTCTGGCCGACTGGCTGCCCCCGTCGGGAATGGTGGTCGAGGTAGCGAGCGGGTCGGGCGAGCATGTGGTCCATTTCGCCGCCGCCTTTCCGCACTTGGACTGGCAACCGAGCGACCCCGATCGCGCCGGGTTGGCCTCCATCGCTGCCTGGAGCGGCGAGGCCGCATTGTCCAATCTTCGTCCCTCGCTGATGCTCGACGCTGCCGCATCGGACTGGCCCGTGAGCGCCGCCGACGCGATCCTCTGCATCAACATGGTGCATATCAGCCCCTGGAAAGCGACGCTTGGCCTGTTCGCCGGGGCCGCGCGCCTGCTGGCGCCCGGTGCGCCGCTGATCCTCTATGGCCCTTATATCGAGGCCGATGTGCCGACCGCGGCAAGCAACCTCGACTTCGATGCCAATCTGCGCGCACGGAATCCCGAATGGGGACTTCGCGACAGGGACGCGGTCGAGGCCGCCGCCGCGGACGCCGGCCTGGCTTTCGCCGACCGGCGCGCCATGCCCGCGAATAATCTGATGCTGCTTTTCCGCCGCACCTGACGGACATGACAGGGTAGGGGGATCGGCGCTTTACGTCGCCGCATCAATCGCTAGCTTTCTATCCAAACGCGCGAACGACGCGATTCGAGGAGAGAGAGGCGATGGCTCGCGACGTATCGGAGCTTTTCACATTTGATGAATTTCTGTCGCATTGGGCGGCCGAGCGGCCCGATCGGGTGGCGCTGCGCGAAGAAGATCGCGCATACAGCTACGCCGATCTCGACGATCTCACCGCGCGCGTTGCATCGGCATTGATCGCCGCGGGGCTGGGCAAGGGTGATCGCATCGCGTGGATCGGCAAGAACAGCGATCTGTATTTCATACTCTTCTATGGCGCGGCGCGGGCGGGGATCGTGATGGCGCCGATCGGCTGGCGGCTGTCGCCCGCCGAATGGGCCTTCATCGTCAACGACACGCAGGCGCAGATGGTCTTCGCCGGGCCGGGGTTCGAGGGGCTGGCCGATCAGCTTGCGGGCAGGCCGACGAACGATCCCGCGATCATCGGCGCCGCCGCGGCCTGGGCAATGATCGAAGGCGCCAGGCGGACGCCCTTCGAACCGTCCGCGGTCGACGATGCGGTGCTTCAGCTTTACACATCGGGCACCACCGGCAATCCGAAGGGCGCGGTCCTGTCCAATCGCAACCTCTTCGCGCTGCGCAAACATTCGGGCGAGCTCGACATGCCCTATACCAAATGGGAGGATGACGAGGCCGTGCTGGTTGCGATGCCCTGTGCGCATATCGGCGGCACCGGGCTCGGCATCATGGCGCTCGCGGCGGGTCTGCCCGGTGTCGTGCTTGCCGAATTCAATCCCGATGGCGTGTTCGACGCGGTCGAGCAGTATGGCGTCACCCGCTTTTTCATGGTGCCAGCGGCGCTTCAGATGCTGCTGATGCACCCCCGCTGCGCCAGCGTCGACTACAGCCGGCTCAAATATATCCTCTATGGCGCAGCGCCCATCCCGCTCGAACTGCTGCGCCAGTGTATCCAGATGTTCGGCGCACAGTTCATCCAGGCCTATGGGATGACCGAAACCACCGGCACGATTTCGATGCTGCCGCCCGAGGACCATGATCCCGCGGGCAACAAAAGGATGCGGTCGGCGGGCAAAGCGCTTCCCGGCGTCGAGATCCGCATCGTCGATGGCGACGGCAACCCCCTGCCGACCGGCGAGGTGGGAGAGGTCGTGACGCGCTCATCGAACAATATGCTGGGATATTGGAACCTGCCCGATGCGACCGCGCGGACGTTGAGCGCCGACGGATGGATTCATACCGGCGATGCCGGCTATCTCGACGAGGACGGCTATCTTTATATCCACGACCGGATGAAGGACATGATCATCACCGGCGGGGAGAATGTCTATCCGGCCGAGGTCGAAAGCGCGATCTTTGGCCATCCCGCGGTGCAAGAGGTCGCGGTGATCGGCATTCCCGACGAAAAATGGGGCGAGACGGTGAAGGCCGTGGTCGTCGCCAAGCCCGGCGCCAGCGTCGAGGAGTCCGACATCATCGCCTGGGCGCGCGAGCGCATCGCGCCCTTCAAAGCGCCGCGCAGCGTCGATGTGATCGACGCGTTGCCGCGCAATGCCAGCGGCAAGATTTTGCGGAAGGATCTGCGCGCGCCCTATTGGGAAGGTTATGAGCGGATGGTGAATTGACGCGAATAGCCGCTGTCGACCGATTGCGGAGCTTGCCGGTCCCGCCTGGCGCCCGCTAAAAAGCTAGCTCTCGAAAAAGGGGAGATCGGTGCGGTTGGCCCGGTCCCTGCCGAGGCGGGCCCTGACCTTCGCTGCGGCGTTGAGTCCCAAGACCTTGCACGCTGTTGCAAGCGTGCAACGGCGAAAGAATGGCCTTGGATATGCAGCATCAGATTTCCGTTATCACCCTTGGCATCGCTTCCTCGTTGGAGAGCTCATGGTCACTCGCTGTCCCCCGAGCCGAAGCGCCTTCGCAGGGGGCCGTATCGGGCCGTGAGAATGTGAAAGCCAACCTGCCGGATCATGCATAAAATCGGTCCCACATACGGCCCTTCACGCGACCCATACCCCCGAAGGGCCGATGCGTTTCCCCGTCGCCATGCCATGCACCGGGGGGCACAGAGGGCTTCACCCCAGGGTGGAGCCCTTTTTCGTCAGGTGGCTGCCTGTCTTTCGCGCGCGCGCCGGAACCCGTCGCGCGCCGTACAGCGTCGAAGCCACGCCTTTGTCGCATCGCCCAGCACATCGTCAGCGCCGAGCGCGGTCGCGAGAAAGGCTGCATAGCCGATTGTGATGTCGGCGATGGTGAAGCGCCCAGCGACCAGCCATTCGCGCCCATCGGCAAGTGCCGCTTCGATGCTCTTCGCGCGGCCACTGAAGAAGGCTTTGTAATCCTCGACCGCCTGCGCCAGCCGTCGCTCCGGGGGCTCAACGCGGGTGTAGCGGATCATGATCGCGAGCGGAAAGGTCAGCGTTGCGTCGCTGCGGTGCAGCCAGTTGCGATAATCCCAATAATCGGCCTCGTCTCGGCGTACTTCCAGCGGCGTCCCTTCGGCGATGCGTTCACAGATCGCCGCCGACTCGGTCATCAACCGGCCGTCCTCGACCCAGCCGGGCACGGTCATCAGTGGGTTCACCGCGCGATAATCGGGCTCGAACGCGCGCGGCGGGAACTTGAGCAGGCGAAGATCGACGTCGACCCCCGCTTCCTCGATGGCCCACAGGCAGCGGAGCGAGCGCGCGTCGGGACAGTGATAGAAGGTCGGCAAACTCATGCGGCAAGCTCCTTGGGACGTTCGATATGGCGGCGATGCTCGCGCCATGCGATGAACAGGCCCGACGCGACGATCAATGGTGCGCCGATCCACGTCGTATCGGCGGGCAGCGTTCCGAAGAACCACCAGCCGGCCGCGATCGACCAGAGCAGGCTTGAATAATCCATCGGGATCACGACCGACACCGGGGCGAGGCGCAGCGCGCCGGTCAGCGACATCTGGACGACCGCGCCGAGAAAACCGAGCCCCATCAGGAGCAGCCATTCGCGGCCGTCATGCGGCGTGATGACGAAAGGCAGCGCGATACCGAGCGGGATCATCGATAACAGGCTGAACCAGAAAACGATCGTTGCGGCGTTTTCGGTGCGGCCCAGGTCGCGCACGGCAATGGTGATGAGCGCGGTCATAATCGCGCCGGAAAGCGCGACGATCGTGCCCACCCCGTGTTCGCCCCCAAAGCCCCCGGCAAAGCCGGTGATTGGATCAAGCACCAAAAGCACGCCGATGAAACCGACGATCACCGCACTCCACCGCTGCCACCCCGTCGCTTCGCCAAGCAGCAGCGCAGCAAAGATCACGGCAAAGATCGGTACCGACAGGCTGATGGTCGTCGCCTCGGCCATCGGCAGCAGGATCATGGCGCCGAAATTACATGCCATTCCCGCAAGCCCCATGGCCATGCGCCGCGCGTGCGCGCCGATCCGCTGCGTTTTCAACGATGCGAGCCCGCTCGTCGCCATTACCCAGGCGAGCAGGAAGGGCAGGACGAGCGCCTGCCGCCAGAACAGGCTCTCGACGATATGCACCCCCGCCGCATCGACATATTTGACGAGCACGAACATCAGCGACAGGCTGATCATCGCGAGCAGCCGTAGCGCGATTCCGCCGAGATAATGTTGCGGTGGGCCATCGGAGGCGGCGGGGGGTGGAACGGCGGCCATGCGGCTTTTGCGCATATCAGCCCCGCCCGGACGCGCAAGTCGTCATCCCGCGTCATTTCCCCGTCATTCCCCTTGCTCCGCCCCGCCAATCGGGTTAGGGGCGCACTCCGGCCTAGGGGTATAGCTCAGTTGGTAGCGCATCGGTCTCCAAAACCGAGGGTCGCGGGTTCGAGTCCTGCTGCCCCTGCCAGGCCGCCATCCGGCAAAAGCGTGGCCAGGCTTCGGATATTCATTCGCAAATGAGGAGGGCGGGGCACAGCGCGATGTCGCGCGCACAACCGCTGCACGCCCATGAAGAATATCTGGTATCGATCCGCCTGATCCGGGGCGGTTTCTGTGGTCAGCTGGCCTTGCGGTCCGGCTGCGACAATTCGGCCTCCGATGGCCAGTGCCCTTGCGGATTTTCGCGGACGATTTCGGTCAGCAGCGCCCTGGCGCCTGCCTCGTCGCCGGCAAAGCGGCGTTCCATCGCGATCGCGAACTTGATCGTGCTGTCGCGCGTGTCCTCGAAATCCGCGGGGTCGAGCCGGCCCTGCATGATCTGGACCGCCTGATAATAGACATCGTTTTCGATAAGCTTCAGTCCCGGCTCGATCGCGTCGATCACGGCGCGGGCCTTATCGTGCTGACCCATTTTTCGATAGGCGAGATAGGTCCAATAGGCGGTCGGGACGCGCATGTCGTTGCGCGCAAAGTCGGGTGCGAGTTCCAGCGACCTGGCCATGCCCGTCACCACCGTCGGATAGTCGCCGGTCGCGAAACTTGTCTGCGCGTGATAATAGACGATGTTGCTGCGATAGGTGCCGATCGTCAGGCCGACCGCATTCGGCAGTCCGTCGGGCTCGAAACTGTCGGCTTTTCCCTCCATCAGCGCCAATGCGTCGCGATAATCGGCCAGCGCCGCGTCAAAGGCGCGCGCTCGGGCGAGGTGCCGCGCGCGATAGCGGCGCAATTTATAGCTGTCCGGAAAGGTCTTCAGCCCGTCGCTGAACACCGCAATCGCCTCGCATACCCGCCCGGCATAGCCGAGTCGGCGGCCGAGCCAGAAATGCGACTCCTCGCGATCGGGCGCGACGCGAAGCGCAAAACGCGCGATTTCGATATCCTCGTCCAGCCTCTTCTGCGTCGCGGGCGGATATTGGGGGATTGTGAGCGGCGTGCTGATCAGGCTGGTGGTGCAATTCCCCGCGTCGGCGCCAGGGACATTTTCATTCGCCGACGCGGGGGCGACCGCCATGATCAGGAGGAGGATGGCGCCTGCGCCGGAAGCCACGACGCGCGAACTCATCCGATCACCTCCTGATAGATGCGGCGGACGTTGGTTCCCATGATCTTTTCGACCGTGGCCGCAGGATAGCCGAGTTTGCGCACCCCGTCCCACACCACTTCCATCCGGCGCGGACCGTTGAGTTCGTCGATGAAGAGCGGCCAGTCGGCTTCGTTGAAATTGGCGCCTTCCTCGGCCTTGAGCTCGGCGATATAGGCATCGGTCATCTCGACGACACGGTGGTCACGGTCGCTGCCGATCGCGACATGGTCGGCGCCCATCACCTTCACCGCATGGTCGATATGGCGGAAATATTCGGGCAGCGCGCCCGCGCGCTTTGTCGTCAGGAACGGCCGCATCTGGCAGATGCCGGCGACCCCGCCCTTGTCGGCGAGCAGGCGCAGGTTGGCGTCGGTGGTGTTGCGGACATTCCGGTGCACCGCCATGCATGCGGTGTGCGAGACGATCACCGGCACCTTCGACGCGTGGATCGTATCGGCCATCGTCTGCATGTTCGCGTGCGACAGGTCGATCAGCATGCGCTGCTCGTTCATCCGCCCGACGAGGTCGCGGCCGAAATGCGTCAGTCCGTTCGTGCCGAGCTCCTTGCATCCCGAGCCCGCCCAATTCTGGTCGTTATAGGTGATCTGCGCCGACGTGACGCCAAGCTTGCGGAACAGGTCGACATTGTCGAGGTCGCGCCCGAACTGGGTGCTGTTCTGGAAAAGGTAGAAGAGCGCGAGCTGGCCGTTCTTGCGTGCGACGTCGATGTCGCTGGTCTTCGTCGCTTTCAGGAACAGCTCAGGGTGCTTGGCGATATGCGCGTCATGGTCGAGCACCGCCTGCACAGCCTCTTCATAGGCCTGCCCCTCATAAACTTTGGGGTCGCACAGCGTGATGGTGATCGCGTCGAGACCGCTCGCGCGCATCGCACCGATCAGCGCGGCATCATATTCGAAGCGTACTTCGCCCATCGCGTCGAACGTCAGCGGTCGCGCGACGGTGCGCGCCGCCGCGCCGGGCGCCAGTGCCATCGTTGCGGACATTGCCGCCCCCGACAGGATGAAATTCCGTCTGTCCATCGCCTTACCCTCTCCAATTCTGCATCGGAAAGAAATTAGCCGATAGGAAAATTATTGCAAGTCCACAGATTTGGGACCGGCCCCGTGCGGTCAGCCGGTGTTGACCCACAAAACGACGGCGTCCTTCTCGCTGGTCGAATAGGCGGCGTGCTGCATATTGCTGTTGATATAGATGCTGTCGCCGACGCCCAGGATCGCGGGCTCGTAATGTTCGGTCTGGAAACAGATTTCGCCTTCGAGGACGTAGAGGAACTCCTCGCCGCTATGCTGGGACCAGCTCTTGAAATCCTCGAGGCTGCGCGCCTTGATCGTCGTGACGAAAGGCAGGATTTTCTTGTTCTTGAGCTCGGCGGCGATCAGCCTGTGACGATAAACCTCGGTTTCCATCAGTCGCCCGGCGCCATCCATTGTGACGCTGCGGCGCCCCGCGGCATCCTGCCCCGAATTGCTGGCGAAGAGTTCGGTAATGTCGATGTCGAAACCCGCCGCCAGCTTTTGCACGACGTCGAACGTCGGCGACATCTGGTCGTTTTCGATCTTCGATAGTGTGGATGCCGCAAGTCCGGTCAGCCGTCCCGCGTCTTCCAGCGTCATGCCGCGCTCCTTGCGAAGCTGACGCAATCGTTCGCCCAGGTGAAAGCCTTCCGACCGAGGCCGCTTCGCAGTGCGGACGGCGCCCAATACTTCCGGCTCGTCTCCATTTCTGGGCGGCATAAATCTCCAATCCTTGGCTCGCGCGCGATCATATGGCGCTGGCGATCGGGGTCGGTCGGGCGACGAAGCCCGGTCGGCCAGCCCAGCAATCTATAGGGCACAAATTTCCGATAGGCTACGATATTGGCATATCCGCTATACCGCTGCCGCGTCGACCATCGGAAATTTGTCCTGCCCCCTGGCGGTCCGGATCAGAATTTATACTTGGCGTTGAGGTAATAGAAGCCGCCCGCAACCCCGAATACACTGTGGTTGTCATAGATCAGGCCCGCGCGCGCGCGCGCCGCGCCACGATCCGGCGGGAAGATGTTGAAGATGTTGCGCGCGCCGACGCTGACGTCGACACCCTCGATGCCCGAATAGGTCACTTCGGCATCGAACAACGTGACCGCCTTGCGCGGCAGGAAACTCGCGCCGTCAAGGCGGCGCCACGCGCCATAATGGATTGCCCGCGCCATGAAGCCGAAGTCGCCAACCTTGGTCGTAGCGGAGAAATTGCCGCGCCAGCGCGGGGTGCCGCGTTCGAACTCGGTCACGATTGCCGGGCTGAACCCCGGAGGCGGCGCGCCGCGCAGATGCTGTTCATTATAGTTCACCGCCAGGCTGAAATCGGTCGAGGCATTGTCCGACCAGCTGTGGCGATAGGTGCTGACGAAGTCGAAACCGCGTACGCGCGTGTCCATTTCGTTCTGGAAATAGCGCACCTGTTCGATGTCGGCGCCGTTCGGGAAGTTGATCGCGGCGAGCGCGGCGCGCTCGGCGGCGGTCGTGTTCCGCGACGGGGTTAGCAGCAGGCGGTCGTCGACGTCGATCTGATAGAAATCGAGCGTCGCGAGAAAGCCGTCGAGACCGGTGAAGACCATGCCCGCCGACATGTTGAACGAGGTTTCGGGGGTGAGCGCCTTTGATCCGAAGACCTGCGCCGCGGGCGAGCCCGGAACGAGCACGGCGTCTAGGATGAAGCCACCGACGCCGTCGAGCTGCGACGTCAGGCTGGTGCCGAACACTTGGCCCGCCGCCGGAGCGCGGAATCCGGTGCTGACCGACCCGCGCAGCGCAAAGGCGTCGCTGAGTTCGAAGCGCGTCGCCGCCTTGTAGCTGAAATTGTCACCGAACTGGTCATAATCCTCATAGCGCGCCGCCGCCGACAGGTTCCACCAGGGGGTGATGTCGGCATCGACTTCGGCGAAGACCGCATAGCTGTTCGAATCGAAGCTGCCGGCAAATTCGGGCGAGAAGCCCTGGAAGCCGTTCGAGCCGGCGGGCAGATCCTGCAACGGGCCGGTGGTGTAGCTCGCGACATCGCCTTCGCCGATGACGTAAGTTTCCTTGCGGTGGCTGGCGCCCGCGAAGGCCAGAATATTGTCGGTCAGCTCATAGGCGATTTCGGCGTCGAACTGGATTTCGCGCTGGGTCAGCGACCCCGGCTTGAACGAGGTCGGCGAGCGGACACCCATCGACGCATTGATGGTACCGGTGATCGAATAATCGACCGTGTTGGTGCCATAGCGCGCCGAAAGATCCCACGTCAGCGGCCCCTCCTGGTCGCGCAGGCCGACGAGGGCGCTGAAATCTTCCAGATGACCGCGAAATTCGGGGGTGAAGCCGCCTGGATAGATGGCGGTCAGGTCAAAGACTTCGGGGTGCGCGGCCGACTGGTCGAACGCCGAATTGGCATAGGTGCCGTGGCGGTTGAGCCCGCCCGCGGTGAGCGGCTGGCGCAGACCAAAAGTGACCGAGCTCTTGCCCGTCATATAATTGCCGAAGGTGTAGAGTTCGAGCTCGTCGCTAAGCTCGATCCCCGCGTTCCAGACCGATTTGAACGCCATATAACGCGGGTCGAGATTGCCTTCTGGATGTTCGGGGACGCCCGGAATCCCCATCGCCCGCAGCGCTGCGGCGCCCGAATGGACCGCCTTTTTCGCATAGGCCTTGGCCTGGTCGGTATATTGGGCGGCGAGGTTGAAATAGGCGTTGCCGCCGACGGGCACCGCGATATGCCCCTGGATGTCATAGGTGCGGCCGCCGGTGCTGAAATATTCACCGACCTGGCCCATGATCGAGCCGCCGCTCGGCTGTTTCTTTAGCTCCATGTTGATCACGCCGGCGATCGCGTCCGAACCATATTGGGCCGACGCGCCGTCGCGGAGGACCTCGACGCTCGAGAGCGCGATCGGCGGGATGACGTTGAAATCCTGCCCCTGCGAGCCCGAGGTCGAGGCGTGGCCGGTGCCGATCTGGACGATCGACGCGCGATGGCGGCGCTTGCCGTTCATCAGCAGCAGCACATGGTCGGCGGGCGAACCGCGCAGCGTGATCGGGCGCACGAAGGACGAGCCGTCATTGCCCTGAAGCCGCTGGGCGTTGAACGCGGGCACGAGCGTCCGCAGCGCGTCGTTGACGTCCGAATAGCCGGTCGTTTCCAGCTGTTCGGGCGCGATCACGTCGATGGCAACCGAACTGTCGGTGATCGAACGGTCCTTGCGGCGCGTGCCGATGACGACAATGTCGCTGCCGCCTTGACTTGTTTCGGCACCATCCTCGACCGGCGGCGCCGGCTGGGCATAGGCCATGGGCGTAATCCCAAACGCAACGGCCGACGACAACAGCAGGCGTGACACGAACTTCGACATTATTCCCTCCTTTTGGACCCGGTTCCCCACCCGGAAATTCGCTGATTTCCGTTATGTGCCATGATTTCTATAATTTTCCTATCATAAAATTTATTGCTAAACTAGCAAAAACTTCCTATGCAAATGATGAGCGCTGCACGGGGCGGCCTCGGAGTGCAGGGCGGCAGGAGTTTGGCTTGGGCGGCATCGGGAGATTATGGGCGCTGGCAATCGGCGCATCGCTTTCGGGCGGGGCCTTGGCAACGCCTTCTGGAACGCAAGCGGTCGAAGCTCTGGTGATTCACGCGGGTAGGCTGATTGCGGTGCCCGGCGAGGCGCCGCGCGGGCCAAGCACGATCGTGGTTCAGGGTGGGCGGATCGTCGAGATCTTGCCGGGATTTATCGAGCGCTCCGGCATGCGGCCGCTCGACCTCAAGGACCGCACGCTGCTCCCCGGCTTGATCGACACGCATGTGCATTTCAGCTTCTCGCCCGAAACGAAGCTTTGGTCGGCGGCGATCGACACGCCCGAGGATGTCGCGCTTTTTGCCTTTTCCAATGCGAAAAAGACGCTGGAGGCGGGATTCACGACGGTGCGCGATGTCGGGTCCGACGGCTATTCGATCCACGCGCTGCGCGACGCGATCGACGATGGCATCGTCACGGGCCCGCGGATTTTTCTGTCGGGGACGTCGCTGTCGATCGTTGGCGGCCATGGCGACATGTCGGGGCTCAACCGACAGGCGACCGAGGCGCTCTATCCCTATGACTATACCGGCGCTTGCACGGGCGCGGTCGAATGCGCGCTGCGCGTCCGTGAGGCGGCGAAATATGGCGCCGACCTCATCAAGATCACCTCGACGGGTGGCATCATGTCCGAGCAGGCGCGCGGCCTTGGTCAGCATCTCACCGACGACGAGTTGACGTCGATCGTCTCCACCGCGCACAGCCTGGGGCTCAAGGTTGCGGCGCACGCGCATGGGGAGGCGGGCGTTGCGGCCTCGGTCCGCGCGGGGGTCGATTCGATCGAGCACGGCACGTGGCTGGATGCCGATACCGCGAAGCTGATGGCGACGCGCGGCACCTGGCTGGTTCCCACATTGGGGCTGCTCGACGGACGCAAGGACGAAAGCGCGAGTCCCGCGGTGCGCGCCAAGATGGCCGAGGCCCGCAGCGTTGCCGGCCGCAATATCCGCCTTGCCGTCGAGCATAAGGTCAAATTCGCTTTCGGGACCGATGCCGGTGTGTCGCCGCACGGGGAGAATGCGCGCCAGTTCCGGCTGATGGTCGAACAGGGGCCAATGTCGCCGGCCGCGGCGCTGCGCTCCGCAACGGTCGACGCCGCAGCGCTGCTCGGCCAGTCGGAGCATCTCGGTACAATCGCGGTCGGCAAATATGCCGACATGATCGCCGTCGCGGGCGATCCGCTCCGCGACATCACGATCCTAGAACATGTTTCCACCGTCATCAAGGATGGCCGCGTCATCCTTCATGCGCCGGCCGACGGGCGCTGAGCCGTCAGGTCCGCCGAATTTCAAAACACTTTCAATGGATTTTATAATGAACGCTATCGACACGTCTCTCTCCTCGTCGCCCGGCCGCTTCGCCGATGCGATTGCCGGGCTGTTTCACGATCTTGGTCTGTCGCTGGAGGATGATCTGGGGTTGGGCCTTGATGTCTTTTCGCCGATCGACGGGAGCGCGCTCGCGACGCTGAAAATGCACGGCGCCGCCGAGATGGATGCGATGGTCGCGAGGGCGGACGCGGCGTTCCACACATGGAAACAGGTGCCCGCGCCGCACCGCGGCGAGTTGGTCCGGCGCTATAGCCAGCTGGTGCGCGAGCATAAGGAGGCATTGTCGCGGCTGCTCACGATCGAGAATGGCAAGATACTGACCGAGGCGCGCGGCGAGGTGCAGGAGGTCATCGACATTTGCGAATATGCCGTCGGTCTGTCGCGCCAGTTGTTCGGGCTGACGATCGCGTCCGAGCGCCCCGAGCATCGGCTGACCGAATATTGGCATCCGCTCGGAGTGCTCGGCCTGATCTCGGCGTTCAACTTTCCCGCCGCGGTGTGGGCGTGGGGCACGACCGTCGCGCTGGTGTGCGGCGACAGCGCGATCTGGAAACCGTCCGAAAAGACCCCGCTCACCGCACTCGCCTTTGCGAAACTGCTCCAGAAAGTTGCGGCCGATTATGAATTTGCGCCCGACCATCTGGTCCAGATCGCGATCGGCGGGGCCGAATGCGGCGGCATCATCGCCGACCACCCCGGCGTTTCGATCGTCAGCGCGACGGGCAGCGTGCGGATGGGGCAGGACGTCGGTGTGCGCGTCCAGCGCCGCTTCGGGCGGTCGGTACTCGAGCTCGGTGGCAACAACGCCGCAATCGTCGCGCCGAGCGCCGATATGGGGCTCGCGCTGCGCGGGACGATCTTTGCTGCGACCGGCACCTGCGGCCAGCGCTGCACGACGCTGCGCCGCCTGATCGTCCACGACAGCATTCGCGCCGATTTCGTGAAGCGGCTGATCGCTGCGGTCGGCAGCCTCAACATCGGCAGCCCGCTCGCCGACGCGACGCATATCGGCCCGCTGATCGACAAGGCGGCGTTCGACGCGATGCAGCGCGCGCTCGACCAGGCGCGCCGCGAGGGTGGGACGGTACACGGCGGCGAACGCATCGACGTCGATGGGGCGCCCGGCGCCTATTATGTCCGGCCCGCGATCGTCGAGATGCCGCGCCAGAGCGACGTCGTGCGCGAAGAGACCTTCGCGCCCATTCTCTATATCTTGTCCTATTCGGACCTCAACGAAGCGATCGCTTTGCAGAACGGCGTCCCGCAAGGTCTGTCGTCGTGCATCTTCACGAACGACATGCGCGAGGCCGAGCGTTTTCAGTCGGCGACGGGCAGCGATTGCGGAATCGTCAACGTCAACATCGGGACGAGCGGCGCCGAAATCGGCGGTGCCTTCGGCGGCGAAAAAGCGACCGGCGGCGGCCGCGTGTCGGGCTCCGACAGCTGGAAAAATTATATGCGCCGCGTCACTGCGACAGTGAATTATTCGGCGTCGCTGCCGTTGGCGCAGGGCGTGAAATTCGATCTCGACGTGCAATAAGACATTTTGGAGGAGGTTATACGATGGTCCCCGCGAAACTGACTTGGCTGGTATCGGCGGCACTTCTGGCACTGGCGGCGCCGGTATCGGGTGCGGCGCAGGAAGGCAGTGTGCAGGGCACATCGCTGCTCGGCAAGCCGATGGTGACGACGCAGACGCGTAACGCCAATGTCGCGGCGACCGAAACGCTCGACCGCGCGGCGCGCGATGCGAAGGAGGCGTTCGAAGCGAATATGACCGTCGACACCGCGACCTGGTACGGCCGCGTCCTGTTCTATCAGGGCTATTCGAAGGAATCGGCCGCGGTCTATGATCAGGCGCTGAAGCGCTTTCCCAATTCGGCCAAGCTGCTCCGCCACCGGGCGCACCGGCATTTTTCGCTGCGCGAGTTCGACAAATCGATCGAACTGGGACTGAAGGCGGCGAAGCTTTACGAAAACCAGCCGCTCGAACGCGAGAGGCCGGGTCCCGACTATTTCCCGGGCGACCCGGATGTCGTTCAATATTATCTCTATTACCATCTGGGGCAGGCCTATTTCGCCAAGCATGATTTTGAAAATGCGGCCAAATGGTTCGCGAAATCGGCCGAATCTGCGGCCTTCACCCACGATGTCGAGGCGCGCACCGCCAACACCTATTGGGAATATCTGTCGCTCGCGCGCGCCGGAAAGCTGCGCGAGGCGCAAAAGCTGCTCGACGATTATGACCTGACGCTGTTCGAAGTGCATCCGAAGGGCGGGTCGGACACCTATTTTGACGGCATCCAGCTGTTCAAGGGACACCGCGCCGCCGACAGCTTCTTCAGCGACAAGGACAGCGGCCGCGCCTTTGCGACCGCCGACGGCGTCGCAGCGTCGACCGCCTATAGCCTGGCCAATTATTATATCCTGCGCGGCGAGGCCGAAAAGGCGAAGCCCTGGCTCGTCCGGTCGATCAACGTCGACAGCTGGGGCTTTTTCGCGCGCATCCAGGCCGAAGCCGACTGGTTGCTGCTGTTCCCGAACGAACAGCCCTGAACCGGGGCATGGCGATGCCGCGGACCCGAATGATCGGGCCGTGTCTTTGGGAGAGGTAGCATGAACGACTGGACCCGCCGCAAACCGGTTATTGCGGCTGGCGGAGGCGGCGCGGACAAGCTGCCGCCAACGCTGCACTGGCCGCAACTGATGGCAATGGGCGTCGGGGCGATCATCGGTACGGGAATATTGACGCTGATCGGCGTCGGCGTCGACCGCGCCGGCCCCGCCGTGCTGATCGCCTTTGCCATCGCGGGCGCGGTCTGCGCGTGCGCGGCGCTCGCCTATGCCGAGCTGTCGTCGATGATGCCCGCGGTGGGCAGCGCCTACAGCTATTCCTACGCCGGGCTGGGGGAGGTCTTCGCCTGGGTCGTCGGCTGGAGCCTCATCCTCGAATATTCGCTCGTCGTCTCGACCGTGGCGGTCGGCTGGTCGGGTTATGCGTCGCCGCTGCTCGTCGGGGCCGGTTTTCCCGAAGCGCTGACGCGCGGACCCGAACTCGGCGGGCTGATCAACCTGCCCGCAATCGCGATCATCGCGGTCGTCGCGGGGCTGCTGCTGATGGGAACGCGCGAAAGCGCGCGCGTGAACGCGGCGCTCGTCGTGGTCAAGATCGTTACCCTGCTGCTATTCGTCGGCTACACCTTGCCTTATTTCGACGCCGCCAACCTCGATCCCTTCATGCCCTATGGCTATGCCGCGCATGTCGATGGTGACGGCGTACAGCGCGGGGTGATGGCGGCCGCGGCGATCATCTTCTTTGCTTTCTATGGCTTCGATGCGATTTCGACCGCGGCGGAGGAAACCCGGCGCCCGGCGCGCGACTTGCCGATTGCCATCATCGGCTCGATGGTCGCCTGCACGCTCATCTATATGCTGGTCGCCGCGGCGGCCGTCGGAGCGACGCCTTTCGCCAGCTTCGCCGACAGCCCTGAACCGCTGGCGCTCATCCTGCGTTCGATCGGGCAGGGCGGGATCGCACAGATCGTGGCGACGGCGGCCGTGGTGGCGCTGCCGACCGTCTTGCTCGCCTTTCTTTACGGGCAAAGCCGGATCTTCCTCGCGATGGCGCGCGACGGGTTCCTGCCGCAGCGGCTCGCGCATATTTCGCGGCGCGGAACGCCGACGCGCATCACCTTGCTGACCGCGGCGATCGTCGCGGTCCTCGCAGGGCTGCTGCCGATCGGCAAGGTCGCCGCGCTTGCCAATGCCGGTACGCTGATCGCTTTCATGGCGGTCGGCGTCTGCCTGTTGGTTCTTCGCCGCCGGGCACCCGATGTCCCGCGGCCCTTTCGCGTCCGGGCGGTCTGGCTGGTCGGGCTCGGCACCCTGGGGGGGTGTCTCTATCTGTTTTTCAGCCTTCCGGCCGACACGCTCTTATGGTGTCTGATCTGGAATCTCTTCGGTCTTGCTCTCTATGCCGTGTACGGCCGATTCCGGAGCGCGTTGGCCCGGTCCGTCCCCGGCGTCTGACGCGCCTACCGCCGCGGCCGGGGCGTCAATCCTACGCCGCGCTTTGCCGGTCGTTCGCGCGGCGACGCAACTCGGTCGGCGCCATGCCGAACCGGCGCGCGAAGGCGCGGGTGAAGCTCGCATTGCTGGTATAGCCGCTGCGATAGCCGACGACGGCAACGGGCAGGTCGCTTTCGGCGAGCAGCTGGCGCGCATGTTCGAGGCGGCGCTCGCTGACCGCCTCGGCCACCGTGCAGCGGTAGAGTTCGCGGAACCCTTGCGTCAGCTTGGCCTTGCCCAGCCCGAACCGGCGCGCAATGCCGTCGACGGTCAGCTTGTCCTGCCACGCTTCGAGCACCAGCTCGTGCGCCGCGGCGACAAGGGCGATCTCGCGCTCGCTGAGCGTCGTTGGGCCTTGTGCCTCGACCATCCGGCCCGACTTCAGCGCCTCGAACAATTGGCACAGCAGTTCCAGGCTGCGCGCCGTGCGGAGCAGCGTGACCGCTTCGCCGTCGCCCTCGACCGCGACAACTGCGCGCCCGATGCCGCGCAGGTCCGCGGGAAGATACCAGCGGCCACCCGCCTTGGGGACAAGGCCGAACAGACGGCGGCAGGCCGCGCGGTTGATTGCAAGGACGACCAGATCGTCATGCGCCTCGGCGCCAAGCGCGCCCGGCGTCATCACACCGACCGCTGGTTCGCCGATGTCCCCGAAACCCAGGATCAGCGGCGCGGCGGGAAGCGCCGAAAGGTCGCACGCGCCGCGGCCGATATAGGCGGTCAGCTCGGCAGAGATGACGACGGAGCGTTTCTGGATCATGGCGCCGCCAGCTTGACCCGTTCGGGCTGCGCGCCGCAACCATAAATTGCGATTGTTGGAGCCGTTCGGACATTATGAAATGACGAGCCGGCTTCCCACGCCCGGTTTGACCGCTTAGTCAGGCGCTTCACAACGACAACGACAACGAGAATCGATGGACGCCTCCTCGCCCAAACCCGCATCGCCCGGCCGCGTCGATCTGCTCGCGCTCGGCGCCCTGTTCATCGGGCTGGTGTCGGTGACCGGCGGCGCGGCGCTGGCCAAAAGCCTGTTTCCCCTGGTCGGACCGGCGGGCGCAACGGCGCTGCGCCTGATCTTCGGCGCATTGCTCTTGTCGCTTGTGCTGCGGCCGTGGCGGCTCAACCTGCGCAGCGGCTGGCGATCGATCCTGTTGTATGGCGTCGTGCTCGGGGCGATGAACCTCAGCTTCTATCATGCGCTCTCTTACATCCCCCTGGGCATCGCGATTGCGATCGAGTTCATTGGGCCCCTGGGCGTCGCGGTGTTTACGTCGCGTCGCCGCAGCGACCTGATCTGGATCGCAATCGCCGTTGTCGGACTGCTCCTCCTCCTGCCTCTGCGCGACAGTGCCGCCGCGCTCGATTGGCGCGGCGTCACGCTCGCGATGATCGCCGGCGCGTGCTGGGCGGCCTATATTCTTCTCGGCAAGCGCGCGGGCGTGGAACACGGTCCCGCCGCCGCAGCCGCGGGCACGGTCGTCGCCGCAGTTCTTGTCGCGCCCGTCGGTATCGCTGCGGCGGGGACGGCGCTGCTCCGGCCCGAGATATTGGCGCTGGGCCTCGCGGTCGGGCTGGTATCGAGCGCCATCCCCTATGGCTTTGAAATGGTCGCGCTGCGCCGTTTGCCACCCAGCAGCTTCGGGACCCTGCTCAGCGCCGAGCCCGCGGTCGGCGCGTTGATCGGCGTGTTGATGCTGGGCGAGATCCTGTCGGCCGGGCAATGGCTGGCGATCGGCCTTATCATGGTGTCGTCGATCGGCGCGGCGGCTGGCGCCAAGGACGATGCCCTCGCTGAACCGGCGCCTTGACGGGTCTTGCCCGAATCCCGTTCGCTCTATATTGTTAGAATGCTAAGTAATTGGACCGACCTGTCGAGCGTGACAGGGTAGGCCTGCCGGGGATTGCAAATGCGGGAATTTTCCGAATGGTTTGACCGCATGGCGTACGGGGTGGAGGCATGAGCGACTTTGCGGAGCGGCTGGCGGCCGCGATGCGGCGATTTGCGGGGCAGGGTGAACTTTCCGCGCTCTCGCGGCTGTCGGGCGGCGCCAATATGGAAAGCTGGGCGTTCGAGTGGCGCAGCGCAGCGGGTTCGGCACCCTATGTCCTGCGTCGCGCGCCGTCGGCGGCTTATATGGAAGACCGCCCGTTCGGACACCGCGACGAGGCAGCGCTGGTCATCGCTGCGCGCTTGGGCGGGGTAAAGGCACCCGAAGTGATCGGGGTGCTGGACGATACCGACGGGCTCGGCACCGGCTATATCATGCGCCGCGTGATGGCGGAGGTTGCGCCCGCGAAGATCCTGGCCGACCCGCCGCCGACGCTGCTCGCCGACCTTGGGCGCGAACTCGCGCGCATCCACGCGCTGCCGCTGGCCGACATTCCGGCAGCGATACCCCGCATGGACACGGCGGATGCGCTGGCGGCGCTCAAAGCACGCTTCCTTGGCTATGGCGGCGACCGCCCGGTCATCGCGCTCGCGATCCGGTGGTGCGAGGATCATCTGCCCACGCCCGCCGACCCGGTGCTCGTCCACGGCGATTATCGCATGGGCAATGTCATGGTCGATGCCGACGGTCTTGCCGCGGTGCTTGACTGGGAACTCGCGCATTTGGGCGATGCGCACGAGGATCTGGCCTTTGGCTGCATGACCGTATGGCGATTTGGCCAGCTCGACAGACCGGCCCTTGGGCTCGGCAGTCTCGAGGATTATTTTGCCGCTTATGAAAGCGCGGGCGGCGAGCCGGTCGACCGTGAGCGGTTCCGCTTCTGGCTGATCTATCGCACGCTCTGGTGGGCGCTCGGTTGTCTCCAGATGGGCGAGGCGTGGCGGAGCGGTGCCGACACGACGGTCGAGCGCGTCGTCGTCGGGCGCCGCACCGCCGAGCAGGAACTCGATCTCGTGCGGCTATTGGAGGCCGAGGCACCCGATACCGAGCGCGCGCGCGCTCTGCCGCAGTCGCCGTTGGCCGCGCGGGTTCCCGCTGGTGAGCCGACCAATGGCGAGATGGTGCGGGCGGTGCGTGACTGGATCGAAAGCGCGATCAAACCGCAATCATCGGGGCACGCCAAGTTTGAGGCGGTGGTGGCGATGAACGCGCTCGGCATCGTGTTGCGCGATCTCGATGCCGGGGTGCGCGCAGAGGATAAAGCGCTCGCCGACGAACTGCTTGCGGGCACGGCGACGCTCGCGCGGCCCGGTCTGCTGGCGGAACTGCGCCGCGCGGTGCTGGATAAATGTGCGGTCGACAGCCCGAAATATGCCGCGCTTGCCGCGGCGCGCGCCGAATGGGGCGGATAGGAACAAGGGAGAGAGACGATGGATTTTGCGGTTCCGGCCGATTTGCAGGCCTATCTGGACGAACTCGACGCCTTTATCGAGGCGGAGATCAAGCCGCTCGAGCTGGCCGACGACAATATCCGCTTTTTCGACCATCGCCGCGAACACGCGCGCACCGACTGGGACAATCAGGGGCTGCCGCGGCACGAGTGGGAGGAATTGCTGCGCGCGGCAACGCGCAAGGCCGACGCCGCGGGCCATTGGCGCTTTTCGGCGCCGAAAAAATATGGCGGCAAGGGCGGTAGCAATCTGTGGATGGCGGTGATCCGCGAACATTTCGCGGCCAAGGGGCTGGGGCTGCACAATGATTTGCAAAACGAGCACAGCATCGTCGGCAATTTCCCGTTCGTCGAAATGTTCGAACAATTCGCGACGAGCGATGAGCAGAAGGCCGAGTTCATTTTGGGCGGGTTCGAGGGCAAGCGCCGCACTGCGTTCGGCCTGACTGAACCCGACCATGGCAGCGACGCGACGCATATGGAAACGCGCGCGGTGCCCGAAATCCGCGATGGCGTAGAGGGCTGGTTGATCAACGGCGCAAAGATGTGGACGACGGGGATGCACGTTGCGACGCATTGCGCGACCTTCTGCCGCACCAGCGGCGCCGATGGCGATGCGAAAGGCATCACCTGCCTGCTCGTTCCGAACCCGTCGCCGGGGCTCAGAATCGAAGAATATCTCTGGACCTTCAACATGCCCACCGACCATCCGCGGGTCAGCTTTACCGACGTCTGGGTGCCCGACGGCGCGCGATTGGGGCCCGAAGGAGGCGGCCTGTCGATCGCACAGAGTTTCGTCCATCAGAACCGCATCCGACAGGCGGCGAGTTCGCTCGGCGCCGCGGTCTATTGCATTGAGGAGAGCGTGAAATACGCCCGGATGCGCAAGCCGTTCGGCGAGGCGCTGGCGAAGAATCAGGCGATCCAGTTCCCGCTCGTCGAGCTGGCCACGCAGGCCGAAATGCTTCGGCTGCTGATCCGCAAGACCGCGTGGGAGATGGACAACACGCCGCACAAGGAGATTGAGCGCACGCTGTCGGACAAGGTCAGCATGTGCAATTATTGGGCGAACCGCCTCGTCTGTGAAGCCGCGGACCGCGCGATGCAGGTTCATGGCGGGATCGGTTATTCGCGGCACAAGCCGTTCGAGCATATCTATCGCCACCATCGCCGCTACCGCATCACCGAGGGCGCCGAGGAAATCCAGATGCGCAAGGTCGCGGCCTATCTGTTCGGCTATCTCGGCCCGCGCCGCGAGACGCTGGGACGAATTTGACGCCCCCCATGCCCTTGCCCCGCACGCTCTATGACAAGATATGGGATGCGCACGCCGTTGCCGAAGACGATGGCGAGACGCTCCTGTACGTCGATCTTCACCTGCTGCACGAAGTGACCTCGCCGCAGGCCTTTGCCGGGCTCGACGCGGCCGCGCGCGCGGTGCGGCGGCCCGAACGCGCGCTCGCTCTGTCCGACCATAATGTGCCGACCACGGGGCAGGCGCTGGGGCCGGCGGGGGTTGCCGACGCCGAGGCGCGCGCGCAGTTGGAGGCGCTTGCCCACAATACGCGGCGTTTCGGCATCGAAAATGTCCCGATGGGCGATCCGCGCGGCGGCATCGTCCATGTCGTCGGGCCCGAACAGGGGCGGTCGCAGCCGGGGATGACGATCGTTTGCGGCGATAGTCACACATCGACGCACGGCGCGTTCGGGGCCCTGGCTTTCGGCATCGGAACCTCCGAAGTCGAGCATGTTCTGGCGACGCAGACGATCCGCCAGCGCCGTTCGCGCAACATGCGGGTGACCGTCGACGGCGCGTTGGCGCCGCATGTCCAGGCCAAGGATCTGGCGCTTTACCTGCTCGGCCGGATCGGCGTCGACGGGGCGACCGGTCATGTCATCGAATATGCCGGAACGGCGGTGCGCGCGCTGTCGATGGAAGGGCGCATGACGCTCTGCAATCTCAGCATCGAAATGGGCGCGCGCGCAGGGCTGATCGCGCCCGACACGACGACCTTGGCCTATTTGCAAGACCGTCCGGCGGTGCCCGAGGGGGCGGAATGGGACGCGGCGGTCGCCCGCTGGCGGGCGCTGGGCAGCGACGACGGGGCGATATTCGATCGCGAATTGCGCATCGACGCGCGCGATGTTCCGCCGATGGTCAGCTGGGGCACCAACCCGTCGCAGGTCGCGCCGATCGACGGGCGCGTCCCCGATCCCGCCGCGCTTGCCGATCCCGAAGCGCGCGCCGCGGCGGCGCGCGCGCTCGCCTATATGGATCTGGCACCGGGCAGCCCGATCGCCGGGCAGCCGCTCGACCGCGTGTTCATCGGAAGCTGCACCAACAGCCGGATCGAGGATTTGCGCGCCGCCGCCGAGGTCGTTCGCGGCCGCCGGGTGGCGCCGCATGTGCGCGCGATGGTCGTGCCCGGATCGGGGCTGGTCAAGCAGCAGGCCGAGGCCGAAGGCATCGCCGCGACGCTTTGCGATGCGGGCTTCGATTGGCGTGAACCCGGTTGTTCGATGTGTGTCGGCATGAACCCCGATCGTCTGCAACCCGGCGAACGCTGCGCCGCGACGTCGAACCGCAATTTCGAAAACCGTCAGGGGCGCGGCGGGCGCACACATCTGATGAGCCCGGCCCTCGCCGCCGCGAGCGCCATCGCGGGGGCGATCGCGTCGCCGGATATGCTGGTCTAGCGTGCCGCCTCGAAGCGCGCGATGGCATCGACGTGACGCAGCGTGCGGGCGATGTCGTCGAGCCCTTCCATCAATATGCGCCGGTCGCCGGCGTCGATGGCGAAATCGATCGTCCGACCCGACGCAAGCCGAATCTGCTGCTCGGCAAGGTCGATCTCGACCGGGGCATATTGCGCGTCTTCGACTTCGCGGCGCAGCGCGGCGCACACATCATCGGGCAGGCGGATCAGCAACAATCCGTTCTTGCGGGCGTTGCTCGCAAAAATGTCGCCAAAGCTCGGCGCAATGACGCAGCGTATGCCAAAGTCGGCGAGCGCCCACACCGCATGTTCGCGCGACGATCCGCAACCGAAATTGCGGTCGGCGATCAGGATCTGGGCATTGCGGCAGGGTGGGCGGTTCAGGATGAAATCGGCGCGCTCGCGCCCGTCCGCGCCATAACGCAGCTCGCGGAACAGGTGCTGTCCCAGCCCCGTTCGCGTCAGCGCCTTCATATAATGCGCGGGAATGATCATGTCGGTGTCGACATTGGCCAGCGGCAGCGCTGCCGCCACCGCCCTGACCCGGACAAATTTCTGCACATTGCCTCCAGTATCTTAGCATACTAAGTAAATGCACCGGGGCGCTTTGTCCAATTGTATCGCGTTGACGAAGATGGTTGCCGGGGGAATCCTCGCGCCCTAAGGTTTCGGCATCGAGCGGAGGGGCGTATGGGGCCGCCGCCGCGGCAGGGGAGCAGGAAGTTGGCGAAGAGCAAGCAGGCGTACCGGCATCCGGCCGAATATTATACCGACCCCGAAAACAGCATCGGCTATCTTGCGCGCGTCGTGTTTCGATCCTTTTCGCGCCTGCTCGAACGGCGCACGCTGACGCACGACGTGTCGGCGGGCCAGTGGCGCTTTCTGCGACAGTTGTGGCGCGAGGACGGTATCACCCAGCGCGAACTCAGCGAGCGTGTGGGTATGCGCGAGCCGACGACGGTGGTTGCATTGAAGGGACTTGAAAAGGCCGGGCTGATCACGCGCAAGAAAACCGCCGAGGATCGGCGCAAGACCTTTATATACCTTACCCCGCACGCCAAGAAGCTCGAACTTGTCCTGGCACCGATGAATGCCGAAATCCACGAAATCGCGACCAACGGTATGACCGACGAAGAGGTGGAGACGCTCCAGGCGCTGATGCGCCGCGTGATCGACAATCTGGCCGAAGAAACGCGCAAGCTGTCGGTCCTGTCCGACATCAAGGCCTGAACCTGGCCCACTTGCCCTACCCGCGGATAATAGGTTAGTATTCTAACCATATCGCATGGGAGGGAAAATGACCAATATCGCCGTTATCGCCGGGAGTGTCCGCGAGGGTTCCTATAATCGCGCGCTCGCCGAACTCGCGGCCGACAGTTTGGAGGCGCAGGGCGCGCGCGTCACGCGCATCGACCTTGGTGCCTTCGACTTGCCGCTCTATTCGGCGGCGATCGAGGCGGGGGCATTTCCGCCCGACGCCCTGCGGCTCAAAACCTTGTTCGCCGAACAGGATGCGCTGCTTTTCGTCTCGCCCGAATATAATGGTTCGCTCCCACCGCTGCTCAAAAACGCGATCGACTGGGCCTCACGCCCGACGGGTGACGAAGGGCTTGTCGCGCTCACCGCCTATCGCGGGAAGGCGGCGGCGATCATGTCGGCGTCGATCAGTCCTTTTGGCGGGCTGCGCGGGCTGATGCACTTGCGTCAGATTCTCTCGACGGTGCAGATGCTCGTGATCCCCGAACAGGTGGTCGTGCCCAATGCGCACGCCGCCTTTGCCGAGGATGGCAGTTTAAAGGAGCCGCTGCCCGCGTCGCTGGTCGAGATGACCGCCGCGCGGCTGGTCGCGGTTGCGGGGGCGCTTGCGACCTAGAGCGCAGTCTTCATCAAATCGTCATCCGGCGAAGGCCGGGGCCTCACCGCATCGTTATGACGCACCGGCGAGATCCCGCCCTTCGGCGGGATGACGAATGGGGAGGCGGCGTTTGCTCACCGGATCAGCGCTTGGGCACGCCATCGTCGATATTGTCGCCCCAGTCGGCTTCGAGCGCGTCGAACAGCGCGTCGAACCGGTCCTGTCCGATCCGCGCGGCGATCCGCGCGGTCAGCGTATCCATCGCGCGCTGTGCATCCTGGCGCATCCGCGCGCCCGTTTCGGTGAGCGAGACGATCATATGTCGCCGGTCGCCCGGATCGACGTCTAGCCGAACGATGCCCAGTTTCACCATCTGGTTGATCGTGCTGTGAATTGCCTGCCGCGATACGCCAAGGTTACGGGCGATGTCCGACGGGCGTACGATGCCGCTGACGATGTTGGTCATCACCATTGATTGCGGTCGGTTGACGTCGGGCCAGCCGCGATCGTGCAGTTGCGCCTGCAACCCCTCGTCGAGCCAGCAGAAGCGTTGAAAAAGGGCGATGATCAGCTGGTTGGTGTGCATAGAATGTCGAAGGCAGCCCCCGCAGCCGGCGGGGCGCCGGCGCGCACAGGCTAGAAGAGCAACGCGAGCGAAGCAAGGCGGCGCAAGCATTGCCAAGTCAAAATGCTTAGTATACTATCTATTAAATGAAGGGAGAGGTCCGCATGGACGGGTTGATGCAGAATGTGCCGCTGACGGTCGACCGGATCATCGACCATGCGGCGAACTGGCACGGCCAGCGCGAGGTCGTCTCGCGCGATGCCGATGGGCGCGAGACCCGTTCGACCTGGGCCGATGTCCATGCCAACGCAAAGCGCGTCTCGAGCGCGCTGGCCGCGGAGGGGATCGGACCCGGCGACCGCGTCGCGACGATGGCGTGGAACGGCGCGCGGCATCTTGCCGCCTGGTATGGGACGGCGGGCATGGGCGCGGTGCTTCACACACTCAATCCGCGGCTGTTTCTGGAGCAGATCGTCTATATCGCGAACCATGCGGGCGACCGGCTGTTGATCGCCGACCCGGCAACGGCGGAGTTGATCGAGCAGTTGCTGCCACAGGTGCCGTCGATCGAGAAAGTGATCTTCCTTTGCGATGCGGGATCGCTGCCCCGGACATCATTCGCTGCGGTCGCGTTCGACGATTGGATCGCGGGGCATGGCGACGCCTATGTCTGGGGCGATTTCGACGAAAATGCAGCGTGCGGGCTCTGCTACACCAGCGGGACGACGGGCAATCCCAAGGGCGTGCTTTATTCGCACCGCTCGAATTATATCCACGCGCTGATGACGTTGCAGCGCGACGCGCTTGCGCTTTCGGCGCGCGACACGGTGCTGCTCATCGTGCCCATGTATCACGCCAATGCGTGGGGGGTCGTCTATTCGGCGCCCGCCGTCGGCGCAAAGCTCGTGCTGCCGGGGCAGCGGATGGACGGCGAATCAATCTATGATCTGATCGAAAGCGAAGGCGTCACTTACTCCGCCGCCGTGCCGACCGTGTGGCAGATGCTGCTTCAATATATGCAGGAAAACGGCAAGCGCTTCACGACGCTTCAGCGCGTGACGATCGGTGGATCGGCGTGTCCCGAATCGCTCATCCGCACCTTCCGCGAGGATTATGGCGTCGACGTCATCCAGGGCTGGGGCATGACCGAAACCTCGCCGCTTGGCACGGTGTCGGTTCCCAATGCGTCGGTCGCGGCAAAGCCTGATGCCGAGCAGATGGCGTACAAGCTCAAGCAGGGGCGGTTGCTCTGCGGGTTGGAGATGAAGCTGGTCGACGATGCCGGAAACCGGCTGCCGCACGACGGCAAGACGCCGGGGCGGCTGATGGTGAAGGGGGCGACGATTGCGGCCGCCTATTATGGCGGCGAGGGCGGCGACGTGCTCGATGAAGAGGGGTTTTTCGACACCGGCGATGTCAGCACGATCGATGCCGAAGGCTATATGCAGATTACCGACCGCGCCAAGGATGTCGTCAAATCCGGCGGCGAATGGATCAGCTCGATCGAGATAGAGAATATCGCGATGGGCCACGCGGCGGTCGCCAACGCGGCGGTCGTCGGCGTCGTGCATCCAAAATGGGACGAGCGGCCGATTTTGCTTTGCCAGCTCAAGCCGGGGGCGACCGCGTCGGCCGACGAGCTGAGATCCTGGCTCGATGGCAAAATCGCGCGGTGGTGGATGCCCGACGACGTGCTGTTCGTGGACGAAATCCCGCTCGGTCCGACGGGCAAGATCGACAAGAAGGCGATCCGTGCGGGGCTCGATGGCTATACGCTGCCTTTCGAGGTTACACGCTGAAAATAACCGACAACAGGAGAGAAGATGATGGTGGACCCGAACGGGATCGAAGGGCTGGACGCGCAATTCGTCGGCCGTGTTTCGCCGACTGCGCCGCGCATTCAGGCGGGCGGGCATCCGTGCCAAGGCATTTACTGGACCGAGGCGGGCAAACGGCCCAAGGTCGCGATCATCGCCACCCATTATAATGTCGATTTCTCCGAACATTATATCGCCCCCTGGTTCGCGCGGCAGGGTTTCGGCTTTCTCGGCTGGAACACGCGTTATCGCGGGATGGAGGATCAGTTCCTGTTGGAGCACGCGATCGTCGACATCGGTGTCGGCATGAAATGGCTGAAAGAGGAAGCCGGGGTCGAGGCAATCGTCATCCTCGGCAATTCGGGCGGCGGTTCGCTGATGGGCGCGTATCAGGCCGAAGCCATTTCCCCGACGCTGACCGACCGTCTGCCGTCCGCGGGGCAGGACGCGCTCGCGAATCTCGTCAAGGGCGACCTCTACATCAGCTTCAACGCGCACCAGGGGCGCCCCGAAGTGCTCACCGACTGGATGGACGCGTCGGTGATCGACGAAACTGATCCGGTCGCCACCGACCCCGAACTCGACCCGTTCAACCCCGACAACGGCCCGCCCTATTCGGACGAATTTATTGCCAAATATCGCGCCGCCCAACGCGCACGCAACCAGCGTATCACCGACTGGGCGAAGGCGGAGCTGACGCGGCTCAATGCGGCGGGGATTCCCGACCGCATCTTCCCGATGTTCCGTTGCTGGGGCGACATCCGCTGCGTCGATCCCGCCATCGACCCGTCGGACCGCAAGCCCAACTGGTGCTATCGCGGCGATCCCGCGGTGGCCAACCGCACGCCGAGCATCGGCCGCGCCAATACGATCAAGACCTGGCTCAATATGTGGAGCCTCGAAACCTCGCCGTGTCAGGGTCAGCCGCACCTTGCCAAGCACGACACGCCAGCGCTGGTCGTTCAGGGCACCGCCGATACCGGCGTATTTCCCAGCGATGCGCGCAAGATCTTCGATTTTCTAGGCAGCGAGGACAAGCGGCTCGAACTTATCCCCGGCGCGCATTATTTCGAGGATTCGGTCGAGGAGCGGCAGAACGCCGCCGAGTTGGTCGGTGCATGGATCCGGGAGAAGCTGTAACGTGACGGCGAATGCCGACATTATCGAGGCATTGCGCGGCGCCGGACTGGCGGGTGAGGGCGATGTCGTCCTCGAACCGCTGACCGGCGGCGTGTCGTGCGACGTGTGGAAGGTCGCGACGCCCCGCGGCCCGATCGTCGTCAAGCGTCCGCTGCCGCAACTGCGCGTCGCAGCCGACTGGCGCGCGCCCGTCGAGCGCGGGACGAGCGAGATACGCTGGCTCAAACGCGCGCGCGGCGTCGACCCGCGCCTCGCGCCCGAGGTGCTTGCCGAACTGCCCGGCCACGCCTTCGCCATGCGCTTCCTTCCCGGTTGCCCGGTGTGGAAGGACGAACTCATGGCGGGCCGCGTCGATGCCGGTTTCGCCGCACGGGTCGGGCAGGGGATTGCTGCGGTCCACGCCGCCACGGCGCACGATGACGGCGACCGTGCGGCCTTCGCCAACGACGCGATGTTCCGCGCGCTGCGCGTCGATCCCTTCATCCTTTATGTTGCGCAGCATGATGCAGCATTGGCGCCCGCGCTGACCGCGCTCGCGGGCGACCTGGCGGGGCGCAAGATCGCGCTCGTCCACGGCGACGTCAGCCCCAAGAATATTCTGGTCAGCGCCGACGGGCCGGTTTTCCTCGATGCCGAATGCGCGGTTTATGGCGATCCGGCGTTCGACCTTGCTTTTTGTGTCACGCACCTGCTGTTGAAGGCGGTGTGGTCGGGCGACGCGCGGCTGAACGCAGCCGCCGGCGCTCTCATCGCCGCCTATCAAGCCGGTATCGACTGGGAGGATCGCGAGGGCCTGCTGCTCCGCGCAGGCAAGCTGACCGCGGCGCTGCTCCTCGCGCGCGTCGAGGGCAAGTCGCCCGCGCCCTACCTCACCGACCCCGAACACAAGCGCATCGTGCGTGATCAGGCGCGCGCATCGATCCTGGCGCCGCAATCGATCGACGCGCTCGCCGCCAACTGGAAAAGGACCTGTCCATGACTTCGCGTATTGCCTCCGTTACCGGCCGCCAGCTCTGGGACTCGCGCGGTCGGCCGACCGTCGAGGCCGAGGTCGTGCTCGAATCGGGCGCTGTCGGCCGCGCCATTGCACCCGCGGGGGCGTCCCGCGGCGCGCACGAAGCGATCGACCTGCGCGATGGCGGTACGGCGTTCGGCGGTTTTGGCGTCCATCGCGCGGTGGCAGGGATCGGCGCTGAAATCGCAGGCGCAATCGCCGGGATGGACGCGCGCGACCAAGCGGCGGTCGATGCGGCGCTCTGCGATCTCGACGGTACGGCGAACAAGGGGCGGCTCGGCGCGAATGCCATCGTCGCCGTGTCGATGGCGGTGCTCCACGCCGCCGCGGCGGATGCGCGCGCGCCGCTGTGGCGCTATCTTTCGGGCGACGCGAAGGTCCGCATTCCGCTCCCCGAGATTCAGATTTTCGGTGGGGGAGCGCATGCGGGGCGGCGCACCGACGTACAGGATTTCATGGTCATGTGTCCCAATGCAGGCAGCTTTCGCCGCGCGCTCGAGATCACGGACGATGTCTATCGCGCGGCTGGAAAGCTCATGGAAGCGAAGGGGCCCTTGTCGGGCGTCGCCGATGAAGGCGGCTGGTGGCCGAATTTCGCCTCGAACGAGGATGCGCTCGACACGCTGACCCGGGCGATCGAGGCGAGCGGGCATCGCGCCGGCGAGGATGTGTTCATTTCGCTCGACATCGCCGCGAACGAACTGGGCGACGCCGACGGATATAGTCTCGCGCTCGACAAGGGGCGGCTGTCGGGCGAAGCCATGGCCGCGCGCATTGTCGAATGGGCGGGCCGCTATCCGATCCTGTCGATCGAGGATCCGGCGGGACAGGACGACTGGACGACGATGGCGGCGGTGACGGCCCGCATCGGCGATCGGGTGCAGACCATCGGCGACGATGTGCTCGTCACCAATGCCGCGCGCGTCGAACGCGCGGGCGAAGCGGCGGTGTGCAACGCCGCGCTGATCAAGGTCAATCAGGTCGGCACCGTCACCGAGGCCAAGGCCGCGCTCGACGCCGCGGTGGCGCGCGGATGGGGCGCCATCGTTTCGGCGCGTTCGGGCGAGAGCGAAGATGTCACCATCGCGCATCTGGCGACTGGTTGGAACGCCGGGCAATTGAAGGTCGGCAGCTTCACCCGCTCCGAACGCATGGCCAAATGGAACGAGATGCTGCGGATCGAGGAGGCCATGGGACGCGACGCCGAATTTGCCGGCTTCTCGGCCTTTGCCGCTCCCATCGGGCGGGTGGCGGCATGATCGTCCTTCATGCCCGCCCCAGCCCCGGTTTCCGCGCGGCGGTCGATGCGATCTTCGGGCCGGGCGTCGTCGTTCATGTCGACGAGGCCGCGCCGCTCGACGAGGTGGCGGGCGACATCACCGCGCTGCTCCATGTGCTCACCCCGGTGACGGCGGACTTCATCGCCTCGGCGCCCAACCTCAAGCTGATCCAGAAGCTCGGCGTCGGCGTCAACACCATCGCGCTCGACGCAGCCCGCGACCATCGCGTTGCCGTGTGCAACATGCCCGGCACCAACAGCCAGGCGGTCGCCGAAATGGCGCTGTCGCTGATGATGGCGGTGCTGCGGCGCACCTGTTTCTTTGATTCGCGTACCCGCGCGGGTGAGGGCTGGACCGCCGATCCGTCCGAACTCGACAGCGTGGGGGAGATTGCCGGGCGCAGGGTGGGCCTCGTCGGGTTCGGCAGCTCGGCGCAGCGGCTCGCACCGGTGCTCGCAGCGCTGGGGGCCGATGTCGTCTACACGGCGCGGAGCGCGCGCGACGCTCCCTATGAATTTCTGCCGCTGGACCGCCTGCTTGCCGAAAGCGATATTGTCTCGCTGCATATCCCTCTGACCGACGAGACGCGCGGCAGCGTCGATCCCTTCGCAATGAAGAAGGGCGCGGTGCTGGTGAACACCGCGCGCGGCGAGCTGATCGATCAGGCGAAGCTCGTTGATGCCCTGGGATCGGGGCATTTGCGCGGCGCGGGGCTCGACGTTTTTGCGGAGGAACCGCTGCCGCGCGGCAATCCGCTGCTCGGCCTGCCCAATGCCGTGCTCGCGCCGCATATCGCCTGGCTCACCCCCGAAACGCTCGTGCGCAGCCTAACGGTCGCACAGGAAAATTGCCGCCGCCTCGCTGCCGGCGAGGCGCTGTTGCACCAAGTCGTATGAAACAACTCGTCATTGCGACCCCGGCGAAAGCCGGGGGGGGGGGGGCAATTCAGGGCGGTTTACGCAGTCTCTGGATTGCCGCGTCGCCTTCGGCTCCTCGCAATGACGATGCTTCAGGATTGAACCCATGACTCTTCCCATCGTTCTGATTACCGGTCAGCTTTTGACCGACGCTGTCTGGCAGCCGCTCCTTGATGCATGGGCGGACCGCGACGTGATCCTTGCCGACAATCGCAGCGACGACACGATTGCGGGTTTCGCGCAGCGGCTGCTCGACAACGCCCCGCCGAAATTCGTTCTGATCGCACATGCGATGGGCGGTTTCGTGGCGTTCGAGGTGATGCGCCGCGCGCCCGAGCGGGTCGCGAAACTTGGGCTCATTTCGACGCTCGCCTCGGCCGACGGACCCGCGCAGACCGCGCGGCGGCAGGGCTATATCGATCTCGTCGAAAGCGGTAATTTCGATCAGGTCGTCGAAGAACGTATCCCCATCCTTTTCCCCGAAGAAAAGCGCGGCGACGCGCGCCTGCTCGGCATCGCGCGGCAGATGGCGGCGGAAACCGGCGCCGACACCTTCCTGGCGCAGCAGCGCGCGATCATGGCGCGTATCGACAGCCGCCCGCGGCTGGGCGAGATCGCCGTGCCGACCCTGCTGATCTGGGGCGAGAAGGATGGGATCACCAGCCGCGCGCACCATGACGAGATTTTGGAGGCGATCCCAGAGGCCCGGCTCGAGGTGATCGCGGGCGCGGGGCACCTGCCGACGGTTGAGGCACCGGAGGTGGTGGTGCCCTTGCTGAGCGAGTTTATCGACGCATAAGTAGGTCGTCATCCCGGCGAAGGCCGGGATCTCGACGGTGAGATCGTGTTTCAGAGTCACGTGCCTCTGAACACCCTTCGCCGGGATGACGTGGTCAGGTTAACTCCGCCCGCACCAGCGCGGTCCCGTCCACCATCGCCTTCAGCTTCGCCTGGCTATGCGCGCGGCTGTGGTATTTCATCCCGCAATCGGGCGCGATCCACAGCCGCTCGGCATCGACGTAACGGAGCGCCTCGCGAATACGGCCGGCGACGACTTCGGGCGTCTCGACCTCCGGAATCGACAGGTCGAGCACGCCGTACATGATGGTTTTGGTCGGCAGTTCGGCAAGGATCGCGGGGTCGAGTCCCGGTTGCGCCGCCTCGATCGAGATGACGTCGATCGCCGATGCTTCGAGCTCGGCAAGGAAGTCATAAGCCTTGGGCTTCGGCCCCGTTGCGCCCGCGCCATGGTGCACCATCGCATAGCCGAAGCAGATGTGGAGCGCGGTCGTGCCGCCAACGCCGTCGAGCGCGCGGTTGATCGCCTCGATCGCATAGGATTGCGCTTCGCCGGCGCGCGCCTGCAAATAGGGTTCGTCGAGCTGGACGACATCGACCCCGGCCGCGAACAGATCCTTCACCTCGGCATTGACCGCGTCGGCATAGTCCATCGCGAGCGCGCGGGCGTCGGGATAATAGCCGTTTTCGGCCTGCTGCGTCATTGTGAAAGGGCCGGGCAGGGTAAGCTTCACCGGCCGGGTCGAATGGCGGCGGAGGAAGGCAGCATCCTGCGCCTCGATGGGGCGGGCGCGGCGGATCGGGCCGGAGACGAGCGGCACCGGATTGGCGTTGCCGGTGCGGTCGATCGCCGTGCCGTGCTTTTCCGTATCGATCCCCGACAAGGCGGTCGCCAGCCGGTTCGAATAGCTTTCGCGCCGCATCTCGCCATCGCCGACGATGTCGATCCCCAGCTCTTCCTGATCGCGGATCGCCATCAGCGTCGCGGCCTCCTGCGCCTCGGCAAGCCAGGGTTCGGGGATACGCCACAGCGTCTCCGCGCGCACGCGCGGCGGCAGGCTGGCTTTCAGTCGCTCGCGATCGATCAGCCAATCGGGTTGTGGGTAGCTTCCAACGATCGTCGTCGGCAATATGGGGTGGTCGAACAAGGGCCAATCCTCTCATTTTCGGGCTGGTCAAACATTTGCTTAGTATTCTATCTAATTCAAGTCGAAACGAGCGTGGGAGAGTAAAATGATCGATCTGGAGGCGATCCGGACCCTGGCGGACATCCCGGCGGCGCAGGCGCGCGTGCGGGGGCAGGCGACGGCGGTGAAGTTCGGCGACCGGGAAACGAGCTTCGCCGCGCTCGATGCGGCATCGAACCGCGTCGCCCATGCCTTGATCGCCGCCGGCGTCGCGCCGGGCGACCGCATATCGGCGCTCACCAAGAACCATGACAGCTGGTATCCGCTCTTCTTTGGAACGGCGCGCGCGCGCGCCTGTTTCGCGCCGATCAACTGCCGCCTCGCTCCCGCCGAGATCGGCTTCATCCTGGGCGACGCCGCGCCAAAGCTGCTGTTCGTCGGCGAGGATTTCTTCGACAGCGCGCTCGCGGCCATAGAGGGTCTTGCCGAACCGCCGCGGCTGATTGCTCTTTATGGCGCGCATCCGGCGTTCGAGCCGCTCGAAAGCTGGCTGGCGGGGGCGACGGACACGCCGCCCGCCGGCGTCCCGCAGCTCAGCGACGATGTGCTCCAGCTCTATACGAGCGGCACCACCGGGCGGCCGAAGGGCGTCGTGCTCACCAACGCCAATTATCGCACCTTCCTCGAAGCCGCGAGCGAGGTCGACGGCTTTGCCTATGGCGAGGACGAGACGGTGATGATCGTCATGCCGCTGTTCCACGTCGCGGGCACCAATGTCAGCTTTTCGGGGCTGGCGCAGGGCGGGCGGCTGGTGCTCGTCAAGGATTTCGCCGCGGCTGACGCGGTGCGCATGATGCGCGACGAGGACGTGGCACACGCCTTTCTTGCGCCCGCGATGATCCAGATGATGCTGCTTCAGCCGGATGCGGATGCGGGGGGCTTTCCCCAGCTCAAATCCATCGCTTACGGCGCCTCGCCGATCGCCGAGGATGTGCTGCGCCGCGCGCGGGCGACCTTCGGCTGCGATTTCGTGCAATTCTATGGCATGACCGAATCGGCCGGTGGCGGCTCCTACCTGTCGCCCGCCGCACACGACCTGCCGGGCAAGCTTACCTCTTGCGGTCAGCCCTGGCCGGGGGTCGACATGGCGATCCTCGATGGCGAGGGGCGCGCGCTCGGCGATGGCGAGATCGGCGAGATCGCGATCCGCGGCGGCATCGTGATGAAGGGCTATTGGAACCGGGACAAGGCAACCGAGGAGACGCTCGCGGGCGGCTGGCTCCACACCGGCGACGTCGGCTATCGCGATGCCGACGGCTTTTATTATGTCCACGACCGGATCAAGGACATGATCGTGTCGGGCGGCGAGAATGTCTATCCGGCCGAGGTCGAAAGCGCGATCATGGGCTGTCCCGGCGTCGCCGATGTCGCGGTGATCGGCGTCCCCGACGACAAATGGGGCGAGGGCGTGAAGGCGCTGATCGTCGCCGCCGCGGGCGCGACGCCGGATCCCGCCGCCGTGATCGCCTGGGCGCGCGACCGGATCGCGGCCTACAAGGTTCCGAAAAGCATCGAGTTCATCGACGCCCTCCCACGCAACCCGTCGGGCAAGGTGCTTCGCCGCGAATTGCGCGCACCCTATTGGGAAGGGCGCGACCGGGCCGTGGGGTGACGGGCAGCGCGGCGGCAATTTGGGGGTGGCGGCTCGCGATCAGGTAAATAGGGGGCTTTCGATGGACAAGGGGCGGAACAATCGTCCGACCTGTTCCGGCGCGTCGGCTTCCAGTATCGCCCATTGCTCGCCGCGAAGCGGGAGCAGAGCGGCCGTATCGCTCCCGTCGCTGTCCACGCAATAGCGAATCTCGAAATCGGGCGCGAGCGCCGCGTTGAGTGCGAGCAATGTCGTATCGCGGTCCGCCACGCCGTCGGGGTAGCGCACAATCGACATCTTGCCGCGATAGGCAATCTCCAGGTCGGCCGATATGTCGTTGGGCCGATAGCAGGCGGATAGCGCACCGGTCCGCAAGATGCCCTCGCACATGGTGACGATATCGACTTCGTCTTCCCGCCAATCGACCCACAGGATGATGTCGTCGGCATCGGACGCACCGAGAACGTCGTGCAGGAAATGGCGATCGCCATCGTCGAGATAGCGACGGATCAAAGCCATCTTGTCGGATCGATCGACAGGCTCATGAGCCGGCGGGGCGGCGAACTTGTCGAGCGCGCCCGGAAGTCCCAAATACTCGTACCAAGCGTCAAACATCCGTTCGATCTGGGCGATATGAACGGGGTTCCGGGTCACGGGACTTGCCCACCAAGTCATCTCGTCATCGGCGCCGAAGCGATATTGCACGGCTCCGTCAACCAGGCCCACGGCGGCATAGATCGGCTTGTGGGCCCATTGGACATGCGCATGGCTATGGACGACCAGGTCACGGCGATAGCGGCCGTGCGCCTGTCGGAAATCGATGTCGCACGGGTCGGCCTGAAAGCCGATATTTTCGCCGATTCCCTTGAAACCGCCGATGCCGCTTCGGCCCTGCCCGACGGCATTGTTCGCCTTTGCAAAAGCCAGCATGTGGGCCAGCCGCTCGGGCGTGACCGCCCCTGATGCGGTCCCGCTCCAGAGGCGCCCGAACCATCCGCTGATCCGCCTCAACATTCCCATCATTCCCATCATTCCGGCCCCTGAACTTCGGCTGGCGAGCCTGCCCGAGAATGCGTTCTGGGGTCGGTATCCAGCTATCCTCTTCGATCAGCGCTCTATCCTGGTCTGGTAGCGATGAAGCCCTCGCACGCCGACGTCGAACGACCGTTCGATCCGGCACGCGCCGAGCTGCTCTTGCTTGCAGAAGCCGTGCAAGGCCTCCGCAGCGGCTTGGGGCGAAAAGTCCGTTTCAAAATAGGTCTGCCCCGTTTGATCGGAATAAAGGACCATGACCTTGCTGCCACTCCAGTTGCGCATCCGGCAGTCGTCATCGCCCGGCTCGGCATTACGGCACGCCGCCAGCGCGGCCGCCTTCGCCTCTTCCAATGTCCGATAACCTGTGGCCAAAAAGCCCTCATTGCGATCGGTATCCCGCACGGCAGCAGCGTAGCTGCGCCGGACGTTCCTCAAATCTCTGGGGTGGCGCCGGTTGAGGATCGCCTGTGGGTTGAAATCCTCATAAGTGTCGCTGCTCCGGAACATCCCGATCTCGCTGCAGCGTATACGCGCCTTGGCGCATGATTCGGCCATTCTGCGACGCGCTTCCTTTTTGCGGCCGTCGCTCACGATGAACAGGTCACCATATTGGTCTCGCGACACCATGATATAGCCATTGACCTGCCGCATGGTCTTGCAGCCGTCGCCCATGACATCCCGGCAAGCGGTGAAGGCGTCGATATGCGCCCCGCCGGAACTATTATGTCGTGCCGACGCCCATACATCGTTGGCATCGTCGTGCCAGGCCACGGCAGAAAAGTCGTCGCCCGACCCGCTCGGCGCAGTCGACGCGCCGCTCTGGTCGGTGCGCTGGCAGATCGGCGTAGGCGGCGCGCGGGGCCCGGCGCGATGTTCGCCAACGACCACAACGCCGGGGCCTGGACCGGAACAGGGAAAAGTCTGGGCGTGCGCATCGCCGGAATCGATCGCAAAGATGAAAGCGATGAGCAGCGCCAGCGTCGCAATGAAGTTGCGCAAATTCGCAGTGGTAAAGGGACTCTTCACTGCACTTCTTCCCTCGTTTATGGTTGAACCATGGGAGTCGGATGCCGATACCAATACCCAATGGTATAGATTTGACGTTGTGATGTAAGGGAAAATTCTCCCTCGTCCCGCGCCCGGCCGGGCGCAGTACATGCCGCGTTCGATGGCCCGTTCATGGGGGCCATCGACACGATGGGAACTGAGTTCGGATGTTGGCCCTAGAAGCCCAGGTTGCGGAAGGCCACGCGGAACGAGAAGCTATTGCCGCGCCGCGCGTCGCCGGTGTCGGCATAGTCGCGCCGCCAGGTGAGCGCGATCGACAGGCATTCGTCGTCATAGGCGATGCCAAGCCGGTGGCGGATCGGTTCGAAGCCGTCGGCCTGCGCCAGCGGATCGTCGCTGCGGCTGGTCAGGTCGACGATCGCCGATCCGAAGATCGACCAATTGCGCGCCACGGCGACGCGCCCGCCCGCGCGCACTTCCTCGCGGTCCTGCAAATCCTCGCCGAGCAGCAATATGTCGCGGTTGAGCCGCGAATAGCCGAGCACGGCATAGGTCGACCGATTGCCGATCGTCGCGTCGAACTCGTTGCGGCGCACCGCCAGATTATCCTTGTCGAGCCGGAAGCGGTGCGTCAGGCGCAGGAAATCCTTGTAGGCGATCGTCGTCCGCCCAACGATGTCCGACGTGCGGTCGGTCAGCCCGGTGCCGTCGGGAAACAGGCTGGGCTTGTCGGTCAGACGATAGCTTTGCCCGACTATGCTGTTGATATTGAATCCCGGCCGACTGTAATTCCATTCCACGCCATAGGTGATGCGGGCGCCATCCTCGAACCGGTCGTGGCCGTTGAACCGGTTGATCGCGAAAATATTGCTGTCTTCAAGCTCGAAGGCGCGCGAATCCTCGTTCGGAATGTCCAAATTCTTGATCGGCGGCGTCGCGACGAGCTGGACGCGCGGGGTCAGCGTTTGCGTCCCGCCCGCAAATTCGCCGATGAAGGGCCAGCGCATGTCGGCGGCGACCGCCGCGACGCCGCGCGCCTGCCACCCCGACTTGCCGCGATAGCCGGGAATGGCGGTCAGCAGATTTTCATCGCTGTGATAAACGTCGCCGCGCACCAGGGCGGTCAGGACGACTTCCTGACCCAGCGCGGTCAGCCCGCGCAGATTCCACTGCGCCCCGGCAAAGGCGCGCTGCGTATCCTGCCCCGCGGTACGTCCGATCGCGAGTGTGTTGAGCTGAAGCTCGAACTGCCCGCCAAAGATCGGATCGTCGAGCCGCTGCCTATAATCGATGATGGGCAGCGCGATCGGTTGCTGGCCCTGTTCGTCGTTGCGGCGCAGCGTCTGCGTCGCCCATCCCGCAATCGACAGATAGGAGTTGCCCCCGATCCGTTCGAGCTCGAAGGTCGAGCGCAGCCGGTCGTCGCGGCTGATGTCGTAGCGGCGCATGAAGGTGCGATCGGTCGCGATCCGCCCTGAATAGCTGAGGCTCCAGCGCGGATCGAACTGGAACCGGCCCGCGCTTTCCAGATAGCCGCGAAACCGCTTCTGGCGGTCCGGATCCTCGCCGATCAGCGGAACGAGCGAGCCATAGGTAGCGTAGCCGTTGACACGGAACGACCCGATGTCGGTGAGCGCGCGAAACTCGCCCTCCAGCATCGGCGCGGCGTTGGTGTAGAGGTGCGGGGTGATCGTGACGTCGCGGTCGGGCGCGAGGCGGAGATAATAAGGCACCGCAATCTCGAACCCGTTGCTGCGGTCGAGGCGGATTTCGGGCACAAGGATGCCGCTTCCCGCCTCGCGATTCGCGGGATGGCTCAGCCCCGGCAACGGAATCAGCGGCAGGCCGAAAATCTCGACGCGCGCGCCCTTGTAGCGGACCTTGTTCTTCGCCCGGTCGTACATCACCTTGACCGCGCGGATCTGCCAGCTGGGATTTTTGGGGCAACCCGCCTCGTCCTCGACCGGACACGGCGTGTAGGCGGCGTTTTCCAGCTCGATATTGCCATTGTCGAAACGCGTGCCCTTTACCGCGGCGAGGCGCGCGCCGTTGTCGAGCACGACGAGCAGATTATCGATCACCCCGTCGCGCAGGCTGTCGGTCAGCTCGATCCGCTCACCATAGGCGGTGTCGCCTTCGGGATTGCGGATCATCACATTGCCTTCGGCCATGACCTGTCCGGTCGTGCGATTCCATATGACCTTGTCCGCGCGCATCTCGATCGCGTCGCGGTTCATCTGCACATTGCCTTCGGCTGTGACGATATCGGCGTCGCCATCGTAATGGAGGTTGTCGGCAGCGAAACCGATCTGCTGTTCATCCGTGGTGGCGGGAACGTCGGACGGGGCAGGGGGGATGTCGGGCGTTTGCAGGTCGGGTTCGCCGGAGACTGTCTGCGCAGGGCGGGCGCGCGCCTCGTCCTGGGCGAGCACGGGACTCGCGGACAAGGCAAGGCCGCTTGCCGTTGCAAGCCAGAACCGCTGAGCGGACGGCGGCCGATGGAACAAAGCCCAGCTCATTAAATCCCTTTGTTCCAGACCCTGATCGATGCGCACCGGATTGGACCGGCCGCTTTGTTTTTGCAACTCGCAGGCGAAACCCCTATCGGTCCGCCACGTTCCAATCAATCATCGCATAAGAAAGTTAAGGCATGGACATTCAGTTTGTCGCGCAAATCGATGCGTCTGCCGACGTCGTCGCATTCCCGGTCCGCAAGGGCGGGGCCGATGCGCTCGGCGCGCTGCTTGGCGCTGCGGCGGCCCAGGCGCGCTTCGACGGCGCGGCGGGCACGATCGCCGAGACCGCGGCGATCGACGGCGAACAGGCGAAACGCCTGCTGCTCGTCGGTATCGGCGAAGGGTCGGAGCAGGATCTCGAACGCGGCGGCGCGGCGCTGACGGCAAGGCTCCAGACGAGCGGCGCTGCGCAGGTTCATGTCGACTTTGCGAGCGCGGGGCAGAGCGATGCCGACGATGTGCTTGCCTTTGCGATGGGCGCGCGCCTCCGGAACTGGCGCCTCGACACCTATCGTACGCGCCTGGCCGACAAGTCGAAACCCAGCCTTCGTGTCGTGACGATCGCCTCGCCGCACGGCGACCTTTCGGCGCGCTGGGCGGCGAACGAAGCGATTGCCGAGGGGGTTGCGCTGACCCAAACGCTCGTCGCCGAACCGCCGAACATCCTCTATCCCGAAAGCTTCGTCGAACGCTGCCAGCATCTGGCCGACCTCGGCGTCGAACTCGAAGTGCTCGACGAACGCCAGATGAAGGCGCTCGGCATGGGTGCGCTGTTGGGCGTCGCGCAGGGTTCCACCCGTCCGCCGCGGCTGCTTGCGATGCGCTGGAACGGCGGCAATCCGGGCGATGCCCCCGTCGTCTTTATCGGCAAGGGCGTGACCTTTGACACCGGCGGGATCAGCCTGAAGCCGGGGCCGGGCATGGACATGATGAAATGGGACATGGGCGGCGCGGGCGCGGTCGCGGGCGCAATCAAGGCGATTGCGGGCCGAAAGGCGAAGGCGAATGTCGTCGGCGTCGTCGGGCTCGTCGAAAATATGCCCGACGGCAATGCGATGCGCCCTGGCGACATTGTTTCCACCATGTCGGGACAGACCGTTGAGGTGCTCAACACCGACGCCGAGGGCCGCCTCGTCCTCTGCGACGCGATCACTTGGGCGCAAAAAGCCTATGATCCCAAGGTGATCGTTGACCTCGCGACGCTGACCGGCGCGATGGTGATTTCGCTCGGCCATGAATATGCGGGCATCTTCGCCAACGACGACGCGCTTGCCGCCGACCTGCTCGCCGCCGGAGAGGCGTCGAACAATAAATTGTGGCGCTTCCCGCTGTCGCCCGCTTACGACAAGCTGATCGACAGTCCGATCGCCGACATGAAGAACATCGGCCCCCGCGAAGGCGGGTCGATCACCGCGGCGCAGTTTCTGAAACGCTTTGTCGAGGATGGCGTCGCCTGGGCGCATCTGGACATTGCGGGCATGGCGTGGGCCGACAAGGATGGTCCGGTCTATGCCAAGGGCGCGACCGGTTACGGTGTGCGCCTGCTCGACCGCTATATCGCGGCGACGCACGAGGGCTGAAGGCGGGCGGGGCAGGGAGCGTGGCGCGCGTCGATTTCTACCGGCTGACCCGCGACCCCGCCGAACGCGTGCTTCCCGCGCTTGCAGCCCGCATATTGGCGAACGGCGACCGCCTGTTGGTAGTCGCCGCCGCGGCGATGCAGCGCCAGGCGATCGACGCCGCGCTCTGGACGCTTCAGCCCGCGAGCTTCCTGCCGCACGGCCATGCGGGAACCCCCGACGAGGCGATCGAACCGATCCTGATTGCCGGCACGCTCGACGTCTCGCCGCCCAACGGCGCCACGCACCTCGCGCTCGCCGATGGCGAATGGCGCGAAGAGGCGCTGGGATTCGAACGCGTTTTTCTGCTGTTCGACAACAGCCGCATCGACGATGCGCGCGCCACCTGGCGCCGGCTCGCGGCGCAGGAGGATGTCGACAACCGCTTCTGGAAACAGGATGAATCGGGCCGCTGGTCCGAAGGGCCTTAGGCCTTCGCCGCTCTATCCTTGCGATACGGCAAAAGCGCGTCTAGAGGCGCGCGCACCATATAACACAGATACGCAGGAGCTTTCCCATGGCGGTTACACGCACTTTCTCGATCATCAAACCCGACGCCACCCGCCGCAACCTGACCGGCGCGGTCACCAAGATGCTCGAAGACGCCGGCCTCCGCGTCGTCGCGTCGAAGCGCATCCACATGACCCGCGAACAGGCCGAGGGCTTTTATGCGGTTCACAAGGAACGCCCCTTCTTCGGCGAACTGGTCGAATTTATGATCTCGGGCCCCGTCGTCGTTCAGGTACTCGAGGGTGAAGACGCCGTGAAGCGCAACCGCGACGTCATGGGTGCGACCAACCCCGCCGATGCCGCCGAAGGCACGATCCGCAAGACGCACGCCGAAAGCATCGAAGCCAATTCGGTCCACGGTTCGGACAGCGACGAAAATGCGGCGATCGAAATCGCCTATTTCTTCAAGCCTGAAGAGATCGTCGGCTGAGCCTGTCGGCATAACCGAAACAAAGAGGCCGCCGGAGCGATCCGGCGGCCTTTTTTGTCAGAATTCCTCCGCCACGGCCATCAGCCCCGCCAGCTTCTTCGGCGCGATCGACAGCCAGCTCTTGCGCAGCCATTCGGCGATGGCATCCCAGTCGGTGTCGCCGAGGTCGAGGCGGATGCCGATCCAGCCGTCGCCGAAATAGGCGGGCCGGTAATAACGGTCGGGGTCGAGTTCGATGAGCTGCGCCTGCTCGTCGGCGCCGCTGATCTTCACCAGCAGCGCGGTCTTGCCGTCGCCGTGATGATCCTCGGTGAAATAGGCAAATTTCTTGCCCTTCACGATACCGAAACAGGGCATGCCGTGCGACGTCACCTCGTCGCTTTCGGGCAGCGCCAGCGCCAGTTTGCGCACGCGCCCACGCAGATAGCCGGGCGAGCGTTCGCGCATTACAAAGGCGGCCAGCGCGGCGGGGTAAAGCTGATGTTCGGCAAAGCGGACCCGCTCGGCCAGCGATGCCGCGGTATCGCCCGCGACGATCGCGACCGGGGTTTGTGCCAGCACCGGGCCGTCGTCGAGCGCCGGGGTCACGACATGCACGCTGCACCCCCCGAATTTGTCGCCCGCGTCGATCGCGCGCTGATGGGTTTCGAGCCCCTTGTACAGGGGCAGCAGGCTGGGATGTATGTTGAGCATCCGGCCTTCCCAGCGTTCCACGAAATCGTCGGACAATATCCGCATATAACCCGCAAGCGCGACATATTCGGCGTTCGCGCTGCGCAATTGTTCGTCGACCAGCGCGTCGAAGGCGGCGCGTGTCAGCCCCTTGTGCGGGTGCGCCCAGGTTGCGATTCCCTCGGCCTCAGCAATCTTCAGCCCCGGTGCGGCGGGGTCGTTGCTGGCGACGAGGACCAGTTCATAGGGGCAATCGGCAGCCTTTGCGGCATAGAGCAGCGCCGCCATATTGGTGCCGGCGCCGGAGATCAGGACGGCGACCTTGGCCTTCACTTCTCCCCTCCGGCTTGTGGGAGGGGTCGGGGGAGGGCATGTCGAAGAGCAGGGCGTCGAAACAGGCGCTCACCCCACCCCGCCCGCGAGCGGGAGGGGGACTTTACGGCCTTAGCCATTATGCGTGGCGCTCCATGCGCCCATCGCGCTCCACGTCTCGGCGCTGCCCGTCACGGTGCAGCCCTTTTCGCCCGCGGCAATATGGCCGATGCGGAATACCGTTTCGCCCGCGGCTTCCAGCGCCGCTGTAACATGGTCGACATCGCCTTCGGCGACGACCACCGCCATGCCGATCCCGCAGTTGAAGGTGCGCGCCATTTCCTCGGGCTCGATATTGCCCTGCGCCTGCAGAAACGCCATCAGGGGCGGCTGCTCCCACGCATCGGCGTCGATGTGCGCGTGCAGCGCCTTGGGCAGCACGCGCGGGATATTTTCGAGCAGGCCGCCGCCGGTGATATGTGCGAGCGCGTGAACCTTGCCCGTCTTCACCAGCGGGAGCAGGCTTTTTACATAGATGCGCGTCGGCGCCATCAACGCGTCGATCAGCAATATATTCTGGTCGAACAGCGCAGGGCGGTCGAGCTTCCACCCCTTGTCGGCGGCGAGGCGGCGGACGAGCGAAAAACCGTTCGAATGCACACCCGACGAGGCGAGGCCCAGGATCACGTCGCCCGCCGCGACCTTGTCGGCGGTCAGCACCTGGTCGCGCTCGACCGCGCCGACGCAAAAACCCGCGAGATCATAGTCGCCGTCGGAATACATGCCGGGCATTTCGGCGGTCTCGCCGCCGATCAGCGCACATCCGGCCTGCTTGCACCCTTCGGCGATGCTGGCGACGACCGCCGTGGCGACATCGTTGTCGAGCTTGCCCGTCGCATAATAATCAAGGAAAAACAGCGGCTCGGCGCCCTGTACGATCAGGTCGTTCGCGCACATCGCGACAAGGTCGATACCGACGCCCTCATGCTTGCCCGATTCGATCGCAAGTTTCAGCTTGGTGCCGACCCCGTCGTTCGCCGCGACGAGCAGGGGATCGTCGAACCCCGCGGCTTTCAGATCGAAAAAGCCGCCAAATCCGCCAAGGTCGGCGTCGGCGCCGGGGCGGCGTGTCGCGCGGGCGAGCGGGGCGATGGCACGGACCAGCGCATTGCCGGTCTCGATCGATACGCCGGCCTCGGCATAAGTGTAAGAGGCGGGTGAGTTGTGCTTGGAATCCATGGCCAGCGCGACTAACGACTCTGGCCACGAAATGCCATGATTTCCTTGTCGGCGACATTGCCTTTGGCGTAGTGCATGCTTGAATCGTCATCCCGGCGAAGGTCGGGATCTCGACATCGCGCCAAAATGCGGCGATGAGATTCCGGTCTTCGCCGGAATGACGAAAGAAGATTTGTCGTCGTGAGATTGGGAACGAAGCGTAAATACTATATGATTTCGGCTGCTTTTCCCCGTTTCACGCCCCGGCCGACCCTTGATGCCATTCGCCCGCGCGACTGGCGCTGGGTGGCGCTCGTCGGCTTTTTCTTCGCGATTTTACTCGCAGGGATCGTCGATGGACAGATTGCGAGCGGCAATCGCGGCATCACCCCGATCAATTCCAGCGGCGATTTTCTGGCGAGCGGCATCCGCGTCGACGTGACCGGCGACAACGCCGACGATGCGCGCACAAAAGGTTGGCGAGAGGCGCAGCGGCAGGGCTGGGCGCAACTCTATCGCCGCCTCAACGGCACCGACGGGCCCGCGCTCGGCGATTCGGTGCTCGATGGCATCGTCACCGCGATCGTCGTCGAGGAAGAACAGATCGGGCCGCGCCGCTACGTCGCGCGGCTCGGCGTTCAGTTCGACCGCGTCCGCGCCGGACAGATACTGGGTGTCAGTGGCCGTACGCTGCGTTCGCCGCCGCTGCTCGTCATCCCCGTCTATTCGGTCGACGGCGTCCAGCAGGTGTTCGAACAGCGCAGCGCGTGGCAGCGCGCCTGGGCCGAATATAATACCGGACAAAGCGCGATCGATTATGTCCGCACCGCGGGCACCGGCGCCGACACGCTGCTGCTCAATTCGGGGCAGATCGGACGGCGCGGCCGCGTGTGGTGGCGCGTCATCCTCGACCAATATGGCGCCGCCGATGTGCTGATCCCGATCGCGCGCATCGAATATGCCTATCCCGGCGGACCGATTCGCGGCCATTTCACCGCGCGGTTCGGGCCAGACAACAAATATATCGCCAGCTTTGCCATGACGGGCCCCAGCCCGGCGGCGCTGCCCGACATGATGGAAAAAGCGGTCGCGCGCATGGACCGCATCTATACCGAGGCGCTGGAATCGGGCGTGCTGCGCACCGACACCTATCTTGTCCTCGAAAAGCCCATCGAGCGTGACGACCTGCCCGAAGAAGCGGCGGCGGGCGACGACGATGCGCTGCCCGCAGAAGTGGACGGCAGCGTCCCCGTGACGCCGCCCGCAGGGGTGCAGAGCTTTACCGTCCAATATAGTTCACCTGACGTCGAATCGGTCACGGCGACCGAACGCGCCGTGGCGGCCGTGGCGGGGGTGCAGTCGGCGTCGACCACCAGCCTCGCGCTCGGCGGGACGTCGGTGATGCGCGTGACCTTCCGCGGCGACCTGTCGGCGCTGCGCGCGGCGCTCGCGGCGCGTGGCTTCACCGTGCAGGAAGGCGGCGGCCAGCTCCGGATCAGCCGCTGATGAGGCGCGCCGGATCAGGCCAGATCGCCCTGCCGCTCGACTGGAGCGCGGGCGGAGCGAACGACGGCCCGCTCATCGTCGGCACCAGCAATGCCGATGCCGTGCGCTATCTGCGCCATGTTTCGACCTGGCCGGTGCGCACCGCCGTGCTCACCGGGCCGCGCGGTTCGGGGCGCAGCCTGATGGGGCGCCTGTTCGCGGCGGACACCGGCGGGCGGGTCATCGACGGTCCCGGCAGTGTGAGCGAAGAGGAGCTGTTTCACGCCTGGAACGCGGCGCAGGCCAGCGGCACGCCGCTGCTCGTCATCGCCGACGCGCCGCCCGCTGAATGGAACGTGGCCTTGCCTGACCTTCGCTCGCGCCTTGCGGCCGTGCCGGTGCTGACGATCGGCGATCCTGACGATTGCCTTGCGCGCGATCTGATCGAGGCGCTTTTCGCGCGGCGCGGCATGGCCTTGGCGCCGGGCGTCGCCTCCTATATCGTGCCGCGAATGGAACGCAGCTATGCGATGATCCACCGTGTCGTGGCGGCACTCGATGCGGCATCGCTGGAAAAGGGCGGAGGAATCGGCCTGCGTCTTACGCGTGAAACATTATTGTCACAGGGGCTCATCGATCCCGATTTGCTCGAAAGACAGGATGTTTCATGTCGATGACCGGTCAGCCGCTTCGCGCCGACAATGACCCCGTGGCCGCCCCGCCGCCGCCAAGCTTTGGCTCTGAACGCTTTTTCAACCGCGAACTGTCGTGGCTCGCGTTCAACCGGCGGGTGATGGAGGAAGCGCGCAATCCCGCGCATCCCCTGCTCGAACGGCTGCGTTTCCTGTCGATTTCGGGAAGCAATCTCGACGAATTTTTCATGGTCCGCGTCGCGGGACTGAAAGGGCAGCAGCTTCAGGGCATCGACGATCCCTCGGCCGACGGTCGCTCGCCGGGACAGCAACTGGCCGAGATCGAGGCCGAGGTTCACCGCCTTGTCGATCAGCAGCAGAGCGAATGGCAGCGGCTCCATCGCCAGCTCGCCGAACAGGGCATCGTCGTTCATGGCGCGGGGTCGGACAAGGAAGCGTTGCGCGCCAGCCTGCGCCAATATTTCATCGACCAGATTTTTCCGATTCTGACGCCGCAAGCGCTCGATCCCGCGCATCCCTTTCCCTTCATTCCCAACCGGGGACTCGGCGTCATCTTCGACCTTCAGCGCCGGGCCAGCGGCGATACGGTGCGCGAATTGGTGATGATTCCCGCGTCGCTGCCGCGTTTTGTCCCGGTACCGGGGGAAGCGAGCGGCTTTGTCCCGATCGAATATCTGATCGAATTGTTCGGCGACCTTCTGTTTCCGGGCTTCGTCATCCGGTCATTGGGCGTGTTCCGCATCATCCGCGACAGCGACATCGAGCTGGAGGAAGAGGCCGAGGATCTGGTGCGCCTGTTCCGCACCGCGATCCGCCGCCGCCGGCGCGGCCGCGTGATCCTGATGGAGCTGGAGGCCGACATGCCGGCCGAAATCGCTGCCGTCCTGAACGCCGATATTCAGGGGCACGAGGCGATCGTTGCCAAGATAGGCGGTTTCATCGGGCTCGCGGCGCTGTCGGCGCTCGTTGACGTCGATCGCCCCGACCTGAAATTCCCGGCCTATTCGCCTCGTTTTCCCGAACGTATCCGCGAACATGGGGGCGATTGTTTCGCCGCGATCCGGTCGAAGGACATCGTCGTCCATCACCCCTATGAAAGCTTCGACGTCGTCCTTTCCTTTTTGCGGCAGGCGGCGGCCGATCCCGACGTCGTCGCGATCAAGCAGACGCTCTATCGCGCCGGCAACCAGTCGCCGGTCATCCGCGCACTGATCGAGGCGGCGGAGGCGGGCAAGTCGGTCACGGCGGTTGTCGAACTCAAGGCGCGTTTCGACGAAGAGCAGAATCTGCTCTGGGCGAACCAGCTCGAACGCGCCGGGGTGCAGGTCGTCTACGGCTTCATCGAATGGAAAACGCACGCCAAGATTTCGATGGTCGTCCGGCGCGAAGGGCAGGGGTATCGGACCTATTGCCACTTCGGCACCGGCAACTACCACCCCGTTACCGCGCGCATATATACCGATTTGAGCTTCTTCACCGCCGATCCGCGCGCGGGGCGCGATGCGGCGCAGCTGTTCAACTATATCACCGGCTATGTCGAACCCGAACGGCTCGACCTCATCACCATGTCGCCGCTCAATATGCGCCAGCATCTTTGCGAGCTGATCGACGCTGAAATCGCCGCGGCAAAGGCCGGGCGTCCGTCGGGCGTCTGGGCCAAGATGAACAGCATCGTCGACCCCGACATCATCGACAAGCTTTACGAAGCGAGCGCGGCGGGTGTACCGATCGAACTGATCGTGCGCGGCATCTGCTGCCTGCGCCCGGGTGTTCGCGGCCTGTCCGACACCATCCGCGTCAAGTCCGTGGTCGGTCGCTTTCTCGAGCACAGCCGTGTCTGGGCCTTTGCCAATGGCGCGCCGCTACCCAATCGGGGCGCGCGGCTCTACATCAGCAGCGCCGACTGGATGCCGCGCAATTTCGACCGCCGCGTCGAATATATGATCCCGATCGAAAACCCGACCGTCCACGACCAGATTCTCGATCAGGTGCTCGTCGCCAATCTGATCGACAATGAACAAAGCTGGATCCTGCAACCCGACGGCACCTCGGTGCGCGTCGATCCGGGCGACAAGCCCTTTAACCTGCACCATTATTTCATGAACAATCCGTCGCTTTCGGGCCGCGGTACGGCGCTTCATCAGCGGCAGGACGTTCCGACGCTTGCCTATGATCTGCGCGAAGATTGAGAAGTTGCGCTTGCCCTTGCTGCGATCCGCCAAACAGACAATCCACCGTTCCGCCGTCATCGATATCGGTTCCAACTCGGTCCGCCTCGTTGTCTATGAAGGGCCGGCGCGCGCGCCCGCGGTGATCTTCAACGAAAAGGTCGCGGCGGGGCTCGGCCGCGGGCTGGCGATCGACGGCCGGATTGCAGAGGCCGATGCCGAACGCGGGCTGACCGCGCTGCGCCGTTATGCGCTGCTCGCGCAGCATATGGATGTGACGAATCTGGTCTGCGTCGCCACTGCGGCTGTGCGCGATGCCGCAAATGGTCCCGCCTTTATCGCCGCTGCGGCAGAGGCGGGGCTCGCAATCCGCCTCCTGTCGGGCGAGGAAGAGGCCGAAGCGGCGGGCTATGGCGTCCTGTCCGCCATCCCGGAAGCGCGCGGCATCGCCGTCGACCTTGGCGGCGGCAGTCTCGAGCTCGCGGAGGTTGCGGATGGCGCGGTCGGCCGCCGCGCCTCCTTTCCGCTCGGTGTGCTGCGCCTGCCTGCGCTGCGCCGCGACGGACAGCAGGCGTTCGAGCGCACGGTGCGCAAGATGCTGCGTGACGCGGGCTGGCCGGGGGGCATGGCGGGACTGCCGCTCTATCTTGTCGGCGGATCGTGGCGCGCGCTGTCGCGCCTCGACCTGGAACTGACCAACGACCCGCTGGCAGTGCTCGACCAGCATACCTTTCCGCGCACCGCGCTGCGCCGGCTGGCGCGCGCGACCAAGCGGCTGAGTTTCGACGAATTGCGCGCGATCCCTGGCATGGCGTCGAACCGTGCCGCAACCCTGCCCGACGCGGCGGCTCTGCTGGCGGCGCTCGCCAACATCATCGACGTGCCCGAAATGACCGTCTCGTCGTCTGGACTGCGCGAGGGGCTGCTTTACCAGGCGCTCGACGCCGCGACGCGCGCACAGGACCCGCTGATCGTCGCGGCGGAGTTCGAGGGGCGGCGCCTCGCGCGCTTTGCGCCGCACGGCCGCGCGATCACCGAATGGATCGCCCCGCTCTTTGTCGGCGAAGCGGCCGCCGACAGCCGCGTCCGTCTTGCCGCGAGCCTGCTCAGTGACGTCGCATGGTCGGCCAACCCCGATTTCCGCGCCGAACGCGGAATGGAGATCGGACTGCACGGCAACTGGCGCGGGATCGATATTCCGGGGCGCATTCTGCTCGCCCGCGCGCTCCACGCCGGGTTCGGCGGGGCCGACGGTGACTTTCCCGCGATGGGTACGCTGGTCAGTGCCGAACGGCTGGCGCGCGCACGGCAATGGGGGCTGGCGATCCGGCTCGCGCAGCGGCTGACGGGAGGGGTCGAAGCGCCGCTGAAGGCCAGCAGCATTGCGCTTGACGACGGCCGGCTGTGTCTTCGACTCAATCCCGGCTGGCATCACCTTGGCGGCGAATCGGTGGAACGCCGCCTGCGCTCGCTCGCGCAGGCGTTGGGCGCCAAGCCCGAACTGATGCTGCTTTAGGACCCTGACTTCAACCTTCGTCGGCAGCCGCGGCAGCCGCGTCGATTTCGCTCATCAGCAGCTTGCCGTTCTTTACGGCGAAGCCCATCCGGCCCTCGACCAGATCGAGCGCCGCGTGGCCGAACACATCGTAGCGCCAGCCTTCCATCATCGCGATGCCCTTGCGCGTTCCGGCAGCCAGCGCCTCCAGATCGTCGCTGCGCGCAATCAGCCGCGCGGCGACATTGAGCTCGCGCGCGCGGATTTTCAGAAGCAGTTTCAAGAGGTCGGCGACGAGCGCGCCTTCCTTGCCGAGGCCCGGCCCGCGCGGGGCACGGTCGGGCATATCGTCCTTGCCGAGCGGCTTGGCATTCGTCAGCGCTTCCATCAGCCGTGCGCCGATGTCATTGCCCTTCCACGTCGCCGACAGGCCGCGGACGCGGCCCAGACCATCCTGATCCTTCGGCGGGTGCGCCGCAAGGTCGGCGAGCGTTTCGTCCTTGACGATGCGGCCGCGCGGCAGGTTTTTCGTCCGTGCCTCGCGCTCGCGCCAGGCGGCGAGCGCGCGGAGGCGGCCGAGCACGTCGGGTTTGCGCGACGGGATCTTGATCCGCTGCCACGCCCTGTCGGGATCGATACTGTAATTGGCGGGGTCGGCGAGCTTTTCCATTTCCTCGTCGAGCCAATGGCCGCGTCCGGTCTTGACCAGCTTGTCGAGCATCATCGGGAATATCTCGGCGAGGTGCGTGACGTCGCCGATCGCATAGTCGATCTGCCGCTTGTCGAGCGGGCGGCGGCTCCAGTCGGTGAAGCGTGCGCCCTTGTCGAGCTGTACGCCCAGCCACGCTTCGACCAGGTTCGAATAGCCGACCTGTTCGGCCTGACCGAGTGCCATCTGCCCGATCTGCGTGTCGAAAATAGGGTGCGGCGTCTTGCCGGTCAGGTTGAAGATGATTTCGACGTCCTGCCCGCCCGCGTGAAAGACCTTCAGCATATCCTCCTTGTCGACAAGCAGGTCGAGCAGGGGTTTAAGGTCGATGCCCGACGCCATCGGATCGATCGCGGCGGCGTGGTCGCTGTCGGCGACCTGGATCAGGCACAGCTCGGGCCAGAAGGTGTTTTCGCGCATGAATTCGGTATCGACAGCGATGAAATCGCTGTCCTTGATCAGATCGCAGAATTCAATGAGCGCGCTGTTGGTATCGATCAACGGATGGACTTGCATAGCGCGCCTATACAGCTAGTTGGAACCAACGGGCAGGAAAAATTACCGGATACCTGATCGTCGCTCTTCGGGTCGCGGAGCCGGAACACCGGCCAAATGGAAAACGAAGGGGTTTGGGGCAATGACGTGGCTTGGTTGGGCGCTGGCCGCGCTCGCGTGTCTGCTGCTGTTCGGGCAATATATGGCCGGGCAGTCGGACGTTTTCGTGTCGATCGCCAATCCGCGGCCGCTCGACGAGGATTCGATGGTCGTGACGTTGAAGGGCTGGGGATTCGCCACCCACGCGGCACAGCCCTTCATCGCCCCCGAATCCGACCATGGCCTGTCCGACGTGCGCGTCTTTTCGACGCGGCGGCAGATGCTCGTGTCGATTGCCAGCTTTGGCCTTTTGCGTCCCGTTACCGTCGCGTGGCGCGCGCACGCCGGGGTTCAACCCTTGGGGGACGCCTGATGCCGATCGTGCAATTGGGCAGCGAGGGCCGTTGGCGTAACTATCACGGCACCGGCACTTGCGAGGCTGCGACGCGCTTTGCGCTGCGGGCGGGCGATGCGCCGCGCGGGCGCGACGAGCTGGCGGCGGCTGCGCGCGCGGTGCAGGTCTGGCTGGCGGATGCGGCGGCCGCGGGACGCCGCGTACGGCCGCTCGGCGCGGGATGGTCCCCGTCGAACATCAATATCGCCTCCGAAAGCTGGCTGCTCCACACACGTCGTTTCAACCGCTGCTTCCGCATCGCCGCCGACGACGTGCGGCCCGGCCTCGATGCGGCCGCGCTGATGCTGGTCGAGGCGGGCGCGCTTGTGGATGAGGTGTCCGACAAGCTTGAGGCGCAGGGCCGCTCGCTGTGGACCAGCGGGGCGGGCAATGGACAAACCTTTGCCGGTGCCGCCGCGACGGGGACGCATGGCTCGATGATCGCGCATGGCGGTATTCAGGACCATATCCGCGCCCTGCAGATCGTGACCCCGGCGGGCATTTTCTGGATCGAGCCCGCCGCGGGCGTGATGAGCGACGCGTTCATCGCCGCGACCGGATCGGTGCCGCTTCGCGACGACGAGCTTTTTGCCGCGGCGCAGCTTCCCGTCGGCGCGCTGGGTATCGTCACCGCGCTGGTCGTCGACAGCGTGCCGCGCTTCCTCATCCGCCCGATCCAGAATCTGAGGACGGTCGATCGCGCTGCGCTCGCCTGGCTCGCGGTGGGCGATTTTCGCCGCTTCTCGGCCGCCTATGCGCTCGATCGCGATCCCGATTTCGTTCAGATGATCGTCAACCCCTATAAGCCTTTCAAGCGCCCGGCGATGCTGCGTTTCCTGTATCGCGAACCGTGGCGCGACGATTATCCGCGCGCGACGCCGGGACAGCTCGGGGCTGGCTATGACGCGCTCAGCCTGCTCGGGCGGCTGCTCAACGATTATCCCTGGGCGCGCGGCGCGCTGCTGCAATATGCGATGAAGCTTGGCTATGCGTCGGGCCCCGACGTGGATGATCCGCCCGTCTATGGCAGCTGGGGGGAGGGACTCGACACGCACCGCCCGCTCGCCGACCTGTTCAACGCTTCGGTCACGATCGACCGCGCCGACCTTGCGCGCGCGTTCGAGCTGATCTGCGCGGTGTACGCGCGCCATGGCGGCTCGACGGTCGTGACGCTGCGCTTCATGCGCCGTGCTGGCGGGTTGCTCGCCCCTGCGCGTTTTGCGCACAATGCGGTGATCGACTTCGACGGACCGCGCAGCCGCCGCACGGCCGAGGCCTATGCGCGCGTCGTCGACCGGCTCGATGCCGAGGGAGTCGCTTTCACGCGCCATTGGGGGAAAAGCTGCAACCTCGACGCCGCGCGCGTCGCCGCCGATTATGGCGAGGATTTCCGCCGCTGGTGCCGCGCGCGCGACCGGCTGCTCCCCGATCCTGCACACCGGACGCTGTTCCGCAGCGCGGTGCTCGACGGCCTGGGGCTCACCTGTCCATAGGGACAAGCCTTGACAAATCCCGCCCGGCCCTGCCTTAGGCGCGGCCATAATCACTTTAAATGTGATGCCTCCAATCTTCGAAAGACCAAGAAATGCACGCCTATCGCACCCATCATTGCGGCCAGCTTCGCAGCCAGGACGTCGGCCAGACGGTCCGCCTGTCGGGCTGGGTCCATCGCAAGCGCGACCATGGCGGGCTGCTCTTCGTCGACCTGCGCGATCATTATGGATTGACGCAGATCGTCGCGGATTCGAGCGACGCCACCTTCGCGACGCTCGATGGCCTCCGCGCCGAGAGTGTCGTCACGATCACGGGCGAGGTTGTTGCGCGTTCGGCCGAGACGGTGAACGCCAATCTTCCGACCGGGGAGGTCGAAGTCCGCGCGCGCGAGGTGGCGGTGCAATCGGCGGCGGCCGAGCTGCCGCTCCCCGTTGCGGGCGAACAGGAATATCCCGAGGACATCCGCCTCAAATATCGTTTCCTCGACCTCCGCCGCGAGCGGTTACACGCGAATATCCTGCTGCGGTCGAAGGTGATCGCCTCGCTCCGCCGCCGCATGGTGGAGCAGGGCTTTACCGAATATCAGACGCCGATCCTCACGGCCTCGTCGCCGGAGGGCGCGCGCGACTATCTGGTGCCGAGCCGCGTCCACCCCGGCAAATTTTATGCGCTGCCGCAGGCGCCGCAGATGTTCAAGCAACTGCTGATGGTCGCAGGCTTCGACCGCTATTTCCAGATCGCGCCCTGCTTCCGCGACGAAGATGCGCGCGCCGACCGTTCCCCCGGCGAATTTTACCAGCTCGATTTCGAGATGAGCTTCGTCACGCAGGACGATGTGTTTGGCGCGATCGAACCCGTGCTCGCGGGCGTGTTCGAGGAGTTCGCGAACGGCAAGTCGGTGACGCCGGCGGGCAGCTTCCCGCGTATCCCCTACCGCGAATCGATGTTGAAATATGGCAATGACAAGCCCGACCTTCGCAACCCGCTGATCATCAGCGATGTGTCGTCGCATTTTGAAGGGTCGGGCTTCGGCCGCTTTGCCGACATCGTCGCGGCGGGCGATGTTGTGCGCGCCATCCCGGCGCCAAACACGGCGGAGAAGAGCCGCAAATTCTTTGACGACTTGAACAGCTGGGCGCAGGGCGAAGGCTTTGCCGGCCTTGGCTATGCGACGCGCAAGGGCGGCGAATGGGGCGGCCCGATTGCCAAGAATCATGGGGCGGACAAGATGGACGCGCTCGCTGCCGAACTCGGCCTCGGTCCCGACGACGGGCTGTTCTTTGCCGCGGGCAAGGAAGCGCAGGCGGCGAAACTCGCGGGCCTCGCGCGCACGCGCGTCGGCGAACAGCTCGACCTCATCGATGCCAACCGTTTCGAAATGTGCTGGATCGTCGACTTCCCGATGTTCGAACTCGACGAGGAAACGGGCAAGATCGACTTCAGCCACAACCCCTTCTCGATGCCGCAGGGCGAGCTGGAAGCGCTGGAAAGCAAAGACCCGCTCGACATTCTTGCGTGGCAATATGACATTGTGTGCAACGGCGTCGAACTGTCCTCCGGCGCGATCCGGAACCACCGCCCTGACATCATGTACAAGGCGTTCGAGATTGCGGGTTACAGCCAGGCCGACGTCGACGCCAATTTTGCAGGCATGATCAACGCCTTCAAATATGGCGCGCCGCCGCACGGGGGTTCGGCGCCGGGGGTCGATCGCATCGTCATGCTCCTCGCCGACGAACCCAATATCCGCGAAGTCGTCGTTTTCCCGATGAACCAGAAGGCCGAAGACCTGATGATGGGTGCCCCGGCACCGGTCAGCGAAAGGCAGCTGAAGGAACTCGGCATTCGTATCGTCGACGGTCCCAAGAGCTAAGGCGTTGAAGCGCCCATATTCCTCTCTTGCCCGGGATGACGATTAAATGAGCGAGCCCCGCGAGCATCGGCTCCAAACGCCGGATGGCGACATCTGCTGGTTCGAATGGGGCGAACGCGGCGAGGGGGCTTCGCTGCTCCTGCTTCACGCCACCGGTTTTCACGCGCGTCTTTGGGACCGGGTCGTCGCCGCGCTGCCCGCCGGAACGCATGTCATCGCGCCCGATCACCGCGGTCATGGGCGGAGTTTTCGCCCGGCAACCCTCGCCAATTGGGCGGCCACTGCCGACGCGCTGCTGCCACTGCTCGACGGGCTCGGCGGACATCCGCTGGTCGGTTGCGGACACAGCATGGGCGCGTATGCGTTGACGCGCCTCGCGTCGCAGCGCCCGGCGGCCTTCGGGCATCTTGTGCTGATCGACCCGGTAATCATGGACCCGGCCCTGTATGACAGCGAAAACGCAGGACCCATTCCCGATCCGGCCGATCACCCGGTCGCGCGCCGCCGTAACCGGTGGGCGAGCCCCGAAGAAATGCGCGCGCGGTTCGCCGACCGACCGCCCTACGCACGCTGGGACCCGCATGTCCTCGCCGATTATTGCACCCATGGCCTGCTTTCTGCGGCCGACGGCGACGGGCTCGAACTCGCATGCCCGCCGATGATCGAGGCGTCGGTCTATCAGAATGCGCTGCGGACCAATCCGCATGAATGGCTGCATTATCTCGCGGTCCCTTCGACCCTTATCCGCGCGCCGACCGGCGAGCGGAGCAGCGCGCTCGATTTTTCGCTGAGCCCGACCTGGGCCGGCCTTGGCGCAGCGCTGGGCGCCGAGCGCGACGAATTGTGGGCCGAACACAGCCATTTCATCCCGATGGAAAATCCGTCGCGTGTGGCGGCGTTGCTCGCCGACTATCTCCGGCAGGCGGCGCTCGTCTGATCACACGCGCGCTGTCCCATAAAATGACAGCGGCCATCGCCAGCTTGGTGCGAACGCCAGTGCGCGCTAGGAAAGGCCCATGAGCATCTCTCTCTCCGACTATGAAGCCGGCGCCAAATATGACGGCGATTATTCCGACGATCTCGCGGCGCTCGAGGACCGGCTGGAGCGGCTCCAGGCCGCGCATATCTTTCACGGACAGCGCAGCGTCATCATGTTCGAGGGCTGGGACGCGGCGGGCAAGGGCGGGATCATCCAGCGGCTCACCGCGTCGCTCGACCCCCGCTATTTCGAGGTGTGGCCGATCGGCGCGCCGAGCGAGGAGGAAAAGGCGCGTCATTTCCTCTGGCGCTTTTGGAAACGCTTGCCCGGAAAGCGCGAAATTTCGGTGTTCGACCGCAGCTGGTACGGCCGCGTGCTCGTCGAGCGCGTCGAGGGCTATGCGAGCGAAGCCGAATGGCGCAAGGCCTATGACGAAATCAACGAATTCGAGGCGCAGCTGACCGGCAGCGCGACCAACCTGGTCAAGCTGTTCATCCATGTGACGCAGGAGGAACAGGACAAGCGCTTCGCCGACCGCCTCGACGATCCCTGGAAACGGTGGAAGACCGGAGCCGAGGATTATCGCAACCGGTCGAAACGCGCGGCCTATCTGACGGCGATGGACGATATGTTCGCCCAGACGCATACACGTTGGGCGCCGTGGAAGCTGATCGACGGCAACAACAAGAAGGCGGCGCGCATCGCCGCGCTCACGCACGTCGTCGAAACGCTGGAAGCCGCGGTGCCGATGACGCCGCCCGAACGCGACCCTGCGGTGGTCAAACTTGCGGCCAAGGCCTTCGGCTACAAGCCCAAAGACTAGGATTTTCGCCCTCGTCGGCTAGCAATCGGGCGCTTCAGCCGCTACATGGGGTCGATGAGCCGCGCCAAGCGATCCGACGATTGGGGATTTCCCCGCTGGCGTCCCTATGGCGCATCGCGCGAGGCGCAGAAGGTGCGTCTTTGCGACCGGCACGGCTGCGCGGAGCCAGGCAATTGCCCTGCGCCCAAGTCGCCGAACAGTGCGGAACGCTGGTATTTCTGCGAAGCCCATGCCGCCGAATATAATCGCGGCTGGGACTATTTTGCCGGACTGTCGGCGGAGGATGCCGCGGCGCGCGCCGCCGAGGAGGCCCGCGGCGCGCGCAGCTATGCCCGCGCCCAGCATTATGCCTGGGGCGGCGCCGGCGACGGCAGCCGCAGCGCCGACGAAATGCGCGCGCTCGAACTTTTGGGGCTGGAACCCGACGCCGACTTCGAGGCGACGAAAAAGGCGTGGCGCGCCTATGCCAAGGAATGTCACCCCGACGTCAAGCCTGGCGATGACGAGGCGGCAAAACGCTTCGCGGCCGGACAGGCGGCGTTCGAGGTGCTGAAGCAGGCCGAAGAGCGGAAAAGCTGGAAACCGGCTTGAGGCCGTGTAGCTGTCGGCGCGACAGCGGACGTCGAGCCGAGGCCCATTTCATAAGAACTGGTCGGGCGCTCCCCGGAGTATCCGGGCACCAGTATGGAAGTCGTCTGTTGGCGGTTCCTTCAATCGAAACTGCCGCAGCACATTCTCGCCTGTCGCCGCCGTCAGTCGGAAATTGCCGCTCTCCAACAATCCTGCGATCCACTCCAGAAATTCGCCAAGAGACTCGGCGAGCACGATCTTCACATCCTCGTCGCGCCCGAAGAGGATCACTTGACCAATCCGGCCGCCGGGCCATGGGTCGAAGTCGAGACCGATATGACCGCCCGATCCATCATTGGTCAGCGGGATCCACGAGCGGTTTGTATAGGCCGGGTCGACGGCGCCTTCAGGCCACGCTCCTCCCGGAATGGCGTAACGATCGCCGTCAAAATCGGCCGATATCCTGGTCCATGCCGTCCAATCGGCTGCCGCGCGCTCCAAAGGAAGTAACGGAAGCCCGTAGATATGGCCCCAGCGGTCGTTATTCTCGCCATCATGCCACCGGTATAGTTGGCGGTAGGATCGCGGCATTTCCAGGCCGACCAGGCGCTCGAATGCGTCGATCTGCTGGTCCGTCGCAGGCGGATTGAACCTGTATTTGTCCGCTGCCAGATGAGCTGCGTACCAAGCGTCCAGTCGGGCGAGGATCGGTGTAATATCTTCGTCGAGTGCCGGTTTCGCTTCGCCTTTTGGGCGTTTGGGAACATTGCTCATCGGTTTCGTCGGCTCCGTGGTGTTCCGGCGCGTCGCGCAGGCACGCGGCAGCAGTCCACCGATGGCGAGCGCGCCCAGGATGGTACCGCCGATCAACAGGTTACGTCTACGCGAATCCATGTGCCTCCAAGTCAATGGCGATACACGAAAATGCCTAATGTCCGCTTTCTACCCGAAAGCTGTGTTTCGCTCTTTGTGGGGTGCCTCAGCGCTTCGCGTGCTGGCGGTCGCCCCACAGGATCGCGCGATGTTCGTCGGTGAATCCGGCGAGGCCACCTTCGATCGTTTCGGCGCGCGCCACGCCGACTGTCATGCCCTCCGCGACGGCGGGGCGTTCGAGCATCGCGGCACCCCAGCGGTCGACGTTCGGGAAACGTCCCGCCTTTTCGATCAGCTGACGGCGCAGATAGGGCAGCGTCGCCATGTCGGCGATCGTATAGTCTGCGCCCGCCAGCCATTCGCTTTCTCCCAGCCGCTTGTCGAGCACCATCATCAGCCGGTCGACCTCGCGGCTGTAGCGCGCGATCGCATAGGCGTGCCGGTCCTTGGCATAATGGGTGAAATGCGCCTCTTGGCCGAACATCGGCCCGACGCCCGACACCTGGAACATCAACCACTGCCAACAGATTGCCCGCTTCTTCGGGTCGGCGGGCAGGAAGCCCCCGGTCTTTTCGGCAAGGTAGAGGAGGATCGCGCCCGTTTCCCAAAGCACGAACCGGTCGCCGCCGGGGCCGGCGTCGTCGACGATCACCGGCGTCTTGTTGTTCGGATTGAGCGCCAGAAATTCCGGGGTCAACTGGTCGCCTGCCAGAATGTCGATATATTCGAGCCGCCAGTCGAGCCCCATTTCAAGCAGCGCGATCGCAATCTTGCGCGCATTGGGGGTGGGACCGCCATAGAGCGTGATCACCGTGTCAAATATCCCGTCCGAGCCAGCGTTTGATCACGTCGGCGCCATCCTGGCCGACGGCAAGCGGGGCGGGGCGGCGCACGCTGCCCGGCGTCGCCGACAATTTGGGGAAAACACCCTGCATGGTGACTTCGCCCAATTCGGCGTCCTTGACCGTCACCAACGCCTCCCGCGCGGCGAAATGCGGATCGGCGAGCATATCCTCTGCGTCGTAAACGCGCCCCGCCGGCACGCCCGCCGCAACCATTTCTGCTTCCAGTTCGTCGATGGTCAGCGTCTTGGTCCATTCGCCGATCAGCGCGTCGAGTTCCTCCTGCCGCGCGCCACGGGCGCGGTGGGTCGCATAGCGTGCGTCGTCCGCCAGCTCGGGGCGGCCCATTGCGGCGGCAAGCCGGGCAAACACGCCGTCCTGATTGGCGCCAATCAGATATTCGCCGTCCTTGCACGGATAAACGTTCGACGGTGCGATGCCGGGCAGCGTCGATCCGGTACGCCGACGCTTGGTGCCGCTCGCCGAATAGTCCGACACGGTCGATTCCATGACCTGTAGCACTGCCTCGTAAAGCGCCGAATCGACGATCTGGCCTTCGCCCGTTTTGTGGCGATGGTGGAGCGCCGCGAGCGCGCCGAGACAGCCATAGGTCGCCGCCAGCGTGTCGCCGATCGACACGCCCATGCGCGCGGGCGGCAGGTCGGGATAGCCGACGATGCCGCGCCAGCCGCCCATGGCCTCGCCGATGCCGCCAAAGCCGGCGCGTGCCGAATAGGGGCCGGTCTGGCCATAGCCTGACACCCGCACGACGATCAGCCCCGGGTTGGCCTTGCGCAGCTCCGTCGGGTCGAGGTTCCATTTTTCGAGCGTTCCGGGGCGGAAATTCTCGATCAATATGTCGGCCTTGGCGATCAGCTCGCGCGCCAGCGCCTGACCCTCTTCCGAACGCAGGTCGACCGCGACCGAATATTTGTTGCGCGCGATCACGCGCCACCAGCTCGGCTTGTCGCCCTGGCCCCAATGGCGCATCTGATCGCCGGTGACAGGGGGTTCGAGCTTGACGATCTCGGCCCCCATGTCGCCAAGCAATTGCCCGCAGAAGGGGCCGGCGATGAGCTGCCCCATCTCGACCACCTTGATGCCTTCCAGCGCGCCCCCGCTGACTGTATCGCTCATGTCATTCCTTTCGCGGCCGGCTCCGATCGTGGCGACCGGAGCCTCGCCCATGGCTTTTGTATACTTAGAATGCTATGTAATTTTCAACCTGCTAAATGACTCACGATTTCGAGGGCGCGAAATGTTGAAAAATCATCGGGTGGAACTGGTCGAGGTCGGACCGCGCGACGGGCTGCAAAATGAATCGGCGATCGTCGCGACCGCCGACAAGCTCGAACTGGTTCGCCGCGCGATCGACTATGGCGTGCGGCGGATCGAGGTCACGAGCTTCGTCAATCCAAAAAGGGTGCCGCAGCTCGCCGATGCTGAGGAGCTGGTGGCGATGCTGCCCGATCATCGCGACGTCACCTATATCGGCCTTGTCCTCAACCGCCGCGGCGCCGAGCGCGCGCTGGCCACCGGCCGCATTGGTGAACTCGGCGCGGTGTGCGTGACGACCGATACGTTCGGCATCCGCAATCAGGGTCAAAGCTCGGACGAATCGCTCGCCGCCGCGATGGAGATTGTTGCGCTGGCGCGGGAGGCCGGACGCGGCGGACAGATCACCATCGCCACCGCCTTTGGCTGCCCGTTCGAGGGGCGGGTTGCAATCGACCGCGTCGTCGAAATGGCGAAGCGCGCCGCCGATGTCGCCCCACGCGAAATAGCGCTGGCCGACACGATCGGCGTGGGTGCGCCGGCGCAGGTCGCCGAGACGGTCGGCCGCGTGCGCGAAGCCGTCGGCGGTTTGCCGGTCCGTGTTCATTTTCACAATACGCGCGGCACCGGCATCGCCAATGTCTGGGCCGCGGTGCAGGAGGGGGCGGCGGTGGTCGATGCGTCGCTCGGCGGGCTTGGCGGCTGTCCCTTTGCGCCGGGCGCGGCGGGCAATGTCGCGACCGAAGATGTGGTCTATATGCTCGAAAACAGCGGCGTCGCGACGGGCATCGCGATACCCTCGGTCGTCGAAGCCGCCGAATGGCTGGCGGGAGTCATGGGACGGTCGCTGCCCGCGATGGTCAGCAGAGCGCCTGCCTTTCCCTAGCGGCCTGACCCTAAAGCGTCGCGAGCAGCGCCAGCGCTACGCCGCCAACGACGAGAAGCAGGCCGACGATTTCGTGCCAGCGCACCGGTTCGCGCAGATAAAAATGGGCAAAGCCGATCGTAAAGACGACCTCGACCTGCCCGACGATCCGTACGAGCGCAGCGGGGGCGGCGGCGAATCCGATATACCAGCACGCTGAGCCGAGCGCCGACAGCAGCCCGACCTGGCTCGAATGGCGCCACGTCCGGAATACGGCGCGCAGCGTCTCGCGGTCGCGCAGCAGGGTCCAGGCCAGATGCAATCCGGTCTGGATCGTCATCACGACGACCAGGGTAACGAGCGCCGATCCGATCAGATCGACGTCTTTCAGCTCGGCGGTCGCAAGCTTGACCGCAATTGCCGCGAGCGCAAACATCGACCCCGCGCCCAGCCCGCATAGCGCCGCGGGCTGGCCGAGTGCGTGCCAGACCTCGCGCGCGGAAACGCCGCGTCCGGCGAGCGCGAGCAGCAGCACGCCCGCGACGCCCGCGACGATCCCAATCCAGGCAAGCAGCGGCAATCGTTCGCCGAGGAACAACGCGGTCACAAGCGCGACCTGAACCGCTTCGGTCTTGGAAAAGGCGGTGCCGACAACAAAGCCGCGATGTCCGAACGCCATGATGAGCAGGATCGTGCCCGCCATTTGCGTGATCGCGCCGGCGATGGCGAAACCCGTAAATCCGTCCCCAAAGGCCGGCACGGCATCGCCCTGTGTCGCCAGCCAGGCGGCCGCGAGGCAAAGCGCAAAAGGCAGGCCGTAAAGATAGCGCACCAGCCCCGCGCCGCTGATGCTGAGCTCGGCGCGCAGCCGCTGCTGCAGCGCGGTGCGCCACGCCTGGAACAGCCCGCCGAGCAGCGACGCGGGAAGCCAGATCGGGCTCACCCTGCCACCGCGTGCGGCGTTGTCGCCGTGATTCGCTTTGGTCTGCGCATGGCGTCCCATGCAATAGTTTTATTACTAAGTATATGGCGAGATCCCGCCCGCGACCTGCCACGCCAATCAGCTAGACCTGCGCCGCCGCGCGCGGCACAAACGGGGCGGGAGGCGCAATGACCAACAACATCATCCGGACAGGCCGGCGCAGCGGGGCGAAATTCTGACATGGCGACGCTCGATCTGCCGCTTAGCGAAGAGCAGGTAATATTGCGCGAGAGCATTCAGCGCTTTCTGGCCGATCACACGCGCCCCGGCTGGCGCGAGCTTTGCGATTCGCTGGGCCTGGGTGGACTGGCCGCGCCCGAAGCGGCCGGGGGTTTCGGCGGTGGGGCGCTCGATATCGCGCTTGCGATTGCCGAGCTGGGTCCGGCGCTTGCGGGCGCCGACTGGCTTTCGCACGCCGCCGCGACGATGCTGCTCGGCGCGGCCGCGCCCGATCATCCCGCCTTGCCCGCTCTCGCGTCGGGTGAACGCCGTATCGCAACGATTTCTGCCGCGACCGCCGCGTCGATGCCCGTCTGCGACCCCGCGATGGTCCGCGGCAGCGCCACGCTCGTCTCGGGTGCGGCAGAGGCCGCCCTGCTGCTACTCGCCGATCCCGACGCGCTGCTGCTTGTCGCCGCCGACCATGACAAGATCGAGCAGCGGCACCGGATCATGCACGACGGCAGCGTCTCCGCCGACCTGGTCTTTGCACTGAAACCGGACGATATGCTGCTGCTCGCGTCGGGCGACCAGGCGGCACGCGCGGCGGACTTCATCACCGATCTGATCCTCGCGGCGCGCTGTGCCGAGGCGGTGGGTCTGATGCAGCGGATGATCGGCGACAGCGTCGACTATCTGGGTCAGCGGCAGCAATTTGGCACCGCGATCGGCCGGTTCCAGGTGCTGCGCCACCGCGCTGCCGACATGCAGCTTGCGATGATGAAGGCCGCAGCGCTGACCGAAGAGGCGATCCTGGCGGTCGACGCCGACCGTGCCGATCGCGCGGCCGCGGTCGGTGCGGCGTGCATCGAGGTCGCCGACGCGGTGCGGATCGTCGGCGAAAGCGCGGTGCAGATCCACGGCGCGATGGGATTGACCGAGGAACTGAGCCTCGGCGGCCATTTCAAACGCGCGCTGGCGATCGCCGCGGGATTGGGACCGCGCGCCGGTCATCTGGCGCGGGCCGTGTCCGCGGTCGCTTAACCCAACATGGTCCGCGCGATCAGGTCGCGCTGGATCTCGTTCGACCCGGCATAGATTGTCGCGGCGCGATCGTTGAGATAGCGCGGCACTGCGACGGCCAGTTCGGCCGGCGCCTGCCCGTCGGCCTCCGCCCACGCGGCGTGACCCAGGGCTTCGCACGCGAGCGTGTCGATGCGCTGCGCCGCTTCTGTCCCGAGTATCTTGAGCGCCGACGCATAGAGCGCAGGGCTGCCGCCCACGCCGCGCATCGCCTTGAGTTCGAGGGCCTGCAAGGCTCGCAAGGTCACGGCTTCGCGGTCGAGCGCGGCGCGCAGCACGGGGTCGGGGTCGCTGCGGCGGCGCAGCTGTTCGAGCCGCCCGATCAGTCCCGGCGCATATTTTCCGCCGCGTTCAAAGGTCAGCAGATGCTTTGCGACCGACCAGCCCTCATTCTCGCCACCAAGGCGATTCGCCTGCGGCACGCGGACATCGTCGAAAAAGACCTGGTTGAACTCATGATCGCCGGCAAGCGTCCGGATCGGTTCGACCGTGATGCCGGGCGTTTCCATGTCGAGCAGCAGAAAACTGATCCCTGCCTGCGGCTTGCCCTCGGTCGATGTGCGCACCAGCGCGAACATGCGGTTCGCGAAATGCGCGTGCGTCGTCCATATCTTCGATCCATTGAGGATGTAATCGTCGCCATCGGGCACCGCGCGCAGTTGCAGTGCGGCAAGGTCCGAACCCGCGCCGGGCTCCGAAAAGCCCTGGCACCAATAATCATCGCCCGATAAAATGCGCGGAAGATAATGGGCCCGCTGGTCGGGGCTGCCATAGTGCATGATGACCGGCGCGACCATCTTGAGCCCCATCGGCGCAAGGTTCGGCGCGCCCGCGCGGGCGCATTCGGCGGCGAAGATATAGCGCTCGATCTCGCCCCAGCCGGGGCCGCCATGTTCGGCTGGCCAATCGGGCGCGGCCCAGCCTTTTTCATGCAGGATGCGCTGCCACGGCAGCGAAATCGCGGGGTCGATGAAAACGCTCGTCGCTCGCGCTGCCGCGCGGCGGATGCCATCGGGGAGGTTGACCTCCAGGAAGGCGCGAACTTCGTCGCGAAACGCCATCAGCGCGGGGTCGTTCAGCATGTCCATAGGTCCTGCTTAGGGCTTGCCCAGGCGCACGGCCAAGCTGGCATCTGCATCAGGCCGCGCGCGCTCCAACATAGCCGAGCCCCGCTGCGATCTGGATCGATTGGGCGCGGCCCGTCGCGCCGAGCTTTGCCGCGGCGTTGCGCAAATGAAAGCGCACCGTCGAGACCGACAGCGACAGGATGATGCCGATTTCGCCGTCGGTCTTGCCCGCCGCCGCCCAGCGCAGGCACTGAACCTCGCGCCGCGTCAGCGTTTGCGGCACGGTGGCGTTGCGCGGGCGTCCACGCGCTTCGTTATGCGTTGCGACGAGGCGGAGTGCGAGCGTGTGCAGCCGCCCGGCATGTTCGTCGAACAGCGCCTTGACCCCGACCGGCTCGCGCGAGCACCAGAAGACCGCACCGACCAGCCCGCGCGGCAGGTGGACCGGTGCGATGATCGCCTCGCCGAAATTGGGCGTGTTCCTTGCCTGCGAACAATCGACGGCATCGATCAGCGCGGTCGGGCGCCACGTGCCGAGCTGCCCGTCGCTGTAGTAAAAGGGTTCGGCGGTGAGGCGCGCCGCGGTCAGAAAGGCAAGCTGCAACGCCAGCTTGCGGTCGCGCCAATAGGCGTAATCGGGATCGACCCAGCGAAAGCTTGTTTCGGCATAGGGGCGGCCCTCGGCATCGCTCATCGGTTCGGGATCGCCCAGGTCGGCTTGCGCCGCAACATGGGGCAGTCCGATGGCATCGCCCGCCGCCTGCACCGCATCGATCAGCGCGGGCATGTCCGCCCAGCATTCGGCCCTGCGATCGGTCACGCGCTCGTCCCTTCCATCCCTGACACAGGTGTCAGCTTGTCCCGCCGTCCGCAATCGCCTGTTCTGTCACGGTCCGGTTTCGCGCGACGCTCGCACAAAGACGAGCCCGGCGACAAGCGATTTGAGGGAGGATGAATGATGAAGGCCATGCGTATCGTGCTTCTGTCGGGTGCGGCGACCGGGTTGCTGGCTGGCGCGCCCGCCTTTGCCGCCGACGCGGTCCAGGCCGAACCGGTGACCGCCGAAGGCGAGATCATCGTCACCGCGCAGCGCCGCGCCGAATCGATGAACGATGTCGGGATGGCGATCCAGGCGGTCGACGGCGAAACGCTAGAAAATCTGCGCGTGACCGACATGCGCGACCTCACCGCCGTCGCGCCGAGCTTCACCGTGTCGCAAAGCTATCAGGGCGTGCCGACCTATACGTTGCGCGGGATCGGCTTCAACACGATCAACCTGTCGTCGACCTCGACCGTCGGCACCTATGTCGACGAGGTCGCCTACGCCTATCCGATCATGAACACCGGCCCGGTGATGGACATCGAGCGCGTCGAGGTGCTGAAAGGGCCGCAGGGGACGCTATATGGCCGCAACACCACCGCCGGCCTCATCAATTTCATCACCGCCAAGCCGACCGACAGTTTCGAGGGCAGCCTCAAGGCCGACCTCGGCAATTACCAGACTTGGAATATCGGCGGCCATATCTCGGGTCCGCTCGGCGAAGGCATTGCCGCGCGCGTCGCCTTCCGCAGCGAGAATAGCGACAAGGGTTGGCAGGTCAGCAATACGCGTGGCGAGCGACTGGGTGAAGTCGACAAGCTCGGTATCCGCGGCGCGCTCGCCATCGATCCCGCGCCGGGCACGCATTTCGACCTGTCGGTGACCTGGTGGCGCAACCGGTCGGACACCGTGGCGGGGCAGGGGATCGGCTTCACGCCCGCGACCAACCCGGTCACCGGCACCAGCAATTCGCGCTTTTTCAACGCGCCGGGGCTTGCGGACTATATCTCGAACAACGCGCCGACGAAGGCGAGCCAGGCCGATTGGGCGCCCGAAGCCGGGCGGTCGGCCGACATCGGCACCGGGCTCGGCCTCGACGGTCCGCTGGCCGAGGATAATCGTTTCTGGGGTCTGAAACTGCGCTGGGACCAGCAGCTCGGCGACACGATCAAGCTGGTGTCGCTCACCAGCTACAATGATTTCAAGCGCGACGCGCTCTCCGACTGGAGCGGCGCCCCGTTCGAGATATTGCTCCAGAACACCGTCGGCCGGATCAAGAGCTTTGCGCAGGAGCTGCATCTGGAAGGCGAGAGCGGGGCGTTCACCTGGCTCGTCGGCGGTTATTATGCGCACGATCGCATCATCGATTCGAACCGCACGCTGCTGGGCCAGAACGCCAATGTCGGGCTGATCCGCGCCGCGGGACAGCCGCTGCTGGCGACGCCGTTCAACTCGGGCGGCTATACGCCGCTTCAACTCTCGCAGGCCTTCCGCACCTATGAGGATTTCGGGCGTATTCGCACGAAGACGTGGAGCATCTTCGGCAATGCCGATGCCGAGCTGACGGACCAGTTGAAGCTGACGGTCGGCGTCCGCTATACCGAGGACAAGCAACGCTACAACGGCTGTTCGCGCGACTTCAACGGCAATATGCTGCCCAACGTCAATGTTGTGAACCGCGCGCTCTATTTCCAGACTTACGGCGTGCTCGCGCCCGAAATCGCGGCGGGGCAGTGCAACACCTTCGATCCGATAACGGGCACGTTCGCAGAGGTGCAGTCGCTGCTCGACGAAAACAACGTCGCGTGGCGCATCGCGCTCGACTGGTCGCCGAACGACGACACCTTGCTCTATGCGTCGGTGTCGCGCGGCTATAAATCGGGGACGACGCCGATCAACGCAGCGAACCTCGCGCGGCAGAATGCGCCGGTGACGCAGGAGAAGCTGACCGCCTATGAAGTGGGCGTGAAGGCGACGCTCGCCGATCGCGCGGTGCAGGCCAACCTGTCGGCCTTCTATTATGATTATCGCGACAAGCAGATCAGCACCTATTTCGCCGATCCGATCTACACCGCGCTTTCGCGCCTCGACAATGTGCCCGACAGCGAGGCCTATGGCGTCGAGGGCGAATTGACGATCCGCCCGGTTGCCGGGCTGACCCTCGCCGCCAACGCACTATGGCTGAAAACGCGGATCAACGATTACAACGGCACCAACGCGGCCGGACAGCCGCAGAATTTCGACGGCGCCGAATTTATCTACAGCCCCGAATTTCAGGGCAGCGTGACGCTCGCCTATGACACGCCGGTTAGCGATACGGTGCGCCTGACCGGCGCGGTCAGCGCGCGTTACCAGAGCAAGTCGAACACGATTTTCGAGGATCTCGATCTCTACAAGGTCGACGCCTATGGCACCGTCAACGCCAGCATCGGCCTTCGCGACGAAAGCGGCTGGTCGGTGTCGCTGTGGGCCAAAAATCTTTTCGACAAATATTATTGGTCGGCGGTCGCCAGCAACGCCAATGTCGTCGTGCGTTTCGCCAACCCCCCGCGAACCTATGGCCTGACCGTGGGTTTCGATTTCTGAAACGCGATAGTCTCCCATTTTCGTCATCCCGGCTTTCGCCGGGATGACGTTTCAAGTGGCGATAACGACGCGCTAAGGACAGCGGTTGAAGCCCGCGCCGCGCACCGCGCGTCCGGGCGTCGCGCCGCTATGCTCGCCGCCCTGTAGTACCGCGACGCCGTTGACGAACACGTCGCGCACCCCGACCGAATATTGGTGCGGTTCCTCGAAAGTCGAGCGGTCGCCGATCGTCGTGGGATCGAAGACGACGATATCGGCATAATAGCCGGGCTTCAGCGCGCCGCGATCCTTGATGCCCAAATTGGTCGCGGGCAGGGTAGTGAGCCGGTACACCGCCTGTTCGAGGGGGATCAGTTTTTCGTCACGGACATAGCGGCCGAGCAGGCGGGCAAAATTACCATAGGTGCGGGGATGCGCGCCCGATTTCAGAAAAACGCCCTCGGTTGCCTGCGACGCCGCATCGGACCCGAAGCTCATCCACGGCAGCTGGATCTGCCTGCGCACATTCTCCTCGGACATCAGGAAATAGACGGTGCCGACGCGCGAGCCATCCTCGACGACAAGGTCCATCGCCGTTTCTTCGGGGGATTTGCCGCGCATCTGGGCGACCTCGGCCAGCGTCTTGCCGGTCAGCGGTTTGAGCGCGTCATTCTTGAAACCCGACAGGATCATCTTGTCGGCGCCCGCGCCGAAATAGAGATTTTCCCAGTCGCTGCCCGGCTTCTTCATCTCCTCGGCGACGCGCGCACGGGTCGCGGGGTCCTTCAGCCGCTCGATCCATTGTTCGAGCCCGCCCGCCTGCACCCAGGTCGGCATCGCCGCGTCGAGCCCCGTGGCGCCGGCGGTATAAGTATACATGTCGGTTGTGATCCGCAGCCCCGACGCGCGCGCATCCTCGATCTTCTTCACGATCGTATCGAGTTTGCCCCAATTGCTGCGCCCCGCCATCTTCAGATGATAGATTTCGGCCGGCGCGCCCGATCGGCGCGAAATCTCGATCAGTTCATCGACCGCTTCTTCGATCCGGTCGCCTTCGGACCGCATGTGGCTGATGTACATGCCGCCGCATTTTGCCGCTTCGCTCGTCAGCGCGACGAGTTCGTCGGTTTCGGCGTAGGAGCCAGGCGCATAGATGATCGAGCTGCCGACCCCCATCGCGCCTTCGTTCATCGCCTGCCGCACCAGCGCGCGCATCCGGCCGAGCTGTTCGGGGGTCGGGTCGATGTCGCCTTCGCCCAGCTCGTGAACGCGCACCGTCGCCGCGCCGACGAAGCTCGCGATATTGGTCGAAATGCCGCGCTTTTCGAGCCAGTCGAAATAATCGCCGAGCGTGGTCCACTCGATCGGATATTTGATGTCGCCCTGTCGCTTGGCTTCCTGTGCTTTCATCATGGGGTTCATTGGCCCCATCGACCAGCCTTCGCCCATCACCTCCAGTGTCACGCCCTGCCTGATGTCGCTCTGGCTCTTGGGGTCGGCGATCAGCGACTCGGTCGCCCAGCTCAGCATGTTGATGAAGCCGGGCGCGACCGCCATGCCCTTCGCCGCGATTTCCTTCTTCGCCTTGCCGTCAAGCTTGCCGACCGCGACGATCCGGTCGTCCCTGATCGCGACGTCGCCGACGACCGGCGGTTTGCCCGATCCGTCATAGAGCGTGCCCCCGCGAATGATCAGGTCATAGGCGGGCGTTTCCGCCGCGAGTGGCGTCGAAACCAGCATCGAACTGCACAGCAGCAAAAGCGAGGATGCGGAGCGCCGGGACGATGCCATGTATCTCTCCATTTTTTGAGCAGTTTATCCGTGAAGGTTCATCAAGCTGTCCATCAGCCCGTCGTCGGCGCTCGAACAGACGCCGAGGACGAGTGCTTCATCGAACCCGTCGGCGACGACATAGGCGTGGCCCATCGACGAATCGATATAGATGCCCTGGCCTGCGTCGAGCGTGACCGGATCGTAAAATTCGCTGTGCACCTCGATCCGGCCTTCGAGCACATAGATGAACTCCTCGCCCTGGTGGCGCACGAGTTCGCCGAACTCGCGCGCGCTGTGTGCGCGGATACGCGTCAGGATCGGGATCATCCGTTTCTGCCGAAGGTCGGTGCAGAGGTAGTGATAATCATAATTGTCGGTGGTCACGCGCGCGGCGCGCTCGATCGCCGCGATGCTGCGGCGCCCGGTGACGCGCGGCGCGGCATCCTCTTCCTCTTCGGCAAACAGGTCCGACATGCGAATCTTGAGCCGCTGGCTCAGCTGCTGGAGCTTGTCGTAGCTCAGCGTCAGCCGGTCATGTTCGACCTTCGACAGCGTCGAGACGGGAATGCCCGACTTCGCGCTCATCTCCTTGAGCGTCCAGCCGTTTCGCGCCCTTATGCCCTTCATCACCGCGCCGAGCGTCGGCGGTGTTGCACGGTCGGCCATCAGTTTTTCCATTCCCCGTTTGACAATTTTCTAATCAGGATCATTATGTCCCTATTGGGCTAACTCATGTTGGTTCCTTGGTAAGGGGTCGCGCGGCTTGCCGCAAGGTGTGACAGGGCGCGCCGGACAAAAGGGGAAAGCGATGCGTTTCATCCGCAAGGCGATGATCGGGCTCGCGGCACTGGCCGCGCTGCCACTGGCGGCGCAGGGGCCGGTGCCCGCACCCGCCGTGACAAAGACCGAAGCTGTGGCTCCCAAGGCGGCGTCGGCGCCCGTCGCGCTCGATCCAAAGGATCTGGAAGCCTGGATGGACGGCTATTTGCCCTATGCGCTCGAACGCGGACGCATTCCCGGCGCAGTCGTGACCGTCGTGCGCGGCGACGAGGTGCTGCTGCAAAAGGGTTATGGCTTTGCCGACGTCGCAAAGCGCGCGCCGGTTCTGCCCGAAACCACGCTTTTCCGGCCGGGATCGGTGTCGAAGCTGGTCACATGGACCGCTGTTATGCAGCAGGTCGAGGCTGGGAAGATCGATCTCGACAAGGACGTAAACGCCTATCTCGACTTCAAGATTCCGGCTTTCGGGGGCACGCCGATCACGATGCGCCATATCATGACGCACACCGCGGGCTTCGAAGAATCGGTACGCCACCTGATCAGCAGCGACCCCAAGGCGGTAATGACGCTCAAGAAGCTGATGCCGCTCGCGCTGCCCGAACGGGTGTTCGCGCCGGGCACGACGCCCGCCTATTCCAATTATGCGACCGCGCTTGCGGGTTACATCGTCGAGCGCGTCAGCGGACAAAGTTTCGACGATTATGTCGACAGTCGCATTTTCAAGCCGCTCGGCATGACATATTCGACGTTTCGCCAGCCGCTGCCCGCGCGCCTCGCGCCGCACATGGCAAAGGGCTATGCCGACGTCACCGGCAAGCCGCAGCCTTTCGAGATGGTCATTCCCGCCCCGGCGGGAAGCATGTCGGCGAGCGGTGCCGATATGGCGAAATTCATGATCGCGCATCTGAATGGTGGCGGGGGGATATTGAAGCCCGAGACCGTGGCGCAGATGCATAATTTCAAGGCGTCCGGCGTCGGTCCGCTCAACAGCATGGCGCTTGGCTTCTACGAACAACAGGTCAATGGCCGCCGCGCAATCGCGCACGGCGGCGACACCGTGTGGTTCCATTCCTATCTCTGGCTGTTCCCCGAATCCGACATCGGCATTTTCCTGTCGATGAATGCGCAGGGCAAGGATGGCGCGACGGGCGCGGTGCGAAGCGCGCTGTTCCACAAATTTGCCGACCGTTACATGCCCGGACCGCCCGAAAAACCGTCGCAGGTCGATGCCGCGACGGCCCGCGAACATGCGCAGATGATGGTGGGCAATTATGTCAGCAGCCGTGGTTCCTTCACCAACTTCCTGAGCCTGCTCGGGCTGTTGGGGCAAGCGACGATCTCGCTGACCGAGGATGGCAAGCTCAGCTTCCCCGCGCTCGACGGCCTCGGCGCGGGCGCGCGCGACTGGGTCGAGGTCGAACCCTTTGTGTGGCGCGATACGGGCACCGGCGAGCGCCTCGCCGCAGAGGTCAAGGACGGCCGCGTCGTGCGCATGAGCGTCGATGCCGGATCGCCCTTCATGGTGTTCGAACCCGCACCCGCCGGGGTCAACGCCGCGTGGCTGAACCCGGCGTTGATTTTCGCTTTCGGCATCATCCTGCTTGCGGCGCTCGCCTGGCCGGTGCGCGCGCTCGTGCGGCGCAGCTTCAAGGCGGAATTTGTGCTGACGGGTAGGTCGCGGCGCGCCTATCGCCTCTCGCGTGTCTTTGCGTGGCTCGCGCTCGCCGCCCTGGCGGGATGGATCGGACTGATCGCCGCCTTCTCGGCCGACATCGGCAGCATCGGTGGCCCGCTCGACTGGCTCATCCACCTGCTGCGTATCCTGACGCCGCTCGCCGCCTTCGGCCTGCTGGCAAGCGCCGCGTGGCACCTCTGGCTTTCGATCAAGGACAAGCGGCGCTGGACGATGAAGCTTGGCGCGGTGCTGCTGGTCCTCGCCGCCGCGGTGCTCGTGTGGGTCACGATGGCCTTCCATCTCTATGGCTTCGGGATGGTCTATTGATGACGACGCAAAGCACGCGGCGATTGACGCTCGATCTTCGGGTCGAGCGCTTTCCCTATCATCGGCCGTTCCGCATATCGGGCCATGTCTTTACTGAAACCGCGCTGCTCGTCGCCGAACTGTCCGACGGCGAGCATGTCGGGCGCGGCGAGGGGGCGGGGGTCTATTATCTCGGCGACGACATCGACCATATGCTTGCCGAGGCGAGCAGGGTTCAGGGTGCTATCGAGCGCGGCGCAACGCGGGAGGAATTGCAGCATCTGCTCCCCCCCGGCGGCGCCCGCAACGCGCTCGACTGCGCCTTCTGGGAGCTTGAGGCCAAGTGGGCGGGGCAGCCGGTTTGGAAGCTCGCCGGACTGGAGCCGCCGAGAGCGCTTCGTTCGACGCTGACGCTCGGCGCCGACAGCGCCGAAAATATGGCGAAGGCGGCGCTGGCGATCGATCCCGAAGCTCCGGTCAAGGTCAAATTGACCGGCGACTTGGCCGATGACATTGCGCGCGTGGTTGCGATCCGCACCGCGCGGCCCGAAGCATGGATCGGGGTCGATGCCAATCAGGGCTATGACGCGGGCACGCTCGCCGACCTGCTCCCCGTCCTTGTATCGGCGCGCGTCGCGCAACTCGAGCAGCCGATGAAACGCGGGCGCGAGGGCGATCTCGACGGACTGAAGCGCCCCTTGCCGTTCGTCGCCGACGAAAGCGCGCTTTCGCTCGCCGACACCGCCTCGCTCGTCGGGCGTTTCGATGTGGTGAACATCAAGCTCGATAAATGCGGTGGGCTGACCGAAGGGCTGGCGATCGCGCGCCAGGCGAAGGCGCTCGGCCTGGACGTCATGGTGGGCAACATGATGGGTACCAGCCTGTCGATGGCGCCATCCTATCTGGTCGGCCAGCTGTGCGACATCGTCGATCTCGACGGGCCGACCTTTCTAGCCTGCGATCGCGTCCCCGGCGTCGAATATCGCGACGGGATGATCCATTGCCCGGCAGAAATTTGGGGTTCGTGACAATTTGATGTCCTAAATGGATTGACAATTTTCCAATCAGGACAATAATGGCCGAATAAAGAATTTTGAGAGGGAGGCTGGAATGACGTCGTCATTCCCGGTGACGCGCCGCGCAGTGATCGCGGGCGCGGCCGGGGTCGCTTTGTCCGCGCCGATGCTGAACCGCGGCGCCTATGCCTTTGCGGCGGCGCCGACGAAGACCTATTCGCGCCGCGCGGTCGACCTTGTCGCCTCCTCGCTTGTCATCGACATGCTGGCGCCGCTGAAAATCACGCTCGACGAAAATTATGTCGCGCACCGGCTGACCGCGGCCGAAGCGGCGGAGTTCCGGGCATCGGGCATCACCGGCTTTCACAATGCCTATGGCCTCGGCGGTCCCGATGCGAAGGCACAGGCGCTCGAATATCTGGCGGCTTGGCAGGGCTTTGCGGGACGCAACAGCCACGTCTTCACGCTCGTCGACACCGCCGTCGACCTCGACCGGGCAAAGGCCGACGGCAAATGCGCGGTCATCATGGGCATCCAGAACGCCGAGCATTTCGAAAAGGTCGACGATGTCGCACGGTTCCGTCGCCTCGGCCTCCGCTGCGCGCAGCTCACCTACAACAGCCAGAACCGCATCGGCTCGGGCAGCACCGATCGGGTCGATGGCGGCGTCAGCGACTATGGAGCCGCGATCATCGCCGAGATGGAAAAGCAGAAGATGCTGGTCGACGTTTCGCATTGCGGCGACAGGACGACGCTGGATGCGATCGCGATTGCCGGCGGACCGATCGCGATCACCCACAGCAATGCGCGCGCGCTCGTCGATCATCCCCGCGTCAAAACCGACGAAGCGATCCGGGCGCTCGCGGCAAAGGGAGGGGTGATGGGAATCACGGGCGTGCGCATGTTCGTCCGCGCCAGCGATCCCACGAACGTCGGGCATATGGCCGACCATATCGACCATGTCGCAAGGCTGGCCGGAATCGATCATGTCGGCATTGGCTCCGATGCCGACCTGCACGGCTACGACGACATGAAGCCCGACGAATATGCCGTGCTGAAGGGCGCGTACAAGGACAGCTACGCCTTTCGCGACAAGATCGACATCGACGGTTTCGACCATCCTTTGAAGACCTTCGACCTCGTCGAGGAACTCATTCGCCGGGGCTATTCGAACGACAATATCCGGGCCGTGCTCGGTGGCAATTTCCGCCGCCTGCTCGCCCAAGTCTGGGGGTAAGACAATGAACAGGGGATTTTTGATTACCGGAAGCCTGATTGCGCTGGCCGCCGCCTTTCCCGCGCAGGCGCAAAGTGCCGCCGCTGTCGAGGCGGGGGGCGAAATCGTCGTCACCGCGCAAAAGCGGGTGCAGAATGTCCAGGACGTGCCGATCTCCATCGCCGTCGTGAACGGCGAGGAATTGCAGGAGCAGGGCTCGGCGTCGCTTGTCGATTATGCGGGTTATGTGCCCGGCATGAACGTCAGCAACGGCGGCACGCCGGGGCAGACGACGATCACGCTGCGTGGCGTTGCGCCTTTGAACGGCAGTCAGACGGTCGGCATCTATCTCGACGATGCGCCCGTCGGGTCGAGCGCGATCTATAACCGCGCCGGGTCGTTCACGATCGACCTTCTGCCCTATGACCTCGAACGCATCGAAGTGCTCAAGGGGCCGCAGGGTACGCTTTATGGCGCGAGCTCGATCGGCGGCCTGCTCAAATATGTGACCGTCCAGCCCGATACGCGCGAATTCAAGGTGCGCGCAGGCGTTGAGGGTTTCGCGATCAAGGGCGGCGACGGGCTGGGCTGGGGCGGGCAGGTGTTCGTCAACGCGCCCATCGCGACCGACACGCTCGCGATTTCGGGCAGCTTCGCGTGGCGCAGGACGCCGGGCTGGGTCGACAGCGTCAACAACGCGGCGCTCAGGGACCAGAATGATTATGAACAGCGCGGTGGCCGTGCCGCGCTGCTCTGGCAGCCAACGCCCGAACTCAGCATCAAGCTGGCCGGCATCTGGCAGTCGCTCGATTCCGACGGCAACGGAACCTATGCAGCGGATCTGGCCGGCAACCGGCTGGGCGACGGTCGCTCGTTCAACAATTTCGTTCCCGAATCCTTCGACGTCGATCTCGACTATTATTCGGCGACGATCGATTATGATTTCGGTGGGGCCGTGCTGACCTCCGCCACCACATTCAGCGAGACACAGAGCCGTCAGGTCCAGGATGCCAGCTATGCTTTTGGCGTATTGTTCCCGCTGCTGACCGGAGGGGCGATCCCCCCCGGCATCACGCCGTTCGCGCTCGATCTCGGGCTCAAGAAATGGACGCAGGAGTTGCGATTGGCCTCACCGAGCGGTGGGCGGTTCGAATGGATGATCGGCGGCTTCTTCACCGACGAGAAGACGAGCAATTCGCAGCTCGTCCGCTCGTTCGACATGGCGGGCAATCCGATTGCGCCGCTTGACCCGCTGGCGATCGTCGGCCTGCCCGCCACCTACAAAGAATATGCAGTTTTCGGCAACGCCACCGTCAAGCTGAGCGAACAGTTTGAAATAACGGGCGGTCTTCGCTGGGCGCGCAACGAACAGACGTTCCGCCAGATCAGCTCGGGCGCGATCGTGCCGCAGGCCGACGATCCGGGCGATTCGGCCGAAAGCGTCTGGACCTTTTCGGTCAGCCCGCAATTTCATATCAACGAAGATGCGATGCTTTATGCGCGAGTCGCGACCGGCTATCGCCCCGGCGGCCCGAATGTCATCGTTCCCAATGTCCCGCCCAGCGTTGATGCCGACCGCATGACCAATTACGAGGTCGGGCTGAAGGCGGATTTTGCCGATCGCATGGTCTCGATCGACGCTGCCTTCTTCTGGATGGACTGGACCGACATCCAGGTCACGCGCGCCTTCGGCGGCGTGTCGGGCGGTGCAAACGGGGGCAAGGCGACGAGCAAGGGGTTTGAAGGCAGCCTGGCGCTGCGCCCCGCGCCCGGTCTGACGATCAGCGCCACGGGAAGCTACACCGATGCCGGTCTCAGTGAAGACGTGCCTGAAATCAGCGGGGCGAAGGGCGACCGCCTGCCCGCCGTTCCGAAATTCGCCGGGGCGCTCAGGGCGGATTATTCGTTCGAGCTCGGCGGCGGTACGGAAGGCAGCGTCGGTGCGGGTATCCGCCACGCAAGCAATCGGCTGTCGCTGGTCGAGAGCGACCCCCTGGTGGCGCGCGCCAAGGCTTATACCTCGGTTGATCTCAACGCGTCGGTGACGTTCAGCGACCATTGGACGCTTCGCGCCTATGCGCGTAACCTGCTCGACAACAAGGGCGAGATGGCGCGTTCGACGCTGGCCGACGGGCTCAACCGGCCGAGCTTCCTCGCGATTTCGCCGCTTCAGCCGCGGACGGTTGGCGTCGCACTCGACATGGCTTTTTGAGCGGACGGGAGTTGGACAGCATGAACGCCCCGATCGGCCGGATCGCCGAAAGCCTGATCCTGCCGCAACCCTATCTGCTCTTCCTCGGCGACACGACCGAGGCGGGCTATGCCAAGACCGCCTTTGGCCTCGCCCACTGGGCCTCCGACCGCTGCGTAGGTGAACTCGGCGTTTCCGGCTGCACGGTCAGCGCGGGTTTGCCGCGCCTGACCGCTGCCGAGGCGAGCGCGGCCGGCGCGCGTTCGCTGGTGATCGGCGTTGCGAACCAGGGCGGGGTGATAAGCGAAAGCTGGGTGGCTGCACTCGTCGAGGCGATGGAGGCCGGGCTCGACATCATCAGCGGGCTGCACACGCGCCTGACGAGCGTGTCGGCGCTGGTCGAGGCATCGCGGCGCACCGGCCGGCGGCTGATCGACGTCCGCACCCCGCCGCCGTCGATCCCGATCGGCAATGGACGCAAGCGCAGCGGCAAAAGATTGCTCACCGTGGGCACCGATTGCGCGCTCGGCAAAAAATATACGGCGCTCGCGCTGCACCGCGCCTTTGTGCTGCGCGGGATCGACGCCGATTTCCGCGCGACGGGGCAGACGGGAATCATGATCGCGGGCGGCGGCATCCCGATGGACGCGGTCGTTTCGGATTTCGAGGCCGGCGCCGCCGAAATTCTCAGCCCCGATGCGCCCGACGATCATTGGGATTTGATCGAGGGGCAGGGGTCGATCTTCAACCCCGCCTATGCTGCAGTGTCGCTCGGCCTCCTGCATGGCAGCCAGCCCGATGTCTTCGTCGTCTGCCACGATCCCTCGCGCAAGGTTATCCTGGGCATGGAAAGCTTTGCGCTTCCCAGTATCGAGGAGGTGATCGATCTGACCGTCCGGCTCGGCAGCCGAACCAACCCCGCGATCCGCTGCGGCGGGGTCAGCCTCAACACGTCGAGCATGGGGGCGGGTGAGGCCGCAGCGTTGATGGGCACAGAGAGCCGCCGCCTCGGCCTGCCCGTCGCCGACCCGATCCGCGGCGGCGCGGCTTTCGACGCGCTTGTGGACCATTGCCTCGCATGAGCGTGGCCGGGACCGGCGGCAGGATGCGGGGTTCCAATTGGTTCCAGCGTTTCCTGCTGCCCGGTTTCGCGCTGAAGGCGGTCATCATCGGCGGCGGCTATGCCACCGGCCGCGAGCTTGCCGAATATTTCGTGCCGTCAGGGCCGTGGGGCGGACTTGCCGCGATGCTGCTTGCGACGTCGATCTGGAGCATCGTCGCGGCGTTGACCTTCGCACTCGCGCGCAAGCTTGGAGCCTATGATTACCGCGCTTTTTTCGAAGGGCTGCTCGGCCCGGCGTGGATCCTGTTCGAACTGGCCTATCTCATCTTCGTCGTGCTGATCCTTGCGGTCTTCGGCGCGGCCGCGGGGGCGATCGGCGCCGCGACCTTCGGCTGGCCCGAACTCGCGGGATCGGCGCTGCTGGCGCTCGGCATCCTCGCCTTTACCGCCTTCGGCACCGCTATCGTCGAGCGATTGTTCCAATATGCCTCGCTGTTGATCTATGCGGTCTATGTCTTGTTCATCGTCTTTGCGTTCGCGAGCTTCGGTGACTTGATCGCCGACGGTTTTGCGAAAGCCCCGCCGCCGTCGGGCGATTGGGTGGCAGGCGGCGTCACCTATGCCAGCTATAACATCGTCGGCGCGGTAATCATCCTGCCTGTGCTGCGCCATCTGACCAGCCAGCGCGACGCGGTGGTGGCGGGGCTGATCGCCGGGCCGCTGACGATGCTGCCCGCGGTCCTCTTCTTCGTCGCCATGACGGCCTTCTATCCCGCGATCGGCAGCGCGACGCTGCCCTCCGATTTCCTGCTCCGCCAGATGGCGGTGCCCGGCTTTCACCTCCTGTTCCAGCTGATGATCTTTGCCGCGCTCCTCGAAAGCGGCGTCGGTGCGGTTCACGCGATCAACGAGCGCGTGTCGGGCGTTGTCGAGGCACGCGGCCGGCTCCCGCTCGGCGCCGGTGCGCGCGCCGCGATCGGCTCGCTCGTCCTCGTCGGCTGCATGTTCGCCGCGGCACGCATCGGTCTCGTCGACCTGATCGCCAGCGGGTACCGCTTCCTCGCGTGGCTGTTCCTCGCCGTTTTCGTGCTGCCGCTCCTTACCGTCGGCACGTGGCGCCTGCTGCGCCCCGAACCCGCTCGCCCAATGGAGGCTTTGCCATGAAACGCCTGCTCGCCCTCTGCCTCCTCGTATCGCTCGCCATGCCTGCGTGGGCCGACCCGCCTGCCGACATCGGTGAAAGCGTCGAGGCGCTCCGCCAGAAAGTCGGCGCCGCAGGCGTCTCGATCGCGATTGTCGAGGATGGCCGGACGACGCTGTCGCGCGGCTGGGGCGTGCGCAAGCTCGGCGAACGCGCGCCGGTCGATGCCGAGACGATTTTCCAGACCGGCTCGACGGGCAAGGCGATGACGGCGGCGGCGCTCGCGGTGCTGGTCGACGAAGGCAGGATCGGCTGGGACGATCCGGTCATCCAGCATATGCCGTGGTTCCGCATGTACGACCCGTGGGTCACGCGCGAGATCACGATCCGTGACCTGCTCGTCCACCGCAGCGGGCTGGGGCTGGGGCAGGGGGACCTGATGTTCGTGCCGCGCACGCATCTGACACGCAAGCAGACGGTCGAGCGCGTCGCCTATTTGAAGCCGAAGACGAGCTTCCGTTCGGCCTATGCCTATGACAACATCCTTTACGCCGTCGCCGGCCAGCTGATCGAGGAGGTTACGGGCCAGACATGGGAGGATTTCATCCGCGCGCGCATCCTTCGCGCGGGCGGCATGAAAAATGCGACCAGCGATAGCGCCGAGCGCTTTGCGACGCCGAACCGCAGCTGGCCGCACGCGCGCCTATCCGGCCCCTTGCGCGGCCTGGGGCCGCAGCAGGTGCTCGACGAACGCGATGAGCTCGGCCGCAACGGCGCGCCCGCGGGCGGTCTCGCGCTGAGCGCCGACGATATGGCGGCATGGCTTCGAATCCAGCTTGCGCGCGGCGCGTTGCCCGACGGCAAGCGGCTGTTCAGCGAAAAGCAGGCGATGGAAATGTGGGCGCCGGTCACGCCGATACCGATCACACCGCTGCCCGATGCGTTGAAGCCCGCGCAGCCGACGCAACAGGCCTATGCGCTCGGCTGGCAGGTGCAGGATTATCGCGGCCACCGCATCATCCAGCATGGCGGCGGCGTGTTCGGCTCGATCACGCGCGTCGTGCTGATCCCCGATCGGAAAGTCGGTTTCGCGATCATGATGAACAGCGAGGACAGCGGAATGCTCCTCGGCCTGACCTATCGGCTGCTCGATCACTATCTGGATCAGGGCGATCATGGGTGGATCGAGAAATGGGAAAATTGGTATCAGTCGCGGCTCGCCGGGGGCAAAGCCTTTCTCGAGCAAGCGAAAGCGTCGCCAGCGAAAAGCGGTCCCTCGCTTTCGCTGGCGCGCTATGCCGGGCGTTTCCGCGATCCCTGGTATGGCGATGTCGTGGTCGGGTCGGACAAGAAAGGGTTGACCATCGACTTTACCTCGACGCCCCGGATGGCGGGGCGGCTCGACCATTGGCAATATGACAGCTTCGTCACCCGGTTCGACGATCCGGCGATCGAGCCCGCCTATGTTACCTTTGCCCTCGACGCCGACGGGAAGGTGACGGGGGTGACAATGAAAGCGGTGAGCAAGATCGCCGATTTCAGCTGGGATTATCACGACCTCGACCTGAAGCCCGTGGAGGACAAGAAGTGAAACAACTGGCACTCCTGTTGACCGCGACGTCGCTTGCCGCCTGCTCGACCGGCGGGGATGAGCCGAAGGCGCCGGAGCCTCCACTGCACGGCCGGATGCTCGTGCTCGACACCCACCTCGATACCCCGCTCCATTTCGAGCGCGCGGAGTGGAGCTTTGCCGACCGCCACACCCTCACCGACGATATGGTGCAGCTCGATATTCCGCGGATGAAGGACGGCCACCTCGATGGCGGTTTCTTTGTCATCTATACCGAACAGGGACCCTTGACGGCCAAGGGTTATGCCGACGCGCTTGCCTTTGCGCGGCGACGGTCGGACCTGATCGACCGCACGCTCGCCCGCTATTCCGACGCGATCGCCCCCGCGCGCACCGCCGCGGATGCCGGGCGGCTGACGCGGGAGGGCAAGCTGATCGCCTTCAAGTCGATGGAGAACAGCTATCCGCTCGGCGAAGACCTGACGCTGCTCGCGGAGTTTTACGACACGGGCCTGCGCATGGCGGGCCCGGTGCATTCGCGGACCAACCAGTTCGCCGACAGCGCGACGGGCGAGGCGCGCTGGAAGGGGCTGAGCCCGCTGGGCAAGCAATGGGTGGCCGAGATGAACCGGCTGGGCATCGTCATTGACGCGAGCCATTCGTCCGACGCGGCGTTCGACCAGATGCTCGCGCTTTCGAAATATCCGATCATCCTGTCGCACTCCAGCCTGCGTTCGGCGCATGCTCACCCGCGCAACCTCGATGAAGCGCGGCTGAAGGCGCTGGCCGCCAAGGGTGGAGCGATGTGCATTTCGACGATCTTCATGTCCGACATGAACATGACCCCGGCGCGCGCCGAATTGTTCGGGCAATATGAACGGATCGGTACAATGACGGCGGCCGAGCAGGCCGAACTGAACCGGAGATGGCGCGAGCTCGACAAGAGCGAGTCCTTATGGGCCGCCGATTTCGATGATTATATGAGGATGGTGCTACGTGCGATCGAGGTCGCCGGTCCCGATCATATCTGCTTCGGCGCCGACTGGGACGGCGGGGGCGGCCTCAAAGGCATCGAGGACATCACCGCACTGCCCAAGGTCACGGCACGGCTGAAGGAGGCGGGTTATTCGGACGCCGAAATCGAAAAGATGTGGAGCGGAAATGTCCTGCGCATCCTCGCGGCGCAAGGCAAGTAACGCTCAGCCCCGAAACCGTTTGGGGTCGATCCCCAGCTTCGCCATCTTGTCGTACAGCGTCTTTCGCGGCACGCCGAGCTGCGCCATCGTTTCGGCGATATGGCCGCGGGTGTGGGCGAGCGTGTCCTCGATGATCGCCATCTCGAAGCGGCGCAGCCGTTCGGCAAGCGGGGCGCCCGTCGGCATCGCCGCGCGCGCGGGATCGGACGGCAGGTCGAGCACGACGCTATAGGCGAAATTCTTGAGCTCGCGGACGTTACCCGGCCAATCATGTTCGACCAGGTGCCGGCGCGTGGCGTCGTCGATCTGGAACCCGGCCAGCCCCATTTTCGACGTCGCTTCGTCGAGGAAATAGGCAAAGGTTTGCGGAATGTCGGAGCGGCGTTCGCGCAGCGGCGGGATGCGGAGCTTGACGACGTGCAGCCGGTAATAGAGATCTTCGCGGAAATCGCCGCCGCGCACCGCGTCCATCAGGTCGGTCTTGGTCGCCGCGACGACGCGCAGGTCGACGGGTTCGGGCGCGCTGGCGCCCAGGGGCTGCACCTCGCGCTCCTCGATCACGCGCAGCAGCTTCGCCTGTACCGCCGGGTGCATCGTGTCGATTTCGTCGAGGAACAAGGTGCCGCGATGCGCGCTGCGGATGCGTCCCGCCTGCCCCAGCTTGCCCGTTGTGCGATCGGTGAGGTCGCTGCCGAACAGTTCGGCTTCGGCGAGGTCGTGCGGCAGAGCGGCGCAATTGACCGCGACGAGCGACGCTGCGCTTCGTCGGCTCTGGCGGTGCAGCATATGCGCGACCAGTTCCTTCCCCGTTCCCGTCTCGCCCTCGATCAGCACGTCGATGTCGGCCTGCGCGAGCTGCGTGATCGTCTCGCGCAGTCGGACCATTGCCGGGCTTTCGCCGATGAGCGGACTGTCGATTGCTGCGGCTGCGGCGGTCAGGCGCCGGTTGTCGAGGATCAGCGCGCGGTGCGACAGCGCGCGCCGGACCACGCCGACCAGATGATCGGCCGCAAAGGGCTTGGCAAGGAAATCGAACGCCCCGTCGTGCAGCGCGCGTACCGCCATCGTCACATCGGCGTGGCCGGTTATCAGCACGACAGGGATGTCGGGGTCGATCGCGTGGATCGCGGCGCGCAGTTCCAGCCCGTCCATGCCGGGCATCCTTATATCGGTGACGACGATCCCGGCGAAATCGGCGGCGATGCGCGGCAAGACGCTCTGCGCGTCGGCAAAGCTTTCGACCGCCAGACCTGCAAGGTCGAGCGTCTGCGCATTGGCTTCGCGCAGCGCGGCATCGTCGTCGACGAAAAGGACTGTCTGCTCGGTGGTGAAGAAACTCATGCGGACCTCAGCGTCACGCGGAACCCCGCGCCGCCGAGCGGCGAGGGGATGAGTGAAACTGTGCCGCCGAATCCCTTCACAATGTCGCTGGCAATCGCCAGCCCCAGCCCAAGGCCGTCGGGCCGTCCAGTGACGAAAGGGGTGAATAGTTGTGGCGTGATGTCGGCAGGGACGCCGGGGCCGTTATCGCAAATCTCAACGATCACCGGGTCGCTGCCATACGTGGTCAAGATGATCCGCGCGTCGCCCATATCGCGCATCGCATCGGCGGCATTTTGCAACAGGTTGACGAGGACCTGTTCCAGCCGGACGCGGTCGGCGTGGACGCTCGCGACAGGGTTTTCCAGCTCGACTTCGAGCGCGATACCCTGCGCGCGCAGGCGATCGCCGATCAGCAGCAACGTGCCATCGATGGCCGATTGCAGGGTTACGGGCCCCAACGGTGCGGGCACGCGGCGTGCAAAATTGCGCAGCTCGCCGGTGATCGCGCCGACGCGTGCAGTCAGCGCGACGATATGGCCCAGATTGGCGCGCGCTTTTTCGTCTTCCGCACGGTGCAGATAGGCGAGGGCGTTTTCGGCGAAACTGCGGATCGCGGCGATGGGTTGGTTGATTTCGTGCGCCACCCCCGCGGTGATCTGTCCGATGGAGCCGAGGCGGCTGGCCTGCGCCAGTTCCTCGCGCGCGGCGCGATAGCGCCGGTCGGTTTCGGCTTGCCGCTCGGACGCTTGCCGCAGTTCGTCGTTCGCATCGCTGAGGTCGCGCGTGCGCGCGGCTACCTCGCGTTCAAGCGCCTCATGCGCTGCCTGCCGAAGCGCCTGCCGCTCGACAAGGCGGAGCAGGGTCACGATCGCCGCGCCGACAAGGATGAGGAGGACCAGGAATATCACGCGCGCGGTGGCATCGGCGCTCGCGCGTGCAGGCTCGGCGGGCTGGAGCAGGCGCAGTGTGCTGCCGGGCAACGACACGCGTTCCGCCACCTCAAAATAGGATCGGTCGCGGGCACGGGACAGGTCGCCGGTGCGGTTCAGGGGAAGCGGATCGAGTGGCGCGTCGCCGTAGCTGCGCGTCGCGCGCAGCCGCCGGCGCTCGCTCGGCGACAACGTGCCGAAAGACCGGAAGCGCCAGCGCGGCGCGCTGCTCATCACGACGATGCCCGCGCCATCGGTGACGAGCGTTGTCGCAGCCGAATCGGCCCAGTGCGTTTCGAGCTTATCGAACTCGACCTTCAGCACGATGACGCCCAGCGCGCGGCCGCCCGTATTGACGCGCCGCGCGAGGTAAAGGCCGGGGCGTCCGCTCACCGTGCCCAGCGCGAACAATTCGGCGTCGCCGCGCTGCATCGCATCCTTAAAATAGGGGCGGAAGCGATAATTCTGGCCGACAAAGCTGGTGGGCGACTGCCAGTTGCTCGCCGCGATGGTCGTCCCTTCGGCGTCGAGCACATAGATCACGGCCGCATCGGTGCGCGCCGCCAGCTGTTCGAGTTCGCGGTCGAGGCGGCGCGACGCGGCGTCGCTCTTGTCGGCAAGCGCCTCGCGCACGTCGGGAAATTCGGTGAGCACGCGGGGCAGCAGGCGGAACTTCTGCAATTCGCTTTCGAGCAGGCTGGTATGGGCGCGGGCGTTCTGCCGCGCCTCGACGGCGGTTTGCGTCCCGGCGCGATCGGCGGCCCACCGCGTGAGGCCGAATCCCGCGAGAAGCAGGATCGCCAGCCCGGTTGCGACCGCAATCAGCAACCGGCGGCGGCCGGTAGCGGACGAGGTGACGGGCGACTCCAGCGACTCGGGCATGTGTGGATTATTGCACATATCTCGGAAATGATATGCGGAATTTCACACATTCTGGATGGCCCTATCGACGTGATTTCTTAATTAACATAATAATTACAATATATTGAATGATGTTTGTTGCCGGTTTGACGCCCGGTTTCCCGGCTCCCTAAACTCGCCCAAAGGCGGCGAACGGTCGCAAGTCGCGCCACAAGGCGCACAACAAAGGGGAGAGGCTGGTGGCAGCCAATGTCAATGCGATGGCAGCACCGATGCCCGCGCGGCGCCGCGTCTGGTGGTCGCATCTATATGTGCAGGTCCTCGCAGCCATCGTCGCCGGCGTGCTGCTCGGCCATTTCTGGCCAGCGGTCGGCACCGAACTCAAACCGCTCGGCGACGGTTTCATCAAGCTGGTGAAGATGATCATCGCGCCGGTCATCTTCCTGACCGTCGCCACCGGTATCGCCTCGATCGGCGGTGAGACGAAAACGCTCGGCCGCGTCGTCGGCAAGACCTTTGCCTATTTCCTCTTCTTCTCGACGCTCGCGCTGATCGTCGGGCTTGTGGTCGCCAATGTGGTGCAGCCGGGCGCGGGGATGAACATCGATCCCGCGACGCTCGATGCGGGCGCGGTGGCGCAATATCAGGCGAAAGCACATGAGGCGACGCTGACCGCCTTCCTGCTCGACATCATTCCCGTCACCTTTGTCTCGGCGCTGACCGAAGGATCGATCCTGCAGGCGCTGTTCGTCGCGATCCTCTTCGGCCTTGCGCTGTCGCACGCGGGTGAACCGGGGCGGCAGGTACTGGGCTTGCTCGAAAAGGTCTCGACCGTATTCTTCGGCCTTGTCGGGATGCTGATGAAGTTCGCGCCGATCGGGGCGTTCGGTGCGATGGCCTTTACCATCGGTAAATATGGCGTCGACTCGCTCGCCAACCTTGGCCTGTTGATCGCGACCTTCTATCTGACCTCGCTCTTTTTCGTCATCGTGATCCTCGGCGCCGTCGCGCGCTTCTCGGGCTTTTCGATCTTTCGGCTGATCGCCTATCTCAAGGCCGAATTGCTGCTCGTGCTCGGCACCTCTTCGTCCGAGGCAGCGCTGCCGAGCCTCATCGAAAAGCTCGAAAAGGCGGGCTGCGCCAAGCCGATTGTCGGCCTCGTCGTACCGACCGGCTACAGCTTCAACCTCGACGGCACCAACATCTATATGACGCTTGCCGCGCTGTTCATCGCGCAGGCGGTCGGCGTCGACCTCAGCCTCGGCGACCAGATTGCGCTGCTGCTCGTCGCGATGGTGAGTTCGAAAGGCGCGGCGGGGGTAACGGGTGCCGGCTTCATCACGCTGGCCGCGACGCTGTCGATCGTGCCCTCGGTTCCCGTCGCGGGGCTCGCGCTGATCCTCGGCATCGACCGCTTTATGAGCGAGTGCCGCGCGCTCACAAATTTCATCGGCAATGCCCTCGCGGCGATCGTCGTCGCGGGTTGGGAAAACGGGCTCGATCGCGCGGCGCTCGTCCGCGCGCTCGCCGGCGAGCCCGCGCCGCTCGCTGCGCAGCCGATCGAGACCGACACCGACTGACCGGACGAACAAACAAGGGAAAGATGGGGGATGATATGATCAAGACGAAACAAAGCCGCTGGGTACGCCAGAGCAGTCGTATCGCGATGATCGTCGCGGCCGGAATGACCGCGACATTAGTGCAGGCGCAGGAAACCGCGCCGCAGGGTGAAAGCACCCAGACCGCGACCGACGAGGAGATCGTCGTGACCGGTTCGAACATCAAGGGCGCATCGGACAGCGGCGCGATCGCGGTGACGACGCTCGGCAAGGAAGAGATCGACAGCTTCGGCGCCAGTTCGACCGGCGAGATCATGGAATATATCGCGCAGGCGGGCTCGGCGGAGATCAACGGCGCCGCCGACGGGCCGAACGATGCGCGCGGCGATGTCGCGACGGTCAACCTTCGCGGCCTTGGCACCGGCAATACGCTGATCCTGCTCAACGGCCGCCGCATTGCGGCGCACGCCGCGAACCAGGACATCGGGTCGACCCCGCGCCAGATCGTCAACGTCAACGCCTTTCCAGCGACGGGCATCGACCGGGTCGAGGTGCTGCGCGACGGTGCGTCGGCGCTCTACGGATCGGACGCGACCGCGGGGGTGGTGAACACGATCCTCGACGCCGACTTCAACCGCAATGTGCTCAACTTCGAATATAGCAAGCTGGAAGGGACCAAGTCCGACGAGATCAGCATCGACGGCGGCTTCGGCGTCGAGTTCAACAAGGGGCGCACGCGCCTGATGGTCTCGGGCAGCTATTATGACCGCAATGGCCTGTTCTCCAGCGAGCTTGGCCCGCAATTCAACTCGGTCGACAAACGTGCTCTCCTCGGCGACTCGCCCTTTGCGACCGAAACGACCGACTTTCGCAACACCTCGACCTCGTCGCCTTTCGGGCAGTTTCAGGTCGGGTCGGTCAATGCCGACGGTGTGTTCGTCGGGCAGCGCGTGCGCCAGGGCTCGACGGCGCTGACCAGCACGAGCGGCGTATTTCATATCCAGCCGTGCGGCTTCCCCGGCACCCGCGCCGAACTCGGCACGGGCAGCGAAGGCTGCATGGGGCTCGACGACGGCTCGCTCGATACCGCGCTGCGCTATGATTTCGGGGCGAACCAGCCGAACAATTCGCTGAACGAGGGCGTCAACATCACGAACGATCCGGTAACGGCAAAGGGGCGTCAGCTGATTTCGTCGGCGAAACGCTACAACGCCTATGCCAATCTGGAGCATGAGTTGGAGGGCGGCGTCGAACTTTTTGCCGAGGCGCTCTATTACCGCGCCACGACCAGCTCGAACCGTGCGGCGCAGCCCGTCGACAGCGGGCTCGCTTTCCTGATCGTCCCGGCGAGCAATTACTGGAACCCCTTTGGCGCGGTCGGCAGCCCCAACCGTTTGCCCGGCCTCAACAGCGGCGACGTCCCCGCCGAGGGGCGCGACATACTGCTCGTCAACTGGCGGCCGACCGACCTTGGCCCGCGCTTCATCGACACGCAAACCGAAACCTATCGGCTGCTCGCCGGGCTGCGCGGCCAGTTCGGCAATTGGGACTGGGAAGGCGCGGTGGCGATGAGCGGCAATCGCACCGAAGACACCGAAAGCAATCGCCTATCGAAAGCGCTGCTCGCGGCCGAGCTTGCCAAATCGACCCCCGACGCGATCAACCCCTTCGGCGGCCCCAATGCCAACACGCAGGAACAATGGGACCGGGTGCGGATTTCCAACACCAATGTCGGCACGACCGAATTGATGACCGCCGATTTCCGCATATCGAACAGCGATGCCTTCGACCTGATCGACGGCCCCGCCGGACTCGCTTTCGGCGCCGAGTGGCGGCACGATTATTATGAGGAAGATCGCGACCCGCGGCTCGACGGGACGATCATTTTCGATGAATCGAACGTCTCCGGCGTATCCGACGTGGTGGGGGTCAGCCCGACGCGCGATTCGAGCGCGGGCCGCGATGTCTTTTCCGCCTTTGGCGAAGCGCTGATCCCCGTGCATCGCGGCGAGGGGACGTTCATCAACGACCTGACGCTGCAACTCGCCGTGCGCGGCGAATATTTCAACGACATCAAGGACGGGGCGGTAAAGCCCAAGATCGCGCTGTCGTGGTTCCCGGTCGAGGCGTTCAACCTGCGCGCCGCCTATTCGCAAGGCTTTCGCGTTCCCAACCTTGTCCAGCTCAACCGCGGCGACATCTCGCGGCTCAACCTGGGCACGGAGGATTATTATCGCCGCGACGTAACGGGCGATCCGGTATCGACCGGCGATGCCTATCTCGCCTCGGTCCGCCAGTCGAACCCCGACCTCAAGAACGAGGATACCGAAACCTTTGTCGTGGGCGCGACGCTCGATCTGACCAAGGCGTTTGAAAGCAACATCTTCCGGCGTTTTGCGATCAATATCGATTATTGGCGTTTCGAACAGTCGGGCGTGATCGGCGCCTTTGGCGACCAGGAAGCGCTCGCGCTTGACTTCCTGCTGCGCCAGCAGGGATCGAGCAATCCCAACGTCGTCCGCGCGCCCGTAACGGCCGCCGACCAGGCTGCCTTCGACGCCTATAACGCCGCCAATCCGGATGCGCCGCGCCAGGCGGCGGGGCAGGTCCAGTTCATCGTCGATCCCTATATCAACCTTGACAGCCAGGTTGCCGACGGTTTCGATTTCGGCCTGTCGACCAGCATCGACGCGGGATCGGCGGGCACCTTTCGCTTCGGGGTGGAGGCGACCTACCTCAACAAGCTCGACGTCGTGCGCAACGACCTGCTAGCGGCGCTCGCCCAGAATCCCGCTTTCGCCGGTGACTTTGCGGAATTGCAGGTCGACCGCGTCAAGCTCGACGGCAATCCGCGCTGGCGCGGCACTGCAACCTTCGGCTGGCGGCTCGACGATTTCAGCATGGGCGGGTCGGTGCGCTATGTCTCCGACATGATCGACACCAGCGCCGACATCACCGTCGATGGCGAGACCGTCTATTGGAAGGTCAAGGAGGATTGGCGCGTCAACCTCTATGGCGAATATCGTTTCCGCCTCGGCCAGCGGCGCGACGTGCGGCTGCGCCTTGGCGTCAACAATGTCTTCGACAGCGCGCCGCCGCTGGTCGACGAAAGCTATGGCTATTACCCCGAATATCATTCGGTTAAACCGCGGGAGTTCTATGTGCAGCTTCGGGGCAGCTTTTGATGCGATATGGGAATGAAACCGCTTCGGGGCTTCGATCCACGGGACCCCTGAAGGCCATGTGGGGCGGCGTGTTGCTCGCGCTGGCGGGGTGCGCGCCCGGCCACGCGGTCGCCAGCGCCGCCCCGCATGGCGACGCCGCGGCGGTACAGGACGAGCCCCAGGCTGCGCCGCGAACGATCCTGTTTATCGGTAACAGCTTTACGCAGGGTGCGCATTCGGCGGCGCGCAACTGGCGCGCGGGGTCGGTCACTGATCTTAACGAGGCGGGTTATGGCGGCGTGCCCGCGCTGTTCAAGCTGTTCACCGAGCAGGCGGGGCTCGACTATCGGGTCAGCCTGGAGACGCAGGGCGGCAAGTCATTGGGCTTTCATTACGACGAACGGCGCCAGCGTTTCGACCGCGCGTGGGACGTCGTCGTGCTCCAGGAATTCAGCACGCTCGACCGCGACCGGCCCGGCGATCCCGGCAACTATCGCCGCGATGTCGACCGGCTGACCCGGCTGTTCAAGGCGCGCAACCCCGCAGTCGACATCCGCCTGATGGCGAGCTGGACGCGCGCCGACCAGACCTACACGCCGAAGGGGCATTGGTATGGCAAGCCGGTGACGGCGATGGCGGAGGATCTGCGCGCCGCCGCAAATCAGGTGCGTGCCGCCAACAGCGCGGTGACCGGGATTCTGCCGGTCGGGCAGGCGTGGAACCGCGCGATGGCGGAGGGGGTTGCCGATCCCAACCCCTATGACGGCATCGGCTATGGCCTGCTCGATCTCTGGGCCTATGATCATTATCATGCGAGCGTCGCGGGCTATTATCTCTCGGCGCTGGTGACATTCGGCGCGGTCACTGGCCGCGATCCGACGACGCTTGGACCGGACGAGAAGGGCGCCGACGAACTCGGCCTCTCCAATGCGCAGGCCGCGGCGCTTCAGCGCGTCGCGCGCGATACGCTGCGCAGCGCGGGCGGCTGAGGCGGCGCGACAAGCCATTTGCCTATGCTGTGTTGGGGCTGTAATACGGCCCCACGCATGACTTGGTTCCGCAAACCCGAAGGCGCCGACCCCACCCTCGCGATGACGCCGGGTGGGCCGTTCGCCGACGTTCCGTCGTCATCGCCGCGGCCGCCGACGGCGCCGCTTCCCGAATCGCGGCGGCGCAAGTGGCTGCGGCGCATCGCGCGCGGCTTTGCGGTTCTGTGCGTGATTTTCATCCTGCTCGTCGGCTGGCTTGCGCTCACCGCGCCGCTGTCGAAGTCGCTCGAACCGATCGCGCCACCGCAGATTACCTTGCTCGCGTCCGACGGTACGCCGATCGCGCGATCGGGGGCGATCGTCGACCGGCCGGTCAAGGCGCGCGAGCTGCCTGGCCATGTCACCGGCGCGTTCCTCGCGATAGAGGACCGGCGCTTCTATTCGCACTGGGGCATCGACCCGCGCAGCATCGCGCGCGCGGTGTGGAGCAACCTGACCGGCGGGCCGACGCAGGGCGGCAGCACGATCACGCAGCAGCTCGCCAAATTCACCTTCCTGACGCCGAAACGCACCCTTGGCCGCAAGGCGCGCGAGGCGCTGATCGCCTTCTGGCTGGAGGCGTGGTTGACGAAGGACGAGATTCTCGAACGCTATCTGTCGAACGCCTATTTCGGCGACAACACCTATGGGCTGCGCGCCGCCTCGCTCCATTATTTCTATCGCCAGCCCGAAAATCTGACCCCGGCGCAGGCGGCGATGCTCGCGGGGCTGGTGCAGGCGCCGTCGCGTCTCGCTCCCACGCGCAACCCCGAGCTTGCCGAAAAGCGCATGAAGCTGGTGCTGAACGCGATGGTCGCGACGGGCCGGATGACCGAGCGCGAGGCGCGCGCGATCCGCACGCCGCGCATCGACGTGCGGACGCGGGGAACGCTGCCCACCGGCACCTATTTCGCCGACTGGGCCTTGCCCGAGGCACGCAAGCTCAGCGACGTCGGCTATTCGCGCCAGACGATTGCGACGACGCTCGACGCGCGATTGCAAGGGATCGCACGGCGCGTCACCGGCCGCGCGGGGCTGGGCAAGGCGCAGGTCGCGCTCGTCGCGATGCGCCCGAACGGCGAGGTGGTGGCGATGATCGGCGGCAAGGATTATGCCGCCTCGCCCTTCAACCGCGCGACGCAGGCGCGGCGCCAGCCCGGATCGACTTTCAAACTGTTCGTCTATCTCGCCGCGCTCCGCGCGGGGTGGGAACCGGGTGACATGATCGACAACAGGGCGATCGAAACGGGCGCCTATCGTCCCAAAAACGCCGGCGACGCCTATTCGCGCGAGATCAGTTTGGAGGACGCCTTTGCGTCGTCGAGCAATGTCGCCGCGGTGCGCCTGTTCGGCAAGGTCGGCAGCGGCAAGGTCATCGATATGGCGCGCGATATGGGCGTCACCGCGCCGCTTGCGGACGGCGACCCCAGCCTCGCGCTCGGCACATCCAGCATGACCTTGCTCGAACTCACCGCCGCTTATGCTGCGGTTGCGGCGAACAGCTACCCGGTCGAACCGCATGCGTTCAAGGAACAGGAAAAGGGCTGGCTCGAAAATCTGGTCTGGGGGCCGTCGCGTTTCGGATCGCGCGTGCACAAGGATATGGAGAGGATGCTGCGCGCGGCGGTCAACCGTGGCACCGGCCGCGCGGCGCGGCTGCCGCAGCCCAATTTCGGCAAGACGGGGACGAGCCAGGACAATCGCGACGCGCTGTTCGTCGGCTATGCCAATGGCCTCGTCGTCGGCATCTGGATCGGCAACGACGACAACAGCCCGCTGCGCGGCATTTCGGGCGGCGGCCTGCCTGCGCGCATGTGGCGCGATTTCATGTCGCAGGCGTCGGGTCAGAAAGCGGCGCCGCGGCCGCGCCCGGTCGACCCGACCGGACCGGTCGAGCCGCAGGACAGCCCGGCCATCCCCGATGTCGGCAATGTCTCCATCGGCGACCGTACGCGCATCGGTATCGAGGAAGGCACCGCGGTGATTTCGACCGAGGTGGGTGGCAGCCGGATCGACCTTCGCGTGCCGATCGATCAGCGCCCGCCGGAGCCGGTCGCGCCCGATCCGGGGGCGCCATCCAGGAATTGATCCCAGCATTTCCGTCATCCCGGCGTAGGCCGGGATCTCGCCGGAGCTTCAACATGGCAGGTAGAGATCCCGGCCTACGCCGGGATCACGATCTGGAAGATGTCGATCAGGCCTGAACGCCAGTGTCGCCCATCAGATCGAACGCCGCTTCGCCCATCGTCTGTCCGTTGACGATCAGCTCGACACGGTGCCGCCCCGGATGATGGCGGCGCGTTGTGAAGTCGCGGATCGTCTGCGAAATCGACAGATGAGCGCTATCGCCGCCAGCGAGAGTAAAGCTCTTGAGCTTGAACACCTTGGGCGCGCTCTTGCCGCCGGGGCGGGCATAGTGGACGCGATAATCGACCACGAGCGGCTGGTCGTCGGCGGTTTCCGACGCCAGTTCGGCCGCGATGACGACCCGCTGACCAAGCCGAACGGCGGCCGGTTCGACCGCAAAGCGACGCACCGCTACCGCCGCCCCGTGCCCGACGCCGATCAGTGCGAGCGCGGTGGGGTTGCCCTGTTTGATCAGCGTGCGCAGCGCGTGGCGGACGATCCACGCGGTGCGTTCGTCGTCCTGCGGCCAATGCGCCAGGCGCTCTACCAGCCAGCCCGGCCGGTCCTTTGCTATATCGTTGAGATGATTGGCGACCGATTTGCGAACATAGATCGCGGGGTCGGCCTTCAGCGCCTCGAGGATCGGCGCCGAGCGTGTCGGATCGGCCTTCAGCGCGGGAACGCGCGCCGCCCATGGCAGGCGCGGCCGCGCGCCTTCGCTGGCGAGGCGGCGCACATGCTCGTCGTCACTCGCGGTCCAGCCAAGCATCATCGCGAGCGCGCGCTCGGTGTCGGCGGCAAGGAAAGGCCGGATCGCGAACTCGGCCGAACCGAAGCGCGTCAGGTCGGCGAGCGCCGCCATCGGCCGATCGAAACGCGGCGCCGCGGCGGCGCCCGCATCGGCGATCGTCGCGATCGCGTCCGGCCCGAGCAGATTTTTGAGCAGCAGCGTTTCGCCGCTCACCGTGCGGGGCCTCCTGCGCGCTCGACCAGCCCGCCGCCCAGCGCGACATAGAGCGTCACCAGATTGTCGACCTGCGCGCGGCGCAGTTCGATCAGCGTCTGTTCCGCGGCGAACAGATTGCGTTCGGCGTCGAGCACTTCGAGATAGGTCGACACGCCCTCGCGGTACCGCTTGCGCGCCAGGTCGGCGATCTGCCGCGTCGCGAGCGTGCCGCGCTCCTGCGCCTTGACCTGTTCGGCCAGATACCGCCGTCCGGCGAGCGCATCGGCCACCTCGCGGAATGCGCCCTGCACGGTTCGTTCATAGGTTGCGACCGCCATGTCCTCGCGCGCTTCGGCAACGGTCAGATTGCCCCTGTTGCGGCCGAAGTCGAAGATCGGCAGGCGGATCGACGGCCCGAAGCTCCACGTCATGCCATCGTCGCTGAACAGATCGTCGAGCGCGCCCGACGCAAAGCCGAAGCTGCCGGTAAGCGAAATCGACGGAAAAAAGGCGGCGCGCGCTGCGCCGACATTGGCGCGCGCGGCGCGCAGCCTTTCCTCGGCGGCGACGATGTCGGGCCGTGCGACGAGCAGGTCCGATGGCAGCCCGGCCGTCAGCGCGGGCGCACCCGCCTGCGCGACGAGCGGCAGCGGCGCGGGCAAGGGATCGCTCACCGGCCCGCCGGTCAGCACGGCGAGGAAATTGTCGGCCTGCGCCTTGCCGAGTTTCAGGCTTGCGAGCTGGGTTTCGGCCTGCGTCAGCAGCGTCTCCGACTGGCGATAGTCGAGCGCCGATGTCACGCCGGCGTCAAGGCGGCGCTTGGCGATGCGCAGCCCTTCCTTGCGGCTCGTCACCGTTGCTTCGGCAAGCTGGATCTGTTCCTCGGCGCCGCGCGACGCGAAATATGTCGATGCGACGTCGCGCACGAGCGCCAGCCGAAAGGCACGTTCGGCCGCCGCGGTGGCAAGATATTGGCTGCGCGCCGCTTCGAACAGGTTTTTGACCCTTCCCCAGAAATCGAGCTCGAACGATGTCACGCCGACGCCGACCGAATAGCGATTGTTGGTGTCGGTCCCCACGCCCGTCAGCGACGGGCCGCGCGTTCGCGTCGCCTCGGCACTCGCGCCGACGGTCGGCAGGCGGTCGGCCGCCTGGATGCGATAGAGGCCGCGCGCTTCCTCGATTTGCGCGACCGCGACGGCAAGGTCGCGATTGCGTTCGATGGCCTGCGCGATCAACGCCTCGAGCCGGGGATCGGCGAAAAAATCGTGCCACGCAATATCGGTCGCGCGCTGACCGAGCGCTACGTCGCCCGCGAACTCGGCGGGGTAGTCCGCGGCGGTCGCCAGCGGCGGCCGTTCGTGGTTAGGCGCCATGTTGACGCATCCGGCGAGCGTCGTCGTCGCGGCGAGCAGCAGGATTGCCTTACGCATGGCCGGGTTCCTCATGATGGCCTTTCTCGGCGGGGGCGGGGGGACGCTTGCGGCTGAGCCACTTGCGCACCGACAGGTAAAAGAGCGGGATGAAAAAGATGCCGAGCAGGGTCGCGGCGATCATCCCGCCCATCACGCCCGACCCGACCGCGATGCGGCTTGCGGCGCCCGCGCCGCTCGCGATGACGAGCGGCACCATGCCCAGAATGAAGGCCAGGCTTGTCATGATGATCGGGCGCAGGCGCAGCTTCACCGCCTCCATCACTGCGTCAAGCGTCGATTTGCCTTCGGCCTCTTGCTCGATCGCGAACTCGACGATCAGGATCGCATTCTTGGCCGCAAGTCCGATGATCGTGATCAGGCCGACGTTGAAATAAATGTCGGCCGACAATCCGCGGGCCATCGAGAAAAGGACGGCGCCGAGCACGCCCAATGGCACGACCAGGAGGACGGAAACGGGCACCGACCAGCTTTCGTAAAGCGCCGCGAGCAACAGGAAGACAACGACAAGCGACAGGCCGAGCAACATGCCGATCTGTCCCGCCGATTGCTTTTCCTCATAAGAAATGCCGGTCCATTCATAGGAGAAGCCGGGCGGCAACTGCTCGGCCAGGCGCTCCATCTCCGCCATGGCTTCGCCGGTCGATTGGCCCGGCGCGGGCTCGCCCGAAATCGTCATCGCGGGATAGCCGTTATAGCGTTGCAGCTGCGGCGGTTCGGCCGACCATTCGGCCTTGCTGAACGATCCGAAGGGGACCATGTCGCCCGTCGCGCTGCGGACGCGCAGGTCGAGCACATCCTGCGGCGTCATGCGGCTGGCGGCATCGGCTTGCAGCAGCACGCGCAGCACGCGGCCCTCGCGCGTGAAGTCGTTGGCATAGGCGCTGCCGAAGCTGATCGCGAGCGTCGCGTTGACATCGCCGATCGACAGGCCCAGCGCGCGCGCCTGAATGCGGTCGATGTCGAGTTTCAGCACCGGCGCGTCTTCCTGCCCCTCGGGCCGGACATTGGCCAGCAGCTTGCTTTGCATCGCGCCGCCAAGCATCTGGTTGCGCGCGGCGACCAGCGCCTCGCGCCCGTTCGCGCCGCGATCCTGAAGTTTGAAGGTGAAGCCGCTCGACGTGCCCAGTTCGGGAATCGATGGCGGGCTCAGCGAAAAGACGAACGCTTCCTTGATGCCCATGAAACTTGCCATCGCCTTGCCCGCGATGGCGTCGGCGCTGTCCTCGTCGCCCTTGCGCTCGTCCCAGGGCTTGAGCGGCGTGAACATGATCGCGTTCGACTGGCCCTGCCCGAAAAAGCTGAAGCCGTTGACGAGCACGATATTTTCGACCTGCGGCTGTTCGGCGAAAAAGGCCTTCACCTGCTTCGTCGCTTCGGTGGTGCGCTGCGTCGTTGCGCCAGGCGGTGCCTGAACGACGGTGATCAGATAGCCCTGGTCTTCCTGCGGCAGAAAAGAACCGGGCAACCGCGAGAAGAGAAGCGCGGTCACGGCGACCATCGCAACGAACACGCCCAACCAGCGCAGCGGGGCAGAGAGCATCTTGCCCACGCGCCCCTGATAGCGGTCGGTCGTGCGTCCGAACCATTCGTTGAAGCGCGTGAAGAAGCGGTCGAAGAATACGCCCACGGGGCCCGTACGCTGCGTCTGGTCGTGCGGTTTCAGCATCGTCGCGCAGAGCGCGGGGGTGAGAGTGAGCGCCAGCAGCGCCGAGAAGGCGATCGAGATCGCCAGCGTCATCGAAAACTGGCGATAGATGCCGCCGGTCGATCCGGGGAAAAACGCCATCGGGATGAACACGGCGATCAGCACCAGCGTGATACCGATGATCGCGCTGGTGATCTGCCCCATCGCCTTCACCGTCGCTTCATATGGTGGCAGATGTTCCTCATTCATGATGCGCTCGACATTCTCGATCACGACGATGGCGTCGTCGACGAGGATGCCGATCGCCAGCACCATGCCGAACAAAGTCAGCACGTTGATCGAGAAACCGAACGCCCAGAGCCCCAGGCACGCACCCGCCAGCGCGATCGGCACGACGACAGTGGGAATGACCGTCGCGCGCCAGTTCTGCAGGAACAGGAACATGACGAGGAAGACGAGCACCATCGCCTCGACCAGCGTTTTCACGACCTCTTCGATCGAAAGTTCGACGAAGGGGGTCGTGTCATAAGGGATCGACCAGGTGATGTCGGGCGGGAATCCCTTTTCCAGCTCCGCCATCTGCGCCCGCACGCCCGCGGCGGTCGACAGCGCATTGGCGCCGGGGGTCAGCTGGACGGCAAGGCCGGCCATCGGTTTGCCGCTCAGTTCGGAGGAGAAAAGATAGCTCGCGGCACCCAGCTCGACGCGGCCGACATCGGCCAGCGTCACCGCCGACCCGTCGGGATTGGCGCGCAGGATGATGCTTTCAAACTGTTCGGGCTTGGTGAAGCGGCCCTGCGTCGTGATGACGGCGTTGAGTTCGGCGCCCTTGGCGATCGGCTGGTCGCCCAGCTGGCCGCCCGGCGTCTGGCTGTTCTGTTCCTGCACCGCGCGCAGCGCCTCGGCGGCGGAGAGACCGTAGGACGCGAGCTTTTGCGGATCGAGCCAGATGCGCATCGCATATTCGGGCGCAAAGGCCTGGACATTGCCGACGCCGTTCACGCGCCTCAGTTCGTCGAGCACGCGCGTATTCGCGAAGTTGTTGACCTCCATCGGATCGGTGTTGCCGCTTTTCGACGTGATCGCGACGATCAGGAGGAAGCCCGAATTGGCCTCGGTCACGGAAATGCCCTGGCGGCGCACATCTTCGGGCAGCCGCTGCTCGACCCGGCGCAGGCGGTTCTGAACCTCCATCTGCGCATTGTCGATGTCGGTCCCCGCCTCGAACGTCAGGTTGATCGACGCGGTACCGTTCGACTCGCTGGTCGAGGCCATGTAGAGGAAGCCCTCGACCCCGTTCAGTTCCTGTTCGATGACCTGCGTGACATTCTGTTCGAGTGTGCTTGCGTCGGCGCCCGGATAAGTGACGCCGATCGTCAGCGACGGCGGCGCGACCGACGGATATTGCTCCACGGGAAGCCCGCGCAGCGCAATGATCCCGGCAAGCAGAATACCGATGGCGATGACCCACGAGAAGATGGGCCGGTCGATGAAGAAGCGGGGGGTCATGCCGGATCAGCGCTTTGCGTCGGGAGTGGAGGCTGTGCCCTTGGGCTGGGCCACGCGCACCGGCTGGCCTGGCTGGACCTTTTGCAGCCCGTCGACGATTACACGGTCACCGGGCTTAAGCCCGTCGAGGACCGCCCACTGACCCGCAACCATCGTTCCGAGCTTCACCGGCCGCGGCGTCGCGACATTTTTGGCGTCGAGCACCATCACGCTGGCGGAATCGGCGGCGAGCTTGACCGCGCGTTGCGGGATCAGCATTCCGTCCGAACGGTTGCCGGCAAAGATGCGGGCCCGCACGAACTGGCCGGGGAGCAGCGCGGCGTTGGGATTGGGGAACTCGGCACGCAGCGCCGCCGTTCCCGTCGCCTCGTCGATTGACAGGTCGAGGAAGTCGAGGTGGCCGACCACGGGATAGGCCGTGCCGTCTTCCAGGATCAACTGGACTTCGACGCGTTCGAGCTGGGGCACGCTGACCTTGCCCGATCCCATTTCACGGCGGCTCGCCAGCAGGTCGGAACTCGACTGGCCGAAATTGACATAGACGCGATCGATCTGTTCGATCGTCGTGAGCAGCGTGCCCTGCGCCGCGCTGACCAGCGCGCCTTCCGTAACCTCGGCGCGGCGCGCGCGGCCCGAAATCGGCGCCGTCACCGACGCATAACCGAGATTGAGGCGCGCCGATTCCAGATTGGCCTGCGCCGCCTGCACATCCGCCTCGGCGGTGCGCTGCGCGGCAACGGCGGCGTCATATTCCTGTTTGCCGATCGCCTGGTCGGCGAGCAGCGGCTGATAGCGTGCAACGACCTGGCGCGCGTTCGCGGCGGTCGCCTGTGCGCGGGCCAGCTGCGCGCGCGCCGCGTTGGCGTTCGCGATCAGCTGACGCGGATCGATGCGAAACAGCGCGGTTCCCGCGCGCACAAAGCTGCCCTCATTGAACAGGCGGCGTTCGACGATGCCATCGACGCGTGCGCGCACCTCGGACGTCCGATACGCCTGCACGCGGCCGGGCAGCTCGATGACATTGGGGACCGGCTGCGACCGGACGGTGACAATATTGACCTCGGGCGGCGGCGGCGCGGGCGGCGCCTCCGGCGAACAGGCGGCCAGGAGGAGCGTCAGCGCTGCGCCGGCGGCGCAGGCAAGAGGAGAGATGCGACTCATACGGATCCTCGAAAAAATCGCAGTTGTGCAGGATGTTCTTATAGGCGAAAGCTTGCGCCAGCGCGGCGTGTAATCTAAATTACAGATAGGCGCAAGGGAACAGATAGGCGCAAGGGAAGAGGGACTGCAAATTGTACATTCCGGAAAAGACTTTATCTCAGATAGATACAGTATCCGCGCGCGAGCGGCGCCACGTCGCCATTCTCGACGCCGCCGAGACCCTGTTTCTTGAACAGGGCTATGATCGCACCAGCCTTGCCGACATCGTCCGCCGTTCGGGCGGTTCGCTGGCGACGCTTTATGACCTGTTCGGGAACAAGCAGGGCCTCCTGCGCGCGATTGCGACGCGATGGTCCGACGAAACCGCATTCCGCCCGCTTGAACCGGCGGCGACGGCGGCAACATCGCACGTCGGTATCCTCCGAAACTACGCCTATCAGCAAAGCGACGCGATGCAGTCGCCGCGCGCGATCGCGCTCATGCGGATGCTCGTGTCCGAAAGCGTCCGCGACCGCGATTTTGCCGTGCGTATCTATCGCGACCTTCATCTACCCGCGATCGACGAACTGGTCGAACTTTTCACCGGCTGGGCCGAGGCTGGCGAGGCGGCGATCGACCATCCAGAGGCTGCGGCCAAATTGTTCCTCAATATCGTGTTCGGCGATGCGATGCTCAATGCGCTGGCGGGTATCGAGGAGGAGTGGCCCGACCGCGCCGAAATCGATTGGCGGCTGCGGCCCTTTATTTCGCATTTCAAGATTGGCGATGCGTCATTGACATAGCTGTCAATAGCTGAAAGCATCGCGCTTCCTGTTTTGGGGGAGCGTCGCGCTTTGGCCAGTACCGCTTTGCCCTCGGCCGTTTCCGGCGGCCCGGTATCGACGCTGCGTCCCCGTGTGGTCGCTGCCTATGCCGCGACCGCCGGGCCGACGGCGATGCTCGCGCTGCCGTTCAGCGTCTATCTGCCGCCCTATATTGCCGAAGGCGGGGTGATCCCGGTCGCGCTTGTCGGGCTGCTCTTTTCGCTCACGACGATCTGGGACGGCGTGGTCGATCCGCTCATCGGCACGATGGTCGATCGGGTCCGTACCGGCCTTGGCGCGCATCGGCGTTGGATGCTGATCGCGCTGGCACCGCTCGCCCTGCTGCTGCTCGCGCTCGTGACGGTCGGCGATCGCCTGCCGTTCGCCGCGCTGTTCCTGACGATGGTGTTCTTTTACTCGAGCTTCAGCCTGTACGAGGTGGCGCAGCTTTCGTGGGGATCGGCGCTCGTGCGCACGCCCGCCGACAGTGCGATGCTGTACGGGATGCGCGACTGGTTCGCGAAGATCGCGCTGATCCTGGCGTTCGCCGCGCCCGCGGCGGCGCAGTTGCTGCTGCCGTCGATAAGCCTGCAAGGGCGGATCATTGCCTATGCCAGCCTGTTCCTGCTGATGGCGCCGATCGCGCTCTATGCGATCGGCCGTATTCCGCGCCGCCGCATCGTCGCCGAGCCGGGGCTCGGTTGGCGCCAGGAAATCCGCGCATCCTTCGCCTTTCCGGCGCTGATTCTGCTCTTCGGCGTCCAGTTTCTGAACAGCTTTGCCTTTGGGTCGCTCACCGCGCTGTTCATTTTCTTTGCCGATGCGGTGCTCGGGCTCGACGCCCAGAGCGCGGTGCTTTTGTTCGCAAGTTTCGTCGGCGGCGCGCTGGCGTCGCCTGTGTGGACCTTTCTTGCCCGCCGGTTTGGAAAGCCGCCGATGATGATCGTGATGGCGCTCCTCATCTCCACCCTCCTTGTGGCAACGCTCTGGCAGTCGCCGCGCGGACTTGCGCAGGCAGTGATCTTCTCGCTGATGCTGGGCACGGGGTTTGTGGGGCTGTTGTTCATCCATTCGATGCTTGCCGACCTCATTCCGCGCGATGCCGAACGCTGCGGCCGGTCGCGCGCGGCCTTTCTGTTCGCGCTCCTCAATCTGATGCAGAAATTCGGCGTCGCGGCGGCGATCGCAGTCAGTTATCTCATGCTCGATCTGGTCGGCTTCGAGCCGGGGCAGGGCGAAGCCGCGGCGCGCGAACTGCATCTTCTCTTTGCGCTTCAGCCGACCGCCAGCTGGGCGGCCATGATCCTGCTGCTGCTCTTGATCCAGCGCATTTTTGCACGCGACCCCGCGCTTGCAATCGCCGCGCCGCCCAAGTAAAGGCCGCTTTCATTCGGACAGATGCGCCGTTTTCCTTCCGCCTTTCGCCGACATGCTCGGGGAGGGTGGGCGGACTATTGCCCGCAGCGCGCTTGACGCGCCGGGAGCGGCAACCCATCTGACCGGCTAGTTTGACGCTTACGAGGACGGAACGGGCATGGCGAAGGTCAAAATCGGCGAGTTCGTCAATCAGGTAAAGACCGAAGCCGGCAAGATCGTGTGGCCCACCGGCCGCGAAACCGTGCAGACGACGATCCTGGTGCTGATCATGGCGACGATCCTGTCGCTCTTCTTCCTGGGCGTCGATACGGTTTTCAACGCGATCGTCAGCTGGCTGACCTCGCTCGCGCGCTGACGCCCGCGATCAACGACACAGGACAGGGACAATTATGGCGCGCTGGTACATCATTCACGCCTATTCGGGTTTCGAAAACAAGGTTCGCGATTCGGTGCTTGCCGAGGCCGAACGCATGGGTCTCACCGACTTCGTCGAGGCGGTCGAGGTGCCCGTCGAAACCGTCACCGAGGTGAAGCGCGGCAAGAAGGTGCAGGCCGAACGCAAATTCTTCCCCGGTTATGTTCTCGCCAAGCTGACGATGACCGACGATGTCTATCACCTCGTCAAGAATACGCCGAAGGTCACGGGCTTCTTGGGTTCGTCGGGCAAGCCGCAGGCGATCAGCGAGGCCGAAGCCGCGCGCATCCTCAACAGCAAGGAAGAGGCCGCGGCGCGCCCCAAGACCGAAATCCGCGTCGATTACGAAATCGGCGACCAGGTCAAGGTGCTCGAAGGTCCGTTCGCCAGCTTCAACGGCGTGGTCGAGGAACTCGACTTCGACAAGGCGCGTGTCAAGGTCAGCGTTTCGATCTTTGGCCGCGCCACGCCCGTCGAGCTCGATTTTGAGCAGGTCGAACGCATGAAGTGACGACCCCCACAGGTCGTCATCCCCGCGAAAGCGGGGATCTCGCAAGGCATTGCGGCATGATAGCGGGAGATTCCGGCTTTCGCCGGAATGACGAAAGGGGCCCGGAACCGTGACATCCCTCTCTCCCGCAGAGTTTCAGGCACGCATCGACCGCGCGCGCGAAATCAACGCCGGCGTCGATGCGGCCAAGGTTGTCGGCGCGGTCGCGCGGCTTTTCGATCTCGATCCGGTGCCGGGGCTGGAGGATGAGTTCACCTATCCCGCGCTTCCGACCACCGAGCGCGACCGCATTTTCGGCGGGCAGGTGATTGCGCAGGCGATGATGGCCGCCGCGCGCACGGTGGAAGAGGGCAAGCGCGTCCATTCGCTCCACGCCTATTTCCTGCGCGGCGGCGACGAGACCAAGCCGCTCCATTTCCGCATCCACCGCGACTTCGACGGGCGCAGCTTTTCGAACCGCCGCGTCGTCGTGCGTCAGGACGGCAAGGTCATCTTCAACCTGACCGCTTCCTTCCAGATCCCGGCCGAGGGATTGTCGCATCAAGTGCCGATGCCCGAGGGATTGCTGCCGCCGGACAAATGCTGGGACTTCACCGATTTCATCGCGGCCGATCCCGATATCTCTGACCGGCACCTCGCCCATATGGCGCGGCGGCGGCCGTTCGAGGTGCGCAGTTTTCGTCCGCCCGCGTCCGAACGGGCGACACAGCATTATCAATGGTTCCGCGTCGCTGCACCGATCGGCGACGATCCGCTGGTTCACACCGGCTTTCTCGCCTTCGCTTCCGACATGGGGCTCTTGTCGTCGGCGATGCTGCCGCATGGGGTCAATTTCTGGTCGCCGGGCATGGTCTCGACCAGCCTCGACCATGCCATGTGGTTTCACGGGCCGGTGCGCGTCGACGAATGGTTCGTCTTTGTCATGGACAGCCCATGGACCGGCGGCGATCGCGGCCTTTGTCGCGGGTCGATCTATCGCCAGGACGGCACGCTGATCGCGACCGCGGCGCAGGAAGGCCTCGTGCGCTACCGGCCGCCGGTGTGACCGAAGACCGATAGGTCGAGATCCCGGCCTTCGCCGGGATGACGAAGAAAGGCACCGTTCCTCACAATCGTCATCCCGGCGAAGGCCGGGATCTCGCCACTGCCATTCACGCCACCGCTTGCAATTTTTGCCGCTTACGGCTAACCGCGCCGCTTCGCATCAGACACGGATGCGATTCCGCGCGGGAGGAGGCGTGATAACCCTCTGCTTGACCGCTTATTTTGAGCCCCGGACCCCGGTTCGCGGCGACAGAAAGAAAGGAGGCCATCATGGCCAAGAAAATCAGCGGCTATATCAAGCTGCAGGTGCCCGCCGGCACCGCCAACCCCTCGCCGCCGCTCGGGCCGGCACTGGGTCAGCGCGGCGTCAACATCATGTAATTCTGCAAGGCGTTCAACGCCGCGACCGACGGGCTCGACAAGGGCACGCCGACGCCGACGATCATCACCGTCTATGCCGACAAGAGCTTCTCGTTCGTCACCAAGACGCCCCCGGCGACCTACCTCATCAAGAAGGCCGCGAACCTGAAGTCGGGCTCGAAGGAACCCGGCAAGATCAGCGGCGGCAAGATCGCGCGCTCGAAGCTGACCGAAATCGCCGAGATCAAGATGAAGGATCTCAACGCGAACGACCTGGAACAGGCGACGAAGATCATCGAAGGCAGCGCCCGCTCGATGGGCCTCGAAGTGACGGAGGGCTGAACCGATGGCAAAGCTGACCAAGAAGCAGAAGGCCCTTGAGGGCAAGGTTGACGCCCTGAAGCTCCATGGCGTCGACGAAGCGATCAAGCTGGTGCGCGAGCTGGCCTCGGCCAAGTTCGACGAAACGCTCGAAATCGCGATGAACCTCGGTGTCGATCCGCGCCACGCCGACCAGATGGTCCGCGGCGTCGTGACGCTGCCCGCCGGTACCGGCAAGGACGTCAAGGTCGCCGTGTTCGCGCGCGGCGACAATGCCGAAAAGGCGCTGGCCGCCGGTGCCGACAAGGTCGGTGCCGAAGACCTGATGGAAGACATGCTCGCGGGCAACCTCGACTATGGCCGCGTCATCGCGACGCCGGACATGATGGGCATCGTCGGCCGCCTGGGTAAGACGCTGGGTCCGAAGGGCCTGATGCCGAACCCCAAGCTCGGCACCGTCACCCCGAACGTCGCCGAAGCGGTCAAGGCAGCCAAGGGCGGCCAGATCGAATTTCGCGTCGAAAAGGTCGGCATCATCCACGCCGGCCTCGGCAAGCTGTCGTTCGGCGAGGAAAAGCTCCGCCAGAACTTCGACGCCTTCGTCGACGCGATCGTGAAGGCGAAGCCCGCCGGCGCCAAGGGCAAATATGTCCGCAAGGTTGCGCTGTCCTCGTCGATGGGTCCGGGCGTCAAGGTTGACACGGCTGAGCTTGCCGGCGCCTGATCGCAGCGAACAGGAATTTGGAAAGGGCCGGGGGAAACTCCGGCCCTTTCTTGTTGGGCCGTGATGGCTTGAGGTGGAATCCAGGCATAACCCCGCGAAATAATCGTGCGCGACCCACTGGCGCGTCGGGGCTCGACTGGTTACATGGGCCGCCACCAAATGATTCGCGCGTGCCGCCCCGAATGCGTGGGACAGGCGCCGCCCGCACCGGAAAGTGGCACCCATGGAAATCATCACCGGCCTGACCTTCGACGACGTGTTGCTGGTGCCGGGACCGTCGGACATTCTGCCGTCGGACGCCAATCTGTCGACCCAGCTGACCGGCGAGATCAGCCTCAATATCCCCGTCCTGTCGTCGGCGATGGACACGGTGACAGAGGCCGACATGGCGATTTTGATGGCGCAGATCGGCGGCATCGGTGTCCTCCACCGCAATCTGACTGTCGAGGAACAGGCCGCGGCGGTGCGGCAGGTGAAGCGCTTTGAAAGCGGGATGATCGTCAACCCCATCACCATCACCCCCGACGCGCCGCTTTCCTATGCCACTGCGCTGATGGACCAGCACCGGATTTCGGGCATCCCCGTCGTCGAAACCGGCGGCAAGCTTGTCGGCATCCTCACCCATCGCGACGTGCGCTTTGCCGACAATCCCGGCCAGCCGGTGCGCGAGTTGATGACCGCCGAAAATCTCGCGACGGTGCGCGCGGGCGTCGGGCAGGACGAGGCGCGCAAACTGCTGCACCAGCGCCGCATCGAGAAACTGCTCGTCGTCGACGACGACTATCATTGCATCGGCCTGATCACCGTCAAGGATATGGAAAAGGCGGTCAATTTCCCCGAAGCGACGAAGGACGGCAACGGCCGGCTGCGCGTTGCCGCGGCGACCAACACCGGCGATTCGGGCGTCGAGCGCGCCGAGGCGCTGCTCGAGGCCGAATGCGACCTCATCGTCGTCGATACGGCGCACGGTCACAGCAAGGGTGTCGGCGCGACAGTCGAGCGGATCAAGAAGCTGTCCAATCGCGTACAGGTGCTCGCGGGCAATGTCGCGACGGGCGATGCGACCAAGGCGCTCATCGACGCGGGCGCGGACGGTGTGAAGGTCGGCATCGGTCCGGGGTCGATTTGCACGACGCGTATCGTCGCGGGTGTCGGCGTGCCGCAATTGACCGCAATTCTGGACAGTGTCGAGGCGGCGTCGAAACTCGGCGTGCCGGTAATCGCCGACGGCGGCCTCCGCACCTCGGGCGACGTCGCCAAGGCGCTCGCGGCGGGGGCGTCGAGCGTGATGGTCGGATCGATGCTCGCGGGCACTGCCGAGGCACCGGGCGAAACCTTTCTCTATCAGGGGCGCACCTATAAAAGTTATCGCGGTATGGGCAGCGTCGGCGCGATGGCGCGCGGCAGCGCCGACCGCTATTTCCAGCAGGACATCAAGGACCAGATGAAGCTGGTTCCCGAAGGCATCGAGGGACAGGTTCCGTTCAAGGGTCCCGCAAAGGACGTCATCCACCAGATGGTCGGCGGCGTGAAGGCGGCGATGGGCTATACCGGCAGCCGCACCCTCAAGGATTTCCGCGAGCGCGCAAAGTTCGTGCGCATCACCAATGCAGGGCTGCGCGAAAGCCATGTTCACGACGTCGCGATCACGCGCGAGGCGCCCAACTATCCCGCGGGTTGATTTCCTTGATAGGAAGCTGAAACCATGACGCCCGCCGCGCGCGTCCAGACCGCGATCGAAATTCTCGACGCCATCGCCGCCGCGGCGCGCGAGGGCGGGGCGCCCGCCGACGCCATCTTTGCCGAAGCAATGCGCGCGCGCCGCTACGCGGGATCGAAGGACCGCCGTGCGATCCGCGGCCATGTCTATGACGCGATCCGGCTCGTCCGCTCGGCGCCCGTGTCGGGGCGCGCCGCGATGCTGGCGCTCGCCGAGGTGCAGAGCGAACTCGCGCCGCTGTTCGACGGCTCAGCCTATGGTCCCGCGCCGATCGCCCCCGGCGAAGCGCGCGCCGAAACCGGGCTCGCCGCACCCGCGCTGCTCGACCTGTTCGATCCGCTCGTCGGCGAAAGCGAGCATGATGCGATGCTGGCGCGCGCGCCGCTCGACCTTCGCGCGAACCGCATCAACGCGGCGCGCGACGATCTGGCGGCGCTCTTTCCCGAAGGCGAAGCCATATCCGGCGCGCCGGACGGCTGGCGCCTGCCGGCCGAAACCGCCGCGGTCCAGCACCCCGCCTATGCCGAAGGGCGCTTCGAGGTGCAGGACGCCGCCAGCCAATATGCCTCTGCCGCGCTCGATGCCGCGCCGGGGCAGGCGATCGTCGATCTTTGCGCGGGCGGCGGCGGCAAGACGCTCGCCATCGCGTCGCTCACCGGCAACGCCGCCGATATTCTTGCCTGCGACACCAATCGCGCCCGGCTGCAACAGCTTGCGCCGCGCGCCGAGCGGGCCGGGGTCACGCGTATCGCAACGCGCTTGCTCAATCCGGGGCAGGAAGGCGCAATGCTCGCCGACTGGCAGGGCCGGGCGGATCGCGTCTTTGTCGACGCGCCCTGTTCGGGCAGCGGCACCTGGCGGCGCAGCCCCGAACTGCGCTGGCGCCTCACCCCCGCGCGGCTCGACCGCCATCTCGCCGATCAGGCGAAGCTTCTGGACATCGGCGCCGATCTGGTGGCGCCGGACGGCAAACTCCTTTATGCTGTCTGCTCGATCATCGCGCGCGAGGGGCGGGCACAGGTGGATGATTTTCTGAACCGGAATCCGGGCTGGACGGCCGACACGGGCTATCTGCCGGTGGGGCTGGGACGCACCGCGGGCGCAGGTTTTCTGCTCACCCCGGCGCATGATCGCTGCGACGGATTTTTTCTCGCACGGCTGACATCGCCATGTTAGCATCGCCTGCAATGAAGCGATGGGAGAATGCGATGCGCATCAGTTTTCTGGCCATTGGCGCCGGTCTTGTCCTGGCCAGCCTGCCGACCGCCTCCGATGCGCAGCGCGCCGATAACGACATTCTTCCCCGCTCGATCGCGCTTCAGCACGAAGGCCAGCAGGCACAGGAAAGCGGCGATCTGAATCTTGCGATCGACTATTATGAATCGGCGCTCGCCGCCGATCCGCGCAACCGTTCAGCGATCATTGCGCTGGCCCAGGTTGCGCGCGCGCAGGGGCTGCCGGGCAAGGCGATCGGCCTTTACCGCGAGGCGCTGATACTCGAACCCAATGACGTCGTTGCGTTGACCGGACAGGGAGAGGCGCTGGCCGACAAGGGTGCGCTTGAACTCGCCCGCGAAAAGCTCGCCGAGGCGCAGCGCCTGTGCAAGAACAGCTGCGCGCAGGTGGCCAGCCTGGAAAAGACTATCGACGCGAGCGCCTCGAAGCGCGTCGTTGCTGCCGAAGTGCTGGTACCGAAGCCGGTCGTCGCCACGGTGAAGCCCGCCAGCGGCCAGAATTAGACGCTCGCTCCCTGGAGAGGGGAGAAGGTCCGCTTGCGACCGGAATTAGCCGTCGCCCCCGCGAAGGCGGGGGCCGCTGTCGGTTTACGCAGCGACGCAGGAAAAGGCCGATTGCGGCCCCCGCCTTCGCGGGGGCGACGCTCTGAAGCAATGTTCGCTTCCCACCCCAAGGCCGACAGCCGCTGCAAAAGCGCTGTCCTATATTATCCGGCTGTCCGAGCCCTTGTTCCGGTTCTTTCAATTGGTGGATAAAATGATCGCCATCCCGCCCCCGGACGCGTGTAACAGCGGCGCGCACCCTATGCGCCGGGCGCCGCGAAGCGGAGGCTGCACAAGGCTGATCTTTCCTGACCTTTGGATCATTCGGCGCTTCCAACGCTGACCGGACCACGGACAAGCCCCTTAGTATCGAGGAGCGCAATGACCGCTCTCTATCCCTGCGCAGACTTCCGGTGACCGTGCAGGTATGGCGATAGCGTCAGCGGGTGAGCGCGCGGGCCAAGGCCACCCATTCGGTTACCGTCACCGTTTCGGCGCGGCGCGTCGGGTCGATTCCCAGCGCATCGGCGGCCGCGACCGCACCTTCGATACCTTTCAGGCTTTGCCGCAGCATCTTGCGCCGCTGCCCAAAGCCCTTTTCGGTGAGCCGCGACAGGATGCGCGGATCGACGCCTGCGGGCTGTTCGGCGGGGGTCAGATGGACGATCGCCGACATCACCTTGGGCGGCGGGGTAAAGGCGGAGCGATGCACCTTCATCGCGATCTTGGCGTTCGATCGCCATTGGGCCAGTACGGCGAGCCGGCCATAGGCGTTCGTGTTCACGGGCGCGACGATGCGCTCGGCAACCTCCAGCTGGAACATCAGCGTCAGCGACAACCAGCGCGGCGGCCACGCGGCGGGCTCCAGCCAGCGCGTGAACAGCGCGGTGCCGACATTATAGGGCAGGTTGGCGACGATATGATAAGGCGCACCGCCCGTGACCGCATCGACGTCGACCGCCATGGCATCGTCCGCAATCACCGTCAGCTGCCCCGGAAAGGCTTCGCTCAGCTCATCGAGCAGCGGCAGGCATCGCTCGTCGCGTTCGACCGCAATCACCTCTGCGCCCGCGCGGAGCAATGCGCGCGTCAGGCCGCCGGGACCGGGGCCAACCTCGAACACCGTCGTGCCGTTCAGATCGCCGGGCAGCGCTGCGACGCGATCGAGCAATTGTTCATCGAACAGGAAATTCTGCCCGAGCGCCTTGCTCGCCGACAGGCCGTGGACGCGCACCGTTTCGCGGAGCGGGGGCAGGGCGGTGCGCGGCTGAATGGTCACTTTGCCGGCGCGCAGCTGCGTTCACGCGCCGCCGCCATCTGAGCTGCCATCCGGATCGCGGCGATGGTCGGGCCGGGATCGGCCTGTCCGGTTCCGGCGATGTTGAATGCGGTGCCATGGTCGGGCGAGGTGCGGATGATCGGCAGCCCCAGGGTCAGGTTGACGCCGTCGTGAAAATGCAGCGCCTTGAACGGTGCCAGCGCCTGATCGTGATAGGCGCACAGCAGCGCGTCGTAGCGATCACGGATTCCTGGCGCAAAAAGTGCATCGGCGGCAACCGGCCCTTCGATCAGCACGCCTTCGCTCGCGAGCTGCGCCACGGCGGGCCGCATGATCCGATCCTCTTCGTCGCCAAGCTGGCCATTCTCTCCGGCGTGGGGATTCATGCCGGCGAGGGCAATTCGCGGCGTGTCGATTCCGAAATCGCGGCGCAGGCCGCGCGCGACGATCCGCGCCTTGGCGACGATCAGCTCGGTCGTCAGCCGTTCGGAGACGTCGGAAAGCGGGATATGGACGGTCAGCGGAACGACGCGCAGCGACGGCCCGGCCAGCATCATCACCGCATTGGTTGCAGTGACGCCGCAGCGTTCGGCGATAAACTCGGTCTGTCCGGGGTGGGTATAGCCGATGCCGTGGAGTGCGTGTTTGGACACCGACCCGGTTACGAGCGCCGCGCTCGCCTGGTTGCGCGTCAGCCCGATTCCGGTCTCGAGCGAATGGAGCGCACAGGTCGCGCCCGCCGCAGTCGGCGATCCGGGCGTCAGCGGGCCGCTATCCTCCAGATGCAGGACGGGAAGCGCCCCCGCAAAGATGCGGCCGACGTCTTTCAGATCGCCGACCCGCGCGACCGGTCCGTCCCAGACCGCATCGACCGCGGCGATGTCGCCGATCGCGACAAAGGGGGGCAGATCATGTTCGCGGCGCGCTGCCCAGGCGCGAGCGGTGACTTCAGGGCCGACGCCCGCCGGGTCGCCCATAGTGACCGCGATCGGGCGCCGATGCTCGTCGATGGACATCAGCTATATTCGATCACCGCGTCGCGGCGCAGGTCGCGCAAATAGCGCTGGGCGCGCTTGTTGACCTTTTCCTCCAGCAGCTTCTGTTCGATCTGCTCGAGATTCGGCGCGGTTGCCGTTTGCGGCATGTCGCGACCGCACAGCACAAGCACGCTGATGCCTTCATTCGCGGCGCCGAATGGCTGCGTCGTCTGGCCGATTTGCAGGTCGACGAGCGTGGCCTGCAACGGGGCAGGCAGCGCGCGCATCGCGATATTGTCGCGCGACACGACGGTCGCGCCGAGTTGCTGCGCCACCGTATCGGCCGCGCCGCAGCCGGCAATCGTGCGCGTCGCTTCGGCAAAGCGGCCCGCCAGTTCGGATGCCCGCGCCTGTGTCGTGCCGGGCGGGAAATCGAGCGAAATCTGCTTGAGGCTGAGCATCGCATCGCGCGGATCGGCGGTCAGCACCTGTCGGCGGTCGATCATCAACATGATCGAAATACCGCCCGGCACCTCGATCGGTCCGACCAGTTGCCCCGGCTGCATCTGCATCGCGGCTTCGCCCATCGACGCCGGAAGCTGTGCCGCCTTCACCCAGCCAAGGTCGCCGCCGACAACCGCCGTCGACGCTTCGGAAAATTGCCGGGCATAGGCGGCAAAACTGCCGCCGGCCTGCAACGCCTGTATGATCTTGCGGGCGTTTTCGGTGACGGCAGCAATATTGTCGGGGGTCGCCGACAAATAGATTTCGCCGAGGTGAAATTCGTCCTGGCCCTTGGCCGCTTCCATCTGCTTGACGATCAGATCGACCTCGTCGGTCGAAACATTGGTCGTCGACTGGATGTTGCGCGACAGCAGCCGGTCCCATGCAAATTCGCCGCGGATCTGCTGTTTGACCGCGGCTGCCGACGATCCCTTCGACGCCAGATAGGCGGCGAACTGATCGGGCGTCTGCTTGAACCGGGTGGCAAGGCGCGCGAACTGGTCGTTGACGATATTTTCGTCGATCGTGATGTCGGCCGCGCGCGCTTCCTGTATCTGCAACTTCTCGTCGATCAGGTTGCTGAAAACCTGGTTGCGCAGGCGCTGCACCTCTTCGGGCGGCAGCTCGATGTCATTATTCGCAATGCGGATCAGCGCCATGCGCTGTTCGATGTCGGTTGCGGTGATAATCTCGCCGTTCACCGTTGCCGAAGGGCGATACACATTGGGCTTGTTATCGCCGAAAAGCTGGACATTGCCCGGAATGTTGAGGCTGGTCGCAGGCACTTCGCTGTCGGCAACGGTCTGCGCAAGCACGGGGGTAATGCCGGCGGCAGCCAAGGCAATCAGGCCGGTCATGGTCGAAAATCTGGTCATCTTTACCCTATTCGAGAAAGTCCGGACGCTCCGTATCAGCCGATACGCCCGATGGTCCAGCGCAATCCGCTATCCGGAGCCATTTGTCGTCCGCAGATAGCTCGGCGTCGCTGAACCTAGGCTGAGCGGCGCGCGCGGTCAGATCGTGTCGATCGAGGCGGCGATCGCCCCCCATATCTGCGCCAGCTCCTCTGCACCCGTGCAATAGGGCGGCATCACATAGATGCTGTTGCCGAGCGGGCGCAGAAGGATGCCGCGATCGCGATAAAAGGCGGTGAGCCGGGGGGTGAGACCCGAAAGATAGCCCGAATCGGGCGCCGTCACGTCGAGCGCGGCGATGGTGCCGAGGCGACGGGGGTTGGCGACGCGTGGGTGGGCGGCGAGCATGGCGAGATGTGCGTCCTGGATCTCGGCGAGCGTGTCGATCCGCGCCTGTACTGGTTCGTCGCGCCAGATGGCGAGATTGGCGTTGGCGGCGGCGCAGGCAATCGGGTTCGCGGTATAGCTGCTCGAATGGTAAAAGAGCCGCGCGCGGTCGTCGGACAGATGCGCTTCGAAAATCGGTTCGATACACAGCGTCACGGCAAGCGGAATGGCGCCGCCGGTGAGCCCTTTCGACAGACAGACGATGTCGGGGATCACTCCCGCCTGGTCGCAGGCGAAACGCGTGCCGGTGCGGCCCCAGCCGGTCATCACCTCGTCGGCGATAAAGAGAACGCCGTATCGCGCGCAGATGCTTCGCATTTCGGCGAGCACCCATGCCGGGTAGACGAGCATACCGCCCGCGCCGAGGATCAGGGGTTCGACGATGAAGGCGGCGGGTTTACCGGCGCACGCGGCTTCGAGCGCATCGAGCGCGCGCTGCTCCTGCCCTTCGTATGGAAAGGGGATGGTGCCCACGTCGAAGAGCAGCGGCTGCCACGCGCGGTTGTAGACGCCGCGCTCGCCCACCGACATCGCGCCGATCGTGTCGCCATGATAGCTGTGATCGAGGACGAGGATGCGGCTGCGCGCCTCGCCGATATTATACCAATAGCCGAGCGCCATTTTGAGCGCGACTTCCACGCTGGTCGAGCCCGAGTCCGAGAAAAAGACGCGGGTGAGCGGGTCGGGGGTTATGCGGACGAGTTCGGCGGCGAGGCTTTCGGCGGGTTCGTGGGTCCAGCCCGCGAAGATCAGCTGGTCGAGCTTTTCGGACTGATCGCGGATCGCCGCCATGATGCGCGGGTGCGCGTGGCCGTGCGTCGTGACCCACCAGCTGGAGATGGCGTCGATCCAGCTGTTGCCGTGGGCGTCGTAGAGGCGCGCGCCTGAAGCGCGCTCGATGCGCGGGATCGGCTCGCCGAGGCCGTGCTGGGTGAAGGGATGCCAGACGGGGGAGGGGGTGGTAGTCATGCTGGGTGCCTTACCTCAATTCGTCATCCCGGCCTTCGCCGAGATGACGTGTTGCTGGAAATCCGCGACGTCGAAACTCTTCGCGAACGCCTTTGCCAGCGTTTCCGGCGTCAGCGGGTCGATAATCGGCAAGCGGCCAAGGCGGCGGACCCGGCCGAGGTCGCAGATGATCGCCTCGCTGTCCTCGACCGCGTCGCCGATGAAGGCCAGCCCATGGATCGGGACATTGCGCGCGCGCAGCGCCTCGATCGTCAGCAGGCTGTGGTTGATCGTGCCGAGCGCGGTGCGCGCGCAGATGATGACGGGCATCTGCCAGCGCGCAAACAGATCGGCGTAGAGGAGCGAGCGCGTGACCGGGACGAGCGCGCCGCCCGCGCCCTCAATGAGCAGGTCGCCCGGCGGCGGAACGAGCGCATCCGCGTCGATGGTGACGCCGTCGATCTCCGCCGCGATATGGGGCGAGGCGGGGGTGACGAGGCGATAGGCTTCAGGAAGGATTCCACCCCGCGGCGTAGCCGTGGGGAGGTGGACCGTCGCCGCTGGCGATGGTGGAGGCGCGGCAGCGTCGCGTTTATGCCCCTCCGTCAGTTCTTCGGACTGCCATCTCCCCACGCTTCGCGCAGGGAGGAGTTTGGCGACTGTTTCGCTATCGGTTTCGTCCTCCAGGCCCGACTGGATGGGTTTCCAATAGGGAATGGCGAGCGCGCCCGCGAGCGCGGCGGAGAAGATGGTTTTGCCGATGCCGGTATCGGTTCCGGTGACGATGAAGCGCCTGGTCATGCCTCCGCCATAGCGACCGCGAGCGCGTCGGTCATAGCGTCAATGTCGCTTTCGTCGATATTGAGCGTGATCGCGACGCGCAGCCGGGCGGTGCCGAGCGGGACGGTTGGCGGGCGGATGCCGCGAATATCGAAGCCCGCCGCCTGCAGCGCGGCAGCGACGCGCATGGTGCGGCCATTGTCGCCGAGGATCACCGGGATGATCTGCGACCCGCTGGCGGAAATGTCGAGCGCGGCAAAGCGCTTTTCGGCGTGGCGGACCAGCGCTTGCAGCCGCGCCGCGCGCTCCGGCTGATCGGCGATGAGTTCCAGCGCCTGACGCACCAGCCACGCCATCAGCGGCGATGGCGCGGTCGAGAATATGAAGGGGCGGCCGCGGTTGATCAGGAAATCGCGGACGATCGCGGGGCCGCAGACGAGCGCGCCTTCGCAACCCAGCGCCTTGCCGCAGGTGTGCAGCGTGATGACATTGTCGCGGCCCGCCAGATCATGCGCGAGCCCCTGTCCCGCGGGCCCATAAACCCCGGTCGCATGGGCTTCGTCGACGATCAATATGGCATCGTGGCGCTCGGCAACGGCGGCCAGGTCGGCGAGCGGGGCGCGGTCGCCATCCATCGAATAGAGACTTTCGACCGCGATCCACGGCGTCCCGGTGCCGCCCCCGCGGCGCCAGCGCGCGATGACATCGTCAAAGCTTTGCACATCATTGTGGCGCGCATCGAGCCGCCCCGCGCGGCCGAGCTTCATCCCGTCGTGCGCGCTGGCGTGGATCAGCGCGTCATGAACGACCAGATCGCCGCGCTGGGGCAGGGTGGCGAAGATCGCGGCGTTGGCGGCGAAGCCGGTGGGGAAGAAGAGCGCCGCCGCGCTGCCATAATGGCGCGCGGCGTGCGCTTCGAGCGCTTCATGCTCGGCATGATTGCCGCGCAGCAGGCGCGAGCCGCCCGACCCCGCGGGAATGCCGCGCGCCGCCCCCTGCGCCATCGCTTCGGCCAGCGCGCAGGATCCCGCGAGTGCGAGATAATCGTTCGAGGCGAAGTCGGCGCCGCTGCGCGGTGCGAGCACGCGGCGTCGTTCGTCGGCAGCGAGCGCGGCGAGATCGGCGCGGTGGGGGGCGAAGGGGGCGTTCGGCATTACGTCCTCTAACCAGGTCATCCCCGGCGAAGGCCGGGATCTCAACGTCGCGTGAAACGCAATCGCGAGATCCCGGCCTTCGCCGGGATGACGGCCTGTTGGAGAGCCTGCCCGGCGAAGGCCGGGGTCAGTTCTTTGCCTTGTCGACCAGCTTGTTCTTCGCGATCCACGGCATCATCGCGCGCAGCTTTTCGCCCGTCTGTTCGATCGGGTGCGCGGCGGCGGCCTTGCGGCTGGCTTTCAGCTCGGGCTGGCCGGCCTGGTTGTCGAGGACGAAATCCTTGACGAAGCGGCCCGACTGGATGTCCGCGAGGACGCGTTTCATTTCGGCCTTGGTCTCGTCGGTGATGATGCGCGGACCCGTTTTGATGTCGCCGTATTCGGCGGTGTTCGAGATCGAATAGCGCATGTTCGCGATGCCGCCTTCATAGAGGAGGTCGACGATCAGCTTGGTTTCGTGGAGGCATTCGAAATAGGCCATTTCGGGGGCATAGCCCGCCTCGACGAGCGTTTCGAAACCCGCCTGGATCAAGTGGGTGATACCGCCGCAGAGCACCGCCTGTTCGCCGAAGAGGTCGGTTTCGCACTCTTCCTTGAAGGTGGTTTCGATGATCCCGCTGCGCCCGCCGCCGACGGCCGAGGCGTAGCTGAGCGCGAGCGCCTTGGCATAGCCGTTGCCCGATGCGGCCGACCCTTGCGCTTCCTGCGCGACCGCGATCAGGCAGGGAACGCCACCGCCCTTCTGATATTCGCTGCGCACCGTGTGGCCCGGGCCTTTGGGCGCGACCATGAAGACGTCGATGTCGGGGCGGGCTTCGATAAGGCCGAAATGGATGTTGAGGCCGTGGGCGAAGGCGAGCGCCGCGCCGGGCTTCATATTGGGGCCGATGTCGTCGGCATAGATTTTCGCCTGATGCTCGTCGGGCGCGGCGATCATGATGACGTCGGCCCACTCGGCGGCTTCCTTGTTCGACATGACCTTGAAGCCGGCATCCTCGGCCTTCTTCGCGGTCGGCGAACCGGGGCGAAGCGCGATCGCGACCTCTTTCACGCCGCTGTCGCGCATATTCTGCGCATGCGCGTGGCCCTGGCTGCCATAGCCGACGACGGCGACCTTCTTGCCCTTGATCAGATCCTGGTCGGCGTCGCGATCGTAATAAACCTGCATTGGATTAAACTCCTTCGTGCATTTGCCTGATCGTCATCCCGGCGGAGGCCGGGATCTCGCCCTCGCGTTCATCTGCAACGGTGAGGTCCCGGCCTTCGCCGGGATGACGAAGTTAGTGGTAAACTCTAAAGCGCCTCCGGCCCGCGGGCGATGGCGACGACGCCGGTGCGGCCGACCTCGACCAGCCCGCATTCTCGCATCAGCGCGATAAAGCGATCGACCTTGTCGCTCGTCCCGGTGATTTCGAAGATGAAGCTGGTGAGCGTCGTGTCGACCACCTTCGCACGAAACACGTCGGCCATGCGCAGCGCCTCGATGCGCTTGTCGCCGGTGCCCGCGACCTTCACCAGCGCGATCTCGCGCTCGACATGCGCTTCGCCCGCGTCGGTGAGGTCGACGACCTTGTGGACGGGGACAAGGCGGTCGAGCTGTGCGATGATCTGATCGATGATCGGCGGCGGGCCCGAGGTGACGATGGTGATGCGCGACAGTGCATGGTCGGCGGTAATGTCGGCCACCGTCAGGCTTTCGATATTATAGCCGCGCGCGGTGAACAGGCCGGTGATCTTCGCGAGCACCCCGGCCTCGTTGTCGACGGTGATGGCGAGCACATGGCGCTCGCCGGCTTCGGTAGTGATTTTCATGTGGTTACACCAGTGCCTTGGCTTCGTCGTCCATCGTGCCGACGATGTCGTTCGGCTGGAGGATCATGTCGGTGTGCGCCGCGCCCGACGGGATCATCGGGAAGCAGTTGGCGAGCTTGGCGACGCGGCAGTCGACGATCACGGGGCCTGGCGTCTCGATCATCGTGGCGATGCCATCCTCCAACTCGCCCAGCGTGTCGATGCGGAGCCCCGTCCACCCATAGGCCTCGGCGAGCTTCACGAAATCGGGCAGGCTGTCCGAATAGCTGTTCGAATAGCGGCTTTCATAGGTCAGTTCCTGCCACTGGCGGACCATCCCCATCCATTCATTGTTGAGGATGAAGATCTTCACCGGCAGGCGATACTGGCTGACCGTACCCATTTCCTGGATGTTCATCTGAAGGCTCGCTTCGCCAGCGATGCAGATGACAAGGCGGCCCGGATTCGCGATCTGCGCGCCGACCGCGGCGGGGAAGCCGTAGCCCATCGTGCCGAGCCCGCCGCTGGTCAGCCAGCGGTTCGGCGCCGAGAAGCCGAAATGCTGCGCCGCCCACATCTGGTGCTGGCCGACCTCGGTGGTGATGATCGGATCGCGCCCGCGCGTTGCCTCGAACAGCGCCTTGACCGCGCGCTGCGGCATGATGTCGGCGCCCGGCTCCTTCTTTTCGGGAAAGTCCAGGCAGCGCGTCGCGCGCCAGCCGTCGACGCGGCGCCACCATTCGCCAAGGTCGCGCGCCTTGTGTCCCTTGTCGCTCCATGTGGCAATCAGCGCGTCGAGCGCGCGGCCGGCATCGCCGACGATCGCAAGGTCGACGGGGACGATCTTGTTGATCGAGCTCCGGTCGATGTCGATGTGGATTTTCTTGGCTTCAGGCGCGAAAGCGTCGAGGCGGCCGGTCACGCGGTCGTCGAAGCGCGCACCGACCGCGATGATCAGGTCGGCGCGATTCATCGCCATATTGGCTTCATAGGTGCCGTGCATCCCCAGCATCCCCAGCCATTTCGGATCATCCGACGGAAAGGCGCCGAGCCCCATCAGCGTCGAGGTGATCGGCGCGCCGGTCAGCGACACGAGCTGGCGCAGCGCCGCGCTGGCATCGGGGCCGGCGTTGATCACGCCGCCGCCGGTATAGAAGACGGGGCGCTCGGCCGCCGCGATCATGTCGATGGCCTCGGCAATCGCGTCGGCGTCGGGTTCGACCTGCGGGCGATAGCTGTTGTGCTGGATGAATTCGGGCACCGAATAGGTTCCGGTCGCGACCTGCACATTCTTGGGAATGTCGATCACCACCGGGCCGGGGCGCCCGTGCGTCGCGATGTGAAACGCCTCGTGCATGATCGGTCCCAGCCGGTCGGGGTCCATCACCAGATAATTATGCTTGGTGCAGTGGCGCGTGATGCCGACCGTGTCGCATTCCTGAAAGGCGTCGGTGCCGATCAGCGTCGTCGGCACCTGTCCCGTCAGCACGACCATCGGGATCGAATCGAGCAGCGCGTCGGTGATGCCGGTGACGGCATTGGTCGCGCCGGGTCCCGAAGTGACGAGCACAACGCCGGGCTTGCCGGTCGAGCGCGCATAGCCCTCTGCTGCGTGCGTCGCCGCCTGTTCGTGGCGGACGAGGATATGCTTGATCGTCGGGTGGTTGAAAAGCGCGTCATAGATGGGAAGGACCGCGCCGCCCGGATAGCCGAACACCGTGTCGACCCCAAGGTCGACCAGCGCCTGAACCACCATGTCGGCACCGCTCATTTCCGTCACGACGAAACTCCTTTCCACGCAAAAACGCAGCGCTTGTGCGCTGCAACAGGGTTGCGGGCAATAGGTGTATGATTCTATCTTGTCAACAGTCTATCGCGTAATAAAATTACTAATTGGTCGATGGAATCGATGTTTAATGATTCTTCGTGGCGGGGCCAGTCGTCGGGGGGCTGGTGGCGGAACCAGGTATATTGGCGCTTCGCATATTGGCGGGTTGCCGCCTGCGCGGCTTGCAGGGCCTCGGTGCGGACGATTTCGCCGCGCAGATAGCGCGCGATCTGCGGGACGCCGATCGCGCGCATCGCGGGAAGGCTGGGGTCGAGACCGCGTGCCAGCAGGGTCTCGACCTCTTCGACAGCGCCGCTGTCGAACATCTGGACGAGCCGGGCGTCGCAGCGCGCGCGGAGCCAGTCGCGCGGCGGCAGAAGGACGATCGGGACGAGCGCGATATGGTCTCCGATGCCGCCTTCGCGCGCTTGCTGCCAGTCGGCGAGGGTGCGGCCGGTCGCGCTGACGACTTCGAGCGCGCGGGCGACGCGCGTGGTGTCGGAGGGGTTGAGGCGGGCGGCGGCAGCGGGGTCGGCCATCGCCAGCGCGGCATGGGCTTCGGCGACCGGGAGTGCGCGGACGGCGTCGCGGACCTTCGGGTCGATGTCGGGGATGGGTGCGATGCCATCGAGCAGCGTGCGCAGATAAAGGCCGGTGCCGCCGACGAGGATGGGCACCTCGCCCGCGGCATGGACCGCGGCGATGACGTCGCGTGCCTCGTCCGCCCAGCGCGCGGCATTATGGGCCTCCGCCGCATCGACATGGCCGAACAGGCGGTGGGGCACCCCCTCCATCTCTTTTTCGGTGGGGCGTGCCGACAGGGTGGCGAGGTCGGCATATACCTGGCTCGCGTCGGCGTTGACGACCGTTGCCATTGCGGGCGTCCCGTTTCCGAGCGCTTTTGCGAGCGCGACCGCCAAAGCGCTCTTGCCGCTGGCGGTGGGTCCGGCGATAAGTGCCACAGGCAGCCGCGCTTTGGCGGTCGAGAAAGAAGGAGATGCCATGTTCGTCGCGACGCTGATAGCAGCCGGAAAGCTGACCGACGAGGTGGTTCGCGAAGGCATCGACCGGCTGGCTGCGACGGGGCATGACGTGGGTGCGCCGCACTGGATCGACGAACATGATGCCGCCGACATCGTCTTTCACGGCAGCCTGGTCAGCGCGCGCAAGGAATTGGCGCAGATGGACCATGGCGCGCTCGACATTGTTATCCAACCCTTGGGCGACCGTACGAAGAAGCTGATCATCGCCGACATGGATTCGACGATGATCACCTGCGAATGCATCGACGAGCTGGCCGATTATGCGGGGCTGAAACCGCAGATCGCGGCGATCACCGAACGCGCGATGCGCGGCGAACTCGATTTTCGCGCGGCGCTGGACGAACGCGTCGGGCTGCTCGGTGGGATGCCGGAAAGCCGGCTGGTCGATTGCCGGATGGAGCGCGTGCGGCTGACGCGCGGCGCTCGCACGCTGGTCCAGACGATGAAGGCGCATGGCGCCTTTTCGATCCTGGTGTCGGGCGGCTTCCTGCCCTTTGCCGGGCCGGTAGCGGAGGCGATCGGCTTTGACAGGGTCGTCGCGAACGATCTGGAGATACGGGACGGCAAGCTCACGGGCCGGGTGATCGAGCCCGTCATCGACAGCTCGGCGAAGCTCGAGACGCTGAAGGCAGAAGCGGCGAAGCACGGATTGCCGCTCGCCGAGACGCTGGCTGTCGGCGACGGCGCGAACGATATTCCGATGATCACCGCGGCGGGGCTCGGCATCGGTTATCATCCCCATCCCGCCGCCGCCGAGGCGGCCGATGCGGCCATCAGGCATCATGACCTGACCGCGCTGCTGTGGGCCCAGGGCTATCCGCGGCGCAGCTGGGTTCTCGGATAAAAAGAACCCGGCCAAAGGCCGGGCCAGGAGGAGTTCCCCGAGGGGAGTTCCGGTGGACCGGAATGCTATTCGGCGGGAACGGGCGCCGCGCGGGTGATCATCCCCTCTGCCTTCGTGCCGTCGGCCCGCATGGGATCATGCGCGACGTCGCGGTCGTCGAACGTCTTGGTCCATGCCGCAAATTCCAGGCACACGCCATCGGGGTCGAAGAAATAGACCGAGCGTACGAAGACGTCGTCGTTCACTTCGTCGGACGTTTGCGTCGGCGAATTGTCATGGTTGAGGATTTTTGTGACCTCGACGCCCTTGTCCACCAGCCGCTCATAATATTCATCGAAACGTTCGGCGGGAACATTGATGGCGATGTGGTTCATCGATCCGTGCGCCGACACGAAGCTGCCCTGCGTCGGCAGTGCTGCGGGGGCGGAAATTCCGGGCGCCGCTTCGGGGGCGTCGGGGAACCAGAAGAAGGCAAGGCTGTCGCCATTGCCCATATCGAAAAAGAAATGCTGGCCGCGTCCGCCGGGCAGGTCGATCGTCTTGGTCAGCGGCATTCCCAGGATGTCGCGATAGAAGGCGACCGTCTTCGCCATATCCTTGCATACGAGCGCGAGGTGATTGACCCCGCAAAATTCGAATTCGCTGTTCGTTGCAGCCATCATCCATCTCCTTGATCGTTCGGTTTGCGGCGACGCTGGGGCGGCTTTGCATCCACTCGTACCAGCCGAGCATGAGTCTTGTACCAGCACCGGGCTTAATCGTCAACTTAATTGACGATTAAGCCCGGTGGGCTGTCCGCGCTCAATCCTTTGCGGGACGCGGCGCGCTCAGGAAGTCGGCGGCATTGAAACCCTCGGGCGCTGCGATCTCGACGATCGGGTCTTCGCGCGCGTCATATTCCATGCGCAAGGCGCGGGTGATCACTGCGTGCATGTCGTACAGGCAGGTGATGTAGGTAAATTCGAAAATCTGCTCGTCGTCCCAAAAGGTCTTGAGCTTGTCGAACACCTCCAGGGGGACGCGCCCGCCCGCCTGGCTCAGACAATCGGCATAGGCCAGCACGGCACGTTCCTGCTCGTCATAACAGTCGGCAACCTGCCAATGCGCGATCGATGCGATCTTCTCTTCGCTGACGCCAAGGCCGCGGAGCGATTTGCAATGCTGCGAAAAGACGAACTGGCTGCCCTTGACCCAACCCGCACGCGTCTGGCCCAGTTCGCGCAGTACGGGATCGATCTTGCGCGCCGGGTGGCGATAGACGGCAAAGCCGTCGACCGCATGTTTGAAGATGTCGGGCGCGAGCGCGTAAACGGTCCACCAATCGCCGGGCGTGCCGGTCGCGGTGCCCGGCTCGGCGACGGGATCGCGGTCGCCGAACAGGCGGTTGTAATAGGCGGTGACGGTCTCGTCGGTGACTTCCGAACGGGGAACTTGGCGCAGAACGGGCATGGGCTACTCCTCAGGCATTCGCAAATTTGCGGAACTCGGCGACGTGCGCGCTGTCGAAATATTCGTCGAGGCGCGTGATCTTGCCATTCGCGACTTTGCACACGATCGCGCAGGGCAGCCGGACTTCGCCGTCATCGTGGACGCGACGTCCTTTGAGCACATGTTGCTGGACAAAGCCGCCGGGAAAGACGGTCAGGCGGCGCTCGGCATATTCGCGGTCCTTGATCCGCGCGGTCATGGCGGTCAGCGTCTGTGCGGTCTGCGCGGGGGTGACGATCAATTCGTCCGTATTGTGCCATATCGCGGCATCGGGGCTGAAACTGTTCTGCATGGTTTCGATGTCGCCCGCCTCGATCGCATCGAAAAAGCGCGTCGCCATTTGGCGGATATCGTCAAGATCGGTCATCGGCTCCATCCTTTGCTCATTCGGCAAAATCGCTGTCGAGATGGCGCGTCATCGCGAACTGCGCGATGCCTGCTGCTGCGGCAAAAGGCATGAGCGCCAACAGCGCCCAGCGCAAGCTGGCGTCGCCGAACTCGGGCTTGAGGAAATCGCTTATCATGCCAGCGAAAAGCGGTCCGAGACCCAGGCCGACGATGTTGAACATCAGCATCAGCAAGGCGGCGGCCGTCGCGCGGCTGCGCGGGGGCGTCAGATTCTGCACCAGGGCGAGTGCCGGCGCGATATAAACGGTGCAGGCCGCCATCGGAAGCAGCATCAGCGCGAGCGAGACCTGCCAGCTGTCGACGAGCAGCGCGGCGATGAAGGTCGGGATCAGCACCGCGGTCGCAAGCGCGGGAATCGTGCCATAAGCGCGCGCAGAAATCTTGGCCCGATGGCTGACCAGCCACCCGCCGCCGAGGATGCCGACGCCGAAGGTGATACCCGCGGCGGGAGCGAACCAGGTCGCCATGGCTTCGAGCGGCATCTGCTGCGTCCGCATCAGAAAGGCCGGGATCCAGTTGAGCATCCCATAGCTGACAAACGCTGCAAGGCCGCTGCCGATCATCACCATGCGCAGCGAAGGTCGGCGGGCAAACATCGCGAGGCTCTGGCGAAAGGGCAGCGCTTCGTCGGCGGGCCTGTGCGTGTCCATCGCGCCTCGCGCCGGTTCGCGCACCAGCCAGATCAAAAGCGGGGCGATCAGGACGCCTACGATGCCGATCACGACAAAGGCGTTTCGCCACCCGATGTTGGCGGCGGCCCATGCGCCAAATGCCGCGCCGACGAAAACGCCGAACGGGCCGTTGCAGGTGAAAAGCCCGATCGCCAGCGGACGCTGTGCGGGCGGATAATAATCGGCGATGACCGACAGCGACGGTGCGGTCCCGCCCGCTTCGCCCGCACCGACCCCGAAACGCATCAGGGCAAGCTGCCAGAAATTCGAAACCATGCCGCATGCGGCGGTAAAGCCGCTCCACACGATGCAGGCGATGCCGATCAGCTTCACGCGGTTCCAGCGGTCGGCGATCATGGCCACCGGCACGCCGGCCGCAGCATAGAAAAGGGCGAAAGCAAAGCCCGTCAGCAGGCCGAACTGCGTATCGCTGAATTGCATCTCGGCGCGGATCGGTTCGACGAGCACCGAGAGCAGCTGGCGATCGACGAAGTTGATCGTGCCGACGATGAACAGCATTGCGAGCGCGACATTGCGGCGCAGCGCATGGCCGCTGTCGGTCGCTCCGGCGCCGGTGGTCGCGGCAGTGGCCTCGGTCATAAAATTCCTCAAAATACGGCGTTTCCGACCGTTCGCGCTGCGTGTCGGGTTCGTCCTTCTTCTATTGCTTTTGTCGACCGCCGGCGGCGGCTCGCAGGCCTGGCCCCTTGACGGGTTCGGGCTGCCAGCGCCGCCGGTCCGTGGTCAGAAGCTTGCGCCCAGGGTCAGGCCGAAGGTACGCGGGGCATTATAGAAACGCTGGGTAAAGAATTGGGCGGTCGGCGTCAGTGCCGCCACATAGGTCTTGTCGGTCAGATTCTTGCCCCAGAGCATCGCCCGGAACCGTCCGTCCGCGCTCTCCCATCCCACCGATCCGTCGATGAGCGTGAAATCGCCGGTCTTTCCTGCCAGATCGTTCGCGACGGTCGAATAATAGGTGCTGCGATAGAGCATCGCTGCGCGGAAGCTCAAACTGCCCGCGCTGCCGAGGGGCACTTCATATTCGGCCGAGAATTGCGTCTGCCATTTGGGCGCGCGCACAAGCTTCAGTCCGGTGAGATCCCTGTCGACGAGATAGGTGCCGTTCGGCAGCAGCGTGACATCGCCGCAGGTTGACGTCGGCGGGGTCGGAAAGGCCGAGGGGCCGTCGATATCGGCGCAGAAGTCGGTGTATTTCGCGTCGAGATAGCCGATATTGGCCGACAGGCGGAAATTTTGCGCCGGCTTCAGCGTCGCTTCGAGTTCGAGACCCTTCGTCGTCGCCGAACCGATGTTGAGCTGTGCCGTTTCCTGCCCCGATGCGACGTTCGGGTTGGGGAAAAAGACCCCGAACTCCAGCTGCTTGAACTTGGTGATGAAGCCGGTGAGGTTGAGGCGCAGGAGGTTGTCGAAAAAATCGCCCTTGAATCCGGCTTCATACAGGTTGGCGGTATTGTCGCGCGTTGGTCCCGCGGTCGTGGTGGTCGCCGAGCGGGCGCCGAAACCGCCGCCCTTATAGCCCTGGCTGAAACCGGCATACACCATCACATCGTCGGTCAGGCGATAATCGACCCCCGCCTTCAACGTCATGCGGTTGCGGTCGTAACCCAGCTTGAACGCGCGGCCGGCCGCAAAATTGGTGTTGGCGAGCGCTTCCATTTCGGCGAGCGACTTGACCGTGGCGCGCGTGTTGAAAAAGGCGGGCGAGAGCAGCGTTCCCGTCGGGTCGCGAAAATAATCCTTCGATTCCCAGCTCTGCCGGACGCCAAAGGTCAGGTTCAGCCGGTCGGTCACGCCATAGATGGCCTGCCCGAACAGGGCCTTGGCGGTATTGTCCTGCGTGACGAAATCCTGGCTGCCAAAACGCAATGTCGGCGCGAGCAGGACGGGGAGCGTCGGGAACGCCTGCGTCAACTCAAAGCTCTGTTTCAGGAAATAGCCGCCGAAAACCAGGCTGAGGCGCGAAAGCGCGTCGCTGCGATCGGAAAAGTCCGATTGCAGGCGCAGTTCCTGGCTGAATTGGCGGTGCGATTGCAGGCGAAAGGTCGGAAAGAAAAAGACTTCGGACTGGTCAAAATCGCTGTCGTTGAAATCGTCGGTTTCGATGTATCCGGTGATCGACTTCGCCTGCCACGATCCCATGTCGAACCCGATATTGCCGATCAGGCCCAATTGGTCAGTGTCATGGTCGGCCGGAAAGTCGCGCCCGATCGTATAGGGGCCGTCGTCCGGCTCCTCGAACCCGAAAACCTGCCACAACAGCTGGTTGCGATTCGGCGCGGCGTCGCCGCCGGGCGCACTCGACCGGTCGCGGACGAGAAACGCCTTGAGATTGATGTCGAGCGTCTCGGTCGGCGTGAACAGCACGGTGCCGCGCAGCGTCAGCCGGTCCTGACCGCCGACCTTCTTGCCGTTCGCCCTATTGGTGAAATAGCCGTCATAGGTTTCCTTGTTGACGACCAGCCGGACCCCCAGCCGGTCCTCGATCAGCGGCATGTCGACCGCTGCACGCGCGTCCATCCGGCCGTAGTTGCCGACGGTCACTTCCGCCTGCACGCCCCAGTCGCGGCCGGGGTTCTTGGTATAGGCAGCGATACCGCCCGCAAGCGAATTCTTGCCGAACGAGGTGCCTTGCGGGCCGCGCAGAACCTCGATGCGGTCGAGATCGAAGGTGTCGAGCATCGTCGCGACCGGTCGGGTCACATAGACGCCGTCGATCGACACGCCGACCGGGCTTTCCTCAGTCGATTCGATCCCCTGTGCACCAAGGCCGCGAATGAAGATGGCGGCCGAGTTGGAAAAGGTCGCGACGGGCTGGATGCTGATATTGGGCGTCGAAGGCGCCAGATCGGTGATGTCGCGCGCGGCGATCTTTGTCAGCGCGGCTTCGCCAAAGGCCGAAATCGCCTGCGGCACATCCTGTAGCGATTCGTCGCGGAAACGCGCCGTTACGATGATTTCGTCGTTCGCTCCCCCGGCGTCGTCCTCCATGCCGGACGGTGCGGGACCGTCCTGTGCGATTGCCGGTGCGGTGCTGGCCAGCATCGCGAGCCCCGCGACACCGGATAAGAGAAATTGGTTGCGAGCCTTCATGATCACCCTCCCATAGAGCCAGTTGCTGCCGGTTCCGGATAGCGTCCGGTCCGTCAATCTGATTGACCCTTAGTATACTAATGGTTTTATACTTGTCCATAGGCAGGAGGAGGAATCACGACATGAACCAGGACAATGGATCGGCGGCTGAAGCCCCGCTGGCGAGCCGACATTTGTGCACGGTCGAGTTCGAGGTCGGCGGCGGAATCATCGGGATCGGCGCCTCGCCTTTCGGTGACCAGCGGCTCGGCTATATCAGCGGGGGGCGTTTTTTCGGGCCGCGGATCAACGGGGTAGTGTTGCCCGGCGGCGGCAACTGGTCGCGCAGCGGGCGGCTCGGCGACAGCGCTTCGGTCGGCACCTTCGACGCGCGCGCGGTGTGGCAGACCGACGACGGCGAACTCGTCTACCTCAGCTACACCGGCCGCAGCCTCATTCCCGACGATGTGCGCGCGACCTTCGCAGATACTTCGGTGCCTGACGCCGACGCCTCGCGCTACTATCTGCGAATCGCTCCGGTGTTCGAAACCGCGAGCGCAAAATATGGCTGGCTGAACGGCCTGCTTGCCGTCGGCGTCGGCGAACGCACCGACTTCGGGGTGCGGCATGTGATCCACGAGATACTCTGAGATGATCGATCTCCATTATTCGGCCACCCCCAACGGACAGAAGATTGCGATCATGCTGGAGGAGGTCGGCGCAGCCTATCGCGTCCTTCCCTACGACATCTTCGATGGCGATCAGCTGACCGCGGCGTTCGGCCGTATCAATCCGAACCACAAGCTGCCCGCGCTCGTCGATCATGCCCCGGTCGAGGGTGAGGGCCCGGTGACTGTGTTCGAATCGGGGGCGATCCTTCAATATCTTGCCGAAAAGAGCGGGCGTTTCCTGCCTGCGTCGGGCGCCGCTCGCGCCACGACATTGTCATGGCTGACATGGCAGGTCGCCGGACTGGGGCCGATGGGCGGGCAGGCGAGCCATTTCCTCCGCTATGCGCCGGCGGGACAGGATTACGCCGTCGAGCGCTATACCAGGGAGCTCGCGCGCCTGCTCACCGTGCTCGAAAAGCGACTCGAAAAAAGCGCCTATGTCGCGGGCGATGCTTATACGATCGCCGATATGGCGATCTGGCCGGGCCGCGCTTCGGCATTTGTGATGGGCATGGGGCTCGACGAATGGCCTGCGACGAAAAGATGGTTCGAGCGTGTCCGCGAACGCCCCGCGGTCGCACGGGCGACGGCGCGCGAAGATTTGAAGGCGCCGGCGAAATATGTCGGCCGCCATCAAAAGCTCGACGAACGCGAATGGTCGAACATGTTTGGCGATGCGAACCACGCCGCAGCGAAGCGCGGTTGACGGGGCGGGAAGGGGCGGCCGCGCGCGGCTCCACTGCTATTGGTATATGCAGCTATCGAGGCCGTCGCGCCGGACCTGACCGATGCGCGCGGCAATCGTGTTGCCATAGCGGCGCGTGAAGCCCGAGGGGCTGATCGCCTCGCGCTTTTTGGGCAGCGGCAGGATCGCCGCGATGCGCGCGGCCTCGCGCGGGGTCAGCCTCGCTGCGCTATGCTTGAAATAGCGCTGCGCCCCAGCCTCGACGCCATAGGTGCCGATGCCCGTCTCGGCGACGTTCAGATAGACTTCCATGATCCGGCGCTTGCCCCAGATCGTTTCGATCAGGAAAGTGAACCAGACTTCGGGCACCTTGCGGACATAACGCGTCCAGCCGCTGCCTTGCCACAGAAAGACGTTCTTCGCCGTCTGCTGGCTGATCGTCGATCCGCCGCGTAGCCGCTTGCCCCTGGCATTGCGCTCGATCGCGTCTTCGATCGCGTCGGTGTCGAAACCGCCGTGGCTACAGAATTTCCCGTCCTCCGCCGCGATCGCCGCGCGTACCATGTTGCGGTCGATATGCGACAGGCTGGTCCAATCCTTGGTAATGCCGTTGCTGTCGGCCAGCATCGTGAAGGTGACGGGGGGCGGCACCACGGCATAGACGAGCACCCACAGAACCGACAGGGCGACCAGCCAAAGAAGCCATTTGACAGGCCGGAGGATCCAGGAGCGCTTGCGGCGTCGTGTCGATTTCGTGGCGGGCATGACGGCTCAATAGCCGCTTGCCGATAGGCGGCAAGCGGCGGATTGTCGGGGTACGGCGTGTCAGGGCTTGGGAGGTTCGCTGCCCGGCCCGTCGCCTTCTTTCTTGTCGGCGTCCTTCTTGTCGGTCGCGGCGTCGATCGCCTCGCTCGCTTTTGCGGCCGCGCCCTTGGCGGCGTCGGCGGCATCCGACGCCAGCGAGCGCACCTTTGCCTCGGCTTCGGCCTCCCTGCCGCTCATCACGATCCACGCCATCGCCGCTGCGGCGATCAAGGCGAAGAGCGCAAGCCAGTATCCGATTTCCCAATTGACCTGGATCATCGCCATCGCGGCGCGATCCATGTCGCCGCCGCCGCCGTTTTTCGCGGCTTCGGCCATGATCGCATCCTTGCTGTACCGCCAGGTGCCGAGGAAGATCAGCACCAGCGCCGCGGCCGACGTACCGAGCACCAGCTTTGCCGCTTCGCGTCCGCGGGTGAAGAGCAGGAACAAGCCGCCCGCGATGGCCAGCAGCGCAAGGATCAGCAGCAGGTTCATCGAGGCCCCGTCGCCTGCCGACGCCGCGCGTCCCATCGTCGTGATATTACCGAAGGCAAGGCCGAAGCCCGTTGCCTCGGCGATCTTCTGTTCGGAACAGCTGATCGTCATCCACGGCAACAGGAAAGCCACCAGCGCGATGCCCTTGGGAATCCGGATCCATTTCCACATGCTGTTTCCCCTCTCGGTACGACCGACCCGACAGGCAGGCTAACCATTCGTTCCGGCAAGTCAAATGGCGGGTTCAGGGGCCAAAGCGAATGACCGCATAGGGCGCGGGAAGTCCGTCGACGGCGCGTTCGGTTTGGGTGCGCCACGCCTTGCCGTCGCGAAAATCCTGACGATCCGCATAATCACCGATGACCCGACCCGCGGCAAGGCGATAGGGCAATCCTTCCGAATCGAGCGGCGCGATCCCGTCGGAAACGTGGAAATGAAGGTGCGGCTGGGTGACATGGCCGGTCGATCCGACCCGGCCGATGATCTGGCCTTTGCGCACCCGTTCGCCCTGCCGGACCGGAATTCCCGGCATCAGATGCTGGTAAAAGGCGAAGCGGCCCCCCGGAAGTTGCTGGACGATCATCGTCCCCGTTTCGTCCTCGACGCTGGCGTGCGCGCCGGGCGCCGACGCGTCCTTCACGACCAGGATTTCGCCGTCGGCCACCGCCAGCACATCGGCGCCCGATCCGTCGGCGGCCACATCGGCCCCCGCCGAGGCGCGATCGAAACCGGCGGCAGGCATCCAGTCGATGGCATGGCGTCCGGGCAGGCGGACACGCCCGCTCACCGCATAGGGAAAGCGGCGATGGCCATTCTCCGCCTCGGGCAGTTGAACCGCGGTCCATGGACCGCCGCGCAGCGGCGCGCCGAGCGCGATCCCGGTCGCCGGTTGTGGCTGGAATGCGCCGCCCTCGATCGCCACCGGCCGACCCGCGCCCTTCGGCAACAGGGCGATGCGGTGGATCAGCGGCGCCGCGCCGCGGTCGCCCCACGGTATCGAGAGATAGAAGATCGCTCGCTGCCCGGCCGCCAGATCATGCGCATTGCCCGCCCGCTCGCCGATCCGCCGCATGATGCCGCCGGGCGCGAGGCGGGCGATCGATTCGCCCTCGGCCGTCCGCAGCTCGATGTCGGTAACGGTCAGCGTTTGTGACGAAAAATTGGTCGCGTGAAGCTCGTAGACTAGCCGGTCTTCGCCATCGATCCGCGCGACCGGCGGCGCGTGCGGGATCGTGAGGTCCAGCGAATGATAGGGGCGCGCCTCGGCCATCGGCGCGCGTGCATCGGGCGCGGCGGCGAGGAGAAGGAAAAGCAGGCTGAAGGGCATCGGCGGGTCTCCGGAAAGGATGGAGGCGCCGCCATGGCGAAGAAAAGATGCCGGGGACGAGGGCTGATCGGCGAGCGGGACTATTCGGCCGGCTCGGCGGGCGGACGCGCTGGATCGAGCAGCATGGCAAGATTGCTGCGAAAGCGGCGGCTCAATCGCAATTGTTCGCCGCCGGCAAGGCGGACATGCGCATCGCCGCGGCCGATCGGTTCGATTTCACGAACCCGGTCGACGCGGATCAGCGCGCCGCGATGGATGCGCGCAAAGTCGGCCGCGGGCAGGCGCGCGCTGAGCGAGGTCAGCGATTCCTCGATCAGGGTCGCGCGTCCCGCGGCATGGATCTCGGCATAGTCACCCGCGGCGCCGATCCAGTCGATCGTGCCCAGCGGGATACGCGTGAGGCGCCCCCGGCTGCGAATCTCGATCGCGTCGTCCGGGGTATCGGCGCCGCCCGGCGCCTGTCGGCGCGGCCATCGCAGCCAAGCGATCGTCAGCGCGACGATGCCACCATAAAGCATCGTGTTCGTGTCGAAATTGCGCACGAACATGATATCGGCCATCTCGCCCCGCGTGGCGACGCGCGCGCTGCGATAGAAAGGCCAATAGACGAGCCCGAACAGCAGCACATGCGCGTAAACGACCAGCGGCCACAGCAGGAGATAGGCCACGATCCGGCCCCACCAGGGCTTTACCCGGCGCTCGACCCACAACACTGCGCCGACGATCGGCCAGCTCAGCAAAGCCCATATCGAATATATGGCCGCGACATAGGCGAGCGTCGGCCACCAGTCCTGCGCATGGCCGCGGTAGGCCGCCATTGCATAGCCTTGCCCGGCCTGCGCGATCGCGACCAGCGACCATGCCGCCAATATCAACACGCTCCATTCGGCGCGGCTGGCGGGGAGGCGGACGCGGATCATCGAACCGCGCGCGCCGCGGCCCGCGCCATGCTCGGCCGCCGGTGGGCGTCAGCTGGTGAGGAGGCGCCGATCGCCGGCAAGCTTGAGCATCGCCTTTTGCAGCTTTTCAAAGGCGCGAACCTCGATCTGGCGAACGCGCTCGCGGCTGACGTCATAGACCTGGCTCAAATCCTCGAGCGTCTTGGGATCGTCGGTCAGGCGGCGCTCGGTCAGGATGTGGCGTTCGCGTTCGTTTAGCGTTTCGAGCGCCTCGGTGAGCAGTTCGTGCCGCACGTCGCGTTCCTGCGCCTCGGCAACGCGCTCGTCCTGCAGCGGGCCTTCGTCATCGAGCAGGTCCTGCCACTGGCTGTCGCCGTCCTCGCCCATGGGGACGTTGAGCGACGTGTCGCCCCCCATCGCCATCCGGCGGTTCATGCTGACCACCTCTTCCTCCGTAACGCCCAGGTCGGTTGCGATCTTGGCAACATGTTCGGGGCTGAGGTCGCCGTCCTCGAACGCCTCCAGATTGTTCTTCATCCGGCGGAGGTTGAAAAACAGCTTTTTCTGCGCGGCGGTGGTGCCCATTTTGACCAGGCTCCAGGAACGCAGGATAAACTCCTGAATCGAAGCGCGAATCCACCACATTGCATAAGTGGCGAGGCGGAAGCCGCGTTCGGGGTCGAATTTCTTGACGCCCTGCATCAATCCGATGTTGCCCTCGCTGATCAGTTCGCTGACCGGCAGGCCATAGCCGCGATAGCCCATCGCGATCTTGGCGACGAGGCGAAGGTGCGAGGTGACGAGCTGCGCCGCAGCTTCATTGTCGCCATGCTCCTGAAACCGCTTGGCGAGCATATATTCCTGCTCGGGCGTCAGAAGGGGAAATTTGCGAATTTCGGCGAGGTAGCGATTCAGGCTGGCTTCGCCGCCAAGCGCTGGGACCACGGCCGGAACATTGCTTTTGTTAGCCATCGGAGAGAGTCTTCCCTAAATCCTGAAACCATCGTCGCGCGGTTGGCTCCGCGCGTCAAAATAGATTTTTAATCGAAACCTAAACGCGCAGTTCATCGATCAGTTCCCGCATATCCGCAGGGATTTCGCAGTCGAGCGCGATCCTGTTACCGTTCACCGGATGAATAAAGCCCAAATGGGCCGCGTGCAATGCCTGCCGCACGAAATTCCGCGCTTTCAGCACGTCCGACAGCGGTTTGCGCGCGCGGCCATAGACGGGGTCGCCGACGAGCGGGTGGCCGATATGCGCCATATGAACACGCACCTGATGCGTCCGGCCGGTTTCGAGACGGCATTCGATCAGCGTTGCGCCCGCCAGCGGCTCGATTGTCCGGTAATGGGTGATCGCATGTTTGCCGCGCCCTTCGGCGACGACCGCCATTTTTTTGCGATTGGTGGCCGACCGGCCGAGCGCGGCATCGACCGTCCCGTTTGCGGGCATCGGCCGACCGGTGGCGATCGCCAGATAACGGCGGTCGATGCTGTGCGCGGCGAATTGTTTGGCGAGGCCCTCATGCGCCTTGTCATGCTTTGCGGCGACGATCAGCCCGCTCGTATCCTTGTCGATCCGGTGCACGATGCCCGGCCGCGCGACGCCGCCGATCCCCGACAATTGCCCCGCGCAATGGTGGAGCAGCGCGTTGACCATCGTGCCGTCGAGATTGCCCGCGGCGGGATGGACGACCATCCCCGCGGGCTTGTCGACGACGATCAGATGCTCGTCCTCATAGGCGATGACAAGGTCCAGATCCTGCGCGGCGTTGTGCGCGGGGCGCGCGGCGGGCAGGCGAATTTCGATTGTGGCGGCGGCGGCCGCCTTGATGGCGGGATCCCAGAGCGTTGCGCCCTGCGCGTCGCACACGCGGCCGCCTTTGATCAGGCTTTTCAGCCGCTCGCGCGACAGGCTGGGGAGCGCTTCGGCGAGCGCGCGGTCGAGCCGCAGCCCGGCCGCCCCCTCGGCAAGCGTCACCGTCAATATCTCGTCGTCCCCCAACATCGATCGCGATGTGGTGACAGGTGGTGGGATTACAAGTGTCGCCGGTTTCCACGCGTGTTGCTGCCCGGTCCCAGCCTTCGCCGGGATGGTGTGGCATGGTGAATGGAACAGGAACCAGCTTGCCCTTGGCCCCTCGGCTGCCCTAGGAGCGGGCCACGCCGACACAAAGCGGCGGCTGCGCTGGGGAGCCCGTTCATCCATGTCCGACGACCGCGTCGATTTCGCGTCCATGCTGGCATCGCGCCTGTGCCACGATCTTTTGAGCCCCGTCGGCGCCTTTGCCAACGGGCTGGAACTGCTGGCCGACGAACAGGATCCGGCGATGCGCGACCGCTGCATCGAATTGCTCGAACAAAGCGCGCGGACATCGGCAAACAAGCTCAAATTCTTTCGCCTCGCCTTTGGTTCGGCGGGCGGTTTCGGCGAGCTTGTCCCGCCCGAAGAAGCCAGATCGGCGATCGAGGGGATCATCGGCGACCGCGCGATCACGCTCAACTGGATGATCGGCGCCGATCCGCTGCCCAAGCCGGCGGTCAAGATCGTGCTCAACCTCGCCCTGCTGCTGGTCGATGCGCTGGTGCGCGGCGGGCGGCTCGATGTCGGATGCGAAAAGCAGGGTGCCGGCCCCGATGGCGGCATCGAAATCGCGCTGCACGTCGAGGCCGAACGCATCTTCCTCGACGCCGATGTCGAACGCCTTTTGGCCGAGGGCGAGGGCGCAGGCCCGATGACCTCGCGCACCGCGCCCGCCGTGCTGGTGCAGGCGGTGGCGCGGCAGAACGGCGGAACCGTGATGTTGGCGCGCGAAACGCCGACATCCCTGCTCGTCGGCGCTGTCCTCCGCGGGTGCTGAAATTTTCTTAAAGCCGGTCGCCGCGCGAGCGTTTTCGGCACTTTCGATTTCGATAGAGCCGGGCTGTCCCTATTCTCAGCCGCCGGAAAAAAGTAGAGAATGCGGTATATACACACGCCGCCACACGTTCATTGACGCTCAGTTCCTCCGCGCGCGCAAATATCTCATTCGGAAAGCGCGAGCGCCACAAAACATAACCTCGTTCGCGCATAAAACTGCGGGGAGCAGACTCTGCGAACAGGTTTTCAAGTATGACCACTCTTGGTTGATAGCGTTCGAAATCCAGTCCCGACAGCGCTTCGATTTCCCAGCCTTCGATATCGACCGTTATCAGGTCGATGTGTTTCCAATCCGGCCGCGCCTCGTTCAATAACGTATCTGCTCGGCAGACACGGACACAGATTTGCTGCCGGCGATCGGGTATGGAAAGTTCGGCGAACTTTCCGCGGAACCCAAGCGACGAAAAGGATTCATAGGAAACTTGCCCGTTACGATAAATTTGCCCCCCGCAATCGACGATGGTGAATATCGCGCTGTCGCAATCGGCCGAAGCAAGGGCGACCTCCGCAACATCGTGCCCGGCGTTGCGATGGAGCGCCGCAAAATGAGGGTTGGGTTCGACGCTCAATACATCCCAGCCCAGTCCCCGGAAATGAGCGCCGATGGACAGCCAATCCGGCCGAGCCGCGCCGATCTCCAGCATCGTTCCGCTTCGCAAACACCGAAAGAAGCGATCATGGACCAGCAAATCGACATCGCCTTCCGCCGACATAGGCATCCTCCTCTCAGGGAAGGCATGATGCTCCGACAGCAGTGGAGTAATCCATCTGTATTTTTTTTGAAATTCGTCGTTGGCGCAGCGCCGGTAAATCACTCTTTAACCATCGTTCTGCCAAAGATGGATATGAGGATTTGGGGCGCGCCGGGTTTGCGATGGACGATCTGCTGAACGACTTTCTGGCCGAAACGGCCGAAATCCTGTCCGATGCGGGCAGCGCGATCGTGGCGTGGGAGGCCGATCCCGCCGACCGCGCGCAACTCGACGCGATTTTCCGCCTTGTCCATACGATCAAGGGCAGCTCCGGATTCCTGACGTTGCCGCGCGTTACCGCGCTCGCCCATGCAGCCGAGGACGCGCTCGATCAGGTGCGCCGCGGCAACCGTTCTGCCAACGCCGCGCTGGTGTCGGCCGTCCTTGCCGTCCTCGACCGTCTCGGCATGCTTTGCGCGGCGCTGGGGCAGGAGGGTGTCGAGCCCGTCGGCGACGACCGCGACATCATCGCTGCCCTGTCGGAGCAGGATGGAGAAGCTCCCGCATCGGTTTCGGTCGAGGTCGCGGGGGTTCCGCTGCGCCGCGAAGACGATTTCGCCGCCGATATGCAGGGCTGGCGATCGATCCGCGTTCCGCTGCCGCTGCTCGATGGCGTGATGACGGGCGTGACCGACATCGTGTTGGCACGCAACGAATTTGCCCGGATGCTGCGCGATTCGGGCGCCGATGGCAGGGTGATCGCCGCCTTCGATCGCTTGTCGGACTCGATCGCCGGAATGCGCCAGTCGGTCAGCCAGATGCGGATGCAGCGCATCGACAAATTGTTCGCGCCGCTACCGCGTATTGTCCGCGACCTGGCGAACGATCTGGGCAAGAAGATCGCGTTCCAAACCAGCGGGGGCGAAGTCGAACTCGACCGCGAAATGATGGAGAATATCCGCGATCCGCTGATCCACATCGTGCGCAACGCAATCGATCATGGGATCGAGACACTGGAAGAGCGCGTCGCAGCGGGGAAGGATATTACGGCCACGATTTCGGTCGTGGCGCGCCAGTCGGGCAACCAGATCGAGATCGAGGTGCGCGACGACGGGCGCGGCCTGTCGCCCGACGCGCTGGTCGCGAAAGCCGTGGCAGCGCGGCTGCTGACCGCCGCCAACGCGCGCGCGCTGTCGGCGGCTGAAAAGCTCGAGCTCATCTTCCGTCCGGGCTTCTCGACAGCCACGAAGATCACCGAAGTGTCGGGCCGCGGCGTCGGCATGGACATCGTCCGGGCGAATCTGGAAAAGATCGGCGGCGTCGTCGATCTGCGCAACGACGAAGGGCGGGGGCTCACGATCCTGTTGCGCGTGCCGATGACCTTGACGATTATCTCGGGCCTGATGGTGCGGGCGGCGGGGCAATATTTTGCCATTCCGCGCGGCAGCGTGCGCGAAATCCTGCTCGAAAGCGGTGACACGGTGCGCGTCGACCGGATCGGCGGCGGCGAGTTGGCGACGGTGCGCGGCGAACAATTCCCGCTCCTGCGGCTCGAAAATATTCTGGGACGCGCGCGCGACGAGGCGGACGATGCGGAGGATCGCGCGCTGGTGATCGTGCGGCCGGGACAGGGACAAAGCTATGCGCTCAGCGTCGCGGCGATCCACGACCAGGAGGAACTGGTGATCAAACCCGCCGCGCCGATGATCATGGCGACGGGACTTTACGCGGGAACGACGCTGCCCGACAACGGGCGTCCGGTGCTGCTCCTCGACGTTCAGGGCCTGCTCGCGGTCGCTGGAATCGATGCCAGCGAAGCGGGACGCAGCCATAACGGGCTGGCCGACGCAGAGACCGATGCGGTCGCGGCGCGCAATGCGGCGCAATTGCTGCTGTTCCGCGACATGGTGGACGATCGGGTGCGCGGCATCCGTCTGCCGGTGATCGAACGCGTCGAGGATGTTCCCGCTTCGGCGCTGTTCGAAAGCGCGGGCCGGATCCAGGCGCAGATCGGCGAGGAGATTTTCGCGGTTCATGCGGCCGTCCGGCCAAGCAGCGAGGAAAATATAAAGCTTCTGCGCCTGCACGACGGCCAATCGGCGCTCTGCTACCCGATCGCCGAGGTGATCGACATCGTGCGCCTGCCCGACGCGATCCAGCCCGCGCCGCAACCCGGATTGATCGCCGGTATCGTGCTCGTCGGCGGCGATCCGGTCGAGTTGATCGATCCCTTTTGGCTGATGCAGCAACATGCCGCCGACCGTGTCGCGCCGGTGCCGCGCGCAATACATTGCCATTTTGCCGACGATCCCGACGGCTGGGGCGCCAACTTCCTCGCCCCCATCCTGCGCGGAGCGGGCTATCGCGTGACGACGGCGGGGGAGGCGGCCGACCAAACGCCGGACCTGCTCCTTTGCCTGACGGACGAGGACGGCGGGTGCGACCATGACGGCGGCGAAGTGCCGGTGATCCGCCTGCGGTCCAGCGCCGCCGCGGCCGGACCCGCGGACGACACCGTCTATCGCTACGACCGCGAGGCGTTGCTCGCCGCGATGCGCCGCCGCGTTGGGGGAACGGGGGAGTAGGCCGATGATGGACAAACTCTATCTGATTGCTCGCATCGCCGACACACGCGTCGCGCTGCGCAGCCGCGCGATCCATTCGGTCGTTACGGTGGGCACGCCGGTCGAGGTGCCCGCCGCACCGCCGCATGTCGCCGGGCTGTTCGCGCTGCGCAGCCGCATTTTTACGCTGATCGACCCGCATGTCGTCATCGGCCTGCCCGCGGCGCCGGTCGTGGCGGGACAGCGCGTGATCGTGATCGAGGTCGCCGAGCATGGCTATGCGCTGCTCGCCGACGAAATCGAGGACGTCTGCTTCATCGAGGCGCCCGAAACGCGCATCGCCGGAAAGCTGCTTCCCGGCTGGGAACGCGTCGCCGACGCGATGGTCGAACATGACGGCGCTTCGCTGCTCGTGGTCGACCCATCGAGTTTTATCTCGCTACCGGCCTTAAAGGCGGCATGATTCCGGCCGTCTATTAACGTGCTGCACACGTCTTCGCCTTAGCATGGCGATATTCCCCGGGGGGCGCGGAGTTAATTTGATGTCGAAATCCTGTCTGGTTGTCGATGACAGCAAAGTCATTCGCAAGGTCGCACGCCATATCCTTGAAAGCATGTCCTTTGCGGTCGAAGAGGCAGCCGACGGGCAGGAGGCGCTGACCTTTTGCCGTGCCAATCGTCCCGACGTCATCCTGCTCGACTGGAATATGCCGGTGATGAGCGGGATGGAATTTCTGGGGGCGTTCAACGACCTCGACTATGGCCATGAAGAACGCCCGCGCGTCGTGTTTTGCACCACGGAAAACAGCATCGACCATATTCGTGCGGCGATCGAAGCCGGTGCGGACGAATATGTGATGAAGCCGTTCGATCGCGAAACGCTCGAAGGAAAGCTGCAACTCGTCGGCATCGCCTGATCAAGGGTCCGTTTTAATGGCGCTTGCGCAATCCCTGCCTCCCGACGCCGATCCGCCCGCGCGGACGGTACGGGTGATGCTGGTCGACGACAGCCTGGTCGTACGGAGCATTTTGGAGCGGATCGTTGAGCAGCGTGCGGGCCTGCGCATCTGTGCCTCGGTTGCGTCGGCGCGCGAGGCGCTTGACTATCTGGCGCGCGAATCCGTCGACGTCGTCGTTCTCGACGTCGAAATGCCGGGCATGAACGGTATCGACGCGCTGCCGCACATATTGGAACGCGCGGCAAAGGCGCGGGTGCTCATCCTGTCGTCGAATTGCGTTGAGGGTGGCCCCGCGGCGGTCGAAGCGCTTGCGCTCGGCGCGAGCGATACTTTGGCGAAGCCGGGGCGGGGCAGCTTTTCCGGGCGCTTTGCCGACGTGCTGACCGACCGCATTCTGACGCTCGGCCATCAGCAGGATTTTCCGCCGCCCCTTCCCGTCGCGCAACGCCGCGTGCCGGCGCCGGTTTCGGCGGTTGTCGATACCGATCAGCCGATCGACTGTATCGCGGTTGCCGCTTCGACGGGGGGTATTCCTGCCTTCACCAATTTCCTCGCCAACCTCGACCCGCGGGTGACGGCGCCGATCCTGCTGACGCAGCATTTGCCCGACGCCTTCATGGAATTTTACGCGCGCCAGATCGCGATGATAACCACACGCCGCGTGCGCGTCGCGGCGGCGGGCATGGCGATCGAGCCGGATCATATCTATCTGGCGCCCGGCGATGCGCATCTGCTGGTCGTCGACAATGGCGCGCGCCGCGAGATCGCGCTCGACCGTCGCCCCGTCGACAATGGCTGTTGTCCGTCGGCCGATCCGATGCTCGATTCGGTCGCCGAAGTCTATGGGAAGGCTGGTGTGGCCGTGATCCTCAGCGGCATGGGCCGCGACGGCGCCGCCGGTGCCGCGCGCGTGAAATCGGCCGGCGGAACGGTTTTCGCACAGGCGCCCGAAAGCTGTGTCATCTGGGGAATGCCCGGCGCCGTCGCAAAGGCGGGGATCGCGGCTGCAACGCTCAATCCCGATGCGATCGCGTTGATGCTGGGCAGTTTCCTGCGCGGAACAACCAAGGGGAGGCGGCGGCAATGATGGGCGCGAGCGCCAGCGAATCGGCCTATCGTGTGCTGATGGCGGTGCTCGAATCGCGGACCGGACAGACGTTGTCGCCGGGCCGCATCTGGCGCATCGAAATGTCGCTGAAGCCCGTCATGCAGCGCCATGGCATCGCCGATCTCGACGCGCTGGTCGCGGCGCTCGTCACCTCGACCAGCCGTCAGCTGCTCGACGACACCGTCGACGCCATGCTGAACAACGAGACTTTTTTCTATCGCGAAACCAGCGTATTCGATGATATAGCTGGGAAAGTACTTGAAAGCCTTCGCACGATCAATGCCGACCGGCGGCGCCTCACCATCTGGCATTGCGGCGTATCGACGGGACAGGAAGCCTATTCGATGGCGATGCTGATCGCCGAACAGGGCGCCAAATGGGCGGGATGGCAGGTCGATATTGTCGGCACCGACGTCAGCCATCAAGCGATCGGCCGCGCGCGCGTCGGCCTGTACAGCCAGTTCGAAATTCAGCGCGGATTGCCGGTCCAGCGCATGGTCCGCTGGTTCGACCAGGCGAAAGACGGCTGGATCGCCAAGGCCGATCTTCGCCGCCGAATCGATTTTTCGGTGCAGAATATGCTGACCGACCGGCCCCCGCTGGCGTCGGCGGCGGACCTGATCTTTTGCCGCAACCTGCTGCTCTATTTTTCGCTGCCGGTGCGGAAAAAAGCGTTCGCGCAGCTGCGCGCGGCCGCAGCGCCGCAAAGCTTTCTCGTGCTCGGGGCGGGCGAAACGGTGCTCGGCCAGACCGACCAGTTCGTCGCCAGTCCGCGCCTGCGCGGCCTGTACGAACCCGCCGACCGGCAGCTCCGACGTTCCCATGCCGGGCGGTCGATCGCGGCCTGATCTTGCTTTTTGTGCGCCGGTGGCGCAAGCGACGCGCTGAACAGCACAGGACGGGCCAAAGAAGCGCATGAGCGATTTTGTCGAACGCTGGTCTCCCAATTTCGATGAGCGCGCGCTGCCCGTTTCGATGATCGTCCTTCATTATACGGGCATGAAGACCGGCGCCGAAGCCATTGACCGGCTTGCCGATCCCGACGCCAAGGTGTCTGCTCACTATGTCGTCAGCGAGGACGGCCAGATCACCCATATGGTGCCCGAGGACAAGCGCGCCTGGCACGCGGGCCGGTCGCACTGGCGCGGGATCAGCGACATTAATTCGGCGAGCGTCGGGATCGAGATCGTCAATCCGGGGCACGAACATGGCTATGTGCCGTTTCCCGATCCGCAGGTTGCCTCGGTCGTGCGGCTTGTCCATCTGATCAAGGATCGCCATGCGATCACGCGCGGTAATGTCGTCGGCCATTCGGACATTGCCCCGACGCGCAAGCAGGACCCTGGCGAGTTGTTCCCGTGGGAGGAACTCGCGCGCCGCCGCCTCGCGCTGCCGCGCCCGACCAAGAAGCTGACCGATCCCTTGTGGACCGACGCTGGCTTCCTGCTCGCGCTCGAACGGTTCGGCTATGACGTGACCGACGGTTTCGCGGCAACCGTCGCGTTCCAGCGCCGTTTTCGCCCTGAACTGATCGACGGGACGATCGACGGCGAATGCCGCGCGATCCTGCTCGCGCTGCTGTTGCCTCAGCCTGAAGGCGACACCGCGAAGTTCTGAAAAGTGTGGCTTGCGCGGGGGCGGGTGGCAACCGCTTCCGGCGGGCTGTCATTAAGCTGTTGCAAATAGGTCACAAAAGAACAGAAATATTTCGCGTTGCCGGAAAGTCGCTTTACCGATCCGTTTTTGAAGCGCATCGCGCGCCGCAGGGGAGGATGACGGTGGGTTACAAAGCCCTCCCCTGATGTTGTCCTCTCCATTCTGCCCAAATGCAGCAAGGACAACAACTGTGAGCAACACTTATATCCCCCGGTTAAAATGGACTGCCGCCCCGCTCGTGCTGAGCGTGGCGATGATTTCGGCTCCGGTGCAGGCACAGGATGCCGCCGCCGAGGAAGCGAGCGGAGACACAATCGTCGTCACGGGTTCGCGTATCGCGCGCCCCGATCTTACCTCGTCGGTTCCCGTTTCGGTGGTCAGTCAGGAACAGATCCAGCAGACCGGCGCCGCTAACATCCAGGACGTGCTCAACGAGTTGCCGTCGGTGGGCCAGAACATCAGCCGCAATTCGACGAATTTTTCGACCACGGGTAACGGCATCGCGACCGTTAACCTGCGCAACCTCGGTTCGGCGCGCACGCTCGTCCTCGTCAACGGCCGCCGTTTTGTGGCCGGCCTGCCGGGCACGTCGGTCGTCGACCTCAACACCATCCCGACCGATCTGATCAAGGACGTTCAGGTTGTGACCGGCGGTGCATCGGCCGTCTATGGTTCGGAAGCGATCGCGGGCGTCGTCAACTTCATCCTCGACGACAAGTTCGAAGGCATCCGGTTTCACGGCCAGGGCACGATCAGCGACGAGGGCGACTCGGGGCGTTATCTCGCCAGCCTGACCGCCGGCACGGCATTCGCCGATGGCCGCGGCCATATCGTCGTCAACGGCAGCTATGACCGCGACAACGGCCTGCGTTCGCGCAATCGTGGGTTCTCTGCCGTCGACAACCCGAACCGCAGCTCGTTCGCTGCGCAGGGTCTTTTCAGTCCCGACGGGCGATTCTCGTCGGACGGTACGACCTTCACCTATGGTCCGGGCAATAGTTTGAAGCCTTATGAGGGCGCGAACATCGACGGCTACAACCGCAACCAGGATCGCTACCTGGGCGTGCCGGTCGAGCGCTATCTGGTGACCGGCCTCGCGAGCTACGAATTGTCGGACAATGCGACGCTGTTTTTCGAAGGCAGCTATGCCAAGAGCAAGTCGCGTTCGAGCCTCGAGCCGCAGGCGGTCGCCAACACCGATCTCGTCAACGCCGACGGCACGCCCTATGCCGGCATTCCGCTCAGCAACCCGTTCATTCCTACGGCAATTCGCGATGCGATGATCGCCGAAGGGGTGACGTCGTTGGCTTTCCGTCGCCGCTCGAACGACATTTTCGACCGCAGCAACAAGAACGACCGCGAAACGTGGCGCGCGGTCGCGGGCCTGCGTGGCAGCTTTGCCGACAGCCTCAACTATGAAGTCTATTATGGCCATGGCGAAACGAAGGACTATACCCGTTCGGGCACGGTCTTCGGGCCGCAATATGTCAACGCGCTGAACGCCGTTGCGGGTCCGAACGGCCCCGTTTGCAGCATCAACGTCGATGCCGATCCGAACAATGACGATGCGGCATGTGTTCCGATCAACATCTTTGGCTTCAACACGGTTTCGGCCGCAGCCGCCGACTATGTAACCCGCGGCGGCCAACTGTCGGAATATCGCGCCAAGGTGAAGCAGGACGTTTTCTCGGCGACGGTTTCGGGCGAAGTGTTCGAGCTTCCGGGCGGCGCGCTGAGCTTTGCGACCGGCTTCGAATATCGCCGCGAAAAGAGCAGCGAAGATTTCGACGAAGCGACGAACCTCGGCCAGACGCTCGGCAATCTGCTGACCGACACTCGCGGCAAATATAATGTGAAGGAAGGCTTCCTCGAAGTCGTCGCGCCGATCCTGTCGGATCGTCCCTTCTTCCATTATCTCGGCCTCGAAGGCGCCGTGCGCTATTCCGACTATTCGACGGTCGGCGGCGTGTGGAGCTGGAAGGCCGGCGGTGAATGGGCCCCGATCCCCGATATCCGTTTCCGCGGTATCTATTCGGAAGCGACGCGCGCGCCGAACATCTCGGAACTCTTCTCGGCCCAGAGCGAAACCTTCCCCGCGATCGTCGACCCGTGCGACCAGCGCGAAGGCGAAGGCGACGGCGCGCCGATCACAGTTCCGGCGGGCAGCCTTCCGGCAGCCTGTCTTGCGATCCCTGCCATCGCGGCCGCCGCGAATGCTGGTGGTTTCGTCTACTCGACGGCGCAGATCCAGACGATCAACGGCTTCCTTGGCGGCAACCCCAACCTCGAAGAGGAAACCGCGAAGACCCTGACGTTGGGGGCGGTGTTCCAGCCGCGCTTCGCCCGGGGCCTCAGCCTGACGGTCGACTATTACCGGATCAAGCTGAAGAACGCGATCGGCATCATCGGCCAGCAGACCTCGCTCAACGAGTGCATGACCGGCAATGGCGACGCGCTGTTCTGCGACAATATCACCCGCGATGCGACCGGCCGGGTCACGCAGGTTGATGCGTTCAACCTGAACACCGGGTCGTTCCTTGTTTCGGGCATCGATACGCAGGTCAAATATAGCACGACCTTCGGCGATGCTGGCCGTTTCGATCTGGCCGCCTTCTGGACACACCTCCTGAAGCAGCAGCAGACCTCCTATCCGGGCGGTCCGACGCAGAAGGAAGTCGGCCAGCTCGACTGCTACAGCTGCGGCCGTTTGGGCACGGGCTTCCGTGACAAGGTCAATGTTTCGGCCACGGTTGGCTGGGACAATGTCTCGCTCAACTGGCGCGTGAATTATCTGTCGTCGGTCGTCGACGATCTCACCGATCCGAACCGCATCAGCACCGGTGCCTATTGGTATCATGACGCACAGCTGCGCTTCAGCCTCGACGACAAGAAGAAGTATGACTTCTACCTTGGCATCGACAATGTGTTCGACAAGAAGCCGCCGGTGTTCGGTGACACGAACCCTGTGACCTTCCCGGGCGCCCAGACGTCGGCGACGACTTACGACCTTTACGGCCGTCTGTTCTACGCCGGCGTGGACTTCCGCTTCTAAACACTGCCGGGCCCCGGTTCGCCGGGGTCCGCAGAAGCAGGAAGGGGCGGCTCCTTGCGGGGCCGCCCCTTTTCTTTTTGCTTCAGCCGAGCACGTCGGTGAGCACGCGCTGCCAGTTGCCGCCCATGATCTTGTCGACCTCGCGAGCCGCGAACCCCGCCTTGTCGAGCGCCGCGGCGATCGTCGCCATGCGGTGCAAATTGTTGAGTTCGGGGATCACCACATGGTCGGGCGTCCAGCCAAATCCGGCGATCTCCTGGTCGCGCATCGCGTGCCACCAGGGCAGATATTCCTTCACGCCTTCGGCATTATCGTTGTTCAGCGCGACGAGGTTGGTCTGGCCGGCCATCGGAAAGTCGTTCGAAATCCCGACCGCGTCGATACCTGCCACATTCGCGACATGGCGGATCTGTGCGATGAGATGATCGACGGTCGGAACCGCGTCGCGCGTCAACCAGAAGCTCATCATGAAAATACCCATCATGCCGCCCTTGTCGGCGATCGCGCGGATCACGGCGTCCGAGGCGCAGCGGGGATGGTCGACGATCGCCTTGCACGCGCCATGCGACAGCAGGATCGGCGTCGTGCTGCGTTTCGCGGCTTCGAGCATCGTCGGCTCCGATCCGTGCGAAACGTCGGGAACGATGCCGACGCGGTTCATCTCGGCCAGCCCCTCGATCCCCAACGCCGTCAGGCCGCTCCATTGCCGTTCGAGCGCGCCGCCGGCAAAGAGGTTGTTGTTGTGATGGGTGAATTGCAGGACGCGCAGGCCGCGGCGATGAAAGTCCGCGATCCGCGTCAGGTCGGTGCCGACAGGTTCGCACGACTGGAATTGCAGGAAGGCCGCGCAGCCGGGGCGCGAGCCGATGTCCGATCCTTTGCGCGCGACGAACGCTTCGGGCCGATCCGCAAGCCGCGCAACTGCCGCGTCGAGCGCCGCGCTGCATTTTTCAAAGGTTCGCAGATAGCGGGGAACATTGTCCGCGTCGCGGACCTCCTCGATTTCCGAAATATCGCAGATCATCCCACCAAGCCCCGCTGCGCGAAGCTCGGCAAGATCGTCGGGAAGAAAGCTCAGGCCGTCGATCATCACCTGCGGCTTCGCGGCGGCATGGGCGCCCAGACCATGCGCGGCGGCGATGGCGGCGCCAGTGGCAAGGAAGGATCGGCGATTCATCATGGGCAGGCGGGGAGGCGTCATTCTTCACTCCTGAACGGCCGTGCGGCCGGTTTGGCGAGGTTCCTCGCGACCGCCGACGGCAAATCGCGAGGGCTTTCGTGGCGCTCGCACAATGCGCGCAACATTGCTATACTCTGCTTGCCAGAGGGTCGGGCGATCGCCGCTTTCGCAAGGAAGGGGAGGAAAGTCCGGGCTCCACGGAAACCACGGTGCCGGATAACGTCCGGCGGCCCCCGCAAGGGGGTCAGGGAAAGTGCCACAGAGAGAAGACCGCCCACGGCTTCGGCCCGGCGAAAGGTGAAAGGGTGCGGTAAGAGCGCACCGCGCGGACGGCAACGGACGCGGCACGGCAAACCCCACCGGGAGCAAGGTCGAATAGGGATGGCATGAGGGAACTCAGGGCTGGTTCCGGCCCCGCCGTCCGGGTTGACTGCTGGAGCGTTCGGGTAACCGTTCGCCTAGAGGAATGATCGCCCATCCCCGGCAACGGGGTGGACAGAACCCGGCTTACAGACCCTCTGGCATCTCTCCCGACGCCCGGCCGCGGGGAACCGCGCCACCGGGGGCCGCGTTCTGAAGCAAAGCAGAAGGGAGACACGCGATGAAAGTCGTCGACGATCATGTCGAAGTGGACGAAACCGAAGCGAGCGGCGGGGTCAAAGGGCACAATGTCCGCTATGTACTGGCTTTTTCGCTGATTGCCGTGGTGATCGTGCTGTCGGCGATCTGGATCATCCCGGCGTTGCTGCAACCGTAGGGATGCGGAGTTTCCGCTTTCCTACACGGGTCCGCTCACCTACCATCGCTTTCGATGCACTGAAAGCGCGCAATGATGTGATTTCAGTGTAAAGTTGCGCAGATTTCCGCGCTTTTCCGGGCGGGCGCCGCGCGGCGTTTCAGGGGGGCGGGCATGGTTGAGCGGACGCGCGCGAGCGCTATTCTGGCTGCGGTTCTGGCGCTGCTGTTCGGCGCGCTCCCGGCCTTTGCGCAGCCCGCTGCTTGCGGCGATGCGCCACTGCGAGGCGACCGGGTCGCGCTGCTGATCGGCAACAGCGCCTATAATGACTGGGAATGGCCATCGCTCAAAAATGCGGTCAACGACATCGACCTCGTCTGCGAGGCGTTCAGGAAAGCCGGCATTGCGCCGCGGATCGTGCGCAATGCCGACATGGCGGCGCTCGACGCCGCGCTGACGCGCTTCGCAGCCGAAGCGGCGGGGGCAAAGTCGGTCATCCTCTATTATGCCGGGCACGGGTTCGAATATGGGGGGCGCAACTGGCTTGTCCCGATGGACGCGCCGCCCGCGACGCGCCGCGCCGATGTCGAGGAGCGATATCTGTCGATCGAAAAGGCGGTCGAACGGGTCGTTCCCAGGGGCGCGTTCACCTTGCTGTTCGTCGATGCCTGCCGCACCGCCGAGCCGGTCGTGCGAATTGCCGACGTCGACGCCGCGAGCGGCGAGGCGGGATCAGCGCCTTTGGGCCTGCTCGACATCGGGCAGGGCGCCGTTTTCTATTCGACGGCGAAGGGGCGCCCCGCGCTCGATTTTGCGCCCGTCGGATCGCCGGTCAGCCCCTTTGCGGCGGCGGTGGTGAAGGAACTGGCGATTCCGGGCCTGGAAATCGGCGATTATTTCAAGGTGGTATCGCGCGAAGTTTACAAGCGGACGCGCGGCATGGAACTGGGTCCGCAGCAGCCCTTTCATTACGGCAGCTGGTTCGACGATTATTATCTGGTCGCGCCGCCGGAGATACCCGCGAGGGCAGCGGCTATTTCCCCTGTTCGCCCCATGTCGGCGCCGCCACCGCCGCCTTCGACGAACGGCGCCCGCGGTCAGGCGATCGACCCGCTCGCTGACATCTCGCTCGACCGGCTGGCGATCGAGGATGAGCCGGTGCTGATCGCCGACATATTGTCGCGTCACCCCGCGGCAAAGCTCGTCGCGCTCGCCGATGGCGGCCATCCGCTTGCGCAGCAGCTTGTCGGTTATATGTTCTCGCTCGGCGTCGGGGTGCGCAAGGATGTCGCCCGCGCGCGCGCCTATCTCGAAAAATCGGCGGCGCAGGGTTTCCCGGCGGGGCAGCAGGAACTGGGTTATCTGCTCCTCCAAAATAATCCTTCGCCGGCTGACGTCGAGCGCGCCTATGACCTTTATGTCGCCGCGGCGAACGCGGGTTATACAAAAGCCAAGACACACCTTGCCTATCAGCTGACGGTCGGGACCTTCGGGCCGCCCGATTTTGCGCGATCGCAGGCGCTCTACGCCGAGGCGGCCGAAAGGGGCCATCCGGCCGCGATCTTTGCGCTGACCTTTTTCCCCGACACGCGCGCCGCCAACCTCGCCCGGCTGCGCGCGCTCGCCGGCGCGGGCAATCCGGAGGGCAATCACTGGCTGTGCGAAGCGCATTTCGCCGACAAGACGCTGGCGTTGGCGATCGAGGATTGCGGGGTGGCCGCGCGCGCGGGCTTTGCGGGATCGCGCGCGATTCTCGCCGACGCCTACCGGAAAGGAACGGGCGTCGCCGCCGATATGAAGGAAGCCGCGCATTGGGCGCGGCTGGCGCGCGACCTGCCCGAACTGCGCCAGGACCAGCGCGCGTTGATTGCGGGCATCGGCGAATGAGCGTCAGGGATAGCGGATTGCGATCACTTCCCATTCCTTTGGCCCGGCGGGAAGCTGCACCGTCCGGAGGTCGCCGACCGCCGCGCCGCGCAGCGCGCGGGCGAGCGGGCTGTTCCACCCGATCCGGCCTTCGCCCGCCTCCGCCTCGTCGTCGCCGACCAGTGTGACGATGCGCCGTGCGTCCTCGTCGTCGGCGAGTTCGGCGGTCGCGCCGAACCAGATGCGGGTCTTGTCGGGCTGTTCGGCGGGGTCGACGACCCGCGCGGCCTTCATCCGGCGCGCGAGGAAGCCCAATCGCCGGTCGATCTCGCGCAGCCGTTTGCGGCCATAGATATAATCGCCATTCTCGCTGCGGTCGCCATTGCCCGCGGCCCAGCTGATCACTTCGACCAGCCTGGGCCGCTCGTCGCCCAGCAACGCATCATATTCGGCGCGCAGCGCGGCAAAGCCCGCCGGGCTGATGATGTTGGTCTTGTCCCCCGCCATGCGGACATCACCCCGGCGTGCGTTTGCCGAGATAGAAGCTCAGCGGAGCCTTGGGCAGCGTCTTGCCCTCGCTCAGCGTGTCATAGACAACGGCATTTTCGAGCACGCGCTGGACATAATTCTTCGTCTCGAAAATCGGGATCGCCTCGATCCAGTCGAGGATGTCGATCGCCCCGGTGCGCGGGTCGCCATTGGCGCGCAGCCATTTGTTCACATTGCCCGGTCCCGCGTTATACGCCGCAACCGCGAGCGGATAGCTGCCGCCATAATAGCGCAGCATCTGTTGAAAATAGGTCGACCCCAGCGTCATATTATAATTGGTGTCGCTAGTCAGCGCGGCGCCGTCGTAATTCAGCCCCAGCTTGCCGGCGACTTCGCGCGCCGTGCCCGGCATCAGCTGCATCATCCCGCGTGCGCCGGCGTGGCTTATCGCGGCGCGGTCGAACTGGCTTTCCTGACGTGTGATCGCGTGGATGAAGGTCCAGTTGTTTTCGTGACCCGCGGGGACGCGCACGGTCGGAAAGCCCGACACCTCGACCGCGTCGAGGCTGTTCGCCTGCGCGCTCCGCCCGATCATCACGCCCAGGTCGGGGCGGCCGATCTTGGCGGCGAGCTTGCCCGCGAGCACATGGTCGGCGGGCGTGCTGGCCTTTTGCGCCAGCGCGCGGAGAAAGAGCGACTGTTCGCGCCATGCGCCGATCTCACCCAGCGCGCGTGCGGCGCGGACCAGCCGGTCGTCCTCGAACGCGCGCTGTTCCTCCGCGCTCACGGCGAGCGCGGGAGTCGGTGACGGCCGGGGCTGCGGGCGGTTCAATCGTTCGAGCGCCAACTGGCCGTAAAACTGGTCATAATGCTGCGCCGCATCGGCGAAATGGGCATTCGCGGCGGCGCGGTCGCCGGCGGCAAGGGCTGCACGGCCGGCCCAATAAAAGCCCTTGGTGCGCGTCTGCGCCGAACGCGCCGCTTCGCCATAGGCGCGATAATGCTTCGCCGCCTCGGCAGGGCGGCCGAGATCCTTGAGCGCCAGCTGGCCCGCAAGCCAGGCGAGCGACGTATAATCGTCGCGAACGCCCAGCGGCGTCTCGCGGATCACGGTGCCGGGGGGAAAGGCGTCGTCGAGCTGGCTCGCAATGCGATAGGCGGTGGTCTTGTCGCCGCCGGCATCGGCTAGCCGCGCATTGGTGAGCAATGTTTCCAGCCACTCCTCGGCATCGGTCGGTGCCGTGGCCAGCGATCGCGGCGCCGCGAGCAGCGCGCGCGCTTCGCCCACCCGGCCCGAGGCGCGTAGCCAGGTGGCCTTTGCGGTGATGTAGCCGGGGTCGGTGCGCGCGATCGACGGGTTGGCGCTTTCGACCGCCGCCGCCTGCAAGGCGGCATCGACCGCGCCGCTGCGCATCGCCAGGCGCGCGGCGAAGATCGCGCGCTTGTCGGGCGAGGTATAGCCGAGCTGGCGGCTCGCCGCCGCGGTTGCGCCCGACCAGAGCAGCTTGTCCATCCGTGCGTCATGGTCGGCGAGGGTGATTGCGCCGGGGAACATGCTGAGCGCGCGGCTCGTTTCGTAATCGTCGAGCGGCCCGCTGGTCCATGCTCGCCGGACGGCAGCGTTCGCCTCCTCCCGCCGCCCCGACGCGTTCAGCGCGACCGCCATGCGCAAGTGGCCGCTGGCGGTCTGTGGCGGATAAGCGGTGAAAAAGGCGAGCGTGCGCGCGGGGTCGAAACTGTCGAGCGCGATTGCCTTTTCGGCGCGCACGCGCAGCTTGTCGGCGTCGGGCCAGCCCTTGTTCGCCATCAGGAAGCGCGAGAGTTGATCGAAGGAGGCGCCGCTGTTCGCCGTCAGGCGCCGCCACTCCATCACCGCCTCGCCGACCATATTGGGTGCGGGCGGCGGGCCCGACACCGATGAGAGACCCATCTGGGCGCGATACCAGGCCATTTGTTCGGGTGTAAGCTCGCTGGCGGTCGCGGCGGTGGGGATAGCGAGCGCCAGCGCAAGGGCGAGGGGGGAAATTCTGGTGAGCGAGATCATGTCCGCCATATTAATGCCAAACTCCTTGCGGGGCGCTGAATAGACGTTCAATAGCGGCGCGCGGGCCGGATTCTATCGGTCCGCTCATGTCCTTGTAAAGGAGCGGAGCATGTTTTCGGGTTCGATTCCCGCCTTGGTGACGCCATTCCGCGACGGGGCGTTCGACGCGCCCGCCTTCGCGCGCCTTGTGGATTGGCAGGTCAAAGAAGGAACGAGCGCGCTGGTGCCGTGCGGGACGACCGGCGAAAGCCCGACGCTCGGCTATGACGAACATTATCGCGTGATCGATTGCTGTATCGAGGCCGCGGCGGGGCGCGTGCCGGTGATCGCCGGTTGCGGGTCGAACGACACCGCGACTGCGATCCGCCATATGCGCCACGCGCAGGCGTCGGGCGCCGCCGCGGCGCTGGTCGTCGCCCCCTATTACAACCGGCCGAGCCAGGAGGGCATGATCGCGCATTTCAAGGCGCTGGCCGATGCCAGCGACCTGCCGATCGTCGTCTATAACGTCCCCAGCCGCACGTCCTGCGACATCAGCGCCGAAACGATGTGCAAGCTCGCCGAGATTTCCACTGTCGTCGCGATCAAGGACGCGAGCGGGCATCTCGATCGTGTCACCGCCCATCGTGCAGGCGCCGGGCATGATTTCTGCCAGTTGTCCGGCAATGACGATCTGTGGCTGCCCCATGCGGTGCTGGGCGGGGTGGGATGTATTTCGGTTACGGCCAATGTCGCGCCGCGGCTTTGTGCCGATTTCGCCGCTGCCTGCGCGGCCGGCGATTGGGCGCGCGCCCTGACGCTTCACGACCGGCTGTTCGATCTGCACAAGGCGATGTTCTCCGACACGTCGCCGGGACCCGTCAAATATGCGCTGTCGCGCGTTCACGACTGGTTTTCGCCCGAAGTGCGCCTACCTATCATCGCGGCGTCCGATGCGTCGCGCAAGGCCGTCGATGCCGCATTGTCGTCGGCAGGAGTGATCTGAGCTTTCGTCATGGCCCGTCCGCAATCCGCCGCCGAGTTCGACAAGAAAAAGGTCGTCGCCGAAAACCGGCGCGCGCGCTTCGACTATAGTATCGAACAGGTTTTCGAGGCGGGGATCGCGCTGCAAGGGACAGAGGTGAAGTCGCTACGCTTTGGCGAAGGGACGATTGCCGAAAGCTATGCCGAGGTGACGGGCGGCGAGGTTTGGCTGATCAACGCCAATATCCCCGAATTCAGCCATGGCAACCGCTTCAACCACGAACCCAAGCGCCCGCGCAAGCTGCTGCTCAACTGGCGGGAGATCAACAAGCTGCACGCAGGGGTCGCGCGGCAGGGAATGACGCTGGTACCCCTTACCGTCTATTTCAACAGTCGCGGCCGCGCCAAGGTCGAGCTTGCGCTGGCGAAGGGCAAAAAGGCGCATGACAAGCGCGAGTCGATCAAGGAACGCGACTGGAAACGCGACAAGCAGCGATTGCTGAAGGATCGCGGATGAGCGGGGGCACGCCTGGAGATCATAAGGCGCGCGACAAGGCGGCGGTGATGAACTGGATCCGCCGCAACTCGCCGACGCGCGAGGAACTGCTCGCAAGCCGGTTTATCAGGCCTTTTGCGCACAGGGTCGCGCACAGCCATCTATGGCGGTTCACCCGCACGTCGGTGCCGCGCGGTACCGCGCTGGGCCTGTTCGTCGGCATCTTTTTCCTGATCCCCGGCGTGCAGATATTGGGGGTCGCGCTGCTCGCGCTGCCCGTCCGTGCCAATATCCCGATCGGCGCGGCGATGACCTTTTTGTCCAATCCGGTGACGACGCCGTTCATCATCCTCGCCTCGGTCTGGCTTGGCGATTGGCTGTTCGGGTTGCAGGCGAACAGCGCGACCTTCTCGGCGATGATCGAGCATGGCGCCTCGGCGGGCGAGTGGGTACGCTGGACCTTTTCCGACGCCGCGCCCGCCATGCTCGCGGGTCTGTTCGTGATCTCGGTCGTCGCGGCCGCGATCGGCTATGTCCTGGCCGCTGTGTTCTGGGATAATTGGATTCGCCTTCGCTGGCGGCGCAAGCTGGCCCGCGCACGCGACCAACGACATGAGGCATCGACGAGCGACACGGCGGCCGGTTGAACCCGCGATTCGCGCGCGTATAGCTGTCCCTATCGCCGAAAGACGCCGCGGATTTGCGGCGCCGCTCGCGCTTTACGTCGATAACTGGGGAATAGCATGACACATCCGATCAAGATTTCGCGCCTGATGGCGACCGCGGCCCTTGGCGCGCTGATGCTGGCCGCCGTGCCCGCTGGCGCCGAGGAAGCGCCCGCCACCGCACCCGCGGCCAAGAATGCGGGCAAGCCCGAACTCGGCACCTTCGGCTTCGATGTTTCGGGGATGGACAAGAGCGTCCGTGCCGGTGACGATTTTTACACCTATGCCAACGGCACTTGGACGAAAAACACTGAAATTCCTGCTGACAAGTCGAACTTCGGTATGTTCACCGTTCTTGCCGACCTGTCGCAAAAGCGTACGCAGGAAATCCTCGAAGCGGCAAAGGCCGATCCGAACAGCATGATCGGCCGCGCCTATGCCTCCTACCTCGATGCCGAGACAGTCGAAGCGAAGGGGCTCGCGCCGATCGAGCCGTGGCTGACCAGGATTCGCGGCGTCGACAAGGCGGGTCTTGCGAAACTGCTGGCCGAAGCCGACCGCAATGGCGTTCAGCATTTTTTCGGCGGTTTCGTGGGTCAGGACGACAAGAATCCCGAGGTCTATATCTATACGATGTTCCAAGGCGGCATCGGGATGCCCGATCGCGACTTTTACCTGAAGGATAACGAGCGCAACGCCAAGCTGCAGGCGGCCTACCTCCAGCATCTTCAGAATGTTCTGACACTCGCGGGCGAACGCGACGCCGCCGCACGCGCCAAGGCGATCTATGATTTCGAAAAGCAGATCGCGACCGTCCATTGGGACAAGAACGACAGCAGCGACGCAACCAAAGTCTATAACAAGATGACCATCGCCGACCTCACCGCGGCGGCGCCGGGATTCGACTGGGCGACTTTCGTTCGCGGCATCGGGGTGAACGAGGATTCGCTGCTCGTGTCGCAGCCGAGCGCCTTCACCGGCGAAGCGAAGCTGATCGCCGACGCGCCGATCGGCGTGATCCGCGACCTGTTGATCGTGCGCAGCCTCGACGGCTTTTCGGGCGTGCTGCCCGACGCGGTCGCGAAGGAAGCCTTTGCCTTTTACGGCACGGCGCTGTCAGGAACGCCGCAGATGCAGGAACGCTGGAAGCGCGCGGTCGATTTCACCACCGGCAATATGGGGGAAGCGGTCGGTCAGGATTATGTCGCCAGATATTTCCCGCCCGAAACCAAGGCGGCGATGGACCAGCTCGTCAAGAATGTGCTGGCGGCGATGGGCGACCGCATCGACGGATTGAGCTGGATGCAGCCCGAAACCAAGGTCAAGGCAAAGAAAAAGCTCGCCAATTTTACGACCAAGATCGGCTATCCCGACCGCTGGAAGGATTATAGCAAGCTGGACATCCGCGCGGGCGACCTGTTCGGCAACGCGCTGCGTTCCAACCAGTTCGCGCACGACGACAATATCGGCCGCCTCGGCGGGCCGATCCGCCGCTGGGAATGGGGGATGACCCCGATGACGGTCAACGCCTATGCCAATTTCGGCATGAACGAGATCGTTTTCCCCGCCGCGATCCTGCAACCGCCCTTCTTTGATCCCAACGCCGACCCGGCGATCAACTATGGCGGCATCGGCGCGGTGATCGGGCACGAGATCAGCCACCATTTCGACGACCAGGGCGCAAAATATGACGAAACGGGCAAGCTGGCCGACTGGTGGACGCCCGCCGACGTCGCGGCGTTCGAGGCGGCGGGCAAGGCGCTGATCGCGCAATATGATGCCTATGAAGTGCTGCCGGGCGAAAAGCTCGACGGTACCTTCACGCTCGGCGAAAATATCGGCGATCTGGCGGGCCTGACCGTGGCCTATGAAGCCTATAAAAAGTCGCTGGGCGGCAAGGAGGCACCGGTTCTGGATGGCATGACCGGCGATCAACGCTTCTTCCTGGGCTGGGCACAGGTGTGGCGCCGCAATTATCGCGAGCAGAATCTGTCGCAGCGGATCACGACTGATCCGCATTCGCCGTCGATCCAGCGGACTTGGGTGTCGCGCAACCTTGACCCTTGGTATAAGGCGTTCCAGGTTAAACCCGACCAGAAGCTGTATCTGACGCCCGAAGAGCGCGTTCGCATCTGGTAGAACGCCGATAGAAAGAATGTGACTTGACCGCGCAAAGCCTGTCCTCCGCTGATGGTGTTGTCATCAGGGAGGCGGGCCCTGCGGAAACAATCATGCCCCCCGCGCAGCTGTCGCGGCTCGACATCGCGCTGATCGCGGCGCTCGCCTTCGTGTCGGTTGCGCTGCTCTTCTGGACGACGCGCAGCATGACGGTGGCGGCAGGCTTTGCCGCCGGCCTGGCGGTTGCCGCGGGCGGGACGCTGCTCGTGCGCCGCCTGTTTCCTGCCGCGGCGAACCGGGAGGCCCTGCCGCCCGACTGGACGATGCTGCGCCAGGCGATCCATCACGACGACGTCGCCATTGCCGTGACCGACCGTGCGGGGCGCATGGTGTGTGCCAACGATCTGTTCGCGACCTGGATGGGGGGCTTTGTCACGCCGCCGGGCCTGCCGCTGGACGGCCGCGGCGCCGAACTGCTGAAAAATGCCGGCCGCGCGGCGTGGCGCGACGGCGAGGGGCGCGCCGAGGACATCGCCGTGGGCCCGCTGCAATTGCGCGCGCAGGTCACTCGCACCGGGCAGGCCGACGATTATCTCGTCTGGCGCTTCGCCGCGGTCGAACGGCTCGATCTGGTTGCCGAACTCACCCGCCACCTTGGCGGTCCGGCAGGGCGCACGCTGGGCCATGCCGGGGTGATGGCCGCGCTGGTGAACAGCGAGGGCCGCCTTCGCGCGGCGAATGAGGCCTTTCTGCTCCGCGCCCTGGGCGAAGTGGATTCGCGCCATTTCGCGGGGCGCGATGTCGCCCCGATGCTGCGCCTCGACGACGCCGGTTCGCTCTATTTCGCGCGCGAGGGCGACCGGGCGACGCCGGTACGCTTGATACAGATCGCGCTCGCGCCCGCCGACGGCAATTCGCCCATGTTGCTCGCCATGCTCGACGAAGAGATGGGCCCGGCCGACCGCGGTACCGCGCAAACCTATGTCGAAACGCTGCTCTCGCTATTGCCTTTCGGGCTGGCGATGGTCGATCGCGACGGGCGCTTCCTCTATATGAACCGCGCCTTCATGCGCGCGGCGAACCTGCCCGAGGGCAAGATGCCGCGTTATCCGGGCGACATTGTGGTGGGTGAGGACAAGGGGCCGCTCGCCGATATGATCCGCCGCCACAGCAGCGGACAGCAGGTCGGCGGCGACCTGTCGATCCGGCTGGCGGGGCAGAGCGGCGATCCGGTGTCGATGCGCGTAGTCGGCGTACGCGGCCTCGGCGAAGCGGCGGTGCTTTTGAGCCTCAAGGATTCGAGCGAGGAATCGCGGCTCAAGCGTCAGGTCGCGCAGGCATCGAAGATGCAGGCGGTCGGCCAGCTCGCGGGCGGTGTCGCGCACGATTTCAACAATATCCTGACCGCGGTGCTCGGCGCGTGCGACCTGATGCTGATGCGCCACACGCCGGGCGACAGCGATTATGACGACATTCAGCAGATCCGCAGCAACGCCAACCGTGCCGCCAGCCTGACGCGGCAGTTGCTTGCCTTTTCGCGGCAACAGACGTTGCGGCCGCAGATCTTGCAGCTTCCCGACGTGATTTCCGAAGTATCGCACCTGCTGAAGCGCCTGATCGGGGACACAGTGCAACTGTCGGTGCATCACGGGCGCGGGCTGGGCGCGGTGCGCGCCGATCCCGGCCAGCTTGAGCAGGTGATCATCAATCTGGCCGTCAATGCACGCGACGCGATGCCGGGCGGGGGAACATTGACGATCGAAACCTATCCGGTGTCGGCGGCCGATGTGCGTCAGCTCGATAATGAATTCATGCCCCCGGCCGATTATTGCGCGCTCAAGGTCAGCGATACGGGGACGGGTATTCCCGCCGACGTGCTGCCCAAGATTTTCGAGCCCTTTTTCACGACCAAGGACGTGGGCAAGGGGACGGGGCTCGGGCTGTCGACCGTCTATGGCATCATCAAGCAGTCGGCGGGCTTTATCTTTGCCGACAGCAAGCCGGGAGAGGGGACGAGCTTTACCATCTATCTGCCCGTCCATCGTGTTGGCGGCGAAACGCCGCCACCGCCGCCCGCCAAGCCCCGGAAGAGCCAATGGGGCAGCGGAACCATCCTGCTGGTCGAGGATGAAGATATGGTGCGGGCGGTCGCGGAACGCGCTCTGGCCCGTGCGGGTTATACGGTTGTCGCCGCCGCGCAGGGTGAGGAGGGGCTGGAACGCTTTGCCGAGATGGAAAAGGTCGATCTGGTTATCAGCGATGTCGTGATGCCGACGATGGACGGGCCGACGATGGTGCGCGCCATGCGCGCAAAGCGCCCCGGCCTGCCCGTCCTGTTCATGTCGGGCTATGCCGAGGAGCAGCTTCGCCAGTCGATCGACATCGACGATGTGTCGTTTCTGCCCAAACCCTTTTCGGTCGCGCAATTGGCGGAGGCGACATCGGCCGCGCTCGACGACGCGGTGCACCGCGGAGGACAGGATGGCTGAGCCGCGCATCCTGATCGTCGAGGACGATGTGCTGATCGGCATGATGCTCGTCGACATGTTCGACGCGCTCGGCTTGCCCGAACCTGCGCAAGCGACGACCAACGAGGAGGCGCTGGCGTTCATTGCCTCCGAACCGCTTGCAGGCGCGCTCGTCGACATCAACCTCGGCGATGAAAAGGGCTGGCCGGTCGCCGACGCGCTCGCCGAGCACGACATTCCCTTCGCCTTCACCTCGGGCGGAGGCGACGTCATCCCGCCGTCGCACGCGCATCGCAAACTGATTACCAAGCCATTCCGGATCAGCGACATCGAGGCGGCGCTGGAAGAGTTCGGAGCGTAGCAGATCAAACCGGTCGTCATCCCGGCGAAGGCCGGGATCTCATCCTCGATACCCGACGCACCGGCGAGATCCCGGCCTTCGCCGGGATGACGAAAGCAGAAATTATATTCTGTTCCCCTCTTGTTCCATGAGAACAAATGTGGCACATGGGTCCGGCGTTGCGATGCGTCCGCTGTCGCTCTAGAGCAGGAAAGGACGGCACATGGCCGGACAATTATCACTCGTCGAATCGGGGAAATCAGTGAACGGAACGGACAGGCAGAAGGCGCTTGACGCCGCATTGGCGCAGATCGACCGCGCCTTCGGCAAGGGCTCGGTGATGAAGCTGGGTTCGAAAGAAGCCATGCAGGTCGAGGCGATCTCGACCGGATCGCTGGGACTCGACATTGCGCTTGGCGTCGGCGGCCTGCCGCGCGGCCGCGTCATCGAAATCTATGGCCCCGAAAGCTCGGGCAAGACGACGCTCGCGCTGCACACGCTCGCCGAAGCGCAAAAGACCGGCGGCACGGTCGCTTTCGTCGACGCCGAACATGCGCTCGACCCCGTCTATGCGCGCAAGCTCGGCGTCAACATCGACGAACTCATCGTGTCGCAGCCCGACACGGGCGAGCAGGCGCTCGAAATCGTCGACACGCTCGTGCGCTCGAACGCGATCGACGTGCTGGTCGTCGACTCGGTCGCGGCGCTCGTCCCGCGTGCGGAAATCGAGGGCGAGATGGGCGACAGCCATGTCGGCCTGCAGGCGCGGCTGATGTCGCAGTCGCTGCGCAAGCTCACCGGTTCGATCAGCCGGTCGCGCTGCATGGTGATCTTCATCAACCAGCTGCGCATGAAAATCGGCGTGATGTACGGCAATCCCGAAACCACGACGGGCGGCAATGCGCTCAAATTCTATGCTTCGGTCCGCCTTGACATCCGCCGCACCGGCCAGATCAAGAATGGCGACGAGATCGTGGGCAATACGACGCGCGTGAAGGTCGTCAAGAACAAGGTCGCACCGCCCTTCAAGCAGGTCGAGTTCGACATCATGTACGGACAGGGAATTTCGAAGATCGGCGAAATTCTCGACATCGGCGTCAAGGCCGGGCTGGTCGAAAAATCGGGCGCCTGGTTCAGCTATGACTCGATCCGTATCGGGCAGGGCCGCGAAAATGCCAAGAATTTCCTGACCGAGAATCCCGAACTCCGGGAGCGGCTGGAAGCCGCGATCCGCGGCCGCACCGACGCGGTCGCCGAGGAAATGATGGCGGGCCCCGACGACGAGGGCGACGATATCTGACGATCGTTCGGCCGGTCTGCGTTCGCGCGGGACCGGTCGACGAACGGCGGCGGGCCCTCGCGGTCTCCTTGCACCGCGGACACCTGCAAGCCCCTCTCCCCCGCAGGTGGCCCGCTCGCCGTTGATCGATCCTCTGGTGCGCGCTCTTTGTTCGAGCGTGCGATAGGAGCGTTTCGGGGCGGGAGCGGTCGCTTTTCATTTTCCTCATACCGGACTTGATCCGGGATTCATTGGCGCGACGCGGGAAGGGTGGATTGCGGATCAAGTCCGGGATGACGGTGAAATTCATGTCCGCCATCTCGATCGCGCACGGTCGCATATGATGGTCTGCACGGGGCGCCGTGCCTTGCGCGACCGCTGACAACGGCTACAGATGGACCATGACCGCGATCCGCCTCTTTGGCTTCCCTACCGATATCAACAGCAGTTTCGAACGCGGTGCGGCGGGTGGTCCCGCCGCGATCCGCGCCGCGCTGTGGAGCGACCGCGGCAATATGGCGAGCGAGTTGGGACCGGAAATCGGCATCGATATTGCTTTTGCCGACGACGGCGACCTGCCGCTCACCGAGCGGACGGCCGAAGATGACGCCGCGATCCGCCGCCATGTCGCGATGCTGTGCGAAGATGGCGAAGTGCCGCTGGCGCTCGGCGGCGACCATGCCGTGACCTTCCCGCTGGTCGAAGCGGCGGCGGCATGTTTCGGACCGGTAACGATCCTGCATGTCGACGCGCACCCCGATCTTTACGACGATTTCGGCGGCAATCCGCGGAGCCACGCATCGCCCTTTGCGCGCATCTGCGAAGCAGGGCACGCCAAGCGGCTGGTGCAAGTCGGCATTCGCACGCTGAACCGCCATTGCCGCGATCAGGCGGCGCGCTTCGGGGTCGACATCGTCCCGATGGCGGGCTTCGTTCCCCAAGCCGTGCCGATACTCGACGGGCCGCTCTATATCTCGGTGGACCTCGACGGAATCGACCCCTCGGAGGCGCCCGGCGTCGCGCATCCCGAACCCGGCGGGCTGACCGTGCGCGAACTGATCGCTGTGCTTCACAAGCAGACCGCGCCGATCGTCGGCGCCGACATCGTCGAACATCACCCCGGCCGTGACGTGGGCGGCGTCACCGCGATTTTGGGCGCAAAACTCGTGCGTGAGCTTGCGGCGCTGATCGACCGTAACGGTCCCTACCGAAACTGATCCGCAAAGGAGAACGCCATGACCCTGATCGTTCATCACCTCAACAATAGCCGATCGCAGCGCATCTTGTGGCTGCTCGAGGAGATCGGCGTGCCGTATGAGATCAAATTTTACGATCGCGATCCCGTAACCAACCTGGCGCCGCCCGAACTCGTCGCGATCCACCCGCTCGGCAAGTCGCCGGTGCTGGAGGATGACGGCCGCGTCATCATCGAATCGGGGGCGATCACCGAATATTTGTGCGAGCGCCACGGCGGCGGGCATCTGGTCCCCGAACGCGGCACCGACGAGCATGTCAGCCACCTCGAATGGCTGCATTTTGCCGAAGGGTCGGCGATGACGCCGATCCTGCTGCGCATCTATACCGCGCGGCTCGGCGAGGCGGCGGCGCCGCTCGAACCGCGGATTGCGCAGCAACTCGACGCGCATTTTTCCTATATGGAAAGCCGCGTGGGCGCGAACGGCCATTTCATCGGCGACGGCCTGTCGGCGGCCGACATCATGCTGAGCTTCCCCGCCGAAATCGCGGTGATGCAGGGCATGGCGCCGCGCTATCCAAAGCTTGCCGCCTTTGTGAACGCATGTCACGCGCGCCCGGCGTGGCAGCGTGCGCGGGAGAAGGGCGGCGCCTATTATGGCTATTGAGCAGCGCTGGTGCGCGCTGCTGGTTGCCGGCGCCTTGCTGGCGGGCAGCGCCGCGGCGCAGAGCCCGTTGCTCGACGCGAAGGTGGAGCGCGAGGTCCATGCCGCGACCGGCGAGGCCTTCACGCCGGCAGCCGCCGACGAGGCCGAGGCGATGGACCGTTTCGCCGCTTATACGCTGGCGCTGGCGCGGCGGGACTTTGACGCGGCCTATGGCATGTTGCGGTTGTCGTTCCAGGCGTCGAGCCCGCGGCTGGAATGGGAGATGAATTTCCGCAAGCGGGCGGCGCTGTGGGCCGATGGCAGGATCCGCGTGTTGCGGCTGAGCTGGTACAGCGATCCCGCCGGGCAACCCCGCGGTCTTTATGCGGCGTTCGACTTTCGCGGCGACCGCAAGGATGGAACGATGGATTGCGGCTATGTCGCCGTGCATCGCGCCGAACCCGGCGCGCCTTTCACCATTGTGCGAACCGACACGACCGAAGTGCCGGTGCAGTTCATGGAAGAGGGCGTACCCAAGGCCGAGGTGCTGCGGCAGCTTCCCTGCTATTTGGGCAAGGGGATCGCGACTGACTTCTGATCATGCCGGACGATTGCCGCAGCGGCGACGAAGCGGCTTGTCGCACCGCCGCAAAATGCCTAATTCGCGCGCATGACATCGACCAACGACATTCGCCGCTCCTTCCTCGATCATTTCGCGGGTGCCGGGCATCATATCGAACCATCGGCGCCGCTGGTGCCGTATAACGACCCGACGCTGATGTTCGTCAACGCGGGCATGGTGCCGTTCAAAAATGTCTTCACCGGGCTCGAAAAGCGCTCCTACAGCACCGCGGCATCGTCGCAGAAATGCGTGCGTGCGGGCGGCAAGCATAACGATCTCGACAACGTCGGCTATACCGCGCGGCACCATACTTTCTTTGAAATGCTGGGGAATTTTTCCTTCGGCGACTATTTCAAGGAAGCGGCGATCCACCATGCGTGGACGCTGATCACGAAAACATGGGGGCTTGCGCCGGAGAAGCTGACCGCGACGGTCTATCACACCGACGATGAGGCGTTCGATCTGTGGAAAAAGATCGCGGGGCTGCCCGACGAGCGGATCATCCGCATTGCGACGAGCGACAATTTCTGGTCGATGGGCGACACCGGGCCGTGCGGGCCATGCAGCGAAATCTTTTACGATCATGGCGACCATATCTGGGGCGGCCCGCCGGGATCGCCGGAGGAAGACGGCGACCGTTTCGTCGAGATCTGGAATCTGGTGTTCATGCAATATGAGCAGCTTCCCGGCGGCGAGCGCGTCGACCTGCCGCGGCCGAGCATCGACACCGGCATGGGGCTGGAGCGCGTCGCGGCGGTGCTGCAGGGTGTCCACGACAATTATGACACCGACACGTTTCAGGCGCTGATCGCGGCATCGGTCGAGCTGACCGGCGTTGCCGCCGAGGGCGGCAGCCAGGCGAGCCACCGCGTGATCGCCGACCATCTTCGCGCATCGAGCTTTCTCGTCGCCGACGGCGTGCTGCCGTCGAACGAGGGGCGGGGCTATGTGCTGCGCCGGATCATGCGCCGCGCGATGCGCCACGCGCATCTGCTGGGCGCCAAAGACCCGTTGATGCACCGGCTGCTGCCGTCGCTCACCGCCGAGATGGGCGCCGCCTATCCCGAGCTGATCCGTGCGCAGCCGCTGATCGCCGAGACGCTGGAGCGCGAGGAGACGAAGTTCCGCCAGACTCTCGACAAGGGGCTGAAGCTGCTCGACGAAGCGACCGCCGGCATGGGCAAGGGCGACACGCTGGCGGGCGAGGTCGCGTTCAAACTTTATGATACCTATGGCTTCCCCTATGATCTGACCGAAGATGCGCTGCGCGCGCAGGATATATCGGTCGACCGTGCGGGCTTTGACGCGGCGATGGCGCAGCAGAAGGCGGCGGCGCGCGCGGCGTGGAAGGGCAGCGGCGAAAAGGCGTCGGACGAAATCTGGTTCGACCTTGCCGAAGCGAACGGCAGCACCGAATTTACCGGCTATAGCTCGACCGCAGGCGAAGCGACGGTCATCGGGCTGGTCAGGGACGGCAAGCCGGTCGACGAAGCCGGGGCGGGCGACGCGGTCGTCGTGCTGACCAACCAGACGCCCTTTTATGGCGAAAGCGGCGGTCAGATGGGCGACAGCGGGACGATCGCGACATTGGAAGGCGCGAAGGCGACGGTCAGCGATACCGGCAAGCCGCTCGGGCGGCTGCACACGCATCAGGCGAAAATCGAGGCCGGGACGCTGAAGGTCGGCGACACGGTGCAATTGACCGTCGATGCCGTGCGCCGCGACCGCATCCGTGCCAACCACAGCGCGACGCACCTGCTGCACGCGGCGCTGCGGAACCGGCTGGGTGGGCATGTGACGCAGAAGGGCAGCCTGGTTGCCGAGGATCGCTTCCGCTTCGACTTTTCGCACCCGAAGGCGCTGACCGCCGAAGAGATCGCCGACATCGAGGCGCAGGTGAACGCGCAGATTCGGGGCAACGAGCCGGTGACGACGCGGCTGATGACGCCGGACGACGCCGTCGCGGCGGGCGCGCTAGCACTGTTCGGCGAAAAATATGGTGACGAGGTGCGCGTGCTCAGCATGGGCAGGGCCGATGAGAACAGCTATTCGGTCGAACTGTGCGGCGGAACGCATGTGCGCGCGCTGGGCGACATCGCGCTGTTCAAGATCATCGGCGAAAGCGCGGTTTCGTCGGGTGTCCGCCGTATCGAGGCGCTGACCGGCGAAGCGGCGCGCACCTGGCTGAACGCCCGCGACGAGGCGCTGAAAGCGGCGGCGGGGGCGCTCAAAACCTCGCCCGAAGAGGTGCCCGCGCGCGTCGCGGCGCTCGCCGAGCAGCTCAAGAAGGCCGAGCGCGAGCTGGCCGATGCGAAGAAGGCGCTGGCGCTTGGCGGCGGCGGAAGCGGCGGCGGTGCAGCCGCTGGTGCGGCGGTCGAGCAGGTCGGCGATGTCGCCTTTCTGGCGCAGGTCGTCGACGGGCTCGATCCCAAGGAGCTCCGCGGCACGGTCGATGGCCTCAAAAAGCAGGTCGGCAGCGGCGTCGCGATGCTCGTCGCGATCAATGACGGGCGCGCCTCGGTTGCAGTCGGCGTGACCGACGACAAGACGGGCAGCCACAGCGCGGTCGACCTGGTCAAAGCCGCGGTCGCCGCGCTCGGCGGGCAGGGCGGCGGCGGCCGCCCCGACATGGCGCAGGGCGGCGGTCCCAATGGCGGCGCGGCGAGCGACGCCGTCGCGGCGGTCAAGGCCGCGCTCGCCTGAAACGGACGGATGTGAAACCCAGGAAAAAGACGCGGCGCATCGATCACGCCGAACGGCTGATCGCGGCGCCGCTGGTCGATGTGTTCGCGGCGTTCACCAGCGCCGACGCGCTCGCGCGCTGGCTACCGCCCGAGGGCGCGAACGGGACGTTCGAGCATGTCGACCTCCGCGCAGGCGGCGGCTTTCGGTTGCGGCTGACCTTCGACGACGCGCAAGCCGAGACCAAGAGCGATGACGACAGCGATGTGGTCGAGGTGTTTATCCCGACGCTCGATGAGGGGCGGCTGATCGTGTGGGAGGTCGAATTTGTGTCCGACGACCCGCGCTTTTCGGGGATGATGGCGATGCACTGGTATCTGTCGCGGCAAGGCGGCGGCACGCTGGTCACGATCGACGCGCATCATGTGCCGCCGGGGATTTCGGCGAAGGATCATCTGGCCGGGCTGAACAGTTCGCTCGCGAATCTGGCGGCGGTGGTGGAAAACTAAAGCCCCTCCCCTTTAGGGGAGGGGTTGGGGTGGGGCCTGTCAGATCGCGCAAGGCCGCTGGCCCCCACCCGCTGCGACTAACGAACAAGTTCGTAAGTCTCGCTGCCCTCCCCTGAAGGGGAGGGCGGGTTATGTCTCCACCCCCTTTGCCTTCCCCCACGCGCGCGCCGCCGTATACCCCAGATAGCCGGTGCCGAAGAGCGCGTAGAGCGGTTCGGGAATGCCGGCGAGATAGGCGTTCATTCCGTCGGCTATGCCCTTGGCCATCTCGGGCCGCGCGGCGGCGATCAGGCCCATGGGGATGGCCCAGAGCAGCAGCGCATACATGACGTAAAGAAAGCTCGGCCGCGCGCGGCTGGTCCACGGATCGGCGCTGTTCGCTTCGGCAACGATCGCGGTCATGCGGGTGCGGATCGCCTCCATCTCCTGACTGCCCTCGAGCTTCAACAGCTCGAGCTTGGCGCGGTCGCGCGCTTCGGGGTCGGGAATGATCTTGTCGATCAGCTTGGCGATGGGGCCGATCAGGCCTTCGATGATGCTCATAATGATGTCCTCTCGCTTCAAAGGTCAGAAAAAGTCAGCCCAATGGTGCGCAGAAAAGCTTCAGTTCGGGCCGATGCGGTTGGCGAGCCAGCCGTAGAGAAAGGCTTCCTGGCTGGGGCGGCGTTCGGCGAGCGCGATGTAGCGTTCGCCTTGCAAGGCCTCCATCGCGCGCACGAGCACGGTCTCGCCGCCCTTGCCGCGCGCTTTCAGAAAGCCGTCGAGCGCCGCCAGCGTGCGCGGGCCGATCATGCGGTCGACCGCGATGTCGGGATAGTCGCGCGCGCTGCGGTTGAGCGCGTTGAGCGCGCGCTGAAGAAATCCGGTGGCGGTTTCGGTGCCCATGTTGACGCCGGTGTCGAACAATTCGGCGGCGATCGCCGCGGCGCGCAGCGCCACCTTGTCGAAACCGGGACGCAGCCAATAGATGCGGCGGTAAATGGCGGCGGCCTCGGCGCGGGGCAGTGCGCGCATCGCGCCCGTATAACCCTGCGAACGGGCGACCGCTTCGGTAATTCCCCAACAGGTCGGACCGCCGCGGTCGGCGGGGTGGTTTACATATCGCCCTTCGCGGTCGATGACGGCTTCGATCAGCGCATCGGCGTCCAGCGCCAGGGCACGAGGTTGGGACATGATTCGCTCCTTATGGTTTTCGGAAGATCATAAACGAACCATATGGGAACAATGTAGGAAAGGATTTTATCATGCGGGCGTTGCAGGTGCGCGAATTGCTGCCCGATCATGGCGGGGTCGCGCTTGCCGACCTGCCGGTGCCAGACGTCGGGCCGGGCGAGGTGCGTGTGCGCGTGCGCGCCGCGGCGGTGAATTTTCCCGACCTGTTGATGACGCGCGGCGCCTATCAGCTGAAGCCCGACCTGCCGTTCGTCCCCGGCCTGGAATTTTCGGGTGAGGTCGACGCGGTGGGTGCCGGGGTGACGGGATGGTCGGTCGGCGACGCGGTCGTCGGCGGCAACCGCTTTGGCGCGATGGCCGAATATACGGTCGTTCCCGCATCGGCGCTCCGCCCCAGGCCCGCGGCGCTGGGCTGGGACGCGGCGGCGGCCTATCCGGTCGCCTATCTCACCGCCTATGTTGCGTTGCTGCGCGGCGCGCGCGTCGAACCGGGCGAATGGGTGCTGGTCCACGGCGCGGCGGGCGGGGTCGGGCTGGCGACGGTCGATCTCGCAAAAGCGATTGGCGCGCGCGTGATCGCGGCGGCGAGCAGCGCGGACAAGCGCGCGGCACTGGCGCGGCTCCATGCCCCCGACGCGGTGATCGCCGCGGCGCCGGGTTTTCGCGACGAGGTGAAGGCGTTGACCGCGGGGAAGGGCGCCGACGTCATCGTCGACCCGGTGGGCGGCGATGTGTTCGACGAATCGACGCGCTGCATCGCCTTTGGCGGGCGGCTGCTCGTCGTCGGCTTTGCATCGGGGCGCATTCCCGACCTGTCCGCCAACATGCCGCTGATCAAGGGATTTTCGGTGGTCGGCGTGCGCGCGGGCGAATATGGCCGCCGCTTTCCCGAACGCGGCGCAGAGAATCTGGCGGCGATCGACGCGCTGGCGGCCGAGGGGCGTATCCGCCCGCACGTCCACGCCGCGCTCGACCTTGCCGACTGGCGCGCGGGGTTCGCGATGCTGGAGGAGCGCGCGGTGGTGGGCAAGGTCGTGCTGCGGCCCTGACCTTGGCGCCGTAGCCCTAAAACAGCGTCCAGATCGGGTTGGCGGGGTCGCTGAGCAGCTTCACCGTCAGCGCCGCCGACATCAGCACCAGCACCGGACGGACGCCGCGGCCGCCATAGCGGATCGCGAGGCGCGCGCCGAGCTGGTTGCCCGCGACATTGGCGGCCGCCATCGCGATCCCGAGCAGCCATAGCATGTGACCACCGATCGCCATGGCCAGCACGCCGGCCAGATTGGTGGTAAGGTTGAGCAGCTTTGTGTTGCCGATCGCGCGGACGAGGCCGAGCCCGCCGAGTGCGACGAGCGCGAGGGTGAAAAAGGAACCGGTGCCGGGACCGAAGAAACCGTCGTAGAAGCCGATCGCGAGCGCGATGAGGACCAGCCCGGCCTGACCGACGCGCGCATGGCGATCGACGTCGCTCATCGGCGGGGCGAGAAGGAAATAGAGCCCCATCAGGATGAGCAGGACCGGCACGAAGGCGGAAAGGAAGTCGGAACTGATGAACTGAACCGTCGTCGCACCGGCGGCGGCGCCGACGAAAGTGGCGGCGGCGGGCCAGGCGAAGCGCGCAATGTCGACATGGCCGCTGCGCCAGAAGGTGTAACAGGCGGACGCGGTGCCGATCATGCTTTGCAGCTTGTTCGTCGCGAGCGCCGATACCGGCGGTACCCCGGTGGCCATCAGCGCGGGAATGGTCAGCAGCCCGCCGCCGCCGGCAAGCGCGTCGATCGTGCCCGCGACAAAGGCGACCGCCATCAGCAAGGCAATGGTTTCAGCGGCAAATTCCATGGCGGCGCCTTAGGCGCGGCTGCGGCCGCTGGCTAGATGCAGACGCCGAAATAGTTGCGCGGTGCAGGCCTCGGCAAAGCCCTGTTACTTTTGATGAAATTGGTCGGGACGAGAGGATTCGAACCTCCGACCCCCACACCCCCAGTGTGATGCGCTACCAGGCTGCGCTACGTCCCGACCGGCCCTGTTGGGCAGGCGAGGCCCCTAGCGCGGGTTGGCGGGGGATGCAAGGCTCTCCTGCGCAAAGCGCGACCACCCGTACGCACAATCGGCGCCGCGGGCTTGATGTGGCGCACGCGCTTCCCATTTTGTGCGGGCCAACCGTGGGGGAGGGCGCGTACGACAGGTTGCGCGCGCGGCCCCTCGTGTGATAGGCGCCGCGCCATCCTTGCGTGCCGGTCTCCTTGGGGATTGCGCCACGCTTTCGAACGGAAAGTCTTTCATTCATGTCGACGCAATTGCTTCTGACCCAGGCGGCCGGATCGGGCGGCGGGGCAGCCGGTTTCCTGATGCTGGTGCCCTATATTCTGATCTTTGCGGTTTTCTGGTTCTTCCTGATCCGCCCGCAGCAGGTGCGCGCGAAGGAACATCGCGCCAAGATCGCCGCGGTCAAACCGCGCGACCAGGTCGTCACCGGCGGCGGCATCGTCGGCAAGGTCACGCGCGTCGACGATGATTATGCCGACGTCGAAATCGCGCAGGGCGTCAAGATCAAGGTCGTCAAGGCGACGCTGGCCGACGTTCTTCAACCCGGCGGCAAGCCCGCGAACGACTGACGCGACGGGGTCGGCGGCAACGCACGGGCCCCCTTTGCAATCGGATCACAGACCATGCTCGATTTCCCGCGCTGGAAGACCATCGGCATCAGCATCATCCTGCTGCTCGGCGTCCTTTTTGCCATCCCCAGTTTCCTGCCGACCAAGACGTTCGAAAGCCTGCCCGGCTTTGCGCAGGCCAAGGTCAATCTGGGGCTCGACCTTGCCGGCGGCAGCCATCTGTTGCTCGAGGCCGATATTGCCGACCTGCGCAAGACGCAGCTCACCAATATGGAAAAGACGGTGCGCACCGCGATGCGCGGGCAAAGCGGTCCCGACGACGACATCGCGATCGGCGAACTGTCGACGGCGGGCGGCCGCATCAGCTTCCTTGTTCGCGACCAGGCAAAGCTCGACGAGGCGCGCGAGCGGCTGTTCAGCGAGACGCAGGGCGCGGGGCTGACCGGGCAGCGCGACTGGAACATCGATGTCGTCGATTCGACGCGCATCGTCATGTCGCCGACCACCGCCGGGCAGACACAGGCGGTCGCCGACGCGATGGATACGGCGCGCGACATCATCGACAAGCGCGTCAACGAGCTGGGCACGCGCGAGCCGACGATCATCCGCGAAGGCAACGACCGTATCGTCGTGCAGGTGCCGGGGCTTCAGGACCCCGCCGCGCTCAAGGCGCTGATCGGGCAGACCGCGCGGCTTGAGTTCCGCATGGTCGACGCCAATGCCGACCCCAATGAAGCCGCCGCGGGCCGCGTGCCGGTGGGCAGCGAGATCGTTCCCTATGCCGAAGGTGAAGGCAATGGCGCGGCGTTCGAGGTGCTGCGCCGCCAGGTGATGATCAGCGGCGAACAGCTGATCAACGCGCAGCAAAGCTTTGATCCCCAGACGAACGAACCGGTCGTTTCGATCCGTTTCGATTCGGGCGGGTCGAGCATCTTCGCCAAGGTGACGGCGCAGAACGTCGGCAAAAGATTCGCGATGGTGCTTGACGGCAAGGTGCTGTCGGCGCCGTCGATCAACGAACCGATCCTGGGCGGCAGCGCGCAGATTTCGGGCAGCTTCAGCGTCGCAAGCGCGAACAACCTGGCGATTTCGCTGCGGTCGGGCGCGCTGCCGGTGAAGATGGAGGTCGTCGAGGAACGCACGGTCACGCCCGAACTCGGCGCCGATTCGATCCGCAAGGGCGCGATCGCGGGCATCATCGCGACGGTCGCCGTGCTCGCCTTCATGATCGTCGTTTATGGCCGTTTCGGCATTTATGCGAACGTCGCGCTGGTCTTTAACATCGCGCTGATCGTCGCGATCATGGCCGCGTTCAACGCGACGCTGACACTGCCGGGCATCGCGGGTTTCGTGCTCACCATCGGCGCCGCGGTCGACGCGAACGTGCTGATCAACGAGCGTATCCGCGAAGAATTGAAGCGCGGGCGCCGCGTGTTCCAGGCGGTCGAGCTTGGCTATTCGGAAGCGAGCCGCGCGATCTTTGACGCCAATATCACCAACGTGATCGCGGCAGGGCTGATGTTCTGGTTCGGATCGGGCCCGGTCAAGGGCTTTGCGGTCGTGCTGACGATCGGCATCATCACCAGCGTGTTCACCGCGGTGACGGTGACGCGCCTGTTCGCCGCGCGCTGGCTGCACAAGACGCGCCCCGCGTCGCTGAATATTTGAGGAGGGACCGGTCATGCGTCTCCTGAAACTCGTCCCCGACAACACCAACATCCAGTTCCTGAAATGGCGCAACATCGCCATGGTCATCAGTTTCCTGATGATCGCCGCGTCGATCGCGCTCGTGGCCGTGCGCGGATTGAACCTGGGCGTCGACTTTGTTGGCGGCCAGTCGGTGCGCGTCGAATTTACGCAGGACATGCCGCCGATCGACGAAATCCGCGAAAAGGTCGGGGCCATCGGCCTCGGCGAAGCGACGATCCAGCAGTTCGGGTCGGACAAGGCGGTGTCGATCCGCACTGCGCTGCCCGAAGGTGACAAGGCCGCGGCCGAGCGTGCGGGGCAGCAGCTCGTCGCGGGGATTGCAAAGGCGTTTCCGACCGCGAAGACTGGGTCGGTCGAAACCGTGTCGGGCAAGGTGTCGGAGGAGCTGCTGCGCACCGGCGCGCTCAGCCTGATCCTCGCGATGATCGCGATTTCCATCTATATCTGGATCCGTTTCGAATGGCAGTTCGGGGTGGGCGCGTTGTTCGCGCTGTTCCACGACGTTGCGCTGACCTTTGGCTTTTTCGCGCTGACGCAGATGCAGTTCGACCTCAATATCGTCGCCGCGCTGCTGACCATCATCGGCTATTCGCTCAACGACACGATCGTGGTGTTCGACCGGATTCGCGAGAATCTGAAGAAATATCGCAAGATGGAAATCATTCCGCTGCTCGACCTCAGCATCAACGAGACGCTGGCACGCACGGTGATGACCAGCTTTACGATGCTGATCGCGCTCGCGGTGCTGCTGTGGGTCGGGCCCGATGTCATCTTCGGCTTTACCGCCGCGATGCTGCTCGGCATTTTTGTCGGCACCTATTCGTCGGTCTATATGTCGGCGCCGATCCTCGTCTGGCTGAAGGTCGGTCCCGACAGCTTCGTGCCGCGAACGACCGCCGTGACCGAAGGCGCCGAGCGCGTTTCGAGCAAGAACGACGACGGCGCGGTGGTTTAAGCCGAGAGCGGAGCGGATGTTGTCTTAGGGGTGGAAAGCGGACTTCTTCAATTCCGTCATCCCGGCGAAGGCCGGGATGACGATGGAAGAGATGTCGTATTCCGGTCGAAACTCGACCTCCCGGCCGTCCGCGCCGCTCTAGCGGCGCGCGCAGCGCCTCAGATGGTCGGCCAGTTCGCGGCCGTTTCGGTCCCAGTCGAAGCGCCCGCTGAGGGTGGCGGCCACCTCGTCGGGTGACGGCGGCGCTGCGAGGACAGCCGCGACGGCGTCGGCGATCGCGCCCGGCGTGCGCGCCACGATGCGGCCCGCGACGGGCAGGCGCACGAGTTCGGCGGCGCCGCCCGCGTCGCTGATGATGATGGGCGTCCCGCAGGCGAGCGCTTCGACCCACGCATTCGCCAAGCCTTCGCTCGCCGACGGCATGACGACGGCGTCGGCGGCGCGATACAGCTGCGGCAGGTCGGAATTGGCGACAGGCCCCAGGAAATGCACGCGCCCTTCGACGCCAAGCCGGTGCGCGAGCGCGCGATAGCGGCCCTCTTCCTCGCCCGCGCCGGCGAGCCAATAATGCACGCCGGGCAGCGCGGGCAGCGCCGCGATCACCAGCGCCTGTCCCTTGCGCTCGATCAGCGCGCCGACCGAGAGGATCGCCGGGGCATCGGCGCCCATGCCGAACGCCGCGCGCGCCGCGGCGCGGTCGCCGGGGTGAAAGCGTGCATGGTCGATGCCGGTGTAATGGACCGTCACCTTGGCGGGATCGATGCCGATCGCCGCCATGTCGCGGCGCATCGCGGCGGACACGGCGAGCAGGCCTGCCGCCTTGGCCCCGGCCTCGATCACCTGCGGCGCCGTTGCGGGATCATGGCCGAAATGGCTGATATCGGCGCCGCGCGCCTTGGCTGAAAAGGGCAGGCCGAGCGTATCGGCCACACGCATCGCGGCGGAGCCGTCGGGATAGAAGAATTGCGCGTCGACGACGTCGAAACCCTGCCCGGCGACGGCACCCAGCACGGCGCGCGCAACCGCCGCCGGATTGAAACGTGCGCTGTAGCGCGGAATGAGCGTAAAGCGGGGCCGCAGAATGGAAAGACCGTGCCATGTCTCGGCGCGCGGCAGGCCGCGTAACGCCCGGTAGCGCGGGTGCAGCGAGAGCGGGAAAGGCGGGAGGCCGACCGGGGCGACGATGGTGAGCTCGATGCCGGGCTGCGCCGCGAGCGCGCGCAGGCTTTTTTCGACGAACAGGCCGAAGTTGGGGCGCGCCGCGTCGGGGAACAGGGTGGCGATGGACAGGATGCGCAGGGGAGTCACGCGCGGCCGCTCGCAATGACGGATATTTTGGTCACAGGCTGCGCATCAGTCGCACCGCGACCGCGGCCCAGGGCGGATTGCTGACGACCTGCTGGCGCTGTCCGGTGCCGAGCGGGAGCAGGTGCAGCTTTTCGCCGTCGACATTGAGGAGGCGCGCGAAGAAGAAGCGGCCGGCGGGGCGCGGGACGAGCAGGTCGCGGTTGAGCGCCTGCGTCCAGTCGCCCTCGATCCGGCGGCACCAGATTTCGTCGCCCGCGCGATAATCCCCGATCGAGGAGGTGACGCGCACCGCGACCATATCCTCGCCGGGCCGCGCTGCGAGCGCCTGTTCGGTCTGCGTGGGAGCGTGCGCGCCGTCGGCGCCGAGCAGCGCGGTGATCGTCAGCTGGGCATCCTGCGGCAGACGGACGAGCTCGGCTGCATCGACCCCCAGCGCCGCGGCGATGCGGTTCATCCAGCCGAGCGACAGTGTGCGCGTCCCCGTTTCGAGGCGGCCGATCGTCTGCGCGGTGGTCGGCGGGTCGCAGCGAAGGGCGACCTCTTCGAGCGTCAGTCCTTTGGCGCGGCGGACGGAGCGGATGCTGTTAATCACTGGCGCGACCTTTTCGATAACCAAATCGGTTTTTTCTTTCCTACATAATCATCCAATGTCAAGCCCGTCTCCCGCCGAAGGAGATCGACATGACCGCACGCCGCCTCGAAACGCATATCCATCCCGACGACCGCATCGACCCCGGCAAGGCGGGGCCGCAGGTCATGCGGCACGTCACCGTCAATGTGGCCGAAAGTCCGGTCGCCTGGCTGGCATCGCGCGGGTTGTTGACATCGGCGCAGCGGCTGGCGGGCGAGCGGCTGCGCGCCGATTATGAGCGCGCCGGGTTGGGCGCGCGCGTTACGATGCGCTGGGACGCAGCGCCGCCGGGCAAGAGTCGCGGCGGAACGCGCGCCGCCGACGCGTCGCTCGCGCGGATCGATGCGCACCGGCGCTTTCACGCCGCGCTTGATGCCGCAGGACCAGGACTCGCCGACATTTGCTGGCGCGTGATCTGCGCGGGCGAGGGGATTGGCAGCGCGGAAAAGGGGCTGGGCTGGCCGGCGCGATCGGGCAAGCTGGTGCTGGGGTTGGCGCTCGACCGCCTCGCGCGCTTCTATGGCACGCGATAGCAAAGTTCGTTTTTTGCCGGACGGACGATTGCCAGCGCGATCGCGCCGCCCTATTTCCGTTGCATCACGAAACCGAAATCCGACGGGAGATGCGCCATGACCGACCTGCCCCAAACCAACCTGACCATGCTGACGCTCGTGAAGGCGCAAGGCGAGCTCGAAGTCTCGCTCGAAGCGCGGCCGATGCCCGAACCCAAGCCGCATGAAGTGGTGGTGAAGCTGCTCGCGGCGCCGATCAACCCATCGGACCTTGGGCTGCTGTTCGGCGGTGCCGACATGACGACCGCGCGCGCATCGGAGCGGGGTGGGCTGCCCGTGCTGACCGCCGATGTGCCGCCCGCGGGTATGCGCGCGATGGCGGGGCGCGTCGGCGAAGCGATGGCGATCGGCAATGAAGGTTGCGGGATCGTCGTCGCGGCGGGGTCATCGGCGGAGGCGCAAGCACTGCTGGGCAAGACGGTCGCGGTGCTGGGCGGCGAAATGTATGCCGAATATCGCTGCCTGCCCGTTCAGATGGCGATGCCGCTGCCCGATGGCACCGATCCCCGCGACGGCGCCTCCTGTTTCGTCAACCCGCTCACCAGCCTGGCCTTTACCGAAACGATGCGGATGGAGGGACACAGCGCGATCGTCCACACCGCGGCGGCGTCGAACCTGGGGCAGATGCTGGTCAAGATTTGTGCGAAGGACGGCATCCCGCTCGTCAACATCGTGCGCAGCGAGGCGCAGGTGGCGCTGCTCAAAGGCATCGGGGCGCACTATGTCGTAAACAGCAGCGCCGACGATTTTATGGACCGGCTGATCGACGCGATCGCCGAAACGGGCGCGACGATCGGTTTCGACGCAACGGGCGGCGGCAAGCTGGCGGGGCAGATATTGACCGCGATGGAGGCAGCGGCGGTGCGGCGCATGACGACGTACAGCCGCTATGGTTCCGATACTTTCAAGCAGGTTTATATCTATGGCGCGCTCGACCTGTCGCCGACGACCTTCTCGGCGCGCAGCTTCGGGTTGACGTGGGCGCTTGGCGGCTTTCTGCTGACGCCTTTCATGGCGAAGGCGGGCGCCGAGGTCGTTGCGCGGATGCGCCAGCGCGTCGTCGACGAACTGACGACGACCTTCAAGAGCCACTACAGCCACGAAATCTCGCTGACCGAAGCGCTCGATGTCGCAACGGCGCAGGCCTATAATGCCAAGCGGACGGGGGAAAAATATCTGATCCGCCCGCACGGATAGGAAAGGGCCCACCGGCGGTGGCCGGTGAGCCCTTGATGTCGGGATTATGGGTGGGCCGGTAAATGGGGCGCCCTGTGGCGACCGGCCCTCGGCCGCTCTATGGCGCGAGGATCGCGACGGTGAGGTAGAGCAGCAACGGCAGGCCGAAGCCGAGGAGCGTCAGGGCGACAAAGGCAACGCGCGTCCACAAGACATCGAAGCCAAAATGGTCGGCGATCCCGGCGCACACGCCAAAGATCATGCCGTTTTGGCGATTCTTGCGAAAACCCTGTTTCATTTCTTTCCTTTCCATCCCGGCCCTGCGGGCCGGCGTTCTTTTCGGAGGAGGTTGTCAGCCGATCAGACGATCAGCTGGCCAACCTGCGCGCCATTCTGGCCGACGATTGCGAGCAGCATCGCCGAAGCATAGAGCGAAGCGAAAGCGGCGAGGGCATAGCTTTTGACGGCGTTGACGTTGAAATGAGCCATGATGTTATCCTTCCTTGAACCTTCCATCCGGCCTATCCGGTGGATGCCAATGACAATGCAGGAGGCGTGCCAATTGCATTCATCGGCGGTTAAGCGCGGTTTTTGGGTTCCCGAAAAAATTTCACTGAGCGAAATTTATCGAGATATGTGAAATATTCCCGATCTCCGGTGAAAATTTCTTGTGATCATAGCTGGGGATGGCGCCGGCCGGGCTGGCGTCGTCGCATTTGCTGCGGTAGGCGCGGTTGGGCATGACGCTGATCCGCCTCTCGCTGACCGATTTTCGCAATCACGCCGGCGCGGATCTGGCGGCAGGACCGGGTCTGGTCGCCCTGCATGGGGAGAATGGCGCGGGCAAGACGAACATATTGGAAGCGGTCTCGCTGCTCGCGCCCGGACGCGGGCTGCGCCGCGCGCCACTGCCCGAGATGGTGCGCGACGGCGCGGTGGGAGGGTTCGCCGTGTTCGCGGAGGTCGCCGCGCAAGCGGGGCTGCCGCCGGTCGCGCTGGGAACCGGGATCGAGCCGGCGCAGCCCGGCCGCCGCATCGTCCGCATCAACGGCGCCGCCGCCGCGGCGACCGCGCTCGGCGAGTGGCTGGCGATATTATGGCTGACCCCCGCGATGGACCGGCTGTTCGTCGAAACGGCGGGCAACCGGCGGCGTTTTCTCGACCGCCTTGTCCTCGCGCTCGATCCGCGCCACGCGCAGCATGGCAACAGGTACGAAGCGGCGTTGCGCGCGCGCGGGCGGCTGCTCGCCGATCTGGCGGCTGCGGACGCCGCATGGCTCGCGAGCCTGGAGGCCCAGCTCGCCGAACATGGTGCGGCGCTCGACGCGGCGCGGCTGGAGACGCTCGCCGCGCTTTCGGCCGAGCTGGCGGGGCAGCCCGATGCGCCCTTTGCGCGGCCGTTGCTCACGCTGGTGAATAGCGAAGGCAAGGAACGCAGCGCGCCCTATACGGTCGACGCGCTGAAGGCGTTGTTTGCCGCGCGCCGGCGGATCGACGCCGCCGCGGGCCGCGCGACCGCGGGGCCGCATCGCGACGATCTGGCGGCGGTCCACGCCGCGACGGGACGCGCCGCGGCGCGCTGCTCGACGGGCGAGCAAAAGGCAATGCTGCTTTCGCTTGTCCTTGCCCACGGTGATTGCGTCGCGCGGCGGCGCGGGCAGCGCCCGGTGCTGCTGCTCGACGAAGTGGCCGCGCATCTCGACCCGCTGCGCCGTGCGGCGCTGTACGAGCGGCTGGCGGGGCAGGGAGGGCAGGCGTGGCTGACGGGCACCGAGGCCGCGCTGTTCGACGCGATGCCGGGCCCGGTGACGCGCTATCTTATTGCGGGCGGGCGGATCGCCGCGGGGTAACGCCGCAATTAATGGGTGATGGTGAAGCGATTGCCGCCGAAAGTGTAGCTCAGCGCGACGCCGACCGACGGCTGGTTACGCGAGCCGAGTTGGCGCGTGACCGGGGAATCGGCGGCATCGCCGACCAGCCGGTCGTAGCGGCCATAGACCCCGACGCCCCAGCGGCGGCTCAATTGGTGCAGATAGCCCGCGGTGAGGCCGATCGATTGCACTCCGCCGCCGGGCGAAAACGCGGGAAGCCCCGATGCCGTCGCTGCGGCCGGCCCCACACCGAAATAGGCGCGGGTGTATTTGGCGTCGCCAAGCGTCACGCGCGGGCCGATCGAAAACAGCCAGTCGTCGCCCGACCGCGCGACATAATCGGCGCTGACTTCGCCCACCCAGCCCTTGTGACCCGACAGGCCTTTGCGGCCCTCGACACGCAGGCGGAGCGCCGGGGTCAGGCTCATCTGCGCAAAGCCGCCTGCCTCGAAAGAGAAGCCGACCTTTGGCAAGTCGGCGCCAATGTCCGACGCCTTGCGTTTGCCAATGAAACCGAGCGCCGGACCGAAAGCGAAATCGCCCGAATGGATAAGTGGCGAACCAAAGCTTTCGTCGGGGGCCTCAAACTCGAATGTTTCGCCTTCTCGTGCGCGCGACAGGTCGACATAGGGGCCGATGCTGAATTTGTCGGCGCCGGGCCATGACGGCGACAGCTGGGGTCCGAGGATCAGGCGTGTGCGTTTTGCCGGGGTCTCCTCATCCGCGTGGGCCGATGCCGACACAGCCAGAACGACGAGAGGAGATATGGCGAACGCGAAACGGAAAGCTGAGATCACAAGGAAATTCCTTTTGTTTCAACTATAAATGTCCCGTGACACGCCTTGGTTCCCATGTAGCCCTGCCCGAACTGCCGTCATCCCGGCGAAGGCCGGGATCGCGCCGGTGCGAAAAGCCGAGAGGGTGAGATCCCGGCCTTCGCCGGGATGACGATAGAGAAAGGAATGCGTGTAGGGCCGGTCAGATCGGCGACCAGTCGCCGCCCTTATCCTCTTCGTCGGCATCGGGACCCGGTTCGGGCTGACCGATGGCTTCGAGCAACTTGTCGAGCACGGGTTCGATCCCCGCGCCGCTCGCGCCAGACAGCGCCATCACCGGGTGGCCGCTTTCGGCTTCGAGCTCGGCCGATAGCGCGGCGATCAGTTCGTCGTCGAGCGTGTCGACCTTGTTGAGCGCGACGATCACCGGCTTGTCGGTGAGATCGGCGCCATAGGCTTCGAGCTCGTCGCGCACGATGCGGTAGCTGGTCGCGACGTCCGCGTCATTGGCGTCGACCAGGTGCAGCAGCACCCGGCAGCGTTCGATATGCCCCAGAAAACGGTCCCCGATACCGGCGCCTTCGGCCGCCCCCGCGATCAGGCCCGGAATGTCGGCGACGACGAACTCATGCCCCTTGTGGCTGACGACGCCGAGCTGCGGGCGCGTGGTGGTGAAAGCATAGGCGCCGACCTTTGCCTGCGCATTGGTTACGGCGTTGATGAAGGTCGATTTCCCGGCATTGGGCAGGCCGACGAGGCCCGCGTCGGCAAGCAGCTTCAGCCGCAGCCACACCCACATTTCCTCGCCCGGCCAGCCCGGCCCGTGCTGGCGCGGGGCGCGGTTGGTCGAGGTCTTGTAGCTGGCATTGCCGCGCCCGCCGTCGCCGCCGCGCAGGAAATGGATGCGCTCGCCCTCTTTGGTCAAATCGGCGAGCAGGCTGCGCTCGTCATCGTCGGCGAGAATCTGCGTGCCCACCGGCACCTGGATGACAAGGTCGGGGCCACCCGCGCCGGTGCGGTCGCGGCCCGCGCCGGGGGTGCCGCGCTTCGCCTTGAAATGCTGCGTGTAGCGGAAGTCGATGAGCGTGTTGAGCCCGGCCACAGCCTCGAACACGATGTCGCCGCCCTTGCCGCCGTTGCCGCCGTCGGGGCCACCATATTCGATATATTTTTCGCGCCGGAAACTGACGGCGCCGGGGCCGCCGTCGCCCGACTTGATGAAAATCTTGGCCTGATCGAGAAAGTGCATCGCGGGTCTCTAAAGCAGCGTCGGGTGGGATAGCATAGCCTTCTTTGGTCATTCCCGCGAAGGCCGGAATCTCGCCCGCGCTTTTCGCTGCGACGGCGAGATTCCGGCCTTCGCCGGAATGACGATTCAAGGGAGGCTCGCGCCGCTCTAGGCGCAATGACCTGCTTTGGCTAGTTGGGGGCGACGCGGCTTGCGTTGCCGCCCGCCGCGCGTACAAGCGGCGCAGGGCCAAACGCCACAGACAATCAAAATGGGGAGCCACCGCATGTCCGACAGCCTGCTGCGCCGAAAGTCGATCGTTCCGGATCAGCCGGGGGGACAGGGGCTGGCGCGCACCCTGGGCTGGCCGCACCTCATTGCGCTGGGCGTCGGCGCGATCGTTGGCACCGGGATTTTGACCCTGATCGGCGTCGGCGCCGACAAGGCGGGCCCGGCAGTGATCCTGTCCTTTGCCGTGGCGGGGCTGATCTGCGCCTGCGCGGCGCTCGCCTATGCCGAAATGGCGACGATGATCCCCGCGTCGGGCAGCGCCTATACCTATAGCTATGTCGTGATCGGCGAAATCATCGCCTGGGTCGTGGGATGGAGCCTGATCCTCGAATATTCGCTGGTGGTAAGTGCGGTGGCCGTCGGCTGGTCGGGCTATGCCGCGCCGCTGCTCGATGCATGGGCGGGAGTGCCGATGGCGCTGATGCAGGGGCCGGAGCTTGGCGGCATCGTCAACCTGCCCGCGATCGCGATCATCGCCGCGGTGGCCGGAATGCTGCTCGTCGGCACGCGTGAAAGCGCGACGGTCAACGCGATCCTTGTCGTTGTGAAGGTTGCGGCCCTTGCGGTGTTTGTTGCGGTCGCGCTGCCTGCGTTCGATGCAGCAAATCTTGAACCCTTCAGCCCTTATGGCTTTTCCAAGCATATGGGCCCCGACGGCGTCGAACGCGGGGTAATGGCGGCAGCCGCGATCATCTTCTTTGCCTTTTACGGCTTCGACGCGATCGCAACCGCGGCGGAGGAAACGAAGAATCCCGACCGCGACCTCAAGATCGGCATCGTCGGGTCGATGTTCGCCTGTGTCGCCATCTATATCGCCGTCGCGGTCGCTGCGGTCGGCGCGATCGCCTATACACGCTTTGCCAACAGCCCCGAACCGCTGGCGCTGATCCTGCGCGAACTGGGCAGCCCGCTCGCGGCGCAATATCTGGCCGTGTCGGCGGTGGTCGCACTGCCGACCGTGATCCTGGCCTTTTTCTATGGGCAGAGCCGCATCTTTTTCACCATGGCGCGCGACGGGCTGCTCCCGCCGAGCCTCGCGAAGCTGTCGCCGCGCGGGACGCCGGTGCGGATCACCATTTTCACCGCAATTGTCGTCGCGATTCTAGCGGGCTTCATTCCGCTGGGCGAACTGGCCGCGCTTGCGAATGCGGGGACGCTCGCCGCCTTTACCGCCGTGTCAGTCTGTATGCTGATCATGCGCCGCCGCGCGCCCGAGGCACCGCGAACATTCCGCACGCCGATGCCGTGGGTGGTGGGCCTCGGCGCGATCGGCGGCTGCATCTATCTTTTCTTCAGCCTGCCCGTGCAGACGCAGATATGGTTCCTGATCTGGAACGCGGCGGGGTTGGCCGCCTATTTTCTTTATGCGCGCCGCCATGCGGTCGCTGGCTGACCTGCGCGCGCGCGCGATCGCGACGGGACAGCTCGGCCGATGATCCGTTTCAATCGTTCACAGCAACGGCTGGCCGCTGCGCTGTCGGCCCTTGCCGGTTTTGTGGACGCGGTCGGTTTTGTCGAGTCGGGGGGTTTTTTCGTGTCTTTCATGACTGGCAATTCGACGCGGCTTGCGGTTGGGGTTGCCGAATGGTCCCATGCGGGTCTGGTCGCGGGCATGCTTATCCTGCTGTTTGTTGCGGGGGTGATCGCCGGATCGCTGCTTGCCGCGCGCGCGGCTGGACGGCGGAGCGGCGTGGTCCTGCTGGCCGTCGCCGTGTTGCTGGGAGCGGCGGGAGGACTTCGGCTCGCCGACCAGATGGTTGGCGCCATTGCGTGTCTGGCGATCGCCATGGGGATGGTCAACGCCGCGGTCGAAGGGCGCGGCGGCGCGGTGGTCGGCGTCACCTATATGACCGGAACGCTGGTTCAGATGGGGCAGAAGATCGCCAATGCCCTCCGTGGCCGGGGCGACGGGCGCTGGTTGCCGCATCTGGCGCTGTGGTCGGCGCTTGTCGTCGGCGCGATGGCAGGCGCACGCGTGACGATATGGTCGCCGCTGGCGGCCTATGCGGCGGCGCTGGCCGGCGCGACCGCGCTCGGCTGCCGGACGGCATGGATGGCGCACCGGTCCTGACGACGCGCCTTGACTTTACGGACATTCGAGCTATGAGCGCGGCCGTGTTGTCGCGGGTTCGCCCACGGCAATTCCGTCCGAGACAGTTGGTGAAGGGAATTGGCCCTTCTTAATTTCCAACCGAGACGGGGACAGTCTTTATTCGGTCGCCCGCCTGATGCGTCAGGCGCCAGCGGCTTGACCGACCCCATCGGACATCGCCAACGTAAAGGACAGGCGGGTTTCGCCCAACTGCCCTTTGCGTCTGTTAGCCGCCCGGCGGCGCGTGTCCGCACGCGCATCCGGGCATGAGTGGAGAAACAGGCATGGATCGTGCTGAAAAGGCCGAAGCCGTATCCTCGCTGAACGCTACGCTGTCGAATGCCGCCTCGGTTGTGATCGTTCGCAACCTTGGCCTTACCGTCGCCCAGTCGACGGTGCTTCGCCAGCAGATGCGCGACGCGGGCGCGAGCTTCAAGGTCGCGAAGAACCGCCTGGCCAAGATCGCGCTCGATGGCACGTCCTACACCGGTATCGGCGACCTGCTGACCGGACCCACGGCGATTGCCGCCTCGGCCGACCCGGTCGCGGCTGCAAAGATCGCGGTGGAGTTTGCCAAGACCAACGACAAGCTTGAAATCGTTGGCGGCGGCATGGGGGATGTGATCCTCGACGTGGAAGGCGTGAAGGCGCTTGCATCGCTGCCGTCGCTCGACGAACTGCGTGGCAAGCTTGTCGGCCTGCTCCAGGCTCCGGCCACCAAGGTTGCCCAGATTGCGGCGGCCCCGGCTGGTCAGCTGGCGCGGGTCTTTGGTGCCTATGGCGCCAAGGAAGCGGCATAAGACTCTTACCTACCGTAACAATTCACCGGGCTTTCCCGGTTCTGATGGAGAATGAAAATGGCTGATCTTGCAAAGATCGTTGAAGACCTGTCGGCGCTGACCGTTCTGGAAGCTGCCGAGCTTTCGAAGCTGCTCGAAGAAAAGTGGGGCGTTTCGGCCGCTGCTGCCGTTGCGGTTGCCGCTCCGGGTGGCGCGGGCGCCGCTGCTCCCGCCGCTGAAGAAAAGGACGAGTTCGACGTCATCCTGACGGGCGATGGTGGTCAGAAGATCAACGTCATCAAGGAAGTCCGCGCGATCACTGGCCTGGGTCTTGGCGAAGCCAAGGCGCTCGTCGAAGGCGCGCCGAAGGCCGTGAAGGAAGGCGCCAACAAGGCCGAAGCCGAAGAGATCAAGAAGAAGCTCGAAGCTGCCGGCGCGACCGTCGAACTGAAGTAATCGGTTCGCCTCCGGCGGATTATCCCGCCGTGCTGACACAAGAAAAGGGCGGTGCCGCAAGGCGCCGCCCTTTTTCATTGCGCAGGGCCGCTGCGTTCAAGAGCGCGAAAAGCCAGGGCGCAGTTTGCGGCTACCGTGCGCCGGTTCGGGGCGACGAACTTCCTGCTCGTGCGTTGCAGCGGGGACGTCGCGTTGGGCGATCTCCCACGCGCTGACGGGCTTGCGCGCCCTGTCTTCCTGCGCGCGGAGCGTCCCTTCGTACGCAAGCCGCTCCTGCCGATCGAGAAAGCGCGCGCGCTTCAGTCGCTTGGATAGGGTGGCGAAAGGGTTGTCGGGGGTCGGCCCCACCATCGCCATCGCCTCGTGGCGCCCCATGCTACCGCTGGGGGCGGCCGCAAAGGCCGGGGTCGAGCGCGCTGCGGCAGGCTGCGCGGTATAGGCCGGTGTCACCGATGGCTGGTTGGAGGCCTGATCGACGCGTTCGGAAACCGTTACCGGTTCGACATATTCGGATTCAGCATAATGGATCGTGGCGGCATGGCCGCGGCGACGACGCGCGAGCACCAGACCGGCGCCGCCGAGCGCGAGCAGCAAAGCGGCGCCTCCGGCGAGTTCCCATGGGAACGAGTCATCGGCGGCAGTGTCCGCGGCGACGGGTGCCGGATCGGCTTGGGGTGTCATCTCCGTGACGACCGAAGGTGCAGCGGGCGCAGGCGCTTCAATAGGTTCAGCAACGGCAGGTTCGGGCGCGGTTGCCGGAGCGGGCTCAGCGCGCATCGGAGCCACGGCCGGACGTGCGCTCCGCTCAGCCCGCGCGGGAGCCTCGCGGCGCGTAGGCGGCGGAGCGACCTCTACCTCGGCGGGCGCGGTTACGGGGGGATCGATGTCCAGCGGGACGCGGATGACGGGCGCGGGCGCCGTCGGCTGGGTCGATGGCGCAACGGTTGGCGCGGTCGTCGCGGTGCGCGGCGTCGCCGGTTCAGACGTTGTCGGCGCGACGGGGGGCGGCGATACCGCAACCGGCGGCGTCATCGAAATCGTGGGCGCCTCCTGCGCGAAAGCGGTGGGGGCGGACAGTAGCAGGAACGCGGCAATCGCGCTCGTGGCGGGGCGGGAGAGGGCGTTACATTTGGTCATAGTGAAGGCGAAACGAGCCAGACATGGAAAATGCTGCCCGAAACGGGCGGCTTCCACGGCGAACCGTGCGCGGCGAACGGCGCGGCGAGGTTTTCGCCGCTTCCACCCCCGAAGATGACAGACGTTTTGCACATTGATGGCAGGCGCGTCACAAATGCGTCATTCCCGCGCAACTTCGGTGTGATCAACGCCGCGCATGAGAATCACCGACCTTGCGCCTACGCGGCTGCCCGACCATCTGCGTGACACGCAGCGTCTGCTGTTCATCGCCAAACATGCGCGCTGGACCGGGGGGCTGCACCCCGATGACGGCAATCACGCGCCCTATCACCGGGAAATGCGCGAAACGCTCGAAGGGCTGGGCATGGCGCTGTCGATCGCCGATAATTATGCTGTGCTGTTCGACCGTCCCGCAGTCGACTTCGTCTTTCCGCTCCTCAACCGTGGCGGCTTCTTCAATTCGGAAATGCTGCTTCCCTTGTTGTGCAATCGGCATGGCCTGCGCTATCTCGGCGCCTCGCCGATTGTTCGCGGCCTGTCCGACGACAAGCATCTGACCAAGCTGGAGGCCGCGGCGCGCGGCGTGCCGACCGCACCCTGGGCGCTGTTCCGCCGCGGAGCGCCCGTTGATGCCGCGCGCTGCCCGCCTGCGCGGCGCTGGGTGATCAAGCCCAACAACAGCTCGGCATCGTGGGGCGTCCGCGATGCGCACGATCGCGCGCAGATCGCGCAGGCCGTCGCCGAAATCCATGCGCTCGACCATGACGCGATTGTCGAACCCTTTATCGACGGCAGCGATATCGAAGTTCCCGTGATCACGCTGGGCGGTGAGCCTGCGATGCTGCCGATGATGATCTTTGAACAAGCCGACCCGACGCAGCTGCGCACCTATCAGGAAAAGCGCGATCTGACCGGCCAGGTCGGATATGCGATCAAGCGGTTTGACGATCCGTTTATTGCCGGCCGGATCGCCGACTATACCGCGCGGATGGCGGACGTCTTTCATCCGTTCGACTATGGCCGCTTCGAGTTCCGCATCGACCATGTGACGGGCGATGTCCGGCTGCTTGAGGTCAACCTCAATTGCAACCTCTGGTCGGAAAAGCTGTTCTCGCGGTCGGCGTTGGTGGCGGGGTTCACTCATGCCGGACTGATCGAAACAATCGTGGCCGAAAGCATGATCCGCCAGATCGCACCGGCGGCGGCGCGGCGCGACGCGGCATGAGCGGGTCGATCCTGATCCTGGCCGGGCGTCGTCCGGGCGCGGTCGATGCGCTTGCCAACGCGCATGGCGTGGCGGACAAATGCCTGGTTCCTGTCGCCGGGCGTCCGATGATCGCACATGTGCTTGAAAGCGCGGCGGCGACGGCGGCGACGCATATCTTCGTTTCGACGCACCATGAGCGGCTGCGGGATGATCTGGCTGATCCGGTGGTCGAACGGCTGGGCGACCGGCTTGTCATCGTCCCCGCGGCGGACAATCTGGCCGATTCGGTGCTGGGCATCGCCGAGCGCGCCGCCTTTCCGCTCTTCATCACCACGGCCGACAATTGCCTGCTCACCCCCGCGACGATCGACAAGATCGGCCGCGAAGCAGCGCGGCTGGGGTGCGAAGCGGGGGTGGCGCTGGCGCGGCGCGAGGATGTGCTCGCCGCCCATTCCGAAGGACAGCGGCGCTTTTACGAGTTTTCCGACGTCGCCGTGTCGAACTGCAACGCCTATTGGATCGGCGATCGCCGCGCGCTAAAGGCGGCCGAGGCGTTTCGCGGCGGCGGACAGTTCGTCAAGAAACCGCTGCGGGTGATGCAGGCCTTCGGTCTGGTGAACCTGCTCCGCTTCCGGTTCGGGCTGGGCCCCATTCATCATATTTTCGGGCGTATTTCGCGCCATATGAAGGTCGATGTCGCCCCGCTGCTCGTCAGCGACGGGGCGAGTGCGATCGATGTCGACAATGATCGCTCGCTGCGCGTGACCGAGGCGCTGATGCGGCGCGCCGAAACGCTCAGTCCGCGACCCAATTGCCGTGAAATCCCGGCGGAACGCGATGCGGCAGATGGACGACGGCTTGCGGTGGCCCGGTAAAATCGTCGGCGTTCAGGATGACAAGATCGGTGGTTTCGTCGTTCATGTCGACGACGAGGCCGATCAGCCAGCCGTCATCCTCCGCCCCCGCCGTGCCGCGTGGTACGAACACGAACTCGCCGGGGTGACGGCCGGGACCAAAATCGCGAATATCGGTCGTTCCTTTTTCCAGGTCGTGCCGGAATAGCCGGGTATCGGCGATCTCCATCTCGGTCGCCGGCCGGTCGGGTAACGCGACCGTATAGATATAGCGATAGGGCTGCGTCGTGCGCCGTTCGTCATAGCGCGGAAATTCCTGTGCATGGTCGTGGATCACCGTGCGGGTCGTCGTGCGGGCGGCAGGATCGATCGTCCAGCGTTCCATGCGCGACTTTTCGCTGTCGGGCCCACGCCGCGAGCTCGCGAACATCGTGTCATGCGCCACGACATCGACGATCACCTTGCCGTCGGCGGTTTCAAAAGCGTTGGCGGGATGAAAGACATAGCAGGGGTCGACCGGCACCCAGACGATCTCGTTGCCGCGGCCCTCGCGCGGAAGAAGGCCGACGCGCGCCGGGTGGCTCTCGTTCCACGCATAGGGAAAACGATACCCCGCGAGCAGCATCTTCATCGAGAAGGTGACGGGCAGGTCGAAGACGAGCACATAATGTTCGGTGATCGCGCAATCGTGGATCGAGGGGCCGTCGCTGACCGCAATCGCCTCTTCGCGAACGACATGCGCCTTTTCGTCCAGCACAACGTGCCACACCTTGTTCGGCTCGTCGCCGCGATAGGCGATGGCGTGCGTTTCGCCGGTGAAAGGGTCGGCGTGGGGGTGCGCGGAATAGGCGCCCGCCAGTGTCCCGTCGAAGGGGTTGTGCGCGATGGTGGCGAGGTCATAGTCAAGCTCGACGGGCTTGCCCCCCGCCTCGACGATCGCAAAGGTCCGGCCCGCAATACCGATGACGTTGGTGTTCGGCGCATCGCTATGCGCTTCGCGCGGGCCGGGAGGGAGCGCCTCGCCAAGCATGGCGCACGCTTCGCTGCCGCGCACCCAGCGGTTGCGGTACCAGTTCGCCCGGCCATCTTCGATCCGGATGCCGTGGACCATGCCGGCGCCGGTGAACCAGTGATAGCTGGCGGGATCGGGCGCCGCTACCGGATTGGGACCGTTGCGCAGGTACCGGCCGCGGAGGGCGGCGGGAATTTCGCCGTCGACGCGAAGCTCCTCGATCGTCACTTCTTCGGTCATCGGCTTGTGAATGCCGGTCAGGAAGGGGTGCGCGTCGGTGGGGCGGGGAAGGCGGCGGCGGTTGAAATCGGCGACCTTGCCGATGCCTTTTGCGACGGCGCCGCGGATCAGAGATTCGACGTTGCTAGCCATGGAGAGCCTCCTTACGGATGTTGCAATATATGCCACGCAGCAGAGGGTTGTGCGGTCGACTCGAAATGTTTACATCGGCAACATAATGCACAGCAAAGATAACAGTGTCAACATAAAAGAGGCCGTTGCAAAGGCGGCGGGCGCCTATCATCACGGCGACCTGCGCGCAGCAGTTATCGCGGCCGGGTTGAAGCGCATGGCCGAAGGCGATGGCGGCGATCTGGGGCTACGCGCGCTGGCGCGCGACGTCGGTGTCAGCGCGACCGCGCTGTACCGCCATTTCCCCGACAAGGAGGCGCTGCTCGACGCGCTCGCCGACGAAGGGTTGCGGCGACTGGGCGCGCTTCAGGCGCAAGCGTGGCTGAAGGCGGGCGGCGGGGTCGCGGGGTTCAAGGCGACGGGCATCGCCTATGTCCGCTTTGCCCACGACGAGCCGGCGCTGTTCCGCCTCAGTTTCACGCGCCAGAGAGCGGAACGCAAAGCCGAAGGCGAAGGCGACGGAGGGGAAACGGCCTATAATCTACTGCGCGCAGGTATCGGCGAAGCCTTGCCCGACGCCGCCGATCCCGACATCGCTGCGCTCCATGCCTGGGCGCTGGTGCATGGGCTGGCGATGCTGATTCTCGACCGGCGCGTCGACTGGGACGAGGCGCGGGTTGCCGAAGTGGTCGGCCTGACCTTTGGCGGCGTGGGGTAAGGCGCGCCGCAAAGGCGCGATAATCTTAGCAGTTTATTTTCCTGTTTCCGGCTATTGGGTGGCATGATCCGGTCGCTGCCCCCCAGAGTCGAAGCGGTCTTTTGGTTCCTGTTGACCGCCACAGGCTATTTCTTGCTGGCGAGCCTGTCGCTCTATGCGACGAAAGGCGCCGACAATATCGCCGCGGTCTGGCCGCCGAGTGGTTATTTTCTCGCGCTGTTGTTGCTGATGCCCGATGCGTTGTGCACGCGTCTCGCCGCCTTGGCGGGCATGCTCCTGTCGAGCCTCGCTGCAAATATGTTGGCAGGGGGATCGCTCGATACCAGCGTCGCCTTTTCGTTCGCGAACGGGGCCGAGGCGATCGTCGCGCTCATGCTGATCCGGCTGCACGAAAAAGACACGCCGTCGTTCATGGTGCCGCGATCCGTGATCGCCTTTTGTATCGCGACGATCGCGGCGAGCGTCACGAGCGCGGGGCTGGCGGCGCTGCTGACCGGCGGCGACTTCGACTTTTTCCGGTCGTGGCTGACCACCGTGGCGTTGGGGATGCTGATCGTTACCCCGCCGATTGTGATGCTTGCACGGCTGGTCGAAACCGGGGCGCTCGCGAGCGTGAGCCGCCGGGGCATCGTCGAGGCGATCGCGATCCTTGTCGTGACCGCGATCATCGCCACGGCGAGTTTCTCGCAGGCCGAGTTTCCCGTCACCTTCCTGCCATGCCTTGCGGTTGTTGCCGCCTCCTACCGGCTCGGGCCATTCGGCGCCGCGAGCAGCGTGCTGATTGTCACGGTCATAGTCGCATGGATGACAGGGCGCGGCCTGGGGCCTATCGCGCACATGCACGAACCGCCGACGACGATCATCCTGTTCCTGCAATTTTATCTGCTGATGCTGCTCGGATCGGCGCTGCCGCTTGCGGCATTGCTGGTCGCACGCCGGCGGCTTGCCAAGCGGCTGGAACAGAGCAACCGCTGGCTATTGCAGGCCGAGGCGGCGGCGCTCGTCGGACATTGGCGCGTCGATCTGGTCCGCTGGAGCATCTATTGGTCCGATCAGGCCTATCGTATTCATGGGCTGGAACCCGGATCGGACGTGGGGGTCGAGTTCAGCATCGAGCAATATCTGCCCGAAGACCGCGTCGAAGTCCGAAAGGTGCTCGAAGAAGCCGTGCGGACCGGGCAACCCTTCGAGTTTCAGGGCCAGATCCGGCGCGCCGACGGCAAGATCCGGCATATCAAATCCCATGGATCGATCGAAACGGGACGCCGCGGCCGTGCGATCGCAATTTTCGGTACGATTCAGGACGTGACCGAAACGGTCGAGAATGCGCGGATATTGGAGGCGGCGCGCAGCGCGGCCGAGCGCGTCGCGAACACCGATATGCTCACCGGCCTGCCCAATCGGCGGCATACCCTGGCCTTTCTGGAAAAGGCGATGGCGGGCGCCCGCGAACATGGGGCGCCGCTGGCTGTCGCGATTTTCGACATCGACCATTTCAAACGCATCAACGACCTGCACGGCCATGCGACCGGCGACCGCGTGATCCAGCGCGTCGCCCAACGCGCAAAATCGGCGCTGCGCGACGAGGATCTGGTGGGACGGATCGGCGGCGAGGAATTTGTCTGTATTCTCCAACGATCGAGCGCGCTGGCGGCCGAAATCGTAGCCGAGCGCGTCCGCAAGGCGGTCGAAGTCGGGATGGCCGAAGCAGCCGACCTGCCGTTGGCGACGATCAGCATCGGCCTCGCGGTCTATGACGGCGAACCCGACATCAAGGAGTTGCTGCACCGCGCCGACGAGGCGCTGTACGTTGCAAAACGCGAAGGCCGGAACCGGATGCGCAGCGCCGCCTGAACCGACGCGACAGGAAAAGGGCGCGGAAGCCGTGCTTCCGCGCCCTTGACGCAATCGACCGTGTGAACAGCCTTTTCTGGCCGGTGGTTATCCGCCCGTTGCCTGCGCCACCGCAGCGGCGAACTGTTCGGCGGTGTAGGCGGCAGCGAGACCCGCGGGCGACATCAAAAAGGCGCTGCGCGGAAGGCTGACGTCCGCACCCGCGGGGGTCGTCACGACGACGGCATCCGCGCTCGCCGATTTGACCTTGCCCAGCACGGCGGCGCCCTTGAGGCTGCGCACCTCGGCGCCCGCGACGAGCGCGGCGGCGACCGCGGCATCATCGGCGGCCGCGGCGGTGTTCACTTCCTTCATCGCCGCAGCGAATTGTTCGGGCGTGAAGCTGGTCTGAAGCCCGGCCTGCCCCATGAAAAAGGCGTTGCGCGGCAGCTTGACTTCGCCCGACGGCGTCGTGAGGACGGCGCCGTCGGCGGCGACGAGCTTGACCGTGCCCAGCACGGCTTCACCGTTGACGCCGCGCACCTCGGCGCCCGGTTGCAGCGCGGCGGTCAGCTTGGCTTCATTGGCGGCGGCGGCCTGATCGACCGCGGCGACGACCTGTGCCTTGGTGGCGCCGATCGTCGGTCCCTTTTCGAGCATGCCGAACGAGGCGCTGGGGAGTGCGATCTGTTTGCTGTCGCCAAGATCGACGACGACATTCGGGCCCTGCACGCTGGTCACGGTGCCCAGCTCGGCGCCTTCGGAATCGAAAACCTTGGTGCCGACCGACAGGTCGACGGCCGCAGCGGCGGCATCCTGCGCAAGCGCGGGCGCCGCAGCGGCGGCAGCCATGGTTAGAGAAAGAGTTGCAACAAAGCCTGCGAGTTTCCGCATCGCTTACGGTCTCCTTGGATAAAGTTAGAATGGGAACGATGGGTCTTGAACGCGCCTGAGGCAGCAAGGGCTACGCCACGACTGACGAACCGTGCCTGCGATACGATGAACCGAGTGATTGCGTCCTGAAACGGGCGCCCTGGGGCGGCGCGGCAGCGGGTTTGGGGTTAAGGCGGATCTACAGCATATCGTCATCCCGGCGAAGGCCGGGATCTCAACCTTTCGGTTTACCGCACCGGCGAGATCGTGGCCTCCGCCGGGATGACGGGTAAAAAATGATGGCAGCTCCCTGCCCCAAAGACGCCGCCTTGCCGCCAGTCACTCCTGCGCCGCACGCACGAAGCGCATGTCGCCTTCGGTGCGGTGCAGGATAAGACCCTCTTCGGTCGGCTCGGCGCAGGCGGGGGCGAAATCGGCCGTGCCCATATCGTTCGGGACGAGGATGACGCGGAGCTTGCCACGGTCGTCTGCCGTCAGTTCGAAGCGCGGGGCCGCGATGCGATGAATGGGTTCGTGGAGTTCGACCCAGCGCGGCACGCGGGCGTCGCCCTCGGGCATCGTCCAGCCGTCATATTGGGTGTAGCCCGTCAACGGTTCGCCGCGATCGAAGCCGATGACGAAATCGACCCCCGGAACGCCCCGTCCGCCCGGCCAGGTGACGAGCAGGGTGGGGACGGCCCCGCCGACCTCGATCAATGGCCCCTTGGTCATTGCGGGCGGCACCGGTCTGGGTTCGGTGGTGAGGCAGACAAGGTCATCCTTCGCCTCCCACCGCCCCGCCGCGCGTTCGTCGAGCGCGCCCGCAACGAGCCAATAGGAAAAGCGGCCGTCGCCGCCGATCCGCAGCGCCCCGCCGACATCGGGGCCCTCGGCAAGCCGATAGTCGCCGACGAGCGGCGCGTCCTGTGCGGCGGCGGGCGCAACGAAAAGCGCGGCGACGAGGAGCAGGCTTCGCATCGGCCGATCATGCGCGTGTCGCGGCGCGCACGCCAGCCCCTTTCCACCTTGCCCGCCACCTGCTAGGCGCCCGCGCCATGTCCAAGCATCCCGAACGCCGTACCTTTGCCATCATCTCGCACCCCGACGCGGGCAAGACGACGCTGACCGAAAAATTGCTCGTCGCGGGCGGCGCTATTCATATTGCCGGCGAGGTGAAGGCACGCGGGGCGGCGCGGCGCGCGCGGTCGGACTGGATGAAGATCGAGCAGCAGCGGGGCATTTCGGTGACATCGTCGGTGATGACCTTCGAGCACGCCGGCCTGATTTTCAACCTGCTCGATACGCCGGGGCACGAGGATTTCAGCGAGGACACCTATCGCACGCTCACCGCCGTCGACAGCGCGGTGATGGTGATCGACGCCGCCAAGGGTATCGAACCGCAGACGCTGAAGCTGTTCGAAGTGTGCCGCCTGCGTTCGGTGCCGATCATCACCTTTGTCAACAAGGTCGACCGCGAGGGGCAAACGCCGTTCGAGCTGCTCGACGAGGTCGCCGACCGGCTCGCGCTCGATGTGTGTCCGATGAATTGGCCGGTGGGCATGGGCGGCACGTTTTCCGGCCTTTATGACCTGATCGACCCCGCCCTTGCGGTGCCCGGCCGCGAAGCCTCGCGCGTGTTCGACGGGGAAAGGATCGCGCTGTCGGGCCATGACGATCCCCGGCTCGCGGCGGCGGTCGACGCGCGCGCGCTCGACCAGTTCAACGAAGAGATTGAACTGGCCTCGGCGGGCTATGCGCCTTTTGACGTGGCGGCGTATCGCGCGGGCGATCTTACCCCGGTCTATTTCGGTTCGGCGCTCAAGGAGTTCGGCGTCACCGACCTGCTCGCGGGCCTCGCGAACCATGCGCCGGGGCCGCAGCCGCAGCCCGCCGAACCCGCGCCGGTGCAGCCCGGCGACGATGCCGTCACCGGCTTTGTGTTCAAGGTGCAGGCGAATATGAACCCCGCGCACCGCGACCGCATCGCCTTCATGCGGCTCTGCTCGGGGAAATTCGAACGCGGGATGCGGCTGACGCAGGGCGGGACCGGCAAGGCGATCGCGATCAGCCGCCCGATGCTGTTTCTGGCGCAGGACCGCGAAATGGCCGAAGAGGCGTTTCCCGGCGACATCATCGGTATTCCGAACCACGGCACGCTGCGCGTCGGCGATACGCTTTCCGAGCGCAGCGATATCACCATCACCGGCCTGCCTAATTTTGCGCCTGAAATTCTGCGCCGCGTCGCGCTGGCCGACCCGACCAAGACCAAGCAGCTGAGAAAAGCGCTCGACGACATGGCCGAGGAGGGGATCATCCAGGTCTTTTATCCCGAAATCGGCGCGAACATGATCGTCGGGGTTGTCGGCCAGTTGCAACTCGACGTGCTGATCAGCCGGCTGGAGGCCGAATATAAGGTCGAGGCGAAGCTCGAGCAGTCGCCTTGGGAGACCGCGCGCTGGATCGCGAGCGACGATGCGGCCGCCCTGAAAGCGTTTCAGGCGGACAATCGCGGCGCCGCGGCCACCGACCGCGACGGTGCGCCGGTGTTCATGGCAAAGGACGCGTGGGAGGTCGGTTATATCACCCAGCGCAACCCGGCGATCCGCTTCACCGCCACCAAGGAACGCGTTTTCGCGCCCGCGGGTTGATTGCGCGCGTTCTTTTCGCCACCATGACGTCATCTTCATCGGTGAGGGGGTGACGATGCGTGGATGGATGATGGTGCTGGCGGCGGCGGCCGCGACCAGCGTGTCGGCAATGGCACAGCCGACGATCAAATTGCCGATCGCGCCCGGTTTCTGGACCAACGACAATCAGAAATGCGCGACGGTGCGCTATGGCTATATCTTTGACGGCAAGCGCTGGGGCTCGGTCTATTATTACGGACCGACCGGCAACCTCGGCCCCATGGCCGAATTGCGGGCGATTACCCAGACCCGCCCAGTCGCGGGCGGCTTTACCCAGATGCAGTTCGGCGGCTTCGATGGCGCGGGCTATTTCCGGGTGAAGGCGACCGGGACCGATCGCGCTCTCTATCGCGTCGGCGCGCCGTTTCGCGAGGAAATGCAGGTGACGGACGAGCCGCTGATCCGCTGTTCCTATCAGGCGATGTCACCCAAGATGAAGGCGGCGATACGGCGTTTCGCGCCCGCGCTCGCTAAATAAGGCTGAGCAGGTCGGCGGGGGCGGGGGATAGGTCCTCTTCCTCTTCACCCTCGAACTTGCTCAAGGTCACGCCGAGCAGGCGGATGCCCTGTTCGGCGGGGAGCAGGGGGGCAAGGATCGCCTCCCCAACGGTCAACAGCGAATTGCCGTCGACGATCGGCGAGGGCACCGACCTGGCGCGGGTGATCGTGCGGAAATCGGCGTAGCGCAGCTTCAGCGTCACCGTGCGCCCGCGCGCGCCCTTTCTGGCCGCGCGATCCCATACGACGGTACAGACATGCGCGAGCGCCTCGCGGATTGCGGTGTCGGTGACGAGGTCGTTGAAAAAGGTGCGCTCGCCGCCCAGCGACTTCAGCGGCCGGTTCGACTTGACGCGCCGGTGGTCGATCCCGCGCGCAAGGTTATACAGCCATTCGGCGCTGTTGCCGAAATGCGCAGCGAGCCACGCCATGTCCTTCGCGGCGAGATCGGCGCCGGAAAAGACGCCGAGCCCCTCCATCTTTGCGGCGGTGACGGGACCGATGCCGTGAAAACGCCGGATCGACAGCGTCTGGACAAAGGCGGCGCCCTTGCCGGGCGGAATGACGGTGAGGCCGTCGGGCTTGTTCTGGTCCGACGCCAGCTTGGCGATGAACTTGTTGTAGGAGACGCCGGCGGAGGCGGTGAGGCCGGTTTCGTCGCGAATGCGGCGGCGGATCATGCGGGCCGTCGCGGTTGCGCTGCCCAGCCTCGCTTTGTCGGCGCTGACATCGAGATAGGCTTCGTCCAGGGACAGCGGCTCTACCTCGTCCGCATAGTCGCGAAAGATCGCGCGGATCTGGTGCGAGATGTCGCGATAGACGTCGAAACGCGGCGGTACGAAGATGAGGCCAGGGCATTGGCGTTTTGCGGTGACGCTTGGCATGGCAGAGCGCACCCCGAATTTGCGCGCTTCGTAGCTTGCGGCGGCGACGACGCCGCGCCGCGACGACCCGCCGACCGCCACGGGCTGTCCGCGCAGCGCCGGATCGTCGCGCTGCTCGACCGAGGCGTAAAAGGCGTCCATGTCGACATGGATGATCTTGCGGACCGGAGCCGCGTCTGCACCGCCGCGAGGGTCAGAGGTTTTGCCGTCGTCCACGGCGGATGCTTACCATGTTTCCGAAATGTTCTCAACGATCCGCGACGCGCCGCTTGACTGGCGCCGATCAAAATGGCAATCGCCGCCGACCTTGGCGACGCGGGTATAGCATAGTGGTAATGCTCTAGCCTTCCAAGCTAGCTAGGCGGGTTCGATTCCCGCTACCCGCTCCACCATATTCGGACATCGCTACGCAGTTGCCGGTGGGTTCGATTGGCCGCCGCTTCGCTCTGGCCGTCTCCGGGCTGCGCCCTTCGGCTCCCCGCTACCCGCGCCAGGTTCTCCCCTCATCCCCCGCATCGATGGCGAGCAGCTCGACGGTGAACAACAACGTCGCGCCGCCCGGAATCCGGCCCTTGCCGTCGGGGCCGTAACCAAGCTGCCACGGGATGGCGAACTCGACCTTGTCGCCGACGTGCATCAGTTGGACGCCTTCCTGCCAGCCCGCGATCACGCGATTGAGCGGGAAGGTTGCGGGTTCGCCGCGGCGGATCGAGCTGTCGAACTCGCGCCCGTCGGCGAAGGTGCCGACATAATGGACGGTGACGCGGTCGGCGGGACCGGGACGGGCGCCCGATCCATCGCCCGCGACGCGTCGCCAGCGAAGCCCGCTGGGCGTGACGCGCCAGCCGTCGGCGCCGTGGCGCCCGGCAAGCGCCGCCATCTGCTTGTTGAGCCAGGCCGTTCCCTCAGTTGCCGGCGCTTCGGCAGGCTGCGCCGAAGCCGCGACGGTGAGACCGAGCGCGACGGTCGCGGCAAGCAGGTGGTGGGTCGATAACATGTGACGGCTTCTCCCTCGATCATTGCCGCATAAGCGCCTCGAGTGGTAAATGTGCAAGAGGTCGCCTTGATACAGAGAAGAAAAACCACGCAGCGGCAAAAAATTTTGCGATCGCGGGAACCATCGCGTCGATGCCACGTTTCTCTGACCTATCCGATCGAAAGAAACGATAGAATTTGGTGCCGTCTTCGGACGGAACCGAGGGGAGCCCCGCCGCAGACATGCGACGGGGCTTACTCGTTTTGGAAGCCCCTTCGACCTTTTCCTCCAAGCGGCTGCTTTCCACGCAGCGATCGGCTGAACCGCCGCGCCTTTGCGACGAATGGTTGGCCGGGAAGGCATCAAACCGGGTTTGCGACCGTTTTTCAAGGGCAAGGCCAAATCACCCAATGGAGATTGATATGCAGATGATAAAAAAGGCGGCCATCTCGCTGGCGGCGTTGTCGGTTGTCGCGGCCCCGGTCGCCGCGTCGGCAGCAAGCGGCCTGCGCGCGGCGTCGAATGCGCCCGGCGCGAGCAAGCTTGAAGGCAATTCGAGCTGGATCATCGGGCTGATCGGCCTGCTCGCCGGTATTACCGCCATCGTGCTGGTTGCCGAAGACGATGAGGATTCGCCCGTCAGCCCCTGAGCGATCCCATCGATCCGCTACGATTCTCATCGGTCGGCCGCACATCCTGTGGCCGGCCGTTTTCTTTGCGCTGCGATGAACGGGGGCGCGCCGCTGCGACAATTTGCGACAATTTTTCGCCGACCCGGCACGGCGGTGGGACAAATGATGCCTAGAAAGGCTCCATCGCAAGTGCGGCGCTCCCGTGCCGCCTTGCCACGAAGGAGTTTGTCACATGAAGAAGAAGATCATCTTTTCGACGCTGGGCGCCGCGCTGGTCGTGACGCCCGCGCTCGCCGCGCCCGGCGGCGGCGACCGCAACGCGCCGCAGACGCGCGCCGAGGTGCAGGCGAAGGCCGCTGAAATGTTCGCGCGGATGGACGTCAACAAGGACGGCAAGCTCGACGCCGCCGACCGCGCCGCCGCGCGCGCCGAACGACAGGCCAGGATGTTCGAGCGGCTCGACGCCAACAAGGACGGCAATATCAGCAAGGCCGAATGGGACCAGCATGGCGCCGATCGCGCGGCGAAGCGGGCCGAGCGTGGCGACAAGCGCGCCGATGCTGGCGAAGGCAAGCGCGGAATGCGCGGTCATCACGGCAAGCGCGGCGGCCATCGCGCGATGATGATGGGCAAGGCCGACACCAATGGCGACAAGGCGATCAGCCTGGCCGAGTTCCAGACCGCGGCGCTCGCGCGTTTCGACGCCGCCGACGCGAACAAGGACGGCCAGGTCACGCCCGAGGAACGCCAGGCCAAGCGCGGCGAATGGCGTGCCAAACGCGGCGCCGCGGCCCCGGCGGCTGCTCCCGCAACCGAATAACCCTTTTGGCAGGGGCCTGCGGTCGAGGTCAGGCCATCCCCCTCCCGGCATTGCCTTTGGCGCCGGTCCCTGCCAGCTATCGCCCACCGGTCCTTGGCGGCCGGTGGGCGAACCAGTTTTCGACGGACGAACGATGACCGATAGCGACATGCCGCGCATCCTGTTGATCGACGACGAACCGTCGATCCGCGAACCGCTGGGCGAATATCTGGCGGCGCAGGGTTTTGCCGTCACCGACGCCGCGAGCGCGGCCGAGGCCCGGTCGGTGCTGCGCGCCAGGTCGGTCGATCTGGTGGTGAGCGACATCATGATGCCGGGCGAGGACGGGCTGTCGCTCACCCGCCATCTGCGTGAAACGAGCGGCATTCCGGTGATCCTGCTGACCGCGCGCGCCGAAGATACCGAGCGGATCATCGGGCTGGAGATCGGCGCCGACGACTATATCGTCAAACCCTTCAATCCGCGCGAACTTGTCGCGCGTATACGCACCGTTCTGCGCCGGACCCAGCAGGGGGGGCGAACGCTCGACAGTGGCGGCGCATCCTATGCCTTTGGCGGATGGGTGCTGCGCGAGGTCGAGCGCGTGCTTGTCGATGGCGACGGTAACGAGGTTGCCTTGTCGTCGGGCGAATATCATCTGCTCCACGCCCTGCTGCGCCACCCGCGTCAGGTGATGAGCCGCGACCGACTGCTCGATCTGGTGCGTGGGCGTGAGGCCGACATCTTCGACCGCGCGATCGACAATCTGGTCAGCCGCCTGCGCAAGAAGATCGAAGCCGATCCCGCGCATCCGCAGATCGTCAAGACCGTGTGGGGCGGGGGCTATACGCTCGCGTGCGAAGTGCGGCGGATGGGGCCCGCGGCATGAGATTGCGGCTCTGGCCCCGCAGCCTTGTCGGCCAGCTTGTTTTCGCGGTCGCGGTGATGCTGTTCGTAGCGCAGGCGGTGAATTTCGCGCTGCTCGTGCGCGGCCAGAAACAGCAATCGCTGGCACACGGCGGCGGCATGGCGGTGGCGCGGATCATCGACGCGATGGACCGGCAGGACCGGGTGGAGCGCACCCGCGCCCAAGACCAGCCCCCGCGCCTGACCCGGCAGAGCCGCCGCCGCGCGTCAAAACTGTGGGTCGACGCCGCGCCGCCGCCGGTTCCGGAACGTGCGGTGCCGCTTCCCGATATGGCCAATTATGTCGGCGACTTGCTGGCCGAAGCTAATATCGAATCGCGGAATGTGCGGGCGTGGGCGCTTCCGCAGCCGCCGCGCTTCGGGCGCACGCAATTGCCCGGCCGCACGGTGCTGGTCGTCGCGCAGATCGACGGGCGCTATTATGGCGTGCGCAGCCGGATGCCGGCGGGCGGCCACCGCCTGCAAGGTTTCCTGATCTGGCAGACGCTGTCGCTTTACCTGCTGCTGCTCGTTCCGATCATGCTGATCGCGTGGCGCGCGGCGCGGCCCTTGCGCGACCTGACGCGCGCGGCGCGCGCCAACCCCGCACTGCGCGACGCGACTCCGCTCGACGAGGAGGGGCCGTCGGACGTCCGCGACCTCATCATCGCGTTCAACGCCTATCGCGCGCGGATTGCGACGATGCTGTCGGACAAGGACCGGATGCTCGGCGCGGTCGGACACGACCTGCGCACCCCGCTCGCCAGTCTGCGCGTCCGTGTCGAGGCGGTCGAGGACGAACGGTTGCGTGACAAGATGGTCGCCAGCATCGACGAAATGACGGCGATGCTGAGCGACATATTGGCGCTCGCGCGCTCCGGGGCACGGACCGAGGCGCAGGAGCGTATTCCGCTTCGCGAACTGATCGATGAGCTTGCCGCCGACTATGCCGAGCGCGGCAAGGACGTGACCGCCGCCGATGTCGCCGATGTGACGATAGTTGTGCGCCCGATGCTGCTCAAGCGCGCGCTGCGTAACCTGGCCGACAATGCGCTCGCCTATGGCCAGCGTGGCCGTTTCTCGGCGACGACCGAGGCGGGATGGGTGCGGATTATCGTGTCCGACGACGGACCCGGCCTGACCGACGAACAGATCGGCGCGCTGATCGAACCCTTTGCGCGCGGCGAACAATCGCGCAACCGCGCCACGGGCGGGGCAGGGCTGGGCCTTTCGATCGCGCGCGAGATTGCGCAGGGCGAGGGCGGCGTGCTCACCCTCCAGAGCCGCCCCGGCGGCGGCCTCGACGCGATCATCGAACTGCCGGTTCAGGCGTAAGGCAGACGGCGAAGGGAAGGGCGGTTTGGGGTGGTTTCCCGACCTTCCTTTATCCGTCATCCCGGCCTTCCCGGGCACACCATTGTTATAACTCCCTGGAACTTGCCATTTGAGTTCTTCCGAGGGCAAAGAAGGACGTTTTTGCGCTTCATCTCGGCCGTTGGGGCCATAACTAGGTCGCGTTGACAAAAGACTTCACCTATAGTCGCACGGCGGCGAGGTTGAGGAAGCTTTCGAAGGACAGGACGGATTTGTCGTAACGGGTGGCGATGCTGCGCTGCTGCTTGAGTTTGCCGAACATGCGCTTGATGCGATTGCGGTCCCTGTAACGCCGATAGTCGGGATGGTCGGGCGCCTTGCGGTTCGAGCGCGGCGGGATGATCGGCAGGATGCCCTGGATCAACAGGCTTTCTCGGAAGCGATCACCGTCATAGCCCTTGTCGGCGAGCAGCGCCTTGGGCTTGGCGACCGGGATTTTCATCAGCGGTTCGGCGGCGGCGTAATCCGATGCTTCGCCGCCGGTCAGGAGGAAGCCGAGAGGGCGTCCCTGATTGTCCGAGCGGGCGTGGACCTTGCACGTAAAGCCACTGCGTGATCGACCAAAAGCGTTCGCAGCATCCCCCCTTTTCCGCCGACAGCCGAGAAATGGCCGCGAACCGTGGTGCTATCGATCATGCGCTGCCAGTCGTCGGTGAGCCCCAGATCGACCAGCGTTTGCAGCAGGCCATCCCAGACCCCTTGCTCAGCCCAGCGCCGGAACCGGACAGTCGCACCAATCACCACGTCCATAAGGTGCACGTTTTTCATATCCGACCGTTAGCAGCGGCAATGTCGCATCACCACCGCATTCAATCTCAATTCGCTTCATCCGCAGCAGTGGGCCAATTAGAGTTGGATTTTGTCCACGCCGCCTAGCTCGTGGTACGAACGTCCGCTCTCTCTGTTTGGTCGCCAAAAGCTGCCCTTCTCAAACCGGCCAGCGATCGACGTTCCCCTGCGATCGCTGAAAAGTTCTTCCTAAAATCGTACGCTGGCCGACACCCCGTAAATGCGCGGCTCGTTTGCCATGATGCGGTTCGCGGTGCTGCCCGGAAAGGCGCCGTTGTTGAGCCCGAGTGCTGCACCGAGCGGCTGATAGACCGCTAGCGGGCGATAATGGGTGTTCGTGAGGTTGCTGCCGAAGATCGCAAGCGACCAACGATCGTCGGGACTGTTCAGCGCCAGTCGCGCCCCGAGCAGCGCATAGCCGTCGGCGATCGACTGCGGATTGGCATCGTTGACGGTGCCGACATATTGGTCGGAGACGAAGGAGACATTGGCGTTCGCCGCCCATGTCCATCCGCTCGACCCGACGTCGCCGTTCCAGTCGATCGCGATATTGCCCGACCAGTCGGGCGAGAAACTGTTCGGCTTGCCGGTAAGGTCCTGTGTTCCGCCGATGCCGGGAAGGCCGGAGGCAGTGGCGAAATCGATGAATTCGGAGTCGAGATAGGCGAGCGCGCCCGATAGCGAAAAACGGTCGCTGGGCGCGAGGCGAAGGTCGAGTTCAAAACCCTGCTGGCGGAGGTTGCCCGCATTGCGGACGACGAAGCTCACGCCGTCGAACGCGCGATCCTGAAAACCCGCGATGTCCATGCGAAAGAAGGTGATGTTTGCAGTCAGCGCGCGATCGAGCCAGCTCGTTTTGGCTCCGAACTCGTAATTCTTGACCGTTTCGCGATCGAACACGCGCCGGGTCGAGACCAGATTGCCTTGCGGGTCGAAAGTCGAGAGCGCCGGCACCCCGCCCCCCGAATTATAGCCGCCCGACTTGTAACCCGTCGAATGGGTGGCGAAGAGCATCACATCGTCGGCCGGCTTGTAGTTGAGGCTGATGCGATAGGTGAAGCGGCTTTCCGACAGGCCCGGATAGCGCAGCACCTCGGGCGCACGGATTGTTTGGGTGAAGGGGCTCGACACCTGCGAATAGCCGCCCCGCTTGCGGTCGTTGGTCCAGCGCCCGCCGAGCGTCAGCGTCAGCGCGTCGGCGAGGTAAATATTGCCCTGAGCATAAGCGGCGATGCTGCGGACCTTCTGGAACACGTCCTGATCGGTCGCAGCAATACCGCTGGTGCTCGCGTAATAGGCTGCGCAGGCGGTGCGGCCCGGCCCCGCGGGGACCAGGACGTTGCAGAACTGTGAGTTCATGTTGAGCTGCTCGCCGAGCGCGAACTTCTCCTCGAAATAATAGAGACCCGCAACCATGTCGAAATGGCCGCTCAGCCATTCGCGCTCGGGCGAGATGAACTGGACCTCGTGGTTCCAGCTTCCCGAATCGAAGAGGCTGCGCCGCGTCGCGAGCGGAACGGGGAGGAAGACGATGTCGCCATCAAGCTGGTCGTTCGTCCATTTGCGGTAGCTGTTGATCAGCCGCAGCGTCGATCCGCCGACGATATCGAGCGAGGCGGTGCTCGACACGCCCCAATTCTTGTCGAGCAGGCCCGATGCGACCGACTGGTTCATTACCCGATCACTCAAATTGGTGTCGGGGCCGCCGCTGAACGCCCCTTGCAGGAAGGCGAGCCGCGCGGGGGCAACCGAGGCGGGGTCGAAGTCGAAATTGACGACGCCGTCGCCGTCGAGTCGCGTGTAATCGCCGCGCACGATCCATTCGAGATCGCCGAATTCGGCCTTCACCGTGCCGCGCACCGCGACATCGTCCGACCCGCCATAGGTCTTGCCGTCGTAGCGGTTCTTCCACGGGCCGTGATACCATTGCCCCATGGCGGCGACGCGTGCCGAGACGTTCTCGCCGAGCGGGATATTGACGTGCCCTGACAGCTTGTAGCGGTCGAACGAGCCGGCTTCGGCCGAAACCTGACCCGAAAACTCGTTTTCAGGCAGCGCGCTTCGGATCGACAGGGCGCCGACGCTGGCGTTGCGCCCGAACAACGTGCCCTGCGGCCCGCGCAGCACCTCGACGCCGTCGATGTCGAGGAAGGCGCCGAGGATCGAGCCCGAGCGCGGAACATAGACGCCGTCGACGAACACCGCGACGCTCGGTTCGATCAGCGTGTTGGCGAGGCTGCCGACGCCGCGGATCCCGATGCGCGTCGAGCCGGTGTTCGATGAGCGCACCGTCTGGAAATTGGTCGCGACGCGGCCGAGGTCCATGACGGTCAACACGTTGGCGCTTTCCATCGTCTCGCCGCTGACCGCCGCAATCGAGATCGGGACGTCCTGGATATTTTCGGCGCGCTTCTGCGCGGTGACGACGATCGCGTCGCCCATGTCGGTCGCGCTGTCGGCGGATGTGTTGTCCTGCGCCGCGGCCGGTGTGGCTGCAAGCGCGGCGGCGAAGGCGGCAAGGCTGGTGTAGGCAATCGTCTTCATACGTCCCTCCCAAGATGATTCGTTGTTGTATTTGGCCGGAGGCTATCGAGGCGCCCGGGGCGGTATTTCACATTTCACGACAGGATTTTTGCAATGCGCGTCACAGCGGCGTGAGCGCGAGCCAGCCGAGCACCATCGCCGCGAGCAGCACCGTCTCGCCGACCATAAGCGCGACGGGCTGCCAGCCGACCTGCACAAGATCGCCGAGCCGGGTCTTCATACCGATCGCGGCGATTGCGGTGACGAGGAACCAACTCGACAGCAGCTTCCCCGCCTCGGTTACCGCTGCGGGCAGCGCAACGAAGCTGTTCAGCGCGACCAACGCCACAAACGCGACGACGAACCATGGCAGCAGCGACGGCCGCTCCGTCCCGGCTGCCCCGGCCTCGCGTCTGCTGATCTGCCCGGCGACGAGGATCACCGGCAGCAGCATCGCGACGCGTAGCAGCTTGACGATCGTCGCGGTGTCACCCGCATCGGGAGAAATCGCATAGCCCGCGCCGACGACCTGCGCGACGTCGTGGATCGTCGCGCCAATAAAGACGCCCGCGGTATGATCGCTGAGCCCCAGCGCGCGCGTGATGAGCGGATAGAGAACCATCGCCGTCGTCGACAGCGCCGACACACCGATCACGGTGAACAGCGTCGCCTGCTCCTTCCGGTCGTTCGGGGGCAAGGCTGCGGAGAGCGCCATCGCAGCCGAGGCGCCGCAGATCGCGGTCGCTCCGCCCGAGAGGAAGCCGAACAGCGGGTTGAAGCCCATCGCGCGCGCGGCGAAGGTCGAGATTAGGATCGTCGCGCCGACAAGCGTCCCGACCATGACCACCGGCCCCCAACCAAGCGCCGACACCTGATCCCAGCCGATACGGAAGCCGAGCAGGGCGACGCCGGCGCGCATCAGCCCCTTGGCGGCGAAATCGATCCCGGCCTGACCGCGCGGTGCTTCGGTCACGAAGTTGAGCGCCATACCGAGCAGCAGCGCATAGAGCATGACCGGCGCGTCATAATGTTCGGAGAGGAATGTGGCGGTCGCGGCGACGACGAGCGCGACGGCAAGGCCCGGCGCCGGGGCAGCGGCGCGCGCAGCGAGTGATGGCATGATGCTGATTCCTAAGCTGGGGGTACGACCGCTCTGAGGTCGGCGAGATAGGTCCGCCGCGCGGCGAGGAAGAGGAACGCGGCGATGACGGTGGCGACCGGCAGGAAACGCAGCGCGTCGAGCAACCCGATCGTGTCGGCGATGCGCCCGGTCAGAATCGGTCCCGGCGCGAGCCCGAGGAGGTTGTGCGCGAGCGTCAGCGTCGCGAAGGCCGATCCGTGGAGCGCAGCGGGGGTGAGGTTCGCGACCATCGCTCCCGCTGGCCCGGTGGTTCCGGCAACGAGAAACATTGCTATGCCGAGCAGCACGAGCTGCGGCAATCCGGGGGGAAGCATCAGCGCGAGGCACAGCATGATCGCGCTGCCGAGGCCATAGCCCGAGGCGAGCAAGATTTTGCGGTCGGGCCGGCCCTGCGCGGCGCGGTCGCTCGCGATGCCGCACAGCACCATGCCGCAGCCGCAGATCAACAGGAAAATCGCCGCCATCCGGCCCGCGGCATCGACCGGCATCGCATAATAGCGATTGAAATAGCTCGGTAGCCAAGCGGGAAGCGCGCCCGCGGCGAAGAGCTGGATGCCGCTCGCGCAATAGGCGAGGCGGACGCTGCGGTTCGCGAAGAGCGCGCGCAGCGAGGCGCGCGGTTCGGCGCCGGACGAATTGGCAACGCGCGCGGTCGATCCGGCGATCGCGGCGATCCGCTTCTCTCGAACCACAAGCGGATAGATGATCGCAAGCATGAGGCCGCCGATACCGATTGCAGCGAAGGCCGCGCGCCAGCCGTGACTCGCGGCGATCTCTCCGCCGATCGCAACGCCGAGCACTTGACCGAACAGCCCGCCCGCCATGAAGGCGGCCGACAGGGTCGCGCGCAGCCGCTGTGGAAAGACGCTAATCACGACAGCGATGCCGACGCTGCCATAGGCGGCTTCGCCGACGCCGACCATGATCCGTCCAGCCAGCATTTGCTGATAGCTCGCCGCAATCGCGCAAAAGAGCGTCGCGACGCTCCACAAGGCCGCCATGATTGCAAGGCTGCGTACACGGCCCCAACGGTCGGCGGCGAGCGACAGCGGGAAGGTGAGCAGACCGACCATCAGCGCGACGACCCCCGACAGAAGTCCGAGCTCGGTATCGGTCAGCGCCCATTCGGCCTTGAGCAGCGGGAAGACTGCGTTGAGCACCTGCCGCGCCATATAGTCGGAGATGAGAAGCCCGAAGCTCAACGCGAAGACGATCCAGCCATAGGGCGTCGTATCCCGTGGGCCGGCTGCTGCGATGTCGCCGCTCGCCGTGGGTGCCATTACCGCCACGACCACCTCCACCTGGATGTCGAGAAGCCGGCCGGCGCGTTCATGTCAATCCTGCGCCGTGCCGGGCATCGGAAGCCCGCGCGCCTTCATTTCTTCGACCAGCATCGGCGCGCCGAGCGCCACCGAATGGAGACCGAGCACCGCGACGGCTTCGAGCACCGCCATCACTTCCTCGGGCGTTGCGCCCTTGTCGAGCGCGGCGGCGATGTGACGGCGCGTACCCGGCACATACATGTGGGTGCACGAGGCATCGACCGCGATCGCCAGAAATTCGTAAATCTTGGGATCGAGCACCCCGCGCCGCAGCGGCAGCGTGCCCGCGGCGAGGAAGGTTTCGAGCCATTCGGGGTCGAGCGCCGCCATCTCGTCCCACGCGGCGTTCCACTGGCCGCCCGCGCGCATCGCGTCGCTGACCGGGGTCGCGCTCATCGCACGGTGCTCCGCGCATGATCGGCCAACTCACCCAGCAGGTCGGCAAGCTGGGGCCACGGACCATAGCCCGCCGCCGGGTTGAGGTGCCCGACCTCGCCGGCATCGTGCAGCGCCGCACCCCATGCGTCGGCAAAGCCCGCTACGCGATCGAAGGCGGCGAGCGGATCGTTGCGGCTCGCCACGACCATCGCCGGGAAGGGCACGGGCTTCTTCGGGATCGGAAACCAGCCGCCCGCCTTGAGTACTTCCGGTTCGGGATAACCCCCAGGCAGCGGGTTTTCGATGTCGGCGGGGGTGACGAGCAGTGCCGCGCGGATCGGCCTCGTCGGCGCGAGCGCCCAATGCATGGTTGTCAGGCATCCGGCGCTATGCGCGACGATTACCACCGCGTCGGGGATCGCGCGGAGCGCGGCGTCGAGCGCCGCCACTTGCCCCGCGCGGCTGAGCCGGTCGGCGGCGAGCGGCGCGACCGTCACGGCGCCGGGGATCGCCCGCGCGGCATGGGCCTGCCAATGATCCTCGACATGGTCCCTGAGGCCGGGAACGAAGAGGATCGTTGTCTCGCCTCCGAAAGCCATCATCCCGCTCCCGCCTCACGCCGCGTAGCGCAGCGGCAGCGCGCGCTGGCCGGGCTTGCGGTTCGGCGCCATGCCAAGCTTGGCGAGCGTCTCTTCGGTCGAATTATACTGCACGCCAATGCGGTAGATCTGGCGAGCTTCCTCCCCATTTGCAATCTCGCGTCCCAGCTCGCGTGAGATGCGCACCAGTTGGTCGATCTGTGCAACCGAACCCATCTTGTCGCCCTTGGTATTGTAAATATTGTCCTCGATCCCGCAGCGCACATGCATTCCCATCGCGATCGCAATGGTATTGATCGGCAGGCAATGGCCCATCAGTGATTCAAGCGTAACTGTCGATCCGTCGGGGGCGCGACGGATGAACTCTATGAAATTGTTGGGGTTCGGCCCGTCGAAGCCGCCGCCAATGCCGACCCAGGTCAGGTTGAGCGGCCCCTTGTAGAGCCCGCGCCGCACCAGTCGCTCGACCGTTTCCATGTCGGGCATGCAGGTCAGCTGGAAATGCGGCTGGATACCCGCCCCGGTGAGCCGGCGGATATGCTCCTCCACCCACTGCGGACCTGCCGGGACAACCATCTCGCGGTATGCCTGATACATGGCAGGATGGAAAAGAGTCGTGTCGCCGAGTTCTTTCGGATCCATCAGGTCCATGATGTTCATCTGCGTGGTGTTGACCGCGATCGTCACCTGCTCGGGCGAGGGGTTCAGGTCGGCGAGCATGTGACGGGCTTCGTCGGACAGCCATTTGGCTTCAGCACCCTCTTCGTCATTCTCCGGCGCGAACGAGATCGAGCCGCCGACCTGGATGATCATGTCGGGCACTCGGGTGCGTATTTCCGCGATCAGTTCATTGAAGAAGCTCATTCGCTTAGACCCGTGACCGTCCATCTCCCGGGCGTGAAAATGCAGCACGGTCGCGCCGGCATTATAGCAATCGACGGCCTTTTGAACCTGGTCCTCGAACGTCAGAGGTATGTCCTCGGCGAAATCCTCGGGCATCCATTGCGGTCCATAGGGCGCGGCGGTGATGACCAGCTTGTGCTGATTTTGCGGCAAGAGCGAATCGTCGAGAAATTGCATCATGGTTCTCCAGGTAGGGCTGACTTCAGAAGGGGCGATCGCCGACGATCCCCGCGCGCTCCATGCGGCGGATCGTGGGCGGGTAATCCATGACGGCGTAATGCTGGGTCGACCGGTTATCCCAGATCGCGACGCTGTTCGGCTGCCAGCGCCAGCGCACCTGATATTCGGGGATCTCGGCGCGGCCGATGAGGAAGGCGAGAAGCTGGCTCGCCCCGGGCGCATAATCCTGGCCGTAGCGAACATTGTCGGCTGTATGGAAATTGGTGAAATGGGTCGTGAAGCCGTTGACGAACAGGATCTTCTCGCCCGTTTCGGGATGAGTGCGGACGACCGGATGCTCGGCGTCGGGAAAGCGCGCCTTCAGCGCGTGGCGCTGCTCCTCGCTCATCCGCGCGCCGAAACTCGCCTCGATCGAGTGGCGTGCTTTCAGCGGCGCGATCACTTCTTTCACATGCTCGGGCAGGTCGGCATGGGCCTTCGCCATATTCGCCCACATCGTGTCGCCGCCGACCGTCGGGCAGGCGATGCAGCGCAGCACCGCGCCGAGCGGCGGCGCGTCGCGCCAGGTCGCGTCGCAATGCCAGCTATTCTCATAATGGTCGGGGGGCGACGTCTCATCCTTGTAGATCCGGACGAGCCCCGGATGATCGGGATCACTGCCGACCACCGGATGATCTTCGAGCGCGCCGAAGCGGCTCGCGAAGGCGACATGGTCGGTGCGCGTGATGTCCTGATCGCGGAGGAACAACACCTTATGCTCGATCAGCGCGGCGCGGATTTCGCCGAACAGATCGTCGCTACGCGCCGCTTCGGCGAGATCAACGCCGCTGATCTCGGCGCCGATATGACAGGTGAGCTTCTCGATCTTCATCGCCTCTCTCCCTCAGAGCACAAAGATGGATGATCCGATCGTTTGGCCGGCTTCGAGTTCGCGATGTGCAGCGACACAGTCATCGAGCGCGTAGCGCTGGCCGATCTCGACCTTGACGCGGCCCGCAGCGAGATGACCGAACCACAGGTCCGACAGTTCGGCGCGTTCGGCCGGATCGGCATAATAATCCGCGAAGCCGGGGCGGGTGACATAAACCGACCCCTGCATCAGCAGTTGGAAGGCATCGACGGGCGGGAAGGGCCCCGACGCGGTGCCGCAGGCGGCGAGGACGCCGCGGCGCTTCAGCGATTTGAGCGAGCTCTCGAACGTATCCTTGCCGACGCTGTCGAACACCGTCGTCACGCCTTCGCCGTCGGTCAATTCCTTGACCCGCGCCGCGACATCCTCGCGGCGGTAGAAGATAATCTCGTCGCAGCCGAGCGAAAGCGCCTTTTCGGCCTTCGCTTCGCTCGACACGGTGCCGATGACGCGCAGCCCCATCAGCTTGGCGAGCTGTACCGCCAGCAGGCCGACGCCGCCGGCGGCGGCATGGAGCAGGATCGTGTCGCCCGCCTTCATCGCCGGATTGGTCTTGGCGAGCCAATAGGTCGCCGACAGGCCGCGCATGGTGGATGCGGCGGCATCCTCGATCGCGATGCCGTCGGGAAGCTTGAACAGCGGTGCGGCGGGCATGACGCGCGCTTCGCTATAGGCGCCGAGCGGGCTACCATTATAGGCGACGCGGTCGCCGGACGCGAAGCCGGTCACGCCTTCGCCGACCGCTTCGATGACCCCGGCGCCCTCGACGCCGATCCCGGCGGGAAGCGGGGCGGGGTAATAGCCCGAACGGAAATAGGTGTCGGCGAAGTTGCAGCCGACGGCGGCATGGCGGACACGGACCTCGCCCGGACCGGGCTCGCCTATCGCGACATCCTCGATCCGGAGCACTTCGGGTCCACCAACCTCATAAAAGCGAACGGCTTTGGCCATCTCACACTCTCCCGTTTCGATGGGTCTAGGGCAAAGTGTGGTTGCGCTTTTCACATTTCGTGACATACTTTTGGCATTGTACGCCAATGGGCGCGATCAGGGGAGAAGAGCGTGGCCGAACTCGTCCGCGTTGCGGCGCTGACCGGCTATTTCCCAACGATGCAGGGACTGGGCGCTGACCCGCGGCCTCTGTTGCGCGAATGCGGCCTGTCGCCCGAACTGCTCGCGAACCCCGAACAATTGATCTCGGCGCGCGCGACGATGCGCCTTCTCGAACGCAGCGCCGAGGCGACCGGCTGCGCGACGCTCGGGCTGCGTATGGCCGAGGAGCGCGCACTCGCCAATCTCGGCGTCGCCAGCCTGCTTATCGCGCACCAGCCGACGCTCCGCCTCGCGCTCCAGGCGCTCACCGAGTTTCGCAACCGGATCAATTCGACCCTCGCTCTGCAGATCGAGACATTCGGCGAGGAAATCATACTGCGCGAGCATTTCGCGCTGAGCAGCCCTGAACCGCACTGCCAGTCGTCGGACCTCGCGCTCGGCGTTCTTGCGCGCGTCTGCGCGACCGTTCTCGGCGATACGTGGGCGCCGCTGTCGGTCTGCTTTGCGCATGAAAAGCCGCCCGCCGCCGACATGGCGGTCTATCGGCGCCTGTTCCGCTGTACGATCGAGTTCGATTGCGAGTTCAACGGGCTTGTCATCGCCGGGGCCGATCTTGACCGGCCGGCAGCGCGCGCCGATTCGGCACTGGCGAGCCACGCGCGCGAGCTGATCTCGTCGGTCATGAGCCCGGCGATGCGGACCGCTTCGCAGGAGGTCGAGCAGATGATCATGCTTCTGCTGCCTTCGGGCCGGGCGACGATCCAATATTGCGCGGAATCAATGGGAACCACGGTCCGCACGCTGCAGCGGATGCTCGACGCCGACGGAACCAGCTTCAGCGAACTGCTCAATCGCGCGCGCATGCAACTTTCCACCCAATATCTCGCCAACCCGCGCACCCGGATCACCGACGTCGCCGAAATGCTCGGCTATGGGTCGATCGGGGCCTATACGCGCTGGCACAGCCAGATGTTTGGACTTTCGCCGCGCCAATGGCGGGCTTCGACGGGACGGCGGCCGCAGTGATAGCGGACTTGTTCCGTTTGGGTCCTCGACCGGATTGTCTGCTTTCTTGGATCGACGGTCGAAAGCTGCCCAACCGGAATCGGCCAGAACCGCCAACAAAGGTGTCCCCGGGTTCGCGGGCGCACCTATATTATAACTCGCTGGAAACGGTCATTTGATTCCTTCTTGCGAGAGGAAAGTTGAGCGTTTGCAGCGGATTCAAGGCGGAGGGCCTGATCGGCATTTCACGGGATCGCGCCTTCCTTCGCTGCAACTCCACCGGTATCTACGTGGCCGACCCTTCTGCAATCCGGTAGATTTTTTCGGGAGACAAAATAGTCAGCCGTTGATGCCTGCTGATCAACATGCCCCGGCGCTCCCAGTCCGCGACGAAGCGACTGACGGTGTGTAGCGTCGTACCAGCGATATCCGCGATATCCTTGCGCCGCAGCGGAAATCCGATTCGCATGCCCTCCCCGGTGTGGACCCCGGTTTGGTCGAGCAGCCGCAGGAGCACGTGCGCGACGCGGCGCTCGGCGCTTTGCGTCGCCAGTTCGCGCAGCCGCTCCTGCGCTTCGCCTAGCCGCTTGCCGACGATCGCGACCATGTTGATCGCGACCTGCGAATGACGCTTCATCAGCGCGAGCAGATCGGCGGGGTCCCAGCTCAGTTCGAGGGAAGCGACCATCGAGGTCGCGTCAGCGGGATAGAGACCGTCGGTTAGAACGGGGACGCAGCCGAAGATCTCGCCGGGACCGATGAGGCGGACGAGAATCTCCTCGCCGTCGCTGCCCGATTGCGTGATGCGCACGCAGCCCGACAGCAGGGCATGGGCGCGTCCGGCGCGCTCACCCTGATCGAAAATCCGCACGGCGCGCTCAAGCGGCCGCGCTCGCGCCAGTCCGGCAGCTTCTTCAAGCACGGCGGGCGGCAGCGCGGCCAGCAGCGCGACGTCGGCGAGCATTTTCGCATCGATGGGAATCGGGGCAGCCATATGACTTTCTAGGCTCGCTGCGGCGCGAAGGGGAGAAGTTTGATCCAGCGCAAATTCGTCGCCGTCGATTCTGCTATCCTCCGGACACGGCGAGGGGCCGACCCATGGAGGATAGACGATGTTCTGCCCGGAATGCGGCGAAGTGATCGGATCGGGGCCGCTCGATACGCGCCGCGTGCGCCATGTCGGCGGTGATGGCCTTGCGAAAGCTGTCGGCCGATGGCTGCGCACCCTCGTCCGCCGCGCCCGGCCCCGGGAGCATTGAGCATGGCACTGCATCATTGCGGCCCCGGTGAAGTGGCGCGCCTTGGCGCGCTCGACCTTCGCGCAATTACGACGGCGGCGCTGGCCCGCACTCCGTCCTTCGAGGCGATCCATCTGGTGGTGCGCACCGGTCAGTCGATCGCGCCGCACAGCGTTGCGGGGTCGCTGACGCTCTATTGCGTCGCGGGACACGTACGTATCGAAAGCGAAGTTTCGGCAGAGTTGCAGACCGGCGACTGGCTGTTCCTCGATCTGGGGGCACGGCACGCGATCAAGGCGATCGCGGACACGTCGCTGTTGCTGACGATCCTGTTCGACGAACGCGCGGCAGACTGACACGAATTCCTGAAACGACGGGGAGGCAATGGGCGAATATCGCAAGCTCTGGTGGACGTTGATCGCGGTCCTGACTGTGACCTTCGCCATCCTCGGCATTTCGGGAGTCGAGGTCTATCGCAAGGCGCCGCCCATCCCGGAACAGGTCGTCACCGCCTCGGGCGAGGTGCTGATGATGCGCGAAGACATCATGGCGGGGCAGGCGGCGTGGCAGAGCACCGGCGGAATGGAGCTCGGCTCGATCTGGGGGCACGGCGCCTATCAGGCGCCCGACTGGTCGGCCGACTGGCTGCACCGCGAACTGACCGCCTGGCTGAGCCTCGCGGCGGAAGAAAGCTATGGCAAGCCGTTCGACACTCTCGACATTGAGCAGAAGGCGGCGCTGACCCATCGGCTCAAGCATGAATATCGGCATAACGCCCTCGATCCGGCGACGGGTGTCGTCACCGTGTCGGACCACCGCGCCCGCGCGGCCGCGCTGACCGCCGCCCATTATGGCAAGCTCTATGGCAGCGACCCCGCGCTGCGCGCGATGCGCGACAATTATGCGATGAAGGAGGGGACGCTGCCCGACGCCGCGAAGCGCGCGGCGCTGGCCGACTTCTTCTTCTGGACCGCGTGGGCGGCGTCGACCGAGCGGCCGGGAACGGTCGCCACCTATACCAACAACTGGCCGCCCGAACCGCTGATCGGCAACCAGCCGACGCCCGAGAATATCCTCTGGTCGCTCGCCTGCGTCGTTATCCTGATCGCGGGTGTCGGGGCGCTGATCTGGGGCTGGGCCTTCCTGCGCCGCCACGACGACACGCCGCTCGTCGCCGCGGACAAGGATCCGCTGACGCTTGCGGCACTCACCCCGTCGCAGCGCGCGCTCGGCAAATATCTGTTCGTGGTGCTGGCGCTGTTCGTCTTTCAGGTGTTCATCGGCGGCTTCACCGCGCATTACACGATAGAGGGGCAGAGCTTCTACGGCATCGACGTGTCGCAGTGGTTCCCTTATGTGCTGACCCGCACCTGGCATGTGCAGAGCGCGGTGCTGTGGATCGCGACGGCGTTTCTCGCGGCTGGGCTGTTCCTTGGACCAGTCATCCACGGCGACGATCCGAAGCATCAGAAGCTGGGGGTCGACCTGCTCTTCTGGGCGCTGATCCTGGTCGTCGTCGGATCGTTCGCGGGCCATTACCTCTCGATCGCGCAGGCGATGCCCGACGGGCTCGGCTTCTGGCTCGGGCATCAGGGCTATGAGTTCATCGACCTCGGGCGCGTCTGGCAGATCGCATTGTTCGCGGGACTGCTCTTCTGGCTGGTGCTTATGCTGCGCTGCATGCTGCCCGCGCTGCGCCGCAAGGAAGGTGGCGACAAGAATCTGCTCGCGCTGCTCACCGTCTCGACGGTCGCGATCGGGCTTTTCTACGGCTCGGGCCTCTTCTATGGCGAGCGCACCCACATCACGATCATGGAATATTGGCGTTGGTGGGTCGTCCACCTGTGGGTCGAGGGCATTTTCGAGGTGTTTGCGACCGCCGCCATCGCCTTCATCTTTGTGTCGATGGGGCTGGTGTCGAAGCGGATCGCGACCGCGGCCAGCCTCGCCTCGGCCTCGCTGTTCATGGTCGGCGGGGTGCCGGGCACCTTTCACCATCTCTATTTCTCGGGAACCACGACCCCGGTGATGGCGGTCGGCGCGGCGTTCAGCGCGCTAGAGGTCGTGCCGCTGATCGTGCTCGGATACGAGGCGTGGGAGCATTGGAGCCTGCGCGACCGCGCGCCGTGGATGCGCGCGCTGCGCTGGCCCTTAATATGCTTCGTCGCGGTCGCCTTCTGGAACATGCTCGGCGCCGGGGTCTTCGGCTTCATGATCAACACCCCCGTCGCGCTCTTCTACCTCCAGGGACTCAACACCACCGCGGTCCATGCCCATGCGGCGCTGTTCGGAGTCTATGGCTTTCTTGCTCTCGGCTTCACGCTGCTGGTGCTGCGCTATATCCGGCCGGAGATCGCGTTCAGCGAGGGGCTGATGCGTCTCGGCTTCTGGGGGCTCAACGCGGGGCTGGTGCTGATGATCTTCACCAGCCTGCTGCCGGTCGGCCTGTTCCAGTTCGAGGCGAGCGTGACCACCGGCATGTGGTATGCGCGCAGCGATGCGTTCCTCCAGCAGGACTTCCTCGAAACGCTGCGCTGGGTCCGCACCTTCGGCGACGTCGTGTTCATCGTCGGCGCGATCGCGGTCGCGTGGCAGGTCGTGATCCTCGGCCTGTGGCGGCAGGGCACGCGGGCATGAGCACGGCGGCGGCCGCAAGAGGCGCGGGCGCGGGATCGCCGCTGTGGCTGCGCGGCGGCTATCGCCTGCTGTTCGGATGTGGCGCGGCCTGGGCGGTGATCGTCGTGACCCTGTGGGTCGGCGCGCTCGGTGGGCGCTGGACGCTGCCGATCGCGATGGACCCGCTCGCCTGGCACCAGCACGAGATGCTGTTCGGCTATCTCGGCGCGGTGATCGGGGGCTTCGTCAGCGCCGCCATGCCCAACTGGACCGGGCGGCCGACGGTGACGGGCTGGCGGGTCGCGGCGGTCGGTGGGCTGTGGTTGGCGGCGCGGCTGGCGATCCTCTTTTCGGTGACGGTGCCGCCGCTCGTCGGCGCGGCGCTCGACACACTCTATCTGCTGGTCCTGCTCGCCTATGCGGCGCGTGAGGTTTTCGTCTCGGGCAACCGGAACAAGCCGATCCTGATAATCCTCTTCCTGTTCGCGGTCGCCTGCGTGCTCGATCATGCCGCGATGCTGGGCGCGCTCGCCGACCCCGCGCTCGGCGTGCATATGGGCTTTGCGTTGGTCCTGCTGCTGATCTCCTTGATCGGCGGCCGCATTACCCCAGCCTTTACGCGCAACTGGCTGATGCGGCAGCGGAAGGGCGAGGGGCTGCCGACCTTGCCGAACCGCTTCGACATGGTCGTGATCGGGATGACGGCGCTGGCGCTCGCGGCATGGGTTGCCGGCCCTGCAAACCACGTCGCAGCCGGGTTGCTGATCGCGGCGGGCGCGCTTCAGTTCGTTCGCCTCGCGCGCTGGGCGGGGCTGAAGGCGCTCAGCGATCCGCTCGTCTTTGTCCTCCACCTCTCCTACGCTTGGCTCCCGGCCGGGCTGATCCTGCTCGGCAGCGCGATGCTGTATCCGCTCCTGCCGGTGTCGAGCGCGGTGCATGCGCTCGGCGCCGGGGCGATGGGCGCGATGACGCTGGCGGTGATGACGCGCGCGACGCGCGGCCACACCGGCCGCCCGATCGAGGCCGACCGCGCGACCGTGCTCATCTATATCCTCGTCCACGCGGGCGCGCTGCTGCGCGTGATCGCGCCGCTCCTGCCGTTCGACTATATGCGAGTCATCGCGGCCGCGGGCGGGCTGTGGGCGGCGGCGTTCCTGCTGTTCCTGCTCGTCTATGTCCCGATGGCGGTGCGGCCCGCGCCCGGTGCTGGCGCGGCATGACCGGCGCGCTCTTCGCTCCATCGTCCCTTCCCACGGGGACCGCAGTCGATTATGGCGGGAAGGTGACCGACTGTGCCTCCTGCGTCGTCCGTAACCGGGCGATCTGCGCAAGCCTCGATGCCGAAGAACTCGCGCTGCTCGGCAAACTCGGCCGGAATCATCGCGTCAATGCGGGGCAGACCCTGATGTGGGAAGGCGACGACGCGCCGGTCGTCGCCAATGTCCTCGACGGCGTACTGAAGCTGGTCCTCGCGGCCGCCGAAGGGCGCGAGCAGATCGTCGGCATCGTCTTTCCGTCCGATTTCATCGGCCGCCCGTTCGGCAAGGAAAGCCCCTACAGCGTCACCGCGATGACCGATGCCGAGATCTGCATCTTCAATCGCAAGAGCTTCGACGATTTCGCGAACGCGCACCCCGATTTGCAGCACAAGCTGCTGCGCCGCACGCTCGACGAGCTCGACCGGGCGCGGCACTGGATGATGCTACTCGGCCGCAAGTCGGCGGAAGAGAAGGTCGCCTCCTTCCTGCTCGAAATGTCCGAGCGATTGTCGGGTCAGGGGTGCGGCGGCGGGCCGCAGAGCGGATTCGAGCTGCCCTTCGGCCGCCAGCAGATCGCCGACATATTGGGGCTGACGATCGAGACGACCAGCCGCCAGCTCACCCGGATGCGCGCCGAAGGCCTGCTCGACCTGCCGTCGCGCCGCGAGATCGTGATCAACGACCGCGCGGCGATGGAGGCCATCGCGGGCTGACCTGCTTCTCGGTCAGATAAATCGCACCCCTCCAAGTCGCGCTTTCCCGCCGCGGCCTGGGACAAATCGTCCCATTGATGCGTCGCAGCATTTTTCGTTGATCCAGGTCAATGTTCCGGGCCGCGCTCGCGGTCATGGGGCTGGATGAGCGCGGCCGATGGAGCCGCGCCGAATGGGGATTCGCGATGATGGACGATCTGGTTTTCGAAGCAGGCGGCTGGTTCGGGCTCGCCTTGCTGGCGCTGGTCTTTGCGGCGCTGGCCGTCGACACGCCCTTTGCGGTGCATATGGTCATCGTCGCGGTCACCTGCCTGATCATATTGTGGACCCGCATGTCGCGCGCCGACTATGCTAGGATGGCGCGCGGCCTCCTCAAGATGCCGCCCGATCAGGGCGTATATGACGACGATCCGGTGCGCTGGGGCGTCATCGCCACCATCTTCTGGGGCGTCGCGGGTCTCGCGGTCGGCCTCTATATCGCGCTGCAGCTCGCCTTTCCGGCGCTTAACTTGGGGCTTGAATATACCAGTTTCGGGCGGCTGCGCCCGCTGCACACGTCCGCGGTCGTCTTCGCCTTCGGCGGTAATGCGCTGATCGCGACGAGCTTCTATGTCGTCCAGCGCACCTGCCGCGCGCGACTCGCCCTCCCCGGCGCCGCCCGCTTCGTCTTCTGGGGCTATCAACTCTTCCTCGTGCTCGCGGCCACCGGATATCTGATGGGCGTCACGGCAGCGCGCGAATATGCCGAGCCCGAATGGTATGTCGACCTGTGGCTAACGATCGTCTGGGTCGTCTATTTCGTCGTCTTCGTCGGCACGATCGTCAAACGCCGCGAGCCGCATATCTACGTCGCCAACTGGTTCTACCTCAGCTTCATCGTCACCATCGCGATGCTCCACATCGTCAACAATCTGGCGGTGCCGGCGACGATCTTCGGGTCGAAGAGCTATTCGGCCTTCGCGGGGGTGCAGGATGCGCTGACGCAATGGTGGTACGGGCATAATGCGGTCGCATTCTTCCTGACCGTGCCCTTCCTCGCGATGATGTATTATTTCGTGCCCAAGCAGGCGGAACGGCCGATCTACAGCTATCGCCTGTCGATCCTCCACTTCTGGTCGCTGATCTTCCTCTATATCTGGGCGGGGCCGCACCACCTTCACTACACCGCGCTGCCCGACTGGGCGCAGACGCTGGGCATGGTGTTCTCGGTCGTGCTGTGGATGCCGAGCTGGGGCGGCATGATCAACGGGCTGATGACGCTGAACGGCGCGTGGGACAAGATCCGCACCGACCCGATCATCCGCATGATGGTCGTCGCGCTCGCCTTCTATGGCATGGCGACCTTCGAGGGGCCGATGCTGTCGGTGAAGGCGTTCAACAGCCTCAGCCACTATACCGAATGGACGATCGCGCACGTCCACGCCGGGGCGCTCGGCTGGAACGGCATGATTACCTTCGCCGCGGTCTATTATCTGGTGCCGCGCCTGTGGGGGCGGCCGCGCCTCTATTCGCTGCGCATGGTCAACTGGCACTTCTGGCTCGCGACGCTGGGGATCGTCTTCTACGCCGCCTCGATGTGGGTCGCGGGCATCATGCAGGGGCTGATGTGGCGCGAATATGGCGCCGACGGCTACCTCGTCTACAGCTTTGCCGAGACCGTCGCGGCGATGCACCCGATGTATCTGATCCGCGCCGCGGGCGGGGCGATGTATCTCGCCGGCTTCCTGCTGCTCGTCTTCAACGTCTGGGCGACGCTCGCGGGCGCGGTCCGCGCGGAAAAGCCGATGACGGAGACCCCCTATAACGCCGCCGCGGATCGTCCGCTCGCGCCCGTTCCCGCCGAATAAGGAGCCAGAGGCCATGGCGACCCAACCCGCCGAAAAGCGTTTCAGCCACAAGAAGCTGGAACGCAACGTCAGCCTGCTCGGCTTTTTCTCGCTGATCGCCGTCGCGATCGGCGGCATCGTCGAGATCGCGCCCTTGTTCTGGATCGACAACACGATCGAGAAGGTCGACGGGATGCGGCCCTATACGCCGCTCGAACTCGCGGGGCGCAACATCTATATCCGCGAGGGCTGCTATACCTGCCACAGCCAGATGATCCGCCCGTTCCGCGACGAGGTCGAACGCTATGGTCACTACAGCCTGGCGGCGGAGAGCATGTACGACCACCCCTTCCAATGGGGGTCGAAGCGCACCGGACCCGACCTTGCGCGCGTCGGCGGCCGCTATTCGGACGAATGGCACAAGGAGCATCTGATCGACCCGCGCAGCGTCGTGCCCGAATCGATCATGCCCGGCTACGCCTTCCTCGCCGATCGCGACCTCGAGGCGAGCGACATGGCGCGCGACCTGACCGCGCTCTACCGCGTCGGCGTTCCCTATACGAAGGCCGACATTGCCAAGGCGAACGACGACATCCGCGCGCAGGCCGATCCCGATGCGGGCGCCGGCGACCTCGTCAAGCGTTACCCCAAGGCGCAGGTGCGCGATTTCGACGGCGATCCCGGCCGCGTGACCGAAATGGACGCGCTGATCGCCTATCTCCAGATGCTCGGCACGCTTGTCGATGTCGAGAAGGCGGCGCCGCAGGAGCAGGCGCATGTGCCCGCCGCAGCATCGGGGGCGTCGCGATGAACTATGACGAAGTGCGGCATTTCGCCGACAGCTGGGGGCTGATCGTCATGGTGGCGATGTTCCTCCTCTTCATCGCCTGGCCCTTTCGCAAGGGCGCGCGCCGTCATCACGACGAAGCGGCGAACATGATCTTCAAGGACGACGACAATGGCCGATCATAAGCGCATCGACGAAGTGACCGGCACGAGCACGTCCGGCCACGAATGGGATGGCATCGAGGAGCTCGACACGCCGATGCCGCGCTGGTGGCTGTGGTCGCTCTATGCGACGATCATCTGGGGCATCATCTATGTCATCCTCTACCCCGCCTGGCCGATGGTCCATGGCGCGACCGAGGGGGTGCTCGGCTGGACCAGCCGCGGCCAGCTCGAAGTAGAGATGCAGGCCGACGCGGCGCGCCGCGCACCGGTGATGAATGCGATCGCCGCAACACCTATTGCCGGCCTGCCCGCGAAGCCCGTACTGATGCAGGCGGCGGTGCAGGGCGGCGCGGCGGCCTTTCGCGTCCATTGCATCCAGTGTCACGGCGCGGGCGGCGCGGGGGTGAAGAAGCTCTATCCCAGCCTGACCGACGACGACTGGCTGTGGGGCGGCGACCTCTCCACGATCGAATATACGATCACCCACGGCATCCGGAACCCCGACCATGATGCGACGCGCACCAGCCTGATGCCCGCCTTCGGGCGCGACGGCATCCTCGACGCGGGGCAGATCGCCGACGTCGTCAGCCATGTCCGCGTCATCAGCCGCCAGGAAAAGCCGAGCGCGTCGTCGGCGCGCGGAGCTACGCTGTTCGAGGCGAACTGCGCCGTCTGCCACGGCGAGAACGGCGAGGGCGGGCGCACGGTCGGCGCTCCGAAGCTGACCGATGCCATCTGGCTATATGGCGGCGACCGCGCGAGTATCGCGGCGACGGTGACCCAGCCGCGCAATGGCGTGATGCCGCGCTGGAACGGCCGGCTCGATCCCGCGACGATCAAGATGCTCGCCGCCTATGTCTATTCGCTCGGCGGCGGCGAGAAGGCGCCGGCGCCGGCCGCGGAAGGGCAGGGAGCCGATGGTCAGCCCTGACGACCTGACCGGCGAGCATGGGTCGCTCTATGCGGCGCGAAAGGGCGTTTACCCCAAGAAGGTGGACGGCCCGTTCCGCCGCTTCAAATGGGCGATCATGGCGGTCACGCTGGCGATCTATTACGCTACGCCCTGGATCCGCTGGGATCGCGGGCCGCACGCGCCCGATCAGGCGGTGCTCGTCGACCTTGCGAACCGGCGCTTCTACATGTTCCAGATCGAAATCTGGCCGCACGAATTCTATTATGTCGCGGGCCTGCTCATCATGGCGGGGATTGGGCTGTTCCTCGTCACCAGCGCGGTCGGGCGCGCCTGGTGCGGCTATGCCTGCCCGCAGACGGTGTGGACCGACCTGTTTCAGCATGTCGACCGGCTGATCGACGGCGACCGCAACGCGCAGATCCGTCTCGCGAACGGGCCGTGGACGGCCGAGAAAATCGCCAAGCGAACGCTGAAATATGCGATCTATCTGACCGTCGCCTTCTGGACCGGCGGCGCGTGGATCATGTATTTCGCCGACGCGCCGACGCTGACGCACGATTTCTGGACCGGACAGGCGGCCCCGGTCGCCTATGTCACCGTCGCGGTGCTGACCGCGGCGACCTTCCTCCTCGGCGGCTTCCTGCGCGAGCAGGTGTGCATCTATATGTGCCCCTGGCCGCGCATCCAGACCGCGATGATGGACGAGAAATCGCTGCTCGTGACCTACAAGGACTGGCGCGGCGAACCGCGCGGCAGCGTCAAGAAGGCCGAGAAGAATCCCGGCGCCTTCGGCGACTGCGTCGACTGCAACCAGTGCGTCGCGGTCTGCCCGACCGGCATCGACATCCGCGAAGGGCCGCAGATCGGCTGCATCACCTGCGCGCTGTGCATCGACGCCTGCGACAGCGTGATGGCGCAGGTCGGCCGCCCGCGCGGGCTGATCGACTATTGCACCCTCGACGACGCCGCCACCGAAAAGGCGGGCGGGGTCGCGCCGCCGATCCGCAAGACGCTGTTCCGCCCGCGCACCCTGATCTATTTCGGCCTGTGGGGCGCGATCGGGCTGGCGATGCTCTTCACCCTCGGCCAGCGCACCCGGCTCGACCTTGCCGTCCAGCACGAGCGCAGCCCGCTCTACGTCCAGCTGTCCGACGGCGCGATCCGCAACAATTACACGCTGAAGCTGCGCAACATGGAGCTGAGGCCGCGCCGGGTCGAAATCAGCGTCAGCGGCCTGCCCGAGGCGCGATTGTGGATCGACGGCGGGTCGCGCGAAACGGCGCGGCAGAGCCTGCACATGCCGCTGGCGCCCGACAGCGTGACGAGCGCGCGGCTGTTCGTCGTCGCGCCCGGCGCGGGACCGGCGCGGCAGGATTTCACCATCGCGGTGCGCGCGCTCGACGACGATCCGCGCGGCGACCGCGAGACCATCCAGTTCGACCGTCCGGGGACCGAGCCATGACCGACAAGCGCGAGCAGGGGCCCTTCACCGGGCGCCATGCGGCGATAATCCTGATCGCCTTCTTCGGCACCGTCATCGGCGTCAATATGGTGATGGCGAGCTTCGCGCTGTCGACCTTCGGCGGCACCGTCGTCGACAACAGCTATGTCGCGAGCCAGCATTATAATGAATGGCTCGCGCGCGCCGATGCGCAGGATCGGCTCGGCTGGGACAAGAGCGTCGCGGTCGACGAAAGCCGCCACGTCCGGCTGATCGTCCGCAAGGACGGCGCGTCGGTGGACGGACTGCGCGTCGTCGCGACGCTTCGCCACCCGCTCGGCCGCACGCCCGCGCGCGCGATTCGCTTCTTCGCCGCGGCGGACGGCGCGTTGCGCTCGCTCGATGCGCTGCCCGCCGGGCGCTGGCAACTCGACCTGTCGGTGCATCGCGGCGCCGACGAGGCCCGCTACCGGATCGACCTCAAATGACCGAAGCCGCCGCCCTGCTCGTCGAGCGCAATTTCGCGGTGCCCGACATCCGCTGTGCGGGCTGCATCGCCAAGCTCGAACAGGGGCTGGTGCGCGACCGGCGGATCGCGGCGGCGCGGGTCAATTTCACCGAAAAGCGCGTGCATATCTCCTGCACCCCCGACGCCGAAACGCCCGAACTGATCAGCGCCTTCTCGCTGCTCGGCTTCGAGGCGCATCCGATCGGCGACGGCCCCGCCGAGGTCGATGGCGGCGCGTCCGATAGCCGGGCGCTGCTGCGCGCGGTCGCGGTCGCGGGCTTCGCGATGATGAACATCATGCTGCTGTCGGTGTCGGTGTGGTCGGGCGCGAGCGGCGCGACGCGCGACCTGTTCCACTGGCTGTCGGCGGCGATCGCGCTGCCTACGGTGGCTTATGCCGGGCGCAGCTTCTTTCGCTCCGCGTGGCGCGCGGTGCGCCACGGCCGCACCAATATGGACGTGCCGATCAGTATTGGCGTGCTGATCGCGACCGCGCTCAGCCTCTATGAAACCGCGACGCACGGCCCCCACGCCTATTTCGACGGCGTAGTGATGCTGCTCTTCTTCCTGCTCTGCGGCCGCTGGCTCGACAGCGTGATGCGCGACCGCGCGCGCGGCGGGGTGACCGCGCTGCTCCGCAACATGGGGACCGGCGCGATGGTCGTCGGCGCCGACGAGACGAGCCGCTGGGTTGACGCCACTGCACTCCAGCCCGGCATGGTGATGCTGGTCGCCGCGGGCGAGCGCCTGTCGGCGGACGGCGTCATCGCTGGCGGCGCCAGCCGGATCGACCTGTCGCTGCTGACCGGCGAGAGCGCGCCGCAGGCCGTAGGGCTCGGCGATCCGGTCCACGCCGGGACGCTGAATATCGAGGCGCCGATCCGCGTCCGGGTGATCGCGGCGGGCGCCGACACCGCGATCGCCGACATCGCGCGGCTGATGGGCGAGGCGGCGCAGGGCAAGTCGCGCTACGTCCGCATTGCCGACCGCGCGGCGCGCTATTATGCGCCCGCGGTCCACACGCTGGCGCTGCTCGCCTTCGCCGGGTGGATGATCGCAGGGGCGGGCTGGCATCACAGCCTGCTGATCGCGGTCGCGGTGCTGATCATCACCTGTCCCTGCGCGCTCGGCCTTGCGGTGCCGGCGGCGCAGATCGTCGCGGCGGGCACGCTGATGCGCGTCGGGGTGCTGGTGAAGGACGGGTCCGCGCTCGAACGGCTGGCCGAGGCCGACCGCGCGATGATCGACAAGACGGGGACGCTGACGCTCGGCCGCCCGGTCGCGACCAATCTGGACGAGGCGGACGCGACCGTACGCGCGCTGCTGCTCGCGCTCGCGCGCGCCAGTCGCCATCCGCTCAGCGAGGCACTGACCCGCGACCTGCCCGCGGCGGGGGTGACGCCGCTCCCGGTGGAAGCGATCCGCGAAACCCCCGGCTTCGGCGTCGAGGCCGAATGGGAAGGCCGCCGGGTGACGCTGGGCCGCCCAGCCCAGCCCACAGCCGACAGTGCGCTCGCCACCCAGCTCGCGATCGATGGCGCGCCGGCGATGACCGTCCGCTTCGCCGATGCGCTGCGCCCCGATGCCGCCGACACGATTGCCGCGCTGCGCCAGGCGGACGTCGTGCCGAGCATCCTGTCGGGCGACCGCGCCGCGGCCGTCGCGCCGGTGGCGCGCGCGCTCGGCCTGACCGCCCAGACCGGCATGAGCCCGCAGGACAAGCTCGCCGCCATCGCGCGGCAGGCGGCAGCGGGGCACAAGGTGCTGATGATCGGCGACGGGCTCAACGACGGTCCCGCGCTCGCCGCGGGTCATGCCTCGATCGCGCCGGGCTCGGCGAGCGACGCGGGCAAGAATGCCGCCGACTGCATCTTCCTCGGCGACCGGCTGATGCCGGTGGTGCAGGCGATCCGCGTCGCGCGGCGGACGCAGGCGATCGTGCGGCAGAATTTCGCGCTCGCCATCGGCTATAATGTCATCGCGGTGCCGCTCGCCTTCATGGGATATGTGACGCCGCTGGTCGCCGCCATCGCCATGTCGGGATCGTCGCTGATCGTCGTCGGCAACGCGCTGCGGCTGAAGGGCGCGGCGCGATGAACGGCCTGCTCGTCCTGATCCCGGTCGCTCTCGGGCTCGGCCTCATCGGGCTCGCCGCCTTCCTCTGGTCGCTGCGGGGCGGGCAGTTCGACGATCTCGACGGTGCGGCGCTGCGCATCTTCGTCGGGGATGAGGAAGAGGACGCGCGATGACCGCGCGCCATGTTGTCCTGATGCTGGGCGCGGCAGCGCTGATGCAGCCGCCCGTCGCGGTCGAGTCGCGCGTGCTGACGCTCCGGGCATGCGGCGGCGCGGCGCATCGGATGCTGCTGCCGGGCGACCCTGCCGACCCCGCGGAGCGGCGCGACTGCGCCAAGGCGTGTCACGCGGTCACTGAGCGTCGCGGCAAATCGGTAGGGTCGAAGCGTTGTTGCTGAAAATCCGCCGCCATTGATCCCGGTCAATGTCGCAGCGCCCGATCGGGCATAGAGTGCGGGCATGTGGTCCTATCACCCCGATCTGCTCGCAAAGCCAGTGCCGCGCTACACCAGCTATCCGACGGCGATGGAATTCGCCGAAGATGTCGGTGCCGACGATTATGCGCAGGCGCTCGACGCGGTCGAGCCCGCGACGCCCATCTCGCTCTACGTCCACATCCCCTTTTGCGAAAACATCTGCTGGTATTGCGGCTGCAACACCGGCGCGGCAGGGCGCAAACAGCGGCTCGACGATTATCTGACCGCGCTCAGGGCGGAGGTCGCGCTCGTTGCGAAGCGGCTGGGCGGACGCGGGCGCATTCGCCGCATCGCGTTCGGCGGCGGTAGCCCGAATGCGATCGCGCCAGTCGAACTGGTGCGCCTGCTCGACCTGCTGCTCATTGTCTTCGACGCGCAGCGGCCCGACGTCTCGATCGAGCTCGACCCGCGCGGCTTCTCGTCCGAATGGGCGCTGGTGCTCGCGGCGGCGCATGTCACGCGCGTCAGCCTAGGTGTCCAGACCTTCGCGCCGCACGTCCAGCAGGCGATCGGGCGCATCCAGCCGCTCTCGCACATCGAGCGCGTCGTCGCCGCGCTGCGTCTGCGCGGCATCGATGCGATCAACTTCGACCTGATGTTCGGGCTACCGGGGCAAGAACTCGCGGATCTCGACGCGACGCTCGACGAGACCATCCGCCTCATGCCGAGCCGGATCGCGCTGTTCGGCTATGCCCATCTTCCCGACATGATCCCGCGTCAGCGGAGGATCGACGCCGCGAACCTGCCCGACGCGCGGCTGCGCTTCGATCAAGCCCGGCTCGGCTATCGGCGCCTGACAGCGGCCGGCTATATTCCCGTCGGCTTCGATCATTTCGCGCACGCCGATGATCCACTTGCGGTTGCGGCGCGCGAAGGCCGGGTGAACCGCAATTTCCAAGGTTTTACCGAAGATGACGCTCCCATCCTCATCGGCTTCGGCGCCAGCGCGATCAGCAAATTCCCCAACCTGATCGTCCAGAACGAGAAAAAATCGGGCCCGTATCGCGACCTCGTCGGCGAAGGGTGGCTTGCGGCGGTGCGAGGCGTCCACGTCGATGCGCGGGAACAGCGTCGCGCCGTGCATATCCGCGACCTGCTATGCAACGGACGGGCGCATCTGGACGCCGCCGAAATCCCTTCGGCTAAAGATGCTTTGTCGGATTTCGAGCAGAAGGGCGTGATCGAGTGGGACGGGGAGGCGCTGGTGATACGCGATTGTGGTCTGCTCTATGCTCGCCACGTCGCCGCCTGCTTCGACGGGATCCGAGGAAATATCGCCGCGGTTTGAGTTGCCGTCTGCCGACTAGTGGATGGCGATGAGCGGCAGGACCACGCCGATGACGACGAGGAACAGCCCCGCCGCCTGACAGCGAACCGGTTCGCGCAGATAGGAATGCGCGAAGTCGATGGTGAAGACGACCTCGACTTGCCCGACGATCCATGCAAGATGAAGAAGGTGTGGCATAGTCGTGACGACGACGAGTGGTTCGAGGCCAAGGCGCAGTTCGCCGTCATCATCGGGGAGCGCTTCGCGGTCTGATGAACAAACCGGCCCCGCGCACAAAATTACTGGGAGGCCCGAACTTCTACTCGCTCCGAGGCCCGGATCCTGATCGAAGTCTGGTGCCGGCATTACAACACCGTCCGGCAGCACAGCTCGCTCGGTTATCGGGCACCGGCGCCGGAGGCCGTTCCGTCAATACACTAACCTAAAGCCCGGACCACTCGGTGGGGGCCGGTCAAACGTCTTCGGCCTTCAATCCGCAGGCGAGAGCCTTCGGTCTTGGCAGCGGGAGAATGTTCGACCGATAGTTTGCTTCGCCTAAGGTCGTTTCGCAGGTGGCACGGCTCCCCACGAATGACGGCCATCATGCGACTTCCCCTATCTAAATTGCAATTGCTCTGTCGGCCCTTTCAACTCGGCGTATTAGGGGTCGGGGTGATTTCGATCGTGCACCGCACAGGGCGTTTCAGATTGAGGGCTCGCTTTTCGCACGCCGCGATCTTGTCCTTATTGTCGCGTCGCATTTCGGCAGCGTCAGAAATCGCGCGCCACGCTTCGGGGCTCCCGACCTGCATCAACCGCACCCGGCCTTCCCAAATCGTCGGCGCGCGTAGCACGCGTGCTGCGATCTTCTCCGGCATGTGCCAGCTCTCGGGTAGCCGAACTCGAACGCGAGCGGCAGGAGATCAACGCTCGGCTTGCGGAAGCACCGCAGGACGTTCCCAATGTCCATCCCGGCATCGCCGAAATCTACAAGCGCAAGGTCGCCAGCCTCGCCGAAACGCTCAAAGACCCAGAAATGCGGCTCGACGCCTCAAGCGATATCCGCACTCTCGTCGGCAAGATTGTCCTCCATCCCGGCGAGCGGCGCGGCGAGGTTCACGCAACGCTCCATGGCTCGCTCATGAGCATTCTCGACTTTGCTAACGATAACCTGCAAATCGGGGAGCGCCGAATTATAACATCGGTGTCCCCGGGTTCGCCGGGATGACGATAGAGTTAAGGGCAGCTTTCGGTCGAAACCCGTCGTTCGCCAACCTTCGTCATCCTTGGCCGATCTATGCGGCGCACTCGCCTTGGACGGCGACAACGATGGCATGGAGACCCGCTCCCAGCCGCACTCACGCGTAAATCGCGATCGCCTGACTGCCGCTCAGCACCGGTTCGCCCGCGCGGTTCCACAGCATCATGTCCTGCACCGACAGCCCGTGGCGTGCATAGCCGGTCTTTGCCGACAAGAGCCACCAGCCGTCCTCGGTCTGCGGCGTGCCGGTCAGCATGTTCACCGTCCAGTTCATCGAGCTGATCGGGCCGAACTGGCTGAACAGCGCCATCGCCGCGGGGGGCAGCGCGTCGCCCATCGCGAGCAGCGCGACCGTGGGGTGGCACATCGGTTCCTCGACGAAGCGCACCCAGGTCAGATATTCGCCCACGTCGCTTTTCCACGCAAAGCGCGGGCCGGTCGTCGGGCGCATGTCGAAATGGCGCGTGAAGGCCGGGCGCGCCTTGTGCTCGGGCACGGGTTCCAGCGTGTCGGGATCGGGCGCATCGGGCATCGTCAGCCGGTTGTGGTCGACATGGCTTTCGCGATCGGGTGAAAAGGCAAAGACCGCCGCGGTGCCGAAACCCATATCGCTCGACACGCCGGCGTCGACGAACAGGCTCGACTTCGACCGGCGCAGTTCGCGCGCCGTAACGGTGCACTCGCCGCCGACTGGGCCGACAAAGCTGATCTGGGCATAGCGCAGCGGGGTTTCGGTGGGGTGCAGCGCCATCGTTCCCGCAAGCGCGACCGCCGAACTGATCCCGCCATAGGCGGTGCGCCCTTGCATCCAGCCCTCGTCGATATGCGCCTTGGCGACGTCGCCTTCGGTGCGCAGCGTGGCGAGCAGCGCGTCGAGCGCGCCGGGGGAGGTCGTCATTCGGCTTTTATTCCTCTAGTCGAAAAGTCAGCCCGGCATTCGCCGTCAGCCGGTCGATCAGCGCCTCGCCGAGCAGCGCCCCCGGCGTCCAGACGCCGCCGCTGCCCTTGTTTCCGAGCAGCGCGATGCCGGTTTCGGCGAGCATCTTCGACGTCGAGCCATAGCCGGGGTCGCGGTCGCCCTGCACACTCGCGCGGACCGTGGTGCCGTCCGCATATTCGCCGATGAAGAGGATGTCGTAAAAGCCCTTCTCGCGCTCTTCCTTGCTTGGACCTTCGCCCGGCTGGAGCTTGGAATCGCCGAACGGGTTCGCCTTTGCCATCGCCTCCGCCATCGCTTTTCCGGCATCGCCGATCGTCGTCATCACCATCTCGTCATAGACAAGGTCGGCGCCCCATGGGTGACCAAGCAGGAAGTTGGTGCGATGGACATTCTTGGTGTTGATCGGCGCCATGACAAAGGGTGCGGTCCAGGTGCCCGTTGCAGCATCATATTCGGGGATCAGGCCGGTCGGCTGCGACGGCCCCTCGAACCCCGGCGTCAGCGCGAAGGAGGATTTGAGCAGAAGCGCGAGCGAGGGGTTTTTCGCCACCGCTTTCAGCGTTTCGGTGAGGCTGGCGATCGTGCCGCCCGACGCGCCGCCCGCCATCTTGCGCACGCGGCCCTTGACGCGTGGCGCGGGTTTGCCGTGTCGCTTCGCCGCTTCGGCCTGGAGGAACAGCACGCCCAGGTCGAACGGGATCGAATCGAAGCCGCAGGAAAAGGTGATGCGCGCGCCCGACGCCTTCGCCGCATCATGGTGCGTGTCGATCATCTCGCGCATCCAGCCGGGTTCGCCGCAAAGGTCGGCATAGGCGGTGCCGGCGCGGACGCAGGCGGCAATAAGCGCGCTACCGTAAAGCTGATAGGGACCGACAGTGGTGAGGACGACTTTGGTTCTTTCCGCCATCGCGTCGAGGCTTTTGGGATCGCCGGCGTCGGCGACGATCAGCGGCGTATCCGGGCTTGCGCCGATCAGGTCGCGTACCTCGGCGAGCTTGTCGAGTCTGCGCCCCGCCATCGCCCATTGGGGCGCATCCTTGCGGCCCTTGTAATGGTGCGCGAGATATTCGGCGACGAGGCGGCCGGTAAAGCCCGTCGCGCCATAGACGATGATGTCGAGATCGCGTGCGCTGGCCATCGAACCTCCCCCTTTACGTAAACGTCAAGTTGGCACGCTAGCGCATATGCACCGTCGTGCCAAGGGGTGAGGGCGGAGCGGTTCGCCGCGGGTTGTGGCTCGTTGTCGACCCATGTTTCATTGTCATCCCGGCGAAGGGTGCCCAGAGGCACGTGACTCTGAAACACGATTTCGCCGGTGTGTCATTCCGCCAGGGCGAGATCCCGGCCTTCGCCGGGATGACGGTAAGGGATGGACGATATGCTCCCGGCCCGGAAGTCGCCAACGACCCCGCCCAAAAGAAAGGGCCGGACGGTCGCCCGTCCGGCCCCTCCCTTTTTCCGCCGCCTTAGCGCCAGCGGAAATGGTTGCGATAGACGCGGATCACCTTGCCGCTGCGCATATTGACCAGCAGCAGGTCGTTATAGTGGCGTACATAGGTCAGGTTGCGCCCCGCGCGGGGCACGCCCCAGCGGCTGTCCCAGGCCGGGCGATAGGCCGGCGCGTAATAATTGGGGCGCAGCGTCGCGCCGATGCGGAACGACTGATAGGCGAAGGGCGCGCGATAATTTTGATAGCGCTTGTCGCGGCGCCAGTCGTTCCTGCTGTCGCGCAGGTCGCGGCGCGCGTCATTATATTCGCGCCGCTCTTCGCGAATGTCGTGCCGGTCGCCATGGCGAAGCGCCTCGCGATACTCGCGCCGTTCTTCACGAACCTCGCGGCGGTCGCGTTCGATCTCGCGGGTCTGGGCCTGCGCGGCCACCGGGACGATCATCGCGGCGATCAGGCCGGCGGCGAGAAATTTCGTCTTCTTCATTGTGCCATTCCTTTGCATCGTCAGGGGGGCGGGGATTCGCCCGATGACTGATGGCGGAATAGGCGGTTCGATTTGAACGGGTGCGGAATACCCCGTTTATTTTCAGGTCATTAGTGTCGCAAATTGTCGCGCCAGAACGACGAAAGGGCGCCGCCTTGCGGCGACGCCCCGGAACTTTCGCCAACGAAGGGAAATCAGACCAGCTCGATCGCCACCGCGGTCGCTTCGCCGCCGCCGATGCACAGGCTGGCGATGCCGCGCGTCTTGCCGTGGCGCTGGAGCGCCGCGATCAGCGTGGTGACGATGCGCGTGCCGCTGGCGCCGATCGGATGGCCGAGCGCGGTTGCGCCGCCGTGGACGTTTATCTTTTCGTGCGGGATGCCAAGGTCGTTCATCGCGAACATCGCGACGCAGGCAAAGGCTTCATTGACTTCGAACAGGTCGACGTCGGCGATCGACCAGCCGGTCTTGGCGAGCAGCTTGTTGATCGCGCCGACGGGGGCGACGGTGAAGTCCTTGGGTTCCTGCGCGTGCGCGGCGTGCGCGACGAGCTTCGCGACGGGTTTGGCTCCCTTCGCTTCGGCGACCGACAGGCGGGTGAGCACGACCGCGGCGGCGCCGTCCGAAATCGACGAGCTGGTCGCCGCCGTGATCGTGCCGTCCTTGGCAAAGGCGGGGCGCAGCGTCGGGATCTTGTCGGGCATCGCCTTGCCCGGCGCCTCGTCGGTGTCGACGACGACGTCGCCCTTGCGGCCCGCGATCGTCACCGGCGCGATTTCGGCGGCGAAGGCGCCGTCGGCGATCGCTGCCTTCGCGCGGCTCAGCGAGGTGAGCGTATAATCGTCCATCGACTGACGGCTGAGCTGATAGGCATCGGCGGTGTCTTGCGCAAAGGTGCCCATCGCGCGGCCCGCGTCATAGGCATCCTCCAGCCCGTCGAGGAACATATGGTCATAGGCGGTGTCGTGGCCGATGCGCGCGCCCGAACGATGCTTTTTGAGCAGATAGGGGGCGTTCGTCATCGACTCCATCCCGCCCGCGACGATCAGGTCGACGCTGCCCGCGGCGAGCGCCTCGGCGCCCATGATGACCGTCTGCATCCCCGAACCGCACACCTTGTTCACGGTCGTCGCCTGCACCGACTTGGGCAGGCCCGCCTTGATCGCCGCCTGGCGCGCAGGCGCCTGCCCGAGTCCGGCGGGAAGGACGCAGCCCATATAGATGCGCTCGACATCTTCGCCCGCGACGCCTGCGCGCTCGACCGCTGCCTTCACCGCGGTCGCGCCAAGGTCGGTCGCGCTCGCGTCCGACAGGCTGCCCTGCATACTGCCCATCGGAGTGCGCGCATAGGAGAGGAAAACGACGGGATCGGTGGCGGTCATGGCAAAAGACTCCGTAAGGGAAAGCAATGTCGGCCGCCCGATTAGCGGCTTTGCTGCAATTGCGAAAGGGGCAGCGCCAAGATGGGAGGCGCGTTTCATCTTGCAACCCTCCGCCCGCCATGGTCAAACATCGCGCGAAACGATCAGGGGAGACAGGTCATGGCCATGCCGAGCGCAGAGAATATCGCAGGCGAAACTGCGCGGATGCATGAAGTGCTGACCGCGCAAAAGGCGAGCTTTACCGCCGCGATGCCCGAAAGCCTCGCCGTCCGCAGTGACCGGATCGACCGCGCGATCGCGTTGCTGGTCGACAATGCCGAGGATTTCGCCAACGCGGTGAGCGAGGATTTCGGGCACCGCAGCCGCGAACAGACGTTGATGACCGACATCCTGCCTTCGGTCAGCGCGCTCAAACATGCAAAAAAGCATATGGCGAGCTGGGCGAGGGGGGAGAAGCGCAAGCCGACCTTTCCGCTCGGGCTGCTGGGCGCCAAGGCTGAAGTGCAGTTTCAGCCCAAGGGCGTTGTCGGCGTCGTCGCGCCATGGAATTTCCCGATCGGCATGGTCTTTGTCCCGATGGCGGGCATCCTTGCCGCGGGCAATCGCGCGATGATCAAGCCGAGCGAGTTCACCGAACATGTCTCGGCGCTGATGGCGCGGCTTGTCCCCGACTATTTCGACGAAAGCGAAATGGCGGTGTTCACCGGCGATGCCGAGGTCGGGATCGCCTTTTCGAAGCTCGCCTTCGATCATATGATCTTCACCGGGGCCACCAGCGTCGGTCGCCACATTATGCGCGCCGCCGCCGACAATCTGGTGCCGGTTACGCTGGAGCTCGGCGGCAAATCGCCGACCTTTATCGGACGCAGCGCGAACAAGGATCTGGTGGGGCAGCGCGTCGCGCTGGGCAAGATGATGAACGCGGGGCAGATCTGTCTGGCGCCGGATTATCTGCTGGTCGCCGACGATCAGGAAGGCGAGGTGATCGACAGCGTCAGCAAGGGCGCAGCCGCCCTTTATCCGACCCTGCTCGCCAACGGTGATTATACGTCGGTGGTCAACGGGCGGAATTACGACCGGCTGCAATCCTACCTCGCCGACGCGCGCGACAAGGGCGCCGAGGTGATCGAGGTCAATCCGGGGAATGAGGATTTTGCGAGCGCCAACGGGCACAAGATGCCGCTCCACATCGTGCGCAACCCGACCGACGAGATGAAGGTGATGCAGGAGGAAATCTTCGGTCCCATCCTGCCGGTGAAGACCTACAGGACGATCGACGAGGCCATCGACTATGTGAACGAACGCGACCGTCCGCTCGGCCTTTATTATTTCGGGCAGGACAAGAGCGAGGAGGAACGCGTGCTGACGCGCACCATTTCGGGCGGCGTCACGGTCAACGATGTGCTGTTCCACAATGCGATGGAGGATCTGCCCTTTGGCGGCATCGGGCCATCGGGGATGGGCAATTACCACGGCGTCGACGGCTTTCGCACCTTCAGCCATGCGCGCGCCGTCTATCGCCAGCCCAAGCTTGACGTCGCGGGTCTCGCGGGTTTCAAGCCGCCTTATGGCAAGGCGACCGCGAAGACGCTGGCGAAGGAATTGAAGAAATAGCCAGCAGGCCTGTCATTGCGAGCGCAGCGAAGCAATCCAGAGCGGTTTATGCTACTCTGGATTGCTTCGCTGCGCTCGCAATGATGAGCAAAAATGCTAATCCCGCCCGGCGATCTTGATGTCCTTGCCCAGCAGCGTTTTCACATAGATGCGCTGCACGAGCACATAGATCACCACGGTCAGCGGCGCGGCGAGCAGCACGCCGAGAAAGCCGAACAGCAGCCCGGCCGCGACGACGGCGAACAACAGCACCGCGGGCGGCACGTCGACCGCCTGTTTCTGGATCATCGGCTGCAGGAAATTGCCCTGCAATTGCTGGATGGCGAGGAACAGGATCAGCGTCCACAGCGCGGTCGCCGGCGACACGGTGAAGGCCAGCAGCACGGCGGGGATGCCGGCAATGATCGGCCCGATCATCGGGATGACATCGAGCAGGCCGGCGATGAGGCCAAGGCCGCCCGCTGCGGGCACGCCGAGCAGCGCGAGCCCCGCCCAGGTCAGTGCGGCAACGACGAGCGACGATACCGCTTGTCCTACCATCCACCCTTTCAGCCCGCGCGCGGCGTCGTCCAGCGCGAGGTCGACGGTCGCTTCAGCCCGCGCGGGCATCAGCAGCAACAGCCCGCGGCGATAGGTCGCCGGGTCGCCGGCGAGAAAGATGGCCGCGACGAGCACGAGCACGAAATCGGCAATCCCGCTCCCCGCGGCGAGCGCATAGCCCCCCGCTTGCGAGAGGAGCTGCGAAATATCCTCGCTCCCCACCTCGGCCAGCGCACGCACCCGCGCGCCGAGGCCGTAGCGGTCGAGGAAGGCCTCGACCCCCTGCAAGGCACGCGGCACCTGTTGCTGGATCGTGTCGATCTCGCGCGCGAGCTGCGATCCGAACAGAATGAAGGCACCGGCAAAGACGGCAACGATCCCCGCGACCGACAGCGCGAGCGCGATGCCGCGTCCGATGCCGGTACGGCGCACAAGCGCGCTCGCGATCGCATCGAATACCGCGCCGAGCACGACGGCGGCAAAGACCAGCATGAAAAAGCGCGTCAGGCTGACCGCGAGCCACGCCACGCCTGCGATCGCGACCACGATTATCGCGGCCGTCGCAATGCGGCCGGGTTCGAAAGGGGGCGCGGGCGGCACCTTGGCGCGCGCCGCGGCGGATGGGGCAGGGGACGCCTTGCTCTTGTCGCTCATCTGCCCTTCTTATGCACGATGCCGCTTATCCACTAGACGAAAAGCATCTTTCTGTGGCAACGGCTGCCGCGCAGCGACCGGCGGCGGAGAATCATCTTCGGTGCCGGACGCCGCCCACGGGCCCCTGTGGTGAAATTGGTAGACGCGCTCGACTCAAAATCGAGTTCCGCAAGGAGTGCTGGTTCGAGTCCGGCCAGGGGCACCATCATCTTTCCCGAACATCGGCAGTCCATCGCTTTTACCGGGCCGACCAAGAATTGCGCCGCCTGCCCCCATGGAGCGGGACGGTGCGACGAAGGCGCTTGGCGCGCGCCTACGCTGCGAAAAAAGGGCGGCCCGTTGCCGGACCGCCCTGTCTTGTTTCTGCGATGAACCGCCCGGATCAGCGCGAATAGAATTCGACGACCAGATTGGGTTCCATCTTCACCGGATAGGGAACTTCGTCGAGCGTGGGCACGCGAACGAAGGTCGTCTTGGTGCCGTCGACCGCCAGATATTCGGGCAGGTCGCGTTCGGGCAGGCTCTGCGCTTCGGCGACGAGCGCCATTTCCTGCGCCTTCTTGCCCAGCGTGACTTCGTCGCCCGGCTTCACGAGGCGGCTTGCGATATTGCACTTCACGCCGTTGACATAGACGTGGCCGTGGCTGACGAGCTGGCGCGCCGAGAAGATCGTCGGGGTGAACTTCGAACGATAGACGACCGCGTCGAGACGGCGTTCGAGCAAGCCGATCAGATTCTGGCCCGTATCGCCCTTCATGCGCGAGGCCTCAAAGTAGTTCTTCTTGAACTGCTTTTCGGTGATGTCGCCGTAATAGCCCTTCAGCTTCTGCTTGGCGCGGAGCTGAATGCCGAAGTCCGACATCTTGCCCTTGCGGCGCTGGCCGTGCTGGCCGGGGCCATATTCGCGGCGGTTGACCGGGCTCTTCGGGCGACCCCAGATATTTTCGCCCATGCGGCGGTCGAGTTTATACTTGGCGCTCTGGCGCTTCGACATGATCGTCTCCAATTTGCTGTTTGCCGAAGGATTTCGGCGGTTCCCGGGTCGCACCGCACGGGCCGGGCCGTGCGCGACCACCGCTTCACCGGGGTGCGGGGTCAATTTGCGAAGGCGCGCGGGTAGACGGGGCGGGGCACAAAGTCAAGCGCCGAGGCGCGCTCGACAGCCGCGAAAAAGCCGCTAAAGGCTGCCCGCATGACCTCCGCCAAACTTCCCGAACAATGCGAAACCATGTCCGATGTGCGCGCCGGGGTCGATGCCGTCGACCGCGAACTTGTCGGCCTGCTCGTCCGCCGGTTCGGTTATATGGATGCGGCCGCCCGCATCAAGACCGACCGCGACAGCGTCCGTGATGAAGCGCGCAAGGCCGAAGTGCTGAACAATGTGGCGCGCGCGGCCGAGTCCGCGGGACTGGAACCCGCGCGTCTGCGGGCCGTGTGGAACGAACTTGTCGAGCAGTCGATCGAGTATGAAGCGGTCCGGTGGGATCGCCTGCACGGCAGGGGCTGAACCAGTGTTGCCGCGCGCTACTTAGGCCGCAAGCCGTTCTAGTGGGCGCTTCCGGTTGCCGGCTTTTCCGTGGCCGCCTGTTCGGTCGCATCCTCGGGCTTGGCGGGCTCGGTGATCGTGCGGCAAACGCGCTTCGGTACCGAGCTGCCTGTCATTTCGACCTTCTGGCAGACCTTCTTGGGCTTGGCGGGCTTGTCGGTGTGGTGGGGTTCCGGCGAAGCGGTGGTCGCGGGCGCCGCCGCGGATAGGGAAAGAGCAAGCAACAGGCTGATCATCGAACGAAACTCCTGGATGGGGCGAGCCGGCCGGCTTCAAGCGGCAATGAAATCGCTGATAATCAGCGATATAATCCGCCGCAATAACCTCTGAGATAGTGGGTCTTAAAGGCAGCAGTCGGCGCGTGTTCAGGCTGGCCGACCTGTCGGCCCGATCTAGTCGACGGCGCCGTTGCCGAGCTGCGCCTTGTAACTTTGGTCGATCAGGTCGAGCGATTGCGCGCCGTCGCCGCTTTCGTTCGCCCACTCCTGTTCGGTCTTGCACACACGGCGGCTGAGGTTGCTGCCTGTCCGCCGTGTGCTACGGCACACGCGTTTGGACTTCTGTGCCTTTTCCGGCGCAGCCTGCGTCGGCGTTGTCGCCTGATCGGTGGCAGCGGTCGCCGACGACGCAGAAAGTGCCGCCGCCAAAATAAGGGTCATCATCGGAAGGGGACTCCTGAATTTATGTATTGCGGTCAACCTATTGCATTTTTTTTCCGCGGCCAAGAGCTACGATGATCCCGTGCATCATGCGGATGTCGTTGTGCGACCAGCCGGTCTTGGTGAGCGTGGTGCGCAGCGTGCGCAGCGTCGCATCGCGGCGTTCGGGCGGGAAAAAATAACCGCTCTGGTCGAGGTCGCGGACCAGATGCCCGATAAGCTCTTCAAGCTCGCCGTGCGGCGCGGGGGGATCGAGCGGCACCTCGGGCGGGCTTGCCAGCGCCGCGCCGCCTTCGGCCTGGGTGGGCAGCTGCTTCGACCATTCATAGGCGAGCAGGATCACCGCCTGCGCGAGGTTCAGCGACCCGAATTCGGGGTTGATCGGCACGGTGACGATCGTGTGCGCCAGCGCGACATCGTCGGTTTCGAGCCCCGACCGTTCGGGACCGAAAACATAGGCCGAGCGGCCCGTGTTCGCATGCACGTCGCGCGCTGCGGCTTCGGGGGTCAGAACCGGCTTGGTCACGCCGCGCTTGCGCACCGTTGTGGCATAGATGGTGGTGCAATCGGCGACCGCTTCGGCCAGTGTCTCGAACACGGTCGCCCCGGCAAGTACGATGTCCGCGCCTGCGGAGGCGGGGCCGGCATCGGGGTTCGGCCAGCCGTCGCGGGGTGCCACGAGGCGCATTTCGGTCAGCCCGAAATTGAGCATTGCGCGCGCCGCCTTGCCGATATTCTCGCCAAGCTGCGGACGGACGAGGACGATGACGGGGGGCGGGGCGGCCGCGGTCATTTGATCGGCCGCGCTGCCTCGGTGATCGTCGAGGCAAATTCCTCGAAATCCTTGGCCTCGGTGAAGTCGCGATAGACGCTGGCAAAGCGGATATAGGCGACATTGTCGAAGCCTTTGAGCGCCTCCATCACCATCGCGCCGATCTGCGTCGCCTGCACTTCGCTTTCGCCCGATGTTTCAAGCTGGCGCTGGATACCCGACACCAGCCGTTCGATCCGCGCACCGTCGATCGGGCGCTTGCGGCACGCAATCTGCACGCTGCGCATCAATTTTTCGCGGTCGAAGGGTTCGCGCGTCCCGCCGGCCTTCAGCACCGCGACTTCACGGAGCTGGATGCGTTCAAAGGTGGTGAAACGTGCGCCGCAATCCTCGCACTGGCGGCGGCGGCGAATGGCGGCGCCGTCCTCGGTCGGACGGCTATCCTTCACCTGGCTGTCTTCATGGCCGCAATAGGGACAGCGCATGGGTCAGCGCTTCACTTGCATCACCAGCGCGATCGCCGCACCCGCGAACAGGCCGACGGGCCAGCTTATCATGTCGATGGCCAGGCCCACCAGCCCGCCGATTGCGCCGCCGATCAGCACCGGGCGCGTCGAGGGATGGTCCATCCCCTGACGGCCCATCGCCTTGGCTTCCTCGATCGATCGTTCGAGCAGGGTAGGCTCTTCGGGGTTGGGGCGCGCCATCGCCCTTATCCCTGATAGATGGGGAAGCGTTCGCAAAGCTTGCGGACGCGGCCGCGCACATCGGCTTCGACATCGGCGTCGCCATGCTCGCCCTTGTCGCGCAGCGCTTCCAGAACGTCGGCGACCATATCGCCGATTTCCTCAAACTCGGCGACACCGAAACCGCGCGTCGTGCCCGCGGGCGAACCGACGCGGATGCCGCTGGTCTTCACCGGCGGCAGCGGATCGAAGGGCACACCATTCTTGTTGCAGGTTATCGCGCTGCGTTCTAGCGCCTCGTCGGCATCGCGCCCGGTGATGCCGAGCGGGCGAAGGTCGATCAGCGCCAGATGCGTGTCGGTGCCGCCCGCGACGACGTCGGCGCCGCGCGCCTTCAGCCGGTTCGCCAGCGCCTGCGCATTGGCGATCGTCGCCTTCGCATAGTCCTTGAACTCGGGGCGCAGCGCTTCACCAAAAGCCACTGCCTTGGCGGCGATGACGTGCATCAGCGGGCCGCCCTGCAGGCCGGGGAAGACCGCCGAATTGATACGCTTCGCAATCGCTTCGTCATTGGTCAGGATCATGCCGCCGCGCGGGCCACGCAGCGTCTTGTGCGTCGTCGTCGTGACGACATGCGCATGTTCCATCGGTGAGGGGTGTGCGCCGCCTGCGACGAGGCCCGCGAAATGCGCCATGTCGACCATCAGCAGCGCTCCGACATCGTCGGCGATGGCGCGGAAGCGCGCAAAGTCGAGCGTGCGCGGATAGGCCGAGCCGCCCGCGATGATGAGCGCGGGGCGGTGCTCCTTCGCCAGCGCCTCGACCTGATCGAAATCGACGAGATGATCGTCGGGGCGCACGCCATATTGGACGGCATTATACCATTTGCCCGACATGGCGGGCGCCGCGCCGTGGGTCAGGTGCCCGCCGGCATCCAGGCTCATGCCCATGATCGTCGCGCCGGGCTTGGTGAGCGCCAGCATCACCGCGCCATTCGCCTGCGCGCCCGAATGCGGCTGGACGTTGACGAACCCGGCGTCGAACAGCTGCTTGGCACGGTCGATGGCGAGCGTTTCAACCTCGTCCGACGGGGCGCAGCCCTGATAATAGCGGCGGCCGGGATACCCCTCGGCATATTTGTTGGTAAAGACCGACCCCTGCGCCTCGAGCACCGCTTTCGAGACGATATTCTCCGAAGCGATCAGTTCGATCTGATATTGCTCGCGTTCGAGTTCATGTTTCATCGCTGCCGCAACGGCGGGATCGACGGTGCCGACGCCGTCGGTGAAATAACCGGCCGATTTAACGGGCTTGTCGAGCATGTCTGTGGTCATCGGCTGGTCTCCAGTTGGGGCGGATTGGATAGTTTGTCGACGCGGCGCGCGTGGCGGTCGCCCGCGAAGTCGGTGGTGAGAAAGGCGTCGAGGCATGCTTTTGCCATGTCGATGCCGGTCAGGCGCGCGCCCATCGCGATAACATTTGCATCATTATGCTCGCGCGACAGCTTCGCCGACAGTGGTTCGGACACGAGTGCGCAACGCGCGGCAGGGTTGCGATTGACCGAAATTGAAATGCCGATGCCCGATCCGCACAGGGCAACGCCGCGATCCGCGCGCCCTTCGGCGATCGCGGCGCCAAGGCGATAGCCGAAATCGGGATAGTCGACGCTGTCGGGGCCGTTGGTTCCCAGATCCTGAACCTCGTGCCCCCGTTCGCGCAGCCAGTCGGCAAGCAGGGCCTTGAGTTCATAAGCGGCGTGGTCGGCGGCGATGGCGATGCGCATGATGCGGCTCCCGCGGGGATAAGGGAATCGATGAGCGCGCTTTAGGCGAAGGCTCCGGACTTTGCCATAAGCGAGGTGGCAAATTTGTGACGCCGCCGATAAAACCGCCGCATGTCCGATACGATCATGTCGATCCTGATGCTCACGGGTGTCGTGCTCACCGGCGGCGCCGTCTATGTGTTCCGCAAGGGCGACCGCCGCCGCGCACTGCTGATGCTAGTCGCGGCGCTGGTAATGTTCGCCAATGTCGCGGTGTGGCTGGTGCCGGTGACCTAATATTCGTCGCCCCCGCGCAGGCGGGGGCTGCTCGAGAATTACGCAGCGATGCTGGGTAAGGCGGACGGCGGCCCCCGCTTTCGCGGGGGCGACGGGCAATGTCAGCGAATCGGCGAATCGGGCGCGAGCCGCATATCCAGATAATTGTCGAGGCTCTTCATCAACTGGTCGAGTTCATGCTCGAAGAAGTGGTTCGCGCGCGGGATCTCGTCATGGTGGATGGTGATGCCCTTTTGCGTGCGCAGCTTGTCGACCAGCTTCTGCACCGCAGCGGGGGGCACGATTTCATCCTGCCCGCCCGCGACGATGATGCCCGACGAGGGGCAGGGCGCGAGGAAGCTGAAGTCGTACATGTTCGCGGGCGGGGCGACCGACAGGAAGCCACGGATTTCGGGGCGGCGCATCAAAAGCTGCATCCCGATCCACGCGCCAAAGCTGAACCCCGCGACCCAGGTGGTCTGCGCCTCGGGATGGATCGACTGGACCCAGTCGAGCGCCGATGCGGCATCGGACAGTTCACCGATGCCGTTGTCGAACGTCCCCTGGCTGCGGCCGACGCCGCGGAAGTTGAAGCGCAGCACGGCAAAACCGCGCGCGACAAAGCTCTTGTACATCGCCTGGGTGATGCGATCGTTCATCGTGCCGCCGCCCTGCGGGTGCGGGTGCAGGATCATCGCGACCGGCGCGCGCGGGCGCGGCGGGGGGGAGAAACGGCCTTCGATACGGCCCTCGGGACCGGGGAAAATGACGTCGGGCATGGGCGCACCTTCTATATGTTTTGAGCTTGCCAGTGATTCGCCGACGGGCGGGGTGGCGGAGCGGGATTGGCGCCTATATAGAAATCAGGTAGCAAGTTGCAACTTTTGCGAATCGTTCGCAATAACCTGCGATTTGCTCCCTTCTCCGTTCGCACCGAGCGAAGTCGAGATGCCCGTCGGGCTTGGCGCCATGTCGATGGGTGTCTCGACTTCGCTCGACACGAACGGAACAGGAAATGGTGCTACTGGAATGATCTACCTCGACTATCAAGCCACGACCCCGCTCGCTCCCGAAGCGCGTACGGCGATGTTGCGCTGGCTGGAAGGGGCGGGGGAGGGCGACAGCTTCGCCAACCCCTCGAGCACGCACAAGGCAGGCCGCGCCGCCGCGGCCGCGGTCGAGGTTGCGCGCGATCAGGTCGCCGCGCTGCTGCCAAAGGGCGGGCGCCTCTTTTTCACATCGGGCGCGACCGAGGCGCTTAATTGGGCGTTGTTTCGCGGGGCGGAAGCAATGCCGGGCGGCGTCGCGGGGCTCAGCATCGAACATGCCGCCTCGCTGCAATGCCTCGAACGGCTGAACGCCGCGATCCTGCCGGTTGGCGCCGATGGCCTCGCGCTGCCGCCCGACGATGCGCTGATCCCCGAAACCGGCATCGTCGCCGCGATGCTGGTGAACAATGAAGTCGGCACGGTCCAGCCCGTCGCCGACATTGCCGCGGCCGCCCATGCGAAGAACAGCCTTTTGCTCTGCGACGCGGTGCAGGGCTATGGCCGCGTCGCCATCCCCGACGGGCCCGACCTGATCGCGCTGTCGGCGCACAAGATTCACGGTCCAAAGGGGATCGGCGCCCTGTGGGTGAAGGATGGTGTCGACCTGCCGCCCTTCATGGTCGGCGGGGCGCAGGAAGCGGGGATGCGATCGGGCACCGTGTCGCCGGCCCTTTGCGCGGGCTTTGGCGCGGCCGCCGCGCTCGCCGCCGACCGGTTCGACAAGGACGCCGACCATGTCGAACGCCTCTGGTCGCTGGCGATGGACTTGCTTCCCGAATGGACGATCAACGGCGATACCGAGCGCCGCTATCACGGCAATCTCAATATCCGGCGCGAAGGCGTGAACGGCCTGCGGCTGATGTCCGATGCGCGCGACATTGCCTTTTCGCTGGGCAGCGCCTGCGGCAGCGGGTCGGGCAAGGTCAGCCATGTGCTGCGCGCCATGGGGGTCAGCGAGGCCGATGCCCGCGCGTCGATCCGCCTCGGCTGGGGACGCTATACCTCCGAAGCCGAATTGCGCGACGGCCTGAGCGCGATCAAGGACGCGGCGCGATTGCAGGGGGTCAATTGATGCGCGTCACCTTTATCCACGCCGACGGCAAGGGGCGCACCGAGGCCGATGCACAGCCCGGCGACATATTGCTCGACGTCGCGCAGGCGAATCTGATGCCGCTGGAGGGCACGTGCGAGGGGCAGATGGCCTGCTCCACCTGCCATGTGATCGTGACGAAAGAAGATTTCGACCGCCTGCCGCCCGCCAGCGAGATGGAAGAGGATATGCTCGACCTCGCCGCCGGGGTGCGGCGGACGAGCCGCCTGTCGTGTCAGATCGTGTTGACCGAGGATATGGACGGTTTGACGGTGCATATTCCGGCGGAAAGCCGCAACATGCAGGCGCCACGCTGACCTTTTTTGATCGAAATCCGCCGGGGTTCAGTAAATTCCGGTCGTTTCCGGTGTCGTCGCCCGCACGGTCGTCTCGACCGTGGGGACCACCGCCGGCGGTACCGGCGCGATGACCGTCGCGGCCGGCCGCCCCGGCTTGGCGAAGCTCGCCACGACGGGGGCATCGCGGTCATAGAGATCGGCAAGCTTCTTGATGCCACCCTTGCCGTCGGGAACGACGGTCCAATAGGCGACATAGACAGGGAAGGGCTGGTCGAAGCCGAACCGCGTCGTCTTGCCGCTCGCGATCGCCTCGCCGAATTCCTCGGGGCTGCGTCCGGCGAACATCACCGCCATCAGGCCCGAAAAATGCAGGGCACGCTCCGTGCGGATACAGCCGTGGCTGAATGCGCGCGCCGCGGCGTTGAACGCGCCTTTCGACGGCGTGTCATGCAGATAGATGGCATGTTCGTTGAGCATTTCCATCTTCATCACGCCCAGCGCGTTGTTCGGCCCCGGTTTCTGAACAACCGACAGCGTCTTGCCGCTGCCCGTCCAGGTATAGCCCTGCGCGCGCGCGGAGGCCGGGTTACGCGCGATCGTCGCGCCGATGCCTTCATTGATGATGCTGCGCGGCAGCGTCCAATTGGGGTTGACGATGATGCCCGTCGCCATGGGGTTGAGCTGCGGCGTCGGGGTCGTCTTTTTGCCGACCACCGCCTTGTGGGTGGCGATGACGGTTCCACCGTGCACGACGCGGGTGAGATATTCGGGCACATTGCTGACGACATAGCGTTCGCCAAGATCGCGCGGCATCCAGCGCCAGCGCTCCATATTGACGCGGATGGCGTTGGCGTCGGCGGGCGTCTTTGATTTTTTGAGCGACGCCTTGAGCATGGCAAAATCGGGATGGACCGGATTCAGGCTCGCCAGCGTTTCGGGCACGGTGCCGGCGCCGAGCGCCGCGGTCAACAGCGCCAGCAGGGGCTCATTTTCGCCGTCGCTGTCGGTCATGAACCATTGCTTGCGCGCGGCGTTGGGCGTGCGTCCGTCGCGCAGATGCGTGGCAAGCAGCAGGAAGGTCTCGGTCGCCAGTTTGTCGAGTTTGGCTTGATCGTTCGAAAGGATCGCCGCGGCGAGCGCATCGGGCTGATAATCCCTGGCGAACAGGCCCTCGTCGCCCACTTTCTCGATGAAGCCGAGAAGCGCGGTAGCATTTTCTTCCGACCAGTTCGGCATTTCAAGCTGCGCCGCAACCAGCGGTGCGTCATCCGCAACCTTGTCGGGCTGGAGGATTACCGAATCCTCCTTCACGTCGGTTTGCGCGATGGACGGCATCGCAGCCAGCGCGAGCGGGAGAAACAGAATCGAGGCGGCGCGGGTCCGGAGGGGATGATTTTTGACCATGATCAAGGCTCATAGCCAAAAAGCGGGGCCAGTGAAAGCGCACTGGCGGACGGCTGGCCCCTGGCTGAAATCCCCACTAACCTTCCGCTGACAGCGGGCATCCCGACATCGAACCGGGGCGCGGTGTCGCGGCCCCGGCTTTCGCTGCGGCCGCGAAACAGGCCTTACGCCTGGCCGCCTTCACCCTGCCGTGCCAGCCATTCCTCCAGCCATTTGATCGTATAGTCGCCGTTGATGACATCGGGGTCGGCGAGCAGCGCCTGGTGCAGCGGGATGTTCGTCTTGACGCCGCCGATTACCATTTCCTCCAGCGCGCGGCGCATGCGCATCATGCAGCTTTCGCGGCTTCGGCCATAGACGATCAGCTTGCCGATCATGCTGTCATAATAGGGCGGGATCGAATAGCCGGCGTAGAGTCCGCTATCGACGCGCACATGCATACCGCCGGCGGGATGATAGGCCGTCACCTTGCCGGGGGAAGGGAGGAAGGTGCGCGGGTCCTCGGCATTGATGCGGCATTCGATCGAATGGCCGCGAAATTCCAGGTCTTCCTGGCGGACCGACAGGCTCGCGCCTCCCGCGATGCGGATCTGTTCGCGCACGAGGTCGAATCCCGTGATCATCTCGGTCACGGGATGTTCGACCTGGATGCGCGTGTTCATCTCGATGAAGAAAAATTCGCCATTTTCCCAAAGGAACTCGATCGTCCCGGCGCCGCGATACCCCATTTTCGCCATGGCATCGGCGCAGACCTGGCCCATGCGCGCGCGTTCCTCGGCGGAAATGATCGGCGAGGGGGCTTCTTCCAGCACCTTCTGGTGCCGCCGCTGGAGCGAGCAGTCGCGCTCGCCGAGGTGGATGGCATTGCCGTTGCCGTCGCCGAAGACCTGAAATTCGATGTGGCGCGGATTGCCGAGATATTTTTCCATATAGACGGTGGGGTCGCCAAAGGCCGCGGCGGCTTCGCTCGACGCCTGGCCCATCAGGCTTTCGAGGCTATCTTCGTCCGGGACCACCTTCATGCCGCGGCCGCCGCCGCCCGAGGCCGCCTTGATCAACACCGGATAACCGATGTCCTTCGCAAGCTTTTTTGTCTCTTCGCCAAAGGTGACGGCGCCTGGCGATCCGGGAACGACGGGAAGTCCCAACGCCACGGCAGTACGTTTGGCCTCGACCTTGTCGCCCATCGTGCGGATATGTTCGGGCTTCGGTCCGACAAAGATCATGTCGTGCGCCTCGATGATTTCGGCGAAGCGCTCGTTTTCGGAAAGGAAGCCATAGCCAGGATGGATCGCGTCGGCGCCGGTGATCTCGGCCGCCGAAATGATCGACGGGATATTGAGATAGCTGTCCTTTGCGGCGGGCGGACCGATGCACACGGCCTCGTCGGCCAGGCGGACGTGCATCGCATCGGTGTCGGCGGTCGAATGGACCGCGACCGTCTTGATGCCCATTTCATGGGCCGCGCGGTGGATGCGCAGTGCGATCTCGCCGCGGTTGGCGATCAGAAGTTTTTCAATGGCCATTGCCGAAATTTTCCTTCGCCTCAGGCGATGGTGAACAGCGGCTGGTCGAACTCGACCGGCTGGCTGTTCTCGACATGCACGGCCTTGAGCGTGCCCGAAGCGGTGGCGGTGATCGGGTTCATCACCTTCATCGCTTCGATGATCAGGATCGTGTCGCCGGCCTTTACCGCCGAGCCGACGGCCGCGAAATTGGGCGCGCCGGGTTCGGGGGCGAGGTAGACGGTGCCGACCATCGGCGACTTCACCGCGTCGGCGAAAGTGTCGGCGGCGGGGGCTGGCGCCGGGGCGGTAGCCGCCGGAGCGGCGGGTGCTGCAGCCGCGGGGGCGGCGGCCACAGGGGACGGCGCGATCGCGACGGGCGCGGCGGCGGTCAGCGTGCGCGCGACGCGCACCTTTCGGTCGCCGTCCTCGACCTCGATTTCCGAAAGCTGCGTGTCGTCGAGCAGCTCGGCAAGCGCGCGCACGAACGCCGGATCAATGTTGATGCCATTGTCTTTATGGTCACCCATGAGAATTTTTCCTGTTGTTGCGGCGCCGGTGGATGCGGCGCTCAGACCCCGTTTTTGATGCGCCCTATTGTCAGAGACGCGCGGCGGCGTCCAGCGCCAGCGTATAGCTGTCGGCGCCGTGCCCCGCAAAATGTGCCACCGCCGCCATGCCGACGAAGCTCACATGCCGGAACGGCTCGCGCTTCATCGGATCGGACAGATGAACCTCGATCACCGGAACCCGGATCGACTTGATCGCGTCGTGAATCGCGATCGACGTGTGCGTATAGCCGCCGGCGTTGAGCAATACCGCCTTGGCGCCCGCGACATAGGCTTCGTGCAGCCAGTCGATCAGCACGCCCTCGTGATTGGTCTGGCGGCATTCGACCTGCAGGCCGAGTTCGGCCGCGCGCGCTTCGAGGCGGCCATGGATGTCGTTCAGCGTGTCGTGGCCGTAAATCTCCGGCTCGCGCGTGCCGAGCAGATTGAGGTTGGGGCCCGAGAGGACAAAGACGGTCGGCTTGTCGGTCAAAGCATGGTCTTTCGGTTGCTACGCGATGCACTCCCCCTATATGGGCTGCTCGGCAAAAGGCAAAGCAAGGCGGATAAGCGGTGATTTCTGTCATCCTCAACGGCGAACAAAGGCAGGTGCGCGAAGGCAGCGTCGCCGATCTGGTCGCCGCGCTGGGCCTCGACGTCAAAAAGGTTGCGGTCGAGCGCAATCGCGAAATCGTGCCGCGCTCGACGCTGAAAGATGTGGCGCTCGCCGAAGGCGACGCGCTGGAGATCGTTCATTTCGTGGGAGGCGGTTGTTGACCGATACTTGGAGCGTTGCCGGGCGGACATTCACGTCGCGGCTGATCGTCGGCACCGGCAAATATAAGGATTTCGAGCAGAACGCCGCCGCGGTCGAGGCATCGGGGGCGGAGATCGTGACCGTCGCCGTGCGCCGCGTCAATGTGTCCGATCCGACTGCACCGATGCTGACCGACTTCATCGACCCCAAGAAGATCACCTATCTGCCCAACACCGCGGGCTGCTTCAACGCCGACGATGCGATCCGCACCCTGCGCCTCGCGCGCGAGGCGGGGGGCTGGGATCTGGTGAAGCTTGAGGTGCTGGGCGAGGCGAAAACCCTCTATCCCAATATGCGCGAGACGCTGGAGGCGACCGAAGTGCTCGCGAAGGAGGGCTTCCTCCCGATGGTCTATTGCGTCGACGACCCGATCGCGGCGAAGCAGCTCGAGGATGCGGGCGCGGTCGCGGTGATGCCGCTGGGCGCGCCGATCGGATCGGGGCTGGGCATTCAGAACCGCGTCACGATCCGCCTGATCGTCGAGGGCGCGTCGGTGCCGGTGCTCGTCGACGCCGGCGTCGGCACGGCGAGCGATGCGGCGGTCGCGATGGAGCTTGGCTGCGACGGTGTGCTGATGAACACGGCGATTGCCGAGGCCAAAGACCCGGTGCGCATGGCGCGCGCAATGCGTCAGGCGGTCGAGGCGGGACGCGACGCCTATCTGGCGGGCCGCATGGGCCAGCGCCGCTACGCCGATCCGTCGAGTCCGCTCGCCGGGCTGATCTGAACGCCGCGCGGGTTTATCCGGGCGACTGAAGCAGGCTGAGTTCGTTCGTCAACTTGATCCGGTCGATCTGCCCCTTCAGCATCGCGATATCGGCGTTGATCTGGGCGAGCTCGGCCGCCGCCAGCCGTTCGGCCGAATCGTCGCGCGATGCTTCGATCAGCGCCTTTTGCTTGGTCAGCATGTCGAGCTTATATTGGAGCTCCGCCAATTCTTCGGCGCGCTCGGCGGCTGCATATTCGCGGAGATATTTTTCGTCCGCGCGCCGCCGGTCCTCGCGCTTCTCGGCATCGCTTCGTACGCGTTCGGCAATGTCCGCCGCGCTTGCGGCGGCACGGGCGAGCGCGGCTTCCTTGGTTTCGTATCGCTGCTTTTCAATACGGCCGTCCTTGCGCAGTTCGACCGACAGCAGTTCATTTTCGAAGGGCCCGCTTGCGAATTTCAGAAAACGCAGCGTTCCGAGCTGCGGCACCCACAAGGGTTCGTCCTTCAGCGCGGTTTGCCAGTCGGCGGCACCCGCGAGGCGATATTCGGCAACCAGGCTGGCGCGAACCGGTTCGCGGATCAAAAGCCCCTTCGCGGGCGCATCGGATGGCAATTTGTAGGCGAGGTCGACCTTGCCGCCGCTGGCCCAGCGGGTTTGCGTGACAGGTTCGAACCGCAAACGGACGTCGATCGATTTCTGAACCACTGCGATGACCGCCTTGCAATGCGCGTCGAGCGCCTCGTCGTCGCCGGCCAAGGTTGCGGGATCGAGCGGTATGCCGCTGAAGCCGGTCCACGCGACAAGCTGAAAATTGGAACAGAATTTCCGCAATTTGCGATGCGAATCGGCGAACTGGACGTCGTGCTGAAGATCGGCGGCGCGCGGTGTTGCTGACGAGGCCGTCGGCCAGCGGAGTTCGGTTTTGGCGGTCAGCGCCGCGGTCGCGTCGGCCAGCGCGGTCTTGGCCGTCGCGATCGCGGCGGCGAGTTGCTGCTGCTTTTGGACCTCTTGATAGAGGCTATCCATCATCGCCTTGTCGAACCGGCGAAAAACCGCGAGCTCCTTCAGTCGCGCAACATGGGCGTTCACCGCCTCCAGCTGGGCGTTGAGCTGTTTCAGATTGTCGGTTTCGGTTTCCACCGCCTTCAGGCGCTTTGTCGCTTCTGCGGAACACCAAAGGCGTATCGACTGCGATTGTTCGAGCAGGTTTTTGAGCGGGGAGGATTCGCCGACGGCGGCAGGGGGAACGGGAACGCCGACGGCGGCACCTGCGATCGCGATGCCCGTCCGCGCAATCGCAACCAGCACGTCGCCGGTTCGGTCGTCCGCGCTGGCGTTGAAGGATTTGAGCGTGTCGACATCCTCATATTTCTCGATCGCGAGCGAAGAGGTCTTGAAGATCGAACTGAGCGCAGAGGGGTCGAACTCGAACCGTTCGCCCTCGACATAGGATTCCTTGGCGGTTGCCTTGACTGCAAAAACGGGCGTGGCCGCCTTGTCGCACGAGGACAGCGACCGGGCGATTTCCACATCGAACTGGACCATCGGAAGGGCGTAGGATCCGCCCTTCAGCGCCTGACCCTCCGCGGGAGCAGGAACATCCTGGGTCCGATAGGTCGCGACATGGGTACAGGCTGCGAGCGGCACGATCATGGCGGCCGGAACAAATTTGCGCATCGCCAAACTTCCCTCCCGAAAGTGATAAAAGAAGATTTGTTTTATGCGATGCCCAGAAAAGGGAAGATGCCTGATCTGACCGCCATTGCAACCGGCATCATTTCCATTCTGGCACGAAATGCGATTTGTCTTTGCGGCGTCTCGCTTCGCCGTCGCTCGCGGAACAACCGCCTCCGCCGGGCGTTGGTCGGTCAAGAGGACGATTTACAGCCTCTTGGAAAATAAAGGAGAAAGCCCATGGGTGAGCTCACCGAAAAAGCGAAAGGCCTGGCCAACGAAGCCGCAGGCAACACCAAGCAGGCCGTCGGCAAGGCGACCGATAACGAGCGGCTCCGCGCCGAAGGCGAAGCGCAGGAACGCAAGGGCGAAGCCCAGAATTTGAAGGGCAAGGTCCAAGGCGCGCTCGGCGACAAGATCTGAGGCGCGTCGGCTTCTCACAGAAAAGGCCTTGGGGATACGCCCCAAGGCCTTTTTCTATATCCATCGAAGGCGTGCCGATTTATTTTCCGCCCGACGCCACCAGGTCCACATCGGTCATCCCGCCGTCGCGGCGCAGCATCAGCACATAGGCGAGATCGCCCTTCGTCCCGCCGAGCATATGTTCGTTGCCGTTGACGCGGTGATCGCTCGTATAGCCGGCGCGGACGGCCATTGTGTGATAATAGTCGAGCACAGCCTGCATCGACGCTGCGGTCTGGAAGTTGACGACGCGCAGGTTGCATTTGCCGCCGGCGATCCCCGCCGCCTCGCGTAGCGTCGCGCGCGGATAGACTTTGAAGGCCGCGGGAAGGCGGTTCGCCCAGTCGTTGCCATAGGTCAGCTTGGCGTCGCAGCTCCCCTTTTGCTGTTCGCGTGCCAGCGCCCCGATCGTCACCGGACGCGCCTGTGCCTCGCAGCCGTCGCAGCCCGCTTCGAGCGGCAACGCCTTGGGCGCGCGAAGCAGCTTTCCGGCTTTCAGCGCCGCAGCGGCTTCGGCGGCGGTCGCCGCCTTGCCAGCCGCCAGGCCCGGCGCGGTGCCGTCGTTGGGACGGTTGCCGGGTCCTACGGCATTGCGGTTCGCCTGGCCGGCAAGCTTGGGATCGACCATGATCCGGTCTTCGAGCGCCCCCTTGATTGCGGGGTCGCCGCTCGTCAGCCCATCGTCGAGCGGGGCGAGGTCGGACTTGGCCTCGGGATTATCCCGGCAGCCGCCGAGCGGTATCGCCGCCATCAACAGGCCGGTGACGAGCCATTTTCCGCGCATCATCATCGCTAACACTCCCTTAATCCTTCCCCGGATTGCCCGATCCTGGTTAAAAAGGGGCAAAGAAAATGCGTTAACAGGTAAGGCTTTATTAGCCAAAACCTGTCTCGGAGCGAGACGCTTTGGGACTACAGCGGATGAGGCGCGACGTTTCGACTGCGGCCTGGCGGTGGACAACGGCGGTGCGATAGCCGGGGTCGGTGACCATTTCCATAAAGGCGCCGCTGTTCGGATATTCGGCAATAAAGACGGCATCCCAGCGCTCGCTCGCGGGGCCGATAACCATCGCCTCCATCGTGCCTGTCCACACGATACGGCCGCCGACACGGCGAAAGACCGCACCGCTTTCGGTGCCGTAACGGCGATAGGCCTCGGCGCCCGTCAGATCCTGGCCGGCCAGCGGGTGATCGTCCGGATAGGCGGCCTTGTCGCGGAAACGGACGAGATTGAGCATGTGGATGAGAGTATCGCGCGGCAGCGCCTTGAAGGCGTCGAACTGCGCGCGTTCGGGATCGATATGGCGATCGGTCATGGGCGAAACTCCTTTCGCTTGATGCGCCAGGCGTCGGCGCTTTGCGTCCACGCATCGACAGGCGCGTCCTCGAAGGGGGCGGGGAGGCGGGTCGGGCCGCTGTTCGTCGCGCCGAGCCGTTGCGCAAGCGCCTGCGACCGCGTGTTGGCGGGGTCGATGCTATGCATGAGTTCGGGCCATTTCAGAAATTCGACCGCAAAATCGCACGCGGCGACACAACCTTCAAAGGCATAGCCCTTGCCCGCGAAACGGGCGCTGACGCCATAGCCGATTTCGGGAGCAGGCCATCCGTCGGGTTCCCACGGGCCGAGGCGTCCCACCCATTCGCCGCTCGCGCGCTCGATCACCGAAAACATCGAAAAGCCGCGGATATGCCATGCGCCGGCCAGTGTGCACCACTGGCGCCACGCCGCCGAGCGCGGGCAGGCGCCGCCGATGAAGCGCATCGTTTCTTCCTCCGCGCACATGGCCGCAAAGGCATCGAAATCCTCCGTCGCAGGGGGACGAAGGATCAGGCGCTCGGTCACGAGCAACGGGCCGTTCAGCATATCATTCTCTTTCCGCAGCGTTTTGGACGACGCTTGTGGGGCAAGAACGGCCGATGAACAAGGCGCACGCTTGAGGGCACCGGCGCTAACCGGTGCCCTCGCCATCAGCGTGTGCAGGTGGAGGGGTCCAAACCCGCACGCGAGACGGTTACTGTTGCTTAGCGGCAGCGATATTTGTCGCGGTCGATCTCGCGGCCCAGCAGAGCGCCGCCCGCGGCGCCGAGCACCGTGCCGAGCAGCTTGTCGCCGTCGCCCGCAATTTCGTGGCCGGCGAGGCCGCCGACGGCGCCGCCGATCAACAGGCCGGTCGTGCCATTGTCCTTTTTGCAATAATAGCGACCGTCCTTGCCGCGCCAGACGCGCGAATCGTTACCCAGTCGTTCGCCACGCGCATAATAGCGGCGATCCTTGCGCTTGCGGTAAAAGTCCGATGCCTGGTCGAACGCGTGATAACCCGGCGCCTTTGCCGGAGTGCTCACGCCCGCATGAAGCGGCGTTGTGCCAAGGACGCTGGCGGCGACAAATGCACCCATCAGGCCTTTGCTCAGAATACGCATGACAAATCCTTTCCTGGTTCGGCGCCTCGACCCCGCACGACGGGGCGGGCGCTTCGAGGAGGAAAACGAGCCGGGTCCGCAAGCCGTTGCATGAACCTTAGGCAACAAGATGAAGCGAGTGCATCCGTCGACGAGCCGAAAGGCTCTTGCCGCATTGCGGACGGCGTGCGACAACGCTTGCCATGCTCAATATCGGCTCGCTCGTCATCGGCGTCATCCGCCTGATGCTGGGCAGCGGCATCATCTGACCTTTTAGAAGCCCGACGCCATGGCACAGACAGCAGCTCCCGCAGGGGGCGATCAGGGCGGCCTGCCCTTTGCGCTCGCCGCCTATGGCATCTGGGGCTTTGTCCCGCTGTTCTTCAAGCTTGTGGACAGTGTCCCGCCGGTCGAGGTGTTGACGCAGCGGATCATCTGGTCCTTGCCGCTCTGCTTTCTGATCATGGTCTTCCGCCGTCAGATTGGCGAATATCTGGCGGCACTGAAAGATTGGCGGACGTTGCGGCTCCTGCTTGCGAGCGCGCTGCTGATCGCGGTCAATTGGCTTGTCTATATCTACGCGATTTTCACCGATCATGTGCTCGCGGCGAGCCTCGGCTATTATCTGAACCCGCTTGTCAACGTGATGCTGGGGATGTTTTTCCTTGGCGAGCGGCTGTCGCGGCTTCAACTGGTAGCCGTGGTCATTGCGGGAATCGGCGTCGCGATCCTGCTCGCCGGTGCGCTCGATACGCTGTGGATCAGCCTGACGCTGGCCTTTTCCTTCGGCGTTTATGGCCTGCTGCGCAAGATCGTGCCCGTGGGGTCGCTCCCCGGCCTGTCGGTCGAGACGACCGTGTTGCTGCTGCCGTCGCTCGCGCTGTCGGCCTGGTATATCGGTATCGGCGACGGGCGCGGCTTTGCTGCGAATACGTCGATCAGCCTGTTGCTGATGGCCGGCGGGGTGGTGACGGCGGTGCCGCTGCTGCTCTTTGCCACCGCGGCGCGGCGGATGAGCTATGCCGCGCTCGGCTTTGTCCAATATCTCGCGCCAACGATCCAGTTTCTGCTGAGCCTGTTCGTCTTTGGCGAACCGCTTAAACCGGCGCAACTTGCCTGCTTCGTGCTGATCTGGATCAGTATCGCGGTGTTTAGTTTCGACATGTGGCGCAAAATGCGCGCCGACCGGATTGTGGCAGCCTAATCACCGTGGCTCCCGCGAAGGCGGGGACCGCTGGCGGTCTCGAACGATCGTACAGACGCCGCCTTCATCCCTTCCCGTCATCCCGGCCTTCGCCGGGATGAGGATATAGTCAAAAAACAAAAAAAGGATCCCGCTGGATCAGACCAGCCGCCAGCCGATCGTTTCGCCTGCATGGAAGGGCACGACCTCGCCGATCCGGTCGGGGACGACGATCTCGGCGCGTTCGAGCGTCACCGTACCCGCATTGAGCGGCAGGCCGTAGAAGCGCGGACCGTGCTCGCTGGCAAAGCCTTCCAGCTTGTCGAGCGCGCCGTCCTCGTCGAACGCCATGGCATAGCTTTCGAGCGCATAGGGCGCGTTGAAGATGCCGGCGCAGCCGCATGACGCTTCCTTGGTGTGCACCGCATGCGGCGCGCTGTCGGTGCCGAGGAAAAATTTGGGAGAGCCCGATGTCGCCGCCTTGCGCACGGCGAGCCGGTGGTGCTCGCGCTTGGCGACGGGCAGGCAATAGGCGTGCGGACGGATGCCGCCGACGAGCATCGCGTTGCGATTGATATGGAGATGCTGCGGCGTGATCGTCGCAGCGACATTGGCCGGGGCGTCGGCGACGAACTGCGCCGCCTCCGCCGTCGTGATATGCTCGAAGACGATCTTGAGGCCGGGCAACTGCTTTACCAGCGGTTCGAGCGTGCGATCGATGAACACCGCTTCGCGGTCGAAAATGTCGACGTCATGGTCGGTGACTTCGCCGTGGATGAGGAGCGGCATGCCGATGTCCTGCATCTTTTCCAGCACGCCCATGATGTTCGCAACGTCGGTGACGCCGTGCGCACTGCCCGTGGTCGCATGTGCAGGATAGAGCTTCGCGGCCGTGAACACGCCCTCGGCATGGCCGCGCGCCATTTCGTCGGCACTGCTGTTGTCGGTGAGGTAGGCGACGATCAGCGGCGTGAAGTCGAGTCCTGCGGGCACTGCGGCGTTGATACGATCGCGGTAGGCGCGGCCTTCTTCCGCAGTCGTGACGGGCGGCGACAGGTTGGGCATGATGATCGCGCGCGCGAACTGGCGCGCGGTATAAGGCGCGACATGGTTCAGCATCGCGCCGTCGCGCAGATGGACGTGCCAGTCGTCGGGGCGGCGGATCGTCAGGCGGTCGGTCATGTCGGGCTCGTCAACTTGCGGGTTGGTTTTGGCTGCCGGGTCCCTAGATTATCGCCATGGCTAATACCACCCTTCACGACCGCGCGCTTATCCGTCTTTCGGGGGAGGATGTTCGGGGTTTCCTGCAAGGCCTTGTCACCAACGATGTTTCGGGGAATCTTCCGGTCTGGGCCGCGCTGCTGACTTCGCAGGGCAAGGCGTTGTTCGATTTCCTCCTATGGAGCGATGGCGACGATGTGCTCGTTGATTGCGAGCGTGACGCGGCGGAGGCGCTGGTGAAACGGTTGACGCTCTATCGCTTGCGCCGCGCGATCACGATCGAGCGCGAGGCCGATTTGAGCGTCCACTGGGCGCCCGAGGGCGACCTTGGCATTGTCGACCCGCGCCTTCCCGAACTCGGGCAACGCTGGCTGGCGCCGGTGGACGATGGCGAGGGCGCCGACACCGACTGGCGCGCGCACCGGTTGGCGCTTGGCGTCGCCGAAGGGCGCGCCGAACTGGGCGACGGAACGACGCTATGGCTCGAATGCAATGCCGCGGAGCTGAACGGCGTCAGCTTTTCCAAGGGCTGTTATGTCGGACAGGAAAATACCGCGCGGATGAACTGGCGGCAAAAGGTCAACCGGCGGCTGATCGTCGTGCCGCTGGCCGACGCCGACGAAAAGCGGCAGGTCATCGCCTATCCCGATCTTGGCTGGTCGGTCGAGCATCGGCGCGTCGAAGGGATCGACCCCGCAGCCGCGCCGCCTTGGATGCGCGACGGGCTTTTGGCCGGTTCATGACAGGTGCAGCCGCGGCTGCTATCCTGTCGGTCATGCGCGCCCTTCTGATCCCGACGGCGCTAGCCGCTGCCTCTGCTCTCGGAACGCCACTTGTCGCGGCGCCCGAACCCCTGCTGCCGACCGAAGCCGAAGCGCCGCGCTCGCCCGCGCAGCTCGCGCCGCTCGCGGTCGATTCGACGTGGACGCCGCGTTTTGCGGCGGCGGCGGACGAACTGGCGGCGGCGCTGCGCGCGCGCGACGAGGCGCGCTGGGGGCCGATGCTGGGCGGCCAGTGGCTCGCGCCCGCCGATCGTGCGCGGGTCCGGGCAATACTTGCCGACCACGACAGCCCGTTCGGCGAAGCCTTGCGGGGCCGCGAGGCGCCGCACCGAGCCATTCTGGGGTGGAGCGCGCCCGCGTCTTTCAGCGCCGCTGATCGAGCGGCCGTCGAGGCGGGGCAGGAGGCCGAGGCGCTGGTGTGCTGGTCGGCGCGCGGCGGCGTTTCCTGGCCGATGACGGCAGCCGAAGCCACTAACGGGCCGGGAAGCCCCCATGCCTGCGTGCGGATCGCCTATAGCATTCGCGGCGAGGCGCCCGTCTGGCGCGCCTTCATCGAGCAGACCGGCGGCGCATCGTCCGAAACGGTCGCGCCGCGCTACCCCGCTTAACCAATCCCCAACCCAAATCTGCGACAAGTGCGTCCATGATCGGACGTTATCTGGGATTGGCGATCGCTATCACGGCCATATCCGTTGGCGTGGCGAGCGTCGCCAGCCGATCCACCGGCGATGATATGCCCGCGGCCGTCGATTCCCCAGCCAATGGCAACTGGACGACCGAGCGCGGCAAGCGTGGTGGCTGGTCGGCGGCGGCGGGGGTGGCTTCGCCCGGCGGCGAGGTGCGCCTCGCGCGATCGGGCGATTCGCATTTCTACGCCGATACCGAGGTCGACGGCACCAACATCCGGATGATGGTCGACAGCGGCGCGTCGATCGTCGCGCTGACGCGGCGCGATGCCGAGGCGATCGGGATCGACGTCGATCGCCTGCCGATCGGCGGCATGGCGCGCACCGCGGGCGGCGATGTCCCGATGCGGACCGTGATGCTGGACAGCGTCGAAGTGCAGGGGATCGAGGTGCGCGATGTCCGCGCCGCGGTGGTCGATGCCGACATGGGCGTGTCGCTGCTCGGACAAAGCTTTTTGTCGAAACTCGATGCGGTGAATGTCGAAGGCGACACGATGACGCTGCGCTGAGTCTCCGCGCCGGTTATTTCGCTTTTTTGTCGATCAGCACCGCCTGTTGCCACTTGCTCGGCGCCTTGTCGGTGCGATGGATGCACCCGACCCAGCAGCAGGGACGCTTTTTCCCTTCGTGCAGTTCTTCGACCGTTCGCGCGATCCGGCGTGCGCGCGTCTTGTCCTGCTTGGCGTCGTCGACCCAGCAGATGAACTCGTTGCGGCCGAGCGGGGTCAGCGCCTGCCACAAAGCCAGCGCGCCGGGATCGGCGGTGAGCGCCGCCTGCATATCCGCGCGCGCTTCGTGCACGGTGCCGTGAAGAAAAGCCTCGGTCATGCGAGGGGGAATAATGCGCTCACGGGGGCGGGTCAAACCCGCACGGCGTTGGCCCCTAGGCCTTGTTCGCTGCGATTGATCAGAATAAAGGGCGGGCGAGGCCACGTCCTCGGCCGCCCGTGGCGGAGTACAGGTCCGGGACGGCCCGGCAGCTTTAATCTGGAGGCTGTCATGGCGTGGATCTACCTTATGTTCGCTGGCGTACTCGAAATCGTCTGGGCTTTTGCGATGAAACAGTCCGAGGGTTTCACCAAGCTGGGGCCGTCGGCCGTCACCATCGTCGCGATGGCCGCAAGCTTTGCGCTGCTTTCCTTGTCAATGAAGTCGCTGCCGCTGGGAACCGCCTATACGATCTGGACGGGTATCGGCGCGGTCGGCGCTTTCCTCGTCGGGATACTGGTGCTCGGCGAGCAGGCGAGCGCGATGCGCATGGTCGCGGCGGCGCTGATCGTCAGCGGGCTGGTATTGATGAAAGTGTCGTCGCCGGGTTGAACCTCCGGCCGGCCGCAAAGATCATGGCCTTGCCAATCGGGTCTCTTTTCCCCAAATCGAAGGCCATGAACGCTCCCACCCCCCCGATGCGCGCCGCGATCGTACCGGTCACCGCCTTTCAACAAAATTGCACGCTCCTGTGGTGTACCGAAACCAACAAGGCGGCCTTTGTCGATCCGGGCGGCGACCTGCCCAAGCTTCAGGAAGCGGTGCGGCAGACGGGGGTGGAGGTCGAAAAGATCCTCGTCACCCATGGCCATATGGACCATTGCGGCCAGGCGGGAATGCTCGCCAAAGAACTGGGCGTGCCGATCGAGGGGCCGCATGAGGATGACCGATTCTGGATTGAACGCTTTGCCGAAGACGGCGCGCGCTTCGGCATGGTCGGGGAGCCGTTCGAACCCGACCGCTGGCTGGCCGATGGCGACACGGTGACGGTCGGCAATCTGGTGATCGACGTCATCCATTGCCCCGGTCACACGCCGGGACATGTCGTGTTCCACCATGCGCCGTCCAAACTGGCCATCGTCGGCGACGTGATTTTTCAAGGGTCGATCGGGCGCACCGACTTCCCGCGCGGCAATCACCAGCAATTGCTCGATTCGATCACGCAGAAGCTCTGGCCGTTAGGAGGCGACACGACTTTCCTGCCGGGGCATGGCGCGCACAGCAATTTCGCGCACGAACGGCGAACGAACCCGTTCGTGGGCGATATGGCGTTGAACCAATAGATTGTCGTTCCAGCGACGGCCGGAACCTCGCCGGTGCGTCAGTTCGCGAGGTCGAGATCCCGGCCTTCGCCGGGATGACCGAACAGGATGGGCTATTGCGTCAATTCGACCGTTTCTTCGATCTCGGTCGTCGTGAAGCTGGTCGGGGTCAGGTAAACGATCGCCAGTGCGCCGAGCGCGAGGCCGAGCTGGGTCAGCATGGTGATGGTCGTCCCGACCATCCGCCCCCACAACATCCCGTCCATGCCGAGCGCGTGGAGGATGCGGCCGACAAGGTAGACCGCGCCGACTCCCCACAGCCATAGCGACGAACCGATCCCGAGTTCAACGAGCGCCAGCAGGATCAGCACGAAGGCGGTATTTTCCACGAAATTGCTGTGCGCGCGCATCCGGCGCGTCAAAAATTCGTTGCCGCCGTCGCCGATCGACACTTTTTCCCTTGTCCGCACGCGGCCGACGCGGATCGCGAGCCACAGGTTGAGCAGCGCCGCCCCCGCTGCAATCGTCAGGCTGATCGGCAGGATAATCATTTTCGGCTTTCCCCTTGGTGGCCGGTCCGCCCGGCGGTGAGCGAGATGTGGCATTGCGGGGAGGGCGGGGCAAGTGTTCCGTTTCTGGCCCGGCGCGGCAAAGCGAATGAGGCCGCGGCCACCGGCCGGTGCAATGGACTTGCCTTTGCGGGCAAAAACGCTATAGCCGCGCCCGATCCGGCACCCGACACCATCCGGCGTTGAGGCACCTTCCGGCGGAAGAATTATCCCGTTCCAAAGCGGCGGGATTGGGCTTCGGCTTGGCGGGCGGGCCAGTCATTCCCGGCAACGGGTACGACAAATCCGGGCAGCCGATTCGTGACACACTATTTGAGAATGCAGGAAATATCATGGCCGTTCCCAAGCGAAAAACCTCGCCCTCGAAGCGCGGCATGCGTCGCAGCCACGACAGCCTGAAGGTCGAGGCCTTTCAGGAATGCCCCAACTGTGGCGAGCTGAAGCGTCCGCACAATCTTTGCAACGCCTGCGGCCATTATAACGGCCGCGAAGTGGTGTCGGTCGGCGCGTAATCGTTCGGCCGGAGGGGTTTAGATGGCACTGACACCGCGAATCGCAATCGATGCGATGGGCGGTGACGTCGGTGTGCGCGTGATGCTTGCCGGCGCCGCGATGGCGCGCCACAAGCACGATGGGCTGCGCTTCATCCTCGTCGGCGACGAGGATCGGATCAAGGCCGCGCTCGACAATCACCCGAACCTTCGCGCCGCGTCGGACATCATCCACACCGACGGTGTGGTGTCGGGCGAAGACAAGCCCAGCCAGGCGCTGCGCAAGGCCAAAAGCACCTCGATGGGTCTCGCAATCGACGCGGTGAAACGCGGCGATGCGGGCGGCGCCGTGTCGGCGGGCAACACCGGCGCGCTGATGGCGATGGCGAAGCTGGCGCTCCGCACGATGCCGGGAATCGACCGGCCGGCACTCGCGGCGCTGCTGCCGTCCCTCGGCGACAACGACGTCGTGATGCTCGACCTCGGCGCCAATACCGAGTGCGACGCCAATAATCTGGTGCAGTTTGCCGTGATGGGCGCGGCCTATGCGCGCACAGCGATGGGCCTTGAGCGTCCGCGCGTCGCGCTGCTCAACATCGGCACCGAAGAATTGAAGGGCACCGACGAAATCCGCGATGCGGCGGCGCTGCTGCGCGGGGCCCAGGGGCTGCCGATGCAGTTCACCGGCTTTATCGAGGGTGATAAATTGTCGCGCGGCGATGTCGACGTCGTCGTCCACGACGGTTTTTCGGGCAATATCGCGCTCAAAACGATCGAAGGCACGGCGCGCTTTGTGACCGATCTGCTCCGCCGCGCCTTTACCAGTTCGGTGCGCTCGAAGATCGGTTTCCTGATCTCGCGCCCCGCGACCGAGTTGCTGCGCCACCATCTCGACCCCAATAATCACAATGGCGCGGTGTTCCTCGGCCTCAATGGCGTGGTGCTCAAAAGCCATGGCAGCGCCGACGCCAAGGGGGTCGCGAACTGTGTCCATCTTTGCGCCGAGCTGATCGAAAAGGATATTACGCGCCAGGTGACCGACGATCTCGCGAATTTCCGCCGCGGCGACGCCGCATGACGCGCCGCGCGATCCTGAAGGGAACCGGATCGGCGCTACCGCGCACGCGCGTTTCCAATGCCGAGCTCGCGGCACGCGTGGATACCAGCGACGAGTGGATCGTCGAGCGCACCGGCATCCGCTTTCGCCATATCGCCGAGCCCGACGAGACGACCGCGACGCTGGGCGCCAATGCGGCCCGCCAGGCGCTGGAGGCTGCGGGGCTCGAACCCGCCGACATAGGCCTCATCATCGTCGCCACCGCGACCCCCGACAACACCTTCCCCGCGAGCGCGACCAAGGTTCAGGCGCTGCTCGGCGCCCCCGACTGCATCGCATTCGACGTCGCGGCGGTCTGTTCGGGCTTTCTTTATGCCGTGTCGGTCGCCGATTCGATGCTTCGCACCGGGGCCGCAAAGCACGCGCTTGTCATCGGCAGCGAGACGTTCAGCCGCATCCTCGACTGGGAGGACCGCACGACCTGTGTGCTGTTCGGCGATGGAGCGGGCGCCGTGGTCCTGTCCGCCGAGGAGGTCGACGACGATCGCGGTATCCTGGCAACGCGGCTGCACGCCGAGGGGCAATATTGCGACATGCTCTATGTCGATGGCGGCCCGTCGACCACCGGCACCGTCGGTCATGTGCGAATGCAGGGACGCGAAGTGTTCCGGCACGCCGTCACCAACCTGGCCGCCGTATTGGGCGAAGTGTTGGCCGACGTCGGACTTTCGGCCGACGACATCGATTGGGTCGTGCCGCATCAGGCGAACAAGCGCATCATCGACGCGACCGCTAAAAAGCTGGGCCTGGCGACCGATCATGTGGTGCTGACCGTCGATCAGCACGCCAACACCTCGGCGGCATCGGTGCCGCTCGCGCTCGACCTTGCGGTGCGCGACGGGCGCATCAAGCGCGGCGATCTGGTCGTGCTCGAAGCGATGGGCGGCGGCTTCACATGGGGCGCTGCGGTCCTGCGCGTTTAGGTCAGCGACGGGCCGCCGAAAGCGGCGGCACTTTTCGTCGCGTCAACTTCTCCGTCCATCCGTTTCAGTTTGGCGGATTTATTCGGATTTGTTACATAGTGAAGACGGGACTCGCCAGTGGGGGCTGAGCGGGGCCGTGTGCATATTTCGCTTCTGGAGGGGGAAGGGATCAACATGACTGCAGGAACGCTTACGCGCGCCGACATCGCGAGCCGGATTCATCAGCAAATCGGCCTTTCGCGCAATGAATCGGCCGCCATCGTCGAATCGATTCTCGATCATATGTCCGATGCGCTCGCGGGCGGTCAGAATGTGAAGATTTCGGGATTCGGCACGTTCGTGCTGCGCGACAAGGCGCAGCGTATCGGCCGCAATCCCAAGACGGGGATTGAAGTGCCGATCCTGCCGCGGCGCGTGATGACCTTTCGTGCCAGCCAGACGATGCGCGCCCGCGTCGCGGGCAAATAGGCCCATGTTGTGACCCATGGCGGCGTCTGACGGTTCCTCCGATAGCGGCAAGGCGAGCGGCGCGATGCTCGCCATCGGCGAACTGGCCGACCGCATCGGGGTGCCGACGCATGTACTGCGCTATTGGGAAACGCGCTTTCCGCAGCTGAAGCCGCTCCAGCGGTCGGGTCGGCGGCGCTATTACCGTGCCGAAGACGTTGCGCTCGCCGAGCGCATCCACCACCTGTTGCATGTGCAGGGCTTTACCGTCGAGGGCGCGCGCAAGGCGCTGTCGGACGGAAGCGCCAAGGCGGCTGCCACGGCTGGCACCGCCTTCCCTGTCGGCCACGGTGCGGTGCGCAGCGACACGGGCGTTCCGGTCGAGGCGCTGGTCGCGCTTCGGGCGCGGTTGGTGGCGGCGCTGGGCTGATCGGCGGCGATCGCCGCGCAGCGATGGCGGCGTCGGTGTGGGGACGGCAGTTGCCGTGGGCGGTCATGCGAGCCGGTGCGCGACCGAGCCTGTAGGGCCGCCCGATCATTCCAAAGTTCAGGAAAAGTCAGCCTTGTGCGGTTTCCCTATTTGCCGCGTCCGGCGGGATGCCGCGCGCCGTTGTAATCCGCATCAGGAGGCGGGGTAGCGATTTTTTCTTCAGCGAGTGAAGGAGCCGGGGCGAAGGCTGGCACAGCCGGGGTCATGTAGGACAGCGCTTTTTGCAGCGGCTGTCGGCGTTGGGGGTGGGAAGCGGACGTTGACGCGATTCAAGCCCCTCCCCTTCAGGGGAGGGGTTGGGGTGGGGCCATCGGCCGTGCGCAAGGCCGATGGCCCCCACCCCACTTCGACTAGGCAGCAAGCTGCCAAGTCTTCGTTGCCCCTCCCCTGAAGAGGAGGGGCCGTCTTCTCCCTTATGTCAACTTCCGGTCGTTTCCAGCCGTGCCGTCCGGTGTCAATCCTCGTCCATCGCGGGCGCGAGGGTGGGATCGAGGTCGCGGGGACGGATGAAGTCGGCGAAACGCGCCATGCCGCTGTCGAGCTGGTGCCAGTCGGCGATGTCGAGTTCGAGCCTCGCGAGCGCCGATGTCGGGAGCTTTTCCTCGACCTTCGCGCGCAGTTCATCGCTCTCCGATTCGGGAACAAGCATGAGAATAAGGTCTTCCAAGCCCGGATTATGTCCAGAAATCAAAAGGTTGTCTGCATCGCGCCCGGTATCGCGGATCACGTCGACCAGCGTGGCCGCCGACGCGAGATAGATGCGTCTGTCCCAATGCGGTTCGATCGCCTCGATCCCGGCGGCGGGCTGGAAAATGTCGAGCGTTTCGGTCACGCGCACCGCGGGCGAAGCGACGATGCGGTCGACAGGAAGCTTTTGCCGTTTCAGCCATTGGCCAATGAGTTCGGCCCCGCGCGCGCCGCGTTTGTTGATCGGGCGGTCGAAATCGCGCTCGACCTGTACGTCCCAACCCGATTTGGCGTGGCGCAGGATGGTCAAAGTTTTCAAAAATATCTCCCCGCGCGCCCGCGCGCATCCCCTCGTTCGCGCGCCTTGTGCCGCAAACTTATGACGGTGAAAAGGCGCGAAACGCGCTTTTTCGCCTTTCGACATTGGCGGCGGCGACATGGTTGACTGCCTCGTCGAGCGGCAGCCGGCGGATCGGCGTATTTTCGGGAAAGGCGCTGAGCAGCCGCGACGGAAAGCTGGGCGACAGCATCACGAACTGACCGAAATCGTCGGCGCGACGGATCAGCCGCCCGAACGCCTGCGCGATGCGGCCGCGGATCACCATGTCGTCATAGGCGCTGCCGCCCTGCGCCGCGCGCCGCGCCGCGTGCAGGATCGTCGGGCGCGGCCAGGGCACGCCCTCCATCACGACCAGCCGCAGCGAATCGCCGGGCACGTCGACCCCGTCGCGCAGCGCGTCGGTGCCGAGCAGCGAGGTGTGCGGATCAGCGCGGAAGATGTCGATGAGCGTCCCGGTGTCGAGCGGATCGACATGCTGCGCAAAGAGCGGCAAGCCCGCGCGGGCCAGGCGGTCGGCGATGCGGGCATGGACGAACCGCAGCCGCCGGATCGCGCTGAACAGCCCCAATGCGCCGCCGCCCGCGGCTTCGATCAAGCGGCTGTACGCGCCCGCGAGCGCGGGCAGGTCGCCGCGCGCAATGTCGGTGACGATCAGCACCTCGGCCTGCCGGGCATAATCGAAGGGGCTGGGGACCGCGAAATGGCGGACGCCGCCGTCCATATGACGCGCGCCGGTGCGAATGTCGGCCTCGGCCCAGCCCCCCGTTCCGTTGGCGCCGCCGCGATGGCCGCTGCGCAAGGTGGCCGAGGTGACGAGTACGCCCTGCGCCTGGGCATAGACGATGTCGGCGACCGGGCGCGCGGGATCGAGCCAGTGCCGGTGCAGGCCGCAGTCGAACTCGCGCCCGTCGTAGCGGTCGACCGCCAGCCAGTCGACGAAATCGGGGTCGGCGGGGCCGCCGACGCGGCCGAGCAGCGAGAGCCAGCCGCCGAGCGTATCGATGCGCGTGCCAAGGCTGTGGCGCGCGCCGTCTACCCTCGCGCGTGCCTGTCCGTCGAGCCAGTCGGGCGGATCCTCGATGAGCGCTTCGAGCCGTTTCCCCAGCGCCAGAAGCGGACGCAGCAGCGCCTCGATCGCGTCGCTTGCGCTTGCTGCCGCGGCGACCAGCGCGGGGTCGGGATCGGCAAGCTCGGTCTCCAGCCCATAGCCCGTGTCCGCGCCGCGCGTATCGACGCTGCGCGCATAAACCTGTCCGCGTGCCGCCGCGAGCAGCCGCTCGATTGCGCCCCAGGGGTCATTTTCGGCCAATCGGCCGAGCCAGCCGTCGCCGGGCAGTTCGGCGGCGGCGGCGATCGCGGCCTGGATCGCGCGGTCGCCCGCCTCGTCATAGCTGGCGACATCGGCGAGCCGCGCCGCGAGCCCGCGCCGCCGCCCGCGCGATTTCCCCTCGGGCCCCAGCACCCAGCGGCGGATCTCGACCGCTTCCTGTCCGGTCAGCGCCGCGGCGAACATGCTGTCGGCGGCATCCCAGAGATGATGGCCTTCGTCGAAGATCAGCCGCGTCGCCGCGGTGCCGGCGCTTTCGCGCGGCCGCGCCGCCTGCACCATCGTCAGCGCGTGGTTGGCGATGACGATGTCCGCCTGTGTCGCCGCGCGCGCCGAGCGTTCGATGAAGCATTTGCGGAAATGCGGACAGCCGGCATAGATGCACTCGCCGCGGCGGTCGGTGAGCGCGGTCGTGCCGTTTCGGCGGAACAGCGCGGGGAGCCAGCCGGGCAGGTCGCCCCCGACCATGTCGCCGTCGCGCGTATAGGCGGCCCAGCGCGCGACGAGTTGCGCCAGGATCGCTGCCCGCCCCGAAAATCCGCCTTGCAGTGCATCTTCCAGATTGAGCAGGCAGAGGTAATTTTCGCGCCCCTTGCGCACGACGACCTTTTCGCGGTGCGTCGCCGCGTCGGGGTAAAGCTTTTCGGTCTCGCGCGCCAATTGGCGTTGCAGCGCCTTGGTATAGGTCGAGATGCAGATCGCGCCCGCCGACTGATCGATCCACTGCTTTGCCGGGGCCAGATAGCCGAGCGTCTTGCCGATGCCCGTTCCCGCTTCGGCAACGAGCATCTGCGGCGCGTCCTTGCGATCGCGCGGCGCAAAGATCGCGGCGGCGGCGCGCGCATAATCCTGCTGCCCCGGCCGCCGTTCGGCCGCGTCGCCGGTCAGCCGGTCGAGCCGCGCGGCGACGTCGCCCGCGTCGATCGCCACCTGCCGCGGCGCGGCGCGTGGCGGGGGTTCTTCCCATTCGGGCAAGCGCGCAAAGAGCCAACGATCGTCGCGGTCGGGCTTTGCGAGGCGTGGCTGGATCAGCGGCGCCCAGGGCCAACGCTGGCGCGCCAGCGCTTGCGCGCCGTGCCACGCACCCTCGCGCTCGGGCCAGTCGCGATCGTCGAGGCTGGCGAGCATCGCGGCCGTGGCGTGCGGCAGAAAGGCCGCGATGTCGGCTTCGGCGCTCGGCGGTGTCAGGTCCAGCGCAGCACCGATCCCCGCGGGCGTCGGCACCGCGAACCGCGCGGGATAGAGGAACGCGAAGAGTTCGAGCAGGTCGAGGCCCGAGAGTTCGGGGTAGCCGAGCCGGTCGCCGGTCAGCGGTGCGTTCAGCAGCAGGTGCGGCGTCGCCGCGACCGCGGCGATCGCCTCGCCGCGCCCGACGCGCTGCACGCGGCCCGTTGCATCGGCGATCCAGATACCGACATGACTCGCATGGATCGCGGGCAGGGAGAGCGGATCGGGCGTCATGTCCCGACGCTAGGGACAAAAGGCGAACGCGGCAAGGTACCGCGAGGCGAACCGCGTCAGTCGGCGATCCGCCCGCGCACCATCACCCAGTCGACCTTTTCGAGCGCGCGCGCGTCGCTCAGCGGATCGCCCGCCACCGCGATCATGTCGGCCGACATGCCCGGCGCGATGCGGCCAATCTCATTCTCCATCGCGAGAAGCTTCGCCGCCACGGTGGTCGCGCTCGCCAGCGCCTCGGCCGGGGTCAGCCCATATTTGACGAGCAGCGCAAATTCCTGCCCGTTGCGGCCATGTTCGAACACGCCCGCGTCGGTGCCGAAGGCGACGGGCACGCCTTGCGCCTTGGCGCGCGTCACGGCCTTGCCGACGTCGTTCAGTGTCATGCGCACCTTGTCCTCGACCGTTGGCGTATAGATGCCCTTGCCCAGCCGCTCGCGAATGCCCTCGAACGCCATCAGCGTGGGGACCAGATAGGTGCCCTTTGCCTTCATCACCTTCAGCGTCGCATCGTCGGCAAAGGTGCCATGTTCGATGCTGTCGATCCCCGCAGCGGCGGCGGCGGTAATCCCGCCCGCGCCATGCGCGTGCGCCATTACCTTCAGCCCCAGCGAATGCGCGGTGTCGGCGATGCTTTGCAATTCGGCGCTGGTGAAATGCCCCTCCAGCCCGCGCGCCTGTTGCGACAGCACGCCGCCGGTCGCGGTGATCTTGATGACATCGGCGCCCGCGCGCGATGCCTTGCGCACCTTTTCCGCGCATTCGAGCGGGCCGGTGCAGGTATAGCCCTCGTCGAGAACGCTGTGCACATCTTCGCGAAAGCCCGTGACGTCGCCATGCCCGCCGATGATCGACAGCGACGGGCCCGCGGCGACAATGCGCGGGCCTTCGATAAAGCCGTTCGCCGTGCCGCGGCGGAGCGCATAGGCGTTATATTGCCCCGATCCCGCCTCGCGCACCGTCGTAAAGCCCGCGCGGAGCGTCAGCGCCGCATTTTTGGCGCCGACGACGACGCCCCATTCGTCGGGGTCGACCGCCTGGTTGCGAAAATCACCGCCCGGGTCGCCCGTCAGATGGACGTGCAGGTCGATGAGGCCGGGAAGCAGCGTCTTGTCGCCAAGGTCGACGACCTCTGCCCCAGCGGGCGCAGCGATGCGTCCCGGCGCAATGGCGGTGATGCGGTCGTCGGTGATCGTGATCGTCGAAGGCCCCGACGCGGGCTTTGCGGCGTCGGTAATGACGCGGCCGGCATAGACGATCGTGGTCTTGGCGTGCGCTGCCGTGCCGAGCAGAGCGAGCGTTGCGGCGGCGACCAATCCGAATTTGCGCATGGAATCTCCCCTGAGTTGCCGCGCCATCGTGGCGCGTCCGACGAGGGAGGGCAAGGGGGAAGGGTGGCGCCGCGCACGCATTTGCCTCTGGACCGTGTGCGGCTGCTCCGCCTATAGGCCTCGCCGACAGATTTGCGCCGATGGCGCTTGCGGAAGGATCAGCTGAGATGAGCGTGACGACGGTTCCATTGCGCCCGGTGAGCAAGGGCGGGCTGTGGCTGATGTGGCTGGGCGTGATCGCGCTGATCGTCGCCGCGGCGGCCTTTGCCTGGCAAGTGACGCCGCGCATCGGCTTTGAAGTCGTCAAGGAAGGCACGGGCCCCAGCCCGACCAAGGCCGACGTCGTGCTGGTCAAATATGAAGGCAAGCTCGATGACGGCACCGTTTTCGACGCCAATGAACAGGCGCCGATGCAGGTTGCCGGGGTCGTGCCCGGCTTTTCGGAAGCGCTGACGCGGATGCAGAAGGGCGGCGAATATAAGATCAGCATCCCGCCGCAGCTCGGCTATGGCGACCGCGCGGTCGGCCCCATCCCGGCGAACAGCACGCTGCACTTTACCGTGACGCTGCTCGACTTCCGCAGCGAGGCCGAGGTTCGCGCGATGCAGCAGCAAATGCAGCAGATGCAGCAGCAACAGATGATGCAAGGCGGCCCCGATGGGCCACCTGCGCCCGGAGCGCCGCAACCCTAAGCCAAAACTCCGTCATCCCGGCGGAGGCCGCGATCTCGCCGGTGCGTTGTTCCGATAGGGTGAGATCCCGGCCTTCGCCGGGATGACGATTGGTCAGGGGTCAGGGTGAGGCGGTCGCGGCTTTCCCATCCGCCGTCCCCGCATTGCGTTCGGCTTCGCGTTCCAGCGCGACCTTGATCATCGCGACGATCGGATCGGCCAGGAAGAGGCCCATCAGCCCGAGCAGCGCGCCGAACAATATCTGCGCACCGAGCACCAGCGCCGGGGCGAGGTCGACGGTCTTTTTCGCCACCATCGGCACGATGAGATAGCCGTCGACCGTCTGGACGATCAGATAGATGGCGATCGCCCATAGCCCGGTATCGGTCCCCGCCGAAAAGCCCACGAGCACGAGCAGCACGCCCGACAGGATCGCGCCGATATTGGGGATGAAGGCGAGCAGGCCGGTGAGCAGCCCCATCAGTGCCGCCATCGGGATGCCGACGGCGAGGCACGCGAGCCACGTCCCGATCCCCTCGACCAACATGCCGAGCAGCCGTCCCGCCATCAGGCGGCGGAGCGTGAAGCCCATGCGTGCGGTGGTGATGTAGAAATTTTCGCGCGCCTTCATCGGCAGCATCCACGCGACGCCGCGTTCATACAGGCGCGGCTCGATCGCGATGAAGATGCCAAGGACAAGGATCATCACCAGGCTGGTGAGCGCGCCGAGCACAGTGCCGACCGCCGCGGTGACGCGGCCGACGGTGCCTGCGATATTGTCGGCGATCGTCTTGGTATCGAGTTCAAAACTGCCCATGCCATGATCGCTCGCCCACGCCGCGATGCGTTCGACCTGTCCCATGATCACGCCTTGCAGCGCCGCCGCCTGATCGGTGATCTGCGAACCCGCGAACAGGACCGCCCAGGTCAGAAAGGCCAGCAAACTCAAACACACGATCAGCAGCCGCCATCCGCGCGCGATCGGCAGCACGCGGCCGAGCAGGCGCGCTCCGCCGTCGAGCATCGAGGCGAGGACGATGCCCGCGAAGATCAGCAGGATCGGCTGGATCAGGATGATGCACACGCCGATCAGCAGCGCGAGGCCCAGCCACACGCCCGCTTTCAACAACTCGGAGCGGACGAGGTGGCTGCGGATTTCGGTGGGGCCGGGCGCCTCGCTGGTCGCGTCATAGGCGGCGGAGCTGCGTATCCGGCTTGCCTTGCTCTCCTCCGCCATCGAAATGTCTTCCTGCCTTGCTATTCGCTTTGACGCACAGGCCGAAGGTCGGTTCCCGCGCGTCCCGATCGCAGCGCGCCGAACCAGCTCAGCGGATTATACCATATGGCGGTTCCGTCGGTCGAAAAGCTGATGATCTCGGCGCGCCCGGCGATCGCGTCGAACGGGACGGCGCCGCCCAGGCCCTTGAGTTCGGCGGCGACGCGGCTGTCGGCACTGCCGTCGCGGTTGTCGCCCATCAGGAACAGATGACCCTCTGGCACCACATAGGGTCCATAATCGTCGGTGGCATAGCCGGGGCCCATGTCGATCGTATCGAAGCTGGCGCCGCCGGGCAGCGTTTCGCGGACGATCGGGATTTCGAGCATTTCCTTGCCGTCGGCGCCGCGCGTGATGAAGCGCGACAGGCTGGAATCGGGGCCGGGGGTGTTGCGGTCGACGGGGATCGCCATCATCGGCTGCACCTCGCGCTTGACCGGTTTGCCGTTGATGCTGAGTTCGCCGTTGACGAGCTCGATCGTATCGCCGGGCAGGCCGATCACGCGCTTGATATAGTCGACCCGCGTGATCGGATGTTCGAGCACGACGATGTCGCCGCGCTCGGGCAGCTTGCCGAACAGCCGGCCCTCCATCCTGGGCGCAAGGTGAAAGCTGACCGAGGCATAGGACCAGCCATAGGGATATTTGCTGACGATCAGCCGGTCGCCGTTGCGCAGCACCGGCATCATCGAATCGGACGGGATATAAAAGGGCTTTGCGACGCAGCTATGGATGCCGAGCACGAGCAGCAAAATCACCGCAATGTCGCGGATCAGCTTGCCCCAGCTGCCGTCATCCTTTGTCTTGTCCTTCGCCATTATCCGGTCAGTCCTTGATTGCTTCGATGATGACGAACGCCTGCGCCCAGGGGTGATCATCGGTCAATGTCAGATGAATATGCGCGCTGTGACCCGGCGGGATCATCTGCGCGAGCCGCTCGGCCGCCCCGCCGGTCAGCGCCAGCGTCGGGGCGCCCGAAGGCGCGTTGACGACGCCGATGTCCTTCATGAACACGCCGCGCTTGAAGCCGGTGCCGACGGCTTTCGAGAAAGCCTCCTTGGCGGCGAAACGCTTCGCATAGGTGCCTGCGCGCGTGAAGGGACGGCGGGCGGCTTTGGCGCGTTCGACGTCGGTGAAGACGCGCTTCTCGAACCGCTCCCCAAAACGGTCGAGCGAATTCTGAATGCGCTCGATATTGCAGAGGTCGGAGCCGAGGCCGATGATCATGGCGGCCCCAACAGGCTGTCACCCCCGCGAAGGCGGGGGTCGCCGGAGGCCTGCTTCTTCGACGCAGGGTAACGCTGCCAACGGCCCCCGTCTGCGCGGGGGCGACGATAATGCTTCACGCTCACCCGCGCGCCTCATCCATCAGGTCGCGCATCCGGCGCACGGCGTCTTCGAGTCCCGTGAAGATCGCCTCGCCGATCAGATAATGGCCGATATTGAGCTCGGCGAGCTGCGGGATCGCGGCGACGGGGACGACATTGTCGTAGGTGAGGCCGTGGCCCGCGTGCGGTTCGATGCCGTTCTTCCACGCGAGCGCGGCGGCATCGGCGATGCGGCGCAGTTCGGCAGCGCGTTCCTCGCCCTCGACATGCGCATAGCGGCCGGTGTGGAACTCGACGACGGGCGCGCGCAGGCGCATGGCAGCCTCGATCTGGCGCGCGTCGGGTTCGATGAACAGGCTGACGCGGATGCCCGCGTCGGACAGGCGCGAAACGATCGGGGCAAGGTGATTATGCTGCCCCGCGGCATCGAGTCCGCCTTCGGTCGTGCGCTCCTCGCGCTTTTCGGGGACGATACACGCGGCATGCGGTTTGTGGCGTAGCGCGATTTCGAGCATCTCGTCGGTCGCCGCCATCTCCAGATTGAGTGGCAGGTCGGTTGCGGCCTGGATGCGCGCCAGATCGTCGTCGCGGATATGGCGCCGGTCCTCGCGCAGATGCGCGGTGATGCCGTCCCCGCCGACCGCCGCGACAATCTCTGCCGCGCGTACCGGATCGGGGTGGTCGCCGCCGCGCGCGTTCCGGATCGTCGCGACATGGTCGATGTTAACGCCTAGCCGCAGGCGCCGTGGGGCGGGCGCGGCGTTCAAGCCGCGATGCTCCGGCTGCCGGGCTTGATCGCGGGCGTTTCCGCGAGGTCGGGTGGCAGTTCGTCGGCGGCATAGGTCGGGAAGTTGATCGCGACGAGCGGGTAGAAGGGCACGCCAAGGTCGACGCTGCCCGCCGACCGGTCGACGAGCGCCGCTTCCGCAAGAACTTCGCCGCCCGCGGCGCGTACCGCCTCCATCGCTTCGCGCGATGAAAGGCCGGTGGTCACGACATCTTCGACCATCAGCACTTTTGCGCCGGGATCGATCGTAAAGCCGCGGCGCAGTTCGAACGTGCCGGTCGGCCGCTCGACAAAGATCGCGGGCTTGCCGAGCGCCCGGCCCATTTCATGCCCGATGATCACGCCGCCCATCGCGGGCGAAACGACTATGTCGATCGCCTGGCGAAGCTCGCGCGGCAGCTTCGCGGCAAGCGCGGCGGCGAGGCGGCCGGCGCGCGTCGTGTCCATCAGCACGCGCGCGCACTGCAGATAATATTCGCTGTGGCGGCCGGAGGAGAGAAGGAAATGGCCCTGGAGCAGGGCGTCGGCGGCGCGGAATTCGGCCAGGATTTCATCATCGGTCATGGAAAATTTGTCTTTATGTCCATTGGGGCGCCCCCATTGGGCGGCCGGGTTCGGGCGGCGCGGATTTGCCAGCCGCAAAATAGTGTTAGAGATGCTTGAGGCAAGCGGCAAGCGGGTCTATAGCGCCCGCGAGATTCAGCCTGTCCGATGGCTGCACGGGCGTTTGTCCGGCGGTGGGGAAGGGCAGGCTGGGCGATCATAAATACAACAGGCAACGGGCGGCACATTCCTTATGAAGAGTTTGAAAACCCCTGTAATCAAGGTGTTAATGGCAGCGGCCTTGTCGCTTGGCGCGGCGGGTGCCGGCCAGGCTCAGACGGCGACGGCCCCGGCCGAAGCACCCGCTGCAACGGTTGCGGCGAATCCGGGGCCGGTGGTTGCTCCGGTCGAGGCGCCGGCGGCGACGCCGGTTCCCGCGACAGAGGCAGCGGCGCCCGCTGGCGATGCAACCTATGTGCCGATGAAGCCGACGCCGGGCGTCGGGCAGCCGGTCGACAGGGGAATCGATTTCCAGCAGCAGGTCAGCCCGATCGGCGAGCAGGCCTATTGGTTCAACCATGTGATGCTGCTGCCGATCATCACCTTCATCTCGCTCTTCGTTCTTGGCCTGCTGTTGTGGGCGATCGTGCGTTACCGCGCCAAGGCGAACCCGGTGCCGTCGAAAACGACGCACAACACCTTCATCGAAATCATCTGGACCGCGATTCCCGTCCTGATCCTGGCGGTGATTGCCGTGCCGTCGATCCGCTTGCTTGCGGCGCAATATGAACCGCCGAAGAAGGATGCGCTGACGATCAAAGTGACCGGATACCAATGGTATTGGGGCTATGCCTATCCCGATCAGGGCATCGGCGAATATGTGTCGAAGATGCTGACCAAGGAACAGGCCGATGCGGCGGGTGAACCGCACCAGCTGGCGGTCGACAACCGCATGGTCGTTCCCGTCGGGCGCCAGGTAAAGCTGATCATCACCGGCGCCGACGTGATCCACAGCTTTGCGGTTCCGGCCTTCTGGACCAAGATGGACGCGGTGCCGGGCCGCGCGAACGAAACGACCTTCACCGCGAACAAGGTCGGCGTTTATTACGGCCAGTGCTCCGAACTTTGCGGTGTCGACCATGGTTACATGCCGATCGCGGTCGAAGTGCTGCCGGTCGACAAGTGGGAAGCGTGGGTCCGCTCGAAGGGCGGCAACCCCGCCGGGCCGGCGGTCGAAACCGCCGCCGCGGCGGTTCCGGCTCCGGCCGCGATCCCCGCCGCCACGACCGAATCCGCGCCGGCTGCGGCTCCCGCCGCCGCCCCGGCCGCCAAGAATTAACAAGGGGTCCGACAGATGACCGATATCGCAGCAACTGCACCCGCGCACGGCCATGCCGATCACGCGCATGACGACCACGACACGCCGGGCTTTTTTGTCCGCTGGTTCATGTCGACGAACCACAAGGACATCGGCACGCTCTATCTGATCTTCGCGATTGTCGCGGGCATCGTCGGTGGCGTGCTGTCGGGCATGATGCGCCTCGAACTTGCCGAACCCGGCGTGCAATATCTGGGCGGCTGGGCCCAGATGCTCGGCGGCGCGGGCGACGAGGTCGCGGGCAAGCATTTCTGGAACGTGATGATCACCGCACACGGGCTGATCATGGTCTTCTTCATGGTCATGCCCGCGATGATCGGCGGCTTCGGCAACTGGTTCGTGCCGCTGATGATCGGTGCGCCCGACATGGCGTTCCCGCGCATGAACAACATCTCCTTCTGGCTGACCTTCGTGGCGTTCATCATGCTGGTCGGGTCGATGTTCGTTCCGGGCGGCAGCGGCCTTGGCGCCGGCACCGGCTGGACGGTCTATGCCCCGCTGTCGACCAGCGGATCGGCCGGGCCCGCGGTCGACATGGCGATCTTTTCGCTCCACCTTGCGGGCGCGGCGTCGATTTTGGGGGCGATCAACTTCATCACCACCATCTTCAACATGCGCGCGCCGGGCATGACGCTGCACAAGATGCCGCTGTTCGTGTGGTCTGTGCTTGTCACCGCCTTCCTGCTGCTGCTCGCGCTGCCGGTGCTCGCCGCGGCGATCACGATGCTGCTCACGGACCGCAACTTCGGCACCACTTTCTATGATGCGGCGGGTGGCGGCGATCCCGTGCTCTACCAGCATCTCTTCTGGTTCTTTGGCCACCCCGAAGTTTACATCATGATCCTGCCGGGCTTCGGCATCGTCAGCCAGATCATCTCGACCTTCAGCCGCAAGCCGGTGTTCGGCTATCTCGGCATGGCCTATGCCATGGTCGCGATCGGCGTCGTCGGCTTCATCGTGTGGGCGCACCACATGTTCACGGTCGGGATGAGCGTGAACCTGAAGATGTATTTCACCGCAGCGACGATGGTGATCGCGGTTCCGACGGGCATCAAGATCTTCAGCTGGATCGCGACGATGTGGGGCGGCTCGATGAGCTTCAAGACCCCGATGGTCTGGTCGCTTGGCTTCATCTTCATGTTCACCGTCGGCGGCGTGACCGGCGTGGTGCTCGCGAACGGCGGCGTCGATACGGCGCTCCACGACACCTATTATGTCGTCGCGCACTTCCACTATGTGCTTTCGCTGGGCGCGGTCTTCTCGCTCTTCGCGGGCTTCTATTACTGGTTCCCGAAGATGTCGGGCCGGATGTACAGCGAGTTTCTGGGCCAGCTGCACTTCTGGATTTTCTTCATCGGCGTGAACGTCCTGTTCTTCCCCCAGCATTTCCTGGGTCAGCAGGGCATGCCGCGCCGTTATCCCGACTATCCCGACGCCTATGCCTTCTGGCACCTCATTTCGTCCTATGGTTATGTCATCATGGGCGTGGGCGTGCTGATTTTCTTTGCGAATATCCTCTGGTCGCTCGCGGCTGGAAAGAAGGCGGCGGACAATCCGTGGGGCGAAGGCGCGACGACGCTCGAATGGACGCTGTCGAGCCCGCCGCCGTTCCACCAGTTCAACGAACTGCCGCGTATCGCCTGATCGGGTTCGCTCCCTGCCAAGAATCTTGGCGGGGAGCGTTCCCGTCGGGCTGGTTTGAGAGCATGAGCAATCACAACGAACTCGTTATTGCGAGCAAAGCGAAGCAATCCAGAGCGCACGTAAGCTGCTCTGGATTGCTTCGCTTTGCTCGCAATGACGGTGTTGCGGGGATATAGTTGGTCGATATGCCCCAGAGCCTGACCCATGCTGAGACGGCGCTTCCCGCCGACTGGCGCGACCTGTTCGCGCTGACCAAGCCGCGTGTCATGTCGCTGGTGGTGTTCACCGCGCTGTGCGGCCTGCTCGCGGCGCCGGGTACAGTCCATCCGGTGCTTGCCTTTTCGTCGATTCTTGCGATCGCGCTGGGGGCCGGGGCGTCGGGCGCGCTCAACCAATGGTATGAGGCGGGGCTCGACGCCAAGATGAAGCGGACCGCGGGGCGCCCGCTCCCCGCCGGACGGCTCGACCCGCAAACGGCATTGCAGTTCGGCATCGGGCTCGCGGCCTTTTCGCTGTTCCTGATGCTGTTCGCGTCGAACTGGCAGGCGACGCTGCTGCTGCTTGCCTCGATCCTTTTTTATGTCTTCGTCTATACGATGTGGCTGAAGCCGCGGACGCCGCAGAATATCGTCATCGGCGGCGCGGCGGGCGCCTTTCCGCCGCTGATCGGCTGGGTCGCCGCGACTGGGAGCGTCGCGCCGCTGCCGGTGCTGCTCTTCCTGCTCATTTTCCTCTGGACCCCGCCGCATTTCTGGGCGCTCGCGCTGTTCGTGCGGTCGGACTATGCCGCCGCGGGCATTCCGATGATGCCCGTCGTCGCGGGCGAGAAATCGACGCGGCGCCAGATTCTCTTCTATGCGATCATCATGGCGATCGGCGCGATCGCGCCGTGGCCCCTCGGATACACCGGGGCACTTTACGGCTGGACCGCGGCGATCCTGTCGGCCATCTTCGTGCTGCTGTCGATCCAGGTCGGCACGCGAACGACGGCCGAGGGCGACCTGATGCAGCCCGAAAAGCGGCTGTTCGCCTATTCGATCGCCTATCTTTTCATTCTCTTCGGCGCCGTCGTCGCCGACCATTGGTTGCCGCTATGACCGACGAACCGACCCAAGAGCCCTTCGACGAAGCCGAATATCGGCGCCGCCAGCGCAGCCGGGCGAACATGATGGCGTGGCTGCTCGGCGCGCTCGCGATCCTCTTTTTCTTCATCACCATTGCCAAGATGCAGATTTTCGCATGATCCAGAGCCTGTCCCCGAAAGCCAGGACCGCCAGCTTCGCAGCCGGCCTCGCGCTCGCGATGACCGGCCTCGGCTTTGCCGCGGTGCCACTCTATGATCTTTTCTGCCGCGTGACGGGCTTTGGCGGAACGACGCAGCGTTTCGATCCGGTTGCCGCGGCTGCCGAACCCGAAATCCTCAGTCAGACGATCTCGGTGCGCTTCGACGCCAATGTGTCGCCCGAACTGCCGTGGAAGTTTCGGCCCGAACATCCGCGCGACACGGTCAGCATCGGCGCGCGCGACATGGCGATTTTCATTGCCGAGAATAATTCGGCGGCGCCGGTCGTCGGCACCGCCAGCTTCAACGTCACGCCGACGCAGGCGGGCAAATATTTCACCAAGATCCAGTGCTTCTGCTTCACCGAGCAGCGGCTGGAACCGGGGCAGCAGATGCGGATGCCGGTGCTGTTCTTCGTCGACCCCGCGATCCTCGACGACCCCGACGCGCGCGACGTTCAGGAAATCACGCTAAGCTATACCTTCCACCCTGTAGACGGGGGCAAAAAGGCGAGCTAAGGCCGCATCCAAGAGTCTAACAAGGACCGGCGGGTGATGGGGAATCGTCACGCTGGGGCAGCAAAAACGGGAATTGTGACATGGCCGGTGCCAAACATCATGACTATCACCTCGTAAATCCCAGCGTCTGGCCGCTCATCGGGTCGCTGTCGGCGATGGTGATGTTCTTCGGCCTCGTCATGGCCATGCACGCCGATTATTTCGGCGGCGTCGGCAAATGGGTTCTCGGCCTGGGCTTCATGGGCGTGATCGCGACTTTTTTCAGCTGGTGGTCGGACGTCATCAACGAAGCCCATGCGGGCGACCATACGCCGGTCGTGCAGCTTCACCTGCGCTATGGCATGATCCTGTTCATCGCGTCCGAAGTCATGTTCTTCGTCGGCTGGTTCTGGGCGTGGTTCGACTTTTCGCTGTTTCCGGTGCCGATCGAATATGCCGATGGGGCCGTCACCTCGCTGTTCGGGCAGGAGGGGGCCGAGGCGATTACCATGTGGCCGCCGAAGGGCATCGAGGTCATCGATCCCTTCTCGCTGCCGCTGCTCAACACGCTGATCCTGCTGTGCTCGGGCACCACGATCACCTGGGCGCACCATGCGCTGATCCACGGCGACCGCGAGGGGCTGAAAAAAGGCCTGTGGGCGACGATTATCCTCGGCGTCGTCTTCTCGATGATCCAGGCCTATGAATATGCCCATGCGCCCTGGGGTTTTGGCGGCAGCAACTATAGCTCGGCCTTCTACATGGCGACGGGCTTCCACGGCTTCCACGTCCTCGTGGGGACGATCTTTCTGATCGTCTGCCTTGTTCGCGCCTATAAGGGTCATTTCACGCCGCAGCAGCATTTCGGTTTCGAGGCCGCCGCCTGGTATTGGCACTTCGTCGACGTGGTGTGGCTGTTCCTCTTCATCATCGTCTATGTCTGGGGCGGCTGGGGCGCGCCGATCGCCGCGCACTGAGTTGACCGACAAGGCACCATCACCAAGGGGGCAGCCGCCGATCGGGCGCGCTGCCCTTTTTGGCCTCTGCCCCGAATGCGGGGCGAAGACCCTGTTCGACGGGCCGGTGAAATTCGCGCCGCGATGCCGCGCCTGCGCGCTCGATTTTCAGCGCTATAATGTCGGCGACGGACCCGCCGCCTTTCTGACGATGATTATCGGCGCGCTGCTGATCGTGCTGGCGCTCGCGCTCGATTTCGCGCTCGAACCGCCTTTGTGGGTGCATGTGCTGCTGTGGGTTCCGCTGACCGCCGCGGCGGTGGTCTATGGGCTGCGCGTCGCCAAGGCGGCGCTGCTCGCGTCGGAGCATCAGCGGAGCGCGGCGGAGGGACGGCTCGCGGGGACCGACGAGGATGACTGACCCCGCTCTGCCCTCGCCGCGGCGGTGGCCCATCGTTCCGACGATCCTCGTCCTCGCGGCGGTGGCGGTGATGATCGCGCTCGGCGTCTGGCAGCTTCAGCGCAAGGCCGACAAGGAAGCGCTGATCGCGCTCTATGCGCGCAACATGGCGATGTCGTCGCTCGTCACCTATCCCGAACTGCCGCCTGTCCCCGACGCGATGCTTTATCGCAAGAGCAGCGTCGTCTGCCTGGAGCCGGTGCGTTGGGATCCGCGCAGCGGGACCGACCGCAAGGGAGGCAAGGGCTTTCGCATGATTGCCGACTGCCGCACGGGGGCGGAGGGACCGGGCGTGCTCGTCGATGTGGGGACCGGCGATGGCTTTGCGCCGCCCGAATGGACGGGCGGGATTGTGCAGGGGACGATCGTGCCCGGCCCCGAACAGCCGAGCATGATGGCGCGCGTGACGAACAAGGCCGCCCCGGCGCGTGCGATGCTGGTTGCCGACACGCCGGTCGCGGGATTGCGGCCAAGTGCGGTGCCGTCGGCCGATGATACGCCGAACAATCATCTGGCCTATGCCGTGCAATGGTTCCTTTTCGCCGCCGCGGCGCTCGTCATCTATATATTGGCGGTGCGTCGCCGCTTGCGGCCTTGAGCCGTCGCCGCTAGTCGCAGCGGCGACATGGACTATATCAGCACCCGCGGCTCCGCGCCGACCCTCGACTTTCGTGCCGCCACGCTTGCAGGCCTCGCCGCCGATGGCGGGCTTTATGTGCCGGCGAAATGGCCGCAAATGTCGAACGACGAGATTCGCGCGCTCGCCGGCCTCGATTATGTCGAAACCGCCGTCAGGGTGATGCGTCCCTTTGTCGAAGGCGCGCTGACCGAGGAGGAATTGCGCGCGCTTTGCCGCGCGGCCTATGGGCGGTTCAGCCATGATGGGGTGACGCCGCTCGTCCAGCTCGACCATCGGCACTGGCTGCTCGAGCTGTTCCATGGTCCGACGCTGGCGTTCAAGGATGTCGCGCTGCAACTGCTCGGTGAATTGTTCGAGACTTTTCTTTCCGGCGGCGGCACCGACATCACCATCGTCGGCGCGACGTCGGGCGATACCGGGTCGGCGGCGATCGAGGCGGTGGCAGGACGCGAGCATATCCGCATCTTCATGCTCCACCCCGAAGGGCGGGTGAGCGATGTCCAGCGCCGTCAGATGACGACCGTGCTCGCGCCCAACGTCCACAATATCGCGATCGACGGCAGCTTCGACGATGCGCAGGCGATGGTGAAGCGGCTGTTCGGCGATGAAGACGCACGGGCTGAGGTCAATCTGTCGGCGGTGAACAGCATCAACTGGGCGCGGTTGATGGCGCAGGTCGTCTATTATTTCTATGCCGCCGTCCGCCTCGGTGCGCCCGACCGCCCGGTGGCGTTCAGCGTGCCGACGGGCAATTTCGGCGATGTGTTTGCGGGCTATGTGGCGACGCAGATGGGCCTGCCTGTCGCGCGGCTCGTCGTCGCCACCAACGTCAACGACATCCTGCACCGCGCGCTCACCAGCGGCGATTACAGCGCGGGGACGGTGACGCCGACCGCGACGCCGAGCATGGACATTCAGGTCAGCAGCAATTTCGAACGGCTGCTCTTCGACCTTGCGGGCCGCGATGGCGCCGCGATCGCGGGCATGATGGGCGAGTTCGACCAGAAGCGCGCGATGACGATTCCTGCCGATATGCTGGCGGGTGCGCGCGATCTGTTTTCGAGCGCGAGCATCGACGGCGACGCGATGGCGCTCGCGCTGCGCTGGGCGCAGGAGCGCGGCGGGCAGGTGATCGATCCGCATAGCGCGGTCGGCCTGGCTGCGGCGCGCGCGCAGGACATCGACGCCGACATTCCGGTGGTCACGCTGGCGACGGCGCACCCAGCCAAGTTCCGCGAGGCGGTCGAGCGCGCGACGGGCGTGCGGCCGCCGCTGCCCGCGCGGCTCGGCAATCTGTTCGAGCGCGAGGAACGCTATACCAAGCTTCCCGGCGACTATGACGCGGTGAAGGCGTTCATCCTCGCGGAAGCGGCGCGTGGCTGATCTGCTGCCCCTCGTCACGCTCGTCGGCGAGGCGTGGGACGATTATGGGCTGGTCGACAGCGGGAACGGGCGCAAGCTTGAACGCTATGGCCGCTATCGGTTCATCCGCCCCGAACCGCAGGCGATGTGGGCTCCTGCGTTGCCCGAAAGCGAGTGGGAACAGGCCGACGGCGAGTTTATTCCGGCGTCGGACGACGATGGCGGCGGGCGCTGGTATTATGCCAAGCCCGTTCCGGCCGAGGGCTGGCCGCTGGCGTGGCGCGAGGCACGCTTCACCGCGTCGTGCACGCCCTTTCGCCACCTGGGCTTTTTCCCCGACATGGCGCCGGTGTGGGATTGGCTGCGCGAGGGGGTGGCGGATAAGGACGACCCGGCATTCCTCAACCTGTTCGGCTATACCGGCGTCGGCAGTCAGGCGCTCGCAGCGGCAGGTGCGTCGGTCACGCACGTCGATGCGTCCAAAAAATCGGTGGCGCAGGCGCGCGAAAATGCCGCGCTGGCCGGGATGACCGACAAGCCGATCCGCTGGATCGTCGACGATGCCGGGAAATTCACCGCACGCGAGGTGCGGCGCGGGCGGCGCTATGACGCGATCCTGCTCGATCCGCCCAAATTCGGCCGCGGGCCGAACAATGAACGCTGGCAGATCGAGGAGGGGCTGGCACCGCTGCTCGCCGATTGCCGCCGGTTGCTCGATGCCGACAGCCGCGCGTTGTTCCTGACCGTCTATGCCGTGCGCATGTCGGCGCTCGCCATCGGCGAGTTGCTCGCGCAGCTTTTCGCCGACCTGCCCGGCGAGGTTGAATGCGGCGAACTCGCGGTGCGCGAAGAGGCGAGGGGGTTGCTGCTGCCCACCGCCATCTTTGCGCGCTGGCGCCGCTGACCGGCGCAGCTTTCGCACTGCCCGCCATGGTTTTCAGCGCTACCGGCAACTCCGGCGCGTCTCTCCCGTTGCTTGGGCAGAGGGCGGTGCGGCCGGCTCCTCCGGCCAGCGCCTCGCCTTCGCCAGCAGAAGGAGTGACGATCATGGGTGACACCCTTGAACGCGAAACACATCGGCTGATCTCGTCGGACAAGGTCGAAGGAACCGCCGTTTACAATCCGCAAAATGAAAAGCTCGGTTCGATCGCGCATGTGATGATCGACAAGAAATCGGGCAAAAGCGAATATGCGGTGATGGAGTTCGGCGGGATCTTCGGGATCGGCAGCGATCATTATCCGATTCCGTGGGACATGCTGAGCTATGACACCGGCAAGGGCGGCTATGTCGTCGATATTGCGAAGGACCGGCTGACCGACGCGCCGCGCTACGCGCGCGACCAGGCGCCCGAATATACCGACGATTATGGCCGCAACATCTATGGCTATTACGGGCTGCCTTACCCGATGCTGTGATGCGGGATATGCCGCACGGTCAGGGGCTGTTCGCTCGCCGGGCGGCTCCTGACGCGTGCATACGAATGTCGTGCGCCTGCCCCCGATTCGCGCTTGCCCCCCGCCGTCAATATGACATGACCCGATGGGGTATAACCCGGACATAAAATGGGGGATGGTATGGCGTTGGCGCCGGATATTTCATCGAGCATCGACCCGGTTGCGGTGGAAGCGCAGGGCGCGCATGTCGATGCGCCGGAGCTGCGCCTGTTCGTGATGGGGCTCTTCTTCATCTTCGGCGGCATCACGTCGCTCAACGACGTGTTGATCCCGAAGCTGAAAGAGCTGTTCACGCTCAATTACACACAGGCGATGCTGATCCAGTTCTGCTTCTTCACCGCCTATCTCGTCATTGGCATTCCAGGCGCGAAGCTGGTCAAGAAAATCGGCTATATGCGCGGCGCGGTCGCGGGACTGCTGACGATGCTCGCCGGATGTCTGCTCTTCATCCCCGCGTCGCAGCAGGCGGTGTACGGCCTTTTCCTGCTCGCGCTGTTCGTGCTCGCGAGCGGCGTGGTGATCGTGCAGGTCGTTGCCAATCCGCTCATCTCGCTGCTCGGCAAGCCCGAAACCGCGCACAGCCGCCTGACCTTTGCGCAGGCTTTCAATTCGCTGGGGACCACCGTCTTCCCCGTTGTCGGATCGATGCTGATTCTGGGGAGTCTCGCGGCGGTCAGCGCCGATCAATTGTCGGGCGCCGAACTCGACGCATACCGTACCGCCGAAAGCCAGGCGATTGTTCACGGCTATCTGGGCATTGCGGTCGCGCTGGCCGTGGTCGCGGGGGCCGTGTGGATGTTCCGCAACCGGCTGCAGGGCGAAAGGCACGAAGCGAGTGCAGGGCTTGCGGGTTTTGACCTGCTGAAGCGTCCGCGCTTCGGCTTCGGCGCGCTCTGCATTTTCCTCTATGTCGGCGCCGAGGTTTCGATCGGGTCGCTCATCGTCAACTATCTGATGCAGCCGGGCGTCATGGCATTGGCCGAGCAGGATGCGGGCAAGCTGATCGGCTATTATTGGGGCGGCGCGATGGTCGGGCGTTTCATCGGGTCGGGCCTGATGCGCGTCGTCAGCCCCGGTTGGCTGCTCGCCTGTGTCGCTGTCGGCGCCATCACATTGATCCTGATTTCGACCAACACCAGCGGGGCCCTATCAGGCTACAGCCTGCTCGGCATCGGACTGATGAACGCGATCATGTTTCCGACGATCTTCAGCCTGGCGTCCGAAAAGCTGGGTAGCCGTGCGGCCGACGGATCGGGGATCATCAACGTGGCGATCTTTGGCGGCGCGGTCGTTCCGCTGGCCACCGGCGTCATTGCAGATGTTACCGGCAGCCTCGCAACCGCGCTGCTGCTTCCCGCGCTCTGCTACGCCGTCATTGCCGCTTTCGGCTATTACGCACGGCGCCCGGCGGTCTGACCGCAAGGCCGCGGGCAGCGCGCGGTCCCGCGCACTGCCCGCGGCTCCCGCCCCCTCGCGGAAAGCCGGTCTTCAGGCCGGATCGGCGATGCGGATGCAGTTTCGCCCTTCGGTCTTGGCTTTGTAGAGCGCCGCGTCGGCCGCCTTGAGCGCCGCGCGCGCATCGCCATAGCCGAACATATCCGCGACCCCGCCCGAAAAGGTGATCCGGCCAAAGGGCTCGTCGGTCTTGCGGTTGATGAGCCGCCGCCCGGCGAGCGCCTCGCGCGCGTCGTCAAGTTTTTCGGCGGCCTCGCTTGGTGTGAGGCCGCGGAACAGCATCACAAATTCTTCGCCGCCATGGCGCGCGACATGGCATTTGTCGTTGGAGATACGTGCCAGCGTGTCGGCGATCGCCTTGATGACGCGGTCGCCGGCTTCGTGGCCGTGCGTGTCGTTGACCTTCTTGAACTCGTCGATGTCGCAAAAGGCGACGCTCAGCGGTTCGACCGCAGCGCGCGCTTCCTTGTAATGCCGGTCGAGCAGATTCTCGAACGCGCGGCGATTGGGAAGCCCCGTCAGATAGTCGAGTTCGGCATCGCGCTTGGCGCGGTCGAGGCTGCGGCGCAGTGCTTTCGCCTCGTCCTCGCTCTTGCGCATATCCTCTTCGGCCTTGCGCGTGCGTTCGAGCATGACCTTGGCAAGATCGGCAAGGCTGGAAACGATACGCCCGGTCTTTTGCAGCTGTTCAAGATCGGTGACATGCTGTTCGAGTTCGATGCCATAATCGCTCGTTACGGTACGGGCTTCCTTCGTTTTGGCGTGAAAGGCTTCAAGGTTCGCCTCAAGCCGCGTGATCAGCTTGTCGAGTTCGGCGCGGTCGGGCTGGCCGTCTTCCTGCTCCTCCAGCTCATCGAGCCATTTCTGCGTGATGCCCTGCGGACTTTGCGCCTGCGCGACGATGAGCCGCGCAAGCCGGGGAGCACGCCCCGAAAAGGCACCGTGGGCGAGCAGAAGGTTGGCGGGCGACACTTCCAGGTCATTGTCGACGAGGAACGAGGTGATCGACGCCGCGAGCTCGTATCGCGCCTCGCGCGCGAGGTCGCGCGGGCGGCCGGGATCGGGGGGCGGGTAACCGCCTTCGGAGGCGCCGCCGCGCGTGCGGCGCAACCCCAGCCAACCCATGAGCCGCCCTGCAGCCTCGTTCGATGGTGATGCTTTGCTGGTCATGCGAGCTTTAACGAACGCGACGGGCCCGATTTAAGCGGGCTTTCTCTCCATTTTGCACGGAGATTTACGGGAGTGAGCGATAGCGCTGTCGAAACAAAGATTTAGAGGCCAAGCCAATTATCGGCAGGCCGATGGCGTCGCTCACTTTTGCGCTGACGCGAAACCCCCACAGCCGGGCCTTAATCCTCTCGTGCCCAAACCGTGAAATACATAAAATACGAACTGTTCGATCGGCAGCCAGCGTACGCGCTTGATGGAAGAGGTGTTAACTATCGTTCTCAATATAATTGAATTTTTGAGAAAAACTTGGTATCCAGACGGCGACCTGACAGTAGTTTGCAGTATCGACAAAGGGTTACACCCTATGCGTTGCTGCCCCGGCAAGGTAAAAGACATGAGCCCACGTCGCTTCTCCAATCCGGCAGAGGAGCAGGATTCCGGCACAGCGGGCGATCGCCGTGGCGGCGATCGTTATCGCACGGTATGGCGCATCGCCAAGGTCACGCGCAACGGCGATGCCGGGCTGTGGCGCGTGCGCAACATGTCCGACCGCGGTATGATGCTCGCAGCCGACGTCCCGATCACGGTCGGCGAAAAGCTCGAAATCGCGCTCTCCGACACCGTGACGATATGCGGCAAGGTGGTGTGGTCTGATGGCGGACGTTGCGGCGTTTCTTTCGATGCCGAGGTCGATGTCGCTGACATACTCAAGCAGCTGGCGGCGGAACAGCGCGCGATGGGCTATCGCCAGCCGCGCCTGCCGGTGCACGCCCAGGCGCAGATCGTGGCGGAGGATGGCACGGCATGCAGCGTCGAACTGGTCGACCTGTCACAGCATGGCGCGGGTTTCATCCACGACGGGCATTTCGAGGTCGGCAAGGAGATCGACCTCGTGCTGGCCGGCGGGGTCAAGCGCCGCGCGATCGTCCGCTGGGTGCGCAAAGGGCGCGGCGGACTGTGGCTGACGCAGCCTCTCGACCGCGCGGACCTCGAAAGCATCCACCGTTTCGAAGGCTGATCGCGGTCAGACGTCCTCGATCAACCGCGCGTAAAGCTGGGGTCGCCGGTCGCGGAAAAAGCCCATGCCCGCGCGGTGCTTCGCCGCGCGATCAAGATCGATCGTTTCCACGAGCACGCCCGTCTCGCCGGCGCCGAAGGCCTGCGTCATGTCGCCCCATTCGTCGGTGATGAAGCTGTGGCCATAGAAGTTCGCGTCGCCCTCCGTTCCAATGCGATTGGCGGCGATCACCGGCATACAGTTCGACACGCTATGCCCCTGCATGGCGCGCCGCCACATGCGGCTGGTGTCGAGGTCGGCGTCATAGGGCTCTGACCCGATCGCGGTCGGATAGAAAAGCAATTCGGCGCCCATCAGCGCCATCGCGCGCGCGCATTCGGGATACCATTGGTCCCAGCACACCCCGACGCCGATGCGGGTGCCGAAGACATCCCACACCTTGAACCCCGTATTGCCGGGGCGAAAATAATATTTCTCCTCATACCCCGGCCCGTCGGGAATATGACTCTTGCGATAGGTTCCCATGATGCTGCCGTCGGGGCCGATCATCGCAAGCGTGTTGTAATAGTGCGGACCGTCCTTTTCGAAAAAGCTGGTCGGGACCGCGACTTTGAGCTTCGCGGCGAGCGCCTGCATCGCGATCACGCTCGGATGCTCGGCAGTCGGGCGAGCGTTGGCGAAAAGTTCTTCCTCCTCGACCTGGCAGAAATAGGGGCCTTCAAAGAGTTCGGGCGGAAGGATGACCCGCGCACCCTTCGCCGCCGCCTCCTCGACGAGCACGGAGACAGCCTCGATGTTGGGCTGGACGGGGCCGGGCAGGGGCAGCTGCAGCGCGGCGACGGTGATGGTGCGGGTCATGGGGCGGATATAAGGATGGTCGCGCATCTTGCCAGCGCAAAAGCGCCAGCCCCCTTTACGTCATCCCGGCGAAGGCCGGGATCCCGCCGTCGCGACATGATGTGAGGTCGAGATCCCGGCCTTCGCCGGGATGACGGTCATTTTAGTGTGGAAGCTGCTGGCTCGAGCAGTGAAAACTGCCCCCGCCGGCGATGATCCCGCGCGCGGGTACGCCGATGGCGCGGCGATCGGGGAAGCAGGCAGCGAGGGCATCGACCGCCGCCCCGTCATTCGCCACGCCATAGGTCGGCACGACGACGACGCTGTTGCCGATGTAGAAGTTCATATAGCTCGCCGCCGCGATCTCGCCGCCCACTTCGACGCGACCGGGCGAGGGGAGGTCGACGATGTCAATCCCGCCGAACGCCGCCGCGCGCGCGCGCGCATCGGCGTAGATGGCGGCGTTGGGGTCGTCGTCGTCCGCGGCCACCGGCAGCGCGAGCCGTCCTTCACCGACGAAGCGCGCGAGATTGTCGACATGGCCGTCGGTATGATCGCCGACCAGCCCCTTGCCGAGCCACAGCAGCCGCTCGATGCCGAGCGACCGGTGCAGCCGCGCCGCGATCTCCTCGCGCGTCAGCATCGGATTGCGATTGGGGTTGAGCAGGCATTCTTCGGTGGTGACGCACAGCCCCGTGCCGTCGACGTCGATCCCGCCGCCTTCGAGAACCCAGTCCTGATCGTCGACCGGCAGGCCGCTGGCCGCTGCCAGCGCGGCGCCGACTTCCTGATCGCCCGGCATGACGAATTTTTCGCCCCACCAGTTGAACTTGAAATTGCACGCGCGCCGCTCTGCGCCGGTGCCGACGATGATCGGCCCGGTATCGCGTAGCCAGATGTCGCCGAGCGGTTGGACCAGAATTTTTACACCTGACCCGACGAGCGCGGCGGCGATGTCGGCCTGCCGCGCATCGTTGACCACCAGCCGCACCTCCTCGCCGCGCCCGCCGTCATGGACCGCATTGGCGAAGGCGGCGACGTCGCGCCGCGCGGTGTCGATGGCGCCCGCCCATTCTTCATCAAGGTGCGGGAAACCGATCCACACGGCGTCGTGCGGTGCCCATTCGGCGGGCATGCGGAGAGTCATTGGCACTTGTCCTCTCTTCGTCATTGCGAGGAGTGAAGCGAGGCGGCAATTCAGAGCAGCGTAACTACTCTGAATTGCTTCGCTGCACTCGCAATGACGCGGCGTTACTTTGCGGCAGCGCGCGACTTGTCGCGGGCGGCGCGGAATTCGTCGCCCTCGACCCAATTGGGCCACGCGTCGGTCATCGCGAGCATCCGGCCGGCGGCGTAATAGAGGCGCAGGTCGGACATCATGCCATCCCAGTTGGTGATCGCATCATATTCGTCGGCGGGGGCGTGATAGCGGTTCTTTTCATAATCTTCGGCCGCTTTCTTGCCCGCCTCGATGCCGCCTTCGACCAGATCGTCGCCGCTGCCGAAATTGAACATCGGGACGCCAAGCTTGGCGAAGCTGAAATGGTCCGACCGGTAATAAAAGCCCTTTTCGGGAGTCGGTTCGGCCTTGACGGTGCGGCCCTCCATTCTGGCGAGCTTTTCGACATAGGCGTCGAGCTCGGACTTGCCACCGCCGACGACTACAATATCCTTTGCCGGACCGATGGCATTGAGCGCGTCCATGTTCACGCCGCCGACCGTCTGCGCCAGCGGGAAGACCGGGTTCTCGGCATAATATTTCGATCCGAGCAGGCCCGATTCCTCGGCAGTGACGGCGAGGAAGACGATGCTGCGGTCGGGCGCCCCCGCCTTCTGAAACGCCTGCGCCAGCGTTACGAGCCCGGCGATACCGCTCGCATTGTCGACCGCGCCGTTGCAGATGTCGTCGCCGTCGACGGGCGTGCAGCGGCCAAGGTGGTCCCAGTGGCCGGTGTAGAGCACATATTCGTCCGGACGCTTTGCGCCCGGCAAAACGCCGATGACGTTGCGCGACATCTTTTTGCTGATCGCATTGTCGAAGGCGAAATTGGCCTTCACGCCCGTCAGCGCGACCGGTTTGAACCCTTTTTGCTTCGCGGCTTCGCGCAGCTTGTCGAAGTCCTGCCCGGCGCTTGTGAAGAGTTCTTTCGCCTTGGGCAACTGGATCCAGCCATTGGCAAGGGTCTGGCTCGCGCCGCCGTCCTTGCTGTCGGCCAGATATTGCGTGCCCGTGTTGCTGCTTTCCACGACATTCCAGCCATAGGCCGCAGGCTCGGTGTCGTGAACGATCAGCACCGCCGCGGCGCCCTGACGCGCGGCTTCTTCATATTTGTACGACCAGCGGCCGTAATAGGTCATCGCGCGGCCGTTAAAAACACCCTCGGTTTCCTTGGTCTCCCAATCGGGATCGTTGACCAGGACGACCACTGTTTTGCCCTTGACGTCGATTCCGGCATAATCGTTCCAGCCTTTTTCGGGCGCGTTGATGCCATAGCCCACAAAGACCACGTCGCTGTCCTTGACCGCGGTTTTGGGCTGAACGCGCCAGCTGAACGCGACATAATCTTTTGCATATTGGGCCGTCACCGGCGTCTTGCCGCCGGTGAAGCTCAGCGGCGTGACGTTCTCGGCGGTGATCTCGACCAGCGGGACATCCTGCGTCCAGCTGCCGTTGTTGCCGGGTTTCAGCCCCGCTTCCTCATATTTCTTGATAATATAGGCGACGGTCTTTTCCTCGCCCGGCGTACCCGGCGCGCGGCCTTCATAGGCGTCGGACGACAATTCCTTCGTCACCTCTTGCAGCGTGGCGAGCGAAAGCTGGGGGATTTCAACATCGGGAATCGCGGCTGCCGCGGCTTTCCGCGCGTCGCTGTCGCTGTTGCACGCAGCGAGCAGCGCGAGCGCGGCAAAGCCGGCGACCTTCCAGGGGGCGGGACTAGGCATAAGGCTCCTCTTTGTAATAATGTTACGACCCTGCCAGAGCGGCGGCGAAGGTGCAAGAATGGAGCGCCGCGAAGTGGCAAATGGCTGAGTTCCGGCGCGGTGGAGCGAGTCTATGCAGGTGCTCTGGGCACAACGGGTGTCGGGAGCCTCTTCGATGGGGACAGAGTCTTTCCGACGAACCGCCCATTCAAGGGGACAATAGCCTTTCAGCCTGTTGGACGCGGTCAACCGGTGGGTGAAAAGCGAACAGTTCGTGGGCACAGGCCACGGGTGGCAAGCACCATGCGCCGGGCAATCGCTTGTCCAGCTGCTACCGGGCCGCGACGTAAGTCCGTTCGGGTCATGAGGAACCTTCAGTCAGCGGGGAACCGTTGCCGTAGATTTGGCACTTGTCTTTTGCGCACGTCATCCGCATTGCGACCTAGGTCATAGTTGGGAGGGCGTCACTCGTCATATGGCAAAGCGACATCATATTGGAATAGATTTCGTCTCTCGTATTCGCCGGATGCAAGAGATCATTATGGCAAACAGCGGGGTAGATGAATTCTACGAGATCATTCGTCTGATTCTTGCAAAGTATTTTGCAGAGAGTGACGGGCTAGCAGAGCTGCCAGACAGAGCGAGCTGTGACCAGCTCCTCGCTCAGCATGGGTCAGAGATCGCCTTCATCCTCGATGGGGTCTTAGAGCTTCAGACCCCTGAGAGCATCTTTGAGGAGGTTCGTCGTGTCTTCGGAACGACCCACATCCATGGGCAGGACTTCACCCCTCTCGATCAGGCGTTCGAACAACTGACCAGTCGCTCCTACAAGGCCGACAAAGGCCAGTACTTCACACCCCGGCACGTTATTGACATGTGCGTTGAGGCTGTTGATCCCAAACCTGGAGAATTGGTGTGTGACCCTGCCTGCGGCAGCGCGGCCTTTCTCAAGTCTGCCCACAGTTATGGCATTGAGAAATACGAGCAGGCTGCTGACCTCTATGGATTCGATTACTCCCATCGTGCCTGCCAGGTTGCTAAAGTCGTATCGCTTATGGGAGCCAACGGCGCGATCGCCGTAGAGCAAGTTGATAGCCTACGTTTGCCGGAGCGAACCTTGTTGGAGGGAACGGAGGGCACCATCGAGGCCCTAATGGGGCCTGACTTCGCCGGTTTCGACGTGATCCTGACAAACCCTCCCTTCGCGGGGGATGTGTCGGCAGAGACCTTCGCCGCCGCCTATGACGTCGCGCGCGCAACTGGTAAGCGGTTGGAGAGGGATGTTTTGTTCATTGAGCGGTGCATCCGACTGCTGAGGGTCGGGGGGAGGCTGGCAATCGTGCTTCCCGATAACAAGGTGAGTAGCCGAATCTTCCGCGACGTGCGGCTCTGGCTGGGCAAGAACAGCGAGATACGGGCGGTAGTAAGCCTACACCGCTATACCTTCCTGCCCTACACGACGCAGAAGGCGGCGGTCATATTTGCGGTCAAGCAGGCGCCCGCGCTCTCACCCTACGAGGCGCAGGTTCACTTCTTCCGCTCGGACGCGGCGGGTAAATCCAGCAACGGCTCTCCGACCTTTCGCCCGGACGCCGACCCGGACGCGCCCGTCTATAGATCACTCGATCATGACCTAGATGAGATTGCCCCCCGTATTAGGAGCGTGATGTGCGCTGGATAGCTCGACCATTTCTAGAGACAGGGGCAGATTTCTCCCTCTCCCCGGAACACTGGCTTGCTAGTGAGACAGCTAGCCAACTGACCGGCGGCGCTCTCTTGAGCGAGATCGTGCAGTCAGTGACCAAGACGCAGGTGCCGCCGGAGGACGCCCGGTTTGTGCTCGACACTGGCAACGCGCGCGAGGGACTTTTAGACATAACAATCCTTGGCGACCCTGTATCCGGGCGGACAAGCGCCAAGAAGGTTGCGCGCGACGGCGACGTGATTGTCTCGCGCCTGCGGCCCTACCTTCGGCAGGTCACATTCATCCCGCCGGGAACCTGCGACCTTCTCGGAATTGACAAGCTCTACTGCTCGACGGAATTCTTCGTTCTTCGCGCACGCGAGGAGGGCCGGAACATCGCCGGGTTGGTCGCTTGGCTGCTGAGCGAGCCGATACAGGACATGCTGGCGGCGGCGGCGACCGGCGGGCATCACCCGCGCATCAGTGCCGACCTCTTGCTCAGCTCGCCGGTTGAGGAGCGCTACCTAGGTGTCGAGACCAGCGAGAAGATCGCCGCCGTCCTCCGCCGCCACATCGAGGGCCAGCGCGATCTCTTGGTCCTGCTTCGACATTGACCACGGTTCGGGATAGGTGCCCTTGGCGGTAAACTGACAGCCTGCCTGCTTGAGAAACTCTTGGAGCGGGCGGTATGGTATCCGCTTCATCTCTCCGAAGTTCGTATCCTCGTTGAAGTGATAGCCCTCGCTCTCCTTCCGGCCATATCCAGCTTCGTTCAGCGCAAGGCCGTCAGTCCTCGCCTTGCGGCCAGCCTTGCTGAGAATTGTGGGCGTCTCATAGTTGCCGAACCACCGACCGCCGCCGCTTGTCATTCGGTGGTCACGAGCATTGATACACTCGATCACCGGGAAGAGGCCAACGTCAACGATGGTGGGTGAGAGGAGGGTCGGATCATCTCGGACCGGCTCAAGCTCGTAGACCAGCAGCAAGAGTGCGTCCCGGTCGGGATCGACGTTCTTTATCGTAACCTTCTGTGTGAGGCGCGCCGATGGCTCTCTAGGCGTCGGCGGCTTCTTCATCGGCACGTTGGGATTGTCGCGGAAGGCACCCTTCAGCTCGATGCGATACCCGGAGTCGTGCTCGAAATCCGGATAGCCCTCCCGGTCTCCCAGGATGCCAGCGGCCTTGGTGAGGCCAATGCCCTGCTCAAGCGCTATGCGCGGCAAGAGAAGATCGGTTAGAGTTCCGACAATCGTTCCAACTTGAGACGGCTCAATTTGAAGCGCCAGGTCAGTAGGTAGTTGGAGGTATTTGACTTGTGCTCCGCACAACGGTTGCAGTGCCGCCCTCAACGCCTTCAGAGCGTCATCCGTCCTTATTGATCCCCATGCAGTCACAGTTCATGCCCCCGGTTAACTTCCACGGACCGTGACAAACTGCATCGCATTGAGTCAACGGTGGAACGTCGCCCATGGGGCGCTAACCAGCAAACGGCATGTTCACCGTCTTAACCCCGTCCTTCTAAGACGGCGGACCCTTGGGGCGGGGCTAACTTACTGAAAAAGTGGTGGACGCACTAGGGCTCGAACCTAGGACCCGCTGATTAAGAGTCAGCTGCTCTACCAACTGAGCTATGCGTCCATATGCCGGTTTCCGGCCTTCGCGATGCGGGAAGAAATCGTCCTGCGTCGTGAAGAGAGCGGCCCGCTATCATGGCGCCGCACCCTTGGCAATGGGCTTGGGGAAATTTTTTGTCAGTGAAAGCGGCGCGCGCCCGTCTTGCTGTCGTTTTCGATCGCGAGGATGATGCCGATGCACGTCATGATCGTCAGCATCGACGATCCCCCGTAGGAGAAAAGCGGCAACGGGATGCCGACGACGGGGGCGAGGCCCATCACCATCATCAGATTGACCGCGATATAGAAGAAGATCGTCATGGTGAGCCCCGCCGCGGCGAGCTGGCCGAAGCGCGTCCGGGCTTTCAGCGCCACGCGGGTCGACCAGCGGAGCAGGAGGAAAAAACCGAACAGCAGGGCGAGACCGCCGATCAGCCCCCATTCCTCGGCCATCGTCGCGAAGATGAAGTCGGTGTGCCCTTCGGGCAGATAGTCGAGGTGGCTCTGCGAACCGTTCAGAAAGCCTTTGCCGCCGATACCCCCCGAACCGATTGCGATCTTCGACTGGCTGATGTGGTAGCCCGCACCCAAGGGGTCGCTTTCAGGATCGAGGAAGATCAGCACGCGCCGCTGTTGATAGTCGTGCAGCATGGAGAAGAGGATCGGCAGCGCGGCGAGGCCGGCAATCGCGGCGCCGCCGAACCACCAGAAGGGCAGGCCGGCGACAAACATAACGATTACGCCGCCGATACAGATCGACAGCGCAGTGCCGAGGTCGGGTTGCAGCATGACCAGTGCTGCCGGCAAGCCGATCATCACCAGCGCCGGCCACAGCGCGGTGACGGTCCGCGTGCTGGCAGGCGGAAGCTGCGCATAAAAGCGTGCGAGTGCGACGACGATGGTTACTTTCATCAGCTCGGACGGCTGAAGGTTCATAAAACCGAGGTTGAGCCATCGTTGACTGCCCCCGCCGACAAATCCCAAGAGTTCGACCGCGAGCAGCAGGATGAGCACGCCGATATAGGCGAGATAGGAAAAATCCTCGAAAATCCGGAGCGGCAGGCGACCCAGAATGAGCGCGCCGCCCAGAAAAACCAGAAAGCGCACGCCTTGCTGCCACGCCCAGGGCGACCAATTGCCCCCGGCGGCCGAATAAAGGACGAGCAGGCCGAATCCCGTGATACCGCAAAGGATCGCGATCAATTTCCAGGGAATGCGCTGGATCGCGGGCGGGACGGGGATCATTGCGGCACCCCCGGATCGGGATCGCTCGACGCGCCGGCTTTCCACGCGGCATAGTCGCGCTCCATCCGCTCGCTGATCGTTCCGCCCCAACCGGACTCGAGCGTTTCGAGCGCCTCCATCCCCTTTTCGCGGTCGAACAAATAGGTCATGAAATCGCGCGCGACGGGGGCTGCTGCACGGCTGCCGCCCATCCCATGTTCGATGACGATTCCGGTCGCATAGCGTGGATTTTCGACCGGCGCGAAACCGACGAACAGGCCGTGATCGCGATATTTCCAGGCGCCGCCCTGGCCGCGCGAGCCCGACGCCAGCCCGCGCACCTGCGCCGTGCCGGTCTTGCCCGCCATGGTGATACCGTCGAGCGGCAGGCGGCTGCGCACCGCGGTTCCTGCGCCGTTGACGACGCGGTCCATGCCGGCGCGTGCGACGGCAAGAGCTTCGGGCGAAAAGGGCAGCGCTTCATTCTCGAACTGCCGGTTGACGAGGCGCGGATAAAGGCGGCGGCCCGACGCGATGCGCGCGGTCATCACCGCGAGCTGCAGCGGATTGACGCTGACATAGCCCTGGCCGATCACCGCGTTCAGCGAATCCGACGCGCTCCATTCCCGGTCATATTTGCGAAGCTTCCATGCGCTGTCGGGAATGGTGCCATAGCGCTGGTTGCTCCCCGCAAGGCGGAACTCCTCGCCCAATCCGAGCAGCCGCGCGGTCGGCGCCATCGCATCATAGCCGAGCCGGTGCGCGAGCCAGTAGAAATAGCTGTTGCAGCTTTTCTCGATCGCCGTCGGCATGTCGATGCTGCCGTGCGTGCCGAGGCAGCGGAAAAAGCGGCTGCCGAGCCGATAGCCGCCGATACAGGTGTGGCGTTCGCTGGGATCGACACCGTGCTCGACCGCGGCGATCGCGGCCATCGGCTTCAGCGTCGATCCGGGGGGGTAGAGCCCGCGTGTCGCCTTGTTGATCAGCGGCTGGTGATCATCGGCGCGGAGCCACGCATATTCGGAGTTGCTGATTCCGTCGGAAAAACTGTTGGGATCGAAGCTCGGCATCGAGACAAAGGCCAGAATGTCGCCATTGTGGCAGTCGATCACCACCGCCGCCCCCGACTCGCGACCCATTCGCCGCGCGACATATTCCTGCAAACCCGCGTCGATGGTCAGGTGGACGGTCTTGCCCTGTACGTCGGGCTGGGTGTCGAGATCGCGCACGACCTTGCCGCGCGCGGTGACTTCGACCCGCCGGGCGCCGGGCTTGCCTTTCAGCATTTCCTGAAAATATTTCTCCAACCCATCCTTGCCGATCTTGTATCCCGGCGTGATGTAGAGCGGGTCCTTTGCCTTTTGATATTCTTCGGCATTGGGCGCGCCGACATAGCCGATCAGGTGTCCGACCGCCGCCCCGGTCGGATAGTTGCGCGCAAAGCCGCGCTGGGGCGCAACGCCGGGCAATTCGGGCAGACGGACAAGGATCGAGCTATATTCGGCTTCGGTCATATCCTCCTTGACCGCGACCGGCTGATATCCCGAAGCCGCCTTGAGGTCGCGGTTGATCCGCTCCATCGTGTCGCCGTCGAGCCGCAGCAGCGTCTGGAGTTGACCCAGCACCATTTCGCGGTTGTGAAGCCGGTCGGGAATGAGGTCGATGCGAAGACTGACGCGATTGTTCGCCAGCGCCGTGCCGTTGCGGTCGACGATCCAGCCGCGCCGCGGCGGGATGAGCGTCAGGTTGACGCGGTTGCTTTCGGATTCCAGGACATAGCGGTCGTTGTCGACCACCGAGATATAGGTCATGCGCGCCGCCAGCGCGACGCCGACTGCGGCCTGGCCCGCGCCGACGACAAGCGCGCGGCGGGTGAAGGTGATGCCCCTCCACGCTTCGGTGATCGGCGGTTTTTTGTTGTTCGGCATGGACGCGGTTTTATCGGCGCTTCAGCCGGAAATTGTCAAACTTGCCGGTGAGCCGCATGAACAGCGGCACGAGCAGCACGGACACGACAATCTGCGGCACGACGAGGCCGAGCATATGGGCGGCATCGGCGCCGGGGTGGGTGATGAGCGCGGCGAGCGACTGGATCGCCGCAACCAGCAGCGCGGCAATCGCCCAGTCGTGAAAGAAGCCGCGCCAATAGATGCGCTGCGAGGAATAAGCGATCGCGATGCTTGCGAGGGTCCACAGCCCGGCGGCTGTGCCAATCGGCGCCCCGCTGAACAGATCGTCCCACAGGCCGAGCGGCAGCCCGATCCACACCGGCCACATTTCGGTACGCAGCAACTGCCAGCAGAGGAAAAACAGCAGGCCGATCGGCGGCAGCACGGGCGAATTGGCGATGAGCGGCAGCATCAGCGGCAGCGCCGAGGCGAGCATCACGCAGGCGATCGGCACGATCCGCATCCGCCATAAAGAGGCGGGTTCGCCAAGGCGCGGGCCCTTGCGGTTCACGGCGCGGTGGCGGGGGCAGGGGGCGTCGCCGGGCCCGGCCGGCCCGCGGCCTCGATATTGTCGGGCGTGTAGGGGCGGAGCACTGCGACGGCATCGACCTTGCCGGGGTCGGCGAGCGGGCGCGCGAGCGCGCCGTCATTCTGTCGCCGCACGACGATCGCGACGGGAATGTTCGGGGGATAGAGGCCGCCGGTACCCGACGTCACCAATATGTCGCCCGGCTTGAACGGATTATTGGCGATGTTCAGCGTGCGCACGTCGAGGTCGCCGTTGCCGCGGCCGCTGGCCAGTGCGGGCAGCCCGTCGCGCGCGCGGCGTACGGGGACCATATTGTCGACGTCTGTGAGCAGCAGCACCTGCGACACCGACGGTCCGGCGGTCAGCACGCGGCCGATCAGCCCGTCCGCGCCGCGCACCGGCTGCCCCGCCGCGACGCCAAGGTTGCGGCCGATGCTGAGCAGCGCGATACGCTTGCTGCTCGTCGAGGTGGAGGTGAGCAGATAGCCGTTGGCAAGGGCCGTCTTGTCGGTTTGCTGAAGCTTGAGCAGCGCCTTGAGCTGACGATTTTCCTCCTGGAGCGAGCTGGTTGCGACCAGCTGGCGTCGCGTGTCGGCCAATTCCTTGCGCAGTCGCCGGTTCTGCGATCCTGCGGCGACATAGGCGCCGACGCTGTCATCGATGCCCGAAATCGAACCGATAACCGACCGCGTCCCGCGCGCGATCGGCGCGGTGAGTTCCTGGCTTGCAATGCGCAGCTGGGCAAAGCCGACGGGATCGGCCACCGACAGGATCGCCAGCAGCAATCCGGCTACCGCCCCGGTCACCGCAATGACATAGGCGACGAACAGGCTGTACTGGGCCTTTCGGGATTGCCCCGGACGCCGATGTGCCGGGCGGACCATGGCAGGCTCTACCGTCCGATCAGGCTTGCTGGAGCACGCCGCGGAAGGCGGGGTCTTCCATCGCGCGGCCGGTGCCGATCGCCACGCAGGTCAGCGGGTCTTCGGCGACCGTCACCGGCAGGCCGGTCGCATCGCGCAGCAATTCGTCCAGTTCGGCGATCAGCGCGCCGCCGCCGGTCAGCACAATGCCCTGGTCGACGATGTCGGCCGCCAGTTCGGGCGCCGTGTTTTCAAGCGCGATGCGTACACCCTCGACGATCGTGCCGATCGGTTCGGACAGCGCCTCGGCGATCTGGGCCTGATTGATCGAGATTTCCTTGGGCACGCCGTTTACGAGGTCGCGGCCCTTGATGTGGATCGTCATGCCCGTGCCGTCGGCGGGGATGCGCGCGATGCCGAAATCCTTCTTGATCCGCTCGGCGGTCGATTCGCCGATCAACAGATTGTGGTGGCGGCGAACATAGGAAACGATCGCTTCGTCCATCTTGTCGCCGCCCGCGCGGACCGACGTGGTATAGGCAAGACCGCGCAGGCTGAGCACGGCGACTTCGGTGGTTCCGCCGCCGATGTCCACCACCATCGATCCGATGGGTTCGGTGACCGGCATGTCGGCGCCGATCGCCGCGGCCATCGGTTCCTCGATCAGATAGACCTCGCTCGCGCCCGCGTTCGACGCGGCATCGCGGATCGCGCGGCGTTCGACGCTCGTTGACCCGCTGGGCACGCAGATCACGATTTCGGGGCTGCGAAAGGCGTTGGGCTTTCCGCCATGCACTTTGGTGATGAAGTGCTTGATCATCTGTTCGGCGACGTCGATGTCCGCGATGACGCCGTCGCGTAACGGGCGGATCGCCTCGATGCTGTCGGGGGTCTTGCCCATCATCAGCTTGGCATCGTCGCCGACCGCCTTCACCCGCTTGATCCCGTTCAGCGTTTCGACGGCGACGACCGAGGGTTCGTTGAGCACGATGCCCTTGCCGCGCACATAGACGACCGTATTTGCGGTGCCGAGGTCGATGGCCATGTCTTGCGAATTGAATTTCAGAAACCGGGAAAAGAAGGACATCTATACTGCTTCCTGTCATCGGATCGCCGGGGACCGTAAACGGCCCCGCGCCCCTGCCGCAATCTAATCCGCTTGCCGTCCGGCAACAGGACCAATCAGGGGAAGATTCCGGCTCGTCCGAAGGGCTGGCTGGATAAAATGATCAGGGCTGTGCGGGTGGGTCGCGATTTGCGTCCGACTGCGCTAGGACAGCCCCCATGTCAATACGCCGCCTGCCGGAAAAGCTCGTAAATCGGATCGCAGCCGGTGAAGTGGTTGAAAGACCCGCCGCGGCGCTCAAGGAACTGGTTGAAAACGCCATCGACGCGGGCGCGACTCGGATAGCCGTGCGAATCGGCGAGGGCGGGATCGCGCGGCTGGAGGTCGAGGATGACGGTTGCGGCATGACCGCCGCCGACATGGCGCTCGCGCTTGAACGCCACGCGACGTCGAAGCTCCCCGACGAAGCGATCGAGGCGGTGACGACGCTGGGATTCCGTGGCGAGGCTTTGCCGTCGATCGCCAGCGTCGCGCGGCTGACGCTCGAAAGCCGGACGGCGGACGGCGACGGCTGGCGGCGCGTCGTCGACAATGGCGCGCTGGTTGCCGAAGGGCCCGCGGCGCTCGCCAAAGGAACGCGCGTGATCGTCGAGGATCTGTTCGCGCGTATCCCCGCGCGGCGCAAATTCCTGCGCAGCGCGCGTAGCGAATATGCCGCCTGCCTGGATGTCGTGCGGCGGCTGGCGATGGCGCGTCCCGACGTGGGCGTCACCGTCGAGCATGACGGCCGCCGCGTGCTCGATGTGCAGGGCGGACAGGACCGCATCGCGCGCGTCGCCGCGCTGACCAGCCGCGACCTCGCGACGAACAGCATCGGCGTCGACCTGGCGCGCGGCGACGTCCATCTGGGCGGGGTCATCAGCCTGCCGACCTACAATCGCGGTATCGCCGATCATCAATATCTGTTCGTCAACGGGCGGCCTGTGAAGGATCGGCTGCTCGTCGGGGCGCTGCGCGGCGCTTATGCCGACCTGCTCGCGCGCGATCGTCATCCGGTCGTCGCGCTCTTTCTCGACGTACCGACGAGCGAGGTCGACGTGAACGTCCACCCCGCCAAGACCGAGGTGCGCTTTCGCGATCCGCAGCTGATCCGCGGCATGATCGTCGGCGGCCTGCGCCGCGCGCTCGACGAGCATGGCTTCCGCAGCGTCCAGCGCCCCGCCGAGGCGGCGCTGAACGCATGGCAGCAGGAGCCGGTGGCGCCGCAGCCGGCGACCGGGTTCCTGTTCGACCAGCGCGCCGCGGCTAGCGCGCCGGCCGTGTACCCGGGCGTCGATGAGGCGATCCTGCCCGCGGGCGACATCGCGCGCGTCTACGACCGATTGATGCCGTTCGCGGCACCCGCGCCGATCGCCGGGCGCGCCGAACCCGCGACGGCCCCGGTGCCGCAGGCCGAAGCCCATCCGCTCGGCATCGCTCGCGGCCAGATTGCCAAAACCTATATCGTCGCGGAGGCCGAGGACGGGCTCGTCATTGTCGATCAACATGCGGCGCATGAACGGCTGGTGCTCGAAACGCTGAAACGCGGGATGGCGGGGCAGGCGGTGCCGTCGCAAGGGCTGCTGATCCCCGAAGTCGTCGAGCTTGACGAACCTGCGTGCGACCGGCTCGAAGCCGCCGCGCCAGGCCTCGCTGCGCTCGGCGTGGAACTTGAGCGTTTCGGACCCGCTGCCGTGATGGTGCGCGCGACCCCGGCGATGCTGGGCGCGATCGACTGTACCAGGCTTGTCACCGACATCGCCGACGATCTGGCGGGTTATGATGCGGCGCTGGGGCTTAACGAAAGGCTCGATCTGGTCGCGGCGACGATGGCGTGCCATGGCTCGGTACGGGCGGGGCGGACGCTGACCGTCGCCGAAATGAATGCCTTGCTGCGTCAGATGGAGATCACGCCGCATTCGGGCCAGTGCAACCACGGGCGCCCGACCTGGGTGAAGCTGGCGATGGGCGATGTCGAAAGGCTGTTCGGGAGGAAATAGGAGGAGGGGACGATGTATTTCGCCAGTTTCCGCGATGGTGAAGGGTGCAAATCCTATATTGTCGGCTGCGAGGAAAGCTGCGCCGCGGCGATCATCGACCCCGCGCTCGACCTTGTGGATCGCTATATCGGCGACGTGAACAGGCAGGGGCTGCGTGTCCGCTACATCATCGACACCCACACCCACGCCGACCATTTTTCGGGCGCGCAGGCGCTGAAGCGCGCGTTCGGCGCCCCCATCGTGATGCACCGCCTGTCGCCGTCGCCTTATGTCGACCTGCATGTCGAGGACGGCCACTCGCTGCCGCTCGGCGCGATGCGGATGAAGATATTTCACACCCCCGGCCATACGCGCGATTCGATGGCGATCCATGTCGAGGATCGCGTTTTCACGGGCGACACATTGTTGATCGGCGGCACCGGGCGCAGCGACCTGCCGAGCGGCGATCCCGATCAGTTGTTCGACAGCCTGTTCGGCAAGCTTTTGATGCTGCCCGACGAAACACTCGTCTTTCCCGCGCACGACTATAAGGGGCGCGAAAGCAGCACGATCGGCGAGGAACGGCGCAGCAACCCGCGCCTCGCCAAGACCGAGCGCGCCGATTTCGTCGCGCTGATGAACAGCCTCAATCTGTCGGCGCCGACCCATCTGACCGAGGCGCTGCGCACCAATATGTCGGGCGGCAAGACGGTGCGGCAATTGCTCGTAGAAGCGGGATCGAAAGTGCCGTTTATGGCCCTTGACGAACTCAGCCGGCGTATCGCGACGCGCGCCAACGATTTCGTCATTCTCGACGTGCGCGAAAAGGAGGCGTTCGGCGCCGGGCATGTGCCGGGCGCGACGCACCTGCCGCGCGGTCAGCTGGAACTGCGGGTCAACGATGTGCTGCCCGATCCGGGGGTCGAGATTCTGACCGTCTGCGAATTTGGGAAAATTTCGACCCTTGCTGCCGCGACCCTGCGCGAATTGGGATTTGGCCGCGCGACCGCGCTTGACGGCGGGATGAAAGCGTGGCGCGATGGCGGCTATCCGGTCGAGACTTAGGCCATCTTGACCCCGGCCACGCCGCGCTCCACCACGCCCGTCGCGCGTTTCGACAGGCTGTTCACCGGCGTCGTCACCTTGTCGACGACCATGAAATGCGTCTGCCACGCCTCGCGCCCCACCTCGCAGACAAGATAACCGCGCTGGTCGTTAGCGAATTTCAGCTCGGGGTTGCGCGCCAGCCATTCGTCGGTGCCGACGCGCTTGTCGCTGCCGTCGCCGCCGCTCGAGATCGAGGTGGCGACGAATTCGGCGCCGACGACCTTGTCCTTGAGGACCAGGTCGCCGCAGAAATTCTGATGCTCGTCGCCGGTCAGCACGACATTATTGTCGAGCCCCGCAAAGCGCGACAACATCCGCGTCCGCGGCGCTTCATACCCTGCCCAGCTGTCGAGGTTCAGGATCTTTTCGGTTTCCTCCGGCCGCCGCCGCCGGTCGAGCGACATCATCGTCACCTGCTGCGCCAGCGCGTTCCACGTCGCGCCGCCGCGCGCCAGGTTGCGCGCCAGCCATTCCTCCTGCGCCTTGCCCAGCACCTGACGATCCTTGGCAAACACATCGTCGCACGCGGGCTTGAAGCCGTCGCCGCACGGCTGGTCGTCGCGATATTGCCGCGTGTCGAGCAGCTGCATCGCCATCAGGTCGCCATAGCGGAACTCGCGGTGCGCCGCGACCATGCCGCCGCGCGGTAGCAGCGACCGGCGCACCGGCATATGTTCGTACCACGCCTGCATCGCCGCCTGTTTTTTCAGCATGAAGATTTCGGGCGGCGCGGCGTCGGGATCGTTGCCGTCGAGGCCGAGTTTCCAATTGTCGATGTCCGAAACCCAGTCGTTGCGGATCTCGTGATCGTCAAAGCTCGACAAATGCGCGTGCGCCGATCGTACCGCCTGCTGGTCGATGTCGAGCAGCGTCTGGGCATAGGCATTGCGGTAATCGGTCAGGTCGAACAGCGCGCGCTGCGCATAATGGCGCACCGGACGGATCGGCAGGCCGTCGTCGAACAGATAGTCGTGGCGATATTCATAGATGAAGTCGCCGTAATGATAGACGAAGGCCAGATCTTCGCGCGCCATATGGCGATAGGCGCCGTAAAAGCCCGCTTCGAGATGCTGGCACCCCGCGACGCCGAATTTCAGCGCGTCGACGCGCGCACCGGCGGCGGGCAGGGTCCGCGCGCGCCCGCGCAAGCTGCGTTCGCCCGCGGCGGTGAAGCGGTAATAATAGGGGCGGTCGGGTTCCAGGCCGCCGACCTCGACATGGACGCTGTGCGCGAGTTCAGGGCGCGCCAGCGCGGTGCCTTTCGCCGCCACGTCGCGAAAGCCGCCGTCGCGCGCCACCTCCCATTCGACCGGCACATTGGTCAGCGGCATTCCGCCGTGGCGTTCCATCGGTTCGGGCGCGAGGCGCGTCCAGATGACGAAGCCGTCGCTCGCCGGATCGCCCGATGCGACGCCGAGTTGGAAGGGAAAGTCGCGGAGCAGACCCTGCGCGCGGACAATCGCCGGAGCGGCAAGCCCGGCGACGGTGGCGCTGGCAAGGAAATGGCGGCGGTTCAACATGGCGCGGCTCCGAAGGCGAATCACCTGCCCTCGATAGCCGAGCCATGTCGGACTTCAATGACACACTATGTCAGAACCACGTCCGCATCATCCACACCGCCATCGCCAGCATCGCCAGATTTTCGGTCAGCGAGATAAAGCCCAGTGGCACCTTGCTGCCGCCGCCGACGCAGGCGCATTTGAGCTCGCGCTTGTCGATATAGACCGCCTTGAACACCGACGCCGCGCCGATGCCGCCGATGAACAGCGCGACCGGGATCGACAGCCAGGGCAGGGCATGCGCGGTCATCAACACGCCCGCCAGCCCTTCGGCAAAGGGATAGACAAAGCCATAGGGAACCCAGCGCTTGGCGAGCAGATCATAGTTCAGGAACATCGTCGCGAACGTGTCGACGTCCTGGAGTTTCAGCAGCGCCAGCACGATCATGCTGAACGAGATGAACCATTCGGCGGCGCGGATGGTCAGCGCGTCGCCATAGGCGGCGTGGCTCGTTGCCAGCGCCATCAGCGCGGTCATCACGAACAGCGCGATCACCGGGCGATAGCTGGTGGCGTCGGGATCGCGCACCTTCAGCCCGAAATGGCGGCGCAGATCGTCATAGCCGCCGATGCGGCGCCCATCGATAAAGGTCTGCGGCGTCGTCTTGACGCCATGTTCGGCCTTGAACGCATCGGTCTGTTCGCGCGTTTCCAGCCAGCGATCGTCGACCGTATAGCCCTTTCTTTCCAGAAGATATTTTGCCTTGAGGCCATAGGGACAGATGTGTCCGGGCATGACCATGCGATAAAGTATTGCCTGTTTTGTCATGCCGCCCATATAGCTTCCGTACCATGGTACGGAGTCAAGCGGTGCAGATCACCATCGGAAAGCTGGCGCGCGCGGGCGGCGTCGGCGTCGAAACCATCCGCTATTACCAGCGCCGCGGCCTGATGCAGACGCCGGTGCGCAGCGGCGGCGACGGCTGGGGCGGGGGCATTCGCCGCTATGGCGAGGAAGATGTGCGGCGGTTGCGCTTCATCCGCGCGGCGCAGGGCGCGGGCTTCACGCTGGAAGAGATTGGCGAACTGCTCGCGCTTGAGTCGAGCGACGACCGCTTTCGCGTGCGCGAACTCGCGCGCCAGCGGATCGCGGTACTCGATGGCAAGATCGCGCAGATGACCGCCACGCGCGCCGCGCTGACACGCCTCGCCGACCAATGCGCGGCGAGCGACAAGGGGCCGTGCCCGATCCTGACGGCGTTCGAGCCGTAGGGGCGAGGAGGCGCCGATCCGCAACGGCCGCTTTCGACCGGTAGATGTCCCGTCATCCCGGCCTTCGCCGGGATAACGGATAAAGGAAGGTCGGGAAACCGCCCCAATCAGGACATCTGAAAAGCGCTGTCCTGCATTATCCCGCTGTGTCAGCTTTCGTCTGGCTCTTGCAGTCGGTGAACAGAAGCTCGCATCCCGCTTTTGAATGCGGGTCGCAACTGCGCGCATCATATCCGCCGGACACCGCAAGCCGGGGGTCGCACAAGGCTGACCTTTCCTGACCTTTGGACAGATTGCGCCCCAGGCTATGGCGCCTGCTCCCCACGCCCAAAGCTGCCCGATCAGCTGTGCAGAAAATGCATCACGTCGCCGTCGCTGACGACATAGGCCTTGCCCTCGGCGCGCAGCTTGCCGGCTTCGCGCGCCTTCGCTTCGCCGCCGAGCGCGACATAGTCATCATAGGCGATCGTTTCGGCGCGGATGAAGCCCTTCTGGAAATCGCTGTGAATCTCGCCCGCGGCTTCGGGTGCGGTCGCGCCCTGATGGACGGTCCATGCGCGCGCTTCCTGCGGGCCGACGGTGAAGAAGGTGATCAGGTGCAGAAGTTCGTAACCCGCGCGGATCACGCGCGCGAGGCCCGTTTCGGTCAGCCCCATTTCGGACAGAAACTCCATGCGATCGGCCATGTCCATCGTCACCAGCTCGCTTTCGATCGCGGCGGATACGACCACGGCCTGCGCCCCCTCGGCCGCGGCCTTGGCAAAGACCTTTTCGGAAAAGGCGTTGCCGTTCGCCGCGCTGCCTTCGTCGACGTTGCAGACATAGAGGACGGGCTTCGAGGTCAAGAGCTGCGCGGTGCGGAGCACGCGGGCTTCCTCGGCGTCCTTGGGCTCGACGAGCCGCGCAGGCTTGCCGTCGCGGAGCAGGTCGAGCGCCTGGCCCAGTACCGAGGCGGCGATCTTCGCTTCCTTGTCGCCCTGCGCGGCCTTTTTGGCAAAGGCAGGAACGCGCTTTTCCAGGCTTTCAAGGTCGGCGAGCAACAGCTCGGTCTCGACCGTCTCGGCGTCGGCGACGGGATCGACCTTGTTTTCGACATGCTGGATGTCGTCATCCTCGAAACAGCGCAGGACATGAACGATCGCATCGACCTCGCGGATGTTGCCGAGGAACTGGTTGCCGAGGCCTTCGCCCTTCGACGCGCCGCGGACAAGGCCCGCGATGTCGACGAACGCGAGCTGCGTCGCGATGATCTTCTTGCTGTTCGCGATGACGGCGAGCTTTTCGAGCCGCGCATCGGGCACCGCGACATTGCCGATATTCGGCTCGATCGTGCAGAAGGGGTAGTTGGCCGCCTGCGCCGCCGCGGTTTCGGTCAGCGCGTTGAACAGGGTGGACTTGCCGACGTTGGGCAGGCCGACGATCCCGCATTTGAAACCCATAAAAACTCCGTGAGGTTCGGCGCTTCGTTGAGCAGGGCGCCGGTGTTGCAGCGCCCCTAGCGCCAGAACGCGCCGCGCGCCAGTCTTTGCCGTTGCGCCGCGTTCAGACTTGGCCTTTTATCGCGCAAGCCATGAAGCCATCGCGACCGATCGCCGCCGTCCTTGTCCTGCTCGTTTTTGGCAGCGCCGCCGCGCTTGCCGCGCCCGATCGGTTCGAGGCCGGCGTGTTCGCCGAACTCAACCGTTTTCGCAGCGACCCCGCCGCCTATGCCGATTTCCTCCGCGACTATCGCCCGCGCTTTGCAGGGCGGCGGCTGCTTGCGGCCGAGGAAGGGGAAATCGACATCATGACGCGCGAAGGCGTCGCCGCGGTCGACGAAGCGATCCGCGACCTGCGCCGTGAAAAGCCGCTGCCCGAACTTGCGTGGAGCAACCTGCTCGCGCGGGCAGCTGCCGATCATGTCGCGGTCCAATCGCGATCGGGCGCCGTCGGCCATTATACGCGGGGGCAGGGGCCGGGCGAGCGGATGCGCGCGCGCGGCGGCGGCCCCTATGTCAACGAAGTCATCACCTATGGCCATCATACGCCCGCGGGCGTGGTCGACCAGTTGCTCATCGACGACGGCGTCCCCGATCGCGGCCACCGGTTCAGCCTGCTTCGCCCGACGCACCGCTATGCGGGCGTCGCCTGCGGGCGGCACCCGGTTCACCGGACCATGTGCGTCACGCTGATGGCTGGAACCGCCGACGGCTCGCCGCCTCCGCCGCCGAAACGCACACCATAACGCCAATACCCCGTCCGTCCCCCCAGACGGACGGGGCAGGGTCAGGGGTCAGTTGCCGACCGGCTGGTTGTCGGTGCGGCGCACGACGACCGTGGACGAGCGCGGCGCTTCACCAGCGACCGGCCAATTGCCCGTCGGATGCTGGATATTCACAAAGAAAGTGGTGAGGTCGGGAGTATAGGCCAGCCCCGTGATCTCGCAGCCAAGCGGGCCGACAAGAAAACGCTTCGATTTCTTGCTCACCTGATCGACATAGAACATCGCATTGTGGCCGAACGCCTGATCGATCGTCGTGCCGCTGACCCCCGAGTTGCCGGGAACGCTATGGTCGGTCTGCACCCACAACCGGCCTTGCGGGTCGATGCGGATGCCATCGGGGCTGGAAAAAGTATCGCCATCGATATTGCCGACCAGATTGTCCCCGCCCGCCGCCAGCGCCGGGTCGCCCGCCATCAGGAAGATTTCCCAGCTGAATTTGGTCGCCGTCGGCGAATCGCCTTCTTCGCTGAACTTCAGGATATGGCCGTGCAGGTTGCGAATGCGCGGATTGGCGGGGTCGGTGACCCGGCGGCCGCTGTTGTTGGTCAGCGCTACGAAAACCGCCTTGTTGTCGGGCGCCACCGTGATCCATTCGGGACGATCCATCACCGTGCCGCCGGCGACGCGCGCCGCCGATTTGCAGTTGATCAGCACTTCGGCCTGATTGTTGAAATCGACCGTCACCGGCGCGGGCGGCGTCGTGCTCTGGCTGGGGTTGCCCGGATCCTGCGCGCCGGCGGTCAGGCCGTTCTGGCCGACGACGAGCGCACGCCATTCGCCCGTGCCGTCGCCGTTGAAGCGCGCGACATAGAGCGTGCCATAGTCGAGCAGGTCGGTGTTTGCGGCGCGGTTCGTGTCGCTCCACGGGCGGTCGGGGACGAATTTATAGATGCAGCCGGGGGTCGAATCATCGCCCATGTAAAAGGCGACGCGGCGGTCGGCGCTCGACATGAAGGCGACATTTTCGTGATCGAACCGTCCCATCGCGGTGCGCTTCGTCGGCTGCGCCAGTTGGCCCAGCGGGTCGATCTCGACCACCCAGCCATAATTGTTCGCCGGCTGCGTCGGGTCGAAATAATTGTCGGTCGTTTCTTCGCAGGTCAGATAGGTGTTCCAGGGCGTGCGCCCGCTCGCGCAATTGTTGAGCATACCCTTGATGCTGCCCGACAGCAGTCCCGCGGCGGGGCCGGCTGCGCGATAGCTGCTGTTGCCGGTATAGCGGCGGTTATAGGTCGACCCGGCCTGGACCGTCCATTTGCCATCGCTGCCCTTGGCAATCTCGACAACGCCAATGCCCACCGCCGACAGCGCCAGCGCCTTCTGGTCGGGGGTCGCGGTCGACGCGTTATAGCTGCCGTTCATCAGAATGTGGAAATCGGGATATTCGAAATTGATCGCCAGCAGACCGCGGCTGTTGGCGTCGACACCGGGGATGGCGAAATATTCCATGCCGTCATGGTTACCGCCCGCCCATTTCTCGGCGACTGCGGGACTTGCCGGGAAGCTGCCCGAATAGGGCGCGCCTGCCTCGACCGAATCGCCCGCCTTCAACAGAACGTCGACGGTATAACCGTTGGGGACGGTAACGCGGTCGTCCTGATTCGCGGCGACGGCGGCAAAGCTTGCCGCAAAGCTCGGCGGCGGCGTTGGCGTGGGGGTCGGGGTCGGCGTGGGCGTCGGCGGCACGGTCACGACCGGGCTGCCGTCGTCATCGCATGCGGCGAGCGCCATCGCCGGAATCACCGACAGGCCGAACAGCCCGTTCCTCAGAAGCGTCCGGCGCGTCGGATTTTCCGCGACGATCGCCTCGAGGCTGCCAGGTCCCGGAACAGCGTCGGTTTCGCCGCGAAAAGGTGCGCGGGCTTCGTCGGTAAGATGTGACATGCAGTTCCCCTGTTTTTCGGTTGAGCTCCGGGACTCGATTGTCCCGGTTCGGAGGTGGCGCACCGATTGCAGAGGTTCGTGTCAGCCGCGTTGCTCGACCGTGTCGAAACGCGGCGACGTGCGTGACACTTGTATGACGCCGATCAGTCGTGGACCGCCTTCACCAACGGACCAAGCCGGCCGCCGCCGAGCCACGCGAGCTGGACTTCGGCCGACACGCGGTTGATCGGCTCCTGCGGCTTGGCGCCGGGATGCACCGCGCGGCGCAGCGGGCGCTGGCCCGGCGGCATCGCCATGATTTCGGCGATCGCGCGCGGGACGTCGGCGGGGTCGGCGCTGCGCCCGCTGCCATCCTCGGTTCCCATGCCGCGCGTGAAGGGATCATAGGCGGCGAGCAGCGCGGGATCGCTCCGGTCCTTGAGCGCGCCGGTATAGGCATTGCGGTTGACCCACACTTTCGTCGGATAGCCGCCGGGCTGGATGACGGTGACGTCGATGCCGTGCGGCACGAGTTCATAGGCCATCTGCTCCGACAAAGCCTCGACCGCGAATTTCGTCGCCGAATAATGGCCGCCGCCCGGCACGATGACGCGGCCGAGCTGTGACGAGATGTTGAAAATCTGCCCGCCTTTGCCCTCACGCATTTGCGGCAACAGCGCGCGGAGCATCCGCTGGATACCAAGGACATTGGTGTCGAAGATCAGCTTCGTCGCTTCCATGTCCTGCACTTCGACCGGACCCGTGATCCCGATGCCGGCATTGTTGATCAGCGTGTCGATCCGCCCGCCCGCGAGGTCGAGCGCCCGCGCGGTCCCGCTCGCGACCGAGGCATCGTCGGTCACGTCGATCTCGACGATGTGGAGGTCGAGCTTTTCCTTCGCGGCTTCGGCGGCCAGGCTTTCCGCTTCGGGGCGGGGCAGATTGCGCATTGTCGCGATCACCTTTGCGCCAAGCTGCGCATAAAGCAGCGCGCCGACGCGACCAAAGCCGCTGGAGCAGCCGGTTATCAGCACGGTGCGACCCTTGAGCGAGGGTGGCGCCGCGGGCGTCGCCGCATGAAGCAGGGCAGGGGTTGCGGCAGTGAGCGCGGCGGCGCCCGCGATCAGGTCGCGGCGGCTTGGGCGATGGCGGTCGGGCATGAGGGTGGCTCCTTTCGCCCGCGATCATGCCTTACTTCGGCTGCGTCGCCAAATGAGCGGTTGAAGTTCGCCTTTGGATGGTGAGGCGGGCTGCCTTGACCCTCCCCACGCCTGCGGCGCAGGGAGGATAAAAGCCTCAGCCGCCCCAATCTCAGCCCTGCAATCGCAGCGCGAGGTCGCTCTGGAACCGAACCTCGTCACCGTCCGCCAGCCACTTCGCCTCGGCGGCGATCGCGCCGAGAAGGTCGATCAGCGGTTCCATCTCGCTCTTGTGATAATTGCCGAGGACGTGCCCGGTCACGCGGTCCTTGTGCCCCGGATGGCCGATGCCGATGCGGATGCGGCGGAAATCCTCGCCGATATGCTGGATCATCGACCGGATGCCATTATGCCCTGCCGCGCCGCCGCCCTGCTTGACCTTGACCTTCATCGGCACAAGGTCGAGCTCGTCGTAAAAGGCGGTGACGTCCTGCGGCGCCAGCTTGTAGAAATCCATCGCCGCGCGCACGCTGCGCCCACTTTCGTTCATGAAGGTGCCGGGTTTGAGCAGCAGGATGCGCTGCGATCCGATGCGCCCTTCCTGGATCCAGCCCTGAAATTTCTTCGTGGGCGCCGGAAAGTCGTAAAAATCGGCGATGACGTCGGCGGCCATGAAGCCGACATTGTGACGGTGCATCGCATATTTGGGCCCCGGATTGCCAAGGCCGACCCAGAGCTGCATTCCTCTTCTCCCCTCCACTTCAGGGGAGGGGCAGCGAGACTTGCGAGCTGGCTCGCTAGTCGCAGCGGGGTGGGGCCATCGGCCTTACGCTGCCCCGCAGAACCCCACCCCAACCCCTCCCCGGAAGGGGAGGGGCTGAAGTGCTGGTCTTAGGCTTCTTCGCCGCCTTCGGCAGCGGTTTCTTCACCTTCATCCTTCGTCGTGTCGCCGTCGCTCGACTTGAGCGCCGACGGGGCGACGATGGTGGCGATGGTGAAGTCGCGGTCGGTGATCGCGCTTTCGACGCCCTTCGGCAGGGTGACGTTGCTGATGTGGATCGAATCGCCGACATCGAAACCGGTGACGTCGATCGCGATCTCGTCGGGGATCTTGTCCGCGTCGCAGACAAGTTCCAGTTCGTGACGAACGATGTTCAGCACGCCGCCGCGCTTCAGGCCCGGCGAGGCTTCTTCGTTCTGGAACGAAACCGGTACCGCGACCTGAACCTTGGCGTCCTTGGCAATGCGCAGGAAGTCGGCGTGGATCGGGCGATCCTTGACCGGGTGGAAAGCGACGTCCTTGGGCAGGGTGCGGATGGTCTTGCCGCCCACTTCGATCATCACGACCGAGTTCATGAAGTGACCCGTCATCAGCTGCTTCATCAGCAGCTTTTCTTCGACGTGGATCATCAGGGGTTCTTCTTTGCCGCCATAGACCACGGCGGGGACGCGGCCTTCGCGACGCAGTTCACGCGAGGCTCCCTTGCCTCCGCGTTCGCGCGTCTCGGCCGTCAGCGTCAGCTGATCGCTCATCATATTTCTCCGAGAAACAGTTACACAGTCCGCCACGCCTCCAGGGATGACCATGACGGAAGCCGCGGCGCTTAGCGGGGAACGGCCGGAAAAGCAAGCGGGACGGGCGGTAACGCGCAGGGGATCGGTTTCGGCCGGAATACGACCTTCATTCCATCGTCATCCCGGCGAAGGCCGGGATCTCGCCGGTGCGGCAAACCGTCAGGGTAGATCCCGGCCTTCGCCGGGATGACGAAACTAAAGACGGCCGCTCCCTACCTCAATGCCGCCACACACCCGCTATTGCACCCGCCGGACCCGTACTCCCCGCGCTTCCAGCAACGCAGGGACGCCATCCTCCCCGACGAGATGCCCAGCGCCGACGGCCATCAGCACCGTGCCCGGCCGCTCCATCCGCTCTATCGCCCACGCGCTCCAGCGGCGGTTGCGGTCGGTGAGGATCGCCTTGCGCGCGGCGGGCACCGCGTCGATGCCTTCGTTGATGACGTTTTCGAGCGCCGCGACATCGCCGCGGCCCCACGCCGCGGTCATGGCGAGCACATCGGCAACCCCGCTATCGGCCTTTTCGGCTGCGCGGCGGAGCAGCGCACGCTGCGCCGCCGGGCCGAGCGTTTCAAACAGCATTAACTGTTCGCGCGCGCGCTCCAGCCCCATGATAGGCTTGCCGACAGCCTCGAACCGTTCGGTCAACCGCGTCTCGACCCCTTCGTCCGGCACCAGTTCGGCCTCTTGTGCGATACGCTGTCCCATCAGTACCATCACCGCCCAATCGTCGAGCGCGTCGCCGTTCAGCGACCCTCCGCTCGCCTCCAGCGCGCGATAGCCGGTGAGCGCCCTGCCCGTCAGCCGGGCGTCGATCGCCAGCGGCGCCTCACGCGGGGCCAAAGCGCGGAACGCCGCGGCTGCGGCACCAAGCTCGGCGGGCGATAATTCCATCACCAGTTCGTCGGCCGCGTCGATCGCGGTGCCGACCGCGCCATCGTCCCAATCGGTCCCCTGCGGCAGCGCGTGCATCGACCCCAATATGTAGATGCGCGTGTCGGCGTCCTCGGCCAGCCACATGGCCGGTGCCGCCTTCGTTCCGGGGTCGGGGGATCCGCATGCTGCCAGCAGGAGCGGAAAAAGGGCCGCCGCAAAGCGGCGACCCCCTAGTCCGCGCCCGGTCGGCACAGCCCTCAATAGTCGACCCGTTCGACGACCAGACCATGCTCCTTCAGATAATCCTGCACGCTTTTTTCGCCGGCAAGATGCCCCGCACCCACCGCCACAAAGACGGTGCCCGGCTGGTCCATCCGCGCCTTCAACTGTTCGGCCCAGCGCGCGTTGCGATCGTACAGCAGCGTCTGCGCCAGTTCGGGGGTCGCGGCGAGGCTTTCGTTCATCGCGACCGCCAGTCCGTCGGGATCGCCTTTCCCCCACAGCACGACCATCTCGTCGAGCGTCGGCCCCAGCTTGTCGAGGTCCTTCACCACCGAATTGAGGAAGGCGACCTGCTGCGCTTCGGGAAGCGTGTCGAAAAAGCCGAGCTGCTCGCCCAGCGTTTCGAACCCGGCAACGGGTTTGGCGCCCTCCTTGGCGAAGCGGGTGAGCTGCTTTTCGACGCCCTGTTCGGGGTCATAGCCCAATTGGGTGAGCGGCAGGATCGACAGGGTGATGGCTGCGAACCAGGGCTTGAACATGTCGAACTGCGCGGGCGGCAGGCCCACGCTGGCCATCGCCGCCTGATAGGCGGCAAGCTGTTCGGCGTCGAGCCGCGAGCTCAGCGTCTTGCCGCTCTGGTCGAGCGCCAGCGGCATCATCGTCTTTCCGACCTCGGCCTGATCGTCGGGCACCACGAGTTCGAGCATCAGCTGGTCGGAGCTGTCAAACGCGTCCTTCACCGCCTCGTCGAACCAGCTGAGGCCGGGTTTCAGCACATGGACGGTGCCGAACAGATAGATCGTCGTGTCCTCATCCTTCACGATCCACAGCGCGGGATCGGCATCGGTGGTCGCCGGCGCGGCTTCGGCCGCGGGGGCAGTGGGTTCGGCGGCGGACGCAATATTGCCGCCGGGGATCAGCGCGCAATGCGCCAGCGGAATGATCGCACAGGTTGAAGCGAGCGTTTTGAACCAGTTTTTCATGCAGAACTATCTTTCATATTGACCAGGCGGCGGGAAGGGAAAAAGAACTCGCGATAACGCGTCAGCGGAATTTCAGCCACGCCCACACCGCCGCATTGACGATCAGCGACAGCGCGAACAGCATCATCGCATCGACAGGAGGCGCGAGCGCTGCGCGGTGCAGCACCCACCACACCGGGGTGGGAAAGATGACCGCATACCAGCCGGCCAGGCTTGCCCACAGCCAGGCGCGCTCTTCATGGTCGTCGATCGCGCGGTGATAGAGGATCATCGCAAAGGCAAGGCCGAGTGCCCAGACGAGCGACGCGGCGATCGCGAAACTGGGGCTCAGCGATCCGGTAAGCATCATCGTGGCGCTATCGCGGCCCGCGGGCTGGTCGAAGACCATCCACGCGCCGATGATCGCCCCGATCGCCGCCGAAAAACCGATCGCGAAACGATAGCGGCGCTGACGCGGCGATGCGCGGCGGTTGGCCGTATGGGCATCGTCAGTCATGGGGGCGTCCCTTGTAACCATCGTCGAAAATCTCCTCGATCGGCATGTCGAACACCCGCGCCAGCTTGAAGGCGAGCGGCAGCGACGGGTCATATTTCCCCGTTTCGATCGCATTCACCGCCTGCCGCGACACATCGAGCCGGTCGGCAAGCTCCGCCTGGCTCCAGTTGCGCATCGCGCGCAGGACCTTGAGCTGGTTGTTCACGGTATATCCCGTCGTCATGCACCCCTGACTCAATGTCAGGTGTTGTTGACTAAATGGCGTGATTCGCCGCGAATGTCAATAAGACCTGACAATTTGCAATGGGCAGCTGACATCGGCGACCGAAACTCGGTCGCAACCGCTTGACCCTTTGCACCCGCTGGGCCAATGCGGCGGCGATTTTTGCACCTGCGAAGGATATGCGGCCGTGGCCGACGGGGCGGACAAGATACCACTCAGCTTTCAGGACATGATCCTGACGCTGCACAATTATTGGAGCGCGCGCGGCTGCGCGATTTTGCAACCCTATGACATGCGCGTGGGGGCGGGGACTTTCCATCCGGCAACGACCCTGCGCAGCCTGGGGCCGGAGCCCTGGAACGTCGCCTATGTGCAGCCGAGCCGCCGCCCGACCGACGGCCGCTATGGCGAGAATCCGAACCGGCTTCAGCATTATTACCAATATCAGGTGATTTTGAAGCCGTCGCCCGCCGACCTTCAGGAGCAATATCTGGGCAGCCTTGCCGCGATCGGCATCGACCCGCTGCTCCACGACATCCGCTTCGTCGAGGACGACTGGGAATCGCCGACGCTCGGCGCATGGGGGCTGGGCTGGGAAGTCTGGTGCGACGGGATGGAAGTCACCCAGTTCACCTATTTTCAGCAGATGGGCGGCTTTGACTGCAAGCCGGTGGCGGGCGAGCTGACCTACGGGCTCGAACGCCTCGCCATGTATATTCAGGGCGTCGACAATGTCTATGACCTGCGCTTTTCGGACGCGGTCGGCGATGTGCCAGGTGTGAGCTATGGCGACGTATTCCTTGAAAATGAACGGCAATTTTCGAAATGGAATTTCGAGGTTGCCGACACCGACACGCTCTTCGCGGGCTTCAAGGCTGCCGAGGAAGAGTGCAAACGCGCGATCGACGAGGGTGTGCCGCTCGCGGCTTATGACCAGGCGATCGAGGCGAGCCACCTCTTCAACCTCCTCCAGGCGCGCGGCGTGATCAGCGTGCAGGAACGCGCAAATTACATGGCGCGTGTCCGCGACCTCGCGAAGGGAAGCTGCAAGGCGTGGATCGACAGCCAGTCCGAGCGCTGGACCGCCAAATATCCGGGGTGGACACTGTGACCGACTTCCTTCTCGAGCTGCGCAGCGAGGAAATTCCGGCGCGGATGCAGGCCGGCGCGCGCGCCGAACTCGACAAGCTGTTCCGCGCGCAGATGAGCGCCGCGGGTATCGCGTTCGGCGATCTCACCATCTGGTCGACGCCGCGCCGTTTGGCGCTGATCGCCAAGGGCCTTCCGCAAGCAACCGCTGCCGTCAGCGAGGAATTGAAAGGTCCGCGCAGCAGCGCGCCGCCGCAGGCGCTCGAAGGCTTTCTGCGCAAGACCGGACTGACGCAGGATCAGCTTGAGGACCGCGACGGCGTGTGGTTTGCGGTGATCGACAAGCCCGGCCGTGCGACCGCCGAGGTGCTGGCCGAAGCGATCCCCGCGATCGTCCGCGCCTTTGCCTGGCCGAAGTCGATGCGCTGGGGCCGCGAAAGCGCGAGTAGCGAAAGCCTGCGCTGGGTACGCCCGCTTTCGGGTATCGTCGCGATCTTCGGCGAGGAGCTGGTGCCGTGCGAAATCGGCGGCATCGCGAGCGGTTTCGCGACGCGTGGCCACCGCTTTCACTGTCCGGGCGAAATCACCATCGGCTCGGCATCGGACTATGCCGAAAAACTCCGCGCCTGCCACGTCATCGTCGACCATGAAGAGCGGCAGGCGATCATCCGCGACGGCGCCGCGAAGGCCGCGGCCGACGCCGGGCTGAGCCTTGTCGCGGACGAGGGGCTGGTGATCGAGAATGCCGGGCTCACCGAATGGCCGGTGCCGCTGCTCGGCCGCTTCGACGAGGCGTTTCTCGAAGTGCCGCCAGAGGTCATCCAGCTCACCGCGCGCGTGAACCAGAAATATTTTGTCGTGAATGGTGCCGACGGCAAGCTCGCCAACGGCTTTGTCTGCACCGCGAACATCGATGCGAAGGACGGCGGCGCGGAGATCGTCGCGGGCAATGAAAAGGTGCTCGCGGCGCGGCTGTCCGATGCGCGCTTCTTCTGGGAACAGGATCAGAAAAAGGCGCTCGCGCAGCACGCGGAGAAGCTCGCGAACATCACCTTCCACGAAAAACTCGGCACCGTCGCCGACAAGGTCGAGCGTGTCGCGAAGCTCGCCGAATGGCTGGCGAGCGAAGGCATCGTCCCGAACTGCGACCCCGCGCTCGCGCGGCAGGCGGCCGAGCTGGCCAAGGCCGACCTCGTCACCGAAATGGTCGGCGAGTTCCCCGAATTGCAGGGCCTGATGGGCGGCTATTACGCCCGCGCCGAGGGCCTGCCGCAAGCGGTCGCTGACGCGATCCGCGATCACTACAAGCCGGTCGGGCAGGGCGATGACGTGCCGACGGCGCCGGTGACGGTGGCTGTGGCGTTGGCGGATAAGCTGGATATTTTGTTCGCCTTCTTCGCCGCTAGGGAGCGGCCGACGGGATCAAAAGACCCCTTCGCCCTTCGTCGGGCCACTTTGGCAAGCGTCTCGTTGATCCTTTCGAATGGTATGCGATTGAGCTTGCTGGCCGTTGCAGAAAAAGCGAACGAGATTTGTGACAACTTCTACCGTGCTCTTTGGCTAAATGGCGTCAGCGATTATGGCAGCATGCAGCCAAAGGGCAGCCAGCTCGCGCCGCTGAATGAATCGCATGCAACCTTCGCGTATGAATTGCTCGACTTCTTCGCCGACCGCCTCAAGGTCCAGCAACGCGAAGCCGGCGTCCGTCACGACCTGATCGATGCGGTGTTCGCGCTCGGTGGCGAGGATGACCTCGTTCGCCTGCTCGCCCGCGTGAAGGCGCTCCAGGCGTTCATGGCGACCGAGGACGGCGCCAATCTGCTCGCGGGTTACAAGCGCGCAGCGAATATTCTGAAGCAGGCGAATATAGTCGTCGCCCCCGCGGAGGCGGGGGCCGCTGGCAGTAGTGCGCCGAACACAACGGCCCCCGCCTTCGCGGGGGCGACGGAGATGGACAAGGCGTTGCTCGCTGCGCTCGACGCCGCCGAACCCGCCGCCGCCGCTGCCGTCGCCGAAGAACGCTTCACCGACGCGATGGCCGCGCTTGCTTCGCTGCGCGCGCCGATCGACGCCTTTTTCGACGGCGTGATGGTCAACGACCCCGACGAAGCGGTCCGCGCCTATCGCCTCGGCCTGCTGTCGCGCTTCACCGCCGCGGTGCATGGCGTTGCCGATTTCTCGAAGATCGAGAGCTGACGCTGCGGCAGCTTTGCAACGCACGAAGTAAAACTGAATCGACGATAAGCCTACTCCACCCTATCCAGCGCCAACCTCCTCCCCGGGGCAGCAGGAGCATATGATGACGAAGATGGTGCATTTGTTCGGCGGCGCGGCCACAACGGCCGAGCGTTCGAAGGAATTGCTGGGCGGCAAGGGGTCGAACCTCGCCGAAATGGCCTCGATCGGCCTGCCGGTCCCGCCGGGCTTTACGATCACCACCGACGTCTGCACCGCCTATTATGCCAATGGCGAACAATATCCCGCGGGGCTGGTCGAAGAGGTCGCCGCGGGCATTGCGCATATCGAGGGCATCACCGGCAAGGCATTCGGCGACCCCGCCGACCCGCTGCTCGTCTCGGTCCGCTCGGGCGCGCGCGTTTCGATGCCGGGGATGATGGACACCGTCCTCAACCTCGGGCTCAACGACAAGACCGTCGTGGGGCTCGCCGAGGCGTCGGGCGATCCGCGCTTTGCGTGGGACAGCTATCGCCGCTTTGTTCAGATGTACGCCGACGTCGTCATGGGGCTGGACCATGCCGAGTTCGAGGAGGCGCTGGAAATCGCAAAGGAAGACAAGGGCTTCTACCTCGATACCGAAATGGCGGCCGAGGATTGGCAGGCGCTGGTCAAGCAATATCAGGCGATCGTCGAGCGCGAGACCGGCGCGCCCTTCCCGCAGGAGCCGAACGACCAGCTGTGGGGTGCGGTCGGCGCGGTCTTCGCCAGCTGGGAAAGCGACCGCGCGAAAGTCTATCGCCGCCTCAATTCGATCCCCGCCGAATGGGGCACCGCGGTCAATGTGCAGGCGATGGTGTTCGGCAATATGGGCGACACGTCGGCGACGGGTGTGGCCTTCACGCGCGACCCCGCGACGGGCGAGCGCGCCTGGTACGGCGAGTGGCTGATCAATGCGCAGGGCGAGGATGTCGTCGCGGGCATCCGCACGCCGCAATATCTGACCCGACAAGCGCGCGAAAAGGCGGGCGCCAAGCCGCTCAGTATGGAAGAGGCGATGCCTGAGACCTTCGAGGAGCTCGGCCGCGTCTTCGACACCCTCGAAACCCATTATCGCGACATGCAGGACATCGAGTTCACCGTCGAGCGCGGGACGTTGTGGATGCTGCAAACGCGGTCGGGCAAGCGCACTGCAAAGGCGGCGCTGCGCATCGCGGTCGAAATGGCGGGTGAGGGGCTGATCAGCGAAGAGGAAGCGGTGCAGCGCGTCGATCCCGGCGCGCTCGACCAGCTGCTCCACCCGACGCTCGATCCCAATGCGCCGCGCGACGTGCTGACGAAGGGGCTGCCCGCTAGTCCCGGCGCGGCATCGGGCAAGATCATGTTTGACGCCGACAGCGCAGAGAAAGCCGCGGCGATGGGCGAGGCGGTGATCCTCGTTCGCGTCGAAACGAGCCCCGAAGACATCCACGGAATGCACGCCGCAAAGGGCATTCTGACCGCGCGCGGCGGGATGACCAGCCACGCGGCGGTCGTTGCGCGCGGCATGGGCCGCCCCTGCGTCTCCGGCGCGGGCGGGCTGTCGATCGACGGCGCGGCGCGCGTACTGCGCGTCGGCGGGCGCGAGCTTCGCGAAGGCGACATATTGACGCTCGACGGGTCGACCGGCGAAGTGATGGCGGGCGCGGTGCCGACGCTGCTGCCCGAACTCGTCGGCGATTTCGGCACGCTGATGGGCTGGGCCGACAAGGTGCGCCGGATGAAGGTGCGCACCAATGCGGAGACGCCGCAGGACGCGCAGGTCGCGCGCGATTTCGGCGCAGAGGGCATCGGGCTTTGCCGCACCGAACATATGTTCTTCGACGCCGCGCGCATTACCGCGGTGCGCGAGATGATCCTGGCCGACAGCGAGGATGGGCGCCGTGCGGCGCTCGCCAAGCTGCTCCCCGAACAGCGCGGCGACTTTGCCGAAATCTTCCGCGTCATGGCGGGCCTGCCGGTGACGATCCGCCTGCTCGACCCGCCGCTGCACGAGTTTCTGCCGACGCGCGAAGAGGATTTCGCCGATGTGGCCGAAGCCGCGGGCGTGGGCATCGAGGCGCTGAAGGCACGCGCGAACGAGCTGCACGAATTCAACCCGATGCTGGGCCATCGCGGTTGCCGCTTGGGCGTCACCTACCCCGAAATATACGAGATGCAGGCGCGCGCGATCTTCGAGGCGGCGTGCGACGTCGCCGCCGAAACCGGCGCGGCGCCGATTCCCGAAGTGATGATCCCGCTCGTCGCCACGCGCCGCGAGTTCGATCTGATGAAGGCGGTCGTCGACGCGCAGGCGAAGGCGGTGTTCGCCGAAAAGCGGCGCGAGATTGCGTACCTCGTCGGCACGATGATCGAACTTCCGCGCGCCGCGCTGATGGCGGGCGAAATCGCCCAGTCGGCGGAATTCTTTTCCTTTGGTACGAACGATCTGACCCAGACGACGATCGGCATCAGCCGCGACGACGCCGGGCGCTTCCTGACGCAATATGTCGACAAGGGGATATTCCTGACGGACCCCTTCGTCAGTCTGGACGTCGAAGGCGTCGGCCAGCTGATCGAAATCGCCGCGGATCGCGGGCGCGCGGCGCGCGCGGGCATCAAGCTCGGCATCTGCGGCGAGCATGGCGGTGACGCGCCGAGCATCCATTTCTGCGAAAAAACGGGGCTCGATTACGTCAGCGCCTCGCCGTACCGCGTACCGATCGCGCGGCTTGCGGCGGCGCAGGCGGCGCTGCGCAAATAATCGCCTAAAGGGGGTTGCGCGACTCCGCGCAGCCCCTTAAAGGCGCGTCTCCACGCACCCGTAGCTCAGCTGGATAGAGCACCAGACTACGAATCTGGGGGTCGGACGTTCGAATCGTTCCGGGTGCGCCATTCCCTCCTTCCATTGTGTCAAAGACCGGAGGGGAGGGCCTTTCAAGCATCATTTGATCCGTTTCCGCGCCGCGGTTGGCTGCGCCGCCGACGCGCTGCGCAGACGCTGTTCTGCGGGTGGGGAAGGTAGTGGCGGTGTGCGTAGTCGTCGGCGAACGACGCTTGCTTTCCCTGTTATCAGGGAAAATAGCGCGGTGAGTATCGCGAAACCGCCCTTTCATAACGTCGTATCGACGGAAGCATCTGATTTTGCGTCCTAAACCCGCGCCTGTTGGACGATCGGTAACAGGGAAGACATAGACGTCGTTCAGCGAACAATACCGGTTGATCAGGGAACAAGGTGACGTGGCGAAACTGACCCGTGAAGAGCTTTATGCGCTTGTCTGGGATCGCCCCATGACGAGGCTGGCCAAGGAATTCGGGCTATCGGATGTAGCCTTGCACAAGATCTGCCGAAAGCATGAAATCCCGACGCCGCCGTTGGGATACTGGGCAAAGAAGGCGCATGGGAAGCCGGTAACCAACAAGCCGTTGCCGAAAGCGCGAGGCGCAAACAGTCAGTATCATATCATCATTCGTGAGGGTGCCGGGTCGGCAGAAAGCGAAGCGGCGGCCATGGCCCGGGCGCGAGTCCATCAAGCCATTGTCGGTCGGCCGGAACAGGAGTCAGATGAAGTCGGCGATCCGATACTTCGTCGCACGATCGAACGCCTGTCCAAGGCCAAGGCTGATCGCTCAGGCCTTGCGAAGACCGAAGGCAAGAACGTGATCACAGTCGCCCTCCGCCCAGACTCAGCGACGCGCGCTCAACAGATTCTGGAAGAGTTGGTTCGAAGCGCTCGAGCAGCCGGGATTACGCTGGCTGCGGGAGAGCGCGGTGCGGTGTGGCGTGCCGAAGGTGAAGAAGTCTCTTTCGATTTCGCCGAGGTGGCCGACCGCGTCGAGCACGTCCCCACCGAGGCCGAATTGAAGGCTGTAGCAAAATGGGAGGCTGAGCGCGAAGCCTATCGGAAACGGACCGGCTACAATCGGGACTGGGGCTGCCCGCACATTCCGAAGTGGGAGGAGCGATATCAGGGTCGCCTAGCGATAAGACTCGAGGAAGTGCGGATCCGGACGGAGAACCAATATTGGGGTCCCACCATCCGGGGGAAGTTTGCGGATGCCAAAAACCGGGACGTCACCAACGCGATCCCGAGGATCGTTTCCAGCATCGCCGCGATCGCTGTCGCGAAGCGGGAGAACCGCGAGGCTGATGAACGTCGCCGGCTGGCACGCGAGGAAGCCGAACGCCGCCGCGTCGAGGCCGAACGGCGTGCCGAACTCGAGCGCAAACGTAATGCCGTGCTGGAAAAACTGGTGACCGAGCATGAGGGAACGGTCCGGTTGGAAGGCTATCTGCTGTCGCTGGAACAAATGGTTGATGGTCCGCACGTCCCGGAACAGGTCGCGAGGTTCATGAACTGGCTGAGGGAAAGACTGGAACGGCTACAGGCCGCTTCGACCCCCGAGTCAATTGATGTGCGGCTTGCCCGCGAAAAGCTTTTTGACGCTGAATGAAGAAGGTCAGGAGCTCTGGCCACAACCATCCAGCAAGGCATGCCAGTTCGCGTGGAAGGCCTCTTATGTGTCGGTGCTGCGCAAATATGCTTGAAGCCTCGCGGTCACAATCTCGCGATCGCGGCTGTTTCGCATCAGGCGACCGCCGCTTGTATGATCGAACTCCGCATAATCGAAGATAACCAGTCCATAGCCATGCCGGGGCAACAGGGTGCGGCGATAGTCATCATACCGCCGTCGTTGCTCGCCGCGCGGCACGCCCAACACCGTAATCCGGTCGTCAAACAGCTTCACGCGCTGGGTATGCTGCCGCTCGTGGTATTCGATCACGAGGCGAAGGTCGTGATAATATGCATCGACGGGAAGTAATGACCGTCGACCAGAGGGTCCCGGATCGCCCTGCAGAAACGGAAAACGGTGTTGGCGAGAAGCCTTCCTGCCGAGGACTGCGTCGCAGATGTCGATGATCCAGGCCTCATCGCTGCTCGCCCTGACGGATGACGGCGAGCGGTTAAGTGCCGTACTCATGGCGGGCTTGATCCCCCTGCCATGGGCGAGCGTATCGAGCACTCGTGTCATGTCGGCGTGCTCGGTGCTGCCGACGCGAACCTCCCAACGGCCGTTATGAGAGTGCCATTGCAGCCCGGCGCCCCGGAGCGCGGCACGAAACCGCTTTGGATCGATGCCTCGGGATCGGGCCATCTCGACGGCCGATGTGATGGCAGCTTTCTCTGTCACTCTCGTTCGCTCCACCCCATCGCTCATTTCAGACGGAACAGCTTTTCGGAAGAGCCGCCGCCCTCATGACGCTAACGGTAAATGGGAGCCAGTGAGCGGGGCGCAGCAATGGTTGTATCAACCACCGAACCCTTTTCATCCGGTAGAAGTGGGGAGCAACCGCCCGTCGAAACAGCCAATTGGGGGAAGACCTCCGCAACATCGCTGGTATATGAATCCACCCATTCGGGGATCGGGTCGTGAATTTCGAAGATCGCCTTGCCTTCAGAAAGCTCGATTGGCTTCGCGAACACATCACGCAAGAAAGGCAGCGAACCCCCACCACCTGTAAAAACGACGACATTGGGCTGGTTTGTTTCCAGAAAATTCCGGCTTCCAATACCAGCCGAGTTGAGCGCATTTTTTACTTGTTCCTCAAACGTGCGCGCGAAGTATGAGACGATCTTGGTTGCGCAGAATTCATGACTTTCGATATTGACTACGTCAAAGCCATCAACGTCGACGCGGACCGCGCCTGACCCGAAGAGATCCTGTTTCACCCCCCTGACGCCGGCGCGCAGTTTGCGGGCATGTGTCAATTGAAGTTGAGAATCCGCAGCCAGCCCCAGCTTTGACCATGCCAACTCAATCAAAGCGTCATCAAGGCGGTTCCCCGCGGTTCTGATCGCCCGCAGGCCATCACGATATGCTGACACCTTGGCGCCATTCTCGCTCACATTGTATTTGAACGCACCGATGTCAGTGGTGCCGGCTCCAACATCGACGACGAGCATCTGTGGCCTGGTATTAATCAGCTTGTCATGAACGCCCGTCGCCGCAGCCACTGCTTCGAGAACCGGCCGTTCCACAAAATTGGCACCTTCGCGTCGTTCGCTTGAAATCTCTGCGAGTGAGTCCAGAGCCGCACGGGCAGTGGCAACATCAAGTCCTTGCCGCCATGCAGCGTCGGGTAACGTGTCTGCAAGTATCTGAGCATCAATCAATAGGTGCTTCAGCTGTGCCGACACGGCCTCGAAGTGAGGTGTGGTTTTTGATATCTGCGCGTCACCCCACCCGGGTGCAGCGAACCGTCGGATCACGTGGCGTCCAATCCCCAGAGCTTCGACGCGCTCACCGATCAGTGAAGTGAGATAACCCAAATATAGAGCAAGAAGATCGCGCGTTCGAAACAGGCTAGTGGGGTCGACATCGGTAGCTGGCTTATCAGCCTGAAACCGGGCGTGGTCGTGTGTAAGATGTTCTTTTGGTGATGCGAATAACTGTCGGCTTATGTCGCCCTCTTCAGCATGCCTACTGACAGCAGTGGGACCGAAGAATATGTGTCCATCGGTTATATATGCAGCGGAATCCGAGGTGAGCCCACCTCCTGTCGCACCGCCTAGATCAATCGGGATTGGCGCCTCCTCACCCTCGCGCCAGATTGCTGCCTTGGAATAGGCGGTGCCGAAGTCGATACAGAGCAAAGCGCTATCGTCGTAGCCCGTGTTAAGGCAGTCATCAGAAAGGGACACGCGTGGGGAGACTATGGCAGGCGCTGCGAGAACTGGAGAAACGACTGGATCGATAATTGGGCTTGCATCGTCCTGAAAGTCCGCGAGAACGGCAAGAGCGGCCCGTTCCCTTGCAGAGATCACCCCACCGGGCAGTTCAAACCTGCCATTGACCAAAGCAAGCCTGTCCAACAGGTTCTGGACGTACTCTTTCGCCTTATCCTGATCCACCAGTACCCCCTTCTAGGTGCCTTCGACGTCACCTTTCACAATTACGCCCGCCGATTTGCCATCTAAGACGCGTTCAACAGCACGGGATCTGATTCGAACAGTGCGTGCGCCGATCGCGTTATCTACAGGCTCATGTTCGATTGGTGAAAATGGGACGATTTCACCCGGTTCCCCCTTCAAAACAAGATTGCGGCGCCTGGCAGCACTCTCAATATGAGCGATCAATCGATCCGTCCGGTCAAAGACGCTCTTCAAATCTTCTCCAAGGCGCGACGAATGAAAATCCGCTGCCGAGATAACATCAGAAGCGATTGCACCGATGGTCGCGCGAATGGTTTCCGTCTCTCGAAGGGCCAAGCCGAGGTCGCGATCCACTGCCGAAACTGCCGTTTCCTCGACGGCGGTTTGGGTAGGCAATTTTCTTCGATATGTTCCAGTTCGAAGCCAATGGGCCAGATCGGGCTCGAATCGGGATGGATCCTCGGTAGCTTGAGCAAGGCGATTCTTGCCAATTCCGTCGCCGACCATGGACAAATAAATGCGGCGGAGGTCAGCGTCCGGCATTTTAAGGCGAACCAGGAATAATAGCTGTTCAAACACCTGAGATGCTGCGCGATTCAGCTCAGGAAGCAGTTCTTCCGGCCAATTTGACGTGCCCAGAGAGCGTTTGAGCGGCCCCAGAAACCTATACGTTCCGGCATCAGCCGCGAGCGTTCCATGGAGGCGAACGGCAAGGACGAGAAAGCGCAGTACAGATCGTGCCGCCAAGAGTGATGCTGACCTATCATTTGAAGGACGGCGCGCGAGATTTTCCACCAGGTTGTTGTACGCGAGGCCAAACGAATCGCCCGGTACAATCTCCGCTTCGCTTGACCAGACTGCTTCGCCGAGTGCGTCGAGAATTGCTGCTATCCTCCTCGATCGACCCGCTGACGGGTCTTGTTGATCGAAACGGACATCTATCAACGCATCAGAAAGCAACTGGACCTGAGCATCGAGATTGAGCACGTTGGTGACGAACGCGCGCGAAAGCGCCTCTCGCGCCTTTTCACCATCCCGTTCCTGTGTGATTGCTCTCGAAAGATAGACTGGCAGCCAAGTCCCGTTGAGGGCAGACATCGCATCCCCGAAATGGCGACGATCGTCTGGATCAGGCATTTCGGTCGGCAATTCCTCGAAGGGGGGCACGCCCCGGCTCAGGCCTTCGATCAGCCTGCGTCGATGTTCTCGCATTGCGGAGACTGATGTGAGCCGCCAAATCAGCGAAAGATCCTGAACGCGCTTGTCGGCCTCCGATCCGATGTGGTCTACAAACTTGGAAACGCCTTTGGCGAACCTTTCATCACGGGCCGCAGGTGCAGCGCCGGCAGTCGTCAACAGCGGAGCAAGCGCACTACGCTCGCTCATTGGGCCCAGCCTCCCAAACTGCTCCAACGCCAGATCAACTTCTTTCGATAAACTGCTCACAGTGTTGTCCTAGCAATAAATTTTGGTCGCCGTCACTCGGATTCGAGTGGCGAAGAATCTTGGGATCGATCCAACATCGCCGCAATGTGTGGGCCAAAGCGCCATTCGAATATTTCCCTATATGTCACATTTTACCTTCACCATCCGGCGATGTGACACTATACAAAGACCGCCTTAGACGGGACTGACGATGCGCGGCATGGGCCGCGATGGTCGCGCCGTTGCGGGGCGGTCAAGCTGGACATGGGTTCGGCCCCGCCCGGGAAGGTCCACCGCCGAGCATGGGTGAGGCGTGGTTTTCGGATCAACATCCGGAGCCCACGCCTTTTTCATGCGGCAGGCTCCGGCAAGGCACGGAGCCCATCATGGCAAAGCTTGAAATCATCTATCGCGCGATCGGCGATCTTCGCCCCCGCGCCACCAATCCGCGCACGCACACCAAGAAGCAGCTGGAGCAGATCGCCGCGTCAATCCGGCGCTTCGGCTTCACCAACCCGGTCCTGATCGACGAGGAGGACGGCATCATCGCCGGCCACGGCCGGGTCGAAGCCGCAAAGCTGATCGGCATGGCGGAGGTGCCAACGGTGCGCCTCGCCGACATGAGCGAGGCGGACATCCGCGCCTATGTCATCGCCGACAACCGGCTGGCGGAGAATGCCGGCTGGGATCGCGAGTTGCTAGGGCTTGAGCTCAGGTATCTGTCCGAACTCGACATCGACTTCGATGTGACGATCACCGGCTTCGATCCGCCCGAGATCGACGTGCTGATCGGCGAACTGTCGCTTGATGGCGATGCCGAGGATCCCGCCGATGCGGTTCCCGAGCCCGCCACCGGCCCCGCCCTCACCCGTTCCGGCGACATCTGGCGCATCGGGCCGCATCGCCTGATCTGCGGTGATGCCACGCGCGCTGAAACCTATGCCGCGCTGCTGGGCGAGGAGAAGGCGGCGATGGTGTTCACCGATCCGCCCTATAATGTCCCGATCAGCGGGCATGTGTCGGGACTCGGCAATGTCCGCCATCGCGAATTCGCCATGGCATCGGGCGAAATGTCGAGCACCGAGTTCACCGATTTCCTCACCGACGTATTCGGCCACCTTGCCGCCTTCTCGGCGGACGGCGCGATCCATTTCCAGTGCATGGACTGGCGCCACATGGGCGAGATGCTCGCGGCTGGTGATGCCGCCTATACCGAGCTCAAGAACCTGTGCGTCTGGGCAAAGACCAACGGCGGCATGGGCTCGCTCTATCGCTCCGCCCACGAACTGGTGTTCGTGTTCAAGTCAGGCACGGCGCCTCACGTCAACAATGTCGAGCTGGGCAGGCACGGGCGCTACCGCACCAATGTGTGGACCTATGCCGGCGCCAACAGCTTCGGCGCCAGCCGCGATGAGGATCTGGCGATGCACCCGACGGTGAAGTCGGTGGCGATGGTTGCGGATGCAATCCTTGACTGCTCGCGGCGCAAGGACGTCGTGCTCGACGCATTCGCTGGCTCTGGCACCACGCTCGTCGCCGCGCACCGGACCGGCCGGCGCGGCTACGGCATCGAAATCGATCCCGTCTATTGCGATGTGATCATCCACCGCATGCGCGACATCTGCGGCCTCGAAGCCTTGCTCGATGTCGATGGACGGAGCGTTGAGGAAGTCGCCGCCGAAAGGCTGGCCGATGTGAACGAGGCCGCGGAATGAGCAACTACACCGTCGGCAAGGGCCGCCCGCCCCGCAACCGGCAGTTCAAGCCCGGTCAGTCAGGTAATCCCGGCGATCGGCCCAGGAAGAAGGGCGCGATCGATGTGCGCGCTATTCTCGATGAGCCGATGACCGCGATCCAGGAAGGGCGCGCGCGGACGGTCTCCCCCAAGGAGGCCGTCCTGCGCAAGATGGTGCGAAAGGCGCTCAAGGACGACGATCTGCGGGCGATCCGCTATCTGATCGCCCAGTTTGATCGCCATGGCGTTCTCGAGGCGCCACCTTCCGGCATTGGCGGTGGCGCGCTGCTGCTCCCCAACAGCATGCCGAGGGCCATGGCGATGGATCTCGCCGAGAATGTCGGGCCGCCGCCCTGGAATGAGGAGCAGAGGGCATGGGCGCGGGCGCGCTATCTGGTGAGCCGGAGCGATGAGGAACGGCATTACGACGAAGCAAGGGGGTATCCGGACCTGTGAGCAAGGGTGTGAACGCAGCTGGCGGGCGCGATGCTCCGCCCAAGGGCCGTGCTTTCGGTCCGGGTAATCCGGCGCCCCGCAAGGGACGAAGAAAGGGCGCGCGCAATGTCGAGACCATCGTCCGCGAAATCGCCATGGAGAAGCACAAGGTGAAGATCGACGGCAAGATCCGCCGCCTCACCACGGCCGAGCTGGTGCTCCTAGCGCTGCGACGGAAGGCGCTGAGCGGCGATGTACGCGCGGCGGCCGATATCGACCGGCTGCACGATCGGCATGGCCCGGCAGAAGTCAAGGGCGGCTGGCTGGTGGTGCCTGAACCCATGAGCCAGGAAGAATGGCAGGCGATGGTCGAGCTGCACAATCGCTCGGTCGTGCATCCCGACGAACGCTGAACGTACCTAGTCCAGCAGATTGCCCATTGATACGCCGAGCGCATGGGCAAGCTTCTCTACGACCGTGATCGTGGGGTTGCGCGCGCCGCGTTCGATGTCGCTCACATAGGTGCGGTGCAGCCGCGCCTCATCGGCAAAGGCTTCCTGGCTCAGGCCCTTGTCCTGACGCAGTTTTCTCAAATTGGCGGCAAGCCGCTGGCGAACATCGTCCATCGCCAGAGAAACACGCGTCCGCAGTCGATCCGTCTACAGACGATCAGTGACATTCCGCTTGACTTCGTTCGGCGCGGAAGCCTTTCTCATGTCACTTATAGTCTACATTCGGAGAAGGCTCGATGCCGCGCGGCACTCGTCATACAGTGACTGGAATACTACACCTCGCCCCGCGCGGTTTTGAACTGCACATGGATGGCGGCGGGGTCTGGGCGCTTGATGTTCCGTCGTGGCGCCGGACGCGGAAGCTGGTGAGCCAGCGCGTGATGGTTATAGGCACGCGGTCGGGATTCGATCTGCTGGATGTCCACGAGATGGGGACTGCGCGACAGACTCAGCTGATCTCGAGACCGTAGCTGCTCGGCAATCGCCTCACTTCTCGTACCGGCACGCCGTGGAACCTGTCGGCAATCAACTTGGTGAGTTCGCTTCGGAATGCCTTATCCATCTTCTCGCCGATGATGATCTGCTTCACCGCTTCCGTTGGATAGGCTCGCTTGATCGGTTGCTTTCCCCCCTCAATGGTACGGATCAGGAGTCTGATCTCTCGTTCATAAGCCCATTCTGCAGGCTTTGCCGCGAATGCCCGGCGCCATATCGACTTCATCAATGCGAGCGCCTCATCCGCACATTGCTGGAAGTCTTCCAGCTGGCCTAGCCATACTTCCTTCTTGTCGAAATATTTCATTTCCGTCTTTGTTTCGTCGATCGCCATCAGGTGATAGTCGTACTGATCTTCAGCGACGACATAGATGAAACTGTCCACGAGCGGAGGCGCATCAAGATATTCGACATCGGTTAGGTAATCCTTGGGATCGTCTCCGAGGATCAGACTTTCATCAAAGGCAACGCAGAAACCGCGCATGCCATCGGCATAATGAGACCACATGAGAAGATTGTCCGGTGCCGCGCAGAAACATGCGATCCGGGTGTGGTCGAAAAGCAATTGGAAATCAGGTTGCGCCTCGTCGAGTGACTCGAAATATTCCTGCCAATCGTCCGGAGGATCAAGGATATCCACGTCCACAAAGCCCCAAGTAGCGCACGCGGCCTTGAATCGATCCACTTCATTCAAGGTCGGGATCCCTTGCAGCAGGCTCGACCAGAATTCGAATGGGTCGTTGAAATCCTCGAAATGCCGACAAAACAGAACGCCGTTTTGGAGGTTTTCCAGACTGTAATGGTTCGGAGGAAAATACTTGTAGATCATGCTATGGTAATCGAGAATGCCGGAGCCAACCCGCCGAGCATCACTGCTGATTGTTGCCTGAACTATCACTGGTCTTGTTGTCGCGGATGCGCCAGCATTTCGTCTCTGCGTTCTGCTCGACCACCCCTTCAGCTTCCATCAATGCAAGAACGGTCCGGGAAATATGCCCTTCGTGGCCGACGTGTCCTGAGTATATACCAAGTGATCGGCCGATCTGGGCGTTCTTCAAACCAGATGCGGGCGCTTCGGTCAGCAGCAGGTAGATCGCTTCCCGCAGCTTCGCCATCGCGTCCTGTGCCAGTACATAGGGATATGCCATTTTCCTGCGTCTGCCTTTCGGGTGCCTATTGTGCCTTGGGTTTGAAGCGATCGAATTCCCTGGGAAGCAGGTTCACGATGTGCGCTGCATCCAGATCGAAAAGATTCCAGGTGACATCCAGCTGCTGTCGCACCTTGGCCAGCCGTCGAGGCGTACCGGCCGTCTTGCCGCCCGCTCCTCGCTTGAGCCCGTTCTTGCCATCATCGAAATAGAGTTGACGGGCCGCTCTCTGAAATTCCATGCTGAACATGTCCTGCTGACTTGTCAGCTGCTCGCGTATTTCAGGCAGAACCGAGGGGTGGGCGCACAGCAGATGATCAGCGGCATCCCCAAGGCTTCCCAACAGGACCACCGGCATCCGGACCAGATGGCGCTGGGCCTTCTGCCAGTCTCCAGGACTACTCGGATACCAGCGATGGATTTCCTTTGGCTTCCTGTCGCCTTCGGAATTTTTCGGGAACACAACGTCGCGCAGTATGAATGTCAGCCATGCCCAGATGCCGGCTCTGGGCAACACATGCGTCCACTCGGAACCCAGTGACTGAAGCACTCGAGCAGCCAACTCTTTCGAAGTTGCGGCAGGGGCGTCGCTGATCGATTTGGTGCCCGAGACCGGCAGCGCAAATTGCGGGTCAACAGGATTGATGGCGCTCTCCGGCAGGTCTCCCTCAAAGATCCGCTTGAAAGCGACCAGCCCCATCGGTGTGAATTCGTATATGGCTGGATATTCTGTCATTCGGCGTCTCCCGGCTGGGTTGCCTGTAGCAGCTGGTCTGCCAGGTTGTGGCGAGAACAAAACGAATCCAGAAGACGTTCGATGTAGTTCTGCCGCTCGTCCTTCTCCTCAGGATCTGTCGGCGGATTGTCGCCGGGCATGATGGAATCGGCCCATTTCAGCCAGTCCTCGACCCAAGGCAAGTCGTCGGAGTATTCCCCCCGCAGGATTTCCTCGAAGACCTGCTTCACGACGCTGGGAAGCACTGCGCCGACAAAAACGGGATCGTTGCGAGCCCACATCGCGGCGTTTGCTATACGCTTGTCCACCTTGACCAGGGGATAGTCCGATTCCCGGATTTCGAGCTTCCATGACTGGGGAGCCGTATCATCCGCGAGGAACAGCAGGATGCCTTTGCTACTTTCCTGGTCCTTGTGGTCATTCTTCTTCAAGGTCCAGCTGTCTGTACTGGCAAGCAGCAGTCCCATGGCCTTCGTGCCCGGATCAGCGATCCGGAGCTGACAACTCGGCGCGACAAAGCCCTGAGACTGCAACTCCCGGCTGCTGCTCATCTTGCCAATCGTTCCAAGGTCAACGATCTCGACCCGCTTGTTCTCGACGAGACGCAAGGAAACCCGTGCATTCTGTGGGAATTGCTTGAATGCATCGGGACTGACCAAGGTCATTGTCACCAGCGGCTTTCCGCCGATCTCGGTCAGCGAGACCCTGACGACAGATTTGCTGAGCTGACGTCTCCCGGTGAGCCTAATCCGCCGACGCATTGCTCTCGGTCCTTATGCGTATGTCGAGTTCACGGCGAGTGTCGAAGCCTCTGACTTCGATCATGCTGCTGGACACCCAGTCCTGAATTCGCAGACGATTGTCCGTGAAGGTGGGCGTGCAGTTTTCCGAGAGGATTTCCAGATCCTCGAACCGGAAATCATACTCGCTCCATGGCGGCTTGCCCGACCCATCCGCATAGGCAACCGTGACATCCGCCAAGGCCGGGAACTTTGTGTAGTCGGCGTTGGAATTGAGACGAAAGCCATTTTCAAGTGCGTCTACCGTAACCGCACTTGCATTGGCTGGCGGCGGATCGACAACAGTGGGAGGATCCGGATTCGGATCCTTCTCGTTGGGCTTCGGGACTTTCTTCTTCGGACTGGACGGGTCCGGCACGGAAAAATATCCCTCCCACACCGAAGTGTCCGGCTCTGCACTTTCTTCGGTCAAGAACTCGCGAAGATCGTCCGGAAGCGATTTCACCAGTCGCTTCACGTGTATTCCATCAAAGCCGGCGTCGGCGAGCTTCGTCCGAACCTCCTTGGATTCAAGCAGGTCGAGATGCGCCTTGCCTTCACAGAAATTGAGATATTGAGCCAGCGGCTCCTGATCGATCAGCATCACGAGATCAATGTCAGCGGGCCGCCGGCTGCGAACATCCGGCAGACTCATCCCTTCCCGGAAGAGACGGTCCAACGGCATCTTGCCATACGGTGTCGGTGCAGCAACAATCGTCAAGCGAACTTCCGTGGTCTGGCCAGACTTGGTCATCGGGAAAGTGAGCTCGAAGGCGATCGTCTCGCCGTTGGCGAGCTTCTCTCGGTAGCGTTCTGCATCGGGCAGGTTCCGGTGATCGGACAGCTTCGCCTTGGCATCCGGCAGATGGATGGCCGACTTTGAACCGGCAAGACCAGCGTCGATCATTGCCAGATAGCGGCTGGTCCCGCCCTTGACCGGCTTCGACTTGATGTGTTGCGACACACAGGGCGCAACCTGCTTGATTGAATCCTTGTCGAGGCGATCCACACCCACTTCGACGACCAAGGTTCCGTTGAGAATTGCCGGAGCGAAATGATCTATCGCAGCGGCAAGAATGCCGTCCTCATCCAGCTCGTCATGAGGAAACGGGATGACGAGGGAAAGCCCCGTCCGATCGGCATCCTGGGGGTAAGGCGAAAGCCGGAATGCATCGACCAGCGATGCGTGAAATTCCGCTCCATCATGCAGCCTGTAAATCGAGTTTTCTTCGCTTTCGGCAAGATATGCATGGGTGGACTTGAAGTCCGATCCATATTGATCGGCCTTCAGTACAGACATGCCACATGCGGCAACGGCCTTGTCGTCGAAGCGCCGGGTCAGCCCGATGACGGTGTGCATCTGTGAGGCAATCAGAAAGGTCACCCGGCCGATGCCTCTGCCTCCCCGTCCGGTGCCGGTCTTGTTCGAAAGGCCGAAGTTCAGCCAATACCCCCAGAAATCGCCTTTTCGATCCTTCAGATCGCCAAGCAGACCCTTGGTGTTCGAATCCTCGACCACGATCCATTTGATCCGCTCACTGGCCCAGCCTGTTGGTACAGGCAGGTTGGCTCGTTGACGGTGCCCCATTGCCTGCCTGAGGAAGGTCCCGCGCTTTCCAAGACGATCTTCATGAAAGGAGAAGCGGATCACGACCGGCTTTGTCATGTCGAGCCGGGCATCGAGACTGTTCTGGATGGCCTCTCGGACGAACGTTTCCGAATAGGGATAGTCGACGCGGTCGAACATCTCGCTGTCGAGCCCCTGATTTATGGGCGTGCCTCCGACCGAAGGCCATATCCAGGACCAGCCACTCATGCTTGAACTCCACACTCATATCTGAAGATGCCGCTCACGCCTACAGCCGGAACTCGCCGCCGCTGCCCTCGCTTTCCTTCGAAAAGCGCGCCTTGGCACCTTCGAGGCCCTTCTGCAGGGCGCCGAAGATCTTTCGGATATCAGCTTCGCTGAATTCATAGGCCGACCTGTTGGACAGATTGCCAATCAGCTGAATGTCCTTCAGCGCCTTGTTGACTCTTGCCTCCGCAAGTTCGACGAACTTTTGACGCTTGTCGCGCATAGGAACCTCACATTATCACAATATACTGGAAATGTGTCACGATTCGCGCTTCGCGTCAATCCACCCGATTACATTCCAAAAATATTGCGAGAATGTGCAGAACGTGCGCCGATCGAGGCAGTCGCGCTTATGCAAGCAAGTTCCTGAGAATGTTCGCAATCTGACGAGCAAGGAGTGGTGGAACAGCGTTTCCGACCTGGACAAACTGCTGGGTCCGGTTGCCCTCGAAAAAGTAGTTGTCGGGGAACGTCTGCAAACGTGCCGCCTCCCTGACGGTCAGACTGCGACACTGAGTCGGGTCGGGGTGAATAAAGTAGTGCCCATCCTTGGATATGTGGCTGGTGATGGTGCTGGAGGGCGCGTTCCAGCGCTGCACCCGGAAGCGATCCGCGAACTTGCCTGAGTCCCAATTCCCATGTGCAGGGGCCAGTTGAGCGGGGTATTCATCCGCCTTGGGAGAACGTTGAAAGTGCTCGGCAAACACCGCGGCAAAGGCATATCGCGCGAGGTCGCTTTCCATGTGCCCGCGGGTTTCGTGATTGGGGAGTTCTCGCAGTTCCGGATCGCTCAGCCAGGCCCCCAGCCGGCTGTCCGATACCGACGTCATCTGCCTGCTGGACCGCGGCGGAAGCTCCTCGATTTCCTGGAGATCACGCGCATGACCGGCCAATGTGTCGGCAATACGGTTCAGCCACGTACCTTCATTGCGGCAGGCAGAAGCGGCCGCTCGATAGGCCGCGATGACAGCCTTGCGCCATGTTTCCGGACTGTCTTCGGTACGGCTGAGACCGCTGCGAAGTTTCGGCATACCGGACAGGACCGACGATACCGTCGCCTGAGTGGCGACGGGTTCCAGCGTATGTCCGGAGAGCATCCCGCTGTCGTCACTCGATATTTGGTCGGAGCGAATGCCCAGAAGAATCACGCGGTGGCGGCTCTGGGGTATGCCATAGTCTTCGCACCGAATGATATGGCCGCCGTGGCGCCCCTTGCCACCTGCAACCAGAGGAATGAGCGTGTAGCTGTCGGGACTGCCGCCTGCTGAACGCAGGTCGGACAACACCAGATCGAAGATGCCTTTGCCTTCGACCCTGGAAGACAGCATCCCCTTCACATTCTCCATCACGAAGGCGACCGGCCTCAGCTTCCCGATGATCCGGATATATTCACGATAGAGGAAGTGACGTTGATCCTCGGCGGGATCATACCCCTTGATGCCGCGATTGCGGGCGCGACCAACAAGCGAATAGGCTTGGCAGGGCGGCCCCCCGATCAGGATCGCTTCGTTTCCAGCCGCTTCGCGAATTTCGTCAAGCACCGGATCCAGTACGGCTGTCGCCGATTCCGTGCCCAGTTCCAGCATCATGGTTTCACGAACCGCTGCAGCCCATTCGGCTGCATGTTGCGCGATCAGGTCATCTCTCGAGATCCGGCCGGCAATATAATCATAATAGGCCTGCGGAGTTTCGGCGAACTGCCGAACAAAACTGCGAAGGCGCAATGTAGCGAACGCGGACGACTCTTTCTCGACCGAAAGCGCAATATCGAAGACCCTGCCTCCCGTTTCATCTCGCAGCGAAGAAAAACCTTCCGCCAGACCTCCCGGCCCCGCAAACAGGTCAACAGTCTTGAAACTTCTGGTCATCCGCCCGACAATTCCTTTCATGGTTCAAGCACATACCAGGACCGGCGGAACTAGCCAGGGGAATTCGTGATGGCAGACGTTGTCGACAAGGCGACGCGGTCCAGAATGATGGCGGGGATCCAGGGGCGGAACACGAAGCCCGAACTCGTCCTGCGAAAAGCGCTGCATGCACGGGGCCTGAGATATCGGCTGCACTACAAGGGGTTGCCGGGCAGGCCAGATCTGGTCTTTCCGAAATTTCGGGCAGTCGTGTTCGTCCATGGATGCTTCTGGCATCGTCACGAAGGCTGCCGGTTCACGACCACGCCTACCACTCGACCGGAGTTCTGGGCGCAGAAATTCGAGCAGAATGTACTCAGGGATCAAAGGACGCTCGCCGCTCTCGAAGAGTCCGGATGGCGAACTGCGATCGTGTGGGAATGCGCGATCAAGGAACATGGCGGCGAACAGGTCGGTGACAAAATCAGCGATTGGTTGATCGACGGCCATGGGTCATTGGTCGTTCCTGATTGAGACGTCGAGCCGAACGCGGGGCCATAGGCGGAAAAATTCGAACCTCCCGGCACAATCAAAAGAAGCAGGGGCTGCATCGTTTCCAATGAGGACTGCTAGCACCAACAAACCAGGCTTTAATGACACCCTATGAGATCGCTGAAAGCCACCGACTAATCATCAAGATTTGGTGCGCTGCAACGTATGGTTTCAGTCGAAACTAGCCTTATTTGGGCAGGCTGCTTCGTTCTCCCTTTCTTGCCGTTTCCCGTGCCGCTCTGCGACCACATCGAACCGCTCGACATTTGCGCCGACGATATCGAGATTGGCCTCGATGAAGGTGCGCCCCTCCTGCGCATCCCTGCCCCAGATCCGGTTAGACGAAGATGCGAGCGATCCTCGATTAACGCGGCGGATCAGTTCGGCGCCGGGAAGAGCATTGAGAAAAGCCTCGGTCTCAGCATGCTCCGTGCCGAAGAATATCCGGTCGGGCGCGATCGGCAACTGAATGAAGAATTTTCCGGTATTCAAGCCTCCCTCCCAATGGATCGGCAAATCGGAGAGGAGCAGCTTGGGTGCCTCGGGCTTGAACTCTTTGACCCACCAATGGAGCTTGGCGAAGCGATCGGTCATTTCGTCATGCAGCACGATCCGGGAGAGCCAGGAGATGAGGCTATGCGCTTCCATCATTCCGGGGCTATGCTCTTCGAACCATTGCTCGGCGGGTGGCCAGCCTTCCGGAAGCGCTGCATCGCCTTCGGCTAGGAAGCGCTTCATCATTGCCATGCCTTCGGTCCGCAGATGGGAGAGTACGTCCGATTGGCGCACGCGCAGCGAGTTCAGAAAGAAGGCCCAGGAGATCCTGTCGTCCTCGCCGAGCATCTCGCGCTGCTCAATCTTGCGGAGCGTAACCGCGGCATTGCTGTCGATGGGACCGAAGAGCTTCTTTTCGAGATGGTCTTCATTGATACCGAGCGCGTTGGCGACCACGGCATAGAGGGCATTTTCATAGCCTGTATATTCGGGCGTCAACGCACGGCACAGGACACGCCCGCCCAGAATCTTGAAGCTTTGCAGCTTGCCTGCGTCGTTGCACCAGCGGCGCAGGAGGAATTGAGGAACATAGTGGTGCTTCATAAGCCCCCCTTGCGACTTCTCGATCCCAAGGCGAATTTGGTGTCGGCCTTTCTGGCGCGCCGGTTTCTAGCGAGTGCCGTTTCCGGCCCATTTGGGTAGCGCTTGGTCCAGGCCCGGCGAACGGCATCCCACTGATCTGTCTCGCGAAGCAGGGCGATCGTCTCGGCGACGGACAGGTCGCGAACCTTGTATCGGTCGATCAACTGCGAACGGATCATTATGTCTGGGTTGTGCTTGGAGCGACAAGGGACCGGCGGATCCGCAAAGAAGCACCAGTGGGCGGCCATGCGCGTGAGTGCTGCCGGTCCCATTTTCCCGACCAGCACCCGGTCGAGTTGGACCGCCGCACGGTAAAAGACGTCGGAGGCGAGGATAGCATGGCGAGGTCGCCACTCCACGATATGGCCTTCGATGACGGGCGGCAAAGATATCGACCATTTACCGATCCGCTTGGGCCAGCGACCGAGCGTGGCTTCCAGGGCAGGATCGGCGCGTAGCGACGCGAGATAGGCGCTTGCTCTGTTGGACCTGTGGACGACGCAGTTTCGCGCGGTGTCGAAAAACTCGGCCAGACGCAGCAGGTCGGTCAAGTCCTTCGTGTCGAGGCCCACAACGGCGTCGAACCCGTGCAGAGCCGAAACCCCGTCCTTTTTCGCGCCGACTTGGGTCAGGCCTGCCCGATCGAACTCGCCCTTGGCGCCGTCTGCATAATCTTCGAATGCCGCTGCTGCCCGGGCGATGCCCAGTTCGGCCAAGAAAATCGCCGCATCCTTCACTGGTCCATCGAGGTCTCGCCAATGCGTGGCTTTGCCCCAAGGCTCATTCCCGGTCGGTAAGGCGAAGGCCTGCGAATTGTCGCCGCTGACCCGTTGATCGGACAGGAGAGACATGGCGCCGAAGCTCACCTTGATGCTGCGGTTGAAGCTATTGTGGAACGTCAGCAAACGTGCGAACGGTTCGCTAATTGCGCGATCGAAATCCACGAACTTCTCCTTATTCGGGATCGGGATGACTCAAGGTTTTCTTGACCTGCCCCCAGAGGGGGCATTTCATCACATGGGACCAGAATCAACAATGCCGTATCGCTCAGCCTCGGCGCATGGTCTAACCAAGACCTCCAGTCACATTATCGCAGAAATAGCAGATGTCGCCGACTTTGATTGAGCCTATCGAAATTTCCGCTACATTCGTGGTGCGCCAAGTTCTCCTGTTAGACCGTGGGCGTACTGTCGGTTTTTCGAATTATTTGTGACGATAACTGCCGTTAAATGGTATGGATATCCGCTCTGGATCGTACAGCGAATGCAGGCGTCTACGAGCAAGTATAATTTCCATTATCCTTCAGCGTCGTCTGGTTGCTGTCCATTCTTAATATGCCTTGAGTGATTGCGGGCCGCCCGGCTACGTTCCGCTTATGCCCCTTTCGCCACCAGACCATGTTAACGACATTGAGGGCGATAGCGCGCGCCAGGCGATCCATGCGCTGAAAGGTTATGCATATCAGCTCTATGCGAGCGCGATCGCGTGGCTGGAGTTGCGCGGAAACGAGCAGCTCCATCTCGAGGTTGCCGAAGACTATGCGGTCGCAACGGATGCCGCCCTCAACACCACGCAAGTAAAGGCCTCGTCGCGGACGGTCACGCTCGGCTCTCAGGCGATCGCGCAATTTCTCGACAGCTTCGTCCAACTCACACTCTCGAACCCCGGGCGAACGGTTACTTGCCGCTATCTCTCGACCGCCGAGGTCGGCGTCGAGCAAGCCCATGCTCTACGAGTAGGCGGTCAAGCATCGCTCGCCTACTGGCGCGTGGCGGCGGCCGGCGCGGACGTTGGGCCGCTACGCGCGGCACTCAACCGCGTCGGGCTCGCACCTCAGACTCATGCCTTTTTCGCGGAATGCGACGATAACCGATTCCGGGACGAGGTCTTGCGCCGGATTCATTGGGATTGCGGTGCGCCCGGACTGCCAAGTATGCGCGAAGAACTCGATCAGTTGCTGCTCCAGTTCGGATGGGATCATTGCCGGCTGCCCTCTGCCGAGGCGATGCGCCTCTCTGGCCCCGTTATCGAGCAGCTGCTGGTAACTTGCACGACGCAGGGGCATCGGCGCCTGACGCGCGCCGATCTCAAGGTTTTGGTCGATGAGCATACGCGGGTATCCGTCAACCGTGCCGATGCCGACCGGCTAATGGCGCAGGAGGCGGGGCCCTTTGCCGCAGTCCGTCGGCTGGTGCCCGAAGATCAGCTCGGCATGCCGGCAATCCTCACGACGCGCGATGCTTTCACCCAAGCGCTTGCCGCTACGATTGGTGAACACGGACTTGCTCTGGTGCTCGGCGGCTCGGGTATGGGCAAGACGATCGCCGCCCGACTCGCTGCACGGGCTACGCCGCGCTCCTGGGCGATCCTCGATCTGCGCGACATGGATGCGGGTGCCGCAGCTGCGCGGTTACGCGAGACGTTGGGCGAGCTGGGGGAGCCTGGACTGGGCGGCGTGCTGGTCGACGACATCAACCAGCTCGACGATCTGGGCGTCGCGCGTGCTTTCGCACAACTGCTCCACGCGCTTCGACGCCGCGACCTGCTGGCTTGCGCCACACTTTACTCGCGTCCCGGCGTTCGTGTGCTCGGCGAGCTTGGCGTCACGTCTGCGGCGCTGGTCGAAGTCCCTAACCTGACGGTCGAGGAAGTCGAGGCAATGGTGAGTGCGGCCGATGGCGACCCCGCAACCTGGGCGGCGCCTGTCTACCGGCGGTCCGACGGTGGCCATCCCCAGCTCGTTCAGGCCAGTATTGTCGGCTTGTCGGCGCGCGGATGGAATCCTGCGGAACTGGCCGCGCTCGCACCTGCCGGCGGCGGGCTTGCCGACGTCGCTGACGAGCGCGCTGCCACGCGCGCGCGGTTGATCGGTTCAGTGCCGGAGGCTTCGCGAGCACTGCTCTATCGCTTGAGTCTGGCGATCGGCAGGTTCGACCGTCGCGCTGCGCTGGCGCTCGGGGCGCTCGACCCCGCGATCATGAACCCCGGCGAAGCGCTCGATCCTTTGGTGGGGCCTTGGATCGATGCGGTTGGTCAAGGCGAGTTTCGCGTGTCGCCGCTACTCTACAGGGCCGGCGAGGACATGCTCGGCGAGGGAGCGGTCCGGGCGGTCCATAATGCGTTCTCGGAGGCGATCATGGCGTCCGATCTGATCGACCCCGATAAGGCCGGCGCCGCTTACGTCCATGGCCTTGCCGGCCGAGCAGAGACCGCGCTCACCAAGATCGCGCTCGGAATCGTCGGGGCCGGCTCGGACATGCAGCGTCGAGTTGCCCGCTACATGACATCGCTGCGGCTGACCCAGACTAGCCGTCCGATCTTCCCGGAGAACATGCATGTCTCCGGCCTGCTGCGTCTCGCCCAGCTAATCGTATGCCTCCACACCGGCACCGACGACGAGATATCTAAGGTCTGGAAGGCGCTCTGGCGCGAGAAGGATGCAGCCGTCCTCAACGGTAGTGCCGCTCGATTCGAGACGATGGTCCTCAGCAAACTGCTCTTGTCCGATAGGGCTTGCCGTGCTGTTCCCGAGTGGCTCGATCTGATCCTTCGTCTCGACACATTGGGTCGCGAGGATGCCAAGGTAGGTGACCTCATCCGCGAGCTTGAGACTTCGGGCAAACTCAGATCCGCGCCGACCGTGATCGGCATGCTGTTCATGATGCAGGCGGGCAAGCTCCCCGGCGTCGCGGCGCTGGTGGCGCTGTTCGAGCGGCTCGATGCCCTTGATGGTGAAATGCGCGGCCGCCTTCTCGCCGAATATTCCCAGGTTCCGAGCGAATTCGCATTGCTCGTCAACAATGCCTGGCTGGCGGAGCACCATGCTGGGACGATCGATGCCGAAGTGGCGACGAGCGGTTTCCATCGCATCTCCGCGCTTGCCGAGAGCTGGGGCTATGGAACGCTGGCCGCGCGGGCCAAGATCGCGGTCGCCATCATGCAGGACGAATATGGCCATGACAGCGAGGCCGCCCTTAAAACGCTGGCCGAGGGGGAGGCCAGACTCGGCCATCCCGACCATTTCGGTCGCGCGGTTGCCAAGGTGCTCTATCGCAGGGATGATTATGCCGGCGCGCTCGTCCGGATTGAAGCCCTGGATCCGGATTTCGCCAAGTCCGACCATATCGAGAGCGCCTATCTCTGCCGGGAGGCGGGTATCTGCGCAATGCACCTCGAGCGCTTCGTGGAAGCGGCCAGCTGGTTCTCCAAGGCTCGCGAGGCGGCTGTGCAGGTGCCGAGCGGCCTTATGCGTCCCACGGCGATCGGGCTGCGAGCCGATGCAGCCTACGCTGCCTATCGCGACGGCGGCCGCGAGCAAGTGTTTAAGGAGCTGGCAGCGACGCTCGGCGAGATCGAAGGGTTGCTGCCGCTAACGTCGCTGCGCGCCACGCATTGTTACAAGGTGTTCGGGCACCTGCTCCTGTCGATCGACAACGACGCCAGCCACGACTTCGACAATATGATCGAGGGTATCGATCTGCTCCCGCCGGGGTGCTGCAGCAATCCCGAGCCGAACGAGGGAATCAGGGACCTGCCGCAGGCACCGCTTGAATCGCTTTGGTATCTCCTGGCCGAAGCTGCGGCGCGCTTCCACGTTGATGCCGGAATCGGCCAAGCGTTGCAGGCCCGGATTGACGGCAAGCCGCTGGTCACGATGGAGATGCGGCTGCGCGATGCACATGTGAGCGCCGCCATCGAGCGCCAAGACGATGCCGGCTTGTGCGCGGCGCTTCGGCGCTGGGTCGATTTGCGCGTCTATCTGCCCGAACGTTTCGCTGAAATCCAGGCGGGAGGCCTTACCGATCCGCTGCGCGAGCCGATCCCAGAGGCGTCGCCAGAACAACTGACATCCGAGGTCGCGCGCGATGCGGCCGAGGATGTGCTTTTCGTCCACTGCGTGGTGCGCATCCTCGGCGGCAGTCATCCGCCGCTCGCCGTACTGCTGCAAGCTTGGCGCGAACAGCTGACGCCCGATTATCCGGGTATTGCCTTCCTCACTGCCGTTTGCGAACCGCAAGCGCCTGACCTCGAGCCGCGGCTCTGCTACGCGCAGATCCTCGGAAGGATCGCGCAAGGCGGGCGGTTCGGGGCACGGGACTTGTTCGTAGCGACGGTGCGCCTAGTTGAGAAAGCCAGCCGGCTGGCTTCGTTCCAGCGCGAAGCGACGCTCCCGATCGATCGCTGGATCGCAACCGAATGGCACCAGATGATCTCCACGCAGCGCTTCTCGCTTCTGACCCCGGCGCTCACCATTCCACCGATCGAGCAGGCACTCGCGCGCGCCCCGAGCCTAGCCCGTGCGGCCTCTATCGCTCTCGCTGCCGAGGCATCGATTGGCTCGGTGCTGTCCCTTGAATTTCGCGACTATTTCGCGCGCCTCGCAGGGAGCGCGCAGCCCGACAGACTCTGAGTGGGCTGCGTTAGGCCCCGTCAAACTCAGACACGAAAAGTAGAAGTTGCCAACAAACCCTTCACCTCGGACTCAGTTGTGCTTGCCTTAAACCGGACCGCCATCCAAGTTGCTTAGAAACAACAAGAAGGATGAGGTGGGGTCTGGACATAAACTTCTCGCAATCCGAATTCGCGCAAGACTGGCTCGCGCAGTTTTCCGGAGCGGAGCGTCCGGTGGCTGCGCAGCTGGCCGACGCCGTGATGCTGGTCAGCCACGATGCACTTTATCGGGGGCTGCGCTTGCTGCTCGACGAGACCTGCATGAGCCGAGAGGAAGGCGATCAGGATCGGCCGATTGCGCTGTTCGCTGAACGCGCCGTCGAGACCCGCGATACCAAGGACCCTCAGTATGGCTTCGTCCGCCGCGAGGTCCTTCCCTTCTTTCCAGGTACCGACGAGGGGCGCGCTACTGGCGCCGGCATACCGCCGATCGTTGTCGACCCAAACGATCAGGAAGTCGGCAGCGAAGGGGCCATTGCCAATTTCATTACCGGATACGAGCGCCTGCATCGGGACAGTGTCCTGAGCCATCCGGGCCCCGACGCGCTACGCACCGGCCGCGTCAGTCACATCGTCATCGTCACTGATTTTATTGGCTCGGGGAAGCGCGTCTGGGAAATGCTCGAGGCGTTCTGGCGTGTCGCGACGATCCGCAGCTGGCATTCCTATGGCCGCGTCCGTTTTGCCGTGGTCGCCTATTCCGGGACCGAAGATGGGCTGAAGCACGTCCGGTCGCACCGCTCGGCACCAAGCGTCCGTGTAGTCCATGCCTGCCCCACCATCTTCACCGCATTTGTCGGCGCGGACCGCGATGCGGTCGAGGCATTGTGCCGCGCCCATCCGCGCAAAAGCGGCTATCCGTTCGGCTTCGGCTGGGCCGGCGCGCTCATAGCCTTCTCGCATGGCATGCCCAACAACGCGCCGCCGATCCTACACAGCGATCGAAAAGGATGGGTGCCGCTCTTTAGCAACCGCAGCGCGCTCGGCGCCGACATGCATTTTCCGGCGGCCAATGCCGACGCCCTTGCGGACCGCGCTCGGGCGGCTTTGCATATCCGGACGGCAGAGCGATTCCTCGCCGATCCGACCCGTCGTCGCTGGGTCGAAACGATGCTGGTTCTGACCGCGCTCAAGGATGGATCGCGCACGGCGGCCAGCGCTTCTGCTCGGACGCGACTGTCGCTCGCCGATGTCGAGCAGATCCTTGTGTTCACGCGCATCGCCCACTGGACGAGCCCGCGCAATACCCTGACCGTTCTTGGCCAGCGCGAGCTTCGGCGGCTTCAGTTACGGCGCGCCCGCACGGTAGTGCTTCCCACCGAGGACTTGCCCTACTATTATCCTAGCCAGTTGAGGGCCCGGTGAGGGAGTTTAGAAATGCGCCGCGCAAGCGGCGACGGGTTCCTTGGGAACTTGGGGCCAGGGATTTCCCGGGTCCGTGCATCGGAGCAGGACCTTCGCGCTGCGCGAGACAGCAAGTCACGGCTGGCGGGGTCTTGGACGAGACTTGCTGTCCCACCCACCTGAGTGGGTCGAAGTAGATGTCCGCACCGAGCCCTCAACGCTACGCATCGGGCGCTCGCCGCCACGGCATCGATGCAGTCACGCTTGAGAATGCACTAGCGGCGCTCGCCCGTCTCCGAGCGACCGATGCTCGCATCACCCCGGTCCTGACTCTGCGCCATTTCTCGGTGCTGACCGAGCTACCCTATCTATTCCTGCGCCGGACGGTCGCGCGTCGCGGGCATGCGAAATACCGCTTCGTCCTCCTGAAGAAGCGCATCCCAGGGCGATCCGCCAAGCGGATGATCTCGATTCCGCCGCAAAGTCTGGCGGTTGCGCAGCGCTGGCTGGTCGATCATGTCCTTCGCTATGCGCCCGTCCATCCGGCCAGCTTCGCCTTCCATCCGGAATCCTCGCCAGTCCAAGCCGCTGAACAGCACACCAATACGAAATGGTTGTTGAAGGTAGATATCGAGGATTTCTTCCACTCAGTGAGCGAAAGGACGGTCTCGGCGATTTTTGCGAGGCTGGGCTTTCCCAAGTTGCTGGCCTTCGAGTTCGCTCGGCTTTGCACCATTGGGCTCGATCGAGGGCCGGGAAAGAACCCTGCGCCACACCAAGGCCCGATCGACTTTTACGCGTCTGATTATGAAGGCATTCTTCCGCAAGGCGCGCCAACAAGCCCGATGCTCGCCAATCTCGCGATGCTGCGTACCGATACACTCCTAGCGCGGCTGGCCGAGGAACGCGGGCTGCGCTACTCGCGCTATGCCGACGATCTGGCCTTTTCCGCGGACACCGATCGCTCGCTAGCGGAAATGCGCCGGCTTCAGCGTGACGTGTGCAGGATCCTCAACGACGCCGGATTCCGACACAATAAGCGCAAGACCGTCATCCGTGGCCCCGGCACGCGCCGGATCGTTCTCGGTATGCTGGTCGACGGCCCGACGCCTCGCCTACAGCGCGCCTATAAGGACATGATCCGTCTCCATCTCCATTACCTTTCCTCACCCGCATACGGGCCAGCCAAGCACGCTCTGGCGCGTAAGACCGGCGTCTCTAGTCTTTATCATCATGTCCGTGGCCTGATCGGCTGGAGCCAGCAGGTCGAGCCAGCCTTTGGCCGGCAAGCGCTTGAGCTATTCGCCTCGGTCGACTGGCCGCCCATCCAGCCGCGCCGGATTGAATGGAATGACTGAAGTCCGCCCGGCGCGGGCAATGCCCTCGGATAAAGTGCCGATTACCCGTCTCTGTGCTGGACCGCTCCGGTCGCGAACCGTAACCTGAGCCAATGCCAGAGGATCCTCACCAACCGGCCCACGTCGCGCCTTATATTCGCCACCTTTCGATCAATCGGTTCAGAGGGATCGAAGCACTGTCGTGGTTCCCCGACAAAGGCATGAACGTGCTCCTGGGCGGCGGCGACGTGGGCAAGAGCACGATCCTCGATGCCATCGCGATGCTTCTCAGCCCGACAAACGCGGCAACCCTGTCCGATGCCGATTATTGGCAACGCCGGCACGAGGACGGCTTCGAGATCGCCGCCGCCATGGCGCTGCCCCTGAACTGTGGCATCGTTGAGCAACGCAAGGCGAGTTGGCCCTGGGAATGGAGCGCGGACGGCCCGAAGCTTCCCGATCTTGAGGCCAATGACGGACAGCCGCTCGATCCCGTCTTCTGCGTGCGCGTCTGCGGGACGCCCGATTTTGAACTGCAGCACGAAATCTGCCAGCCCGACGACAGCGTCGATCATTTCCCGGTTTCGGTTCGCCGCAATATCGGTGTCGTGCGACTCGGGGGCGACGATCGCAACGATCGCGACCTCCGCCTGATCCAAGGGTCGGCGCTCGACCGCCTGCTCGGCGACAAGACCCTGCGATCGCGTCTGGCCGATAAGATCGGGGAAACAGACGTACACGGCCAGCTTAAGGAGAGTGCGAAGACCGCGCTCGGTGATCTCGATGAGCGGTTCCATAAACGCACCTTGCCCAGCCAACTTAGCCTTGGCTTGGTCGGTGGTCCGGGTTTTTCGCTTAATGCGCTGATCGGTCTCACCGCAACCAAGGATGGCACCATGCTGCCCATGGCAAGCTGGGGGGCGGGAACACGGCGACTTGCGGCGCTCGAGGTCGCGGCAGCCCATCATGCCGAGCATCCGATCATGATCGTCGATGAGATCGAACGTGGCCTTGAATCCTACCGCCAGCGCATTCTGGTCGAGGAGCTGCTTGCGAGCCCCTCGCAGGTGTTTGTGACGACGCACAGCGCGGCCGCCGTCCACGCCGCCGCCACGGCCACGCTCTGGTATGTCGATGCCGGCGGCAAGATCGGCAGGCTTCCTGCATCGGTCGCGGCGCAGCAGAAGCGCGATCCCGAGACATTCCTGGCGCGCGTGGCAGTGATCGCCGAAGGCGCGACCGAAGTCGGATTTGTCACCAACCTGCTCACCCGCTCGCTCGGTGAGGACCTCCGCCGTCACGGCATCTGGGTCAGCGACGGCGGCAGCAATTCGGAAGCGTTAACCGTTTTGCGCGGGCTCGCGACGAGTGGACTCAAAGTTGCCGGCTTCGCGGACAATGAGGGCACGCAGCAGGGCCTGTGGCAACAGACCAAGGACCAACTCGGTGATCTTCTCATGCGCTGGGCGGACGGATGCCTGGAAACCAACATCATCCCGCACCTGCAGGATCATCAGCTGGAGGCCTTCATTGCCGAACCGGACGGCGATTCCGGTGAGCGGCTGCGAACCTTGGCCGATCGCCTGAACCTGGAAGACAAGTCGCTCGCCGCGATCATCGCGGCGAGCGACGATATCCGTGCGCTGATGATCGCGGCAGCGTGCGGTACCGCCCCCGCCGATCCGAATGCGCCCGAGGCGCAGAAAAAGGCGTGGAAGAAGCACGGCCAGCGCTGGTTCAAGAGCGCCGCGGGCGGAGCCGAACTCGCCGACAAGCTCTTCGGGCTTGGGCTCTGGCCGCATGTCGCGCCCCAGCTCCTCCCGTTCGTTAATGCCGTCCGAAGAGCTGTCGGGCTTGAGGCTGTGCAAGTGGTCGTCTGATGTCGGACGAGACGGTCGCCGAAGCGCTCCGCTCCGCCGCTCGCCTCGTCGTCGTCGAGGCGCCGGGCGGCTGTGGCAAGACGTATCAAGGCGCAAGCTACGCCTGCGATATCGCGACCGCTCTCGGCGACGGACGGCTGCTCATTCTGACACACACCAATGCCGCCTGCGACGTCTTCGCCGGCCGGACGCGCGGTCTCAGCCGCCGCGTCGAGATCCGCACGATCGACGGGCTCATCATCGAGATCGCTGGCGCCTACCGCCACCCGCTTGCCCTGCCTGAGGATATCGGCGCCTGGGCACGCCGAAGACCCAAAGGATACGACCTGCTCGGCGAGATGGTCGCGCGCCTGCTGACCCGACATCCTGGGATCGCGGACTGTGTGGCCCGGCGCTATCCGATCGTCGTCTGCGACGAGCATCAGGACGCGAGCGCCGACCAGCATGCGATTGTCATGGCGCTACATCGCAGCGGCGCACAGCTTCGTGTGTTCGCCGATCCGATGCAAATGATCTTCACCGGCACCCAGGCGCAAACCGCCGCCGCCGAACAGCGCTGGGCGGAGCTGAAGACCGCTGCTGATCGGTTCGAGGAGCTCGACCAGCCGCACCGCTGGGCTAACATCCAGCCCGAACTCGGCGCCTGGATTCTGACTGCACGCGCGACGCTGCGTGATGGCGGAAAGATCGACCTCACAGGCAATCTTCCGGCCGGGCTCACCGTCCATTTCGCCGAGAACAGCTCGCCTCAGCGCACCGGGTTCCGGGTGGCTGCGCAGGAAAGCCAGGCGATCTACGCGCGCGCCAATGCGCCATCTTTGCTCGTGCTCACCGGACAGAATGATCGCGTCACCGCCTTGCGTGCCTTCTTCAATCGACGGCTCCCGATTTGGGAAGGCCATGTCCGCGAGGGTCTTTCCACGCTCGCCGCGCATTGTATGGCCCATCAGGGCAATGCCGAGGCGCTGGCGCGCGGCACGCTCACGTTCATAGGCTCGGTCGCGTCGGGGTTTTCGCCGAGCGCCTTCGGCAACCGCTTCGTGCTCGAGGCGCAGCAGGGATGCGTCAAACCTTGCAACGGCAAGCCGCAGCATCTCCAGGCGATGGCCCGCCATATCGTCGAGTGTCCCGATCATCGCGGCGTGGCGCGCGCGCTTGACTATCTGCGCGGCCTTGCAGCGAATGAAGCGGCCTTTGCCGAGGTCCGCGTCCATCATGGTCGCGAATTTGCAGAGGCAATCCAGCTCGGCCAGTTCGAGAATGCCGATGACGGCTTTGCCGAGATCGCTCGGCGACGCACCCACGCCCGACCGCAGCTGCCGATGAAGGCGATCAGCACGATCCACAAGGCCAAAGGCCTCGAATTCGAGAATGTTATGGTCTTGCCCTGCGACGCCGACAACTTTTCGAACACCAAGGCGTCTCGCGCCCGGCTATATGTCGCGCTCAGTCGGGCGACCCGGTCGCTGATGCTGATCGTGTCGAAAGAGAAGCCAAGTCCTTTATTCAACCTTTAGAAAGTGGCCCGCCGATGAGCGCACTCTATCTTTCAGACCATGAGAAAGCGGCGCTGCGTGCGGTCGATTTGCTCGAACTCGAGCGACTCATCGATGAAGCGCTCTGGCAGCAGCGCATTACCGGGCTCCACGCGCTCCAACTCGCCAATTGTGGCGCCTATGTTGCCAATCAGCTCCGTGCGTTTGATCGGGCACTTGCCGACTATGCGAAGTCCAAGTCCGCCAAGAGGCGCGAGGATTTGCGCGGTCGAGCCTGGATGGTCGGCCGCGACCTCGGCTCTGCAGTTCGCGCCATGCTGGAGCGGGCGGACGATGAGGATAAGGAGCGGCAGCTTTTCCGCGTCAGCGACATGATCAGCACACCCTACCGGTTCAGTGAACATCTGGAGATACAGGTCCATTTCGACTGGTGCACGCGCGCGAAAGACCAGTGGAATTTCGGGACGATCACCTTCGTCCACGATGTCGATACACGTCCCGACTATACGCTGCCCCGACATCAGCCCAAACGGAAGCCGAGCGCTGCCAAGGTGGAGCAGGAACGCCAGGACAAGCTCTATCGCCATTGGGAGCATTTCCGTATGCTCGCGATAAACGCTGTGCGCACATTTCTCCAGAGGGGTGGAGACGCCGCAACGATCCCAGAACGCTTCGTGGTTACGACCTCGGGGCGTGACCACTATCTCAACAATTTCAGCTGTGACTTCTGGCAGGAACCGAAGACATGACCTGTGATCTAGCCGAGCGAGCGAAAGCAACTCCGCTTACGCGGCTACGCACTTAGGTCAGGTCAGTCTCCTTCGTCCAATCAAGCAGACATCTGCGGTGATCAGGCCGTCCCAGCTCCATGTCCCACATCCTCAATCAATTCCGAGATTGCCGATGAGAGAATCTCAATCCTCATGCCCAGCTCGCGAAGAGTTGCCGCAGCGGCTTTCGCGTGGTCCGGCGACAAGCTTCTCGACTGTCCTTCGGTCGCCAATGCCGTCGCGTCCTCGGCGGCGATGGTGGCGAGATAGAACAATCGACGGATGAGTTCGTGGCGGGCTTCGGCGTCTTCGGACATGCGCCGACGAAGCGCTGACCAATCGAAGAAGTCGAGACGCATCTTTCCGCGGCACTCACACATTCCATTCGACTTCGCAGTGTAACGAAGCATTGCTGTCATCATGAATTGCGGCCGGTGATATGGCTGCCGCCCCGACCGGTCGACCGGCGGGGCCGTGGGTGGTGGGAGCGGCGCGGTGCCGCCTCGCGAACAGGAGACACCCACCATGACCATAAAGCTCAACGACCTGCAGCTCATTCTGCTCTCGACCGCCAGCAACCGGGAAGATGGTAATCTGCTGCCCGCGCCGGAAAGCGTCACCACCGATCCGGATCGCGTGAAGACGGCGATCGTCTCATTGGTTCGCCGGAAGTTGGCAATGAAGTCGAACGATCACACCGTCATCACCGACGCGGGCCGGGCAGCGATCGGGGCAGATGAGGTAGCAATGCCAGAGTCGGCCGACAGTGCAGCCGACATCAAGGATGGCAATACCGAACCGCTCGCCGGCTCTGCGACCCCCTCTGCGCGCGCGGGAACCAAGGTGGCGCTGCTCATGGATCTGCTATCCCGGGAGGGCGGAGCAACGCTCGACAACCTGACCGGTGCCACCGGCTGGCTGCCGCACACAGTGCGCGCCACGCTCAGCGGCCTGCGGAAGAAGGGGCACGCCATCGCCAGCGAGAAGGTGGGCGGGGTCCGCACGTGGCGGATCGTCGGTTGATGACAAAGCCGGGGGTTCTCGACGCGCGGCTGGAGGAGCTTGAGGCGATGGATCTCGAGCAGTTGCGCGACGCATGGCGGAGACAGCTTCGCAGTTCGCCGCCCAAGGTCAGCGCCGGCCTGCTCCGGATGGCGCTGGCCCATGCCTGCCAGGAGAAGGCGTTGGGCGGGTTGTCGAACGCAACCCGGCGGCGCTTGCGCGAGACCGTCGCCGCCGGCCGGCCGCGGCCCTCCATCCTTCCGGGCATGCGGCTGGCGCGGGTCTGGCAGGGAACCACGCACATCGTCACCATGGGCGAGGATGGCGCCATCCGCTGGAACGATCGGGAATGGCGCAGCCTCAGCCAGGTCGCCCGCGCCATCACCGGTACCAACTGGTCCGGCCCCGCCTTCTTCGGCTTCCAAGCCAAACGAGGCGCCGCGTCATGAAGCCGGTGCGCTGCGCCATCTACACGCGCAAGTCGAGCGAGGAGGGTCTGGAGCAGGACTTCAACTCACTCGACGCGCAGTTCGCGGCCTGCTCGGCCTATGTCGCCAGTCAGGCCAGTGAGGGCTGGACGCTCATCAATGCGCGTTACGATGACGGCGGCATCTCGGGCGGCACGCTGGAGCGGGTGGCGCTCCAGCGGCTGCTCGGTGATATTGATGCCGGCCGGATCGACATCGTGGTGGTCTACAAGGTTGACCGGCTGACGCGCTCGCTGCTCGACTTCGCGAAGCTGGTCGAGGCATTCGACAAGGCCGGGACCAGCTTCGTCTCCGTTACCCAGTCGTTCAACACGACCACCAGCATGGGGCGCCTGACCCTCAACATGCTGTTGTCCTTCGCCCAGTTCGAGCGCGAGGTGACCGCCGAGCGCATCCGCGACAAGCTCGCCGCCTCGAAGCAGCGAGGCATGTGGATGGGCGGCACGCCGCCGCTGGGTTATCGTCCGGACGGGCGCAGCCTTGCCATCATCGACGACCATGCCGGGATCATCCGTTCGATCTTCCGGACCTATCTCGATCTCGGCAATGTCCGGCTGTTGCAGGATCGGCTGGAGGTCGATGGCGTCGTCAAGCCGACGCGGACGACCAGGGCCGGCCGCTCCTACGGCGGCGGCCCGTTCAGCCGGGGCGAACTCTATGCCATCCTCGGCAACCCGATCTATATCGGCCGCATCCGTCACGGGAAGATCACCTATCCCGGCCTGCATCCCGCCATCATCGAACAGGAGATATGGGATGCGGCCCAGAAGCAGTTGAAGGAAAATGGCAGAGGCACTCGGTCCAGCCCGCGCGTCCGGCATCCCAGCATCCTCGCTGGCAAGCTGTTCGATGATCGTGGTGAGCCGCTGATCGCGGTCCATGCCAACAAGGGCAAGGTTCGCTATCGCTACTACGTCAGCCGGTCGCTCCAGCACAAGGGCGATGCCAGGAAGACCCGCGGCATACGCTTGCCCGCTCGTGAAATCGAAATGCTGGTAATCGATCAGCTATGCCGCACTATCAGCGATCCGGTCGGGCTGTTGGGTCCATCTTCATCATCGCCGGACGAACAGGACATTCCAGCGCTGATCGGGAAGGCACGGGAACTGGCAGCACTGTTGCGCGATGGTCGGGGCGGTCTGGTCCAGACGCTGGTCGGCGACATCGTCGATCGCATCGACATCATGCCTTCCGAAGTGCGTATCAAACTGAATCCTGTCGGCCTCGGCCGTCATCTCGAGATGACGATCGATACGGAATCGTCCGCGCTCCTCATCACCACGCCAGCGACTCTGAAGCGATCGGGGCTGGCTATGCGGATGGTTCTTGATACGGGCGAGGTAGCAACCAGCCGCAAGCCGGACGCCCGGCTGATCGGTGCCATCGCCAAGGCCCATCGCTGGTGGGGACGGCTCCTTGAAGAGCCGGATCTCAGCATCACCGATCTTGCCCGTTCGGAAGGCGTCACTTCATCCTACATGACCCGGGTTATCCGGCTCGCCTTCCTCGATCCGGCGATCGTCACACGGATCGTCGAGGGGAAGGCGCCCGCCGACATCGACACCAAGCGCTTGACCCAGACCGATGCGATCCCGATCGTCTGGCGCGAACAGCAGCAAAAGCTCGGTTTTTCGGTCCGCCGCTGAGTTCGGCGATCCGCTGGCGCGCTCCCTCCTGGGCATCACCAATCCCGTACCACGCAAAGGCGCCGCTGAGAAAGGGCGCCACACAGCGTGGGAATCGCTGAGGAAGCCTCGCTCTCTCGGTGACGAAAATAGCCCGAAAGGTCCGCACTGTCGGGCGAAAACCCCAGGAATTATCCTGTAATATCAATATATTGACTGTCGGTGGCGGAGCGGGAGGGATTCGAACCCTCGATACGCTTTTGACGTATACTCACTTTCCAGGCGAGCGCCTTCGACCACTCGGCCACCGCTCCGCATGCACCCGGTCGTTTCGTGCGAAGCACGGAGCGTGAATCGGGTGCTTTACCAATTCGCTCTGGAGAGGGCGCCCTAGTCGGTTGGCGGGGCTTTCGCAAGCCGGTTGGGCGTGGCAGACAGGCTGCATGAACCATCGCCTGCTCGCCGCCGCCGCGGCCCTCGCTCTCATCGCTCCCGCTGCTGCTGAGGAAGCGTCCCCCGCGCCGCCGTCGCCAGGCGAAATCGTCGCCGCGGCGCCCACAGCGGACTGGATCGCGATCGCGCCGTCGGACCTGCTGGTGATGGACCTGGCACCCGATAGCGCGGGCAAGCCGCGCCGCGTCATCATTCAGCTGATGCCCGCGCCGTTCAGCCAGGGATGGGTCGGCAATATCCGCAAGCTCGCCGCGGCGCATTGGTGGGATGGCACGAGCATCAACCGGGTGCAGGACAATTATGTCGTCCAATGGGGCGATGCGACCGAGAAGAAGCCGCTGCCCGATGGATTGGCGAAGGTGTCCGAGGGCGAATATGTTACCGTGACAAAAGGCACAGGCGGTAGCGTTCCTTCCGACGGAAAAACGCCACCGATGTTTTGGAGCGGATACTCGCCGGGCTGGGTTTGGGCCAATCATCCGGATGCCTATGCTAAAAAGCATAGTTTCTTTCTCGGCTGGCCTTTTGGCAGCAACGACGGTCGGTCAGGCTGGGCCATTCATTGCTATGCCATGGTCGGCGTCGGCCGCAATCTGTCGCCCGATACCGGCAGCGGCGCCGAACTCTATACCGTCATCGGCCATGCGCCGCGGCACCTTGACCGCAATATTGCGCTCGTCGGCCGCATCGTCGAGGGGATCGAGCATCTGTCGAGCCTGCCGCGCGGGACCGGCGCGCTGGGCTTTTATGAGGAGGCGGCGGAGCGCGTGCCGATCGCGTCGATTCGCCTTGCCGCCGAATTGCCGCAAGCCGACCGGCCGCAGTTTGAATATCTGTCGACAGAGAGCGACAGCTTTGCGAAATATGCCGATGCGCGCGCCAATCGCCGCGATCCCTTTTTCATAACGCCAGCGGGCGGCGCCGACATCTGCAACATTCCGGTGCCCGTGCGCCGGGTGACGGCCCAATAGGCGGGCGGGTGGAGTCCTTCACTGTCAGGGCGCCACTGTGGCGCTGGCAATCGGCGACCTCGCCGGGGGCATGGCATTTCGTGACCATCGCGGGCGAGGCGGCCGACGGGATCCGCCTCGCGGCGATCGGCGGGCAATGGCTGAATGGGCGCGGCGGTTTCGGGTCGGCGAAGGTGCGCGCCGCGATCGGCAATACGGTCTGGACCACCTCGATCTTTCCGCACCGGGAAAGCGGCGGCTGGCTGTTGCCGGTCAAAGCCGCCGTGCGTAAGGCCGAGGGGCTCGCCGAGGGCGATGCCGTGACCGTAACGGTCAGTCTTTAGGCGGCGCCTCGTTCCGCGCCGCGCGCGCCTGCGCCTTGCGCTTGCGCAGGTTTTCGCGCAGCGCTTCGGCGAGGCGGCGCTCGCGTTCCAGATCGGCGGGGGAGGGCGTCTTGCTCACGGACGCGCCCATGCCTGCGAAATCATCCGATCGTCAAGCCTGGCACCTTGACAGGCGAGGGGCGCCCCGCCATAGGCCGCGCCTGCCCCGTGCGCTTCTGTTCGCAGGTGGCCCGGTTGCTGCTGTAGCTCAGTGGTAGAGCGCGTCATTGGTAATGACGAGGTCGACAGTTCAATCCTGTCCAGCAGCACCATTTTCTCCCGTATCGCGGTCGGCGGCGCGTCAGATCCTGGCGGCGAGCAGCCAGTCGTGGAACAGCTTGACCGCGGGTTGGCGCAGCGCGCGCGGGCGGCATACGAACCAGTAGCTATACGGGCTGTCGACATCGAAATCGAACAGGCGGACGAGGCGCGGATCGTGCGCGTCGTCGAAATGATGGCCGTGCATGAAGGCGATCCCGATGCCCTGCGCTGCGGCTTCGAGCATGAGCGGGCCCGAATCGAAATAGTCGATCCCCGCGGGTTCGAGATAGGTCATGCCGATCGCCTTTTTCCATTCGGTAAAGGTTTCGGGCATTTCGCGATGCAAAAGCACCGTCATGCGCTGCAATTGTTCGGGCACCGTGATCGGGCGGTCGCCATCGGCGAGCGTTCGCGCCGCGATCGGGAATACCTTGTCCTGATCGAGCCGCGCCGCATAAAGCGCGGGGTCGATCGAGCGGGCCAGCGCGATCGCCGCGTCGATGCCGTCGCCCAGCCGCGCTTCGGCATGCGACATGGTGTCGATGTCGATATGCAGTTCGGGATGCTGCCGCCGCAGTTCGGGCAGGCGCGGAAAAAGGCGCTGCTGCGCAAAGAGCGGCAGGACGTTGAGGTGGAGGCGAAGCGAGGCATCGGGGCTGCCTGCCTGCGCGATGACGGCGCGCAATTCTTCGAGGATCGGCGACAGTTGCGCCTGCAGCGTACGCCCGGCTTCGGTCAGACTGAGTCCGTGATGATGGCGGTTAAAGAGCGGGCGTCCAACGGCATGTTCGAGCGTCTGGATGCGCCGCGACAAAGCGGGCATCGACAGACCCAGCTCGATCGCCGCGGCCTTGACCGTGCCGCGACGGGCGACCTCGAGAAAGGCCTCCATACTGCTGAGGGGAGGAAGACGGGGCATATCGACCAGTGGTGATGACATGGGTGGGGCGTCAGCGCCAGAATTTTGTGCGCTGCACTATGAAATCGTCCCGCGCCGGGGGTCGCAAATCGGGAACCGCTATCCTATCTTCGGCATTCTGACCATTTTGCGGGAGACACGCCTTGGCCGAAGCGGCGACGAAAGAAAAACAGGTCAAACTGCAGGTCGCGAACGCCCGCGCCGAAGAAAGCGGGGGCGGGATCGCGCGCATCCCGCGCGCGGCGATGATGGAGCTGGGCCTTAACGAAGGCGATATCGTCCAGATCAGCGGCAAACGCGACACCGCATCACGTATCGTTGCGCCCTATGCCGAAGACGAAGGGCTTAACGTCATCCGCCTCGACGGCCTGCAGCGCGCCAATGCGGGCGCGGGGGCAGGCGACATGGTCGTGCTGAGCCGCGTCGAAACCCGCGCGGCCACGCGCGTGGTGTTTGCCCCTGCGCAAGAGAATCTGCGGCTCCAGGGCTCCGCAAATGCCCTGAAGCGCAGCTTCTTCGGACGTCCGCTGGTTGCCGGCGATACGGTGGCGACCGCAGGGCAGCAGCGCCTGTCGGCGGGCGACATGCCACCCCAGCTGCGCCAGATGCTCAACGCCCCGGCCTATGCGCTGGCCGAGGTGCGGCTGCTCGTCGTGTCGGCGAGCCCCAAGGGGGTCGTGACCATCGACGAGAATACCGAGGTCGAGCTGCTGTCCGAATATCAGGAACCACAGGATGCGCGGCGCACCGATGTCACCTATGACGACCTTGGCGGTCTGGGCGAGACGATCGATCAGTTGCGCGAAATGGTCGAACTTCCGCTGCGCTATCCCGAGCTTTTCCGCCGCCTCGGCGTCGATCCGCCGCGCGGGGTGCTGCTGCACGGCCCGCCGGGAACGGGCAAGACGCGCCTCGCGCGCGCCGTCGCGAACGAGAGCGAGGCGCAATTCTTCCTGATCAACGGGCCGGAAATCATGGGATCGGCCTATGGCGAGTCCGAAAAGCGGCTGCGCGACATATTCGAGCAAGCGGCCAAGGCCGCTCCATCGATCCTGTTCATCGACGAGATCGATTCGATCGCCCCGAAACGCGGGCAGGTACAGGGCGAGGCCGAAAAGCGCCTTGTCGCCCAGCTTCTGACGCTGATGGACGGGCTGGAGCCGCGCACCAATCTCGTCGTGATCGCCGCGACCAATCGCCCCGATGCGATCGACGAAGCGTTGCGGCGGCCGGGCCGTTTCGATCGCGAAATCGTGATCGGCGTTCCCGACGAAAAGGGGCGGCGCGAAATCCTGGGCATTCATACGCGCGGGATGCCGCTGGGCGAGGACGTCGACCTCGACGAGCTGGCGCGCACGACCTTTGGCTTTGTCGGCGCCGATATGGCTGCGCTGACGCGCGAGGCGGCGATCGAGGCGGTGCGGCGGATCATGCCGAAGCTGAACCTCGAGGAAGGCACGATCCCGCCCGAAGTGCTCGATGAACTCAGCGTGCTCCGCGCCGACTTCAACAATGCGCTGAAACGCGTCCAGCCCTCGGCAATGCGCGAGGTGATGGTGCAGGCGCCCAAGACGCGCTGGAGCGACATCGGCGGCCTCGACGCCGCGCGCGACAAGATGGTCGAGGGGATCGAACTGCCGCTGAAGCATCCCGATGCGTTCCGGCGGCTGGGCATCCGGCCGGCGAAGGGTTTCCTGCTCTATGGACCGCCGGGAACGGGCAAGACCTTGCTCGCGAAAGCGGCGGCGCGCGAATCGGACGCCAACTTCATCGCGATCAAATCGTCGGACCTGCTCTCCAAATGGTATGGCGAGAGCGAACAGCAGATCGCGCGCCTGTTTGCACGCGCGCGCGCGGTCGCGCCGACGATCATTTTCATCGACGAACTGGACAGCCTCGTTCCCGCCCGCGGCAGCGGCACGTCGGGCGAGCCGCAAGTGACCGAGCGCGTCGTGAACACGATCCTGGCCGAGATGGACGGGATCGAGGAAATGCAGTCGGTCGTTGTGATCGGCGCGACCAATCGCCCGAACCTGATCGACCCTGCGCTGCTGCGCCCCGGCCGGCTCGACGAGCTCATCTATGTGTCGGTGCCCGATTCCGGGGGGCGGAAGCGCATACTGGAAATCCACACATCCAAGATGCCGTTGGCACAGGATGTCGACCTCGATGCGCTGGCGGCGCGCGCCGACCGCTTTACGGGGGCCGATCTGGAGGATCTGGTGCGCCGCGCGGGGCTCGCGGCGCTGAAGCGATCGATGACGAGCGAGACGGTCACGATGGCCGATTTCGAAGCCGCGCTGAGCGATACGCGCGCGTCGGTTACCGAGGCGATGGAGCGCGACTATGAAAAGATCCAGGGCGAGATCAAGCAGAAGGCGATGAGTGTCGACCCCATCGGCTTTTTCGCGCCGGGGATGCTGAAACCCGTCCGCCAACGGAAGCATGAGGAGCCCGGAGATTGAGTATCAATGTCATCCCGGCCTTTGCCGGGATGACAAATTATGTGCTGGCGTTTTTCGCTATGTAACAGGCGGGTCCATCCGCAGCGCCGACCAACCCCAGAGCACGAGCCAGCCGCAGAAGCCCGCCATCAGGGCATAGGCCACGATCGGATGCCAATTATACACGAGCACGCCGATGGCCGGGGAGACGATATAGGCCGACCCGTTGATCGATGCCGTCATCCCCGCGACACCGCCCTGGTCGCGGCGCGGCACGGCGAGCGAGGCGCCGGCGGTGAAGCCGGGACGGAACAGGCCGAAGCCGAGCGAGGCGAGGGCGAAGCCGATGATGATTCCGTGAAAATCATAGGACAGTCCGGTGAGCAGCGTCCCCGCGCCGCCGAGCGCTGCACCGCCGATCACCGCCGTGCGCGGTGACATCTTCAGGAGCGGGATCAGCCCCCATTGCGAGAGTAAAGTCGCAAAAGCGCCGGCCATCAGCACGATTCCCGTCATCGCCGCGCCTTCGTCGGGGTGCAGCCGCAGATCGAGCCGGTCGAGAATCAGGAAGCCGATCACGCCGAGCATCATCGCCTGCGCCTGTCCCCCAAGGAACCCGGCAAAAAGCCACGGGCGGACGCGCGTGTCGGTCCAGCGCAGCGGCTTTGGCGTGGGGGCGCTGCGGTCCGCCGCCGGATCGTCTTCCTCATCTGCCGCGGTTTGCGAGGCGGCGCCCGTGGTCGGGTACGACATGATCGAACCACGCGCGGCAAAGCGCGGGACATCGTTCGGAAGGCGCCAGCGCAGCGCGACAAGCACGGTCAGACCGATAAAGGCAAAGACGAGCAACGGTCCCGCCAGACCGACGATGGGCAGAATGAAAAAGGGCGCGATCGCCGGGCCGATTACGGTGCCGAGGCCGAAAGAGGAGGAGACGAGCGAGAGCGCCTGGGTTCGCTGATCGGGATCGGTGCGCGCCGCGACATAGGCCTGCACCGCGGGCGGTGCCGCCGATCCCAACCCGCCGTAGAGACTGCGGAACAGCGCAAACAGGATGAACGTCATGCCCGCGGCGAGCCAGCCCTGAAGGCCCGACCAGAGGACAAGGCCGCAGAGCGCCATCGAGGAGAGAAAGCCGATCACGCCCAGCGCCATCAGCGCCTTGCGCCCGCGCTTGTCCGACTGGCGTGCCCAATGCGGCGCGGTAAGCACCCAGAGCAGCGCCGACCAGCTGAACGCCAGGCTGACCCACACGTCGGGGATATGCAATTTGGCGCCGATCGCGGGCAGGATCGACTGCATCGCCGTGTTGCCTGCCGCGGCGACCAGCATGACGGCGAAAAGGACGGCCATGCGATCCGGCGGGATGGAATGCGATGTGGTCGCCATGTCCGTCCCCCATTGTTCCGGTCGCCAGTGCGACTTCTCCCTACACGCGGAAGGCCCGCTGTCCAGAGTCAAGACAGACTCTTTCCTTGCGCGACGTCCATGATTTTGCCACGCATTTGGTCAACGGCAACAATGCGAAAGCCATTATGACCAATCCCCGGGCGCAGGCCCAGCAAACCAAAGCCCCACTGCTCCGCCGACTGCGCGAGGGGGTGAAGCGCTTTTTCGGGCCGTGGGGCATGTTCATTCGCGGGTTCATCAAGCATCCGGTGATGGTGGGGTCGATCGTGCCCTCGTCGCCGACGCTGATCCGTCACATGCTCAAACCCGTCGACTGGAAGAATACAAAGCTCTTCGTCGAATATGGCCCCGGCGTCGGCACTTTTTGCCGTCCGGTGCTCGAACGGATGCCGGGCGATGCGACCTTGATCGCGATCGACACGAACGAAGATTTCATCGATTATCTGCGCAAGGACATTCGCGACAGCCGCTTCATCGCCGTCCATGGCTCGGCCGCGGACGTTGAAGCGATCGTTCGTGCGCATGGGTTCGAGCATGCCGATTATGTGCTGTCGGGTCTGCCCTTCTCGACGCTTCCTGCCGGTGTCGGTCCGGCGATCGCAGCGGCGACCCACCGCGTGCTGCGCCCTGGCGGCGCCTTCCTCGTCTATCAGTTTCGCGCGCGTGCGCGCGATTTCCTCGCCGCGCATTTCACGCGGATCGACAATGCGTTCGAGTGGGTGAACGTGCCGCCCTGCTTCCTGTTCTGGGGCTGGAAGGATTAAACCTCGGGATCGGGGTCGCCGAGGCCGAAGTTGAGCTTGCGCGATACGGTGTAGTCGACGACGCCGACGATGAACCAGGCGAGTGTCCAGCGCAGCCGCGTAAGCCAAGTGCCGCGGGCCTTGTGCGAACCGGCCGTGACCACCTCGCAATCGGGTTCGAGCGCGGCGATGAAGCGCCGCATCTGCGCCGCGAAATCGGCGTCGGCAATGCGCACCATGACCTCGACATTCACGAACAGGCTGCGCACGTCGAAATTGGCCGAGCCGATATAGACCACGTCGTCGACGACGATCAGCTTCATATGCAGCCTGCATGGGCGATATTCCCATATCTCGGCGCCCTTGCGCAGCAGATAGCCATAGAGCAGCCGCGAAGCGCCGATCGTGGCCGCATTGTCGGAGCGGCCCGCCATGACAAAGCGCGCCCGCCCGCGCCGCGCAACGCGACCGAGGCGGCGCAGCAGGCCCTGTCCCGGCGAGAAATAGGCCATCGCCATATCGAGTTGGCGCGCGCCGTCCAGATCGGCGCGCACCGCACGCGCCCACGGCGAAAGCCGCTGCGTTGGCCCACCGACCAGCCACGATACGGCGCCGCGATCGACGGGCCATTCGCGGATCATTCGCCGCAGGACCAGCAGCTTGCCGTCGTGATGGACGGTATAGTCGTGAATCTGGGCGAACCACCGCACGGCTTGCGCGACGCTCGGTCCCTCCACCGCCACGCCGATGTCGAACCAGCAGTCGCTGCGCGGCGCGCTCAGATAATCGTCGGCGATGTTGAAGCCGCCGGTGATCGCGATCCGGTCATCGATCAGGATCAGTTTCTGATGGTTGCGGACAAGATAGCTCGATCGCCAGCGGCGTGAGAAAAAGGTCGCGCTGCCCCCGGCCTCGCGCAGCGGGGCGAACAGCGCGTCGGGGGTGTCGCCCGACCCGAAGCTGTCGATCAGCGCGCGAACGCGCACCCCGCGCCGCGCCGCGGCGGTCAGCGCGCGCAGGACGCTGAGCCCCGCGGCGTCGCCTTCGAAAATATACATGATCAGGTCGACACTGCGCGCCGCCGCGTCGATCATTCGAAGCAGATGCGTGAGCCGCTCGCCACCGTCGAAGATCAGCTCTATCCGGTGTCCCGCCACGTCCGCCGCCAGCATCTGTGGCAAGTCGGTTGGGGGACAGGCATCGCTCATGCCCGCTCATAGGACGGCATCGGCGCGCGCCGCAAGGGCGGCGCTTTGATTGACATCGCGCGCCCGGCCTGCTAGCGCGCAGCGCTTGCCGCCACGCCCGTGAAGGGGCTGGCCTCTCCCGTTTAAGGAAACAATATGGCCCGCGTTACCGTCGAGGATTGCGTCGACAAAGTTCCCAACCGTTTCGACCTGGTCCTGCTCTCCGCGCACCGTGCCCGCGAAATCTCGGGCGGTTCGGAGCTGACCGTCGATCGTGACCGCGACAAGAACCCCGTCGTCGCGCTGCGCGAGATCGCCGAGCAGACGATCCGTCCCAAGGATTTGCAGGAAACGCTCGTCGGTTCGATGCAGAAGGTCGTGATCGACGACGATGACACGCCCGATGAAATCAGCTCGATCAGCCGTTCGGCCGAAGCGCTGCGCCTGACCGCCGCGGCGCCGCCGCGCAGCCCCGCCGGGAGCGGCGGCGACTTCGAATAATCGTCGCCGATCAAGGCTGGTGATGAAGGGGGCCGCAGGAAACTGCGGCCTTTTTCATGGCATGGCGGCAAGGTCGGCGATGCGGATCGCCTTCGAAGCCAGCATCGGGTCCAGAATCGCCGCAATCCGGTGCGCGCGCGGCGATTGTACCGCGATATTAAACAGGCTGTTGGCGACAACGTCGGCGATCTGGACGCCTTCGCTCCGCCGACTGTCGGCGAGCGAGGCGCGGCCCCATTGACCCAGCCCCGCCTGAATCTCGGCGCGGACCTTTGCCAGGATGTTGGGGTCGTAGCGGCCGTCGTCGATCACGACGTCGGTGCATACCCCACCCGTTTCGGGCAGCCAGCGCCCGATCGCGAGGTCGAGAAGCGCGGCATAGAGCGCAAGGTCGCTCGGCAGGGTGCCGCCCGGGTTTTGCGCCAGCGTGTCGCGCCGGGCGACCGCTACCCAGGCGCGCCCGCCGACACGGTCGAATAGTTCGAGCAGATAGGCCCGCTCGACAAGACTGATCCGGCTGCCCTTGAGTTCGCCGCGCAGCCCGGTGACGGTGCGGAAGCGGACGTGGATTTCGCTTGCTGCCGCGGGCGTCAGCATCACGGCGGAGAAGGTCATCGCCCCCGCGTTGAGCGCCCCCGATTCATCGCAATAGATCGTCATCGCCGCGGCCAGACTCTCATTTGACGAGCGCGAAAAAGGCCACCGACCGGCTTTGTTGCGGCGCAACCGCTTGCGACCACAGCCAGCGGACATGGGTGACGTCGGACGAGATCGCGGCTCGCGGGGCTGCGTTTTCGACGGGAACCGTTAGCGAAGCGAGCGGACCGAAGCTCTTCCCGTCATCGACGGAGACGCTGAAATCGCGCATGTCGTCCGTCCGGTTGAAGGCAAGGCCTTCGGGGATCGGGTTGGTAATGTTCACGCCGGTTGCCGGTGCCGTGCTGTTGTTTGTGAAGGTCAGCGTGACCCGGACGCGATCGCCGGGGACGACGACGTCGGGGTCGACATAGGTGTAAAGTTCGGCGGTGCGGTGGGCGGTGGGTAACGCCTTCTCCAGCTCGATCTTGCTGGTGAGCGTACCGCCGCCCTGCGCCGTCGCCGGGCTGGTGGAGACTGGAAGCGCCGCCAGCGCCAACGCTTTCCCGAGGTTGCGGATCATCGCCATCTCCTTTGGTCCTGTTCGCATCCTTGGCGCATCAGGCCGGGCAGGGATAGCGTTTCTTCATCAGCGCGTCGAAGGCGGCGTAGACGCTGATCCGGCTGCGCAGATGCGCCGGATAGCTGCGCAGGTGCGCCAGCCATTCTTCGGGCGCGAGGCTTCCCGTTTCGGGCGGACAGCTTGTCGTTCTGCGCCCCGCGCGGCGTTCGGCGTCGATGCGCGCCTTATAGCGCTTGCCCGCGGCGACCACTTCGTTCTTGAGCTGATGCCCCTGCGGCGTCGCGAGCGCCAGCGGTCCCAGCCGCTCGATCGATCCCGCGCGCGCGAGGAAGGCTGCAACGCTCATGTCGCCGGGCGCCATCGCGCAAAGCAGCGGAGCGGCAAAGAGGGCAGGGAGATACCGCGCATGAGTCCGGACATTCATGCGCTGCAATTTCTCCCCCGGCAATGAATAGCCCCTGAATCGAACGATTTGGGTCCCGCTTCTATGCGCCTTGCGGGTTGGCGTCGCCGAAGGGGCGCGGCTTGCGCTTGATCTGCGGAATGCCGCCAGCATGACCCTTGACCGGCGTGCCGCGCTTGTCGGCATCGTCCTCGCGGCCGATGTCTTCGCCCCGGATCGCGCGCTTGGCCTCCTCGCCCGACAGCGTCTCATATTCGAGCAAGGCGGCGGCGAGCAGGTGCAGCTCGTCGATATGGTCGGTCAGCACCTTGCGCGCCACGCCTTCGCCCTCTTCGACCAGGCGGCGGACTTCAGCGTCGATCAGCTTGGCGGTTTCCTCCGACATATTCTGTGCGCGCGACACGCTATGGCCCAGGAAGACTTCGTCCTGATTGTCGCGGTAACGCAGCCAGCCCAGTTTTTCGGACATGCCATATTCCATGACCATCGCGCGCGCCATGTCGGTGGCCTGCTGGATGTCGTTCGAGGCGCCGGTGTTGAGCTCGTCTTCGCCATAGATGAGCTGCTCGGCGATCCGCCCGCCAAAACAGAGCGCGAGCCGCGCCTTCATCTGCTTCATATTCTGCGAATAGCGGTCGCGCTCGGGCAGGTTCCACGTCACGCCCAGCGCACGGCCGCGCGGGATGATCGTGACCTTGTGGAGTGGGTCATTATGCTCGACGTGGAGGGAAACAAGCGCATGCCCCGCCTCGTGATAGGCGGTCGCTTTCTTTTCGTCCTCGGTCATCACCATGGACCGGCGCTCGGCGCCCATCATGACCTTGTCCTTTGCTTCCTCGAACTCGTTCGAGGCGATCAGCCGCTTGCCCTTCCGCGCCGCAAGCAGCGCGGCTTCGTTGCAAAGATTGGCAAGATCGGCGCCCGAGAACCCGGGGGTTCCGCGCGCAATGCGGCGGAGGTCGACGTCGGGTGCGAGCGGCTTTTTGCGCGTGTGAACTTCGAGGATCTTTTGGCGGCCCTCGATGTCGGGGCGCGGGACGACGACCTGGCGGTCGAAGCGGCCCGGACGCAGCAGCGCGGGGTCGAGCACGTCGGGGCGGTTCGTCGCGGCGACGATGATGATGCCTTCGTTCGCCTCGAACCCGTCCATTTCGACAAGCAGCTGGTTCAGCGTCTGTTCGCGCTCGTCATTGCCGTTGCCCAGGCCCGCGCCGCGGTGGCGGCCGACCGCGTCGATTTCGTCGATGAAGACGATGCACGGCGCGTTGCGCTTCGCCTGTTCGAACATGTCGCGCACGCGCGACGCACCGACGCCGACGAACATTTCGACGAAGTCCGAACCCGAAATGGTAAAGAAGGGGACGCCCGCTTCGCCGGCGATCGCGCGCGCGAGCAAGGTCTTCCCGGTGCCGGGCGACCCGACGAGCAGCGCGCCCTTCGGAATCTGGCCGCCCAGCTTCGAAAATTTGCTGGGGTCCTTCAGAAACTCGACGATTTCCTCAAGTTCCTCGCGGGCTTCGTCGATCCCGGCGACATCGTCGAAGGTCACGCGCCCTTGCTTTTCGGTGAGCATCTTGGCGCGCGATTTTCCGAAACCCATGGCGCCCGATCCGTTGTTTTTCTGCACCTGGCGGAAAACGAAGAAGGCGATGCCGAGGATCAGCAGGAAAGGCAGTGACTGGACGAGCATATACATCCAGAAATTCGGCGCTTCGGTCGGCTGGCCGTCATATTTGACGCCATTGTCGTTGAGCATCTTCAAAAGTTCGGGATCGCGCACGACATTGGCCGAGAAACGGTCGCCGTTCGATAGCGTACCCGTGACCTTGTCGTCGGACAGGACAACCTCCTTGACGCTGCCTTCCTCGACCTTCTGGCGGAACTCCGAATAGGCCAGCGGATTGCCCGCGGGCTGGGCAGCGCCGCCGAACATCGAGGCGACGAGGAGCATGGCCAGCAGGATGCCGCTCCAGATCATCACGCTCTTCATCCAGGGGTTGCCCTGCGGTTCCTTGTCGTCCTGCATTCGGAATCTTTCCTCAACGGCGCAAGCGCTGCGCTCCTATCCCACAAGATAGGATAATCGGGTTAAATGACAATGAGGCAATCAGGCCTTTTTCGCCGCTTTCCGTCGCGGCGCCGCCGAAATGCGCCAGATCGATCCTTCGAAGCCCCGCACGGCGTCGATGAGCAGTGCGCCCACCATCGCGCGGCGGCCAGCGCGCATAGCGGCAATCACCCCGTCGAGCGCGGCGCCGCGGAGGGAGAGCTGCGGCGCATTGACGCGCAAGCGTTGCGCCACGATGCGGCGAAACAGCTCGGGTGGATAGGCTTCGTCGCGAATGACCGCGATGTCGGACGCGTCGGGCCAGGCCGCGATCAGCCGTTCGACCGCCCAGTCGAGCGCTTCGTCGGCTTCGGCAAGCCAGGCGGCGGATTTCGCCGCGGCCACGGGATCGAGCGTCGTCTGCGATTGCAGGGCATGGCGCAGCCGCGCGCGGTCGAAGCGGTCGTCGCTGTTCGACGGGTCGTCGATAAAGGGCAGGTCGTTGTCGAGTGCGACATCGACCAGTTCGCTGCGGCGCCAGCCGAGCAGCGGACGCGCGATGACGCCGTTGATGGCGCGGATCGCCGCCAGTCCACCGACTCCACTCGCACGATTGAGCCGCATGATGATCGTTTCGAGCTGATCGTCGGCGTGATGCGCGGTCACGATATGCGCCAGCGCATTGGCCTCGCGCCATTGTTCGAGCAGGCGGTAACGCTCGCTGCGTGCCGCGGCCTGCAGCGATCCGCGGATGGGTGCCGCCGGGCGCAGCGTCGAATGCGGGATATGTTCGCGCGCGCAGAAGGCGGCGACCATGCGCGCCTCGTCCGCAGACCCTTTGCGCAGCCCATGATCGACCGTCGCCGCCCACACCTGGCCGGGCAGCAGCGACACCATCATCCAGAGCAAGGCCATGCTGTCGGGCCCGCCCGAGACGGCCACGCCATAATGGAGCCGGTGCCAGTCGCGGCCAAGCAGCGCGGCGAGGTCGGCAGCGAGCCGCCCCGCGACGTCGCTCTCAGCAGCCGGCTTTTGTTTTTGCGGAGGCAGCATCGGTGCGGACATCCTGCGGCGCCTTGTCGCCATAGACATCGTCGAGTTCGCGGAACGCCTTGCACGCATCGGCCTTGCGGCCGAGCTTGTCGAGCGCGACGCCCATATACATCAGGCTGTGCGGTGCGCGCGGGCCGCTGGGGCGATCCTTGTAATTGTTGTAAAAGGCGACCGCCGCGAGACTCGGTTTGCCTTCGTCGAGATAGGCCCGGCCGAGCAGGTTTTGCGCGAAGCTCGCATAACTGCTCTGCGGCCATTTGGCGACGACGCTTTTCAACTGCGCCTGCGCCTCGGGATAGAGTTTGGCATCCCACAACCGGTAGCCATAATCATAGGCGTCCTTGGTTTCGTTGCCGGTGGACGGAACCTCGACCGCCTTGACGAGCGCGAGGCGCGCGGCATCGGGGGCCGAGGGTTTGGCCGCCGGTTTGGGCGCGGGCTTTTTCGCGGGCGCCGCGCTGGCGGTTGTCGTCGCCGGCAGGCTGGCCGGCGTCACCGCATCCTCCGCGGCCGCGGCGGGTTCGTCAAGGCGCTTGTCGATCTCCGCCTTATAGGCAGCGAACTTCTTTTCCAGTTCGCGAAGCTGGAAAGCATTTTGTTCGGTCTGGCCGGTTAGCGTCTGCAACTGGCTTTCCAGCGCATCGACCCGCGCGGTCAAATCGATCACCGGTGCGTTGGAGCGCGCGCGTTCGCCCGGCGTATTGTCGGGCGCGATTTCGCCTTCGAAGAAGGTCGGACTGCCGCCGGGGAACACCGACCGCTGCACCGCGCGCATTTCCTTTTCGAGCCGCTCGACGCGCTTGCCGAGCGCATTGTCCTGCGCCGCGACCGGCATCGACCCGGCCAGTCCGATCACCGCCGTACCCAGGAAAAAGAATTGACGCATCCTCATCTGCTTTTCGGTCCCCACTCGTTAACCAGTTTCAGCGTCCATAACGCGCGAAGGCGCGCCAGCGCAAACCCATTTCGGTGCGCTGCCGCCGCGATCGGGCCGGATGATCGGCTGATCAGCCCTGCGGGCGCGTCGTCGCTGTGCCCGACGAATCCGAATTACCGGCGCGCGCGATGAGGTCGGCCGGCTTCAAGGAGATATTCTTGACCAATGTGTCGGCGGGGCCGACGGGGCCGACGTCGCGGCCGCCGACGGTGACTTTCAGCGCCTGCGGAATGCTGGTGCGCAATGTGAACTGCTCGATATAGGCGGGCGGCACCTGATAGGTTTCGCCCGGATCGAGCGTGCGCCAATTCTCGGTCTTGCCCGCAGCGTCGTCGAAGCCGATCCAGACTTCCGAAAGGCCGGTGAGCACGACGGGCGCATCGACCGCGACCGCGGCGGTGCCGCCGCCCTTGGCCGCGGGGGCGGCGCTGGCGGCGCTTTCGGGGGCTTCCGATGCGTCGGCGTCGCGATTCTGTGCCGCGATCAGCGCCTCGTCGGGTTCGACCGAGAGAAAGCGCCAGACGCCATAGGCCGACGCGAGGAGGAGGGTGACGATCACCAGCGTCCAGGTCAGACGCGCGGTCGGCAGGCGCGCCGGGTCGGTCGGCTCATAGGCTTCGTAGAGCGGCCGCGAGCCATATTCGTCGTCTTCGAGTTCCTGCCGGATCGCGGCGCCGATCTCGGCCTCGGGCAGGTCGACCGCGCGGGCATAGGCGCGTGCGAAACCGGTCACATAGGTGCGCCCCGGCAGCTCGGCAAAATCGGATTTCTCGATCGCGGCAAGGTGGCGCTGGGTGATGCGCGTGCGCGTCGCGACGTCGGCCAGCGACAATCCCGCAGCCTCGCGCGCCAGCCGAAGCCGATCGCCCGTGCGCGTAATCGCCAGCTCGCCCTGTTCCGGGGCGACGTCCTCATCCGTCATTGCTGTCTCCGTGCCGGCCGTTTGACCCAGTTCGGCCGTGTCACCCGTTCATCGCATTGGGAATGCGCGAAAGTCAAATGAAGTTCGGTAAATGGACACGCGAAAGGACTGCCGATTTGGGTTGGTGGGTGAGGAGCTTGGGTGATTTGAGGAGAGGCGTAGGGAAAGGCTGAGTCGGGTGGCTTCCCGCCATTAGCTTATCCGTCATCCCGGCCTTCGCCGGGATGACGATGGAATAAGGATCTGGTTTCGGCCGAAAGCTGCCGTTACCTCCTAAAGCACATATTTGCTGAGGTCGGTGTCGCCCACGACATCGGCCAGCTGGCGGTCGACATAGGCGGCGTCGATGTCGAGCGTCGTGCCGGGGGCATCCTCGGCGGTGAAGCTGATTTCCTCGACCAGCCGCTCCATGATCGTCTGGAGACGGCGCGCGCCGATATTTTCGACCTTCTCGTTCACTTCGGCGGCGAGTTTCGCGACACGCGCGATCGCGTCGGGCGCAAAGTTCAGCGTCACGCCCTCGGTGCCGAGCAGCGCCGCATATTGTTCGGGCAGGCCTGCCTTCGTTTCGCTCAGGATCCGGACGAAATCCTCTTCGGTCAGCGCGCCGAGCTCGACGCGGATCGGCAGGCGGCCCTGGAGTTCGGGGAGCAGGTCGCTGGGCTTGGCGACGTGAAAGGCGCCGCTGGCGATGAAGAGGATATGGTCGGTTTTCATCGGCCCATATTTGGTCGCGACCGTCGTACCCTCGATGAGCGGCAGCAGGTCGCGCTGCACGCCCTCGCGGCTGACCGAGCCGCCGCGCACGTCGCTCACCGCGATCTTGTCGATTTCATCGAGAAAGACGATGCCATTGGCTTCGGCATCGGCGAGCGCGACGCGCGCGACATCGTCCTGGTCGAGCCGTTTGTCCTGTTCTTCTTCGATCAGCCGCGTCGCCGCGTCGATCACCTTCATCTTGCGCCGCTTCTTCGGCAGGCCGCCCATCGCCTTGCCGAGCATGTCGGAGAGATTGATCATGCTCATCTGGCCCGGCTGGCCGGGCAGTTCGAAATTCATGCCGGGCGTATCGGCGACCTCGATCTCGACCTCGCTGTCGTCGAGATGGCCCTCGCGGATGCGCTGGCGAAAGCTCTGGCGCGTCGCCTCGCTCGCGCCCTTGCCGGTGAGCGCGTCGAGCAGCCGTTCCATTGCGGCCTCCTCCGCCGCGGCGCGCACGGCATCGCGCCGCCGGTCCTTTTCCAGCCGCACGGCCTCTTCGACCAGGTCGCGGGCAATCTGTTCGACGTCGCGGCCGACATAGCCGACCTCCGTGAATTTGGTCGCCTCGACCTTGATGAAGGGCGCATCGGCAAGCTTGGCCAAGCGCCGGGAAATCTCGGTCTTGCCGCAGCCGGTGGGGCCGATCATCAGGATATTCTTGGGGCTGACCTCGTCGCGAAGCTCGGGCGAAAGCTGCTGGCGACGCCAGCGGTTGCGAAGCGCGACGGCAACCGCGCGCTTGGCCGCGGCCTGGCCGATGATATGGGTGTCCAGCGCGGCGACGATCGCCTTCGGGGTCAGGTCCTTGTTCATGTGTCGGAGGGTTCCAGCAAAGAGAAAATCATGAGAGCGCTACATGGGATCGGCATCGCCGAGATCAAGCCGCGCAGCGGAAACCGCCGAACAGCGCGCGATGCGACGCCAGGATGCGCGCGACATCGGCCTCGACCGGCTCTGTCGACCATTGGTCGATTTCAAACGTGCCGCCGAGGATAATGCCGTCGGGCCGCGGAAACATATAGCCCGCGCCGCCGGTGAAGGCATAGCCGATCTCCGGTTGCGGCGCGAGCACGGCGAGCTGGCCGCGCACGGGGCGAAGGTCCAGATCGCCCAGCATGGCGCGCGATCCGAGGCCGGTGCAGTTGAAAACCAGCGTTTCCGGCAACGCGGCGAGTTCGGATCGGTCCGCGAATTTGCGGATTTTGACTGCGCCGCCGGCGACCTGCACGTCGCGGAGCAATTGGCGCAGATAACGCCCGGTTTCGATGAACATCGTCTCGAACCGGTTGATCCGGTCGACAGGGAAGGAGTGATCGGGGGCAGCCAGCGCTTGTTCGCCGGGGCGATAGGGGCTGGGGCGGCGCGGTGCGCCCTCGGCATAGACGGGCAGCCAGCGCACCCCATAATCGTCGCCGACCATGATCTGAAAGCGGCGCCAGCTATAGTCCTGCGCGGCGCTGAACTGCGCGTGCCATTCGGGCGTCACCGCATCGCGTTCGAAATGGCCATAGGGCGACCATTCGCCCCCCGCGATGTTCGACGTCGTGTCGGGCGGCAGCGCGGCGGTGTAGATGGTGACGGGAAAGCCTGCCTCCTGCACCAGCCGCGCGGTCGACAGGCCCATCACGCCCGACCCGATGACCGCGACCGCGCCGCTGTGTCCCGGCAGTCCAAGGTCGGCGGCGAGCCGCGAGGTGCCCCAGCTCAGCGTGATGCCCGCGCCGCCATGGCCGTAATTATGGACCAGCCGTTTGTCGCCGAGTGCTTCGGCGCGCACGACAAATCCCTTTGCGCGATAGGGGCGGAGGCCCGCAACCGTGCGGATAACGCGGTCGGCCGAAACCTTGACGCGCGGCAGGCAAATGGGCGGCGTTGAGGCAACGCGCGGGGCGGTGATCGCGCAGCCGGGAAGGGCGAGTGCTGCCGAAGCGGCGACGAAATGGCGGCGGGGGAGGGGGCGGATCACCCGCCGAGCATAGCCCGTCAGCCGGCGATGTCGATGGTTTCGAGCGTGAACTGATCGTTGGTATAGACGCAGATGTCGGCGGCGACCTGCATTGCCTTTTTCGCCAATATTTCGGGGTCCTGCTCGTAATCGGCGAGCGCGCGCGCCGCCGACAGCGCAAAATTGCCGCCGGATCCGATCGCGGCGATCCCGCCCTTGGGTTCGAGCACGTCGCCGTTGCCGGTGATGACGAGCGTGACCTCCTTGTCGGCGACGATCATCATCGCTTCCAGATTACGGAGATATTTGTCGGTGCGCCAATCCTTCGCCAGTTCGACCGCGGCGCGGAGCAATTGGCCGTTGTGGCGCTCGAGCTTGGCCTCGAGCCGCTCGAACAGGGTGAAGGCATCGGCGGTCGCGCCGGCAAAGCCGCCGATCACGCTGCCATCGTGGAGGCGGCGAACCTTGCGGGCATTGGGTTTCATCACCGTCTGCCCCATCGATACCTGGCCGTCGCCGATGACGACGACCTTATCTTCGCTGCGGGCCGAAAGAATGGTGGTTCCGTGCCAGGGGGCGGCACTGTGCGCATGGGGATTGGTCATGCCGCGCGATATGGGCGATGGCTCACCGAGCCGCAAGAGGCGGGCGGGAGCGCGTTCAGCCGGGCGGCCGTTTTGCGAGCTGTTCGACGATCGCCTTCACCTCCTGCGCGCGTTCGCGCGGGACAATCAGCAGATCGTCGCCATGCGCCACGATGACGAGGTCGGATACGCCGACGACGGCGATCCGCTTGCCAGGGGCGGCATGAAGATAGTTGCCGTTCGCGTCGAGCACGATGACGTCGCCGATGCGGACATTGCCGGACGCATCCTTCGCGCCAAGTTCGTGGAGCGCGGCCCAACCGCCAACATCGGACCAGCCGGGATCGACGGGCGCGACTACGACATCCTGCGCACCCTCCATCACTGCATAGTCGATCGAATCCGATGGGCTGGCGAGAAATGCGTCCGCATCCGGATGCAGCCGGGCCCCGTCGCTGTGCGCCCCCGCCATTGCTGCGTTGCAGGCGCTTGCCATTGCGGGCTGTTGCCGCTCCAGCTCGAGCAGAAAGCGGTCGGCGCGCATCAGGAAAATCCCGGCGTTCCAATAATGCCCGCCCTCGGCGAGCATCGCTTCGGCGTGGTCACGCGGTGGCTTTTCCACGAAGCGGCGTACTGTGCAGACCGGTGAACCGTCGGCGACAGGCTCGCCCGCCGCGATATAGCCATAGCCGGTTTCGGGGTGCGACGGTGCAATGCCGAAGGTCGCGAGCGCGCCGGCCGCGACCGCCGGACGCGCGGCTTCGATCGCGCGGAGGAAAGCGTCCACCTTCGTCATCACATGGTCGGCGGGCATCACCAGGATCGTCGCGGCGGGATCGGCAGTACGGGCAAGCTCTGCCGCGAGCGCGATCGCCGGGGCTGTGTTGCGCGCCCCCGGTTCGACGACGATGCGGGCATCGTCGATGCCGGCGGCCGCCAGGTCGGCCTCGACATGCGCGACATGCGCCGGACCGCAAACGATCAGCGGCGCGGCAAAGCGGGCGCGGTCGCTCGCGCGTTCGACGGTTTGCCGGAACATGCTGGTATCGCCGGTCAGCGGCTGGAACTGTTTGGGCGCCGCGCCGGTCGAAACGGGCCAGAGGCGCGTGCCGGAGCCGCCGGAGAGGATGACGGGGACGATGATGCTCATGTCGAACCTTATAGGAGGAAAGTCGGTTAGGAGGAAAAGTCAGGCGGGCCAGCTCAGCAGCGCACGCGCGCCCGGCCCAAGCGCAATGCCTGCGGCACGGTCGGATGCGACACACTCGCCAAGCGCCACGGCCTCCCCGTCGATGGAGCAGCCGTGTGACAAGGGTGTGAAGATATAATCGGCTTTGTCTTGCGGCAGCAGCGCGGCGGCTTCCGGTCCGGCGAGATGCAAGAGCCGAAAATGCGGACCGTCGACGAGCAGGCGATTTGCGGCCGGTTCAACCTTGCTGTCGCGAGCATCGGGCCGCGGCGCCGTTTCGGCGACTGCGAGCCCGGCGTCGAGATGCAATTCGCGCGGTCTGCCATAATCATAGAGCCGGTAGGTGCAATCGACATTCTGCTGCACTTCAACAACCGTGAGCCCTGCGCCGATCGCGTGAATGGTGCCCGCCCGGTTGTAAACAAAGTCGCCGGCCTGTGCGGAACGCCAATCGACCATGTCGACGATTGAGCCGTCGAGGGCGGCGGCGTGCAACGCTTCGCGCGTCGTCGCGGCGTTGAGGCCCACACCAAGCTCGGCGTCGGGTTCGGCGTCGAGAACGAGCCAGCATTCTTCCTTGCCGCGCGCATAACCCGCCGCCATCGCAGCCTCATCGCCGGGGTGGACCTGGATCGACAGACGTTCGGAGGTGAACAGGAATTTGACCATGATGGGCGCATCGTCGCCATCGGGATGCGCAAACCAGATTTCGCCGACGCGGCGACCGCCGAACTCGCCAAACTCGCTGGGAATGTCGCTACGCCCCCACGGCTTATCGACGACGATCGTTTCGAGACGAGTCAACATGGCGTCACCATGTTAAGCCGACCGGTGGGCGTCAAGAGAATTGGTCAGGCAGCGCGGTTGAAACGGTTGCCGTTTCCGATACTTGGCTGATCGAGCCACAGCCCGCGCGTATCATATACGATCTTGTCGCCGCGTTCTTCGAGCGGGATCGACTTGAACAGGTCGTGATCGACGAGAACGACGAGCATGTCGCAGGTCGCGAGCGCATGGTCGAGGTCGATCAACTCGGCGCCGGTTCCGGCGAACTCAGTCGGCAGGGCGCGTGCATAGGGTTCGACAATCCGGATCTGCGCGCCGAAGCGGCGCGCAAGCGCGGCGGCGACCTCGACCGCAGGGCTTTCGCGGAAATCGTCGATATTGGGTTTGAACGCGAGGCCCAGGCAGGCGACGCGCGCCGCGGGATGCTGCGACACGAGCATTTCGGCAGCGCCGATGACGTGCGCGGTCTTGGCCAGATTGACCTCGCGCGCGGTGCGGATCAGGCGGCTCTGTTCGGGCGCGCCATGGACGAGGAACCAGGGGTCGACCGCAATGCAATGGCCGCCGACGCCGGGGCCGGGCTGGAGGATATTGACGCGCGGGTGGCGGTTGGCAAGGCGGATCACCTCCCACACATCGACGCCCATATGCTCGGCCATCATCGACAGCTCGTTGGCAAAGGCGATGTTGACGTCGCGGTAGCTGTTCTCGACCAGTTTCACCATTTCGGCGGCGCGCGCCGAGGTGGTGACGCAGGCGCCGCGGACGAACTGGCGGTAAAAGGTCATCGCGCGGCGCGCGCAGCGCGGCGTGATGCCGCCGATGCAGCGGTCGTTGTCGACCAGCTCGACAAGGATGCGCCCCGGCAGCACGCGCTCGGGGCAATAAGCGACGAAGATGTCGGCGGCGCCGGTGCAGGCGCCCGGAACTTTGAGGTCGGGGCGCAACTCGGCGAGCAAAGCGGCGACCTTTTCGGTCGTGCCGACCGGTGAGGTGGATTCTAGGATGACAAGGTTGCCGGGCTGAAGCTGGGGCGCGATGGCGCGCGCCGCCGACAGGACATGGCTGATGTCTGGGCGGTGCTCGTCATCGTGCGGAGTGGGTACCGCAATCACGAACACGTCGCCGGGGGCAACGTCGGTCGAAGCAACGAGCGTACCGCGCGACACGACGCCCTGGACAAGCCCGTCGAGATCGACCTCCTCGATATGCACCTTGCCGCTGTTGACGGTGTCGACGACATGCGTGCTGACGTCGACGCCCGTGACTTTGCTGCCCGAACGCGCGATCAGCGCCGCGGTGGGCAGGCCGATATAGCCCAGACCGAGGACCGTCACATTCTGCTCGTTATCAATGGGCACGCGCAATTATCTCCGCAATTCGTTCCGCCGCGCGGCCGTCCCCGAAGGGATTATGCGCGCGCGCCATGGCATTATAGGCGTCTTCATCCTCCAAAAGGCTGAATATTTCCGAAACGATGCGATTTTTGTCGGTGCCGACGAGCCGCGCGGTGCCGGCCTCGATGCCTTCGGGACGTTCGGTGGTCTCGCGCATCACAAGCACCGGTTTGCCGAGCGAAGGCGCTTCCTCCTGCACCCCGCCGCTGTCGGTAAGGACGAGGCTGCTCATCCCCAGCAGGCGGACGAAGTGCGGATAGTCGAGCGGGTCGATCAGCGCGACATTGGAAAGTTTGCCAAGGATCGGCTCCATCGCGCTGCGCACATGCGGATTGGGATGGACCGGGAAAATCACAGCGACGTTCGGGCGCGCGGCGATGGCGGCGATGGCTTCGGCGATGGCCTTCATGCCGTCGCCGAAATTCTCGCGCCGGTGCGAGGTAACGGCGACGATGCGCTTGTCAGCGAAGCGATGGACCAGCGGGTCAAGCCCGGCCGCGAGCGCCGGTTCTTCCTCGATGCGCGCCTTCGTCGCCAGCAGCGCGTCGATCACCGTGTTGCCGGTGACGTGAATGCGATCCGCGGGCACATTTTCGGCGCGCAGCGCGGCGGCAGCGGTTTCGGTCGGCGCGAAATGCAGATCGGCGACTGCCCCCGCAACCTTGCGATTCACCTCCTCGGGCCACGGGTGATAGATGTTGCCGCTGCGCAGCCCCGCCTCGACATGGCCGACGGGAATTTTCCGAAAATAGCCCGCAAGCGTCGCGGCCATCGTCGTCAGCGTGTCGCCGTGGACGAGGATGCGATCGGGCTTTTCTTCATCGAACGTCTGGCCGAGACCGACGACGACGCGCGCAAGCAGGGCGTCGAGCGATTGGTTGGGCGTCATGACGTCAAGATCGATATCGGGGGTGATGCGCCCGATCGCCAGCACCTGATCCAGCATCTCGCGATGTTGCGCAGTCACGCAGATGCGCATATCGACCCCGCGGGCGTCGCGCAGCGCGTGGATGACTGGAAACATCTTGATCGCTTCAGGGCGTGTCCCGAAAACGGCGATGATCTTTTGTTTAGGTTGCGACGAAATCATCGTCCTCATTCCGACTGGTGAATATTTCGGAGGATAGCAGCTTAGAGTTGATCAGGATTTAACCGTCAATCGGGGCGGCGATTCATCCTTGACCTTGCTCGTATTGTCATGCACCGAGCCGCGACGGCCGTAAAATTGCCGAAACGGAATTTTTGGTACCGCAGGACGAAAACTCCCCCATGTCTTTCCTGTCCAAGTTGAGGCGCCGCGCTGCAGCTCGTTCGCGCGTGGCAGCGAGAGTGCCCGATGGCGAGCGAATTTATGCGATCGGCGATATTCATGGCTGCGACGATCTTTTCGCGCAACTGCTCGACCGGATTGCCTCAGATTGTGCCAAGCGGGAGCCTGCAAATACGACCCTGATCCTGCTGGGGGATCTCGTGGATCGCGGCCCCAGTTCGGCCGCGGTGGTCGAGCGGGCCATGACAATAGGCGAGCCCTTTTCCCGCGTTCGGTTGCTGATCGGCAATCACGAAGAAGCCTTTCTGGCCGCCATGGAAGGCGAGTTGCAGCGTCTCCGCTATTTCATTCGGATCGGCGGCGACGCCACGATCCGAAGTTATTGGGGTGACGACGAATCTTACCGCCTGGCGGAGTTTGAAGAGGTGGCTGAGCGTCTGCCATCGATTGTCCCACAACGCCATCGCGATTTTCTGGCTGGCGGTGAAGATATGATTCTCGTGGGGGATTATGTCTTCGTTCACGCGGGTGTTCGTCCGGGCCGGGCCCTTTGTGAACAGAATGTGAAGGATCTGCGGTGGATCCGAGAAGAATTCATATCTGCCGAGCCCGATTGGCAGCAAACCGTGATTCACGGGCATACAGTCTTCAATGTTGTGGATATCGGCAAAAACCGGATAGGAATCGACACGGGTGCCTATGCAAGCGGGAACTTGACGGCGATCGGCCTGGAAGCGGACCGGCAGTGGATAATCGATACCGCAAGCTGACAAGCCCTTGGCGCCTATGTATAAAACGCTGGATTGAAAAAATTTATGCTTTCAAGCAAAATAAAAGTACTCGATGAAATTAAAAGCGGAAAAAATATATATTTATTTTATCTTTCCGCTTTTGTTTGTTTGTTCGAGCTTTTTTTGGGTGGTGCACCTAATTCGCCCAATTTTAAGTTCCAGATTGGAGTATTTTTCGCCTTTCTGCTTCTGGCATGGTCTGTTTGGAAAGGGGCTTTCGGCATTCTTTTCCAGCGCGATCGATTGCTGTTCGGGGCATTGGTTGCGGTGTGGGCTGTCCCATTGCTGCAACTTATTCCAGTGCCCTCCAGCATCTGGCAAGTCTTGCCGGGCCGGGAACTGGAGCACGGCATTCTCGAGTATCTCCACCAGGGGCCATATTGGCATGCCTTGACCACCGACTTTGGCGCGACCAGCTTTTCGGTTGTAACCCTCGTTCCGCCAACGGCGATCTTTCTGTCGGCTTTGGTGTTGGATCGGACGCAACGCGAAGCTTTGGTCACCCTGATTCTCGCCGTTGCGGTCGTTGCGGCATTTGTATCCTTCTTCCAGTTCGTTTCGGCGGGGACAAGTTTCTCCTTTTACGAGACGGCTCACCAGGGGTTCGGTATCGGCTTCTTCGCCAACAGGAACCATCAGTCGGTGTTCATCGTGATTGCCATGCTGTTGGCCTCCGGGTTTCTGATTCGGGATGCCCGCGATTGGCAGGGGCAACTCATTGGCCTTGCGCTTGTCATGATCCTGGCGCTTTCGGCGGTGACGACGACATTTTCCCGCGCCGGGATGGCCTTTTTCCTCGCGGGGTTGGGCGCCGTCGCGGCCGTTATGGCCGGTTTGCGCAATATCGGCTGGCGTCCGATGCTTGTCGCGTTGCTCGGCCTGGCGGGGCTTGGCGGGGCCATTGCGAGTACCCATCAATTCGATCGCTTTCTCGCTCGGCTTCAGACGGCCGCAGATGACCAGCGGTTCGAATACGCCGTGGAGAGCATGCCGATCATTGCCGACTATTTTCCCGTGGGTTCGGGCATTGGAACATTTGTGTCGGTATATCAGAAGTATGAAACAATTGACCGGCTCGTGCCGAATTATGCCAACCATCTCCATAACGATTATCTGGAGATTTTGATGGAAGCGGGAATGCTCGGCGCATTAGCGCTGCTCCTCGGGATTGTCGCGCTAGGCCGCCTGATTTTTCGGAATCTCCGTCAGCCTTTCCGGCGAGCCAACCTTTTGGGCGCCGCAGCAGCTGTCAGTACAATTTTCTTGATGGCTCACAGCGTGATCGACTACCCGCTCCGAACCCAGGCGCTTGCGTGTTTGTTCAGCCTGCTCCTGGTCCTGATGCTTGACGATCCGCGCGCACGCCTCGAACGAATGCTCGGCAAGCGACCGCAAGGATAGTCGACCGAACCGAAAATTGGACCGGCTGGTGCCGGAAATCGAGGCTTTTGGCGTTGCTTAAGCCTACCCATGCCGTTAATGGACCGGATATTATGACCTTGCGCATTTCCTCCCTTTTTCTGGGCTTTTGGGCCGCTTCCGCCCTTGTTCTTTCCGGCTGTTCGAGCGCTCCTTCGCGCGGCGGGGTCGGCACTTATGTTGCAATCGACGATGTTGCAGTGTCCCCGCGGCCGGCGGATTATCGCATAGGGCCGCTCGACATTCTTAAGATTACCGTTTTTCAGGAGCCCGATCTGTCGGCGGACGAAGTTCCCGTGGATGCCAGCGGGAATATTTTATTGCCGTTGATCGGCCAAGTGTCTGCGGCAGGGCGCACAGGTAGCGAGCTTTCCGGGGAAATTGCGGATCGGTTGGGCAGCCGGTTTCTCGTGGACCCGCAGGTGTCGATCATCGTCGTAAAATCGGTCGCGCAACGCGTGACCGTAGAGGGCTCTGTTGAGCGGCCCGGCGTATATCCCATCGAGGGGTCGATGTCGCTGCTTCAGGCCATGGCCTTGGCGCAAGGTCCGACCCGGGTTGCGAAAACCAGCGAAGTCATCGTGTTCCGCACGATTGGGGACAAGGTTTATGCGGCCAAGTTCAACCTCGATCTGGTCCGTCGTGGGGCGCAGTCTAACCCCCAGATCCTTGGCGGAGATACGGTGGTGGTCGGCCGGTCGGCTTTAAAGGGACTCTACCGCGATCTGCTTGAAATTTCGCCGCTGTTGACCACGACGTTCATTCAACTCTGACGCAGCAGCCGAACGCGCGGAATTCTTAGGAACTTGACGAATATGCTTCAAAAGCTTGAGCCCTCGACCGGGATGATTCAGTCCGGCGCCCGTGACGTCGGCGATGTCTCCGGCGAAGCGTCGTTGCTGGGCGGAATCGACCTTCGCCAGTTGTGGGCGAGCATTTATCGGAACCGCTGGCCTGCCTTGCTGATCGTGGGTGCGACGCTCGCTGCCGGGATTTTGCTGTCTTTGCTCGCGACACCCATCTACCAGGCGAGCGCGTCGATCCAGATCGATCAGGAAGCCGCGAAGGTCATCGGTACCGAGCAAGCGAATGCCTCGGCCGCGATTCAGGATTCCGATCGGTTTTTGCGTACACAGGTCGATGTGCTGCAAAGCCGGTCGTTGCGACAGGCGGTTGCCGAGGATCTCGGCTTGTTCGACAATGCCGAGTTTCTGGAGAAAATGGACGAGGATCAGGTCGACGAAGCGAAAGGGCGTTTGACGCTCGAGGCCACACGGGAAGAAAATGTTCTGCGTATTCTGGCGGAAAATATGTCGGTCTCGTTGCCGGTTGAATCGCGTGTGGCCCAGATATTCTTCAGCAGCCCCGACCCCGAACTCGCGATGATGGTGGCGAATAGCTTCGCTGAAAATTTCATCCGCAACAATCTGCAACGCAAATTCGATACTTCCGCCTACGCCCGTGAATTTCTGAAAGAGCAGCTGGATGGGGCTGCGAAGCGCCTCAGCGCCTCGGAGCGGCAGGCGCTGGCCTATGCGCGACAGTCGCGCATCATCGACACGGGATCGGCAGGTGAGGGGGCGGCTGCGGCCAGCGCAAAAAGCCTGACCACGTCCACACTTGTGCAACTCAACCAGACATATGCGGCGGCGGTGGCGCGTCGCATCGATGCGCAGAAGCGTTGGGAAGCTGCTCGGCGTGGATCGGCGCTTGATTTGCCGATCGTGCAGTCGAACTTGGCGGTCCAGCGATTGCTGGAAGAGCGGGCCAAGGTGCGGGCCGAGTATCAGGAAGAGCTTCAGCGCCGCAAGGAAGACTATCCGACGGTCCGTCAAGCCGAAGCGAAAATTCGTGAGCTAAGCGATCAGATTGACCGGATTGCGGCCGGGATTCGCGCAACATTGCGCGAAGAATATGATGCTGCGCGCGCCCAGGAAGAAGAACTGAGCCGTCGCCTTGCCAGCCTTAAGGAAGCAACGCTGACGGAACAGGGCGCGTCGGTGGAGCTGTCGATTTTGCGCCGGGAAGCCGAGACAAATCGGCAACTCTATGACCTGCTGTTAAAGCGTTACAATGAGCTGAACGCCGAAGCGGGTGTTCAAGCCAACAATCTGGCGATTATCGACGAGGCCAATACGCCGATCAAGCCTGTCAGCCCCAATCTGCCAGTGAATATTCTGTTGTCGCTTTTGGCGGGATTGATCTTTGCCGGGCTATATGTTTTTGGCCGGGAGCAGCTCTTCAGCGCCGTACGGACGCCGGATGATGTCAGTCGCCTGCTGAACCTGTCGCTTATCGGGTCGGTGCCGAAGATGCCTCAATCGGTAGACATCGACAAAGATTTGCTGGATCCGAAGGGCGTCATGGCCGAAGCATATGCGTCGGTCCGAACGGCGTTGCTCCTGTCCTCCAACGACGGGTTGCCGAAATCGATCACATTTCTCAGCACCACTCCGTCGGAAGGCAAATCGACCTCTTGCTTTGCGGTTTCATTGTCACTCGCGCGACTTGGCAAGCGCGTGTGCGTAATCGATCTCGATCTTCGCAAGCCAAGCCAGCATAAGTTTTTCGAGTTGACGAGCGATCACGTGGGCATGTCAGAGCTGCTTTCGCAAAATGCGGATTTCGATCAAGCGGTTCGAAAGACAAAGTTTGCGAACATCGACTTTATCGGCAGTGGCCACCGGCCTCCAAATCCCACAGACTTGTTGACTGGCGCATATCCCGAACAATTACTTGCTGATATCCAGTCGAAGTACGATGTTGTCATGATCGACAGTGCGCCGGTGCTGGGTCTTTCGGATGCGCTGCTGGTCTCTGATCTTGCCGCTCTTACTATCTTCGTGGTAGAATCGGGCCGTATCCATGCCGGTTCGGTTCAAAACGCACTTGCGCGACTTCGTCAGTCAAACGGGCATATCGGCGGCGTCTTGTTGACCAAATTTGATGCGCAGGCCTCCGGATACTCCAATTACGAATATCAGTATCAGTATCGCTATGGACATTGAGACCCCAAAGGCTGAGCATGTTGGGGCGAAGTTTCGCCTTCTCATATTCGTCCTCTTTTCCGCTGCGATAGCTTTATTGCTTATGCGCTGGACATCCGAATTTTCGACGCAAAGGACGTTGGATAACGGGGTGTTTGCCGCATCGGAGGCGTGCATGCCGAAGCTGGAGAAGCCAGGTGGGTGCCGCGAGCAGCTGTCGTGGGTCGCGGAGCGTGCGCCGCTCAGCGTCGATCCAGTAGCAGGCCTTGTCCGAATAGAAAGAGAAGGGGAGGGTGCGGATTCGCGGGTACTCGCGGGTGAGAAACTGCTCGCCGAGATGGGCTTCCGTTCGACGCTTGCGCAACAGCTGTTGTTGACTTCGGCGCTGGAGCGGAGGAATTTTGTAGAAATACTTCTGCGCAGCGATGCCTTGTTAAGGCGCGAAAAGCTGCAGAAAGAAGTGCTGCCGATCATGCTTGTGGCTGCCGGGGACGAGTCCACGCGCGAGCCTTTAATCACGGCCCTCGCGCGCGAGCCAGATTGGCGGCTTGCTTTCATGACCCATCCGGGAGGTTTTGCGCGGGCGGATTTGCGCGCGGCGCGCGCTGAAGTGCTTGACGAGATGATGACGCGCAAGATCCCGATCTTGCAGGTGGAAATCGCCCATGCGCTACGAGCTTTGGCTAGTGAGCAAGAAAATGAAGCGGCCTATCGGCTGTGGAAAAAATACCGGGGTCTGGATAATCGCAATTTTTTTGTATTCGATCCTCGGTTCGAATTTGTGGCTCGCGATCGCGGCAACGAAGCCGGGAGTGAGATCCCCTTCGAATGGCGCCTCCTCAAAGGCCGGGGGTATCGTGCGCAGCTGCGAGAATCGACCAAGCAGAATAATCTGACGTTATCGTGGAATGGCCGCGGCAGCCCGACAATGCTGGAGCAGAAAGTTCGTCTGGACCGCGGAAAGGCCTATAGCCTGCAGATTTTGGCAACCGATCCGGCTCCCGTTGTCGCTCGGCGTTTTACTGTGTCGCTGGATTGTCCGGGCCTGGCACCGGTTCAGTTCGTCGATTTCAGGCCAGCAGTGGGTCCTGGCCAACCGGAAACGGTCAAGGCGAATGAAGTCATTCAGTGTGACTTTCCGGTTTTGCGGGTCCGGGGCAATGCCGTTGATGCCGGCGATCGTGGGGGACGCACGAGTATCTCCTATCTGGCAATTCGGCAGGCCGTCGGATCGAATGGCCTATAAAAGCATTTACGATCGGCGACTGGATGTGTTTCGTTCTGAGGACATTCGCTTCATGACGACGCCGCTTCTCGTGATTGGCGCGAAAGTGCAGGAATGATATGACACAGCACGTCGACGTCCGATTTCTCGATTGGATCGCAAAGCGGCCCAAGGAATCGTTCGGGGCCCGGCGATTGCGAGTCGTCCTCCAACTCCTTGTCCTGGATTGCCTCTGCATCGCAGTGGCGTTTTTTGGAGTCGGCCTGGCTGCACCGCGTGAATTCGATCTTGAGCAAACGACCAGCTTGGCGATTGTCGCGATCGTCTCATATATCTTTGCAGCAATTAACAACAGTACCTTTGCCGCGACACTCGTGCTGGATATCGGAGAGAATCTGAAGCGAGCGCTTGTCACATTGACGCTATCCGCGATCGCCATCCTCACCTTCATGTTTTTTCTGAGGGTCGGTTCGCAATTCTCCAGACTTTTGGTGTTCTCCGGATTGCTGGCCTCGGCGGTCCTGCTCGTTATCGGCCGCTATATACATTCGCGCATTTTCGCGCGTCGAGGGCCATCCGAGCTGACCGGAGAACTGTGGATAAAGGCTGGGGCAACCCTTGGGCCTCATCCCCCGCCCTATGTAATGGATGCAGAGGAACTGGGATTGACGCCGGATCTTGCGAACCCTGCGGCGGTCGCGCGGCTTGGTCAGGCGACCGACGGCTTTGACAGGGTGGTTGTGCATTGTCCACGCGAAAGCCGGAACGAATGGGCGGCGTTCCTGCGATCTCAGGATATCCCCGGCGAGATCGTTGCGCCCGAACTTAACGAATTCAAACCGCTCGCGCTGGGTCAACGCCGTGGTCAGGCGACCCTGCTTGTCTCGTCGGGGCACCTGTCGTTCGGGAGCATGATCCAGAAACGCATTTTCGATCTGGTGCTGACGGGATCGAGCCTTCTTCTGCTTTCACCGCTGTTTGTTATCATTGCAATCGCGATTAAGCTCGAATCGCGCGGGCCCGTGCTTTTCTTTCAGGAAAGGGTCGGCACGGGAAATCGGAGGTTCCGCATATGGAAGTTTCGGTCGATGTATCACGATCTGCGGGACGAGCGGGGAGACCGATCCACCGAAAGATTTGATCCAAGGGTTACTCGGGTCGGAAATATCCTCCGGCGAACAAGTCTGGACGAGCTGCCTCAACTCTTCAACGTATTGATCGGCGACATGAGCCTGGTGGGACCGCGACCCCATGCTCTTGGTTCGCGGGCCAGCGAACGGCTCTTCTGGGACATCGACAGTCGGTATTGGTACCGGCACGCCGTGAAACCCGGAATAACGGGACTGGCCCAAGTGCGTGGTTTCCGGGGCGCCACCGAAACGCAGGATGACATTCTTAATCGTCTGGAATCGGACCTTGAATATATCTACCGGTGGAGCTTGGCGCTCGACGTGGTCATCCTTATCCGAACGCTGCTTGTGCTTCTGCACAAGAATAGTTTTTAAGCAGCTGCCGGCGTGAACATGACATCCCAGCTTGGACGAGAAGCGTTGCGCGACAGGAACAGGCTCGGGCTTTTTGGCCTGGCACTGCTCCCGCTCATGTTGCTGCTGCCGTTTATTTATTGGCCGAAAATTACCGATTTCGACACGCAGCCAACGATCGTGGCGGGTATTGCGCTGGCGTTTGTCTTTTTCTGGCCTTCGCACGAACGACGAATCTCTTATGGGATGGTGAAGCTGATCGTCCTGGTCGTCGCGGCGATCGCAATCTATGTGGCGCGCGGACCCGAGACCGAATTTGCAATTCGATACGGGCTGATTCTGTTGACTTTCTTGGCTCTGTGGAACCTCGGAGAGCGTGGCGCGGCGGATTATCTCGCGCCTTTTGTCCGTGCGACGATCGTCATCTGGTTCGCGTTCGGCCTGTATCAGACGATCGGGATCCGCCTGGGCTGGGATATGGACTTTACCGGCAGGTTTGTCGCTTCTTACAGCGGCGTCCCATCGATCACCGCGGAACCGTCCTTTTACGGTAGCCTGTCGGTCCTGCAGATCATGATCCTGGCGTCGAATCACGTTCGGCGGAACATACCATTTTACGTCTTGGCGGCGATGAGCGTCCTGATGAGCGGGTCGCTTCTGGCGTTTCTTTTCTTCCTTTTTCCTGTCTGGCTCTTGCCGGCGCGCTGGAAACTGGCCGGCGCACTTGCCGTGGTTGTCCTGTTGCTGCTCGGGGTCCAGGTGATGGAATCCGGATTTTTTGCGCGCGTTCAAAAGTTCCAGCTTTCGGGGCTGGGCTCTGACATCATGGGGATCGACATCAGCCTCAATTTGCGGTTCGGGCATATATGGTATATTTTTTACGAAAATATTCTGCGCGAATTGTCGCTGGTAAACAGTGTCGATTTTTTCTTTGAGTATAATCATTGGGCTTCGCGCAATCCGCTGATTTATCCCACATCCACCGACTTCATTCTTCCGTCGGGTGGTGAACTGATATTTCGATCGGGGCCGGTGGGTCTGTTGATCATGCTCTATATCATTCTGTTTGCCAGCCGGACGGCCGAAGAGCGTAACATGCGACTGCTGAAGGTTGGTTTCGTGACAGCCTGTCTGCTCAATCCCATGTCGTTGGCAAATCCGTTTTTTATTCTCTATATCCACCAGCGCGTCGGCTTTCAGGCCCGCAGTTCGAGGTCGTCGGCCAGTGGCCCGGATCGGACCGAAAAAACGCACGTTGCACACGCATCTACTTAGGGGTCTGCATTGAGTATCGGGTGTGCCGTAATCACAGGGGCAAGCGGCCAGGACGGTCGTTTGATGGCGAATCTGCTATCCCGCCGCGGTTTCCGGGTCGTCGGTGTCACCGGTCGCCCTGTCGGGGATGGTGGGGGTGCTGGTTTCTCCGAGATCATCGAAATCGACTATGCCGATGTGGGTGCCTTGTCCGCCATCGTGGCCGACGTTCGGCCCGACTTCTTGTTCAACTATGCTGCGCTTTCGACCGGAGCGGATTTTTTTGCCGCTTTCCCGCTCGTGATGCAGCGCAACAGTGATTTCGTCATCGCGTTGCTGGAAGCCATAAGGATCGAATCGCCGGCGACGCGCTTTTTTCAGGCATCGAGCTCCGAGATGTTCGGCCGGGTCGATATAACGCCGCAGACCGAGACAACGCCCTGCCAGCCGATTAGCCCCTATGGCCTCGCGAAGTTTACTGCGCATCGCGCGGTAGCCATCTATCGGGAAGCCTACGGCCTTTTTGCCTGTAGCGGGATATTGTACAATCACGACAGTCCGCTCCGCCGCCCGGACTATGTCCTGGCGAAAATTGCGAAGGCCGTTGCCGAGATCAAGGCAGGATTCCGTAGCGAACTCGAACTGGGCCGTCTAGACGTCTATCGGGATTGGGGCGATGCCAGAGAATATGCGGAGGCGATCTATCGCATCATCAGCGCCAATGATCCGGCAGATTATGTGATCGCAACGGGGCGAACGACCTGCTTGGCCGACGTTTGCGCGAACGCTTTCGCTTATGTGGGCTTGAAAGCGGACGACTATATAAAGACCGACCCGTCGCTGATCCGTCCCGTCGAAACGGCCCAGCTGTGCGGAGATCCTTCAAAGATCGAACGCGATCTGGGCTGGCGTGCGGTGAATGGCCCGCACGAGGTGATGCGCGATATGATCGACGCCAACCTTGCGAAACTGCACGGGGGCGTCACCGCCCGCAGCGGTTAGTGGACAGCCGACAAGTGCAGGCGAGCGTGCCACATGGCCCGTATATAGTCGGTTAGTGAAACTCCGAAATCGCGGCGTATTCGCCTTACGATCATCGGGGCGGTGATCCCCGATTGGACGGCCAGCACAGCCAGCAGCAGCGTGTTCGCGTAAACATGGCCTGAAACTATCGCCACGGCCACCGCCAACCAGGCGATGGTGAATCCACACAAATACAGGCGGACAAAGTCGAACCGGTCGATGGCCAGCCACATGTTCACGAATATCAGGATGTTGGCTTCCAGCCAGAAACAGGCCGCCAGGACGGCCAAGGTGGATCTCGGAGGCAAGGTCGCCGCAAGCGTTGGGATGAATTTGAAAATCTCTGGACCAACAAGAATCAATCCCGCCGACGCAACTATAAAGGCGAGATTTACCAGCTTGCCTAGATGGCCAAGTTCCGCACCAATCGCCGCGGGGTTTCCGGTTCGGCCCGCCGCGATCAGCGGTGCGACCCTCATGTTGAGGGGGACGGCCGCAAGAATCACGACAAAGCCGTATATTTGGATGGCGAGCCCAAGACTGGCGGCATCCATCGCTGATGGCATAGTCGTCGATAGATAGAGAAACACACCCCGGTACAAGAAGTAGGACGAGACGGCGAAAGCGGCCTGCATAGCGCTTCGACGCAGAAGCATCCTCACGGTCAACCGGGCGGGTTCGACGGCCTCAGGGAGAGCCATCTGTCGAATTGATTTCCGAGCAGCGAGCTCGAGCAACAGCCCCGTCAAAGCAAAACTCGCGAGGACAGCAATAGAGAGGCCGAGCAGCCCATATCCGGCCCAGGCCAAGGCCGCTGCAATCGCAAGATTTATCAATCGGCCGAGGCTGCCAATTCCGGTAAATGTCGTTATGTTTCCGGTCGCGACAAGCTGGCAGCTCCGATAGCTCGTCAAATAATATATGAAGTAGGCAAGGCAGAAGCCTAGCCAGGGAAGCAGCCAGCCATGCTTCGCGGCGCCATAATCGATGGATGTCAGATACAGGCCGCCCGAAACCGCCATGAAAATCGAGCCAACGCTGCTGAATTGTGCATAGCCTCTGCCGACCAGTCGCACCGTTGCCAAATAGGGCGACCTGTCGAGCCATGCGCGACTGATGGTCCGGGTCGACACGACGTTCAGCGCGCTTTCGAGATGGATCAAGCCGCTTCCGATGGTCGTAAACAGAACCCACATAAGATAATCGTCGGTATTCAGGAAGATTAGGGCGATCAGCAGAATCCCTATGCTGACGCCGAGGTTCAACCCCTGAAAGACGAATGCGCTTTTCACGTTTCTCCTGATATTTCCCCGATGCATTGAGCGGCCGACGCATCACGTCGGCCGCTCACGCTACCGCTTAAATTCCACTTTGGCGGATGAGCATTTCATGCTGCGCTTCGCGATAGTCGTAATCAACCATTTCGGTGATCATCTCGTCGAGCGTGATCTGTGGGCGCCAACCAAGCTTTTCGGCGGCCTTCGTCGCATCGCCAAGGAGGGTTTCGACCTCGGTTGGACGGTAGTAATAGGGGTTGACGCGAACGATGACGTCGCCGACCTGAACTTCCGCCTTGTCGCCTTCAATCCGCTCGACGATGCCAACCTCATTTTCAGCTTCTCCCTCGAACTTGAGGAAGATACCCAGGCGTTGGGCCGACCGCTTTACAAATTCACGGACTGAATACTGAACACCTGTTGCGATGACAAAGTCTTCGGGTGCGTTCTGCTGCAGCATGAGCCACTGCATCGCAACATAATCCTTGGCGTGCCCCCAGTCGCGCAGCGCATCCATGTTGCCGAGGCTCAAGGTCTTTTCGATGCCCAACGCGATGCGGGCAAGTCCGCGGGTGATCTTGCGCGTCACAAAGGTTTCGCCGCGCAGTTTGCTCTCGTGATTAAAGAGGATGCCGTTGCAGGCGTATATCCCATATGCCTCGCGATAATTGACCGTGATCCAATAGGCGTAGAGTTTGGCAACGGCATAGGGGCTGCGGGGGTAAAAGGGGGTGGTTTCTCGCTGCGGAATTTCTTGGACAAGCCCATAAAGCTCGCTGGTGCTCGCCTGATAAAAGCGCGTCTTCTTTTCGAAGCCCAGAAGGCGAATGGCCTCGAGCAAGCGCAACGCGCCGAGGCCGTCCGCATTGGCCGTATATTCGGGCTCTTCAAAACTGACCGCTACGTGGCTTTGCGCGGCGAGGTTATAGATTTCATCGGGCTGTACCGCGCCGACGATCCGAACGAGGTTCGTTGAATCGGTGAGATCGCCGTAATGGAGATGAAAGTTCGGATGATCGTAGAGATGGTCGATGCGAGCGGTGTTGAAGAGGCTGCTGCGGCGTTTGATGCCGTGAACTTCATACCCTTTTTCAAGCAGTAGCTCAGATAGATAGGCCCCGTCCTGTCCGGTAACGCCCGTAATGATGGCCTTTTTCATCGTTTATCCTTTGTAAAACTGTTCATCCAGGGAAAAAGGGAGATGCGCGATAGGCAGCGGCGATACCGTCCTCAAGCTCGGTTTTCGCACGCCAACCAAGCGCGGCAAGCTTGCTGTTGTCCATGAGCTTGCGCGGAGTGCCATCCGGTTTTGACGTGTCAAAGTGCAGGTCGCCCGCAAACCCGACAACCTCGCAGACAAGGCGAGCAAGGTCGGCGATCGAGATGTCGTCACCCTTGCTGATGTTGACCAGATGACCGGGATAGCCCTGCTCCATCAGGAAGACGCACCCATCTGCAAGATCATCGGCATACATGAATTCGCGGCGGGGCGTGCCGGTCCCCCAAACCACGATCTTGTCGGCACCCGATATCTTGGCTTCATGGGCCTTGCGGATCAGCGCCGCCATCACGTGACTATGTTCGGGATGATAATTATCCCCAATACCATAAGTATTTGTAGGCATAGCACTGATATAGCGACGACCATATTGCAGGTTATAATTTTCGCACATTTTTACGCCGGCGATTTTGGCAATCGCATAGGGCTCATTCGTGTATTCGAGCGCCGAGGTTAAGAGATAGTCTTCCTTTATCGGTTGGGGGCAGTCACGCGGATAAATACAGCTCGATCCAAGGAAGAGCAGGTCCTCGACGCCAGCGAGATGCGCGCCGTGAATTACGTTGGCTTCGATCATCAGATTGTCGTAAAGGAACTCGGCCCGTAGCGTATTATTCGCGACAATGCCTCCCACCTTCGCTGCTGCCACGAATACGTACTGCGGCTTCTCCGCAGCGAGCATTTCATGCACTGCTTCCGATCGCCGGAGATCCAGTTCAGATGAAGAGAAGGTAACGATGTTCGTGTAGCCGCCGTCGCGCAGTCGTCGACCGATGGCCTGGCCGACCATGCCGTTGTGCCCGGCAAGATAGATTTTGTCAGACTTGGAAACTCGAGACATTGCTGCTTCCTGTGGTGACGCTGTCGATGTACGACAGCCGTGCGGCGGTCGGGAACCGGCGGCGCCAGTCGATCGGGCTGATTGAATGAATGGCCCGACCGAACGCCTTGTAAAGTAATTTGACGGCAACGGCGACGGGCGGAACGAAGGGCCCATAATGGCGACGATAGGCAGAATAAACCGAGCGGTTATTCTTGAGGATTTTCTGCGTGGAGCTGTTTGAAAACCCTCCCTCGCCCATCAGCGTGCCGATGCGTTTGCTGGAGACGATCGAGGGATTTCTGTTCCAAATGCGCAGGAAATAATCGATGTCCGCTGCCGTATCTAAGATGTCGAATCGCTCCGACTGGAGGAGATCGGTGCGTCCGAACGTGCCGTAATGTGGATTATGGAGCCCCAGCCGCATCATGCCGCGCGCAGAAGGCGAACTGTGGGTGATGCGCCGCACATGCCGGTCGTCGATGAAGGCGACCGAGTGGATGAAAAGGTCGGCTTTGCCGAGCGCAGCTAGTACCTCGCTAGCCATGACTTCGCCCGTGAAAAGATCGTCGCTGCCCAACCAGCCCATATAGGGAGTTGCGATACGTTCGAGCCCCTTGTTCAGACCGTCAAAAATGCCCTTGTCGCGTTCGCTCAACAAAGCGTCGCCGGGGAGCAGGGCTGCGCGGATCGCTTCCACAAGATCAGGGGACGATCCTCCATCGATCACCAACACGCGGACAGCGTCCACATCATCGAAGTGACGAACGCTGCGAATTGTCGCGAGAATCCTGGGGTCGCGAAAACTGGGGATCAGAATGGTGAGCGATGGCGTCACTGCGACGTATCCGATCAATTATGCGCGATCGTTTCTCGACCGATGTTCGATCACAAAATCGATGAGCTCATGCAACCCGTCGCGGAAAGGCACTGTCACTTGCCAGCCAAGAAGGTCGCGCGCCACGGTTGTGTCAGCAAAGCGGCCAATGTCGCCCGTCGGCTTGGTCGTGTCATAATTGATCTGATCGACCTGTACGCCGGGGTGTTCGAGGATCAGTTCGGCCACCGTTCGAATGGTGGTGCAATGATCCGGTCCAAGCATGATATTCGCTTTTTTTTCCGTCAGGCCGATCGACTTCCTTACGCCTTCCACGACGTCGCGCACATGCAGGAATGCGCGCCCCTGCATCCCATCGCCCCACACGTCGATGGTGCCGTTTCGCGAGGTGAGCGCTTTGTAGATGAGCGACGGGATCACTTGTGATGTAGGTTGGTCGTACACGCAGGGCCAGCCATAAACATTGTGCAAATCGAGTACCGTGAGCTGCGTGGGCCCGTCTTGCAGGGCCAGCGAAAATTCGATTTCACCGATGAGCTTGCTCCAGCCATAGCCCGATTCCGGATCCGCCGGAAATTTCAAGGATTCGCGCAATTGGGAATCCTCCACGGACCGTTGTAATCCTTGCGGGTAGGAACAGGCTGTACCGAGGTAAATCAGCTGGCGCGGCCGATACTCGCGCACCAGCCTGGCGATCTGGGTATTGATCAGGACGTTCTTCTGAAAGATCGCCCATTCGTTTGAAAATACATAGCCAATTCCGGCAACGATATCGGCCGTGTGCACTATCACCGCGTTCGGATCCATATCGACATACCAGTCGCGGTCCGCGGCGATGTCGGCATGGCGAAAGTCGAATTGAGGATGCTCCAGAAAAGCGGCCATATTGGCCGTGGACCCACGCCACAGATTATCCACGCCAACCACATCATACCCGTCCGCGAGTAGGGCTGCGCAAAGGTTCGATCCGATCATACCTGCCGAACCGGTGACATAAGTCTTGCTAATCTCTTTGGTCATGACTTGAGGGAGATCCTGGTTTCGTTATGAGAAAAGAAGAAGTTGTTGATGTATTTGTCTTTATCCGCGGCTGGACCATGCAGCCTTCGTTCCAGATCTTCCGGACGTTGATTCTCTTCTATTGACCGGCCGTCATGGGGGACAAATTTCTCGCCCTTCATGACCGACGCCGAATAGCCCAGGTCGAACATGAACTCGAATACCTGATAATATTCGGGATTATGGCGCTGTTCGATCTCGATCATCACCATAGGGTGGTGCTTTTCGATTATTCGTCGCGCGCCGACGAGGGCATTAAACTCATATCCTTCGACATCAATCTTGATAAAATCGATCTGGCGGTCCTCTCCAATATTGCTCGCACAATAATCGTCAAGCGCGATCTGCGGAACATCTTCCCACAGCGCGCCTTCTTGACGAGCAATGGGATTATCCGCGCTTACGCTGGCGTAATAGCGATCATTGGAATCGGCGCCCGGCGTATAGAGTCTGACAGTCGAGGCCTTCTCGCCGACTGCGGCGCGCACGACGCGAACGTTGGAAAAGCGCGTCGCCGCGCGCAGCGCGCGATTATGCTCACGCCCCGGTTCAAAAGCATGAATTTCGCGAGCAGCGTGCTTGAGTATCCAGCAGAAAGACCCCATGGCCGCGCCCACATCAAGCACGACGTCCATCGAGCGCGCCGGCAAGGCGTGGAGGACGCGCATCTCGGGTTCGTGATAGAAGAGACGCGGCGACACCCAGCGCAGCATCGTGCGGCGGAATACCGCCTCGCTGGCCGGGAAGCGCGCGAATAATGACTTCGCGGACGACTTGATGAGCTTTTTCACGACGCCGCGTCGCCTTTTGCCATGGATGCCGGTGCGGGGGAGCCAGATTGCCGATCCAGCGCACCGGGAGCGTCCTGGAAAATTTTTTCCAAGGCGTGTCCTACGTTGGTCAGCCCAAATTCCGAGTGATCAATCTTTGCCAAGCGCTGCTGGCGGGTGGCGCGCATTCTTTCTCTCCATTCGTGCGACGCAAGTTTGTCGCGAATTTCCGACGCCGATGAGCAAATCGTGACCGCGTCCTCGCCAAAAGCGGCCTGCATCGCTCTGAAACATTTGCGATCATAAGCAATGAGATGAAGGCCCGCTGCAAGGGCGTCGGTGGCCGCGGCGGACAGCGTATAGTCGTAGCCGCTGGTGTTCGGCATGATCGCTACGTCGCAACCGGCAAGCGTTTCCATAAAAGCGGCGGTGTCATCCAATGGCCTGGTTTCGCCCGTCCGGATATTTTTGAGCATGCCGCCACCGATCTGCATGAAATCGACGTCGGGTAGTTCCTTTGCGAGCATCTCGAACGTGTCGAAACCCTTGCCTGCCGTGTTGAAGCCCACAAAGCAGCTGCGCAGGGGCGCATCAGGCGCGATGCGCTGACCTTCCGACGCACTGGCAATCATCGGCATGGGCAGGACGAACAACTGGTCGTTGCCAACCGAGTTCGGATAAAATTGGCGAACCCCCTCGGCGATCCAGGATCCCAATACGGCGATCTTGATGGGGGAACGGCGCCCGCGCATTCGATGCCACACCAAATTTGCGTGGCCATAGCTGCCGAGGCGTGGCCGGGGCGTGGTGACGGCCGCTTCAACTTCATTGTGCTGAAGAACGACGACGTTGCGCCGAGGAAGTATGCGGAGCAAATATTCGAGGAGGACCAGCGCCGTCGGAAATATCGTCGCGACGATGAGCGTGTCTTTCTTGCCCATCGACAATATGATCCTAAGCGTCGTCCATGCTTCCAACAAGGTTTTGCGAACCAGCCAGCGCTTATCGGGATCGATTACCGGGATGGTCCGGAAATCCGCGAGCGTCCGTGCTTCACCGCTGAGGCAATCGATAAAGCTGTGATGCGCAAAAACAAGTGGCTTGCCGAATTTGGACCGCGCCCCCACCTGCTGCCAAGCTTTCAAAAATCCGTCCGTGACGGTTGAATGATAGTGCCGTACCTTGCTCACCTCGGCGATTATCAGGCGCGACATATACCGTTGTTCCAGAAGTAAAGTTGACCGAGCGGACGGGAAGGGGGCACGTGGACGAAGCCGCCTAGCATCGACCAATGCCGATTGCAACGCAAGGTCAGCCGGTTGCTTGTGGAGTACCCTATAAGCTGTATGTCGATCTGATCGGCTTGGAATTTGCGGATGTTCCGGTGTGCTTTGGGGGAGTTCCAACAACAATGACGCGACGGTGTCGGCTTCGGCAGAAGTGAAAACATGGAAGTGAGTGCAGGGCTGCCGTTCGACGAGCGGTGCAATTGAACGGACAAAATAAGCCGCGCTGCGATAGCGGGCAAGATTGTATGAGTGGGAAGGCTATATGATCCTTGGTTTCGACAATAGTTTCCACGATTCCATGGACGGCTTTTACGCGCCTGCCGAAGCCACCAAGCCCGGCGCGCCGAAACTGCTCCTCTTCAACCATGTGCTTGCCGAACGCCTGGGATTCGAGGTCGCGGGTTCGACGGACGATGAGCTTGCGCGCACCTTCTCGGGCGAAGCGATTCCTGACGGCGCTGCGCCGATCGCGCTCGCCTATGCCGGGCACCAGTTCGGGCATTTTTCGGCGCAACTCGGTGACGGCCGGGCGCTGCTGTTGGGAGAGATCGTCGCACCCGACGGCGCGCGTTTCGATATTCAGCTCAAGGGATCGGGGCCCACCGCCTTTTCGCGCAATGGCGACGGCAAGGCGGCGATCGGGCCGGTGCTGCGCGAATTTCTTGTGTCCGAAGCAATGGCGGCGATGGGGGTACCGACGACGCGTTCGCTCGCCGCGGTTGCGACGGGCGACCGGGTTCAGCGCGAGCGCGCGCATCCGGGGGCGGTGCTCACCCGCGTGGCGAGCAGCCATATCCGCGTCGGCACGTTTCAATTCTTTGCCGCGCATTATGGCGCGGATCATGTCGTCCGGCTGTCCGATTACAGCATCGCGCGGCATTTTCCCGACCTTGTCGATGCCGCCAATCCGCACCTTGCGCTGCTCGACCGGGTGATCGACCTGCAATGCGATCTCATCGCGCGCTGGCTGGGTGTCGGCTTCATCCACGGGGTGATGAACACCGACAATGTGGCGATCAGCGGCGAGACGATCGATTATGGTCCCTGTGCCTTCATGGACCGTTTTGCGGTGAACACCGTGTTCAGTTCGATCGACACCGGCGGCCGCTATGCCTATGGCCGCCAGCCGCAGATCATGCACTGGAATATGGCGCGCTTTGCCGAGGCGCTGCTGCCCGCAATCCACCGCGTCGCGCCCAGCGACGTCGACGCCGCGAAAGCGCTCGTCGATGCGATTCCCGCAAAGTTCCGGCGCCGGTGGCAGGCGCATGTGCGGCAGAAGCTGGGTCTGGCGGAAGGCGCAGGCGACGACGCCGAACTGATCGACAGCCTGTTCGACGAGTTGGAAAAACATGGCGTCGATTTCACCTCCTTCTTTCGCGCGCTCGCCATGCTGCTGCGGGGCGAGGGGGCGACGATGCAGGCGCTGCTGCCGGCACCCGATGCGATGGCGCCCTGGATCGCCGCCTGGTGGCAGCGAATCGAGGAGGGCGCGCAAAACCCTCTGGAACTCGCCGAGGCGATGGACCGGGTGAATCCGCTCTATATCCCGCGCAATCATCTGGTCGAGGCGGCGCTCGAAGCCGCCGAAGCGGGCGACCTTGCGCCCTGGCGCGAGCTGCTCGACGTCGTGCGCGACCCGTTCGTGGCGCGAGCGGGGCTTGAACGCTTCGCCGAACCCGGCCCGGTCGACGCTGCGCCCTACACGACCTTTTGTGGCACATGACGCATTGAGCGGCCGCCGCGCTGGCGCTACGGACGGCTCGGCCAGGTTCGGCGCGCGCAGAAGGATAAGCCATTGACTTCAGAACAGGAGACGCCCGTGAAAATCGCCGTCGTCGGCACGGGCTATGTCGGCATCTCGAACGCGATTCTGCTCGCGCAGCGCAACAAGGTTGTCGCGCTCGACATCGACGCGCGCAAGGTTGATCTCCTCAACGCGCGGCGATCGCCGATCGTCGATGCTGAGATCGAGGATTATCTGGCGAACAAGGTGCTGGACCTCGTGGCAACCACCGACAAGCAGGCTGCCTATGCCGGGGCGCAGTTCGTGATCGTCGCTACGCCGACCGACTATGATCCCGACACCAATTATTTCAACACGGGCAGCGTCGAAAGCGTGATCGCCGACGCGCTGAAGCTGGCGCCGGGGGCATTGATCGTCGTCAAATCGACCGTCCCGGTGGGTTTCACCGAACGGATGCGCGCCGACCATGGCAGCGACGCCATCGTCTTTTCACCCGAGTTCCTGCGCGAAGGGCGCGCGCTGCACGACAATCTTTACCCGTCGCGGATCATCGTCGGCAATACGCATCCCCGCGCCGCCGATTTCGCGCGGCTGCTGCTCGAAGGGTCGCTGAAGCCCGACGCCGCTATCCTGCAAACGGGCAATACCGAGGCGGAGGCGATCAAGCTGTTCGCGAACACCTATCTTGCGATGCGCGTCGCCTTTTTCAACGAGCTCGACACCTATGCCGCCGCGCACGGCGTCGATTCGCGGCAGGTGATCGAAGGCGTATGCCTCGACCCCAGGATCGGGAGCTTCTACAACAATCCGTCCTTTGGCTACGGCGGCTATTGCCTTCCCAAAGACACCAAGCAGATGCTCGCCAATTATAAGGATGTGCCGCAGAATCTGATCCAGGCGATCGTTTCGTCGAACACGACGCGCAAGGATTTCGTCGCGTCGGAGGTGATCAAGCGCAATCCGCGCGTCGTGGGGATCCACCGCCTCGCGATGAAGGCGGGATCGGACAATTTCCGCGCGAGCAGCATATTGGGCGTGATGAAGCGGGTGAAGGCCAAGGGGATCGAGGTGATCGTCTATGAGCCGCTGATCGAGGAAGACCGGCTGTTCAACTCGCGCGTGATCCGCGACCTCGCCGCCTTCAAGGCCGAAGCCGACATCATCATCGCGAACCGCATCACCGACGAACTCGCCGATGTTGCGGACAAGGTTTACAGCCGCGACCTCTTTGGCGCCGACAGCTGAGCTGACCGGACGCCTGCGACCCGCCGCACCGCGGGGGAACCGTCCCCATATCGGCGCGTTGGCTTTGGCAAAGGGGAGAATCGGGTTGCGCAGCCAAAACTGTGGGGCCACAAGCGTCTATCGGTGGCCAGCAGATGCAAAAATCTGAAATATCCTGCGAAGATTCCAACGCCCGGTTGGCGCGGATGCGTTGGTTGCTGGTCGGCGCCGCTGCCTGTCCCGCGCTGATCGCGGCGCAGCCGGCGGCGGGTCAGCAACCGGGGGACGCGGCGGCGCAAACCGCCCCTGAAACCGCCCCCGACGATCCAATCGCCGTCCCTTCGCCGCCGCCGCCCGAAGCCGCGCTGCCCGCGGTCGAACCGATCATCGATGACGAGGAGTTTGACAAGGCGATCCCGAAGATTGCCGCCGAGGACGATCCCGAACTCGACCGTCCGCTCGAATCGATTGCCGAGTTCGAACGCCGACAGGCGGCGGAGGCCGCGCGCGGCGAGGCCGAAGACGAGGATGCGTCCGAACGCGCCGACGGTTCGGACGCTCCTGCGATCGACGGTGTTCCCGTCCCCGCGCTCGCCGATGGCGATGCGGTCGAAGCGATCGGCGATGCGCCCATTGGCGACAGCGACCTAGCCGCGCCGCTGCCGCCGCTCGACAGCTTCGACGTCGAGCCGGTCGAATTTGCGGAAGCGGCCGAAGATGAGGATCATCGCGAGCTCGCCTATCAGGTCCAGGTCAATGGGCTCGACGCCGCCGACGACAGCACCGATGTCGATCTGGCCGATTTGTTCGGCGATTTGTCGGCGCTCTATGACGGCGATGGCAAGGCGGACAATGCGGCGATGATCCGTGCGCGCCTGGCCGCGGACGGCGAACTCATGCAGCGCATCCTCGCGTCCGAAGGCTATTATGACGCGGTCGTCGATACGCGCATTGAACGCGGCGCGCGCGAAGAAGGGCAGGGGCGCCGCAGCCGCTCGATCACCGCGATCATCGACGTCACGCCGGGGCAGCGCTACACGCTCGCCGACATCATCGTCGACGCCGACCCGACGATCCCGCCTGATCTGATCGCCGAAAATTTCCCGCTGAGCGAGGGCGAGCCGATCGTCGCGCAGCGGATCCAGGGGGCCGAGGCCGCGCTGGCCCTCAAGCTTCCCGAAGCGGGCTATCCCTTCACCGAAGTGGGACAGCGCGACATTTTGCTCGACGGTGCGACCGGCGAGGGGGTTTACACCCTGCCGGTGACCATCGGGAAGCGCTCGCGCTTCGGGGGGATCGAGACGACGGGTGATCTGGTCTTCGATGCCGATCATGTCGCGGTGCTGGCGCGCTTCAAGCGCGGGGACCTTTACGACAGCCGCAAGGTCGATGATCTGAGGCAGGCGCTCGTCGCCACCGGACTGTTTGCGACCGTCGCCGCCGAGCCGCAGCCGACGGGCGAAAGCGCGGGCGACGATACCGAATATGTGACGATGCTGGTGACGCAGCAGGCCGGACCGCCGCGCACCATCGCCGCGAGCGCGGGCTATGGCACGGGAGAGGGGTTGCGGCTCGAGGGCAGCTGGACGCACCGCAACATGTTCCCGCCCGAAGGCGCACTCACCTTTCGCGGCGTGATCGGAACGCAGGAACAGGGAATCGGCGCAACGCTCCGCCGGTCGAATGCCGGGCGCCGCGACCGGACGTTCGAACTCGTCGCCGAAGCGACGCGCAGCAACTATGACGCTTTCGAGGCGCTGACCGGCCGCGTCGGCGCGCGCGTCAGCTATGATTCGACGCCGATCTGGCAAAAGAAATTCACTTATGCCTATGGCGTCGAGCTCATCGCGACGCGCGAGGATGATTATGATTTTGCGAGCGGCGGCCGGTCGTTCGATTTTTATACCATTCTGGGGCTGACCGGGCAGGTCGGCATGGATCGCACCGACAGCCTGCTCGATCCGACCAAGGGCTTTCGCATCACATCGCTGATTCAGCCCGAAGGATCGCTGGCGGGCCGCTTTTCCCCCTATGCGCGGCTGCGTACCGACATCAGCGGCTATTATCCGGTGACCGACAACATCGTTCTCGCCGGTCGGCTTCGCGTCGGATCGATCCTGGGGGCGGCGCGCGAACGGCTGGCCCCGTCGCGGCGCTTTTATGCCGGCGGCGGCGGGTCGGTGCGCGGTTTCGGCTATCAGGAACTGGGCCCCAAAGACCCCAATAATGATCCGATCGGCGGGCGTAGCGTGAACGAGATGGCTCTCGAGGCGCGCTACCGGTTCGGCAATTTCGGCGTCGTGGGCTTTGTCGATGCAGGGCAAGTCTATCGCAGGTCGGCCCCGACCTTTCAGGATCTGCGCTTCGGCGCGGGCATCGGCGCGCGATATTATACCAATTTCGGCCCGATGCGTTTCGACATCGCCACCCCGATCGCGCGCAAGCCGGGCGAAGCGCGCGTCAGCGTCTATGTCTCGATCGGGCAGGCCTTCTGATGGCGGATGACGTGCCAGCGGCCGATACGGCGCCCCCCGCGGCGGCGCGGACCTGGCCGCGCGCGATCCTGCGCGGTGCGGGCTATACGCTGCTCGGCCTCGTCCTTTTCTTCGCGCTGTTCCTGATCGGGCTGAACAGCGACGCAGGGCGGCGCTTCGTCGTCACCCAGGTGGAAAAATATCAGTTCGAAAACGGGATGAAAATCGGCATCGGCCGCCTCGACGGTTCGCTTTACGGGCGGATGGTTGTCCGCGACTTCACGCTGTCCGATCCCGAAGGCGTGTTCCTGCGTTCGCCCGAACTGCGCATCGACTGGCGCCCCGTCCGCTATCTCGCGAACCATATCGACATTCGTTCGGCGACCGCCGAAACGCTGGTGATGGAACGGCTACCGGCGTTCAAGCCTGTACCCGATACGGGCGACCCGCTGCTCCCCGATCTGGATATCGACGTCGGGCGTCTGCGCGTCGATCGCTTCGTCTTCGAGCCCGCGGTGGCGGGTGAGCGACAGGTCGCGACGGTGGACGGGCGCGTTGCGATCGCCGATCGGCGCGCGCAAATCACTGCCAGCGCCGCAACCATTGGCGGGGGCGGCAAGGGCGACAGGCTGAAGCTGCTCCTCGACGCCGTTCCCGAAGCGAACCGGCTGGCAATGACGCTTGACCTCACCGCGCCCGCGGGCGGTGTGCTCGCCGCGATGGGCGGCTTCGACGAGACGCTGACCGCCAAGCTCGATGGCCGCGGCGACTGGAAGGCGTGGAACGGCAATCTGACCGCCAATCTAGGGACGGCGCCGCTTGCCCGCATCGCCCTGACGGCGCGCGACGGCGATTTTGCCGCGAGGGGCAATGCCCAGCCCTCACGCCTGCTCAGCGGCCCCGCGGCCGCGCTTTTGGCGCCCGAAACCGCCATCGACGTGAAGGCGCGTCTTGCCGAGCGCAAGGCCGTGCTCGACGGACGCCTATCGTCGGGTGCGGCCGAGCTCGGCATCAGCGGCGGGGTCGACCTCGGCGCCAATCGCTACGAAGGGCTGGCGCTCGCGGTCAATATCCTTCGCCCTGCCGCCATCGCGCCGGCGCTCCGCGCCAGCGGCCTTCGCGCGACCGCGACGCTCGACGGCGAATTTGCGCTGCCGACGGTCGAGTATCAGGCGAACGCCGCAAGCCTTGCGGTGAACGACATCGTCGTCGACCGGCTGAGCATCGCGGGCAAGGCGCGCGTCGATGCCGACCAGATCCTCATCCCCGTCGCGGGGCGCGCGGCGCGCATCCGCGGGCTCGACACCGTTGCGGGCGGAACGCTGGCAGAGGTGCGGCTCGACGGAGACCTTGCCTATAGCGACGGCCGCATTCTCAGCGACAATCTGCGCCTCCGCTCGCCGCGAATCGACGCCAAGGCGATCGTGATCGCGGATTTGGGTCGTGGTTTTTATACCGGCGCGATCGACGGGCGGGTCAATGATTACCGGATCGAAAGCGTCGGCATCTTCGACATCGACACCGACGCCGACCTCAAGACCGCGCCGCGCGGCGGCTTTGAAATCGCAGGCCGCGTGCGCGCGCGTTCGACGCGGCTCTTCAACTCCGGCGTGCGCGACTTTCTGGGCGGCAATGCCACTGCGGTCGGCGATGTTCGCTACGGCACCGACGGCGTCGTGCGCTTTTCCGGGGTGCGGCTGACGGCGCCGCGGCTGCGCGTCACCGGCGGGCAGGGAAGTTATGCGCCCAGCGGTCAGATCCGCCTTACCGCGGGGGCGACGTCGGCCGATTATGGCCCGCTCGGCGTCGAGCTCGCCGGAACGATCAGCGATCCGCAGGCCGTGGTCACCGCCGAGCGGCCGGGACTCGGCATCGGCCTCGTCAATCTGGTCGGGCGCGTGACGGGCGCGCCGAACGGTTATCGCCTCGCCGCGACGGGCGAGACCGATTATGGCCCGCTCGCCGCCGATGTCGTGCTGCTCACCGCCGCGGGGCCATTGACGATTGATGTCGAGCGCGGCGACCTGTCGGGCATCGGTTTTCGCGGGCGGCTGGTCCAGAGCGCTGCGGGGCCGTTCACCGGCCGGCTGGATGCTTCGGGACAAGGGCTTGGCGGCCTCGTGCGGCTCTCGGCCGCTGGCGAGCATCAGGCCGCCGCAATCAATGTCCGCGCGAACAATGTGGTGCTCCCCGGTCCGGCGGGCCTCGCGGTGGGCTCGGCCGTGGTTGACGCCGATGTGACGCTGTACGACACGCCGCACATCGTCGCCGACATCCAGGTCGCCGATACGCAGATCCGCGACTATGACATCGCCGTCGCGCGCGTGAAGGTCGATTATCGCGGCGGCAGCGGCAAGGCGCAGGCGCTGGTCGAGGGGGTGAGCGGCGTTCCCTTCCGCATCGCCGCCAACGCCGATTTGAAGCCCGACCTTTGGCGCGCATCGGTTCAGGGCCGCGCGACCGGCATCAATTTCCGTACAACCTCGCCCGCGCGGATCATTCCCGGCCCCGATGGCTACGAGCTGCTGCCGACGACCATCGACCTCGGCCGCCGCAGCAGCGCGCGCGTCGCGGGGCGGTTCGGCGAGGGCATCATGCTCCAGTCGCGGCTTGACCGCGTCAATATGGCGATCCTCAACGCGGTCTATCCCGACATGGGGCTCGGCGGCCGCGCGAGCGGCAGTCTCGATTTCGAGCAGACCAGTGCGGACGCTTTCCCGCGCGCCGACGCACGGCTGACGATCGCCGATTTCACGCGCACCACCGCGGCTTCGGTGAGCCAGCCGGTCGATGTCAACTTCGCCGGCAAATTGCTCGCCGATGGGGGTGAGGTGCGCGCGGTCATGCGCAAAAGAGGCACGGTGATCGGCCGCATTCAGGCATCGCTCCGACCGCTGGGTCCCGGCGCGGGCGCATGGACCGAGCGGCTGCGCGCGGCGCCGCTGGGCGGCGGCATCCGCTATAACGGGCCGGCCGATACGCTCTATTCCTTTTTTGGCCCCGCCGATCAGAATGTCTCGGGCCCGGTCGCGGTCGCCGCCGATTTTGGTTGTCAGGTCGCCGATCCCTGCCTCGACGGCGTCGTGCGCGGGCGCGATATGGTCTATGAAAACCAGACCTATGGCACGCGGCTGACGGGAATGGCAGTGAACGGCCGCTTTACCGGCAACCGGCTGGAGATCGCCGATCTCACGGCCAGGGCAGGTGACGGTACGCTCGCGGCCAAGGGCTATCTCAGCCTGTCGCAGGCCGATGGCTATCCGATGGACATTGCTGCGACGCTCGACAATGCGCGGCTGGCGCGCAGCGAGAATATCGCGGCGCGTGCAACGGGCAATTTGCGGCTCGAAAAGGTGGCGGGACAGACCGCGTTACTGTCGGGGGATCTGCGCCTTCCCGAAACGCGCTACCGTATCGTGCGCGAAGGGGCGGCGCAGGTGCCGGTGCTGTCGGGCGTGCGGCGCAAACCGCCAGCGGGGCGGACGCGGATCAGCGGCGACGGGCTCGCCGCGGTGGGCAGCAGTTTGTTCGATCGCATCCGTCTCGATATTCGCCTGCGCGCCTCCGACGAGATTTACGTTCGCGGTATGGGGCTCGAATCCGAATGGAAGGCCGATGTCACGCTGCGCGGGACGACCGAGGCGCCGCGCGTGACCGGCGAGATCGAGCTGGTACGCGGGACACTGGGCTTTGCCGGGCGTTCGTTCGAACTGGAGGAAGGGCGCGTGACCTTCCCGACCGGCGATGCCTTCGACCCAGCGATCCGCCTGATCGCCAGCGACACGATCGAGACGGTGACGGTGAACGTCAGCGTTACGGGACGCGCCAGCAATCCCCAGGTCGCCTTTTCCAGCGTACCGGGGCTGCCGCAGGACGAAATCGTTTCGCGCATCCTGTTCGGCGATTCGATCACGACGCTGTCGCCGCTTCAGGCGGTGCAGCTCGCCTCCTCGCTGAACGCGCTCAGCAGCGGGGGCGGGGGGCTCAGTCCGCTCGGCGCGCTCCAGTCGGCCGCAGGGATCGACCGCCTTCGCGTGCTGGGGCCCGACGATACGATCGGTCGCGGCGCGGCGCTCGCGGCGGGGCAATATATCACCAAGGACATCTATCTTGAGGTGATCACCGATGCGCGCGGCTACACCGCGACCCAGCTCGAGATCAGCCTGACGCCGGCGCTTTCCCTGCTCAGCCAGGCGGGCGGGTCGGGTCAGTCGAACCTGTCGATCCGTTACCGCAAGGATTATTGATGCGCGCCGCCCTCCTGCTCGTGCCGTTGCTGTTTCTTGCCGCGTGCAAGGACGAGCCCGACTTCGAGACCCGCTACGACAAGGCGGCGAAGGAGATCGAAGCGCGCGCCAAAGCGATGGATGCCGACATTGCCGAATCCGAAAAGGCCGCCGCCGCGGCTTCGGACTTGCCAGAAGCGCCGCCGCCGTCTAGTTCCGCCGCGTCATCTGGGGAGTAGCCAGCCGTCGCGTGCGACGGGCCGCCGCGTCAACATACTTGGCCGAGAGGTCATGGTGCGGTGGAAGCGGGACACCGCTTGGGCGAGACCAATGGCGTCGAGCTTCCGTCCGGGCCGGGCGGCGGGTTCGATGTCCGTTGGAATCATCCGCCGCCCGGCCCTGGAGTCATCATGGAAGCCCTGTTCACCTCGACCGCTATCGTCGCGCTCGCCGAAATCGGCGACAAGACGCAATTGCTCGCCATCCTGCTCGCGGCGCGCTTTGGCCGCCCGCTGCCGATCATCCTCGGCATATTGGCGGCGACGCTGGCGAATCATGCGCTTGCGGCGCTGCTCGGCGCGCAGGCTGCGGCATTCCTCGACAGTCCGGTCTTTCGCTATGCGATCGGTGCGTCGTTCATCGCCATGGCGGCCTGGACGCTGATCCCCGACAAATTTGAGGAAGAAGATGCGCCGCGGCCGCGTTACGGTGCCTTTCTGACGACGCTTGTTGCCTTCTTCCTTGTCGAGATGGGCGACAAGACGCAGGTGGCAACGATTGCGCTAGGGGCGCAGTATCAGGCAGTCGTCGCCGTTACGGCGGGCACAACGCTCGGCATGATGATCGCCAATGTGCCCGCGATTTTCCTCGGCAATGAACTGCTGAAGCGCGTCGATCTTGCCAAAATCCGCCTTGTCGCAGCGGCGCTGTTCCTTGCGATCGGCGTCTGGGTGCTGGCGCAGACGGCGGGGTGGCTGGAGTAGCGCCCAGGCATCCAACTCCGTTATTGCGAGTGCAGCGAAGCAATCCAGAGCAGCGTAAACCACCCTGGATTGCTTCGCTGCGCTCGCAATGACGATGTGATCAAAACTATTCCGCGTTCCGCGTCGCCAAGGTCCGCTCGAACCGCCAGCTCGACGCGCACATGGCGTCGAGGTCGCGTTCCGCACGCCAGCCGAGTTCCTCCGCGGCGCGATCGGGGCTCGCGAAACAGCTTGCGATGTCGCCCGCGCGCCGGGGTGCAATGCGATAGGGGATGGCGACGCCGTTCACGCGCTCGAACGCTTTCACCATGTCGAGTACCGAATAGCCTTGTCCCGTGCCGAGATTCCATGTCGCGAGCGGGCGGTCGCTTGCCGCTATGGCGGCCAGCGCCGCCGCATGGCCCGCGGCCAGATCGACGACATGGATATAGTCGCGCACGCCGGTGCCGTCGGGTGTATCGTAATCGTCGCCGAATACCGACAATTCGTTGAGCTTGCCCGCGGCGACGCGGCTGATGAAGGGCATCAGATTATTGGGGACGCCATTGGGATTCTCTCCGATCAGGCCGCTGTCATGCGCGCCGACGGGGTTGAAATAGCGCAGGATGGCGATGCGCCACGCCGGATCGGCTGCCGCGACGTCCGCCAGCATCTCCTCGATCATCAACTTGGTCCGGCCATAGGGATTGGTGGCGGATGTCGGATGATCCTCGTCGATCGGGAGATATTGCGGTTCGCCGTAAACGGTGGCACTCGACGAAAAGACGAGCCGCTTGGCGCCGCAGTCGATCATCGCCTCGATCAGCGACAGCGTGCCGCGAACATTATTGTCATAATATTTGATCGGTTCGGCCACCGACTCGCCGACGGCCTTCAGTCCCGCGAAATGGATCACGGCCTCGATCGCGTGGCCGCGCATCGCCCGGCGCAGCGCGTCGCCATCGCGGATGTCGCCGATCACGAGCGGGATCGCGGCGCCGGTGATCGCTTCCAGCCGGTCGATCACCGCGGCGTCGCTGTTCGACAGATTGTCGTAACAGGTGACGCGGTGGCCCGCCGCGGCCATCGTGGCCGCGACATGGCTGCCGATATAGCCCGTGCCGCCGGTCAGAAGAATGTTCATCCTGCGCTTTTCCCTCCGCCGATCGAATGGCGACCGGCCCGCTGCTCCTAAGCGATTGGCGCTCCGCTGCCAATTGCCGCCCGTGTCGTTCGTAACCTTTTGCGGGCAGCGCGCGAACCCATGGATGATGCCATCCTCCGCATCGATCCATTTATCAGGGAGATTCCGATGACCCAATCGCTGAAACTGTCGCTCGCCGCTTCGGCGGTGCTCGCGCTCGCCGCGGGCCATGCCGCGACCGGAAGCGCCATCGCGGCCGAAGGCGCCAAGGAAAAATGCTATGGCGTCGCGCTCAAGGGCAAGAACGACTGTGCCGCCGGCCCCGGTACGAGCTGTGCGGGCACTTCGACCGTCGACTATCAGGGTAATGCCTGGAAATATGTCGCCAAGGGTGCTTGCGAAAAAATGGGCGGCACGCTGACCGCGCATAAGGGCAATGCCAAACCGGTACCCAAGAAGGGCTGATCCCGTGGCCGCTACCCCGTCTCCCTCGCTGCCCCGGCGCGCCGGTATCGGGCTGAAAGCCCGTCACTATGCCGATGTGCTCGCGGCGTGGGAGCGGGGCGCGGCGCCCGCCTGGGTCGAGGTGCATCCCCAAAATTATTTCGGCGCGGGCGGGCCGCCGCACCGCTGGTTGGCCGCGATCGCCGACCGGGTGCCGGTCAGCTTTCATTCGGTCGGCCTCTCGATCGGGTCGACAGACGGCCCTGACCCGCAAGAACTCGACGCGCTGGCGCTGCTCTGCGATCGATACCGGCCCGCGATGGTGTCCGATCATCTCAGCTGGAGCAGCACGCCGCGCGACAAATTTCCCGACCTGCTGCCCATCCCCTATACGAACGCCGCACTCGACCATTTTGCGGCCGGGGTGGGCCGCGTTCAGGACCGGCTTGGCCGCCGCATCCTCATCGAAAATCCTTCGCGCTATCTGGCCTATGCGCACGACGATTGGGATGAGGCAGCCTTTCTCCACGCGCTTTGCCGCCGCAGCGGCTGCGGGCTGCTCCTCGACATCAACAATGTCGAGGTATCGGCCTTCAACCTGGGGTTCGACGCCGAAACCTGGCTGGATGCGATCGACCCCGCGCTGGTCGGCGAAATCCATGTCGCCGGCCACGCCGTGAAGGATGACGGCGGCGGGGGACGAATTGCGATCGACGATCATGGATCGCCGGTGCGGAGTAGCTGCTGGGCGCTGCTCGCGCGTTTTCTGCGCCGGGCCGGACCACGGCCCATACTGATCGAATGGGACAGCGATGTGCCCGACTGGGCGGTACTGATGGCGGAGGCAGCGCGCGCTGACGCCGTGCTGGAACTCGTCGATGCTTGACGGCGATCAGGCGGCGGTGGCAGCGACGCTGCTCCTTGGTCCGCGGCATTTGCCGGCCGGACTTTTCGCGGGCGATGAGGCTGCGGTTCTTCGCGGGCTGCGCGTTCACGCCAATAGCATTTCGCACGCGCGCCTCGTCGCGCTGGAGGAAAGTTTTCCGCGCCTGCGCGCCCATCTCGGCGCGGGCGCGTTCAACCGGCTGTCGCGGGCTTTCGTCGAATCGGGCGGGGCAGGGCGGCGCGCACTGGCCGACATTGGCGCCGGATTCGCCGATTGGTTGACCGATCCGGTCGCCGCTTCGATCGCGCGTGTCGAATGGGCATGGCTCGAAAGCTATCACGCCGCCGACGCCCGCGCGCTGCAACTGGCCGAGCTGGCGGGAGGTGGCGAAGCCGGGCTCCTCGCGCTTCGGGTCCGCCATCATCCGGCCGCGCGGATCGTGCCGCTCGCGCCCGGTTCTGCCCCGCTGATCGACGCCGCCTTCGCGCCGGATACGGCGGCAGTCCTTGTCACGCGTCCCGACGCCGACGTCCGCTTGTTCGCGGCGCACCCCGCCGAGAAGGCAGTGCTGGCGGCCGCGGCCGACCCGACGGCGCTCGGCACTCTGATCGCGCTCCTCGACGAACGGCATCCGGGTGGCGGCGCAGCGATTGCGGCGCTGATCGACGCCGGGGCTTTTGAAAGGTGGGATGAATGAAACATCTGGTCCGTCTTTACGATCGCACTGCCTTGATCGCATCGTCGCGGATTGCCGAGGGTGCGGCGCTGCTTCTGATGCGTGCTGCGCTCGCCGGTGTCTTTTGGCGGTCGGGGCAGACCAAGCTCGCCGCGAGCGGCTTTCCCGCGATCGACCCCATTCAATATGAGCTGTTCGCCAATGAATTTTCGGGCCTGCCACTCGATCCCGCGCTTGCCGCCCCGCTGACCGTGTGGTCCGAGCACCTGTTTCCGGCCTTGCTGCTCGTTGGCCTCGCGACGCGCTTTTCGGCCGCGGCGCTGCTCGTGATGACGCTGGTGATCCAGATCTTCGTTTTTCCCGACGCCTGGTGGCCGGCCCATTCGCTATGGGCCGCGATGGCGGCGATGCTGATCGTGCGCGGCGGCGGGCTGTTCGCGCTGGATACGCTTTTTGCTAGGCTGCGCAGGAGATGAGCCTCGACGAACCCTCGCTCGCGCGGTTGATGGCCGCTTCGCAGTGCGGGGATCGTGCGGCCTATCGCGCGCTGCTCGGCGCTTGCCGCCACTGGCTTGCACGCTATTTCGCGCGCCGGATCGCGCCGCACCAGATCGACGATCTGATCCAGGAAACCTTGGTGTCGATGCATCGCAAGCTGGCGACGTGGGACAGCGGCCGGCCCTTTCTGCCATGGCTCGCGGCGATCGCCCGTTATCGCTGGATCGACATGCTGCGGCGACAGAAGGAGGAGGTCGAGCTTGGCGACCATGATGCCGCGGTCGGCGCGAAGGACGAGGCGGTCCATGCCCGGCTCAGCATCGACCGGCTGATGACCTTGCTGCCGCCTGGACAGGCCCAAGCGATCACCCTGGTCAAGATCGAGGGCGCGTCGATCGCCGAGGCCTCGAAAATCTGCGGACAAAGCGAATCTCTGGTCAAGGTCAACATTCACCGCGGCCTTAAGAAACTCGCTCAACTGATTGAAAGTGAATAAAATGAACGAGGGATCGATCGACAATCTGATCGATGGGCTGGCTGACGAACTGAAGCCGGTGCCACCCAAAAAAATGGCTCGCGGCCTGCTCTGGACGGCGCTGGGGTGGCTTGCAGGGGCGATATTGCTCCTGTGGCTGTACGGGATGCGCCATGATCTTGCCGCGGGCGGGATGCCGGCGCTGTCGATGCTCAGCTTCTGGCTCATCGCGGCGACGGGCGCGGCCGCGGCGTGGAGCGCGCTGCGCATGGGGCTGCCCGGCGTCGGACGCGACTATAACGGCTGGCGCTGGGCGGTGCTCGCGGCGCTTTCGCTGCCGCTTGCGGCGCTGCTGCTGGCGGTCGGCGACGGCCATGCGGCGATGGATGCGGCGCGTAATGGGCTGGATGCCCATTGCCTGTCGCTTGGCATCGCCTCGGGACTGGGTGTCGGGGCCGCCTTGTTCTTATGGTTGAAATCGGCGGCTCCGACCTCTCCGGCGCGCGCGGGCTGGGTGATCGGCCTTGCGTCGGGCGCCGCGGGGGCCACGATCATTGGTCTGCACTGCGCCGACGACGATCTGATCCACATCGCATTGTGGCACGGGTTGGCGGTCGTCATTTCGGCGGTCGCGGGGCGGCTGATCCTGCCGCGTTTTCTGCGCTGGTGACGCTCAGACCCTGCGGGGCAGCCATTCGTCCCGATACCATTCGACAAAGGCCGGAACACCGATCGAGATCGGCGTGGTCGGCGCGAAGCCCAGGTCGCGGCCGATGTCCCCGATGTCGGCGGCGGTCTGGTAGACATCACCATCCTGCATCGGCAGCAGGTTGACCGCGGCCTTGCGTCCGCACGCGGCTTCGATCGCGGCGATCAGGTCGGTCAATTGTTCCGACCGATTGTTGCCGATGTTGTACAGCCGATGCGGGGTAAAGAAGCCCCCCGGCTTTTCGCGCCGATCGTCGGGTGGTGGATTGTCGAGCGCCAGAACCACGCCGTTCACAATATCGTCGATGAAGGTGAAGTCGCGGCGCATATCGCCATGATTATAGACGTCGATCGGCCGCCCCTGCAGCACCGCCTCGGTAAATTTCCACACCGCCATGTCGGGGCGACCCCACGGGCCATAGACGGTGAAGAAGCGCAGGCCGGTCTGGGGAATCCGGAACAGATGGGCATAGGTTTCGCTCATCAGTTCGTCGGCGCGTTTGGTCGCTGCATAGAGCGAGATCGGCGCGTCGGCGCGGTCGGCGACGCGAAAAGGAGCATCGGCACGCATTCCGTAAACCGACGATGACGACGCATAAACCAGATGCGAAATCGCGCGGTGGCGCGCCAGTTCCAATATGTTGACATGCCCCGCGATGTTCGAGTGAACATAGGCGGCCGGATTTTCGAGCGAATAGCGCACGCCCGGCTGCGCGCCGAGGTGGATGATCCGGTCGATGTCATGGTGCGCCAGCGCGGCCGTGAGCGCCGTTGCATCACCGAAATCGACGTCGAGGAGGGTGAAGAGATCGCCGAACCGTGCGGTCAGCTCCGCGACCCGCGCGCGCTTGAGTTCCACCGAATAATAGGGCGTGAAATTGTCGATGCCGACCACGCCCTCGCCGCGGCGAAGCAAGGCCGCCGCGACCTGCATTCCGATAAATCCGGCGGCTCCGGTAATCAGCGTGGTCAATTGTCTTCCTCCACTGGGGCGGCGTGCCTGTGGGCGCTGCCGGGCATGTGTCGGCGCTGCTTATGGAATCATAGTGGTTTAAATGTGGTGAGCCCTGCTGGGTTCGAACCAGCGACCTACTGATTAAAAGTCAGTTGCTCTACCGACTGAGCTAAGGGCCCATCCGGCGCCGGAACGGTGCGGCGCACGAAATGAGCCGCCGCCCTAGTGCGCTGGGACGCAGCGGTCAACCGGCTTTGGACGGACAAGGCGCGCGGCGAGCTGGCGGATACTGTGGCTGGAGAGCGGATGACGCCATTCGGGCACGATGGCGCGCAGCGGACCGAGCACGAACGCACGATCGGTAAGCGCGGGGTGGGGGATGGTGAGCGCTGCATCGGACCAGGCGCCGCCCGACCAGAGCAATATGTCGAGATCGAGCGTACGCGCGCCCCAGCGCTGCCCGGCGCGGCGGCCGAAGCGCGCCTCGATCGCCTGCAAGCGCGCGAGCATTTCGGGCGGGGCGAGTTCCGACGCAACAAGGGCGACGGCGTTGGCGTAGCGGCGGCGCGAGGGACCAATCGGATCGCTCGCGATGATCGGGCTGGCATCGACCGCCTCGACATCCTCGCTTTCGAGCGCCGCCAGCGCCGCAAGCAGCACCCGGCGGGGGTCGCCATAGCGCGCGTGGCGGCGATTCGACCCGAGCCCGATGGCATATAACGGCAGCGGCATTGCATCGTTCATGTCCGCGCGCCTATCGCAGCTATATGGAAATTGATAGCCCGCTCCCCGGAACCGAGCCGCCGCGCGATTGTCCCCGTTGTCCGCGGCTGGTCGCGCTGCGCCGCGCGTGCCAGGCCGAGCATCCCGACTGGTGGAACGCCCCGGTCCGCGCCTTTGGCGACCCCGCCGCGTGGCTCGCCCTCGTCGGACTGGCGCCGGGCAAGCATGGCGCCAACCGCACGGGAAGGCCGTTCACGGGCGATTATGCGGGCGACCTGCTGTTCGCGACCCTCGCCGCTTTCGGGCTGACCAAGGGCCGATATGACGCGCGCGTCGACGACGGGCTGGCGCTCGACGGCGCGATCATCGTCAACAGCGTCAAATGCCTGCCGCCGCAGAACAAGCCGACGCCCGCGGAAATTGCGCAGTGCCGGATGTTTCTGGAGGGGCAGCTCGCGGCTCTTGCCAACGTCAAGGTGATGATCGCGCTCGGACGCATTGCGCATGATGCGGCGCTGCGGGCGGCCGGAGAACGGCTCGCCGCGCATCCTTTTGCGCACGGAGCGGTCCATCCATTGCCGGAGGGGCGGTACCTCGTCGACAGCTATCATTGCTCGCGCTACAACACGAACACCGGGCGGCTGACGGCTGAGATGTTCGCCGATGTCTTTCGGACCGCGCTGGCGCTGAAGGATCAGACCAGCGGGCCGAATTCCTCGACCAGTCCGCGGTAGAGCGCGCGTTTGAACGGGACGATCAGTTTTTCGATCTCGTCCAGTTCGGCCCAGCGCCACGCGCGGAACTCCTGATGTTCGGTGTGGATATTGATGTCGCTGTCCTCGCCCATGAAGCGCATCAGGAACCAGTGCTGGCGCTGGCCGCGATATTTGCCGCCCCACATCTTGCCGATCAGATGGTCGGGCAGGTCATAGAAATATTCCTCGCGACTGCGCGCGATGATGTCGACCAGCCCGCCGTGGACGCCTGTTTCCTCGCCCAGCTCGCGGATCGCCGCCGTTTCGGCGTCCTCGCCATCGTCGATCCCGCCTTGCGGCATCTGCCACGCCTCGCTCGACGTATCGAGTCGCTGGCCGACAAAGACACGGCCGGTGCGGTTCGCGAGCATGACGCCCGCGCAGGGGCGATAGGGGAGCTTGTCGTGGTCGATCATGCGGCTCCGCTAGCCTCGGCGACGATCGCTTTCAATATGGTCAGTGCGCCGCGAATATCCTCCTTCGCGCTCGGGATGCCCTGCGACAGGTTGATATAGCCGTGGATATTGCCCTTCGCCTCGCGAAAATAGGTGGGAACGCCCGCCTCGATCAGCTTGGCCGCATAAGCACGCCCCTGATCGCGCAGCGGATCGAGGCCGGCGGTGACGAGCAGGGTCGGCGGCAGGCCTTCGGCTGGGAAATCGAGCGGCGACGCGCGATAGTCGGCGGGATCGGCGGCATAATGATTGCCGAACCAGGTCATGCCGCCTTGCGTCAGCAAATGGCCTTCGCCGAAATCGCGGTAGCTTTGCCAGTCGTTGTGCGTCGTGACTGCGGGATAGATGGGATGGATCGCGATGACCGGCTTCGACGCGGGTTTGTCGCGCAGGCTGAGCGCGGTCGCGATCGTCAGATTGCCGCCCGCGCTTTCGCCCGACAGGACAAGCCCGGTGCAGGCGATATTGTCGGCAACCCAGCGCGCCGCCGCTTCGCAATCCTCTGGCGCGGCCGGGAAGGGGTGTTCGGGCGCAAGCCGATAATCGACCGCAATCACGGGCATGTCGAGTTGACGCGCCGTTTCCGCGCAATAGGGATCGTGGGTGTCGAGGTCGCCGATCACCCAGCCGCCGCCGTGGAAAAAGACCATCACGGGCCCTGCCTCGCGGTCGGGGCGGTTGTCATAGATGCGGATCGGAATCTCTCCGGCGGGACCGGGAATCGTCCGATCCTCGACCTTTGCGATGTCGCCGCGCGGAACGTCGGCAAGCTGCCCCATCATGCGGAACATCTCGCGCGCGCCTGTCGGCGGCAACTCCTCCATCTTCGGCCCTTCCTGCGCGTTCAGGAAGGCAAGGAACGCCGCCACGTCGGGGCGTGTATAAGGGGTGGTGCCGTCGGTCATTCGCGTCTCTCCCTGATCGAATTGTGTCAAGCTATTCGGGATCGGCGGCCCAAATTCAATCCCGAAATGAAACTCACCTGTGCGTCACCCTTTGCGGCGCACAATTTTTTCTCAATTGCGGCTTGCGGCGCAGAGGCCTAGGCCCATGTCACAGGTTCGCAAGATTTGAGGCAGAAGAAAAAATGGCGACAGCGGTAGAGGACCGGGCGGGCGACACGCGCCAGTCCCCCCTTTCGGATGCGGTGGTGGTTCGATTTGCCGGCGACAGCGGCGACGGAATGCAGCTGACCGGCGGACAATTCACCCTGTCGTCGGCGCTCGCGGGCAATGATTTTGCGACCTTTCCCGACTTTCCTGCCGAAATTCGCGCGCCGCAGGGCACGTTGTTCGGCGTTTCGGCCTTTCAGATCAATTTCGGATCGTCGGCGATCGACACGGCGGGCGACGCGCCCGACGTGCTCGTCGCGATGAATCCCGCGGCGCTCAAGACCAATGTGCCGCAGTTGAAGCCCGGCGGGCTGATCATTGCCGACGAGGGCGAGTTCAACGACCGCAACCTCGCCAAGGCGAAATATGACGCAAATCCCCTCGACGACGGCAGCCTCGCCAAATGGCAGCTTTTAAAGCTCAACATCAGCCAGCTGACGATGGATGCGGTGAAGCCCTTTGGCCTTGGCAACAAGGAGGCGCTGCGCTGCAAGAATATGTGGACGCTGGGGCTCGCGCTCTGGATGTTCGACCGTGACCGCCAGCCGCTGATCGACTGGCTCAACGCGAAATTCGCGAAGGCCCCCGACCTCGCCGCCGCCAACATCGCGGCGCTCAATGCGGGGCACGCCTATGGCGAAACCGCCGAGCTCGCGGGACCGCTCAAGCAGCATCATGTCGATCCGGCGCCCGCCGAACCCGGCCTTTATCGCACGCTGACGGGGGCCGAGGGCATTGCGCTCGGCCTCGTCGCGGGCGCGCAGCTTGCCAAACTGCCGATGTTCTTTGGCGGCTATCCGATCACCCCGGCGTCGGCGATCCTGCATCATCTGTCGCGGCTCAAGGAATATGACGTCACGACCTTTCAGGCCGAGGACGAGATTGCTGCGATCTGTTCGGCGATCGGCGCGAGCTATGGCGGGTCGCTGGGCGTGACCAGCTCGTCGGGGCCGGGCATAGCGCTGAAGGGCGAGGCGATGGGTCTCGCGATCATGACCGAACTGCCGCTTGTCATCGTCAATTCGCAGCGCGGCGGGCCTTCGACGGGCCTGCCGACCAAGACCGAGCAGTCGGATCTTTATCAGGCGGTTTATGGCCGCAACGGCGATGCGCCGATGCCGGTGATCGCAGCCCGCTCGCCGGGCGATGCGTTCGAATGCGCGATCGAGGCGTGCCGTATCGCGGTCGAATATATGACGCCGGTGATGCTGCTCACCGATGGCTATATCGCCAACGCTGCCGAGCCGTGGAAGGTGCCCGACCTCACCGCCTATGACGATTTCCCGGTTCAGTTCCTGACCGAAGCGCCCGAAGGCGGCTTCAAACCTTATGGCCGCGACGAAAAGCTCGCGCGTCCGTGGGTCAAGCCCGGCACGCCCGGCCTGCTTCACCGCATCGGCGGGATCGAGAAGGAAGTCGACACCGGCCACATCAACTATGCGCCCGGCAACCACCAGGCGATGACCGACATCCGCAAGGCCAAGATCGACGGCATCGCGGTGCCCGACCAGGTCGTCGAACTCGGCGCCGAGGGCGGCAAACTGGCGGTTGTAGGCTGGGGTTCGACCTTTGGCCCGATCCACCAGGCGGTACGCCGCAAGCGCGCCGAAGGGGCCGATGTCAGCCACGTCCATATCCGCCACATCTGGCCGCTGCCTGCCAATCTCGGCGAGCTTTTGAAAAGCTACGACAAGGTGATCGTGCCCGAAATGAACACGGGGCAATTGAAGACGGTGCTGCGCGATCAATATCTGGTCGACGCCAGACCTGTGAACAAGGTGTCGGGCCAGCCCTTCACCATCGCCGAAATCGAAGCCGCGATCGAGGGAGCCCTCTAAGATGAACGAGATGACCACCATCGCGCGCACCACGACGCTCAAGGATTGGGAAACCGATCAGGAGGTCCGCTGGTGCCCCGGATGCGGCGACTATGCGATCCTCAAAGCCGTGCAGCGCACCATGCCCGAAATCGGCACCGCGCCCGAAAACACCGTGTTCATCAGCGGCATCGGCTGCTCGTCGCGCTTCCCCTATTATATGGAGACCTATGGTTTCCACACGATCCACGGCCGCGCACCGGCGTTCGCGACCGGGCTGAAGCTCGCCAATCCGAACCTCGACATCTGGATCGTCACCGGCGACGGTGACGGGCTGTCAATCGGCGGCAATCACACGATGCACCTCATTCGGCGCAACCTCGATTGCCAGATCATGCTGTTCAACAACGAGATTTATGGCCTGACCAAGGGGCAATATTCGCCGACCAGCCGGGTGGGAACGACCAGCCCTTCGACCCCCTATGGTTCGGTCGATCGCCCCGCACAGCCCGCCGCCTTTGCGCTTGGCGCGGGCGCGCGGTTCGTCGCGCGCGGCTTCGACGTGTCGAAGGAATTGCCCAACGTGCTGAAGGCCGCACATGCGCACAAGGGCGCGGCTTTTATCGAGATTTTCCAGAACTGTATCGTCTATAACAAGGACGTGTTCGAGGATTTCGCGGCGCCGAAAGGAGCGGAGGACCGCCAGCTCTGGCTGAAGCAGGGCGAGCCGATGCTGTTCGCGAAAGGCACAAAGGGTATCGCGCTCGACAATGAAGAACTGCACCTGAAAGTCGTCGACGTGGTTGATGGCGACTGGCAGTCGGCGGGCGTGATCGTCCACGACGTCACCAACCGCAGCGTCGCGCACATGCTCGTCGAAATGCGCTTTGGCGAGTTTCCGATGGCGCTTGGCGTACTCTACGACGACCCGCGCCCGACGTTCGAGGCCGATGTCGTGCGGCAGAATCAGGCCGCGGCCGAAGGCAAGAAGGCCGACCTGCAAGGCCTTCTCAAAAAAGGGCAAACCTGGACCGTGACCGAAAAAGGGCCCGAGCTCTGACGCCACCCGCGCCATGGATAATCTGACGCACAGCCTGGTCGGCGCATTGCTGGGCCAGATGGGGCTCAAACGCAAAAGCGGCTTGGCGATGCCCACGCTGATTATCGCGGCGAACCTGCCCGACATCGACGCCGCGTGCCTGTTCTGGCTCGACGGTGTTCAGCACCTGGGCTTTCGGCGCGGCATTACCCATGGTCCGATCGCGATGCTGCTGCTCCCGCTCCTCTTATGGGCGGCGATGCTGGCGTTCGACCGCTGGCAAACGGGGCGCGGTACCAGGCCCTCAGCACGGCTGCCCATCGACAAGGGCTGGCTGCTTGCGCTCGCCTACATCGGATGCCTCAGCCATCCCGCGCTCGACTGGCTCAACAATTACGGCATTCGCCTGCTCGAACCCTTTTCCTCGAAATGGTTCTATGGCGACAGCATCTTCATCATCGATTTGTGGATATGGATCGCACTCGCGGCGTCGCTCTGGCTGTCGTTCCGGCGGGAGCGGCGCGGGGAGGCGGAATGGCAGCGCCCCGCATGGGCCGGATTCGCGGCGGTTTCGGCCTATATCGTTGCAAACGGGCTGATCACCGGCGCGGCCGAGCGGATGGCGTCGGACGCGCTTGCTGCGAGCGGGCAGACGGGCGCGCTCGTCGTAGCGAGTCCGCCGCCGCTCGCTTTCTGGCGACGCGACATCTTCTGGCGTACGCAGGATCGCTATGGCATCGCCGGTTTTACGCCGGGGGCGGGCGGGCACATCGACCTGACCGGCCAGCCGACCGGCATGGACGACAGCCGGCTCGCGATGTGGGCGAAGGCCGATCCCGATGCGCGCGCGTTCCTCTTCTGGGCGCGGATGCCGGTGGCGGAGCGCCACGGCGATGCGCTGTTGCTGCGCGACCAGCGGTTCATGCACCCGCTGGCCGAGGACCGGTTCCAGGTGCGCCTCACAGCGCCGGATACCGCCAGCCGCGCGGAATGACGGTCCCCGAATGACGTCATGGCGGCGCGCGACATGCGATTGTCAGCGGCGAAGCTTTGGGGCAGGAAGGAAGTTGTGAACACGCATGTCAGCCCCCGCCGCGGCAAGGAACTGCTCCGCGCCGATCGCGCCTATCGCGCGGGGGGAATGGCGGCGCGGCTCATTGGAATGGCGCCATCGTTCCTGTTCCATCAGATGCTCGATCGTATCGATGCGGGACTGATTGCGGGAACGATCGAGGGGCATCTGCCCGACGGCAGCGTCCGCCTGATCGGGGGGCGCGGCGGCGGGCCGACCGCCATCGTCCATCTGCATAGCTGGGCGGCGCTGGCGCGGCTCGCACTGTCGGGTTCGGTGGGCTGGTATCGCGCGTGGGAGAAAGGCGAATGGTCCTCGCCCGATCCCGTTCCGCTGTTCGACCTGTTCATGCGCAATGGCGAGGCGCTGGGCAATGTGGCGCGCGCGCACGGCCCGTCTCGCTGGCTCCATCGCGCTCTTCATGCGCTTCGCCGCAACGATCGGCGGGGCGCGCGCCGGAATATCCACGCACACTATGACTTGGGCAATGATTTCTATCGCTTGTGGCTCGACCATGGCATGAATTATTCGAGCGCGCTGTTCACGGACGCGGGGCAATCACTGGAAGAGGCGCAGGCGGCAAAGGTCGATGCGATTCTCGACCGGCTGGACCTCCGATCGGGGGCGCGGCTGCTCGAAATCGGGTGCGGGTGGGGCGCGCTTGCCGAACGCGCGGTCGAGCGGCACGATGTGATCTATACCGGCATTACCCTGTCGCCCTCGCAGGCCGAGGTGGCCGATGCGCGGCTGGCGGCGGTCGATCTGTCAGGGCGTTCGCGGATCGAGCTATGCGATTATCGCGACGTGCAAGGGCCGGTCGATGCGATCGCCAGCGTCGAGATGGTCGAAGCCGTAGGGGAGGCCTATTGGCCCGCCTATCTCGATACGATCGCGCGGCTGCTCCGTCCCGGCGGCAAGGCGGCGATCCAATATATATCGATCAACGATGCGCTGTTCGAGCGCTATGCGGCGAGCAGCGACTTCATTCAGGCCTATATCTTCCCCGGCGGTTGTCTGATTTCCGAAAGCCGCTTTCGGGCGCTTGCCGAGGCAAGGGGGCTTGAGTGGCGCGACGTGCGGCGCTTTGGCGGCGATTATGCCGAAACGCTGCGGCAGTGGCGCGAGCGGTTCGACGCCGCGGCCGCCGCCGACCGGCTGCCGTCCGGTTTCGACGCGCGCTTCGTCGGGCTGTGGCGCTATTATCTGCAATATTGCGAGGGCGGCTTTCGCGGTGGCGGCATCGACGTTGCGCAAGTGACGCTTGAAAAATCGGGCTGAAAACAGGGGAGGAAGAAGAATGCGACGATTTCTGGCGGTGGCGCTGCTCGGCACCGCGGCGGCGTGCAGTGCACCCGCCACGACCCAAGCGACCGATCAACTGCCAAAGGATTTGAACGTGCTCTTCTGGACTCAGGATCAACGCGACCTTGCCTTCCGTACGATGGAGACGGTGCCCAAGGTTGTGGTCAACACCATCGAGGCGGGCGATGCGGTTTATCCCTTGCCCCAGGGCAAACCGCTCGATCTGGGCGTCGACGTCGATGCCCATATGGCGGCGCAGCGCAACGCGGGGCTGATCATCGTGCAGGACGGCAAGGTGCGGCTGGAAAAATATGCCCTGGGCTATGGCGCTGCCGGCCGCTGGACGAGTTTTTCGGTTGCGAAAAGCTTTACCTCGACGCTTGTGGGCGCGGCGGTGAAGGACGGCTACATCAAAAGCCTGGACGACAAGGTGACGGCCTATATCCAGGGTCTGAAAGGGTCGGCCTATGACGATGTCAGCGTGCGCCAGCTGCTGACGATGACCTCGGGCGTCAAATGGAACGAGGATTATACCGATCCCAAATCCGACGTCGCACAGTTCAACCTGCAGAAACCCGTTGCGGGCGAAGATATAACGGTGAGCTATATGAAGAGTTTGCCACGCGAAGCGCCGGCGGGGTCGAAGTGGGTGTACAAGACGGGCGAAACCAATCTGATCGGCGTTCTGGTATCGAGCGCGACGGGCAAGACATTGTCGCAATATCTGTCGGAAAAAATCTGGAAGCCCTTTGGCATGGAGCAGGACGCGGTGTGGATGCTCGGGGCGACGGGGCACGAGATCAGCGGCTGCTGCCTATCGGCAAGCCTCAAGGATTATGCGCGCTTCGGCCAGTTCATCCTGAACGGCGGCGTTGCCGGCGGGCAGAAGGTGCTGCCCGACGACTGGCTGGCGTCGGCCACGACCAAACAGGCCGGGATCGACATTCCGGGCCGCGGTTATGGTTATCAATGGTGGACGAACGACGACGGCAGCTTCGCCGCGCAGGGCATATTCGGGCAGGGCATCTTCATCGACCCCAAGCGCAGGCTGGTGATCGCGTCAAACGGCAATTGGCCGACCGCGACCGATCCCGAAGGCGTCGGCGCTGCGCGCGAGGCGTTCTACAAGCGTGTGCAGGCGGCGGTGGACAAGGAAGCAGAATAAGTCGTCGTCCCCGCGAAGACAGGGGCCGCTGACAACCTTGCGCCACGCCGATAGCGGCCCCGTCCTCGCGGGGGCGACGGATTTTAGTCGACTGCAATTGCCGCCGCGCGCTGCGCCAGCCACACGGCGGTAAGCGGGACGGCGACGCCCAGCGCCATGATCCACCAGGCATCGGCGAGGGTTATCGCGCGGTACAGCGCCGCGCCGATGACCGCGCCGGCCACGATCCAGCCTGCCCCGAGGCCGGTAGAGATGCGCATGGCAAGCCAGCCTCCCGCGAAGGTGCCGATGAACCAGCCAGCGATAAGGGCGATCGTCGATCCGACGGGGATCAGTATTTCGCCGCTGCCGGGGTCGTAAACGTCGGGGGAAATTTCGCTGCCCGCATATTGCGCCAGCCAGATCAGCCCGAACGCGATGGCGACACCAATCACAGTGGCGATCGCCGATCGCAAGATACTTCTGGTCATTTCACGCCCTCGCAAACCCTGTTTTGCGCGCAACTTAGCGCAGGAAAGCGAAAATGGCGTTAAGCTTTTTCCATGACCTTGGGCAGCGCGTGGAAGGCGGTGCTGTCAAAGCCCCGAACCATCAGGTCGGCGACATATTCGCCCACCGCGGCCGGTTCCTTGATGCTCTGCGGATCTTCGCCTGGATAGGCGCGGGCGCGCATCTGGGTGCGCGTTCCGCCGGGGTCGAGGATCGCCGTGCGGACGGTCGAAATATTGCGCATTTCGGCGCCATAGCTTGTCACCAGCACCTCGAGCGCCGCCTTGGATGCCGCATAGGCGCCCCAATAAGCGCGCGGTTCGCGCGCAACGCTGGTCGACAGTGCAAGCAGGCGGCCGTTCGCGGCGCGGCGAAGCAGCGGGTCGAAATTGGCGATCAGCGCTTGCTGTGCGATCAGGTTGAGCGTCAGCGTCCGATTGAATTCCTTGCCGTCGATCGCGGCCACGGGGGTCAGCGTGCCGAGCATCGCGGCGTTGAGCACGAGCATGTCGAGCTGTTGCCAGCGCTCGGCCATCGCGCTCGCAAGGCGGGCTATACTATCGCCATCGGTCAGGTCGAGCGGCGCGATCGTCGCGCTCCCGCCCGCCGCGTGGATGCGATCCTCCAGCTCCTCGAGCCCGCCTGCCGTCCGCGCGGTGATCACGACGTGCGCGCCGCGTGTCGCGAGCGATTCGGCGATCGCGGCGCCGATGCCGCGACTGGCCCCGGTGACGAGCGCGACCTGGCCCGCCAGTTCCTCAGACTTGTTGGTCATTATGTCAGACAACCCGTTCGGCAAGCAGCGAAAATTGGTCATCCAATCCATGCTCGTCGAAATCGGTGAGCGTGGTCGGATAATCCCCCGTAAAGCAGGCGTCGCAATATTGCGGTGCATCATGCTTGCGGTCCACCTCGCCCAGCGCGCGATAAAGACCGTCGATCGTCAGGAAGGCGAGGCTGTCGGCATTGATGAAATTCGCCATCTGGCCGACCGTCATCTGCGCCGCGAGCAGTTTCGCGCGCTCGGGCGTGTCGACGCCATAAAAGCAGCTGTGCGATGTCGGCGGGCTCGCGATCCGCATATGGACTTCGGCGGCGCCGGCATCGCGCATCATCTGCACGATCTTCAGGCTCGTCGTGCCGCGCACGATCGAATCGTCGATCAGGACGATGCGCTTGCCCGCGATCAGCGCGCGATTGGCATTATGCTTCAGTTTGACGCCGAGGTGGCGAACCTTGTCGCCCGGCTGGATGAAGGTGCGTCCGACATAGTGCGAACGAATGATGCCGAGTTCGAACGGAATCCCCGATTCCTGCGCATAGCCGATCGCGGCGGGCGTGCCCGAATCGGGGACGGGGATCACAAGGTCGGCGTCGACGGCATTTTCGCGCGCGAGTTCGGCGCCGATCGCCTTGCGCACCGAATAGACGCTGGTGCCGTCGACGATCGAATCGGGGCGCGAAAAATAGACATATTCAAAGATGCACGGCCGCGCCGACTGGTCGGCGAACGGGCGGTGCGACGTGAGCTGGCCGTCGCGGATGATGACCAGCTCGCCGGGTTCGACCGAGCGCAGGAACTCCGCGCCGACGACGTCGAGTGCGACGGTTTCCGAGGCGAGAATATGCGCGTCACCGAGCTTGCCGATGACGAGCGGGCGGATGCCGAGCGGGTCGCGGCAACCGATCATGCCCTCGGCGGTCAGGCAGATCAGCGAATAAGCGCCTTCGACCTGTTTCAGCGCATCGATGAAGCGGTCGAGCAGCGACCGATAGTTGGACGTCGCGACAAGGTGAATGATCACCTCGGTATCGCTGGTCGACTGGAAGATCGAGCCGCGGCGGACGAGCAGCTTGCGCAGCGCGACGGCATTCGAGATGTTGCCGTTGTGCGCGACGGCGAAGCCACCCGTCGACAGGTCGGCGAACAGCGGCTGGACGTTGCGCAGCGCGGTCTCGCCCGTCGTTGAATAGCGCACATGACCGATCGCCGAAGGTCCGTCGAGCTGGCGGATAATGTCGTCGCGATCGAAATTGCCCGCGACATGGCCCATCGCACGATGGGTGTGGAAATCCTTGCCGTCGAAAGCGGTGATGCCCGCGGCTTCCTGTCCGCGATGCTGCAGCGCGTGGAGGCCCAGCGCAACAACCGCAGAGGCGCTGTCGGCGCCGTGAATGCCAAAGACGCCGCACTCCTCGCGGAGCTTGTCGTCGTCGAAAGGATGGGTCGTCAGCATGTCGTTCCAGGGGGCAGGGGCAGTGACTGGCGCGCATATAGGGAGCCGAAGGCCGATTGTCGCCCCCTAATCACGATATTGTCACATCGGCGGCAAGGGGCGGGGTGACAGCGGCTTCCATCCTGCTCTAAAGCGCGGTCATGGACGAACAGCGCGACACGACCGACCGATTTTTCCCGCGTTTCGACGCCGCCGGGCTGGTGACTGCGATTGTGGTCGATGCCGACAGCCGCGCGCTGTTGATGGTCGCGCATATGAATGACGCGGCGATCGAGCGCACGCGGGCAACCGGACAGGCGCATTTCTGGTCGCGGTCGCGCGGCGAGCTGTGGCGCAAGGGCGAAACGTCGGGCAACGGCCTGACGCTCGTTGAGATGCGAGTCGATTGCGACCAGGATGCTCTGCTGCTGCGGGTCCGGCCCGCGGGGCCGGCCTGCCACACCGGGCGCCGCTCGTGCTTCTATCGCCGCGTCGAGGCCGATGGTTCGCTGACCTTTCTGACGGACGATGCGCAAGGTTGACGCCTTTTGGGTGCTGGCGGCGCTGCTGCTTGCGGGATGTGAGCGGCGTGACCCCGACGCGAACGGGGTCGATGCCAGCAATCCGCTGGAAATCGCGGCACGCGAACGCGGAATCGTCCGTCCCGAAGCGGATTCGCCCGTCGGCGTGTTCGAGCGGCGGCACGATCTGGGCCGCGACGCGATGTGCGTCGTTCCCGACGGGACCGGGCAGTGGCGGTTTGCGATAACGGCCGCCTTCGGTTCGACGCTCTCTTGCGCGGCGCAGGGGACGATGGTGCGCGCCGACAAGGGATGGCGGATGCGCTTTGCTGCTGCCGAGGGTTGCGAGGCCGATGTTCACGAAGAGGACGACGAACTGCGCCTGCCAGGGCGGTTGCCGCCGCAATGCGCAAAACTGTGCCCCAGCCGGGCGTCGCTGGCGGGTTTGCGCCTGCCGCGCGCGAGCTGGTCGGCCGATGATGCGAGGGGCTTGCAGATCGCCGACCGGCGCGGCAATATAGGGCGACCCTGTGCGGACTGAACGGTCCGGCAAAGCGCGTTTCGGCGCTCTTGACGTTCACGTCAACGGAAACTAGTTTCGCGGGATGACCGAACCCTACGGCCACGCCCATATCGATACGCCCGATCATCTGGGGCGCGAACAGTTCAGCATCACCGATCTGTCGACCGAGTTCGGCGTGACCGCCCGCGCGCTGCGCTTCTATGAGGACGAAGGGCTGATCAGCCCGTCGCGCAAGGGGTTGTCGCGCATCTATTCCAAACGCGACCGCGCCCGGCTCGCCTGGATTTTGCGCGCCAAGCGCACCGGGTTCAGCCTGGCCGACATTCGCGAAATGATCGACCTTTACGACGTCGGCGACGGGCGCAAGCTGCAACGCCAGGTGACGATCGAAAAATGCGAGGAACGCATCGCATTGCTGCGTCGCCAGCGCGACGATATTGACAGCGCTGTAGATGAGCTGTCACGCTTCATCGAAACGGTGAAGAAAGTCGATGCCGGTCAATAGGCCGCGCGGCTCCTGACCCTCTGCCTCTCCCCGGGCAAGTTTGAAACGATCAACTGCTTTTCAGAAGGATACCCCATGCCCGTCTATCGCGCCCCTGTGCAGGACACGTTGTTCCTCCTCAACGATGTGCTCGGAATCGAGCGCTATTCGAACCTGCCGGGCTTTGCCAATGCGACCCCCGACATGATCGAGGCGGTGCTGACCGAGGCGGGCAAATTCTGCGAGGAGGTGCTTTTCCCGATCAACCAGTCGGGCGACCTTGAGGGGTGCACGCGCCACGACGACGGCAGCGTCACGACGCCCCAGGGCTTCAAGGAGGCCTATAAGGCCTATTCTGAGGCCGGCTGGGGGCTGCTGACCGCGCCCGAGGCGTTCGGCGGACAGGGCCTGCCGCATGTCATCGGTTTCCCCGTCGAGGAATATCGCAACGCCGCCAATCAGGCGTTCGCCATGTATCCGGGGCTGACGCAGGGCGCGACCGCCGCGATCCTGGTGAAAGGGTCGGAGGAGCAGAAGGCGACCTATGTGCCGAAGATGATCGCCGGCGAATGGAGCGGCACGATGAACCTGACCGAGCCGCACGCCGGCACCGATCTCGGCATGATCCGCACGCGCGCGGTGCCGAACGGCGATGGCAGCTATGCGGTGACGGGAACCAAGATCTTCATCTCGTCGGGCGAGCATGACCTGACGGAAAATATCATCCACCTTGTCCTGGCGAAAACCCCGGACGCCCCGGACAGTGTCAAGGGCATCTCGCTGTTCATCGTGCCCAAGTTCATCGTGAACGACGACGGCTCGCTCGGCGAGCGGAACAGCCTTTCGTGCGGGTCGATTGAGCACAAGATGGGGATTCACGCCAATTCGACCTGCGTGATGAATTACGACGGGGCAAAGGGATGGATGGTCGGCGAGGAGAATAAGGGGCTTGCCGCGATGTTCATCATGATGAACGCCGCGCGGCTCGGCGTCGGCATTCAGGGGCTGGGGCAAGCCGACGTCGCTTTCCAGAACGCCCTTCAATATGCGCAGGACCGCCGCCAGGGACGCGCACTGACGGGGCCGAAAGACCCGCAGGAAAAGGCCGACCCGCTGTTCGTCCACCCCGACGTGCGGCGGATGTTGATGGACGCCAAGGCGACCGTCGAAGGGCTGCGCGCGCTGTGCCTGTGGGGCGCGCTCCAGGTCGATCTCGCGCACCTCGCCGAAAGCGAAGAGGAACGGCAGCAGGCCGACGACCTCGTCAGCCTGCTCACGCCCGTGATCAAGGGCTATGGCACCGACAAGGGGTATGAGGTCGCGACCAACGCGCAGCAGATATTCGGCGGCCATGGTTACATCGAGGAACAGGGCATGAGCCAATATGTCCGCGATGCGCGCATCACCATGATCTATGAAGGTGCGAATGGCGTCCAGGCGATGGACCTTGTCGGCCGCAAGCTTGCGCAGAATGGCGGGCGCGCAGTTCAGGCCTTCTTTGCGATCGTCGACGCCGAATGCGCCGCGGCAAAGGACAAGCCGGCGCTCGCCGATTTCGCCGGTCGGCTTGAAAAGGCGAATGGTGAACTGAAAGCCGCGACGATGTGGTTCATGCAGAATGGAATGACGAACCCCGACAATGTCGGCGCGGGTGCGTATCATTATATGCACATCACGGGCATCGTCGCGCTCGGCCTGATGTGGCTGCGCATGGCCGAAGCGGCGCAGGCGGCGCTGAGCGACGCGCGCGGCAACAAGGATTTCATGGAGGCCAAGATCGTCACCGCCCGCCATTTTGGCGAGCGCTTCCTGCCCGATGCGGGGGCGCTGCGCCGCAAGATCGAGGCGGGCAGCGAGGCGTTGATGACGTTGACCCCCGAACAATTCTTCGCGGCCTGACGCCGTGCCGACGCAACCATCGCCGCCGCCGAGCGTGTCGGCGGCGATGGGCAGCGATCTGAAACCGATTGTCGTCGAAGGCCGCAATTGCTGGCGGATCGAACGCGCCGAAAAGGCGCGCATGATCGTCGACGCTGCCGACTATTTCCGCTTGCTGAAAGAGCTGATGGCGGGTGCGAAGGAACGCATCCTGCTGATCGGCTGGGATTTCGATCCGCGGATCACGCTGGAGCCCGACGCCGAAGGTCGGGGCGAATCGCTCGGCCATTATCTGCTCGGCCTTGCGCGTGCCAAACCCGGCCGCGACATCGACATATTGCGCTGGAATTTCGGCGGCCTGAAACATTTTCTGGTGCCGAGCGTCCTCGCGATCATCCTGCGCTGGAAAGCGACGCGCTCGATCAGCTTTCGCCTCGACAGTGCGCACCCCGCCGGGTGCAGCCATCATCAGAAGGTCGCGGTTTTCGACGACCATCTGGCCGTGTGCGGCGGAATCGACGTCGCGGCATCGCGCTGGGACACGCGCGAGCACCGGGATGATGACGCGCGCCGCAGCAATCCCGATCGCAAGCCCTATCCGCCCTGGCACGATTCGACGATGATTCTCGCGGGCGATGTCGGGCGCGCGCTTGCCGAACTCGGCAACGAACGCTGGCAGCGCGCAACGAAAAAACCGCTGCGCGATGTCAAGGGCGACGGCGAAAACTGGCCCGCCGCGCTCGATGCCGATTTTACCGATGTCGACGTCGCCATTTCGCGCTCGCGCGCCGAATATGACGGCTACCCCGAAGTGCGCGAGATCGAGCAACTCTATCTCGACATGATCGCGGCGGCAGAGCGCTTCATCTATTTCGAGAATCAATATTTCACGAGCGGCAAGATCGCCGCCGCGATCGCCGCGCGACTTGAAGAGAATGATGCGCCCGAATTTGTGATGGTGATGCCGGAAACGGCCGATGGCTGGCTGGAACAGATGGCGATGGACGCTGCGCGCGTGAAGCTGGTGCGCGCGATTGCGAAGGCAAGGCATGGGAGCCGGCTGCGCATCTATGTCCCGCATACCGCGGGCGGCGAACCCATCTATGTGCACGCGAAGACCGCGATCGTCGACGACCGGCTGCTGCGCATCGGGTCGTCGAACATGAATAACCGTTCGATGGGGCTCGACAGCGAATGCGACGTGACGATCGACGCTGCGCTGCCGGCGAACCGCGGCGCGGGGCCGACGATCCGCAAGCTGCGCGAATCGCTGATGGCCGAGCATCTGGGCGTCGATCCGGCAAAGGTCGCACGCACCTTCGATGGTTCGGGGTCGCTGATCGCAGCGATCGAGGAGCTGCGCGCGCCGGGGCGTTCGCTCGAACTGCTCGATCTGGTCGCGCCGGGTCCGATGGACGATTTTATCGCCGACAATGAATTGCTCGATCCCACCAGCCCTGACGCAATGTTCGAGGGCATCGCCGCGCGGGGCCTGAAGAAAAGCTGGCGGCGGGGCAAAAGCTGGATGAAGCGGCATCGACCGTTTCGTCGCGGCGGGCGCTGACCCGCTCGATCCGCCACTCCGGCCTTCGCGGGGATGACGAAAGCTGTCAGGCCGCCGTGTCGATTCCGAGGTCGCTGAGCTTGCGATAGAGCGTCGAGCGGCCGATGCCCAGGCGGCGGGCCACTTCGCTCATGCGGCCGCGATAATGTCCGATCGCGAGGCGGATGACATCGGCTTCGATGTCTTCGAGCGGGCGAAGGTTGCCGTCGGGGAGGTAAAGCGTGACGCCGATCGCCTCGCCATTGATCGCCACCTCGCCATCGTTGACCGCTCCGCCGCCAAGCGTCGCTTCGATCGCGCGGAAATCGGCGGCGGTGAGGACGTCGGTGGTGCTGCCGACCGCCGCGCGGAACAGCACGTCCTGCAACTGGCGGACATTGCCCGGCCAGGCATAGGCGGCCAGCAGGCGCAGTGCGTCGTCGGTGATCCCGATCTGCCCCATGCCCGGCAACCCGCCGATGCGCGCGAGCAAGTGGCGCGCGAGCGGGCCGACGTCGCCGCGGCGTTCGGACAGCGAAGGCAGGGTGAATTGCGCGCTCGACAGCGCGTAGAACAGGTCTTCGCGGAAATGCCCCGCCTCGATGAGCTTGTCGAGCGGGCTGGCGCTCGTCGCGATGATGCGGACGTCGACCGTCTGGCGGATCGATCCGCCGATCATCTGCACCTCTCCCGTGTTCAGAAACTCGACCAGCTTGGCCTGCGTTTCGAGCGGGATACACTCGACATGGTCGATGATGATGCTGCCCCCGTCGGCCTGGACGAGCCGACCAACCTGCCGGTCGAAAGCGCCGGGGAAGGCACCGCGTTCGTGCCCGAACAGCCCCGATCCGATGAGCCCCGGCGACACCGCCGAGCAATCGACCATGACGAGCTGGCCGCGCGCGCGCGGGCTGGCGCCGTGGATCGCGCGGGCGAAAACTTCCTTGCCGGTGCCGGGCTTGCCATTGATCATCACCGGGACGCGCGCGCGCGCAGCCTTGGCGGCGATCGCCAGTGCGGTGCGGAAATTGGGGCTCGAACCGATGATTTCCTCGAACGCCAGCGGCGCGCGCAATTTTTCGGTGAGCGGGCGAAGCTCGCCCTGTGGTCCGCCATCCGCCATCGCCCGGTCGAGCGCTTCGAGCAGCCGGTCGGGAGCGATGGGTTTCTGGACGAAGTCGCTCGCCCCGGCGCGCATCGCCTTTACCGCGACCTCGACCCCGTTGCGCATCGTGATGACGACAAGCGGCAGCGCGGGGCGCCAGCGGCGCAGCTCGGCGACGAAATCGGCGATGTCCAATCCCGGCGCACCCTGATCGACCAGCACGGCGTCGAGCGCCATGCCTTCTTGCGTGCCCAGCTTGGCGAGCGCGGTGTCGGTGTCGGTGGCGATGACGCTGCGCCATCCGCCGCGCGATACAAGCGCCGACAGAAAGCGCTGCTGCGCCGCCTCGCTGTCGACGATCATCACCGTTCGGGTGTCGCGCGTGCTAGCCATTGTCTGGATATGCCCCCTCGAGCGCCGTGGATCATGTTACTATTGTGAACGCCCCATTTAACCCGAGAGGGGTAAAGGGGCGATTAAGGCCGTTCGGCTTTTGCCATCATCGCCCGTAGAACCAAACCGGCTATTGAGCATCGCCATATGCGTGGCTAAGACCGGCGCGACGGCCGATTCTGGCGATACCGGGCGACGCGCAGGGCGCGGTTGCCGGGACGGGTGAAGGGGAAAGACGATGGCACAGCAGGAAATGAAGGCGGCGAACGAGACCTATTCGGGTTTCCTCAGCCTGCTGAAGGTCGGTTCGATTCTGACCGGAATCGCAACCATCTTTGTTGTCCTCCTGATCGCGTCCTGACCCGGCCCATATGCGCATCGCTGTTCTGAAAGAGCTCGCTCCGGGCGAGACTCGCGTCGCTGCGACCCCCGAAACCGTGAAGAAATTCATCGGGCTGGGCGCGGAAGTTGCCATCGAATCGGGGGCGGGGGAGACCGCATCGGTCGCCGAC
>NZ_JAVJOJ010000005.1:0-288639 GCF_040216815.1 Sphingopyxis sp.
CCACGCTCGAGGTTTGAAGCGATTTTGTTCAGTGCGAGGCGGAAAGGCGAAGGGATATGTCGATATTTCAAGACTTTCCAACGAAGCAATGGACAAAATCGATCAAATCCCCCCTCTCGCTTACCTGGGGGGACGCCGAAAGGGCTTCGATATCGAACCTTCGCGGCCTTGCGGGAAGCAATGCCACCCGCTGCACCCGCAACGGCCCGATATCTTCGCCATTTCGACGCCTCGAGCGTGGAATTAATGGGTCCTGACCCTAGCCGTCCGGCTTTCCACGCAGCTTCGCGAGCGCTGCAAACGGTCCCGCCGCCTCTTCGCTCAGCACGCCCTTTTCGGCGAGTATCCTGTCCGCATCGCGGTGGCGCGGGAAGGGGTCGAGCGCGAGCGACAGCGTCTGTACCGCCGCTTCGCCGAGGTCGGCGCGATCGCCGTCGAGCGGCAGCAGGTCAAGCTCGTCGCGGCCGAGCTCGACTTCCTCGTCCTCGCCGACAGAGGCTTCGACATCGCGCAGGAAACGCAGATCAAAAGGCTCGGCGATGCGCGCGGCGACGGGCAGGGCGGTCGCCGCGCAGGCCTGCACCACGTCGGCCCCGACCTCGCCGGTCGCGGCAAACCCGTCGGCGACGCTACGCAGGCTCGCGGTCAGCACCAGACGATCGAGCGCGAGCAGGCCCAGCCGGGCCGCCACCCGCGCACGCGCAGCCGCGTCGGCCTCGACCGCAATGTCACGGCCCTGCGCCGCATCGGCGAGCGTGACGATGTACGAAAATTCGCTTTCGCTGCTCAAGGCACGGCTCCGGGCAGCCGGTCGGCCGCGATCAGGTCGGCGACCGGCATCGCCGCCAGCGCCCCGCGCAGCGCCGCGACGCTCGCCATCACATGCGCCAGTTCAACGTCGCCCGGCGCCTTGCCGCGCCACAGGTTGCGTATCAGCGCCGCGCGCAGCGCGTCCGAACCGTCGGGCGCGCGATAGGCGCCGAGCCGTCCGCCCAGTGCGCCCATCATCCGTCCGACCTGCTTGCCGACCACCATGTCGCCGAAACCGATCTGGCGCATTTGCCCATCCATATCGCTCACGAACAATTCGGTGAGCTGGACGCCAGCGGCCGTGTGGGCCGGTTCTTCGTCGATGCGATGCAGAACCAGCGCCATCACCAGGCCGATCATGTCGAAGCGACCGTCGAGCGTGTCGGGCACGCCCCCTTCGGTATACCAGTGCGGTGCGCGCGCCGTGGCGATGACCGCCTCCCAAAGCGGTCGGCGCGCCTCGCGCGGGTCGGGGCCGGTTCGGAACAATTTGCGGAACGAGATCATCGTGGCTGTTTAGGCGCATTCGCTCCGCCGGAAAAGGGGAGCAAAGCCGATCGCCCCAATCGCTCCAGTCAGCTTGCGGCAAGCTTTGCCGCGGCATATGCCGCTTGTATGCGCCGACCGCTTGCGGTTAAGAGGCGCGAGTGCCGGCGCCCGATGCCCAGCGGCGCAATGGAGATATGTTGATGCCGACCCGATATTCGAAGCTTCCCGCCCGCCCGGCGCGCCTGATCGTCGCTGGACTGGCGCTTGCGCTGACCGTCGGGGGCTGCACTCAGCTCAAGGGACGGCAGGGCTATGTCGTCGATCCGGCGCTGACCGAAGCGATCACCCCCGGCGTCGACAATCGCGAATCGGTCGAACGTACGCTCGGTCGTCCCACCTTCGTCGGCCAGTTCGGGACGGGCGAATATTATTATGTTTCGCGCGAAACGCGTCAGCTTGCCTTTGCCAAGCCGCGCCCGATCGCGCAGCAGGTGATGCGCGTCCGTTTCGACGCCGCGGGCAATGTCGCCGCAGTCGACCGCACCGGGCTTGAACTGGTGAGCAAGATCAGCCCCGAAGGCGACAAGACGCCGACGCTCGGCCGCGAACGCAGCTTCTTCGAGGATATTTTCGGCAACATCGGCGCGGTGGGCGCGCCGGGTGCCGGGGCGCCGAGCGGGCGGTAAAGTATAGAATCCTCCCTGTCGCGCAGCGATGGGGAGGGGGACCACCCAAGGCGGTGGGGGAGGGGCCGCGTCGTCGGGGTCCTTGGCCCTTCCATCAGTCGCTGACGAGACTGCCACCTCCCCATCGCTGCGCGACAGGGAGGGTCAAGCCGCCCGAACTCCTACTGTGCGATCCCGCCCGCGGCGAGCACCGCCAGCGTGACCAGATCCGATGCGGTCGACGCCATCGTCGCGACCTGCACCGGATGTTCCATGCCCACCAGCATCGGGCCGATCACCGCGCCGCCGCCCAGCTCGCGCAGGAGCTTCGCCGACAGGTTCGCCGATTGCAGCCCCGGCATGACCAGCACGTTCGCGGGTCCCGACAGGCGGCAGAAGGGATAATTCTTCATCACCTTGGCATTCAGTGCGACGTCGGGTGCCATTTCGCCTTCATATTCGAAGGCCGGCTGGCGCCGGTCGAGGATCGCCACCGCCTCGCGGATATTATCGAGCCAGCTTCCCTCGGGGTTGCCGAAGGTCGAATAGGATAGAAAGGCGACGCGCGGCTCGTGCCCCATGCGCCGCGCGACCTGCGCCGTGCGTTCGGCGATGTCGGCGAGCATCTCGGCCGACGGCCGCTCGTTGACCGTCGTGTCGGCCATGAAGATCGTGTGATGCTGATCGACGAGCACGTGGATGCCGAACGGTGTCTTGCCCTCGGCATGGTCGATCACGCGGCGGATTTCGCGCATCGTCTGCGAATAGGTCCGCGTCGTGCCGGTGATCATCGCATCGCCCAGCCCCATTTTGAGCAGCAGCGAACCGAAGATGTTGCGGTCGCGGTTGACCATCCGCTCGACGTCGCGGCGGAGGTATCCCCGCCGCTGGAGCCGTTCGTACAGCATGTCGACCATCGCGGGCACGTGCGGCGAATTGACGCTGTTATGGACCTCGAAACTCTCCGCATCGGCGACGCCCATCGCACGCAGCTTCTCGTGCAGCCCCTCGCGTCCGACGAGTACCGGGATGCCATATCCGCCATCGCGGAACTGGATCGCGGCACGCAGCACGGTTTCTTCCTCGCCCTCGGCAAAGACGACGCGCTTCGGATTGTTGCGCGCGGCCTCATAGGCGAGCGTCAGCACCGACGTCGTCGGATTGAGCCGCGCGCGCAGTCGCGTGCGATATTCATCAAGGTCGGCGATCGGCCGCTGCGCGACGCCGGTGTCCATCGCTGCCTTGGCGACCGCCGCGGGCACGATTTCCATCAGTCGCGGGTCGAAGGGGGAGGGGATGATATATTCGGGGCCAAAGCTCGACGCCCGCCCGCCATAGGCCGCGGCGACCTCTTCGGGCACCTGCTGCCGCGCAAGGTCGGCAATCGCATAGGCCGCGGCGATCTTCATCTCCTCGTTGATCGCGGTCGCATGGACGTCGAGCGCGCCGCGGAAGATGAAGGGGAAGCAGAGCACATTGTTGACCTGGTTCGGATAGTCCGAACGCCCTGTCGCAATGATCGCGTCGGGCCGCGCCGCGCGCGCATCGGGGGGCGAGATTTCGGGATCGGGGTTCGCCATCGCAAAGATGATCGGCGCCGCCGCCATGTCCTTCACCATCGCGGGCTTCAGCGCGCCTGCGGCCGAAAGCCCCAGGAACACGTCCGCGCCGACGAGCGCTTCGGTCAGGTCGCGCGCCTCGGTCGGGACGGCATGGGCCGATTTCCACTGGTCCATGCCGTCGGTGCGGCCCTGATAGATGGTGCCCTTGCGGTCGCACATGATCACATTTTCATGTTTGACGCCCATCGCCTTGATCAGTTCGGTGCAGGCGATCGCCGCTGCGCCGGCGCCGTTGACGACAACCTTCACCGACGAAAGGTCGCGCCCCGTCAGGTAACAGGCGTTGATCAGCCCCGCCGCGGTGATGATCGCCGTGCCATGCTGGTCGTCATGGAACACCGGGATGTTCATGCGTTCCTTCAGCGCGGCTTCGATGATGAAGCAGTTGGGGGCGGCAATATCTTCAAGGTTGATGCCGCCAAAGCTCGGCGCGAGCAGTTCGACCGCCTCGATAAAGCGCTGCGGATCTTCGGTATCGACTTCGAGGTCGATCGAATCGACGTCGGCGAAGCGCTTGAACAGCACCGCCTTGCCTTCCATCACCGGCTTCGACGCCAGTGCGCCAAGGTTGCCAAGACCCAGAATTGCGGTGCCGTTCGAAATGACGGCGACGAGGTTGCCCTTGACGGTATAATCATAGGCGGCGGCGGGATTGTCGGCGATCGCTTTCACCGGCACCGCGACGCCGGGCGAATAGGCCAGGCTCAAATCGCGCTGCGTCGCCATCGGCTTCGATGCGACGATCTCGATTTTTCCGGGCCGCCCATATTCGTGATAAAGCAGCGCTTCGCGATCCGAAAACTGCACCTTGCTGCCGCTGTCCATTTGTCGTCCTCTCGATAAAGTCACAAGATGCGCGCCCGAGCCTTTCCCCTAGCGCCGCCTCGCGAAAATGTAACCGGCAATGTGGGGTGTGGTAGCGATGCGATGCGTCCGCGAATCTTGCGCATCAACCCCGCGCGATCAGAAAAATCGCATGTTCGGCGCGCCAGCTGGCCGCGGCATCGCTTGTCGGCTTGTCGCCCGACAAATACCATGCCGCTTCGACCTTGATCCCCTTTTCGCGAACAAGGTCACGAAAATCCCTGACCGTTACATGATGGATGTTCGGCGTTTCGTACCAGGCGACGGGGAGCAGCCGCGTCACCGGCATGCGCCCCCCCCACAGCAGCGCCAGCCGCACGCGCCAGTGCGCGAAATTGGGAAAGCTTACGAAGGCGCGGGGCGCGATGCGCAGGAGTTGGTCAATAATCCGGTCGGGGCGATGCGAGGTTTGCAGGGTCTGCGACAGGATGGCGATGTCGAAACTGTCGTCGGGATAGTCGGCGATGTCGTGTTCGGCATCGCCCTGAACGACCGCAAGTCCCCGCCCGATGGCGGCCGCGACATTGGCGGGATCGATCTCCAGGCCGCGGACATCGGTTTGCTTGGCGTCGCGCAACGCCGCCATCAATGTGCCGTCGCCGCAGCCGATGTCGAGTACGCGCGCGCCGCCCGGGACCTGTGCCGCGATCAGCGCGAGATCGGGGCGAAGCGCCGGCGCGCTCATCGGCCGGCCTCCAGGAAGCCGGCGATCAATCGCCACATTTCGGGCGAATCGAGCAGAAAGGCATCGTGACCGAACGGGCTCGACAGTTCGACGAAACTCGCCTGTGCGCCCGCGCCATGCAGCGCCTGGACGATGCGGCGCGATTCGGCGGTGGGGTAAAGCCAGTCCGAATCGAAGCTGACGAGGCCGAAGCGCACCGGCGAGTGGCGAAACGCATCGGCCAGCCTCCCCCCATGCGGGTCGGCAAGGTCGAAATAGTCCATCGCGCGCGTGATATAGAGATAGGAGTTGGCGTCGAAGCGATCGACAAAGCTGATCCCCTGGTGCCGCAAATAGGATTCGATCCGAAAGTCGGCCTCGAACCCGAAAGTCTTCGCTTCGCGGTCCTGCAGCTGGCGCCCGAACTTCTCGGTTAACCCGGCTTCGGACAAATAGGTGATATGCGCCGCCATCCGCGCCACCGACAGACCCTTCACGGGCACCCGTCCGCTCCCGTAATAGGAGCCGCCCTGCCAGTCGGGATCCGCCATGATCGCCTGCCGCCCGACCTCGTGAAAAGCGATGTTCTGCGCCGAATGCCGCGCCGCCGATGCGATGACGAGTGCCCGGTCGACTCGGTCGGGATAATGGGCGGCCCAGGCGAGCGCCTGCATCCCCCCCATCGACCCGCCGACGACGGCGTGGAGCCGCCCGATCCCCAGCTGGTCGAGCAGCATGGCCTGCGCGCGGACCATGTCTCCGATCGTCACGACCGGAAAGGTCATGGCGAAAGGGCTTCCGGTCGCCGGATCGATGCTGGCGGGGCCGCTCGACCCGAGGCAGCTGCCGATCACATTGGCGCAGATGACATGATAGCGGTCGGTGTCGATGACGCCGCCGGGCCGTACGACCTTGCTCCACCAGCCGGGCTTTCCCGTCACCGGATGGGTCGAGGCGACATATTGATCCATCGTGAGCGCGTGGCAGATGAGGATGGCGTTGTCGCGAGCGGCATTCAGTGTGCCATACGCCTCGAAGGCGATCGTCGGCTTTGCCAGCTGGGCCCCGCTGTCGAGCACGAGGGGGCGATCGAGCGCGATCTGATTGTGCCGGTCGGTTTGCAAGCGGGACGCCATGATGCGCGCCGGGCTAAGCGGGCAGGGGCGCACTGTCAACGTGCTGGACTTGAGGCGCGCAGCCGTTAAACGGCGCGGCATGACCGATACGACACCCATGCTCCGCCCGAAGCCGTGGATCAGCGGCATCGCTCCCTATGTGCCCGGCAAATCGGCCGGGGCCGACGGCCGCCCGCTCATCAAACTGAGCGCGAATGAAAATCCGCTCGGCACGGGCGAAAAGGCGCGCGCCGCTTTTCATGCGGCGCAGGGCGCGGCCGACGCCTTGTCGCGTTATCCCGACCCGGGCGCGGCCGAGCTGCGCGAAACGATCGCGGCCAAATATGGCCTCGATCCCGCGCGCGTGATCTGCGGCAACGGATCGGACGAGCTTCTGCACCTTGCTGCGGGCAGCTATGCCGGCGCGGGCGACGAGATTCTCTATGTCCGCTATGGCTTCGCGGTTTATGAAATCGCGGCGCGCCGCGTCGGGGCGGTGCCGGTCGAGGCCGACGACACGGATTATGCCACCGACGTCGATACGCTGCTTGCCGCCGTGACCGACAAGACACGCGTTGTCTATCTCGCCAATCCGAACAATCCGACCGGCACGTTGGCGACGCGCGAGGAAGTCGCCCGGATTCATGCCGGACTGCCGCGCGACGTGCTGTTCGTGATCGACCAGGCCTATGCCGAATATCTGACGGCGGACGAGGACGACGGCGGGCTGGAGCTGGCGAAAAGCCAGCCCAATGTATTCGTCACGCGCACCTTTTCGAAGATCCACGGCCTTGCCGCCGAACGCATCGGCTGGGGCTATGCCAGCGCCGAGGTGATTGCGGCATTGCACCGCATCCGCCTGCCCTTCAACGTCACGCGCGCGGGGCAGGCGGCGGCGGTCGCGGCGCTGGGCGACGATGATTTCGTGACCCGCAGCCGCGTTCATAATGCCGGGTGGCGCGCCTGGTTGGCGACGGAGCTGGAGAGCCTGGGCAACCATGGCGTGCGTGTCGTGCCGTCGGCGACCAATTTCCTGCTCGTCCTGTTCGAAGGCGCCGTGAGCGCGGAGACGGTCTATAACCGGCTGATGGAGGCGGGTTATATCGTCCGCTGGTTGCCGGGCCAGGGGCTGCCCCATGCGCTGCGCATGACGATCGGCACCGAGGAAGAGACGCGCGGTCTGGCGGCAGCGATCCGCGCCGCGCTTGCCGGCGGATGACGATCGGGCGCGTCGCCATCGTCGGACTGGGCCTGATCGGCTCGTCGATCGCGCGGGCGGTCAAGGCGCGGATGCCCGATGTCGCGGTGTCGGGCTATGACGCGAGCGCGGCGGTGCGCCGCGAAGCCGGCGCATTGGGGCTTTGCGACATGATTGCCGACGGTGTCGATGCGGCAGTGGCCGATGCCGACCTCGTCATTCTGGCGGTACCCGTGGGGCGGATGGCCGACGCCGCGGCAGCGATCGCGCCGGCGCTGAAAAGCGGCGCGATCGTGTCCGACGTCGGCTCGTCGAAGGCGGGGGTGGCCGCGGCGCTGGTCAAGGCATTGCCGGGCCATGCCGTCATTCCCGCGCACCCGGTCGCCGGGACCGAGAACAGCGGGCCTGCGGCGGGCTTCGCGAGCCTGTTCGACGGGCGCTGGTGCATCGTCACTCCGCCCCCGAACGCGCCGCGGGACGCCGTGGCAGCGGTGATGTCATTCTGGCAGGCGCTCGGCGCGCGGGTCGAAACGATGGACGCGGCGCATCACGACATGGTGCTCGCGGTGACGAGCCATCTGCCGCATCTCATCGCCTATACCATCGTCGGCACCGCGAGCGAGCTTGAAGAAGTGACCGAGAGCGAGGTCATCAAATATTCCGCCGGGGGTTTCCGCGATTTCACGCGCATCGCCGCGAGCGACCCGGTGATGTGGCGCGACGTCTTTCTCGCCAACAAGGACGCGGTGCTCGCGACGCTCCAGCGGTTCAACGAAGATCTGACCGTGCTGCAGCAGGCGATCCGCCGCGGCGACGGCGCGCGGCTGGAGGATTGGTTCACGCGTACGCGCGCGATCCGGCGGTCGATCATCGAACAGGGGCAGGATGATGCAGCGCCCGATTTCGGGCGGAAGCATTAGCCGAAACTTAGTTCCGTTCGTGTCGAGCGAAGTCGAGACACCGCCAAGGCGCGCACCCACGACCGGCATCTCGACTTCGCTCGATGCGAACGGAGTTAGGTTTGAGGCTCCGCTGCCAGCAACGCCCCGGGTGGATTGAGCGCATTGATCGCGGCGCGCACGCGCGCTTCGGCCTCTTCGCGCGGCAGGCCGGGGGGGATGGTCTCGCCCACCTTGTAGGTGATCGTGCCTGGCCATTTGACCCAGCGCCGCGGCGGATAGGCGATGCCGCTGTTCACCGCGACGGGGATCACAGGCACGCCGAGCAGGCGGTACATGCCCGCGAAACCGGGACGCAGCGCGGGCGCCTGGCCATGCGGAACGCGCGTGCCTTCGGCGAACAGGACAAGCGGGCGGCCCTTGGCGAGCGCCGCCTTCGCCGCGCCGAGCATCGCGCGCATCGCCTTGCCGCCGCCGTCGCGGTCGACGGGGATCAGGCCGTAAAAATGCGCCGCCTGCCCCCAGACCGGGATCGAAAACAGCTCTTCCTTCGCGAAAACGGCGGGATGCTTGAACAGCATCGGCTGTTCGATCGTTTCGAACGCGCTTTCGTGCTTGAAGACATAAAGCACCGGCGTGTCGGGCAGTTCGCCCTCCACGACGATCCGATGGCCGAGTATGAACCGGCAGATCAGCCGGTGAAACTGTGCCCAGATACGCACGAACCCGATCGTCGCGCGGTGCGAGACCGGGAGCGAGATCACCGCGCCGATCGAGCTGATGCTGCTCATCAGGACGAACAGCAGCCAGAAGAGGATTGAACGGAAAAGGGCGATGGTATAGCGCACGACAGGGCGTTTACAGGCCGAGCAGGCCGCCCGCCAGCCCCGCGAGATATTTATGATATTCGCGAAACAGCGTCGCGAGGTTCGGCTGGCTGCGCACCGCGTCGGGCACGATCGTCACGTCGCCGCCCACGGCGCGCGCGATTTCATATTCGGCGCGGCGCATGTGCCAGTCGGTCGTGACCAGGCGAATGCTCTTATATTTGCGGCGCTGGACCCATGCCGCAACCTCGGTCGCGTTCGAGCGCGTATCCTCCGCCTCGAACCCCAGCGCGATGCAGCAGTCGAAGAGCGCGATCGGGCGGTCATATTCGGCGGCGAGTTCGCGGGGCTTGACCTCGCGCGCGACGCCGCTGATCAAAAGGCGCTTGGCGTCGCCTGCTTCGAGCCGTTCGAGCGCGCGGTCGATGCGGCCGGGGCCGCCGGTGACGACGACGATCGCATCGGTCTTTTGCGGCGGCGCGGGCAGCGGCAAGAGCAGCGCGAACCAGGCGAAGCCGAGCACCCAGGCGAGGAACAGCAGCGAGATCAGGCGCTTGATCATAAAATCTTCTTGAGCGCGGCGAGCAGCGTCTGGCGCGCCGTCAGGGCAGCGAGCGCGATAGCCAATAGCGGCAGCGCCAGCAAGAGCGCCCAGCCCGCGGTTCCGAGCGAAGCCGTCGCGGCGAGCCCCGCGGTCACGCCCGCCCATTGCCAGCCGACCAGCAACAGGATCGCCGCGGCGACGAGGCTGCCAAGCGCGATGCCATAGGCGGTGTCGATCGCGATCCGTCGCTGAAACAGCCGCGCGATCTGGCGGTCGGTGGCGCCGATCAGGTGCAGCATTTCGATCGTCGCATAATGGGTGCCGAGCGCGGCGCGCGCGGTCATGATCACCACCGCCGCGCTCGCCAGCGCCATCAGCACGACGAGCGCGGCGGCGATCCACGCGAGCGAGCGGATCAGCCGCGCGACTGGCCCGAGCCATTCGGCATGCGGGATGATCCGTGCGCCGGGTGCTTCGCGCGCGACGAGCGCCTCGAGCGCCTGCATCGCCCCTGCGCGGTCGCCGCCGACGAAATCGACGTCGACGAGTGCGGGGAGGGGGAGCGAACGCAGCATAGGGTCGTCGCCCTCGGCGCTGCCGAACCATTGGCCGAGCATCGCCTGCAATTCCTCGCGCTCGACCGCGCGCGCCGAACGAACGAAAGGCGCGGCGCTCGCCCCGCGGCGGAGCGCCGCGGCCTGTTCGGCGCGCGTCACCGGGTTGGCCGTGACGATCTGCACCGTCACACGGCCCGCAATCGCGTCGCCGATCGCATTTGCCGATCGTGCGAGCCCGACCCCGGCGGCCGCCGAAAGCAGGGTCAGCATCATCAGGATCGCGATGATCCATGGCGTCGGCCCCGACAGGCGGCGGTCGGGGAGCAGGCGGCGGTGCTGGACGGGAACGCGCGGGATGATCATCGGCCGTCCATCATGCGCGGTTGGGCGGATAGCGCAGCGCGCCGGTGGGATCGAACAGACGCCCTTTTTCCAGCCGCATCATCTGCGCATTTTCGATACGGCTGATGAGGTGAATGTCGTGCGTCGCGACGACGACGGTGGTGCCAAGGCGGTTGAGCGCCTCGAACAGTCCCAGGAGGCGCATCGCCATATCGGGATCGACGTTGCCCGTCGGTTCGTCGGCGACGAGCAATTGCGGGCGCGCAATCACCGCGCGCGCGATCGCGACGCGCTGCTGCTCGCCGCCCGACAGCGTCGGCGGAAAGGCGTCGGCGCGCTCGCCGAGCCCGATCCAGCTCAACATTTCACCCACCGGGCCCGCCAGATCCTCCTCGCTGACCCCCGCGATACGCAGCGGCAGCGCGATATTGTCGCGCGCGCTCAAATGCGGGATCAGGCGGAAATCCTGGAACACCACGCCGATGCGGCGCCGAAAACCCGGCAGGCGGTGGCGCGGCATCGCGACCAGATCTTCGCCGAACAAGCGCACGATGCCGCGGCTCGGTCGCTGCGCCAGATAGAGCATCTTGAGCAGCGAGGTTTTCCCCGCACCCGATGCGCCGGTCAGGAAATAGAAGCTGCCCGGTTGCAGGTTGAAGCTGATGTCCGACAGGATTTCGGCATCGGGGCCATAGCGCAGCCCGACGCCGCTGAACTCGACCATCGCGCCGCCGGGGCGGATCGGCGCTGCGTCGGTCATGGCGTCATGCGCCGCCGCGCACAGGGGCGCATGGGGTCTAGGAACAGGGGCGCTGGTCCGCTCATCCCGCTGCCTCTCGCATGGCTCTTGCCCAAGGACAAGACGCGAGTGGCACGCGGCGCTTGCAACGCTGCGAATCAGCGTGTTTAGAGGGGGCATGATCCTCGCCTGCCCGTCCTGTCATACGCGCTATGTCGTTCCCGATACCGCGATCGGACCCGCCGGCCGCACCGTGCGCTGCGCCAATTGCCGCCACAGCTGGTTCCAGGAACCCGCGGCCGCGCCGCCGCCTGCCGACGCCATCGTGCCGCCCGATGTGACGCGCGATAGTGTTCCGCTGCCGCCGCCGTCGCCTTCCCCGGCTCCGACCCCGGCGGCGACCTATTCGGACTTTGCCGAGCCCGATCCGGTCCCACCGGCACCGCCCGCCTTTGCCGCCGACCCGCCGCGGCGTCCCTCGCCCGCCCCGGCCGACGATGCGCCGCTCCCGTTCCGGCGCCCGCGCCGTAATCCGGTGAAGCGCTGGACCATCATCACCGCGAGCGCCGCGGCGTTGATGCTCGCCGCGACGGGGGCGCTCGCCTGGTACGGGCTGCCCAGCTGGGCCGAGGGACTGGGGCTGCCCGGCGGGACTGCCGAGCCCGATCTGGTGATCGAACTGCCGCCCAATCAGGACCATCGCGAACTCGCCGACGGCACCATCTATTTTGCCGCATCGGGGGTGATCATCAACCCGACCGATCGCGAACAGCGCGTGCCGCCGATCCTGGCCGAACTGCGCGACGCACAGGGTACGATCGTCTATAGCTGGACGATCAAGCCACCGGTACGGATGCTACCGCCCAACGAAAAGGTCAATTTCAGCGAGGCAAAGCTCGACATTCCGCGCCGCGCGACGCAGCTGACGGTCAGCTGGGCGCTGCCAAAGAGCTGAATTTTCATGCGTCTGGTGTGATGTCACGCCGTCATAACAGCAGCGCGGCGCCGAGTGACAGGGCGAAACTTGTCAGCGTCGCGATGTTGATCGGCGCAAAGCTTTGCCAGCCCTGATCGAGCAGCAGGTGCAGCCGCGCCTTCATCGCGGTCGCAACGATCGCGAGCAGCAACAGCGCCTGCGCCGCATTGGCCGCGCCGCTCTGCACGAGGCGGGGGATGGCGACCAGCGAGTTGACCGCGACGATGGCCAGGAAGCCGAGAATGAACCAGGGCAGGCGCAGCGGGATGCGCGTGCCGCTGCCCGCCTCCCCGCTGCGGCCGAGCCATAGCGCGACGAGCATCAGCATTGGCGCGAGCAGCGCGACGCGTGTGAGCTTGACGATCGCCGCGACCTCGCCAGCCTCGGCCGAGAAGGAAAAGCCGCCGCCGATCGCCTGCGCAACATCGTGAACCGATGCGCCGATCAGGAACCCGGCCTGCGCGTCGGAGAGTTTCAGCTGGGCGGCAAGCACCGGATAGAGCGTCATCGCGAGCGCGCTGGCGACGGTGATGCCCACCAGCGTCAGTGTGAAGCGCGCCTGGTCGACACGCCGGTCGCCGATCAGCGACCAGAGCGCGAGCGCCGCCGAAGCGCCGCAGATCGCGGTTGCGCCGCCCGCGAGCAGCGCGGCGTGGCGGTCCTGTGCGAACAGCCGTGCGCTAAAGACGGTGACGAGGATGACGGCGAGCATGATGAGGACGAGCAGCAGAAAGGGCAGCGGCCCCATTTCGGCAAGCTGGGCGGCGGTGATCCGCGCGCCGACGAGCACGATGCCGATGCGCAGCGCGGTCTGCGACATGAGGTCGAGGCCCGCGTGCGTGCGTGCGTCCTGCGAAAGAAAGGAAAGGGCGAGCCCGATGAGCAAGCCCATGAGCACGATCGGTACCGCATAATGATCGGCGAGCCACGCCGCGGCGAGTGCGGCGATCGCGGTGACGAGAATGCCGGGCAGGTAATCGCGCCAGCGCCGCGCTGCCGGCGGGTTCGCCTCGAGCTGCATCTCGCCGTACAGGTCGGCGGCCATCGGCCAATGTTGTCCGGACGCTTTCACCGCCGCTCCCTCGCCTTCTCAGCAAGGCCCGCTTTGCATATTCGTGCGGCGCGGTCGATAGGCCATTGCTGGCTTGGCCCAGCCTTGCTAGAGGCCGCGCTCTATCCGCACCCGTAGCTCAGCTGGATAGAGCGCTGCCCTCCGAAGGCAGAGGTCAAGCCTCAAAATCGCGCCTCAAAATCTCCATAAATTATTGATTTCCTTCAAGATTGTTGCGTCGTTGCAGCGAACCAGTCTGGTGAAATCGCTTCACGTAAGCATGACGTAAGCATACTGCGTAGTATCATAGAGTACGAAGGGTAACGGCAGAGTGACGCAGTCGCGAACCGAGCAGTCGAACCATCCCGCATCGAATCCGTTGACCAATGACCGTTCGACCGGCTAGGCACCGCCGCGAAGCACCCGTAGCTCAGCTGGATAGAGTGTCGCCCTCCGAAGGCGAAGGTCACAGGTTCGAATCCTGTCGGGTGCGCCATTTTCGATATTATGGCAGAGATTTTCGAAGCTTTTCGAGCTTTCGAGCAACGCCGATTCGGGCATCGATGCTCAACGCCTTCTCATAAGCGTCCACCGCCTCCTGGATCGCGCCTTCCTTTTCGTGCAGTTCGCCGAGGAGCCGCAAAGCATGCGCTTGCAGCGTGCGCTCAGAACCTTGCGCCGCGACATGCAAGCCGGCCAAAAGTGCCTCTCGCATCCCGCGATCCATTGGCTCTTCTGACGCGAGGACCATGCGAATGACATAAAGATCGCCAGCGCCGATGCGCTCGGTCTGCCAGCCCTTGCGGTCGAGCATAGCCCCGTCGAAGTCATAGCCGACACGGCCGCCGTTGTTTCGTAGCAAATAGACGTGGCGGCCGGTGGTATCGAACTCATAACCGTCCGCCCAACCCGTCTCGACCTCCCAGCGGGCGATTTCGTCGCCTAGTTCGAGATCGAAAAGAATGTAGCGGCAACTGTCGTCGCTCCCGGGGGCATTGGCGGTCTGGCAAATAGCGATGCGTCCATCGTCCGACAGGCCATTGCTTATCAGATTGGCGTTCAGTTCCTTTTCGACCAGCTTTGCGCCGTCGGCCCCGAAGGCTACGAACCGACCCTTGAGGCCATCGCCGAACAAGCGGTCGTGGATGATGAAGCTGCCATTGTTCGCGGTCTTTCCATCCGCGGGACGCTCGAGCCGTCCCGTTGCGACAATTTCATCGCCGTGAAGCAGGGACCAGGAACCATGGCCTTCGTGGCGGTATCCGCCGACCGTACCTTCACGATTTCGATCCGCCCAAACCAGGTGAAAATCTCCATTGGGGGACGCGGCATGATGACCGAAAAACCCGATCGACTCGATCCGAACGAGGTCGTGCCCGAACTTTTGCATGCGAAGACCTGTTGTCTTTGGGCGCGTGGGCAGCTCGCTTTGGGTTTCCGTTCTAAACAGCCGCCGCAGAAATCTCTTCATCCCATACTCTCCGTCTCTCGGCGCGTTGCGACTTCCGAGACGTGCAGGGGAGGCCCGCTCGACGCAAGAGGGCTCAAGCTCGCTGCCCGCCTTCTTGCCGATTGACTTGTCGTCAGCGCTACGCCAGATTTCTCGTAGGCCTTCAACAGGGGCCTGCCGCCTGCATTTGCGAAGCCACAATGGCACTGTTTTGATCACTGACCCATCGCATTTCGTGGCTTTGGGGGCGGTAGCAGGCGACGCCGGTCCGAAGCCCACGGAGACCTGCGATGATGTTTCAATATTCCACCCTCGCCGGGCTGAAATCGCTCGCCAAGCAAATCCAAGCGGAGCAATCGGTCCCTCGGCACGATGCGCTCGACCTCGCGGCATGTGCCGGCGGGTTCCAAGGCTATGTCGATGCGAAGCGGAAACTTCCTAGCCGATCCATGCTCCACAATGTCACGGTTCGTCAGAACTGGTGGGGCTATGAAACAAGAGAAATGGGCACGGCGCAAATCGATCTCAAATTGCGTGTGCCACTGACCGAGCTGGTGCGGCGTCACCATCTGACGGGCTATCTGGGCGCCTGCAAGGTCGAAGACTCGGTCTTTCTCGAACGGACGGGCCAGCAGCGCCACGCCAATGAAACCCAATGGTATATCGGCCGGATTGCCCGTGCGCTGCAGTTCATGGCCGCGACCGGTCTCAAACCCTCAAGCGCCCGCAGATGCTATCCGACGCAAGAGTATGACAGTCGTCCGCCCGTCGCGGATCATGATCATTGCTGGTTCGATCCCGACGCGCGAGTCCATATATTGTCAACGGAACCCTATCCCGGGCGGTCCGAACGAGGTGAACCCGGACAGATCGAATGGGAACGGCGGCATGGTTGGAGCACCATGTACGTCGACTGGGGCAGCATTTATGGAAACGGCACGGAGTTCATCCTTTGCTGCCCCGCAGCCTACGCCGCAGTGCTTTCGGCCAAGGTGAAGATTCTCGAATGCTCGCCGCCGGCCGTCGAGGATGAAGCGGTCGTGATCGAGACATTTGATCCCGCCGCGCGCAAGGTCGTCATCTTCGATTAGGCTTACCGGAAAGGAGCGGGGCTGTAGGCGCGCTCTTTCCCGCCGGCTTGGCGGCCGGCTCCTGAGGGCGCGGCACCTGATGTATCGGGCCCCGCCGCACTCTGAACCGGTGGCATTTCGAAATTGCGGGCGTTGAAAGCCGACATGCCCCGGCTTTCCGCCCGCACTCAATCGGACGAAATGGCCGCCTTGTTGCAGGGTGCGTTTCATTGGCCTGGCGCTCGCTGGACGCTCGCGGTTCGTCAGCCACGGTTCGGTGTCGATGTTGCGCGCGGAAAAATGCATCCAGATTTGGGGCCAGTTTCCGTTGCGACAATTCCGGTTTCGGTCAGAACATCTTTGCGCCTTCACAATACGGGCGTGTGACCGGGTTCCGTCACGCATGTCCAGGCGAAAGCTAAAGGTGACGGTATGCGCTCCCGACGCGCGTTTCCTTTGCGCGGTCACTCCTTTTCGAACTGGGAACCAGGTCGATTATAAACAGATAATAAAATGGAAGCTGACTTCATCGAGCCATAACTTCCCTCTTGCGACTCATTCGGTCGCGATTTTGGGAAGGAAGAAAGTGATGAAGAATCTGCAGAACAGCGACGAGCTGATCGAACTCGGCGCGATCAGCGTCGAAACCCGCGGCATCGAACCCGTGGGTCCGCGGGACGAGGACACGAACCAGCACTATCTGTTCGTCGGCGGCATCACGACCGACGACTGACAGCAAGCGGCGTGCCGCTTCCAGGCGGCACGCCGTATGCGCGTCAATCGACCTGGGCATCTCAAATGGCTCTCGCGCTTCGTTCCGGCCTCCATTGTTGTCGATTCGACGCGGAGTATGTCTTCTTCGACCTCGCCGCGGATCGCTATTTCCTGCTCTCGGGCGTCGCCGCTAACCGTTTCGGCAACTTTGTGTCGGGAAGGGCGAGCGCAGCTGATCGTGAGCACCTGCTCGCCAGCGATATTCTTGCCGAGGTTTCCGGGAGGGCGATGCGAGAAGGCCGCGATCTTCCAACCGTAACGACGAGCCTGATCGATGCACCGATCGCCGACGCGCCGCTCGGTACGACAGTTGCCAGCCTCTGGGCGCAAAGGCGCGTTCGCCGGGATTTGCGCCTCCGCAGCCTTGCGGACATCGTCGGCACATTTTGCGACGAGCGATTCAGCACATCTTCGGGGAATGATAAGGTCTGCGGAGAGATCGCGGCGGCCTTTCTGCGAGCTCGCCGCTACGCACCGGCAATCGACCAGTGCCTCACCCGCGGCATCGCCATGAAGCGAATGCTGATGCGGCGCGGCTGTGCGGTTTCACTCGTGTTTGGTGTGACCATGCCGTTCGCAGCGCATTGCTGGGTGCAGGCTGGCGAAACAGTGCTTACCGACCCGCTCGATATCGTTCTTCATTATCAGCCGATATTCGCCGTCTAATGGCCGGCGGCTTCCAAATTGAAATAGCGCTGCAGCCTGAACGCGAGCTTTTGGCTCGAAGCAGGGCGACGCGACCCCCAACCTTTGCATTTGCTGGCGTCCGCCTTTGGTCTGACGAGCCAATAATCCAGATCGATCCGCAAACCATCATCATCGGTCATCTATTTTCGCGAGGTCCGCCAAGCAGGCGGATTGTCAGCCTTAGTCCCGGCGACGGCCGGCGGCTAGCGGCCGACAAGGCGCGGCTGCTGCTTACTGCCTACTGGGGCGGTTATGTGATGGTTCGCATCGATGAGGCGGGCACTGTGAACGTCCTGCGAGATCCGTCCGGCGCGCTTCCATGCTATTTCCTGCGTGAGACGGATCGTGTCATTCTTGCGGGTGACATCGCCGACCTCGCGTCGCCCGCGTCCGGCCAGGTTGATTTCGAAGAGATCGCACGCGTCATTGCCAGCGGCGATGCGCGGGGGCGAAGAACCTGCCTCAAGGGCATCGACGAACTCATCGCCGGGGAATGCCTCGTCATTGATCGGAGCCATGTATCGATCAAACCTTGGTGGTCGCCATGGGATCATATTGATCCGCCGCCCGAGATGAATTTTCCCGAAGCGGCGGTTCGGCTTCGCGAGACTATAACGGACTGCGTAGGAACCTGGGCAAGCTGCTTTTCGTCAATCCTGCTCGGATCATCGGGTGGCCTAGACTCGTCGATCGTCGCTGCGACCGCCGCGCCGACGGCGGGCCGCCTTACTTGCCTGACACTATTCGGACCTGATTTCGACGGCGACGAACGTCGCTACGCCGCCGCGCTCGCTGACTTCTTGGGGCTCGATCTTCGCGAAGCGTCGCGCGAGATCGAGGACGTCGATATCACCCGCACCGCCAGACCGCATCATCCTTGGCCGGTCGTCCCGCTGGGCGCGCAAACGAACGACGCGATTCATCGTCGGTTGCAACAGGAGCTTTCGATTGACGCGCATTTTTCCGGAAATGGCGGCGACGGCATCCTGTGCAGCATCCGCAGCGCGGTGCCTTTTCTCGATCGGTTTCTAGCGGAGGGGCCGAGTTCGGCGCTGTCTGATACGCTTCGCGATATCTGCGTCCTGACTGGCGCCGACAAGATTACGGTCCTGCGCCATGCGTGGCGCCGGTATCGCCGCGATGGAGGCCGGCACGGGGTGCAATATAGTGCCTCCGGCCTCTGCGCAGATGTCGTCGCGCGGATCGAGACAAACGGTGCCATGCATCCCTGGCTCGCGGCGCCGGACGACGTCTTGCCGGGAAAAACGGTTCACACTGCTTATCTGATGCGCACGCAGCAAGGCGTGGAACTCTATCCCCGCGCCGTTTCGCCCCCGCATATCGCGCCGCTGCTATCGCAGCCCATCGTCGAGCTTTGCCTTTCCATTCCGACCTGGATGTGGATATCGGGTGGCCTCAACCGCGCGGTCGCCCGGAAAGCCTTCGAGGGATGGCTTCCCGAAATCATAACGCGACGGACCCAGAAGGGCGGTCCCGGGGGCTTCGACCTTGCAATTTATCGTCGGCACCGAAGCGCACTCCACGAGCATCTGCGTGGCGGTCTCCTCGCTGACGCTGGGGTTCTCGATATGACGCTACTCGACGCACCCGAGGACCCCAGCTGGCGCGGCATCGAACGCATTCAGCATATTCTGGCACTAGGTGCTGCCGAGAGTTGGGCGCGTTGGTGGAGCACTTCTAAGATTTAGGTGGCGGGCGGCAGGTGCGAAGGGCCTCCTTCGCCATTCGGTCCCATTCGGCCAGTCGCTCCGGAAAAGGGACGTCGCTGTCGCGGGTGCCGAGCAGCCAATAGTCGAACCAGACCATATTCTCGCGCATCGCCAGAAGTCGGTTCGACGGTATATGAAACAGATGCGTCTCGTCCGAGGCCGCGCTCGCTCCGGGATAGTAGCTGATCTGCGTCGGCACACGCTCGCGGCGCAACGCTTCGAATAGTTGGGCCTGCGATGGGGATGCCGAGGCCACTTGTTGCAACACGGGCGTGCAGATCTTGGCGGCATTCAATGATGGCGCAAAGCGGCGATATTGAACGATATGGTCACTGAGCGGCGGGCCGCCATACACAGGGTTATAGCTGTCCCCCGACGACGCGTAACCCGCTGGCTCCAGGAAGCCGCCGTCGCCGCTCGACGCCGCCCGAAACATCGTCGACTGAGTGACGGCGACATTGACCATCTGCGATCCGCGGCTGTAGCCCGCGATGCCGACCCGGTCCGGATCGACAAGCCCTTCGACGGCCAACTCGGTCACCGCATCCTCGAAACTGTGAACGCCGTTGATCCAGATGAGGCGCTGCAATGTTTCGGGTTCAGGCGGCCCACTCCCGCGGATCCAGGCTTTATAGGCCGCCAGCAACGCTTCGGCCTGCTGCGGCTTGGGGTCGTTGATGAGCAGGACGACATAGCCGCGCTCCGCGAACAGCTGAACCGGATAATTCCACTGATTTCCGTGGTTGAAGAAGCGGTCATCGGCGTCGCTGCCATGCGTCACGATGATCGCCGGGTAGCGCTGCCCCTCGCGATACGCGCGCGGGAGGATGACATAGCCCGTCGCCTTGTAGCCATGCCGGTTGACCCAAGTGCGTGGCTGCACGGACAGCGGCGCGATCTCGTCATGCCGTGGCGATATCGACGCGACGGGTGCGATCTTTCCATTGGCGAGATTGACCCGGACGAGCGCAGGCGGTCGCGTCATGCTTTCCTGGACGCAAAGCGCCAGCGTCAAATCATCGTCGAACCCGCATCGCGTCAGGCTCCCTTGACCCGTAATCTCCCGAACACCTTGCTTGTCGAGCATCGCAAGGCCGTATCGCGGATTGCCGAAGCTTCGCGTCCCGAGGACGACATGTTGCTCATCCCGGCTGATCTTGATGCCGGCGGACCGGAGATCGCCGATCGTGAAGCCAACCCGGCCGTAGCTATGGCGTTTTCCGCCGGGGCGCGTTTCGGTCAGTTCGGGCTGGTCTCCGATTCCCGATGTGACAAGTTCGCCGCCACGCGGGCCTTTGAGAAGCCAGAGGGTTTGCAGATCCCGTTCGTTCGCGAGGATGCGCATCTTTCCGGTACGACGATCCCATGCGCGGACTTCGAATTCGCCCCCGCCGGTGCCACCAGGCTTCTCGACCCGAAACTGAATCTCGTCGCCGCGCCAGAGGATATTGGCGCCAGCGTACATTGCCATGCGGTCGCTTGAGGGCCGCGTCATGACCTTGACGCTTTGCCCATCCGGGCCGCGCAAATAGAATTCGACTTCGGCCTCGGTCGTCGATCGCCGCCGATTGCTCATCGCGCTGACTTCTTCATCGAACCGGACGCGCGGCGATGTCGGTCTGGCCTTGAGGAATGAATACCAGAGCCATTGCCCATCAGGCGACCAGGCATAGGCCAATACGCCCACATGATGTGGAACGGCCCCACCGCCCACGGGCAGCGACAGGTCCGCGCGGCCGACTGCTACGGTCGCCGGATTGACGATCAGGGGTGCGATCGATCCCGCGTTGTCGATCCGGTACAGTTGCAGCCCTCCGCCGATGTCGAGAAGACCGCTCCAATCGTTCGTTCCCGGAATGCGTTGGAATAATTTCGCGATGTTTGCGTGTCGCAGGTCACGCTGCGCTCCGCTGGCAATATCGACAAGCCGGATCACGGCCTGCGGTCTTCCAGCCTTCTCATCTGCAATTTCCGCAGCATAAATCGCGAGGCGCCCGTCGCGCGAAAGCGCGATCTCGTTCACTTCCGGAACTAGGAGAATATCCTCGAGTGTCCATGGACGCCCGATGCTCTCCCCTGCCGCTACAGCAGGGGAGAGCGCTGCGGCGGCAAGGGTCGTCGCAACGGACAAACCGGTTTTGAAGGCATACATCATGCCGCCCTCCTCACCAGTCACGGCTGATCGTGAGCCCGAAAAAGCGGCCGATCGCCGAATAGTTGGTGGAATCAAAGGGCGTGTCGCTGGGCGATGCTACCGCCGTCCTGTCAGGCTTCGCGTTGAAGATATTGAGCGCGTTTACGGATAGCTCGGCGAGGCCGCTGATCTTGATGCGGCCCGCGAGATCGACGGTGGCCACAGGCGAAACCTTTGCCGGCACCGCGCGCCGGCGGTCTGTTACCCCGCCGGTAAAATTCACGAAGGACGCGATCGTGAAGCGTTCGTCGCCGAAGGTCGCGCCTCCGCGTGCGCGAAAGTGCGGCGAATTGAAGATCGTGCCCGCGAGGTCGGTGACCGGAAGGCCGGGCAGCAATTGCTGCCGGCTGTCGAGCCAGGTCGCATTGACCGTGACGGTCAGCGTCCGCCCGCCGCCCACAGGCGCGCGGTAGCGAAGCGAGAGGTCGGCCCCCTCATAGCGTTGCGATGCGATATTGCGGTCGCGACCATCGATGAGCGCGATGACGTTGGCGGGATTATAGGGCCCGCCGGTTGCGTTCCCGAGCGGGTCCGATGCACGGACGATCGCCGCGTCGAGCTGGGCTGCGGAAGGATTGAAGGTCACCAGGCTCGTGAAGAGGGGATTGGTCAATATCCCCAGCGGTGAACCGAAGGGCGGGGCGACACGGTCGCGATAATCGATCCGGAACAGGCTCGTCACGATCTGCAGCCGCGGCGAAGGCTGGAAGGTCGCGCTCAGCGTCATATTCTCCGAGCGCTCGGGGCCGACGTCGGGGTTCGGCCCGCCGATATAGAGATAGGTCGCGCCGGGCGGAAAAAGCGTGCCATATCCCGTCACTGGCAACAGCACGGGCGTATAGCCGCTATATTGCTGATTGAGCGTCGGCATCTTGAAGGAGCGCCCCCATGAAACGCCGAGGCTGAGCTCAGGCGCTGGTGCATAAACAAAACCGAGCTTTGGCGTGACGATGCTGCCTGAGTCGGAGTAATCCTCCCAGCGGAGTGCGGCGGTAATCGACGCGCGATGCGCGAAAGCGAGGTCCTGCGCAGGGCCGGCGAGCGGCACGAAAAGTTCGCCGTAAGCGAAGCGGTTTTCGCGCGTCGGTGCGAAGTTGCGCCCTGCAACCAGTGCCACGATGCGGTTGCTTCGCCAGCCGCCGCCTGCCGCGAGCCGCACGTCACCCCCGGGAAGGGTGAACAGCGGACCCTCGATGCCCGCTTCGACACTGACGCTCCGATTGTCGAAAATCCGGATCGATCGAGCTTCGACGTCGTTGGTGAAGTTCTGGGTGACGCCATAGGTCTTGTCGGTGCCGTAAAAGCCGGTGAGCCTAGCAGTCCACGCACCGCCGATTTCGGCTTCCAGCGTCGGCGCCATGCCGAAGGTCTCGAATTCATTGTCGACAACGAGACCCCGAGTCGTAATCGGCCGGTCGGCGAGCAGCCCGCGCACCGATTGCATGTCGCCGCGTTTGTAGATGACATCAGCTTTCAGCCGAAGGCTGGGCGTCAATTCCTGGTGCCCGCTCAATAGCAGGCTGTGCCGCTTCAGACTGGGATAAAGGGTCGAGGCGGGGTTGCTGGTCGCGGTGTAGCTGCGGTCGCGCGCGAGAATCGCGCTGTTGTCGAAATAGTCGTAGGTCGCCATGAATCCGCCGCCTGACCATTTGGCACCGCCGAGCAGATTATATTGCTGCTGGAAATTGCCGCCGTCGGTGGAGCCGCCGAGCCGAGCGCTCGTGGTGACGCCCTCATAGTCCTTGCGGAGGAGGATGTTGACGACCCCCGCGACGGCATCGGCGCCATAGATGGCCGAAGCACCGTCGGCGACGATCTCGATCCGTTCGACCGCCGCAGCAGGTATCGCGCTGATATCGATCACGCTTTGCGTGCCGCTGTAGGCAAACCGGTTGCCGTTGAGCAGCGTCAGCGTTGCGCTGGGTCCGATGCCTCTCAGGTTGAAGGTCGACGCCCCGTTAACGTTGACATTCTGGTTCTGGGTGCCTTGGCCCGAACCGATGCCGGGGTTCTGCCCGCCGCCGAAATTCTGCGGGAGACTGCGCGCGACCTCGCCGAGATCGGCTTGACCGCCGTTGCGGATATCTTCGCTCGTCACGCGGATCACCGGGGCTGCGGACGGGGCGCCGGAGACCCGGCTGCCGGTCACGACGATGTCTTCTTGCGCCGGACTGCTCGCGGACTGCGCTCTCCCCAAAATGATGACCGAACCGCGCTCGAAGCGCGGGGTCAGCCCGGTCCCGCGCAGCAGGGTCTCGATGGCTTCGCGCGGGGTGATGTCGCCCTTGAGCGGCCCGGTCCTACGGCCCGCGAGATCGGCACTCGACGCGTAAAGTTCGATCCCGGCTTGCTCGGCCACTTTTCGCAAAGCATCGCCGAGATCCTGCGTCGGCAGGTCGAAGCTCTGGCGATCCTGCATCTGAGCCGCGGCGGCGATGGGATGCAGACAGGCTATACCGACCATCAGCGACAGGCAAAAACGAGACTTTCCGGACATCATCATACTCCCCCTGGGTTGTGACCGGATGCTTGGGCACACGGCCTGTGGGGGAGCGATGACGCCAGTTGGTCGACCGCCTTAGTGGAGCAGTGAATTAATTATCGTTGGCGGAGGTGGGTGCCGTCGGCACGCTTGGTGATCTCCAGATCGAACAATTGGGCGAGCCGCTCGGCCACTGTCTCGGGCTGGCTGATCCTGAACCGGCCCGACGCCTCGAGGCCCGCGGTTCTTGCGTCGTCGATGACGATCGGCTTCGCGGCGTAGCGATTGGTTTCGGCAATGAGCTGATCGAGCCGGACCGAGCGATAGTTCGCCCAGCCCGACGGCCATTCGCGGCTGTCTTGCTGTCTCGGCGATGCGGCCGGTGGCTGCTCCTTGCCGCCAGGATCATAGGTCACGAACCGTCCCGATGGCAGGGTCTGGGCGCGTTCAGGGGCGCCGCCAAAGCGAATATCGGCCTCGCCGCGCAGCATCGTCACGCTGAGCGCGCCATTTTCCTCGAAACCGATATCGAATGCCGCATCCTCGGCCGTGACGATGCCGTCGCCGGCCTCGACGCGAAGCGGCCGTTCATTCTTGGTCACCGAAAGCCGGACGCGCCCTTTGGCAAGCCGGAGACGACGGGCTGCTTGCGCAAATGAGACTTCGAGCCGGCTATCGGTGTCGAGGACTGCGGTGGAACCATCGGCAAAGCGGAAGCTGCGGATCTCCCCGCGGCGGGTTACCAGCGGCTCGGCCGCGCGCGCCGTTAGCGCACCGTCTCCGAGCGGACCGGAAAGCGGAGCCCCGCCGGCGCCGAAAGCCAGTAATACCACCGCGGCGGCGGCGATCACGGCTCCCGCCGACAGCCAGCGTCGCCCGGCCCGACGTCGGCCGCTGCGCTGTTCGGTTTGCGCAGTGCCGTGACGCGGCGAGGATTTCAGGATCGCCGAGGCGGCGAGCTTCTTCGTGATCCGTTCATAGGCCGCCTTGTGGTCTGGCGAGGCCGAAAGCCAGGCGTCGAACTCGCCGCGGTGCGCATCGGGGTTCTCGCCGCGCATCTTCACGAGCCAGGCGTGCGCGACCGTGTCGACCGGATAGTCGTCAGACGCCTCACTCATCGGCCGCCGTCCACCACCTTTGCGATAAAGCCGAGCGCCCTCATCATATGATATTCCACCGTCGCGATGCTGATGCCGAGGCATTCATGTATCTCACGATAGCTGAGTTCGTCGACCCGGTGCATCAGAAACACCCGGCGTGTCTTTGGCGGCATGGCGTCGACCGCCTCTTCATACAGCCGGAGAAGGTCGTCGGCTTCCATATTCCATTCCTGCTGCGGCGGGCTGGCGGCGTCGCTTTCCTCCTGAAAGGAAAAGAAGAGCGCGGGATTGCGCCGCTGCCTCCGGGCGCGGTCGATCAGCAGATTCTGCGCTATGCGGCGAAGGAAGCCGCCGGGATTGGCGAGGCTGTGGCGCTGCTCGCTGCCCGCCGCGCGCGCGAAAACTTCCTGCACGAGATCCGGCGCTTCTTCAGGCCCCGCCTTTCGGCGAAGAAAATGAAAGAGCCAATGTCCATGCGCCCGAAAGGCGTCATCAAGGTCGCAAGCTTCCGCCGGTGCCATGATGGGCCGGTCGTCGGGATGCGCGTGACAGGCCGACGACACCGAAAAGGGGTGGCGCTGCTGCGACAATTTCTTGGAGGAAAAGGAAGACAAGGGGCACAGCCGACCGGCACGAGACAGCAGTCCGGCGCTTGCCGGGCTGTCGATCTCCCAACGCTGTGCCGTCGTTGGGCCGCGCGAGGGCGACCTGGTCCGGATCGGCCGCCTGTCCGGCAAGGACGGGCGTTCATAATGGCTGGCGATATTATCGCGCGGGCGTTGCCAGATCGATCCCGCACCCCGAATCATGTCAGCATGGCCGCGCAAAGACAAGGATTATGGGTAGAATCAGGCGCTGGGCGCCGGGTCCGGCTCTATGACGCGCCTCCGAGTAGCCGGGCATAGCTGGCCGCTTCGCCGGCGCGGCGTTCGTGATAGCGGAACAGAAGGTTGCGCGTCTCATGCGGCGGGCCGCTTGTCAGCGCGGCCGCGAGCGCATCCAGTTCGGCGACTGTTTCGCCGACAAGCTGTTCGTCGAGGTGCCGCGCCAGATGGAGGCGGTCGCCGAGCGCGGTGATGCTCGCGACCAGTTCGCCATTGCCCGACCGCGCTGCCATTTCGATGAACAGCCCGGCGGTTCGGTCGGGATAGTCGCCATCCCGCGGATCCGGCGCCGCGCGCCCGCGCGGGGTCGTCGCAAGCGCCGCGAGCAGCAGGATGAGGTGGAGTTCGAGCATGTCGCGATATTCGGTCTCGGAAAGGCTATGCGCGTGAAATCCGTCGCCATGGGTGAAATCGACCATGCGCTCGCCCGCCAGGCGGTAGAGGCAGTCGCGCACCGGCGTCACGCTGACGCCGAGCTGATCGGCGATCTTCGCCGATTCCAAGCGGCTGCCGGGCGTCCAGCCGCCCGCCATCAACCGGCGCTTGATCGCTTCATAAGTCGGCTCGACGACATGCGCGGGACTCATGCGCTGTTCCGCTCGGCCGCCGCAAAGCCTGCGAGCATCTCCATCTGGTCGGGACGCAGCCCATCGACGGCGCCGACATGTTCCGGGACTTCGCCTCCGAGCAGGATCGAAGGACATTGGCCTTCATAATTGCCGAGATTGGGACGGTGCTGGCGATAGCCCGCGAGCGCGGCGAGCTCGGGCGGGAACCCGCGTGCGACCTCGGGCGGATAGGCGAGCCACAAATTCTCATAGGGTTTGAGCCAGCCGAGACTGTAGCCGATCACGACGCCGCGCCGCACCTGGTCGGTGATATTGGCGCCGGCGCCATGTGCGGTCGAGCCCAGAAAACAGATCGCGGCGCCCGGGTCGCACGCCGCGACGATCGGCTCGCCGGGATCCGTCTTTGCCATGCCGTCCGCGCCATGACTGTGCGGATAGATGTGCGTCGCGCCATTGTCGGCGGTGAAGGGGGTGAGCGGCCAGATGATGTTGACCAGATACTCATGCGCGCCTTTTTCTCCCGCCCACATGTCATGGTCGCGGTGCGGAAACTGCCGGATCTCGCCCGGATGGATTTCGATCGCCTGCGCGACATTGAGCTGGATGCTCTCGCAGGCATCGCCGAGAATGGATTCGACCGCCGCGAGAATTGTGGGTTCGAGCGCCAATGCCTGCGCCCAGGCCGAGCGCTTCATCAGCGCGCCGAATCTTTTGGTGCGATGACCGTAGAAATCCCCGCGCCCGAACGGTGTCGCGGCGAAGACCGGATCGAGATCGGCGTCGAGCGCCCCAATCGCATCCGGCGGCATCAGGTCGGGGACGATGCAGTATCCCGTCTCGCGCAGTTCCCGGGCAAGATCATCGGACGCAAGACCGGTCATGCTTCCGCCTCCCCATCGTCGTCGGCGAGGCGGAACGAGAGCGGCGCATAGACGCCGCCGCGCTTGAGGTCGTCGAGCACATGCGCGTCGATATGGATGTGCAATGCCATCAATCTCCCACCCGGATCCGCGGCCTTCGGCCCGAGCGCGTCGCATCTCCAGCCGAACTCCCGGACCTGATCGAACCAGCATAGGTCGGCGACGCCGGTATAATCGGTGATGCCTTCGCGCAGCGCATGCTCTGCAAGGGCGGTCACCAGCTGGTCGCGCGCGGCGCGGCGCGATGCTGCGTCCTGGTCCCGGTCGAGGCAGAAGCGGCTGATCTCGCACACGGTGGGGCCGCGCGGCACGTCGCCGGCGCACAGATGCGCAAAATGATCGCCAAGGAGATGTGCGCCCTCGGTCGGGAGCAGCCGCGCCGAGGCGCGGTGGCGGCCATCGGCGTCGAGCAGGATGAGATAGCGCGCCGCCGGCGTGTCGAAATGGTCGAGCTCATATTGGCCGGCGAGTACTGGCAGGTCCCATTTGAGCAGGTCGATGAAGACGCTCTTGCGCGCGGCGAACATGGCGCGCAGCGCCGCGTTCCCGGGCGCGGCGGGCGCCCGCGGGGTCGTGTCGATCATGATGATTCCTCGGCTGTTGGTGCCGGGAATCAAATCATTTTCCGTGGACTGCGCGTATCCCCAGATATGAGGATGATCCGCGCGATTCCAGAAGCTCTTGATAGTTGAGCCTGTCGCTCGTCGTCACGCGGGTGTCATCCGGACGATCAGCCGTGCGGTGTACCGGCCCGAAGCGTCTGGAGCAGCGGACAGGCGGGATCGTCGCCGGCCTCGCAAGCCCGTACCGAAGCGGCGAGCACACGCTCCATCCGCTTGAGATCGGCGATCTTCGCGCGCACATCCGCAAGGTGCGACGAGGCGACGTCGCGCACCTCGGCGCAGGCAGCCTGGCCTCCAGTCGCGAGTTGGAGCAGCGCCCGCACCTCGTCGAGGGTGAAACCGAGCTCTCGGGCCCGGCGCACGAAGCCGAGGCGCCCTACATCCTCCTCGCCATAGTTGCGGTAGCGACCGCGCCGGAGCGGAACGTCGAGGACGCCGATCCGCTCATAATAGCGGATCGTTTCGATGTTGCAGCCTGTGCGGCGCGAGAGTTCGCCGATCTGCATCGCTCTGGTTGCGGCCATCGCAAAAATACCTCTTGAGTCTGTAGCTGCTACAGATGCTACGGCGTCCCCTCACACCGCACAAGGAACCGATCCCAATGCAGAATCGCCCCAAGGGTATCGACGCCGGCGCGTTCACCTTAGCCGGCATCGCCGCGGCTTTCGGCGTTGCATCCTGTTGCGCGCTGCCCTTCCTGCTGGCCTCTGCGGGGATCGGAGCCGCATGGCTCGGCGGCATCGCGATGGTCGCCATGCCCTATCGCACGCCGCTTCTTCTGATCGGGGCGGCATGCCTCATTCTCGGCGCCTTCCTGCTGTTCCGCCAGCAGCGCGCGGCCGCGCGCTGTGGCCCCGGCGGTGCCTGCACGCCCCGCTGGGTGCGCATCCTGACGCTTGCCGGCCTCCTGCTTGGCGCGGCGCTGCTGTGGGCGGGCTACCATTATGTCTGATGCCGGCCCCGACCTTCGTTCGACGATCACCTGTCCGCAGTGCGGCCATCGCGAGACGGAAACGATGCCGACCGACGCCTGTCAGTTCTTCTATGACTGCAAGGGCTGCGGTGCCGTGCTGAGGCCCGAGCCCGGCGACTGCTGCGTGTTCTGCTCCTATGGAACCACGCCCTGCCCTCCGATCCAGATCGGAGGCAAGGGCGCGTGCTGCGACTGAGCGGCACGCCCTTGCCTCGGCTGTCATTCCGGGCGTGCCTGCCTCCTTGCTGAATTTCCGGACAAGTCGTCGTTGACGCGGTCAGCGCGCGTGCCACCAGTCATAGACGTCCCCGAATCCGATGAGGCCATCGAACAGCGCGCAGAGGGTCAGCATCTGGCCGCAATGCACGTCATAGCGGTCGCGCGCGGTCTTGAGATGCTGGACGACCGTCACTTCGCCGATCCCGAGAATGACCGCCACTTCGGCCGCGGTCTTGCCGCGTGCGGTCCATAATACGCACTCGCGCTGCCGTTCGCTCAGCGTCGCTTTGCTTTTTAGCGGCACGGCGCCGACGAGCTGGCGTGCCGAGACGATCGCGAGCGCGCCGATGATTTCGGCAATGCGGAGCATATCGTCCTGAAGCTCGCTTTGCGGGCGCAGGACGAAAGAGCAGGCGCCGCTGGCCTCGCCAGGGAGGTGGCGCGGCACCGTATAGCCGTCGGCGAGACCATATTCGCGGCCGACATGGAGCATTTGCCGGTCGCTGCGGGTCAGCGGGATGTAGCTTTCGATCTCGTCCCAGCGGAAGCCGGTCATCGACCGTTCGCCGGCGCGGCGCACCGGATCGGCACCGCCAAGATCGAAACCGACATAGACCTTGGCCCAGGCATCGGGGTAATTGTGAACCAGCAGGGATGCCGGCTCGGCATTGCCGCGCCGGTCATAGGCGAGCGCGAAATGGTCGAAGCCGAGGCGCATCGATGCGCGCGCGAGGGCTTCGAAGAGCCCGTCCTCATTCGTCGCCGTGGAAATTTCGAGGGCGAGTTCCTCCATCAAACAAAAATGCTTCACTGTGACCGTCCGGTCGCCGGCACGTTCCCAACCCGTCGATCCCGCGAGCCGCTCCCTGGGTCGCCGGTCCCGGTTCCTCTCCGGCACGGACGACAGATGGGACATTATGCGACTGGTCCCGGCCCTCGGCGAGGCGGGCTTTTGCCCTGGCCCCTGCTGCGCGACGGCGATCGCCTCCCGGTCCTAATCGATTGGCCGGAAACGGGAAAGGCGCGGGCCCCGGAAAATTGGCCCCAGATCTGCATCTATATTCCGGTCGCCGGACGGTGCCGCGGGGCGCCGGAAAGAGAGCGAGAGGAAGGCACGGGTCCTGGTGAGCGGATCGAAGGAGGCGGGAGTGGCCCTGCCTCCGGTCCGCCGCGGAGACCTTGCATGACATATCATCCCTTCTTCCTGCCCCGGGCGCTCGCGCGGCCCGGCGTCCGCCCGGCCGGCATGTACGCCCCAACCCTGGCGGGCAGGGCGGCGACATGAAACTCCTGACCCCCGATCTCGCGGCGCACCTGCGCGCCAACGACGCGGCCCGTCGTGCAGCCGTCGCGCGCGGCGGGCGCGAGCCCGATCCGGCGCCCGTCGTGCGCTTCTTCAACCCGGTGGGATCGGCGACCTGGCTCGCGACCGAGATGGACGAGGACGGCATATTGTTCGGCCTTGCCGACCTTGGCTTCGGATGCCCCGAGCTCGGCAGCTTCGCGCTGGCCGAACTCGAAGCGGTCCGGCTGCCGTTCGGCCTTGGTATCGAGCGTGATCTCGGCTTCACGCCGCATCATCCGCTCTCGGTCTATGCCGCGGCGGCTCGCAGCGCGGGCTCGATCCTGCTCGGCGAGCGGCGTTTGCGCGAAGCGGCAGCGCGGATGAGCGGGCGTGGCTGCCGGATTTCCGGGTGCGGATAGGTCCGCCTGCGGCGGCCCCAAAGGGAGAGGAGGGCCGGGTTTTCGTGACGGGCTTGAAAGCCGGGAGAGTGTCTCGCGGCGGCCCGTCATGGAGAATGGCCATGGCCAGAACTGCCGCCAAAATCACCCTCAGCCCGTCGCGCGACATCCCGCTCGACCGGCTGGTCCTGTCGCAGTCCAATGTCCGGCGTGTGAAGGCCGGCGTGTCGATCGACGCGCTGGCCGACGACATCGACCGGCGCGGGCTGCTCCAGAGCCTCAACGTCCGGCCGCTGCTGGGTGCCGACGGCCAGGAAACCGGCCGGTATGAGATACCGGCCGGCGGGCGCCGCCACCGCGCGCTGGAACTGTTGGTGAAGCGCAAAAGGCTCGCGAAGGATGCGCCGATCCCCTGCGTCGTGCGCGCTGCCGACAATGATATCCTCGCCGAGGAGGACAGTCTCGCCGAAAACAGCTTTCGCGAGCAGCTTCATCCGCTCGACGAGTTTCGTGCGATGCTGGCGATGGTCGAGAAGGACACCGGCATCGAGGAAATCGCCGCGCACTTCCACACCACGCCGGCCGCGGTGCGCCAGCGGCTCAAGCTCGCGGGTGTCTCGCCGAAGCTTCACACCCTCTACGCCGACGATGCGATGACGCTCGACCAGCTGATGGCGTTCACCGTGTCGGACGACCATGCGCGCCAGGAAGAGCTGTGGGACCAGCTCGAACACAGCTTCAACAAATCGGCGGCCTATATTCGGCAGAAGCTGACCGAGAACAGCGTGCGCGCCGCCGACAAACGGACATGCTTCGTCGGTCTGGGCGCCTATGTCGAAGCCGGTGGCGGCGTCGTGCGCGACCTGTTCGAAGCCGACGGCGGCGGCTGGCTCACCGATCCGGCGCTTCTCGATCGGCTGGTCGACGAGAAGCTGAAGGCGGAAGGCGAGCGCGTCCTTGCCGAGGGCTGGAAATGGGTGACGACCTCGATCGACCTGCCGTGGGACGCCACGCGCGGCCTCCGCGAAATCGACCGCGAGGTGACCCCGATGAGCGAGGACGAGCTGGCGCGCGTCGCCACGCTCGAGGCCGAAGCCGAGGAACTCGAGGGTGAATGGGCCGATGCCCCGGAGGTTCCGGCCGAGGTCCACGCGCGTCTCGATGCAGTCGAGACCGAGCTCGGTACGCTCGCGGACCGGCCGGAGCTGTTCGACCCGGCCGAAATGGCGATCGCCGGTGCCTTCGTCTCGATCGATCGCGATGGTTCGGTGCGGGTCGAGCGTGGATTCGTGAAGCCCGAGGACGAGCCGAAGGCGGAAGCGTCCGAAGACGAAGCGCATTCGGCCGCGGACGGCGATGCCCGGTCCGCCGGCCCGGACGCGGGCGGCGAAGCCGCGGTGTCGGCGGACGCCGGGGAGGACGAGGAGGTGGAGACACTCCGGCCCCTTCCCGATCGGCTCGTGTCGGATCTGACGGCGTGGCGCACGCTCGCGCTTCAGGACGCCTTCGCGCAGGATCCGGCGACCGCCTTCGCTTCGGTTCTCCATGCCCTGGTGCTCGGCTGCTTCTATTCGAGCAGCAGGGAAAGCTGCGTTCAGGTGTCGCCGAACCGCGTCTATTTCACGAACGCGCCGACCAATCTTCGCGATTGCGGTCCGGCACAGGCGATCGATGCGCGCGCGGCCGAATGGAAAGAGCGGCTCCCGCAGTCGGACAAAGAGGTGTGGGACTATTTGCTCACGCTCGATGGCGAGGAGCAGACGAAGCTGTTCGCGCATTGCGCGTCGCTCTGCGTCAACGCGCAGGCCGAGATCGTGCCCAAATATGACAATGGCCGGATTTCGGCGCACGGCGTCGAGCGCCGGATCGCGCACAGCCATATCCTGGCGCGCGCTGTGGGGCTCGATGTTCATGGCGCGGGCTGGCGGCCGACCGCCGATGATTATTTCCGCAGCGTCACCAAGCCGCGGATCCTTGCCGATGTCGCCGAGGCGCGCGGCGAGGCCTTCGCCAGGATGATCGACCATTTGAAGAAGGCCGACATGGCGCGCGAGGCCGAGCGGCTGGTCGAGGAGACGCGCTGGCTTCCGGCGCCGATGCGCACGCCGGGGCTCGATGACGAGCCCGACGACGCGGCCGAGGCCGGTGACATCGAGCTTCCCGTCGCGGCCGAGTGATACGGCTGGCGGGGCCATGAACCCCGCCGGACCTTTCGATACGGCGCAGCGGCGTTTGGAAAGTCGCCCTTGGGCGGCTTGAAGCGACCCGAGACCGACCATCGCCCCCAGCCAGGGCGCTGATGCCGGACCCTCGCCGACCCTGCGCCATTTCCCAACAATCCAGCCCGCGCCTCCGCTCCGGGGGACGCGCGCGGCTGCGTGGAGTCATGTCCATGGCACAGTTCCAAATCTTGTGTCCGCACTCGGAAGCCGAGTGGCGGCCGATCACGATCGAATTCATTTTCGCGCCCAACGGCGACCAGCAATATCTCTGGCCCTCCTTCGAGGAAGCCGAAGCAGCGCGGAAGCAACTGCTCCTCCGCGCGCCCGATGTGCAGCTTCGTATCGCGCTTGCCGGCGCCGATATCGGCGATGTCGACTGGCCGGTCCGCGAGAAGCTGCGCTTCGCCGACGGCAGCTATGCGCCGACGCCCTGGCACGACGAGCCCTGGTACCGGGAAAAGCACGACGAGCATTTCTGCCATGTCTCGACCGAGCAGGCCGGCAAGATCGCCTTCACCGAAAATGCCGCCAAGGGCCAGATCGACCGCCAGCTCGTGATGTCACCCGGCCGCTACCTCCATCGCTTCTTCTCGGCTCATCTCGACAACAATGCGATCGAGGGCTGGTGCGCCCGGCTCTCGGTGCAGCTCGAGGAAGATGCGCTCAAGATCACCCAGGATGCCGATGAGATCGAAGATGTCTATGTCGGCGGTCCCGGTAGCTGCATGGCGCATGACGCAAGCGAGTTCGACAGCTTCTGTCACCCGACGCGCGTCTATGCCGGTCCCGATACGGCCATCGCCTATATCGGACCTCGTGACGATGCCCGGGCGCGCAGCGTGGTGTGGCCCGAGCGCAAGATCTACACCAGCCTCTATGGCGATGTGTCGCGCCTCAGGTTGCTTCTCGAAAATGCCGGCTACGCCAAGGGCGGGCTGAACGGCGCGCGCATCCGGCGGATCGTCGACGGCGACAGCTTCGTCGTTCCCTATATCGATGCGGGCGATGACCTCGCTGACGATGGCGAATATCTCATCATCGGACGCGGCAGCATCCCGTCCGAGAACACCAATGGGCTCGGAAATCGATGCTGGTACTGCCCGCGGTGCGACCGCGAAACGACCGCGCACGACGAGGTCTATTACCGCGACGGCTCATCGGAAGAGTGGTGCTACAGCTGCTTCACCGATCACTCCGTCTTCTGTGATCACAACGGGCGCTCGTACAGCGACGCCGAAACCTTCATCACGGTTCTCGCCGATGGCGACGAGCATGATGTTCTCGAAGACGATGTGGAAGCATTTGGCGCGGTCTATCTCGACGATCGCGGCGAATGGTGGATCGAAAGCTGCTGCCGCCGGTGCGACGCCTCCGGCCAATGGTTCCACGCCGACGATCTCACCGAATATCATGGCGAATGGCTCTGCGCCGATCATCTTCCCGAGCCCTTCGACGATGACGACCCGTCGCTCGCCAACGCCCATGTCCTCGCCCATGACTGGTTTCGATATGAAATGGCCGCGATCGCGATCGAGGTCGCCAAATGGCAGGCGGCCGGGGAGCGTGCCCGCGACGAGCGGCTGAGGCGCGAGCGGGAGGAAGCGGAGCGCCTTCGCCTCGAAACCTTGCGTCGCCAGCCTTTCGAACCCTGCAATTGTGGGCGCGCGCACCGCAATTCTCTCGAAGCACCGGGGCTAGCCGATAGCCTCGTCCCTGCCGCTGCAGGCGCCTCAGCCCCTGCCGCTACCCCCTCGCATACAGGAGCCTGATCCCATGAACTATGAACTGACGGGCCGGGCCGGCCTGCTCGAAATCCTGTCCTGGGCGCGGCCCCATGACAGCGCCACCGAACGCGCCTTCTGCCGCGAATATCTCGACCGGATTCCCGGCATGCGTTCCGATGCCTTCGGCAACCGGATGATCACCATTGGGGGTCGTCCCCGCACCCTGTGGAGCTGCCATGTCGACACGGTCGCAGCGGTGGGCGGAGCGCAGGCGGTGGGCATCGACGCGCATGGCGTCGCGCATCTCTGCGACGGCAAGGCTGGCATGTCGCTCGGCGCCGACGACGGCGCGGGGCTGTGGATCATGCTCGGCATGATCGCGGCCGCGTGTCCTGGCCTCTACCTCTTCCATCGCGGCGAGGAGCAGGGCTGTCTCGGGTCGCGCTGGATCGAGCGCCATACGCCCGAACTGCTCGCGAATATCGATGCGGCGATCGCCTTCGACCGCGCCGGGCTCGGCGATGTCATCACCCATCAAAGCTATGGCCGGACCTGCTCCGACGCCTTTGCGACGAGCCTCGCGTCGGCACTCAACCAGCAGAACGCGGGCTTCCGTTACGCGCCCGACGACACGGGGGTCTATACCGACACCAATGAATATGCGGGCATCATCCCCGAATGCACCAACCTGTCGGTCGGCTATGAACGCCAGCACGGACCGCGTGAGACGCTCGATGTCGTTCATTGCGAGAAGCTGCTCGCCGCGATGCTCGAGCTCGATGCGTCGCGGCTGGTGATCGAACGCGATCCTGCCGTCCGGGAGGACGATGATCGCTGGTGGTTCGACCGGGGTCGCGGTCGCTGCGACAGTTTCGCCGAAGCGGTTGCCGATCATCCGGACCTTGCGGCCTGGATGCTTGAGCAATGCGGCGTCTCCTACGATGATTTCCAGATGGCGCTGTGGGCCGAGGAGATGGACGAGGATGGAGGTTATCGTCCGCTGATGGCGTCCTGATGCCTAACCTGCGGCCCCTGCCGCCGACGGGCAAATCGTGCGCCCTATCGACGCGCGCCCACCGAATTGCGCCATTTCGATGGTATCGCCGTCGCCTGATCGGGGCGATGGGCTTGATTTTGGTCATCGGCGCACAGAAATTGAAGCTCTACGTGCCGGCAGGGGCTGCTGGCGCCGATGTGTTCGCGCGGCTCGTCGATCGGTTTCCGATTGAGCGGGTCTCGGATCGCAAGGCCGCCTGAAGGAGCCCCGCATGGAAAGCCCAGCCCGTGAACTTGCGCGCCGTCTCGGTGAGAATGCCGAGGCGGTGTGCCGCCACTATCTCTCGAACGGTCGCCGCGAAGGCCATTATTGGCTGGTCGGCGATGTGCATAATGCACCGGGGCGAAGTCTCTACGTCCGCCTCAGCGGCAGCGAGAGCAAGCCGCGCGCCGGAAAATGGACCGATGCGGCGACCGGCGATCATGGCGATCTGCTCGACATCATCGCCGCGAGCTGCGCGCATATGAGCCTCGGCGACACGCTTGCCGAGGCGCGGCGCTTCCTGAGCCTGCCTCCGCCTGATCCGGTGAAGCGCAACCCGCGTCCGCGGCGGGCGAGCCCGGGAAGCAGGGAGGCGGCCGCGCGGCTTTGGGCGGCATCCAATCCCATCGCCGGGACGCTGGTGCGAACCTACCTCGCGGACCGCGCGCTTCGGCGTGGCGGGGATTTGCCGGCGCTGCGATATCATCCGCATTGTTATTATCGCCGGTCCGACGAGGATGCCCCTTCGGTCAAGCCGGCATTCCCGGCGATGATCGCGGCGGTGACCGATTTGGGCGGCTCGCTCACCGGCGTCCATCGCACCTGGCTCGATCCGGCACGGCCGGCCAAGGCGCCGGTGGCCTATCCGCGCCGCGCGATGGGACATCTCCTGGGGCATGGCGTGCGCTTCGGGCTGGCGGGAGACGTCATGGCCTTCGGCGAGGGCATCGAGACCATGTTGTCACTGCGCGAGGTCGCTCCAGCATTGCCGCTCGTGGCCGGTCTCTCCGCCGCCCATCTTGCGGCACTTCTGTTTCCGGCAGGCCTGCGGCGGCTCTATGTCGCGCGCGAGGATGATCCCGCCGGGCGCGCCGCCTGGGCGGCGCTGAACGAACGCGCCTTGCCGCTCGGCATCGCGGTCCACCCGCTCGAGCCGCAGCGTGACGATCTCAACACCGATCTTCGCCGCTTCGGCTCGGCGCGGCTGGCGGAAAACTTGCGGCCGCAGTTGACGCCGGTCGACGCGGCGAGATTTCTTGGACGATGATCGCTGACGAAATGGGTTCGGCTCGGGGCTAGGACGCGATCGCGCTCTTTCAGCTATCGAGGCTCTTCTTTTCATAGATGGTCGTGATGGCCGTGCCGTCCCACATATAGCAGAGATGCCGTTCCTGCCGGCAATTGGACAGGAGGCGCGGCCGGAAGGCGGCGGCGCATTCGCCGCCGGGATGGCGGACGCTCTGGTAGCGGATACCGTCCGAACCCGCATCGCGGAGCTCCGCCCCGAGCCCTTGCGCATGGATATAGCTGTCCGGATCGTAGAGATGCGCATGGCTGTCCGCGAGACCGCGAATGTCGTGGAGACTGGCCTCAAGGTCGATGGCATAGACGCGCATGTCGATCTCCTGGGCAGGCTCGTCGGTCGCGGTGAGGAATCTGGTGCGGTGATGCCGCGTTTCGGCGATCGCGGTGTCGAGCGTGTGGCCGGCGTAGAAGACGCCGAAGCTGCCGTCGGTAAAACGGCTGCCCTCGGGATTGAGATGGGTGAAGGCCGCCATGATCGGTGTCGTGCCGGGACCCGAAACACGGTCCTCGGGCGGCACGAGCGCGAGCACGCCGACTTCGTCGCGGAGGCGATCGTTGGTCATCGCCTCGATCTGGAAGACCGCCTCGAGATCGTCCGGATCGGCGACCTTCTCGAACAGGCCGATCGGCGGGAAGCGGCTGGGGATGATGCGGTAGCAGGGCGTCCAGCTCGTCGCCGCCACCGGAATGTCGAGCGGCATGGGCTTAGCCGCGCTGCCCGTCGATATATTGCCGCACGACATAAAGGTCCGAGACATTGCCGGACACCATCCGGTCGAGGGCGGACTTGCCAGCGAAGCTCTTCGCCTTGTTCGGCTTGCGGACCCATTCGTCCGCGGTCTGCGGCACGAGGATCTGCAAGCCCTTGTAGATGCCCATGACATAGGAAATCCGCTCGAGCGCATCCTTCGAAAGCGCCGCGACCTCGCCGCGTTTCCAATTATGCAGCGTCGAACGGCTGTCGAGCCCCAGGACCGCCATCTGCTCGCTTTCGCTGAGCTTCCACGCCTCGGCGATGTTGAAAAAGGTGCGCAGCGCCGGGCCGGTAAGATCCTTCCGGTCGATCGTCTTTGCCAATGCCGTTGCCATGTCGGGCTCCTTCATGGTCCATATGTTCCTTTATTGAACAAAAGTCAATATTTCATCCGAAAAGATACACTGGCTCGCGCCCTTGACCGGGGCCACCATCCTCCGGGCGAACAGGTTGGTCTTCGCCCCATCCCGGCAGAGCCCGCGCCTCCGGCCTTCGCTGGAGGGCGACTGCGGCAGCGCGCGCGGGCCTCGCAATGGCCTGGCGTGCGGCTATTTTCCGCCGGGGCTCTGCCCCTTTGCATCGCGAGGCAAAATAGCCTTCGCCCGCCATCCTTCGCTGCGCTTCGGCCGCCCGGGCTCCGCCCGTGCGGTGCGGACCCGCACCCGCCGCCGCGGAGGCGTCGCCGCGAAGGCCGCGAGAGGCGCGGCCACCAGATGCGAGAGACGCCATGACCGACCTGTCCGACCTTCCCGAACGCGGCGAGCCGCATGAACCCGGCGCCAGCGCTTATCTTCTTCAGGAAATGCAGCTTTACGGTCACCGTCCCTATGAGGACGAGCCCGATGGCAGGCCGCTTCCCGACGACCGCCTCGCCGGCGGCGCCGTAGCCGACATCTTCGACGCGATGGCCGGCTGCCTCGTCGACACGCGCATCGAGCCGGATCTTGAAGACCTGCTCTGGAACATCGTCAATATCTTTCACCGTGCCGGCGAGCGGATCGAACGCGATCTCGATCGCAACGAGCAAGCGCAGCGCGAGCAGCAGCGCGAGCAGGACGGCAGCGAAATCCGCTCGGTCGAACTCGAGCGCAAGATCGCCGAAGGCATCACGCTGATCGAGCGCCGCGACACCATGGAGTTCTTCCGCGAATGCGCCGCCGAGCAGTTCCGCCTTCATGTCCGCAAAGCCTGGATGCCGCGCACCGGATCGCGCGCGCAGCATAAGACGCTGACTGCGTCGATGATCGACAGCCGCGATTTCCTCGACAAGCGGCTCCGCGAAAAGGCCGCGGCGCTGATCCCCGAAGGCACGCGCGTCGCCTTCAGCGGCGGTCCCGCCTGCAATGATCATCAGCATATCTGGGCCGCGCTCGATCGTATCCATGCCCGCCACCCCGACATGGTGCTGATGCATGGCGCAACGCCCACCGGGGCCGAGCGCGCCGCCGCCTGCTGGGCGGATACCCGCCGCGTGCCGCAGGTCGCTTTCCGGCCCGACTGGAACCGCCACAAGAAGGCGGCCCCGTTCAAGCGCAACGACCGGATGATCGACGCGATGCCCGCCGGGCTGGTCGTCTTCTCGGGCACCGGCATCCAGGACAATCTCGTCGACAAGGCGCGGGCGTTCGGCATCCCCGTCTGGGATTTTCGCGTGCCGCCCGCAAGTTGACGGCAAATTTGACTGCAACAGCGCTTGCCATCGGGCGAGCGGAATTACAGGGTGAGAATAGCCATGCGAACCGATCTCGATCATCTACCGCCGAACAAGCAGCGCGAGCTCGAGCGCGTGAAGGCGATCATCTTCGAAGAATTCGAGGATGCGATCGCGCTGGCGACGATGAGCTGGAAGAAGAAGGGCCGGATCGACAAGCTGATCCTCTACGGCAGCTATGCCCGCGGCGGCTGGGTCGACGAGCCGCATACCGCCAAGGGCTATCGGTCGGATTTCGACCTCCTCATCATCGTCAACGACAAGCGCCTGACCGAGCGGGTCGATTTCTGGCTGAAGCTCGAGGACCGGCTCATCCGCGAGCTTGCGATCGACAAAACGCTGCACACGCCGGTGAACTTCATCGTTCATACGCTGCAGGAGGTGAATGACGGGCTCGCGCATGGGCGCTATTTCTTCATGGACGTCGCGAAGGACGGAATCGCGCTCTACGCATATGACGACAAGGAATTGCACAAGCCGAAGCCGAAGACGCCCGAGCAGGCGCTGGCGATGGCAAAGGAATATTTCGAAGAGTGGATTCCGGGCGCGGCGGAGTTTTTAGAAGGATACAGGTTTTACGTCGGCCGACGGAGTTACAAAAAAGCAGCGTTTTTGCTGCACCAAGCCACCGAGAGCCTCTATCATGGGGCTCTGCTAGTCTGCACTTTCTACACGCCTTACGTTCACAATCTTGGTTTCTTACGAACGCAGGCCGAGCGTATCGATATGCGGCTGGTGAACGTCTGGCCGCGCGAGACCCGCGCCGATCGTGCGCGCTTCGAGAAGCTCAAGGAAGCCTATGTTAAGGCGCGCTACTCGAAGCATTACCGCATCACCGAGGAGGAGCTTCTTTGGCTCGGCGGCTGCGTCGAGGAACTGGGGCGCGCAGTCCACGCGATTTGCTCGGAGCGCATCGCCGAGCTTGAGGAGCAGTGCCGCCCGGCGTGATCGCCGGGGCTAGTCAGGGGTGCTTTCCGCCTTTCGCAGCGCGTCGGCGATCATAGCGGCGAGCGATTCCTCGGCCTGAATGCGGGCGACATGATCTTTCGATTCCAGGGCGCGGCGGACCCATTGCGGAGCCCGTTCGACGGCGCGCAGGACGATGCTGGTCAGTTCATCGGTCATCCCGGCGCTATATCGAAGCGCGCCCGACACGCAATCGCCAACGGTTAGGTGCGGCGATCGTGTCCTGTCTTAATCCTTGCCTAGGAACCGCTTGAAGCGCTCGCGGCCTTCGACCGTCTGCACCGCGACGTCCGCGTTCGTGCATTCGTCGCCGCGCGTCGAGCCGGCCCGGCAGTCGGCGACCACCTTTCGCGCCTCGTCGATATTCGCCTCGAAATACTGGGTGCTGCGCGGCTCGCTTTGACCGCAGGCGGACAGGATCAACCCGAGTGACAGGATAGCGGAATGTCGCAAATTCATTCTCCAGCCAGAAAATGGGAAGGAGAATATACCCGCCAAGACCTTGGGCGAAAGGCGAACTGGAACCAGATCTGGTTCTATTTCCCCAGGTCGATCAGTCTCTTGGCCCGCCCTTCCTATGCCGCCTGCGCTTCATAGCCGGCTTCGCGGATCGCCGCGATGAGCGATGCGCTATCCGTGCTGGTCTCGACGCTGACCCGCCTTTCGGGAATGTCGGCTTCGACCTTGGCTGCGGTATCGATGCCCTGGATCGCCTTGGTGATCGAGCGCGCGCAGCCGCCGCAGGTCATCCCGGGGATATTGAAACGGATCGTCATAGTATCTCCAAACTTCGATTGAAGTCCGAAGATGGGGCTTGCCATCGTAGCAAGGTCAAGTCCCGGCGCGCCCTTTTTTCTCCCCTTGACCTTCCCATCGTTGGAAACTGCACAATCCGGTCAAATGAGCAAATCCGGAGAAATTGTCATGTCCGATGTTATCGAATTGCCGCGGAAAAGCGGCCGCCCTGTTGCCGAGCCGGAACGGCTGAGTCTCGCCGTCGCGGGCATGACCTGTGCCTCATGTGTCGGCCATGTCGAAAAGGCGATCGGCAAGCTGCCGGGCGTAACCGGGGTCGCCGTCAATCTGGCGACCAACCGCGCCGACGTGACATTCGCAGGGGCGTCCGATCCCGGCGCCGTCGTGCAAGCGGTCGAGCGCGCCGGTTACGAGGTGCCCGAGGCCGATGTGGAAATCGGCGTCGCGGGGATGACCTGCGCCTCGTGCGTGGGGCATGTCGAAAAGGCACTGTCCAAAGTGCCGGGCGTCAGCAGCGCCACCGTCAATCTGGCGACCGAAAAGGCCAGCATCCGCTATCGCGCCAGCATCGCGTCGCTGGAAGATCTGGAGGCCGCGATCAGCGCCGCCGGTTATGAACCGCGCCGGGTCGAGGGCGACAGCGCATCGCCCGATCAGGAAGCTTCGGCGCGCGAGCAGGAACTGGATAGCCTGCGCCGTTCGCTGTTTCTCGCGGCGGTGTTGGCACTGCCGGTGTTCATCCTCGAGATGGGCTCGCACCTCATTCCCGCTGTCCATGATTTCGTCATGGGTACGATCGGGATGCAGACGAGCTGGCTGATCCAGTTCGTCCTCACCACACTGGTGCTCTTCGGGCCCGGGCTGCGCTTTTTCCAGAAGGGTATCCCGGCGATCCTGCGCGGCAACCCCGATATGAACTCGCTCGTCACCTTGGGGACGAGCGCCGCCTGGGGCTATTCGCTCGTCGCGACCTTTGCTCCCGGCGTCCTGCCGTCCGGCACCGCCAACATCTATTATGAAGCGGCGGCGGTGATCGTCGCGCTGATCCTGCTTGGCCGCTATCTCGAGGCCAAGGCGAAGGGACGGACGTCGGAGGCGATCAAGCGGCTGGTCGGGCTTCAGGCGAAGACCGCGCGCGTCGTGCGCGATGGTGCCGCGCTCGAAGTCGCGCTCGCCGATGTCCGGACCGGCGATATCGTCCAGGTCCGTCCGGGCGAACGCGTGCCGGTCGATGGCGAGGTTGTCGAGGGGAGCTCCTGGGTCGACGAGTCGATGATCACCGGTGAGCCGGTTCCAGTCGCCAAGTCTGCGGGCGCGGGCGTCGTCGGCGGCACGATCAACAAGACCGGCGCTTTCACCTTCCGTGCGACCAAAGTCGGCGGGGATACGGTGCTGGCGCAGATCATTCGCATGGTCGAGCAGGCGCAGGGATCGAAGCTGCCGATCCAGGCAATGGTCGACAAGGTCACCGCCTGGTTCGTCCCCGCGGTGATGGGGATCGCGGGACTGACCTTCCTCGTCTGGCTCATCTTCGGCCCCGATCCGGCGCTGACCTTCGCCTTGGTGAATGCGGTCGCGGTGCTGATTATCGCCTGCCCATGCGCGATGGGGCTCGCGACCCCGACCTCGATCATGGTCGGCACCGGCCGCGCCGCCGAACTGGGGGTGTTGTTCCGCAAGGGCGAGGCGCTCCAGACGCTGCGCGACGTGACGGTCATCGCGCTCGACAAGACCGGCACGCTGACCAAAGGTCACCCCGAACTGACCGACCTTGAGCCGGCCGCGGGCTTCGGGCGCGATGAAGTGCTGGCGCTGGTCGCCAGCGTCGAAAGCCAGTCCGAGCATCCGATCGCCGAAGCCATCGTGGCGGCCGCGAACGCGCGGGGGCTTGACGTTCCATCGCCTGCGGCGTTCGAAGCCATCCCCGGTTACGGCGTATCGGCAAAGGTCGGCGGCCGTGAGGTCCAGGTCGGTGCCGACCGCTTCATGATCAGGTTGGGGCACGATGTCTCAGCCTTTGCCGCCAAGGCCAGTGAACTCGGGGCGATGGGCCGGTCGCCGCTCTATGCCGCGATCGACGGCAAGCTCGCGGCGGTGATCGCGGTCGCCGATCCGGTCAAGGACACGACGCCCGAGGCGATCCGGGCACTCCACGCCCTCGGGCTCAAGGTAGCGATGATCACCGGCGACAATCAGGCGACGGCCGATGCCGTCGCGCGCACGCTGGGGATCGACGAAGTCGTCGGCGAAGTGCTTCCCGACGGCAAGGTCGATGCGATGAACCGGCTGCGTGCTGGCGGCCGCAAGGTTGCGTTCGTCGGCGACGGCATCAACGACGCCCCCGCGCTTGCCGAGGCCGATGTCGGCTTGGCGATCGGCACCGGCACCGATGTCGCGATCGAATCCGCTGACGTCGTGTTGATGTCGGGTGACCTGCGCGGGGTGGTTAACGCGATTGCGCTGTCGAAGGCGACGATCCGCAACATCCAGCAGAATCTCTTCTGGGCATTCGGCTATAATGCGGCGCTGATTCCCGTCGCCGCGGGGGCGCTCTATCCGCTGAACGATACGTTGCTGTCGCCGGTGTTCGCCGCCGGCGCGATGGCGCTGTCGAGCGTCTTCGTGCTAAGCAACGCACTCAGGTTGAAGACCTTCCGGCCGGTGATCGCCGCCGACAAGGGAAAAGAAGGAGAGGCGGCATGAACATCGGCCGCGCCGCGAAAATATCGGGCGTCTCTCCAAAGATGATCCGCTATTACGAACAGACGGGTCTCATCCCCAAGGCTGCGCGTCAGGACTCGGGTTACCGCGACTATGACGACGCCGACGTGCACCGCCTGCGCTTCATTCGGCGCGCGCGCGATCTCGGCTTTACCGTGGAGCAAATCGGCGAGCTGCTGGGTCTCTGGTCCGACCGAAGCCGCGCCAGCGCCGACGTCAAGGCTTTCGCGCTCGAACATATCGAGCGGCTCAAGGAAAAAATGGCCGAGATCGAAGCCATGGTGCGGACGCTTGAGACGCTGGCCAATCATTGCCACGGTGACGACAGGCCCGATTGCCCGATCATCGAGGGGCTGGCGGAAGAGGGGGATGCGATGCCGCGCCTCCAACCGCGCGAACCCCGGCGCTTCGGCAGGTCCGGCGGACAATCCGCCCGGCGCCATGCCGCGGGTTCGTCGAACCGCACGCACTAGCCCTGGCCTCGGGATCATTTGGCCCTTCCGTATGCGGAGGAGCTTTTCCTGATTCTTCGCGGGACATAGCCTTGGCCAACGCGGTCGCCGCACGCCGGATTACTGTTGCAGCAGAGCTCCGCCTACCAACAGGCGCGGTGTCTTCTACGGGTTCATGCGCATTCGACGCCGACGAAGAAAATCTCTTGACCCTCCAACGATGGAAAACCGCACCCCCGAAATATGAGCTCGCCATCCATCCGGATCGGCGAGCACGGATTCGGAGGTTGAGATGCGAAAATCGAGGGTCGCCGCGGCGCTGGGCGCGATATTGGCGACGGGGCTCGTGGTGCTTTGGGTGCGCGGGCCGGAAGGCGGCGAGCAGGCCGCTGCGCCGGGGCCGCCGATGGTTCTGGCGGCATCAGTCGTCGTGCAGGACCATGTGCCGCGCTCCACCTATAACGGACGCCTGACTGCGGTCGAGACGGTCGAACTCAAACCGCGCGTCTCGGGCTATATTGCCGACGTCAGCGTTCCCGAGGGGCAGATTGTCCGGCGCGGGCAGATTCTTTTTCGCCTCGATAATGCGCCCTTCGCGGCGCGGCACGCCGCAGCCCGCGCGGCGACGCGTGAAGCCGAGGCGCGGCTGGGACTCGCGCAGGCCGAGGATGTGCGCGCCCGACGGCTCGTCGCCGAAGGTGTCGCCGGGCGCGAGCGTTCGGACGTGACGACCGCGACCTTGCGTGAACGTGAAGCGCAGGTTGCGTCGGCGCGTGCGGCCGAACGGCTCGCGGCGCTCGACCTTCGCTATGCCGGCGTCGAAGCGCCCATCGCGGGCCGGGTCGGCCAGATTCTCGTCACCCGCGGCAATCTGGTTGCCGGCGGCGAGACGGCGACGCCGCTCACCACCATCGTCTCGGTCGATCCGCTCCACGTCGAATTCGACGTCGACGAGGCGACCTATCTTCGCTCGCTCGCCGACCGCCGCGGTCAGGGCGCCGAGGCCAAGGTCGGCGTCCGCCTCGAAGACGGCAGCACCCGAATGGCGCGGCTGGACTTCATCGGCAACCGTCTCGACCGTGCGACGGGGACGATCCGCGCGCGCGCGGTCCTGCCCAATCCGGGTGGCCGTCTGGCGCCCGGCCTGTTCGCCGAAGTCGATGTCGCGACCGACAAGGCCCGGTCCGCGATCCTCGTCAGCGACATCGCGATCGGTGTCGAACAGGGGCGGCGCTTTGTCCTCGTGCTGGGCGCAAAGAATATGACCGAATATCGGCCCGTGACGCTCGGCCCCATCGTCGATGGCCTGCGCGTCGTCGAGACGGGCTTGCGGCCCGGCGACCGCGTCGTCGTCAAGGGGCTGGCTGGCCCCGGCATGGCGGTCAAACCCAGGATCGTCTCGATGCCGCGCGGCAATGGCATGCAGAAAACCAGCGTCCAGCGGGAGCCGGCACGATGAACTTCCCCCGCTTCTTCATCGACCGGCCGATCTTCGCGATCGTGCTGTCGGTGCTCCTGCTGATTGCCGGGCTGCTCGCGCTCCTCCGGCTACCGCTCAGCGAATATCCGGCGGTCGCGCCGCCGACGGTGACCGTTGCCGCGGCCTATCCGGGCGCCTCGCCCGAGGTTATCGCCGAAACCGTCGCCAGTCCGATCGAACAGGCGGTCAACGGCGTCGAGGGCATGCTCTATATGTCGAGCCAGGCCGCCACCGACGGCCGGATGACGCTCACGGTCACCTTCGCGCAAGGGATCGATCCCGACATCGCGCAGGTTCAGGTCCAGAACCGCGTATCGCGCGCACTGCCACGACTGCCCGAGACGGTGCAGCGGCTCGGCGTCACCACACAGAAGGTTGCACCCGACGCGCTGATGGTGGTGCATCTTCTGTCGCCATCGAAGCGCTATGACCCGCTCTTCATCTCCAACTATGCGCTGCTTCAGGTCCGCGACGAAATCGCGCGCATCCCCGGCATCGCCGACGTGGTCGTGTGGGGTGCCGGTGAATATTCGATGCGCGTCTGGCTCGACCCGGCGCGGATCGCTTCGCGCGGGTTGACCGCGAGCGATATCGTCGCCGCGATCCGCGCGCAGAATGTCGAAGTCGCCGCGGGCAGCGTCGGGCGGCAGCCGAACCCCGCCGCCGCGCAACAGGTCGCGCTCGACGTGAAGGGCCGCCTTGCGACCGAGGAAGAATTTGCTGCGATTGTCGTCAAGACTGGTGCCGACGGCCAGCTCACCCGGCTCGGTGAGGTCGCCCGGATCGAAATGGGCGCCAATGATTATGCGCTGCGTTCGCTGCTCGACGGCGAACCCGCGATCGCGCTGCAGATATTGCAAAGCCCCGGCGCCAACGCGCTCGACACCGCGGCCGAGGTCCGGGCGACGATGGACCGCCTCTCGGGCGAGTTTCCCGACGGGCTGGTTCATCGCATCGCTTATGATCCGACGATCTTTGTCAAGGCTTCGATCGAAAGCGTGATCGTCACGCTGATCGAGGCGACCCTGCTCGTCGTCCTCGTTGTGATCCTCTTCCTCCAGACCTGGCGCGCGTCGATCATTCCGCTTGTCGCGGTGCCCGTCTCGTTGGTCGGGACATTGGCGGTCATGTATGTGTTCGGTTTTTCGCTGAACACGCTATCGCTGTTCGGGCTGGTGCTCTCGATCGGCATCGTCGTCGATGACGCGATTGTCGTTGTCGAGAATGTCGAGCGTCATATCGGGCTTGGCGAATCTCCGCGCGAGGCCGCGCGTAAAGCGATGGCGGAGGTCACCGGCCCGATCATCGCGATCACCTCGGTTCTCGCCGCGGTCTTCATTCCCACAGCCTTTCTGGGCGGGTTGCAGGGCGAATTTTATCGCCAGTTCGCGCTCACCGTCGCGATCTCGACCATCTTGTCGGCGGTGAACTCGCTGACGCTGTCGCCCGCACTCGCCGCGATACTGCTCAAGCGTCATGATGCGCCGCGCGACAGCCTCCAACGTGCGATCGACAAGGGCTTTGGTTGGCTGTTCCGGCCGTTCAATCGCGCCTTCGATCGCGGCTCGCTCGCCTATGTCGGTGGCGTGCAGCGCGTCATCCGGCGGGGTGCGGTCGCGGGACTGACCTATGCCGGGTTGCTCGGCCTGACCTGGTTCGCCTTTGACAAGCTGCCCGCCGGTTTCGTGCCCGCGCAGGACAAATATTATCTCGTCGGCATCGTGCAGTTGCCGAACGGCGCGTCGCTCGATCGTACCCAGGCGGTGGCCGAACAGGTCTCGAAGATCGCACTGGCCGAGTCCGGCGTCGAAAGCGTCGTCGCTTTTCCGGGCCTGTCGATCAACGGCTTCGTCAACGTGCCCAACGCCGCCGTCATGTTCGTGATGCTCGATCCTTTTTCCGAGCGCACGTCGCCGGACATGGCGGCCGGCGCAATCGCCGGGCGGCTGCAGGGCAAATATGCGGCAGTCCCCGACGGCTTCGTCGGCATATTCCCGCCGCCGCCGGTTCCCGGCCTCGGCGCCACCGGCGGGTTCAAGATGCAGATCGAGGATCGTTCCGGCGCGGGCTACGAGGCGCTAGCGGCAGCCAACGCCAAGGTGATGGCTGCCGCCGCCAAGGAACCCGCGCTCGCCGGGCTGATGACCAGCTATAATGTTGCCTCGCCCGAACTTTCGGTCGATGTCGACCGGACCAAGGCCGCGGCCCAAGGCGTCGCGATGACCGATGTGTTCGAGACGATGCAGGTCTATCTCGGCTCGCTCTACGTCAACGACTTCAACCGCTTCGGCCGAACCTATCAGGTCTATGCACAGGCCGAAGCCGACGCGCGGGCCCAGCCCGATGCAGTCGGGCGGCTTCAGCTCCGCAACGCGCAGGGCGATATGGTCCCGCTCGCGACGCTGGTCTCCACCTCTCCGGGCGCCGGACCGGACCGCATCATCCACTATAACGGCTTTCCATCGGCCGATATTAGCGGCGGCCCCGCGCCGGGCTTCAGCTCGGGGCAGGCGGTTGCAGCAATGGAACGGATCGCGCGCGCCGAACTGCCAGAGGGCATGACATTCGAGTGGACCGACCTCACTTATCAGGAAAAGACCGCGGGCAACGCCGCCCTCTACGTCTTCCCGATCGCGGTGCTGCTCGCCTTCCTGATCCTCGCGGCGCAATATAACAGCTGGACGCTGCCGCTTGCGGTCCTGCTCATCGTGCCCATGTGTCTGCTCAGCGCGCTTGTCGGGGTCTGGCTGACCGGCGGCGACATCAACATCTTCACGCAGATCGCCTTTGTGGTGCTGGTGGGGCTGGCCGCGAAAAATGCGATCCTGATCGTCGAGTTTGCGCGCGCGCAGGAACATGAAGGTCTCGATCCGCTCGCCGCGGCGCTCGAGGCCTGCCGATTGAGGCTGCGTCCGATCCTGATGACGTCGATCGCCTTCATTGTCGGCGCGGTTCCGCTGGCGATCGCCACGGGGGCGGGCGCTGAAATGCGGCAGGCCATGGGCATTGCGGTGTTCGCCGGCATGCTCGGGGTGACACTCTTCGGCCTCTTCCTGACTCCGCTCTTCTACGTCGTGATCCGCAAGGTCGTTCTCCGGCGCGCGGCGCGGCGCTCTTCAAACCCGGACACCAAGCCGCAGGAATTGACCCCATGACATTGATCGCCAAACTTTCGCCCGCCGTTCTTCTTGGCCTTGCCGGGTGCGCCACCGCTGGCTCCAATTATGTTCCGCCGTCGATCGAGGCACCCGGCGCCTATGCCGCACAGCCGGTGGGCATAGGCGGCACGTCTGCCGAGGCCGCCTGGTGGCACCAGTTTGGCGATCCGGCGCTCGATAGTTTGATCGCCGAGGCGCTCGCCGCGAACCTCGACGCGCGGCTCGCCGTCGCGCGGCTCGACGAGGCGCGCGCACTCGCCGGCGTATCGCGTGCGGGACGGCTTCCCGGCGGCGGTGTCGATGCCTCCTATCAGCGTCGCCGTCTGGCCGATGCTGAGCGTCCGGGCGGTCAGCCGCGTGAAGGGGATGCATTGCGCCTCGGGGCAGAAGCTAGCTGGGAGGTCGACCTGTTCGGTCGTGTCCGCCGCGGGGTCGAAGCCGCCGAGGCCGAGGTCGGCGGCGCCGAAGCGCTGCTACGCGCCGCCCGCGCAGCGGTCACCGCCGATGTCGCCGGCCATTATTTCGAATTGCGCGGAAGCGAGGCCGCGCTTGCCATCGCGCACCGCCAGATCGAAACCCAGCGACGCTCGCTCGACGTCACGCGCAAGCTGGAACGCGCTGGCGCTGGCGCACGCTTTGACGTCGTTCGCGCAGAGGCCGCGCTGTCCGCGGTCGAGGCGACGCTGCCCGGGATCGAACAACGCATCGGCACTGCGCGCCACGCCCTTGCCGTGCTACTCGGCCAGACGCCGCAAAACTTTGTCGGTCCCGCCGTTGCAACAACCAGCCTGCCGCATATTGCGCAGATCGGCGTCGGTGCCCCCGCCGATCTGTTGCGGCGGCGGCCGGATATCGCCGCCGCCGAGCGCACACTCGCCGCCGCCACCGCACGGCGTGGCGTCGCCGAGGCCGACCTGTTTCCGACGGTACGCCTGTCCGGCTTCATTGGGCTCCTCGCTGGCGGGTTTGAATCGCTGTTCACGGGCGGTGCGGTCGCTTTTGCTGGCGGCCCCAGCCTCGATTGGGGTGTGTTCGACATGCCGCGTCTGCGCGCGCAAGTCCGCGTCGCCGATGCTCGCACCGATGCGGCGCTGATCGATTACCACCGGACCGTCCTGATCGCCCTTCGCGATGTCGAGGACGCGCTGACGGCCTATGGTGCAATCCGGACCGGTCTTGCGATGCGCGACCAGCAGGTCGGCGCCAGCCGCGAGGCGGCGCGGATGGCGGCGGTTCGCTTTCGCGAGGGTGAAGGCCAATATCTGGACGTTCTCGATGCCGAACGCAGCCTCTACGAAGCCGAAGCCACGCTCGTCGCGGCGCGCACAGACCATCTCCTGTCTGTGGTCGAAATCCACCGCGCTCTCGGCGGGGGCTGGGAGGTTTGTGAAGGGGTGGGCAGTCCAAATTGTACCGGAGGGCGTACATTCGGCCATTAAATATTATAATAGGTAAATATTATAATAGGAATGCGGCCGGTTTGCACCTGATCCAGCTCGTAGCAAGCCGCGAAGTCGCTGCCCAAAACCTGCCGTTCGAGCATTTCGAAGCCCCGTCAGCAACGCGCCCGTTTTTAGTCGAACGCCCGGTAGGATCCCGGCGCACACCAGCGAACTTGCCCGGCGGTTACGAAGAAGTGGCTCGCACACCCAGTCGTTCGCCACACCGACGGGCGAAGCGACACGCGTCCTTTTCCGTCAGTCTCCAGCGTCCAACGCGGAAAGCGCTTGCCGAGAAAACGAAGGTGCAGCGTTTCGCCGCAGCCGCAAGGGCAGGCGAGGTAACCGAAGGCCGGACCATCGGCGCCGCGGCGGACATAGAGGATGTTGCGCGCGAGCCGGGACGGCACGTCGCCGACCTCCCGTTTCACGATCGCGGGGCGGCGCCAGCCGCCGATCTTCCAGCGGACCGCGCCGAATGCTGCGAGGAGCCGGCAGAGCAGTTTGCGTCCGGGTATCACGACGGGCGGCCGAGGCGGGGCAGCAGCAGCGGCGGGTTGGTCGTTCCCCGCCCGACGTGGCTGGCGAGATTGGCGTCGGGTTCGCCGTCGGGGCGCAGGATGATGCGGCCGTGCGACATCGAGATGCGCTGGATGGCGAAATCGCCGTTCGGACGAGTGCGGAACGGATGGAGGCGGGCGAGCAGCTCGTTCACGGCCATAGATGCGACCATGGTGTTGATGCTGATCACCGCGGGGCGATCGACGACGATGCCGCGCACATAGCCGCGGCGGACCTGATCCTCGTAGAAATCGGGATCGGTGCGGCGCAGCACATCGGCGTGCAGTTCGGCCTCCGAATAGACGCCGCGCGAGCGCAGGCTCGAGCCGCCCGGCTGAATATAGTGCACAACCCCCGACACCGCGTTCACCCCGCCGCTGCCATCGGCATCGATGCGCACGCCGAGATCGAAATAGGGCAGCGTATAGAAGGTCGCGATGCGGTTCAGCGTGTCGCGGCCCTCGATCGAATCCATGCAGCCGAACAGGACATCGCACGTCGCGAGGCGGGCGATCGCCTCGGGGCTGTCGGCGAATCCTTCGACGATTTCCACTTTCGTGCCGAGGCCGATGCGGTCGATATGGTTCTTCATCATCCGCGCCTTGTTGACCTCGGCGGCCGCGTGACGGCGGGTCGCGCCGTAGATGCGGTTGAGATTCTTGGCCTCGACATGGTCGGGCTCGATCAGCACGACCCGGCGGACGCCGAGACGGACGAGCATCTCGACCGTCGGGCTGCCGCTGCCGGACACGCCGACGACCCCGACGCTCAGCGAGCCGAGGCTTTCGGTCGTGTGATCGCCGAACATCTGCCGGTGACGAACGTCGAAGTCGGCGCGCGTCAGGCTCGGGCGGCCCGGCCAGATGAGGATATCGTCGCCGACGACCGACACGCGGTCGAGCATGCCGCGCGGTCCGCCGATGCCGACGCGGCGGCCGAAGATTGACCCATCGGGCAGCATGATCGCGCTCACATGTTCGCCGACAACCTTGAGGCCCACGGCGTTGAAGAGGTCGAGGTCCGAGGCATCGTCCTGCGAGGAGAACTGCCGGTAACCGCCCGGATGCGAGTGGATCTTGAGGATCGCCAGATTGTTTGCTCGCGCCTCGGCGAGCAGCGCCTTGAGGCGGCACGTCGGCCAGGTGATGCGGTCCGGCGCCCGCAGGCATTCGTCCGACGGGATTTCAACAATCCGGTGAACGACGAAGACGCTGCGGCCCTCGATCATGGAGCGGCCGCACAGACCGACGGCGATCGCTTCGAGGCCGGTGCCGTCGAAGAGGTGGCTTGCGAGCGTCGCGTGCTGCGACTGGTTCAGGCGCAAGATGTGCATGACCCTTATCCTTCCTAACGCTTCTTGAATTCGTTCTTCAGCCAGGCGCGAACGCGGCGGAGGTGGGTGCAGAGCGAGTCGACCCCCTGCCGCCACGGGTAGTGACGCGACCATTGCTGGAACGAGCGGTTGTCGATCGAAAGCGCGCTGAGGTTGTTGATGACCTTGCCGTCGGCGCGGCTCAGCGGCGGGCTGAAATAGACCATGTCGATCATGCCGGCGGGATAAGCATCGAGACGGATCGCGACGTCCGCCTGCGCGACGTTATAGCCTTCGGGGATGGGGTGCTGCCGGAGGAGCAGCCACCGCGCCCCGCCCTGGGCGATGGTTTCCCAAGGACATCCGAGTGTTTCGAGCACCCGGATGTCGTCAGGACCGAGGTTGAACTCCCGGCGCATTGCGATCAGCCCTCGGTCTCGTCGAGCGGGAAGGTCTCGAAGACCTCGATGCCGCACTCGCCGAGGTCGACCTTTTCGTCGACGCCGATCGAGACATAGTGGCCGCCGTGGAGACGCTTCTCGAGTTCGTACTTCTCGATCGGCGTCTTGCCGCCCGCGACGAGGATTTCGCGGCCGGTGACGAAGCGGCGATCGAACACGTGGTAGATGTGGTCGATCTTCACCTTGTAGCGGTGCGCGTGCGGCGGCGGCTGGTTGGCGCGGCCGCATTCCTCGACATCGACGATATCGACGATGACGATGTCGTGACCCTTCTCGTGCTTGATCTCGACGTCGACATCCGCGCCGGTGCGGTTGTTGATGATCACGATCTCGGGATCGTCGTCCTTGCGATCGCGGGGGTGGTTGTGGGTATCCATAAACAGATCCTTCTACTCAGCTGGCCAACAGCGGCGGCTGTGGTGCTAAATTGGCGAAGCAGTGCTAAGTTGTCAAGGGGGCTAAGATGTGCTTGACAAATTTAGCACCTGCGCCTAGTTTCTTGGTCCCCAAAAACTAGGATGGGTGATTTATGACCGATGAAAGGACAATCGATGAGGAGGGAACTGATCTCGGGGGGTTTCTGAAGAAAGTGCGCCAATCGCGCGGCCTCTCGCTCCGGGAAGTCGAGCGCTTGACGGACGGCACCGTCTCGAACGGCTATCTCAGCCAGTTGGAGAATGGGAATATCGACAAGCCGTCGGCGATGATGCTGCACCGGCTTTCGAATGCCTATAAGCTCGATTATCACGAAATCATGAAGCGGGCAGGGTTCCTGACCGAGGCGGAAGAACCGCTCAACAGAATGGCCACGTCCGTACTGGGTGAATTGACCTCCGACGAGGAAGACCAGCTTCTGGCTTTCCTCGGCTTTCTGCGACGTCAGAAGAAATAATGCTGGCAGACGACTGTAGCGTTTCGCACGAACAGCTCGTCGCCATCCGGGCCGCCGCCGACCGCGCCTTGCGGGACGGCGGCGCTCTCGGCATCTTTCCCACGCCCGTCGACGACATCATGGCCGCAGCCCGGATCGAAATGGTCCCGCTGGCGATCGACGAGGGCTATCTCGCGAAACTTCGCCGCAAGGCGGAAAATGCCGGCAAGGCGCTGCTCACTGCGCTGTCGAAAGCATGGGGTGTTTTCGACCCACGGTCGCGAATCGCCTTTATCGACCCCGAAACGCCGGACGCCAAGCTTCCCTTCCTGAAACTCCACGAGGGCGGCCACGCCCTGCTCGAATGGCAGAGCATCTTCGGCCTGTTCGAAGATTGCCGGATGACGCTCGATCCGTTCATCAAGGCGCAGTTCGAACGCGAGGCCAATGTCTTCGCCTCCGAAGTCCTGTTCCAGATGGACATCTTCGCCGAGGAAGCAGGCGACCTGACGTTCGGCATGGCGGCGCCGCTGCAGCTTGCGAAGCGTTATGGCGCCTCGGTCTATGCCACGGCCCGGCGATATGTGATGGCGAGCGACCGCGTCTGCGCGGTCCTGATCTTCAATCCGCCGATCGAGGAAGCCTTCGGGCAATCGGTCAGCAGCCTGCGTCGCGTCGTCGCGTCGCCGTCGTTCGAAGCGCGCTTTCCCGCGATGGCCTGGCCGCGGGAAATCCGCTCGCGGGAAGCCTTCGCCCGGCTGATCCCCGATCGCCGGATGACACGCCCGCGGACGGTGAGCTTTCTCGACGCCAATGGCGAACGTCAGGAATTCATCGCGGAATCCTTTCGAAGCCGCCACCAGACGCTCGTGCTTCTGCACTCCGTTGCCACGCTTCAGCGCCGGGTCTATCTCCCGGCCCAGCACAGCCTCTCGCTCTTCTAGGCCATGGCACAGATTCTCGGCTATCTTTCGGACGATGAGGCGAGCGCGTTCCAGCAATATGCCGCTGAACTTCGGCTCGATGTTACGGCGCTTGCCAATCTGTTGATTGTCCGGGAACTCAGACGCGAGCGGCTTGCCGCGCTTCGACCGCTCCACGACCGCGACCTTGGCGGCCAAGGAAAGAAGAAAATCGTCGCGCATCAGTCCGATCCCGAAACCAAGGCAGCGTTCAAGGCGCATGCGATCGCGCGTGATCTGAAACCAAGCCGCGCCGCGGCAATAATATTCCGCGCGGAACTTGCCGAACGCTGGCTAGCCGTCAGTATGGATCTAAGTCAATTTGACTCAGTTTGAGTCATTTACTATGCTGTAAGAACGGTCGTGCGAGATCAGAGCATGGTAGGCCGACCAACTGGAGAAAGGGGCTCCTCGGTCATGCAGCAAAGCCTTGTATCCTTTTCGAAATATAGTCTCTCCAATCTGGCCCTGCGATCGATCGTCGAGCTTGAGCGGATGAATGCCGGGCTGGACAGCAACCCCGACGTCTTCACCAACCTCGCGACCGCACTCCGACAGAATTCGGAGCCGAGCGCCTGCACCCTCCAGTTCCGCTTCGTCGAACCCGGCTATTATGAGTCGTTCGAGCGACTGTACCGCATGGCCTCGAGCGCACCCGACGGCGAAGTCGAGAATATCCAGGAATATATGAAGACGGTCAGCCAGCAGCTGAGCGCGGTCGCCCAAGGCCAAGTCGATGCAGCCGCATCGCTCCTGCCGGTCTGCATAGCGCTGCATCAAGAGCTGATCCAGGAACTGGCGGGAGAAGATGGCTTTGACATCCACGAGCGGTCTCCCCTCAGCGAAGACACTTCGGCTGGCATCCGCCCGTCGTAGACTGAGGGCCTTCATCGATCAGATCGCGGAGTTGGGTACATCCGATTTCGCCCATTTGGACGGCAAGGATGCCCTAACTTTCATCAAGGGATATTCGCTCGAGCTTCGCGAAGTGCTGGAGCGGTTGACGCCTGAAGCGAGCGAGGCTAGCGTCAACGAGGCATGTGCGCAAACCAGCCTCATGGTATCGCGATACACCGATATCCTCGGCTTCATTTTGCGCTCTACGAACGTGCGCAACGCGTTCGAGATGCACTTTCCGCTCAAGCGCCTCGTCGAAACGGCGGTCAGCCCTGACGCACGCTTGATCATGTCATCCGAATGGAAGTTCGTCCCCTTCACTTACCCTATGACCCTCGACTGGCTGCCCGGCTTCGCGCTCGTCGGTGGTCCGGCACCGGAATCGGACAATGTCCTGATCGTTCCTCTCGCTGGCCATGAGATCGGTCACTCGGCGTGGCGGAGCAAGCAGCTCAAGGACCAGCTCATGGCGGATCTAGTGGCTGCGATCGCCCAGACGCTCGACGATATGCCTGCCGAAACAAGTTTAGTTTCCAACGAGCTCGGCGTTGACGGCGTCGCGCTCGCGAAGCTGCGCGACGCGGTGCTGCGGTCAGCTATCAAGCAGCTCGAAGAAATCTTCTGCGACCTATTCGGCCTGTTCATTTTCGGCCGGTCCTTTCTCTACGCCTATGAATACTTTCTCGCACCGGGATGGGGCATGCGTTCCGCTTATTATCCGTCGAGTCTCGATCGGGTGCGCTATCTCATCGAGGCGGCGGAAAAGCTAGGGATCGCTCCGGAAGCCGATCTTTTCGAGGCTTGGGGGGACTCGATCCCGCTGAAGTTCGCCGACGGTGCGGTGATCAGGCTTGCCGATGCGGCGGTTGCAAAAATCTATCCGGCCCTGCGCGCGATCACGTTCAATATTCTGGCAGATCACGGCATCACTCCGCCGACGGCCGATGCAACCGATCGCGTGCTGGCATCGCTGCGACAGCATGTTCCGGATGGCGAGGGTGCAACCTTGCCTGAAATCGTGACCGCGGGCTGGCTCCTGCTGCGCGAGCGTGGCGGTCTGTCGCTCGATCAGGACATTGCCGAATACAAGATCCTGAACGAGCTGATGCTCAAGTCGGTCGAAGTGTCCGAATTCAAGCTGAGGGTCGAAGCCCATGCTTAGCGCTGCCGAGATCGTCGGGGCTCTTGAACATCAGACCAAAGAGGAGCGGCTGACCGTCGTGCCCTGGCCTGAGCGCGACGAGCTCCTTCGCAAGGGTGAAACCTCGATTGATTTGCGCCTCGGCCGGTGGTTTCGTTCGTTCAAGCAAACCCGCACGCCGTCAGTCTCACTCGTCGGCCGCATTCCGCGCGACTCTGACGAACCATCGGAAACGTCGCGAACCAAGCAACATTTTGTGCCCTTCGGGTCGAACTATGTTCTGCACCCCGGACGTTTCGTGCTGGGAGTGACGCTCGAATGGCTGCGCTTGCCTGCGAGCCTGTCGGGCTATGTCACCGGAAAATCCTCGCTGGGCCGCCACGGTCTGGTGATCGAAACGGCGGCTGGCATCCATCCGCAGTTTTCCGGTTGCCTGACCCTCGAGCTTGCCAATGTCGGCGAGGTCCCTTTGGAAATCTATCCCGGCATGCCGATCTGCCAGATATTCCTGCACCGCACTCAGGCGGGTGAAGAGCGCGAGCCTGACCGCTTCTCCGGCCGCAGGAAGCCGATGCTGTCCCCGCCGAAAGCGGATGAGACCTTCATGCGGCTCGTCGACTCCCGGCCCGACGGGGCCTAGGGTGGGCGAGTATGCGTTGGTGTGCGTTGGGTTCAATTCGTTAGTTAGCGTCCGCTATTCAAGCTTTACTCCGAGAATCAGACTGTCTCCAACCGTTGAGAGTTTCGGACGCCGCTAGGCGTCGGAAAGTCTTCGATGCCCGAACCGCGGTGGTCATGAGCTAAGCTATGGGGAAAGCTGTTTTGGTCTGATTGTGGGGAAGCCAGGTGCTGCCGAAAAGCGGACGTGCACGATAGCGGACCGTCTGGATATGGGTCGCAAAAGCGGACGTGGAAAAGCGGACGGGCCGATTTTGCGGTTCCGGCGTCTGCTTTTGGGCAGCGCCGGCGCGAGCGGATCCACTTCCAGGCGCGGGTCTGCCCTGGATCGTGTCTGCGCGAGGCCGTGCCGGATCACGGCGCAGGTGTCTCGGATGAGGCCGCCGGCTGGGGCGGCGCGCGAGGCTGATAGCGGCGCTCGAAGACCTCGATGATGATCATCGTACCGCCGCAGCACGGACAGGTCGGTCGGGGCTCTGCATCGTCGGTCGGTTCCTCGGTCGGCGAAGGTGCGACGTTGAGCAGGCGGCGGGCGCGTTCGAGATGATCCTTGCGGTGTGCGCTGGCGAGCAGGCCATAGTGACGGATGCGGTGGAACCCGCGCGGCAGGGCGTGGAGGAGGAAGCGGCGGATGAACTCGTCCGCGCCGAGGGTCATGACCTGCTGCCGTCCGGCACCGGCCTTGCGGTAGTCCTTGTAGCGGAAAGTGACCCCGGCCTCGTCGAACCGGAGGAGCCGGCTGTTCGAGATGGCGACCCGATGGGTGTAGCGCGCGAGGTAAGCGAGCACGGCCTCGGGCCCGGCGAACGGGGCCTTGGCATAAACGACCCAGCGCTTTTTGCGGACCGGCGAGAGGTGCCGCAGGAATGCGCGTCGTTCGGCGAGATGCGTAATGCTGCCAAAGAAGGCGAGCTTGCCGGCATCGTGCAGCGCGCGAAGGCGGGTCAGGAACAGCCGGCGGAACAGGGCGCCGAGCACGCGGACCGGCAGCAGGAAGGCCGGGCGTGCTGATATCCAGCGTGTCCCATCGCGCGAGATGCCGCCGCCCGGCACGATCATGTGGATGTGGGGATGATGGGTGAGCGCTGAGCCCCAGGTATGGAGGACGGCGGTGATGCCGATCCGGGCGCCGAGGTGCTTCGGGTCGGCGGCGATGGTCAGCATCGTATCGGCCGCCGCCTTGAACAGCAGGTCATAGACGAGCGCCTTGTTGTAATAGGCGATCGCGGCGACCTCGGCAGGCAGGGTGAACACGACATGGAAATAGCCGACCGGGAGCAGATCAGCCTCGCGGGCCTCGAGCCAGCTGCGCGCCGCGACGCCCTGGCACTTAGGGCAGTGGCGGTTGCGGCAGCTGTTATAGGCGATCCGCCAGTGCCCGCAGTCGGGACAGGCTTCGACGTGCCCGCCGAGCGCGGCGGTGCGGCAATGTTCGATCGCCGACATGATCTTGAGCTGGTGCAGGCTCAGATGCCCGGCATGGGCAGCGCGATAGGCAGGTCCAGCATCGCGGAAGATGTCGGCAACCTCGAGTGAGGCGCGCATCGGCCTCAGCCGTCGGGCGCCTCTTCGCTCGGCGATGCGAGCGCGAGCCTGTCGAGCGGGCTGACGATCGAGCGAACGGTCTTGGTGGCAACCTGCGTGTAGAAGGCGGTGGTGTTTAGCTTGGCGTGACCGAGCAGCGCCTGGATGACGCGGATATCGACGCCATCCTCGAGCAGGTGGGTGGCGAAGCTGTGGCGCAAGGTGTGCGGTCCGACGCGCTTGTCGATATCGGCGGCCTCCGCGGCTTCGACGACAACCCGGTAGAGCTGGCGGGTGCTGATCGGGACCGAGGCGCTCTGTCCGGGGAAGAGCCAGCCTTCGGGAAACAGCACGCCCTGCTGTCGTCCGGCGCGCCACCAGTCGCGCAGCAGCAGGAGCAGGCCTTCGGGCAGCATCGCGTTGCGGTACCGCTCGCCCTTGCCGCGCTCGATCCGCAGCAGCATCCGCTTGCTGTCGATATCGGTGACCTTCAGCGCCGATACCTCGGCGACGCGCAGCCCCGCGCCATAGGCGACCGACAGCGCAGCCTGATGCTTGAGGCAGCGCGTGGCATCGAGCAGCCGCTTCACCTCGGCCATGGTCAGAACGACCGGGATCTTGCGAACCTGCCTGGTGCGGATCAGCTTACGCGCGAGATCGGGGCGATCGAGGGTATGCGTGAAGAAGAACCTCAGCGCGCCGACGATGCTGTTCATCGTTGGTGCGGGGACGCCCGCCTGTTGCTGCTCGATCTGGAACTGCCGGATATCCTCGGCGCTCGCGGTATGCGGCGAGCGCCCGAGCCAGGTCGCGAACCGCCCGACGTCGCGAAGATAGTTGCGTTGCGTCTCCTTCGAGAAGCGGCGCATGGTCATATCGTCGATCAGCCGCTGGCGCAGCGGGCTGATCGGGCCAATCTGGATAAGCTCGTTCATCGTTCGACTCCTCTGTTGAAGGAGCCGAAAGGGTCTGCCTGCGGCAGCCCGCGTTCAATCAGGCGTGACGCTCGCTGGGGCGCTTTACATCGAGGCTAACGCCAATCCGCGGAGCGGTTCGTGCACCGGCCGCAAGTGACGGCGCCGCTACGCTCCGCTCCGCTCGGCGGCGCGTTGGGTTGTCCCTCCATCGCGGCATCGATCATGGCGCGATAAATCCCGCCGATGTCATCGCCCATGCCCTCGGCCGCTCTACGGGTGCCAGCGCCGATCATAGCGGGGTCTGGTTCGCGCACCGCCATGATTGCAGCCCAAGCCTCGGGTAGATAATCCTGCCAAAGCGGCTTGCCGTCCATCGTCGCGTCGGGTGGGTTGGCATCCAGCTCGCAAAGCGCACGGGCGACTCGTTCCAGGCCAGTCTTCATTCCGGGACAATATCATAAAAGCTCGCTTTCGGGTGGCGTGGTTGCCGGGTTGGCTGCCCATGCCCAAATAGCTTTGGGCAGACATGAAAGAGGCAGAGCTTTGAAGATCGTGAATGGAGCAAGTTTGCAGCCCCGGTCGGGGGGCGCCCCGAAGAAGCTCGTCCTGCTGCTGCACGGCTTCGGGTCGAGCGGGACGGACATGATCTCGCTGGCGCCGCAGTGGCAAGAGGCTCTGCCCGACACCTTGTTTCTTGCCCCGCACGCGCCGCAGCGCTGCGGCACGATGGGGGCGGGCTATCAATGGTGGGGGCTTTCCGGCTTCGCGCCGTCCGTCCTCGCTGCGGGCGCCGCCTCGGCCGCACCGGCGATCGACGCCTTCATCGACCGCAAGCTCGCGCAATATGGCCTGAGCGAGGCCGACCTCGCCATCGTCGGCTTCAGCCAAGGGACGATGATGGCACTGCATGTCGCGCTGCGGCGACCGCGGGCGGTGGCTGCCGTCGTGGGCTATTCCGGCATGTTGGCAGGGACGCTCGGGTTGAGCCACGGAGAACTCCCAAAGCCGCCCGTTCTATTGGTGCATGGCACAGCCGATCCCGTGGTTCCGATCGCCGCGCTGCACATGTCGGAGAGCGAGCTCAAGCGTCTCGGCGTCGACGTCACGACGCACGTCTCCTACGGCGTGGCGCATACCGTCGATCCCGTCGGACTTCGCCTCGGCCGCGATTTCGTGGCGGAGGCCTTCGCTCGCTAGTCCGCTTTTCGCGGTCCGAGACTCAAACCGGGCCGTCTCAGTTCGGCCAACGCTACCTTTAGGGGGCGTCCGGATGAGGTAGTCTTCGATGAGCTTAATGCAGGCGACGCTTTCCAGCCGGGCTATAGCTCGCGTTCGGCCATGCGTCGGAAAGGTAACTCGGGAAAGCGGCGAGGGAGAACAAGGAGAGAACAGCGAGAGCCGCTGCGATTCCGGCGGCGACCTATTCGTCGGCGCCATTGCCGCATGGGGAACGAGCAGATTGGGGCCGTTGTCGCCATGATGATGGTGGCCGCCCGAGGCGGGGTCGCCCGGTTCCTCGTCGCCATCGGGCGCATCGTCATGATGAACGGCATGATGATCGACACTGTCATGAATGACATCGACGGAGACGTCGGCGGCGTCCTTATCATCGTGCGCCATCATGAAGGACGGCGCATGCTGAAGTTAATTCGCTGCCTTGGCAGGAATCGTGGCCGCATAGAGCGCCATGAGCAAAGCGCAGAGTGACAGGATAAAACGGTCCGGCAGAGAGGAACGCGGCTTCGGCATGCGTCCGCGTGTAACTGCGCGCCCCAGAGTTGACAAGCGAAGCGCCAGGGATCGCGCTTCCTTCGACTGTCCTGCCGACGACCTCATGCGCTTTGCCGGGGTTCATGCACCCCGATCGTGAGATGGGCGATCCCGCGGATATGGATCAGTTCGCGCCGCAGAGCGGCTGAATCGATCGCGCCCTCGACTTCAACGATCGACGCATAGGCCTCCGGCCCCACACGCCATACATGAAGGTCCGTCAGACAAACATCTCCGAATTTTCCCACCCGGTAGCGGATCGCCTTATCCATTCGCTCATTGGTTCGATCGAGCAGAACGGCGGCCGTGTCGCGCATCAAGGACCAGGACCAGCGAGCGATCACGACAGCGCCGACGATCCCCATCGCAGGGTCCATCCAATGGAGACCAAGATAGCGCCCTGCGAGAAGGGCCGCGATCGCGAGAACCGACGTCAGTGCGTCGGCAAGGACATGCATATAGGCCGAGCGGAGATTATTATCGTGGCCGTGACTGTGGTGATGATCGGGATGATGATCGCCCTCAGCGTGCGCATGTTCGTGATGATGGTGGTGGTGGTGATGATGATGATGATGATCGGAACCTCCCATCAGCAGCAGCGCGCTCACGATGTTGACCAGGAGGCCCAGTACCGCAACCAGCGCGGCATTGCCGAAATCGACGCGCACCGGGTCGATCAATCGGGTGACGGATTCGCTCGCGATACCGAGCGCGAAAATGCCGAGGATCAGCGCCGATGCGAAGCCGGTCAGGTCGCCAACCTTGCCGGTGCCGAAACTGAATTTGGGATTATTGCGGTGTTTTTTGGCATAGCTATAGGCGGCCGCCGCAAGGCCGAGAGCACCGGCATGGGTCGCCATGTGGAAGCCATCGGCGAGAAGGGCCATCGAGCCGGTGACGTAACCGGCAATGATTTCGGCGACCATCATCACGGCCGTAAGACCGACTACCCAGAGCGTTCGCTGGGCGTTTCGATCATGGGCTGCGCCCAAGAAGACGTGATCATGTGCCGGATATTCGGCGTTTGTCGAAGCGGTCATGCGGTCTCGCCTATTTGGAATATCGACGGATGACGGCAAGCAGGTCGTCAGCGCCCGCCGCGCGCTCGTCATCGGAAAGCCCTTGGGCCGCGACGTGCGCGGTCAGGTGCTGGGCGATGATTTCGTCCAGCAGCCCATTCACCGCGCCGCGAACAGCGGCGACGCGATGGAGAACCGTCGCGCATGGCGCGTCGGATACCAGCGCCTTCTCGACAGAGGTCACTTGTCCGGCAATGCGCCTGACCCTCGCGATAAGCTCGCTATTATCTTTCAGATGGCCCATAGCATAGCGGGGTAGGGTATAATTGCACCGAGGGCAAGATGTCAGCTTCGACGGGCTTAGGCGAAGGCCAGAGCCTAGCCGGATGTGGTATCGTTCGAGGTCAGGCTCCGGACTGGGCCTTATCGCCGCTGGAAATAGACACGCTCGGCCGCCATGTCGGCGATCGCATCGAAGCCCGCTTCGCGCCAAGCCCGTCGGTGGGGAGGCTCGGCCTGCTCGTTCATGCACCACCATTGCGGGTCGGCCGCAGCGCGCGGCAACAAGCCGCGGACGATGCTCTCGATCTGGGCAAAGCTCAGTTGGACACCAGGGGCGTCGTTGCGGACTTTCCACCTTCGCAAAAAGGTCCCAAGCGCATCATATTTGCCCATGGCGGCATCCCCAATCCCGGCAACAATGAGTCAGGACAAGCTCTGACCCCTTAAACGCGCCTGCCGCTTTCAAGGCGCTACCGACCTTGCAGCGGATCGTCGTGGCGGAAAGACAGGTGGCGCACGATGCCACAAGTGCCCTTGTCCAATAGCCGATGAATGACGGCGGCAGCAAGCCTCCCGGTCGATCGTCCACCCCTCTAGGGCGCTTTTCTATGGGCCTCGGATCGCCTCCGGCCGTCAACCCCGTTCGGGGTTCCCCGTCACGATGTTCCGGTGACGGCGGCTCCCGGCCCCTCGTGCAAGCGCCATCGGGATGGTCCCGATCAATCCAGGAGACTTTATCATGGCCACCATCGCAAATCTCACCGTCAAGGCGGACGGCAGCTTCGAAGGCACGCTCGCCACCCTCAACGTCACCGCGCCGATCGCGATCGTCCCGAATGGTCGCAAAGCCAAGGACAGCGAGCCCGATTACCGCATCGTCAGCCGCAAGAACGGCTTCGAGCTCGGTGCCGGCTGGAAACGCTTCTCGCAGAACACCGGCGCCGAATATGTGTCGGTATCGCTTTCGGCACCCGAGTTCGGCACCATCTACGGCAATATCGCTAATGCGCCGGGCGACGATCCGATGAAGAAGGTCATCATCTGGAACCCGCCGTCGTGACAGCCCGTGCCGGTCCCGCTTTCGAGCGGGGCCGGTCGGCTTGCGCCAATGCTCTTGTGCGCAGGGATCTCGGTCAGTTCGGGACGGCTGCAAAACCCTCGAAGGCGAACGGGTTGAGGAACTGCCGCCGCCAAAGGAACGCGCGCTCGGCGCCGCCGAGCGCCGCTTCGTCGCACACGGCGTCCCAATGGGCCTCGATCGCGGCCTGCTGGCCCGTGATGATGGCGCGCGCGCGCGCATCGTCGAGGTGAAAGACGGGCGCGGCCTCGAGACACAGCGACAATTGGCTGAACCGCCGGTTGCCGAGGATGAGCATCGCCTGCGTCGCCTCGCCGCCGGTGCGGCCTTGCGGGCAGATGTCATAGGCGGGCGTAAGCTCCAGCGTCCCGCCGTCCCAGAAGGCGGCATGGTTGCGCGCATGATCGTCGGTGTTTCCGGACAGAATGTTGAATATGATGCGCGCGTAAAGTTCGGCGAGCGTCGCTGCGGGATCGACGAACCGGTGACGTATCACGGTCGCGAGATCCTCATAGCTCGCATAGCGCGCCTCGGTCTCGTCGAGGGCAAGGAGGGTGAGCGCCGACACCACGCCGCGCCGGGTCCAATCGTCCTCCTTGGGTGCGCGGTCGAAGCGCTCGACGAGCAACACATCCTTGCCGAGCGCGCGCGCAAGCTTGACCGGCGCGACATTGAGGCCCGCGTGCGCGGCGAGGCGCATCGCGACATATTCGGCTTTCACGACATTATAGATGTCGGCTGCCGCCGAAAATTTGGCGATATATTTTCGCGCGCCATCGTCGATCAGCGCCTTGGGACGCGCGCCGCCAAGCGATGTGCCATGTTGTAGCGCCTGGTCGAGCTCGGGTGTGAGCGGCACGCCCCGCTCGACGCGCTCGGCCGACTCCATCAATTCGGCGAGCGTCGCATTCTGCCGCTGGCGCGGTACATATTCGGTGGCCGACGCCTGGAAATCGAGCATGCCGATCCGGTCGGAGCCGGATTCGAGAAGATAGGTCAGCTCGTCAAGCTCGGCTGGAGCCAGGTCACCCTCGTCGCGCCCGCCGATCCGGTTGATGATGACGCGGCGGCCCCACGCGTCGGGCGAGCCATCGCGTATCGCGCTTGGCAGCTGCATCTTGCTGGCCGGCTCGATCAGGCCGGCGCGCAGCGGCAATTCGGGTTCGTAGATCGCGATGGCATCCGCGCGGGCCAGATAGCTTTGGCCATAGTTGAAGGTGAGCCGGCTATCGCTCGCGCGCGCGAGCCTGCCCGCGACGACCGGCTCGGTTGCCCCGGGCAGCCATATCCAGACGAAGGCTTCGCCGGCAGGCGCGACGTCAGAAGTCATCCTTCACCTCGGATCGCGGCTTGTGAACGGCCTTGGGAAGCAGGCGCAGCTTCGTTTCCTGCTCGACGAGATGTCCAGCGAGACGGTCCCGGTCGCTGTCGAACAGCGCGACCCCGACGATCGCGGCCGCCTCGAAGACGAGGCCGATGGCGCAGCGCGGGTCGCCCTGCTCGATACGGCGCATCATGTCGCGCGACACGCCGCTGCGCGTCGCGAGGTCTTCGACGCTCAGCCGCCGTTCGATCCGCCGGGCGCGAATGAGCCCGCCCAGCAGGCGCACAGCCTCGCGGGTGTAGCGCGAATAGCTGCGTGGGATCTTTTTTGTCGTCTCGTCGGCCATCGACCATCCTTTCGTTTTCCTTGGTCGTAATCGTCGCGAAAGTCAAGTTTTGCCTTATACATAAGCCATAATCCATATTATGACTTTCTTGTAAGTCATTTGTCAATTTCCAGCATGGGTTCGCAGGTGTGGGATGGCCCCGCCGCGGGTGCGGGCCATCCCGCTCGAATGCCGCTGATCCCTGGGTGCGAAGCCAGGCCTCCTTCAATCAACCCGTAAAGGGTCCGCTACGCTCCGCGTGCGGCCGCAGCTTCGCTCGCGGTGATTGCGGCCTGTCCCCGACCGGCGGGGCGACTGTCGAGCGGGAATGGCCCGCTCCCAACGACAGGAGCTTGACCCATGCCGCTTTCCACTGCCCAATCGCTCGGCTGGAACCTTGCCCGCACGATGATGACCATCATCGTCCTCATCGAAACCGTCAAAGGCTATTCGGTGATGCCGCTCGACGAGTTCGACGGCGATCCCGACATGATCGTGTGCGAATATGACCCCTTCGGCCGCTGATCGCATCCATCCCGGTCCGGGGCAGCGCCGCTCGCGGCTCTGTCCTGGCTCGATTGCTGTGGGGACAGGCGGGCATATCACGCCGTCGACGTCGCGGTCGGCGCGCCCGGCGGGGCGACGCCCATGACGCTGATGATCATCCTCGGCGGTATCGCCGCACTCTATCTGACCGGGCTGCTGTTCCGGCTGGCGTCCTTGGCCTTGCCCGTCTGCCTCGGCCTTTGCGCCTTCCTCCTCCTTCGCGATCAAGGCAATGGATGGGCCGCAGCACTTGCGATGGGACTGCTTACCGGCATCGGGTTCCATCTGGCGGGGCGGTGGCTGTTCGCTCGAACCACCTCGGCAAGTATCCGGCTCCTGATCGGATTGCTTTTCATGGGCCCGGCGGGTGCTGCGGGCTTGGGAGCGGGAACGGCGCTGGCGGACCTTCTCGGTATCGACGGCGGTTGGCGAACTTGTCTCGCGATTCTTGTCGGGGTTGCGGCGGCCTGCGCGAGTTGGCGGTCGCTGGCGGCGGACCGGTCGTCGATGGGCGCGATGCGAGATGAGCCGACCGTTCGATAGCGCAATATCCGGACCCGCCGGTGTTTCTTCGTCGCGGAGGGCCTGGCCATTCTGCGCTTCCCGGTTGCTGGCCGCACCAGCACGGCCTCTCGGAATGCGCCATCTGTCAGCAAGCCGCTGCGCTGGTCCGGAACGCCGCAACGGCCCTGACCGACTTTCTTCCCCCGGCGTGCCGCCGTTCCTCGCGAGACAAGAAAGACGGACCACGGCCGTCCTCCGCTGCGCTGCGGGCCTGACGGCTGCGGCACCGGCCCCTTGCTGACCACCGATGCGCATCGAGGCCGCGCTGGTGCGGCCCGAGCCAAGGAAAGGACAAGCATCATGGCCAGGATCGGCACGTTCAAGAAGGTTTCCGGCGAGTATCGGGGACAGATCGTCACTCTCTCGGTGCAGGCGAAATCGGTTCGCATCGTTCCCGAAGACAATCCGAGCGGCAACGCCCCCAGCCACCGCGTCTTCATCGGCGAGGCCGAAGTCGGCGCCGCCTGGGAAAAGAAGATGCAGGACAAGCGGCCCTATCTGTCGGTCAAGCTCGACGATCCGACGTTTGCCGCCCCCATCTTCGCCCAGCTCTTCGCCGGCGAAGGCGAGGAACATGACCTGGTGTGGAGCCGCCAGGCCCGCCGCGGCGGCGATTGAGCCCCCGCATCCCGCCCGGCAGCAGCCGGGCGGGATACCCATTTCTGGGGATCGGTCTCCCGCGATGTTGGAATAGGCCGATATCATCCGATCGCGATGCTGCCGTCATCCGGAAGGAGGTGACGGTGGCAGACACGGCCCAATTACAGGTGACGCCGCAGGCGCCGCTCGATTTTCCGGGCTTCGCGCAAGAATTTCTGCGCCGCAATCCTGCTTATGTCCGCGACTATGACTGCGTTATGACCGGCGGGCGCCGCGGCGATGTCGCCGCGCGGGAGGCGATGGCCCGGCGCTGGGGTCTTTGCTTTCCCATGCCCGCCGAACCGCTCTGCGCGCGAAAGCCCTGTGCTCTGGTCGGCGGCGATCTGCGGTTACACCAACATCCTCGACGTGGCGCCGCCGGGATGCCCGGCGGCCGAAGCCTTTGCGATTCCGCCGTCCCATCTTGTCGTCGTCGATCGCCGCCTGGAAGATGGCCGGCACTTCGTCTTCGCCGACGACCGGGCCTGGCACCGCCTGTGGCTCCGCACCGACGAGCCCGGCGTCCCGCTTGCGAACCTGATCCTGCGCGATTCGCTGGTCGGCCTGCGCCACGAGGCGGCTGCGCGGTTCGATCGATGGCTCGGCGATGCGCCCGGTCCGGCGCCGCCCGGTTTCTTGCCGACCGCCTATCAGGCGCGCCGCCTTGGCATGATGCTTTCCATTCTCGATCTCCTGCAGGGACCGGGCGCCCCCGGCGTCACCTCTCATGATGTCGCGCGCTTCATCATCTATCCCCGCCTGTCGGTCGGCCGCGGCGCGGAATGGAAATCCTCGTCCGAACGAAGGCGGACGCAGCGGCTGATCGAGGAAGCACGCGCCTTGATGCAGGGCGGCTATCGGGCGCTGCTCGCCGGCCCTGTGGGGCGACAAAAATTGCCCTGAATTTTAGCCGCTCCGGCCTCCGCGCCTCTTCGCGCCACCACGCTCCACGACCCGCCGCACCGGCTTTTTCGGCCCGGCGGCTGGAAGGAGCACGCGAATGAATCCCCCTTTGCCCGCCCTTGGCCCGCGCTATCTCCGAACGCCCGATGCCGCCCTGCATCTCGGGCTGTCGGCCCGGACGCTCGAGAAGCATCGCTGCTATGGGACCGGGCCGGCCTATCGCAAGCTTGGCGGACGGGTCGTCTATGGGATCGAGGATCTCGACGCCTGGGCCGAGATCGGTCGCCGCTCGTCGACCTCCGATCCGGGCAAGGGAACCGTCCATCCGGCGCGGCCGGTGCGCCGCTGATGCCGCGCGATGGCATCGCGGCGGCGAGCACGGCCCACACGCACTCGCCGCTGACCGAGGTCGAACTGACCTGGATCGAAGGCCGCGCCGAACAATGGATCCGCTTTGGCCGCGTCGCCGCCGAGCGGATCGTCAGTCGCCGCAAGCGCATCGTCATGTTTCGTCCGGGAGCGACCTTCGCCTATTTGCGCTGGTCCTCGAACGACTTCGGGACCATCCACTCGAGCATCCAGATCGTCACCGCGGTCGCTGTCGGCGAACCCTATACGGCGCTGCCGTTCATCCGGCCGGGCGGCGAAATTCTGCTCCATATCGAGAGCTGGCCGAAGGTGTCGCGGGTGCTCGAAGCGGTCGATGCGGTCGAGGCCGCCGGGGTCGATCCGTGCGATGCATCGCCCGATCATTGGCGTCATGTCGCCGACCGTCTCGCAGCCGGGATGCCTTTTCGTCCCTATAGCGCCGAGCGCCATGCGGCATGGCTGCGCCGCCGGGCCATCGAATTATGAACCGCCGCTACCTTCATATTGCCGCTGCGGCCGTGACATTGCTCGGTCTTTCGGCCTGGTTCGTGCCAGCGCCGCGCCTGCTATGGAATGCGAGCCAAAGCGCGCCGGTCGGTCTGTATCGCATCGATCCCGGCGCCGCGCCCGTGGTCGGCGATTGGGTCGCGATCGAACCGCCAGCTGATCTCGCCGTCTATATGGCGCGGCGCAAATACCTGCCTCGCGGCGTGCCGCTTCTCAAGCGCGTTGCCGCGCTCCCCGGCGCGCGCGTCTGTCGCTCGGGCGTCTTCGTGACCGTCGATGGCCGGGCCGTCGCCCACGCGCTGGCGCGCGACCGGGCCGGCCGGCCGCTGCCGGTCTGGCTCGGCTGCCGCATCGTCCGGCCCCGCGAAATCTTCCTGATCAATGCGGCGCCGGACAGTCTCGACGGGCGGTACTTCGGGCCGCTTCCGACCACCGGCCTGCTCGGACCGGCGCACCCGATCCTGACCCGCGACGCCTCGGGCGCGCCGCTGCGCTGGCGCCCTTCGGGCCGCGATCTTGCTTTTCCCCGTAGCGAAATGGAGTGATATCGATGCTCATCGGAACTTTCGAAATGTGCGGCGACGGCTATGCCGGCCGTCTGCGCACCCTCACCTGCGATGCCGTGATCACCATCGTTCGGGCGCAGCCGTCGGCGGCTGAAAATGCCCCCGAATGGCGGCTGCTCCTCGGCGACGCTGCAAGCGGAATCGAAATCGGTGCGGGCTGGAACCGCACCGGCGAGCGCGCCGGAGCGTTCATCGCCGTGCAGATCGACGACCCCGCCTTCGCGGTTCCGCTGCGCGCGAACCTGCTCCGCGCGTCGCAAAAGGATAGGGAACATCATCTGCTCTGGTCGCGCCCGTCGGCGCGCGAGCGGAGCTAGGCCATGGCGTACCGGCCGCGATCGTCCTGCACCGCCATTGCGCTCGCGCTGCGCTGCGCGGCAATCGGCTGCGCACTCGGGGCGTCGCTCGGCGGCGCATCCGTTGCCGTCGCCGCGCCGCCGGCCCGCGCCGATGTCCATCCTTATGCGGCATCGGTCGCCGAGGCGTCGCAGCGTTTCGGCATCCCCGAACGCTGGATCTGGCGCGTCATGCATGCCGAAAGCCGGGGCAACGCGCGCGCCGTCTCGCACGCCGGCGCGATGGGGCTCATGCAGATCATGCCCGCAACCTGGGCGATGTTGTCGGCGCGCCACGGACTGGGCGCCGACCCGTTCGATGTGCGTTCGAACATCCTTGCGGGCGCGGCCTATCTGCGCGCGATGTGGGATCGCTACCGCGATGTGCCGCTGATGCTCGCCGCCTATAATGCGGGGCCGGGCCGCGCCGACGCTTTTGCGTCCGGACGGCGCGGACTGCCTGCCGAAACGCGCGCCTATGTCGCGCGGATCGCGCCCGAGCTTGGCGCATCCGGCATTGCTTCGCGCGCCGCCGCGCCGCCTTCGGCCGCGCCGGGCTGGCAGCGATCGACGCTCTTTGCCGCGCGGGGCGATAACGCCTCTGTCGTCGAAGATCGCGCGCCGGCCGTCCCGGACTCGAACAGTCTGCCCGATAGTCCGACGACCGCCGCGCCAGCCACCGGCGCCGGGCGGCACCCGCTCTTCGTCCCGCTTTCCGGTCAGGACCGTCGATGATGGCCTCGCTCGCTCCGCCGCGTTCGTCTGCGCCTTTTAGGGTTGTTCCGACAAGGAAGGGCGGGATTGGCTGGGATGGAAAGGAAGTATGGCGAGATAAAAGGGCTGCCAGCCACTTGGTCGAAGAGGGGCGCAAATCAGCGGAAAATTCATATGGCTCGCAATTGCCTGGCCATATGATGTCGGACATTCCGAAGAAAATTCAGTGCTTTATGATATGGCAGGCCCGCCGTGAGCGGTGACGACGGTGAGTTCAAAATCCGGCCGGGAAGGGGGCGGGACCGCGGGGCCGGGGCATCGCGCCGGGGGCGGAGCCTTGCCGGGCAGGTGCGTCGCTCCATGGCGCGCAAGGGTTTCGCGCGCCGTCCGCCGGGGCCCGGCGGTAGCACCGGGCATCATGGCCGCGGCCGCCGCGCGCTCGCGCGGGCACGCTTTCGTGCCGACGGCCGCCGCGTCGTCATCAAGGCGCGGATCGTGCGCCACAAGGGCCAGCGCTTCCGCTCGGCGCCGCTCGCGCGCCATATCCAATATCTCGAACGCGACGGCGTCACCCGCGACGGGCGCGACGCCTCCATGTTCGACGCGGAGGAGGACCGCGCCGACCGCGCCGACTTTGCATCGCGCTGCGAGGATGATCGTCATCATTTCCGTTTCATCGTCAGTCCGGAAGATGCCGGGGAGATCGGCGACCTCAGGCGCTTCACCCGCGACCTCATGGCCGACATGGCAAAGGATCTCGAGACAGGGCTCGACTGGATCGCCGTCGATCACTGGAACACCGACAATCCGCACATCCATATCCTCGTGCGCGGCGTCGCGGACGACGGCCAGGATCTCGTCGTCGACCGCGGCTATATGAGCGAAGGACTGCGCTGGCGCGCCGAGGATCTCGCCACGCTCGAACTCGGACCGCGCAGCGCGCGCGACATCGCCGATGCGCTCGCGCGCGAGGTCGAGGCCGAGCGCTGGACGAGCCTCGACCGGACGCTCGAGCGGATGGCCGCCGAGGGGGCAGGCGAGATCAATCTTCGGCCGGATGGGCGGGCCGATGGGCATCATCATCGGCAGTTGCTTGGCCGGGCGGCGAAGCTCGAGGCGCTCGGTCTTGCCGAGCAGATCGAGTCCGGCATCTGGGTCATGCGCGGCGATGCCGAAGCCGTGCTGCGCGACCTCTCGGTTCGCGGCGACATCATCAAGACCATGCACCAGGCATTGACCCGCGATGGCGGCCGCTTCGACCCGTCGGTGCTCGCTCTCCACGGCGATGTGCCCACCGATCAGGTCATCGGCCGCCTCGTCGATCGCGGGCTTCACGATGAACTCGCCGGCAGCGCCTATGCGATTGTCGACGGCGCCGACGGGCGCACGCATCATCTGCGGTTCAGCGACATCGAGATGACCGGCGACGCGCGGCCCGGGGCCATCGTCGAGCTTCGATCCTGGGCCGACGCGAAGGGGCAGATGCGGCAGTCGCTCGTGACGCGATCGGACCTGCCGCTCGATGCACAGGTGACGGCGCCCGGCGCGACCTGGCTTGACCGTCAACTCGTCGCCCGCGAGCCGGCGGCGAGCCATCAAGGCTTCGGGCGCGAAATCCGCGATGCGATGGATGCGCGGTCGCGCCACCTCGCCGAGCAGGGACTGGCGAGCCGCCAGGGGCAGCGCGTCATTCTCGCGCAGGGTCTCATCGATACCTTGAACTCCAGCGATCTCGACGCGGCGTCCCGCGCGATCGCCGAGCGCACCGGCCTCGCGCACAGGCCCTCGGGAGCGGATGACCATGTAAGCGGCATCTACCGCGAACGCGTCACTTTGTCTTCGGGCCGCTTCGCGATGATCGACGACGGGCTCGGTTTCCAGCTCGTTCCCTGGCGCCCGGCGCTCGACAAGCATCTTGGCCAGCATGTCACCGGGACGATGACGCCGGGCGGAACGGTCGACTGGGCGCTCGGGCGCGGCAGGGGCATCGGGCTGTGAGGCCGGACATCCATCATGGGAGGCGAGCGTGAACGACAGGATTCTCTGGGGCCAGATTGCGGCCGTGTTTCTGATCGTCCTCCTGGCGGTCTGGGGCGCGACGCAATGGACGGCGGCGGCGCTCGCCTTCCAGCCCGAACTCGGCAAACCCTGGTTCCGCCTTGGCGATTATCCCGTCTATCCGCCGCCGGCCTTCTTCTGGTGGTGGTTCGCCTTCGACGCCTATGCGCCGCCGATCTTCTACAAGGGGGCGCTGATTGCAGCGTCGGGCGGGTTCGCCGCCATCATCGTCGCGATTGCCATGTCGGTATGGCGCGCCCGCGAACGGCAGAAGGCCGAGACCTATGGTTCGGCGCGATGGGCGGGCCGGCGCGAGATTCGTGCTGCCGGGATGCTCGGGGGCGAAGGGGTCGTGCTGGGCCGGTTCGGAAGCGACTATCTGAGGCATGACGGCGCCGAACATATTCTCTGTTTCGCACCGACACGGTCGGGCAAGGGCGTGGGGCTCGTCGTGCCCACTTTGCTCACCTGGCCGGGAAGTTGCATCGTCCATGACATCAAGGGCGAGAATTGGCAGCTCACCGCGGGCTTTCGCGCGCTGCACGGCCGCGTGCTGCTGTTCGATCCGACCAACGCCAGATCTTCAGCCTATAACCCCCTGCTCGAAGTGCGCCGCGGCGAATGGGAAGTGCGCGATGTCCAGAATGTCGCCGACGTGCTCGTCGACCCCGAGGGGAGCCTCGAGAAGCGCAACCATTGGGAGAAGACGAGCCATGCCCTGCTCGTCGGCGCTATCCTGCATGTGCTATACGCCGAGGAAGACAAGTCGCTCGCCGGCGTGGCAGCCTTTCTCTCCGATCCGCGGCGACCGATCGTCTCGACGCTGCGCCGCATGCAGACGACCCGGCATCTGGGGGACAAGGGCGTGCATCCCGTCGTCGCCGCGGCCGCGCAGGAGCTGCTCAACAAATCGGACAATGAACGCTCGGGCGTGCTTTCGACCGCCATGTCCTTCCTCGGCCTCTATCGCGATCCCGTCATCGCGGCGGTGACGGGCCGCTCCGAATGGCGGATTGCCGATCTGATGGCGGGGGATCGTCCGACCTCGCTCTATCTCGTCGTGCCGCCCGGCGACATCAGCCGCACCAAGCCGCTGATCCGCCTCATCCTCAACCAGATCGGGCGGCGGCTCACCGAGGAACTCAATCCCGGCGCGCGGCCGCGGCGCCTGCTCCTGATGCTCGATGAATTTCCGGCGCTGGGCCGCCTCGATTTCTTCGAAAGCGCGCTCGCCTTCATGGCGGGATACGGGATCAAGGCCTTCCTGATCGCCCAGTCGCTCAACCAGATCGAAAAGGCCTATGGGCAGAATAATGCGATCCTCGACAATTGCCATGTCCGGGTGAGCTTCGCGACCAACGACGAGCGCACCGCCAAGCGCATTTCCGATGCGCTCGGGACCGCGACCGAAATGCGAGCGATGAAAAATTATGCCGGTCACCGCCTTTCGCCCTGGCTCGGTCATCTCATGGTCTCGCGCACCGAAACCGCCCGCGCGCTGCTGACGCCGGGCGAAGTGATGCAGCTGCCGCCCGGCGAACAGATCGTCATGGCCGCCGGGGTGCTGCCGATCCGTGCTTCGAAGGCACGCTATTATGTCGACCCCCGGTTCATGAGCCGCATTCTCGCGCCGCCACCGCCTGCCCGGACGCCGAAACGGGCTGACGACGACTGGACGCCGCGGTCCGGGGAACCGGCGCCCGTCCTTCTGCTTCCCGGACCCGGGCCTGACGGACGCCGGGCACCGCCAGCCGAGGACGGCGACGCGAAGACGGGGGCGCCAGCCGAGGCGGGCGCAACCGCGGAAGAGGGGGCCAATTCGGAGATCCGGCGGGAGCCGGGCCTCGCCGACCATGAGAATGTGGCATCCGAACCCGTGCCCGAGGTCAACGAGTTCGATTTCGACCGCGGCGGCAAAGGGAGCAACGCGGCGCGCGACCGGCGCGCCATGGACCGGGCGATGCAGCGCAATGCCCGTATCGCATCGCTCGATCCGGGCGATGGAATCGACCTGTGAAAAGGCCCGCGGTCAAACGGACCTTCCGCCTCGATGCCGCGCTTTGCCGCGAGCTCGACGAACGGGCGCGCAGCCGGCGCATGACGCGAACCGATATCGTCGAAGCCGCGCTCGCATCCTTGCTCACACCCGATCAGGAGGAGCGGCTCGAGGCGGTGCTCGCCCGGCGCCTCGACCGCCTGTCGCGGCAGATCGAGCGGCTCGAATGGCATATCGAGCTGTCGAACGAGACCGCCGCGCTGTTCATCAGATCCTGGCTGACGAACAATCCGCCGCTCCCCGATGCGGCGCTGCAGGCGGCCCAGGCCACCGGCAAGAAGCGGTGGGAGGCTTTCGTCGACACGCTTGCGCGCCGGATGGAACTCGGGCCGAAATTTCAGGAGGAAGTGTCGCCGGGCAGGCCGTCCGGCACTCATTCCTCGCCGGCCGCGAAATAGGCGGTGAGCCGGTGCGCGACTTCGGGCGCCAGACGGATGAAATTTCGCCGTCCGTCGGCGGGATCGGACGTGCGGACCAGAAGCTCGGCCTCGCAGAGCCGCTGGACCAATCTCAGCGCGCTGCTCATCCCAAGCCCCGAAGCGATGCCGAGGCTACTCGTCGACACCGGTTTCGCCTCGCCTTCATGAATGAAGAGGTCGATGAGCATGTCCCACGCCGGCTCGCCGAACAACTCGTCATTGCCCAGAAGCTGCTTGCGCAGCAACCGCCGGCGCAAGGTCCGCCGCGCATTGGCGAGTGCGAGGCTGGCAACCTCTTTCTTCGTCTCGTCGCGATGGCTGTCCCCGAGGGTCAATGGCGGTCCCGGGCTCCCCTTCGGACGGGCTTTGCCGGCAGGCAGCTTCCGGTGCTCGCGCCGGGTGACGATAATATGGTCGATGAGTTCGATGTCGAGCGCCCGGCCGATGTCGCGCAGCTGTTCGGTCACGCGAATATCGCTGTCGCTCGGAGTCGGATCACCGCTTGGATGATTGTGAACCAGCAGGATAGCCGCCGCGTCCAGTTCGAACGCGCGCCGGAAAATGGTGCGCGGATAGAATGCCAGCTGCCGAACCGAGCCATGCTGCATTTGCTCGTCGGCGACGAGCCGGCGCGACGCGTCCAGAAACAGCACGCGAAGAATTTCCTCGGGCAGCGCCCCCATCGAGGCCTTGAGATATTCGATCAATTTCGGGCTGGAGGGTTCAATCACGCGACCGAGCAATTCGGCGCGCATGGCTTCGAGGCCGGCCTCGCGCGCGGCAAGCAAAAGGCCTATGACCGGACTCTTTTCGCCGAGTACCCGCGCGAGCGCCTCGGGTGACCGCGACCAGATGCGATCGAGACTATGAAACTCGGCAAGTAGCGTTTCGGCTATCGATTGGCTGTTCTCGGGATCGACCGACGCGACGAGATGTACCAGGACGGCTCGCTGTCGCCGCGCGCCAGACGTCGCTGGTGCCGCCAGGTTGCGAGGATGAGGATCGGCGGAACCAGCCAGGAACTCGCGACCTGCATCGTCAGATAGGCTGCGGGATGAATCTCCACATCGAGGAACCGGCTCGTGTGCGCGAGGAGCGGGAGTATATGGAGCACCGCGACGCACATGGGCCAGAAGCGATGCGCAAAAAGCGCGAGCAGGGTGGTCGCGGTCGCGCCGAACAGGTCGATCGCAAGATGCCCCGTGTCCAGCGATGCGAATTCGACCGGTACGAAAGCGTGGAGCATCTTGTCCGCTCCCACCATGGTCAGCGCGATCGCGGCCATCGCGCGTTCGGGTCCGCCCCCGCGCCAGGCGGCATAGCCAAGAGCAACCAGCAAGAAAGCGAGGAAAAATGCCATGCGCATCGCCCGAACCTTTCATGCTGGCTGCTCCCGGTCAATCGGAGTCAGGCGGCCGCCGGAAGATGCTCGGAAACCGCACCGGCGATCGCCGGGCATTCATGGAGGTCATAGCCCGCCGTCTCGCGTCCGATTTGCACGAGATCGCCATGGACGCGAAGAATGTCGCCGCTCACATCGACCAGCGCCATCTGCGCCTTAGCGAGCCGCCGGATCGTCGCATGGCCGCTGGTGGCCGGCACGCCGATGATATCGCGGCGTGCGGTCACGACACTTGTCGTCAGCGAGGATACCGCGATGAGGGCATCGTCGACCCTGCCTTCCGCAGCCGCGACGTCGCGCTCGAGACGAGCTGCTGCAAAACTGATTTCCTTGGACATGACTTCTCCTTTTCCGGAAAGCGGGGCGATCCGGCGATTGCTTGGGCACAAGTGAAAGGGATCAGCCGGAGATCAGCGTCGTCAGCGCCTGGGCGATGGCGAGCCCCGATAAGATGAGCAGGACCAGTGCGACCAGCATGGCCGCCATGATCAGCGCTCGCCTTGTCCGGGCATGGTCATGCCTCCAGAAATCCCTGAACGGCGGGCTGGCCTCCATCGGCCCGTCCGCCGCCAGGACACTGTCGTTCAGCGCCATCGCGTCGGCCGGGCCTCCGTCCGGGAAGTGGGATGGCACGAGCGTGGGTGGCGGCGGAAGGTCGATCGGATCGCATGTGATCCGGTCATAGGTCTGTTTGAGACGGGCATAGACGATCGCGGTCTCGTCGCGGTTCGCCGTCCCCAATATGTCGCGCGCCTTGGTCAGCCGGAGATCGACCGTGGGCTTGGCGATTCCGAGCTGCCGCGCGATCTGCTTCGAGGTCTGTCGCTCGATCAGGAGATCGAGACAGGCCCGCTGCTTGTCGGTGAGGCGCGCCCAGCGTTCGGCGTCCTCAAATGTGTGCGACCTCGAATCACTCATGTTCACACTCTTGTCAAAATTGCCTCCGGCACAAGCCCCGGGGGTGATTCGCGGGGGCGCGGCCGCTCGTTCGCGATGACGGCGCCTACGCCATAGCCTGTCTTTCAACGCCACGCTGCGACGCGCTCAAAAGCTTGTTGAATTGGGGCAATCCCTGCGTCTCTTACTCGGCCCCGTCGCACGGACACTCCGGTCCGGCGCCGCGAAACGGGGTCCTCCCATGGCAGCAGAACCGATCCGGCTCGAAGCGCGAAATCGCAGCGCGCGCATGTTGCAGACCGCATTCGGAGCGGCGATCGCCGGTTGGCTTGCCGACCCGCAAGTCGTCGAGATCATGCTCAATCCGGACGGCCGCCTCTGGGTCGACCGGCTCGGCGAGGGCATCGCGGACAGCGGTACATGTCTGAGCGCGGCGGATGGCGAACGCATCATCCGTCTCGTCGCGCATCATGTCGGCGCCGAAGTTCATGGCAGGAGTCCCCGCGTATCGGCCGAACTGCCTGGCGGCGGCGAACGGTTCGAAGGATTGCTGCCGCCCGTCGTGATCGCTCCGGCCTTCGCGATCCGCAAGCCGGCGGCAGCCGTTTTCACGCTCGACGACTATGTGGGCGCGCGCATCATGGCGCCAGCTGCCGCCGCCGCGCTGCGGCATGCGGTCGCCGGGCGGATGAACATTCTCGTCGCCGGCGGCACCGGAACCGGCAAGACGACGCTCGCCAACGCGCTGCTCGCCGAGATCGCCGGCACCGATGACCGGATCATCCTCATCGAGGATATTCGCGAGTTGCAGTGCGCCGCGCGCAATGTCGTCGCCATGCGCACCAAGGACGGGATTGCATCGCTCACCGACCTCGTGCGCTCGTCACTCCGCCTCCGGCCCGATCGCATTCCGATCGGCGAGGTGCGCGGCCCCGAAGCGCTCGATCTGCTGAAGGCCTGGGGGACGGGGCATCCGGGCGGGATCGGTACGATCCACGCCGGAAGCGCGCTCGGGGCGCTCCGCCGCATGGAGCAACTCATCCAGGAGGCGGTCGTCACCGCGCCGCGCGCGCTGCTTGCCGAAACCATCGACCTTGTTGCCGTCCTCGTCCGCGACGGGACCGGCCGGCGCCTGTCCGAACTGGCGCGGGTCGAAGGGCTCGATCCCGCCACCGGCGCATATCGCCTTGTCCCGCACCAACAAGAAGGAGAAAGCTCATGATCCGTGCCGCCCGGCATGGCGCCCGACGCGCCATGCTCACTTCGACCGCGATCGTCGTCGCGATGATCGCCGCTGTTCCGGCCCATGCGGGCGGCTCGTCAATGCCCTGGGAAGCGCCGCTCCAGTCGATCCTCGAGAGCATCGAGGGTCCGGTCGCCAAGATCGTCGCGGTGATCATCATCATCGTCACCGGCCTGAGCCTTGCCTTCGGCGATACCTCGGGCGGATTCCGCCGGCTGGTCCAGATCGTCTTCGGCCTGTCGATCGCCTTCGCGGCGTCGAGCTTTTTCCTCTCCTTCTTCTCCTTCGGCGGCGGGGCGCTCGTCTGATGGCACAGGAGGCCGACATTCCGGGTTTCTTCGCGCCGGTCCACCGCGCGCTCGCCGAGCCGATCCTGCTCGGCGGCGCGCCGCGCAGCCTTGCGATCGTCAACGGCACCCTCGCCGGCGCGATCGGGCTTGGCCTTCGGCTCTGGATCGCCGGCCTTGCCCTCTGGGCGATCGGCCATGCCCTTTCGGTTTGGGCGGCGCGGCACGACCCGCAGTTCGTCGACGTCGCCCGCCGCCACCTCAAATTTCCTGTCTGGATGCGCCCATGATGAACCTCGCCGAATATCGCACCAAATCCGCTTCCCTCGCCGACTATCTTCCCTGGGTGGCACTCGTCGCCGAGGGCGTCGTCCTCAACAAGGATGGCTCCTTCCAGCGCACTGCGCGCTTTCGCGGTCCCGACCTCGACAGCGCGACCCCGGCCGAACTCGTCTCGGTGACCGCGCGGCTCAACAATGCGCTGCGGCGGCTGGGCTCGGGGTGGGCGGTCTTCGTTGAGGCGCAGCGTGTTCCCGCGATATCCTATCCGGTCTCCGATTTCCCCGACGCCGTCTCGGCGCTGGTCGATGTCGAGCGCCGCGAGCAGTTCCGCGAGGAAGGCACGCATTTCGAAAGCTTCTATTATCTGACCCTGCTCTGGATGCCGCCCGCGGAAGAGGTCGCGCGTGCGGAAGCCTGGCTTTATGAGGGGCGCTCGGAGGCGGGAGTCGATCCCAAAGAACTGCTGAAAGGCTTTGTCGACCGCAGCGGGCGGCTCCTCCATCTGATCGAAGGCTTCGTTCCCGAGGCCGAATGGCTGGGCGACGGCGAGACACTCACCTATCTCCACAGCTGCGTCTCGACCAATCGGCAGCGCGTCCGCGTCCCCGAAACACCCGTCTACCTCGACGCGCTGCTGACCGACCAGCCGCTCGTCGGCGGGCTCGCGCCGCGGCTCGGCGAGCATCATCTCCGCACGCTGACGATCACCGGCTTTCCGACCGCGACCTGGCCGGGCCTGCTCGACGAGCTCAACCGGCTCGCTTTCGCCTATCGCTGGTCGACGCGCGCGATCATGCTCGACAAGACCGACGCGACGAAGCTGCTGACCAAAATCCGGCGGCAATAGTTCGCCAAGCGCAAATCGGTCGCCGCGATCCTCAAGGAAGTGATGACCAACGAGGCCTCGGTGCTCATGGACTCGGACGCCTCGAACAAGGCGGCCGACGCCGACATGGCTTTGCAGGAACTCGGCGCCGATCATGCGGGCATCGCCTATGTGACCGCGACGCTGACGGTGTGGGACAAGGATCCCGCCATCGCGGCCGAAAAGCTGCGGCTCGCCGAGAAGGTCATCCAGGGCCGCGATTTCACCTGTACCGTCGAGGGCATGAACGGGGTCGACGCCTGGCTCGGGAGCCTGCCCGGGCATGTTTATGCCAATGTCCGCCAGCCACCCATTTCAACGCTCAATCTCGCCCACCTCATACCCTTGTCAGCGGTGTGGGCGGGGGCGGAACGGGACGAGCATTTCGGTGATGCCCCCTTGCTCTATGGCAAGACCGAAGGCTCGACTCCGTTCCGCCTCACTCTTCATGTCGGCGACGTCGGCCACGGCCTCGTCGTCGGCCCGACAGGCGCCGGCAAGTCGGTGCTCCTCGCGCTGATGGCGTTGCAGTTCCGGCGCTATGAGCATGGCCAGATCTTCGCCTTCGATTTCGGCGGCTCGATCCGCGCCGCGACGCTCGCCATGGGCGGCGACTGGCAGGATCTGGGCGGTGCCTTGCAGGATGACGGCGGCGGCGTCGCGCTGCAGCCGCTCGCGCGCATCGATGAGGCGGGCGAACGCGCGTGGGCCGCTGAATGGCTGGCTGCGCTCCTCGCGGGCGAAGGCGTGGCGGTCGATCCGGCCGCGAAGGAGCATCTCTGGTCGGCGCTGACGTCGCTGGCCACCGCGCCGGTCGTGGAGCGGACGCTGACCGGGCTTGCGGTCCTCCTCCAGTCGCAGGAATTGAAGCAGGCACTGGCGCCCTATCTGGTCGGCGGACCCTGGGGACGGCTCCTCGATGCGGAGGTCGAACGCCTCGGCGACGCGCGTGTGCAGGCGCTCGAGACCGAGGGGCTCGTCGGCGCCGCTTCCGCTCCCGCGGTGCTCGCCTATCTCTTTCACCGCATCGGGCAGCGGCTCGATGGCTCGCCGACCCTGATCATCATCGACGAGGGCTGGCTTATCCTCGACAGCCCGGCCTTCGCCGCGCAGCTGCGCGAATGGCTGAAAACGCTGCGCAAGAAGAATGCGAGCGTCATCTTCGCGACGCAGAGCCTCGCCGATATCGAGAGCTCGAGCATCGCGCCCGCGATCATCGAGAGCTGTCCGACGCGCATCTTCCTCCCCAATGAACGCGCCGCCGAGCCGCAGATCGCGCGGGTCTATGAGCGCTTCGGCCTCAACGACCGGCAGATCGAGATATTGAGCCGCGCGACCCCGAAGCGCGACTATTATTGCCAGTCGCGGCGCGGGAACCGGCTGTTCGAACTGGGCCTCGGCGAGGTCGCGCTCGCCTTCACCGCCGCGTCTTCCAAGACCGACCAGATCCGCATCGGCGAACTCGTCGCCGAACATGGCGGTGATGGCTTTGCCGCCGCCTGGCTGCGTGAGCGCCGCCTCGACTGGGCGGCCGATCTCCTCGCCAATCTCGAATCTTCCACCCTGAAGGAGTGAATGACCATGAAGACGCCGATTTTCCATTGTGCCGCCGCGCTGCTCGTCACCGGGTTCGGCATCACGGCTGCGGCCGTGTCCGCCCCGGCCGCGGCCCAGGTGGGCGGGATCGTCCACGATCCCCGCAACTACGCCCAGAACATCCTGACCGCCGCGCGCACGCTCGAACAGATCAACAATCAGATCAAGCAGCTGCAGAATCAGGCGACGTCGCTGGCGAACGAGGCACGCAACCTGTCGGGCCTGCCCGTTTCGACGCTCGAGGAGCTGCAAGGTCAGGTCGACCGGACCCGCGCCCTGCTCGGCGAAGCGCAGCGGGTCGCTTTCGATGTCGGCGACATCCAGAAGGCGTTCGACGCGCGCTACAAGGGCGGCGCGCTGACGGGCACGCAGGCGGAAATGGTCGCCAATGCCGAAGCGCGCTGGAACGACAGCGTCGGTGCTTTCCAGGATGCGATGAAGGTCCAGGCGGGCGTCGTCGGCAATATGGGCGATGCGCGCCGCTCGATTACGACGCTGGTGACCGCGAGCCAGTCCGCGACCGGCGCCCTCCAGGCGGCACAGGCGGGCAATCAGCTGCTCGCGCTCCAGTCGCAGCAACTCGGCGATCTTGCCGCTGCGATCGCCGCGCAGGGGCGGGCGCAGATGCTCGATGCCGCCCGCGCGGCGGCTGCCGAAGCCGAAGGACGCGAGCGCTTCCGCCGCTTCCGCAAAGGCAATTGAGATGGGCCGGGCGGCCAGGATCGCCGGCGCGGCAGTGCTGGGCGGAATCGCCATGACGCTCGCGCTCGTCGCCGTGACCCTGCCGCCCGCGCCTCGTGCGTCCGCCCCCCAGGTCTCCGGGGCGGACGCACACCCGGCGCCGGACGATGGGCTTCGCCGCTGCCGGACCATCACGACGGCCGACCCCGATTGCGAAGCGGTATGGGAAGCGAAGCGTCGCCGGTTTTTCGGTGAGCGGAGGAACGAGCGATGAACGACACGGGCGTGATCGACCAATTTCTGTCGGTCTTTTCGACCTATATCGACAGCGGCTTCGGACTGCTCGGCGGCGAAGTCGGCTTCCTGTCGACGACGCTCATCGTCATCGACGTGACGATCGCGGCGCTGTTCTGGGCGTGGGGCGCCGACGAGGATGTCATGCAGCGGCTCGTCAAGAAGACGCTCTATATTGGCGTCTTCGCGTTCATCATCGGTAATTTCCAGAGCCTGGCGACGATCATGCTCGAAAGCTTTGCTGGCCTTGGGCTGAAGGCGAGCGGCGGCACCATGGCGATCGGCGACTTCATGCGCCCGGGCGTCATTGCGGCGACGGGCCTCGATGCCGCGGAGCCGCTTCTTGATGCGAGCAAGGACCTATTGGGGCCTATCGGGCTCTTCACCAACTTCGTGCAGATATTGATCCTGCTGATCGCCTGGGTGATCGTCGTCCTCGCTTTCTTCATCCTCGCGGTGCAGGTCTTCGTGACGATTCTCGAGTTCAAGCTCGTCACGCTCGCGGGCTTCGTTCTGATCCCCTTCGCCTTTTTCGGCCGCACCGCCTTCATGGCGGAGCGCGTCCTTGGCCATATCGTTTCCTCGGGCATCAAGGTGCTGGTGCTCGCCGTCATCACCGGGATCGGCACGACCCTCTTCGATCGCTTCATGGGTGCCCAGATTGGCGCCGAGCCCGACATCGAGCAGGTGATGGCGATCGCGCTTGGCGCGCTCACATTGCTGGGTCTCGGTATCTTCGGTCCTTCGATCGCCAATGGCATCGTCGCGGGCGGTCCCCAGCTCGGCGCAGGCGCTGCGGCCGGCACGGCCGTCGCCGCCGGCGCCACGCTCGCCGCAGGCGCGGCGGGTGCGACGCTGGCCACCGGTGCCGCCGCCACCTTTGCGCGCGGCGCTGCGGCTGGCGCTACCCGCACTGCGGGCAGCGCATCGGGCTCCTACGCCGCAGGCGCGGCCGGGAAGAGCGGGGCGCAGGCGGTCGGTGCGGGTCTCGCCAGTGTCGCGCGCTCGGCGGCGAGCGCTGCGGCGTCCCCGCTTCGGCGTGCCGCCGAGCGGACCCGCGAGCAATTTGCGGCCGGCCGCGCGGGTCAGGCGGCGAAGGCCGGGTCGGCACCTGCTGCCGGCACGCCGCCCGCGTGGGCGACCGCGATGCGGCAGCGGCAGGCGGTCGCGCAGGGCGCGATGGTCGGCGCGCAGACCCTGAAGGGCGGCGATAGCCACGGCGCTGGCTCCGCACCTGACATCAGCGAAAGGGATTGATATGATTTTCCGCAGGCCCTCCAATCATTATGGGATCTCGCCCGTCCCGGTCACGCCGCATCAGCGCGCGGGGCAGATCTGGGACGATCGCATCGGCTCGTCGCGCGTCCAGGCGAAGAATTGGCGGCTCGCCTTTTTCGGCACCCTGCTTCTGTCAGGCGGCCTCGCCTCGGCTCTGGTCTGGCAGTCGCTGCGCGGCACGATCACGCCCTGGGTGGTCGAGGTCGACAAGCTCGGCGAGGCAAGGGCCGTCGCGCCCGCAGACGCCGACTGGTCGCCGACCGATCCGCAAATCGCCTTCCATCTCGCACGCTTCATCGAGCATGTCCGGTCGATTCCGGCCGACCCGATCGTGCTGCGCAAGGACTGGCTCAGCGCCTATGATTTCACCACGGCGAGCGGCGCGCAGGCGCTAAATGAATATGCGAGGCTGAACGATCCCTTCGCGGAGATCGGCAAACGACAGGTCGCGGTCGATGTGTCGAGCGTGATCCGCGCCTCCAAGGACAGCTTTCGTATCGCCTGGACCGAGCGCCGCTATCAGGACGGCAGCCTTCTGGAGACGTCGCGCTGGTCGGCGATCGTCACCGTGACGGTTCAGCCGCCCCGTACCCCCGATGCTTTGCGGCGCAACCCGCTCGGCATTTTTGTCACCGCCATAAATTGGTCGAAGGAGCTCAGCCAGTGACGCGTTTTCTCGCTTTCGTGACCGCAGCCGCGTTCGCGTTTCCTGCCCTCGCGGCCCCCTCCGACGTCAAGATGCAAGTCGGCCGGGCCAATGACGCGGCGCGCGTTCAGCCGGACCGCGCTACTTTTCTTAACGCGATCCAGAAATATGCCTGGGCCGATGGCGCGCTGTTCCAGATCTATACAGCCCCGGGGCAGGTCACCGACATCGCGCTGCAGGAAGGTGAAGAGCTCGTCGGACCCGGACCGGTCGCCGCCGGCGATACGGTCCGCTGGATCATCGGCGACACGCTGAGCGGCGCCGGTGTGTCGCGGCGCGTTCATATTCTCGTCAAGCCGACCCGCCCCGACATCATGACGAACCTCGTCATCAACACCAACCGCCGCACCTATCATCTCGAACTGCGCGCAACGCCTTCGACCTATATGGCGGCAGTCAGCTGGTCCTACCCGGCCGATGAGCTAATCGCATTGCGAGCGGCCGAAACCGAGCGGGAGCGCACTGCACCCGTTGCGGGCGGCATCGACTTTGCGGCGCTCAATTTTGGTTATCGGATCAGCGGCGACAAGGTGCCCTGGCGCCCGCAGCGCGTCTTCGACGACGGCCGCCAATTGTTCGTCGAGTTTGGCGACGGCATTGCCGAGGGCGATATGCCCCCGCTCTTCGTGCTCGGCGACAAGGATGGTGCGGAGCTCGTCAATTACCGCGTGCGAGGCCGGTTCCTGATCGTCGACCGCCTGTTCGAACGCGCCGAACTGCGGCTCGGCAGCGGGCGTGGCGCGAAAAAGATACGGATCGAGCGCGACGACAAGCGCCGTCGGGGGCGGTCATGAGCGTGCCGGAACGGGAAGGGAAGGCAGAACCGCCTCCCGAAGCCCTAGCGGCGGAATGCCCCGTCGCGCCGTCCAGCCCCATCGGGTTTCGGCTTGAGGGCGAGATGCCGCCTGTAATGCGCCTCTCGCGCCGGGCGCTCGCGGTCATCGGCGGCGCGGCAGGCTTGGCGATCGCAGGTGCTCTGCTCTGGGCGCTGCGATCGCCTGCGCCCCAGGCCGGCAAGAATCTCTATGAAACCGATCGCCCCAACCGCTCGGAGGTCATTACGGGCGCGCCCGCGGATTATGGCGCGGTTCCGAAACTCGGGCCGCCGCTTCCCGGTGACCTCGGCCGGCCGATCGTCTCGGCGCAGAGGGAGGGTGAGATGATAACGCCGCCGCCCATGGCGCCTGTTCCACCGCCGACCGATCCACGACAGCGGGCGGCAGATCAGGCGCGCGAGCGGCGGATCCAGGAAAGCGACGCGGCGCGTTCAAGCAATCTTTTCCTGGCAAGCGGGGGAAGCAGCGCCTCGGCCAATGCCGCGGAACAACCTGCGCCGCCCGCGGCGCAGGCGATCATCCCGCCGGGCGCAGAAGCCCCGGCTCGTCCCTTTCTGAGGGGAGATGGTCCGCGCCGGACAGGCAGCGGCGAACGCATCGTCCCGCTCGCTTCGCCCTATGTCGTGCAGGCCGGGAATATCATTCCGGCGGCGCTGATCACCGGCATCCGTTCCGATCTTCCGGGCCAGATCACAGCGCAGGTAACACAGAATATCTATGACAGTCCGACGGGACGCATTCTCCTGATCCCCCAGGGCTCGCGCCTGATCGGAGAATATGACAGCGAGATCGTGGCAGGGCAAAATCGCGTGTTACTGGCTTGGGATCGATTGACCCTTCCCGGCGGCCGCTCGATCGCACTTGGCCGGCTTCCCGGGGCCGACGCCGCCGGAATGGCGGGGCTGGCGGATCGCACCGACTATCATTGGGGCCATATGTTCAAGGCGGCGCTCGTATCGGCCCTGCTCGGCGTCGGCGCCGAACTCGGAGCGGACGACGACGACCGGCTCGTTCGTGCGATCCGGTCGGGATCGCAGGATTCGATCGGCCAGACCGGGCGGCAAATCGTCGAACGGCAACTCGCCATACCGCCCACTATTACCATCCGTCCCGGTTTCGCGTTTCGGGTTATCGTCACTCGTGACCTGGTGCTGGAGCCGCTTTTCAGCGGTGAATCCCGATGAGCAAGCTGCGGCTCGGACCCATCGCCGAGGATCGGCCGGTCAAGGTCACGGTTGAACTGTCGGGCGGCGTTATGCGCGATCTTGCTGACTATGCCCGCGTTCATGCCAGGGCCAACGGGCTCACCGAGCCTTTGCCGGTGGAGCGGCTGATTGCTCCGATGATCGAGCGCTTCATGAGCGGTGACCGCGAGTTCGGCAAGCTGCGGCGTCGATCCTGATCGGCACCAGTTCGCGGCCACAAGACATCACGCCCCCGGCAACTTGGCCAGCTGTGCGGGTGTCGGGATAGGGGCGTTGCGATCCTTGCGCTCCGAATAGCGGTCGACGAGCTGTTCGGCGTGGCCGCGCGTGAGCACGGTAAAGCGCACCAGCTCTTCGGCGACATCGACGATGCGGTCATAATAGCTCGACGGCAGCATGCGTCCTGCCTCGTCGAACTCCTGATAGGCCTTCGCGACGCTCGACTGGTTGGGGATGGTGATCATCCGCATCCAGCGGCCGAGGATGCGCAGCGTGTTGACGCTGTTGAACGACTGCGATCCCGCCGAGACCTGCATCACGGCGAGCGTGCGGCCCTGTGTCGGACGGAGCCCTTTGTAGGCGAGGGGAAGGTGATCGACCTGCGCCTTCATGATGCCGGTAATCTGGCCATGGCGTTCGGGGCTGCACCAGACCTGGCCGTCGGACCAGATGGAATGCTGCCGCAGTTCCTCGACCGCCGGATGATCGTCGTCGGCGATGAGGTCGGGCATCGGCAGGTCGGAAGGGTCGAAGATGCGGGTCTCGCAGCCGAAAAGCTGGAGCAGACGCGCCGTTTCCTCGACGACGAGGCGCGAGTAGGAACGCTCGCGCAGCGATCCGTACAGAAGAAGGATGCGCGGCGCGGGATCGAGCGGCCCCAGACCAAACGCCGGCTGTGCGTGGAGATATTCGGGGCTCAATGCGGGAAAATGGTCTGCGTCGGAGAGCGCACGCAGGCGGCTGTGGGTCTGTTCTGTCATGATACTCAGGCTTGTGAAGGAACGCTCGCCGGGAACCAGCGACGTCCGAGGCGGAACGCAACGCTGACGAGGAGGATGAGGACGGGCACCTCGACAAGCGGGCCGATGACCGCTGCGAAAGCGATGGGCGAGGCGAGGCCGAAGGCGGCGATTGCGACAGCGATCGCCAGCTCGAAATTATTGCCCGCGGCGGTGAAGGCGACCGCGGTCGTGCGCGGATAGTCCGCTTCGATCAGCTTACCCATCCAGAAGCTGATGAGGAATTGCACCACGAAATAGATGGTGAGCGGGATCGCGATCCGGATGACGTCGCCGGGGATGGTGAGTATCTCGCTGCCCTTGAGGCTGAACATCGCGACAATGGTGAAGAGGAGCGCGACCAGCGTGACCGGGCCGATTTTCGGCAGGAATCGCGTTTCGTACCATTCTTCTCCCTTGGCGCGGGCGAGGACGCGGCGCGTCAGATAGCCTGCTAGGAAGGGGATGCCGAGATAGATGAGGACCGCCTCGGCGATCGTCCGGAAGCTGACGTCGATGACGCTGCCTTCGAGTCCGAAGAGCGGCGGCAGGACCGTCAGGAAGAACCAGGCGTAGACGCTGAAGAAGAGGATCTGGAAGATCGAGTTGAAGGCGACGAGTGCCGCGACATATTGATTGTCGCCTTTCGCAAGCTGGTTCCAGACGATCACCATCGCGATGCAGCGTGCGAGGCCGATGAGGATCAGCCCGGTCATATATTCGGGCCGGTCCGAGAGGAAGATGACCGCGAGCGCGAACATCAGAACCGGGCCGATGATCCAGTTCTGGATCAGCGAGATGGCCAGGACGCGCTTGTCTTCGAAAACGCGTGGCAGTTCGTCGTAGCGCACGCGCGCGAGCGGCGGATACATCATCAGGATGAGGCCGATCGCGATCGGGATGTTCGTCGTGCCGACCGACATGGCATCGATGGCGGCGGGCAACCCCTCGAAAGCTGATCCGAGCAATACGCCGACCATCATCGCAAGGAAGATCCACAGCGTCAGGTAGCGATCGAGGAACGTCAGGCGTTCGCGTTCGGCGGATGCGGTCATGGCTGGCTCAGGTGCGGACGCGATGACCGTCGGCATCGACCACCTGCTCACCATCTTCCTTGGCGAAGGCGCCGAACTGACCGGCCGGAAGAATGTCGAGGACTGCCTCGGACGGGCGGCAGAGCTTCACGCCGAGCGGCGACACGACGAGCGGCCGGTTGATGAGGACAGGATGCGCCATCATCGCATCGATGAGCGCGCTGTCTTCGAGGCTCTCGTCGCCGAGCCCGAGTTCGGCGAAGGGTGTGCCCTTCTCGCGAAGCAATTCCCGCGGGGTAACGCCGGCCCGCGCGATCAACTGTTCGAGCAGCGCACGCGACGGCGGTGTCTTCAGATATTCGACGACATGCGGCTCGATCCCGGCATTGCGGATCATCGCGAGAGCGTTGCGCGAGGTTCCGCATTCGGGATTATGGTAGATGACGATATCGGTGGTCATTGGGCCGACTCCGCTTGGCCGGTCGCACCTTCGGCGCGGCCGATTTCCTTGAGCTTCCGTTCCATTGCCATTTCGTCGATGCTATCGTGCGGCAGCGCGAGGAACAGCGAGATTCGGTTCGACAGATAATGGAGCGCGCGCTCGAACGCCTCGCGCTGACCGGGGCCTTCGATCGCGGCCGGATCTTCAATCCCCCAATGAGCGCTCATCGGCCGCCCGGGCCAGATCGGGCATGTCTCCCCGGCAGCATTGTCGCAGACGGTAAAGATGAAATCGAAGCTGGTAGCGTTTGGTCCCGAGAATTCGTCCCAGCTTTTCGAGCGCAGACCGTCGGTCTCGAACCCGAGCTCATCGAGAAGCGCGAGCGCCTGTGCATGGACCGTGCCTTTGGGAAAGCTCCCGGCGCTATAGGCACGGAACCGCCCCTCGCCCATGCGGTTGAGCAGAGCTTCGGCTAGAATCGAGCGGGCGCTGTTGCCGGTACAAAGGAACAACACATTATAGATATTGTCGGTCATCGACTTCTCTCTCAGGGGCTGCATATGCCGATCAGCAGCAGGCAAGGTCGGCGAGCAGCGGTTCGCACAGTTCAGCGCGTCCCTGACAACAGTCCTTTGCGAGGAAGAGCATCAGACCGCGAAGTGCGTCGATGTCCGCTCGTTGGATGATTTGCCGGCCGCGCCTTTCCGGTATTACCAAGCCTGCCTTCACCAGAACCGCGAGATGCGTCGAAAAGCTACTCTGGCTGAGCCCCGACGCTTCGACGAGCTGTCCCGTCGATAGCCCTGCGGGCTCATGCTGAACGATCAAGCGAAATGCATCGAGGCGCGTAGGGTGCGCCAGAGCGGCAAGGATGGACAAGGCAGCATCGGTCTGCATACATCGGGATTATCCGATGTATGCAGACCTGTCAATTCATATCGGAAATACACGATGGATCAGTTCGTCGACGCGCGCAATGGGCTTACGGCGCGGATGCCGGCGGGATGGCAACCGATTGGGGGTCGTCCCCCTACACAGACTGATTGCCAGCTCTGTCAGGCCGCCCGGCTCCGATGGCCCGTCGATTATACCAGAAGCCGAGGATTATGATGAGCAGCGCGGCGGCTTGCATCAGGATGACTTGCAGCGTCGGATAGATACCCAGGATCGTGATCCGCGGCCAGCCGACCACGGGCATTATCGAGAGCATACCCGCCTCCTGCAGCGCCGCCGTGCCCTTGCCCGCCAATACGGTGGCAAGCACCGCCATGAGCGCCGAGCTGTACGTGAAGAATTTGCCGATCGGCAGCCGCTGGCTGTAACGGAGCATCGCCCAGGCTATGGCGGTCAACAGGATGATCCCGGTCAAAAAGCCGCCGAAAACAGCTCCGCCGCTGCCTTGCGACGTCAGCGCGGCATAAAACAGGATGGTCTCGAACACCTCGCGATAGACGGCGAGGAAGGCGAGCCCGAACAGGAACCAGGACGAGCGTTTCGAGAGCGCCGCGCTCAGCTTTGCGTGAATATAGCGCTGCCATTGATCGGCTTGGGATTTTCCGTGCATCCAGATACCGACCGACAGCAGAATGACGGCCGCGAGCAAGGATCCGAAGCCCTCGGTCAATTCGCGACTCGCCCCGCTGACGCCGATGGCATAGGTCGCGAGCGCCCAAGTGAGGCCACCCGCGGCAAGGGCGGCAACCCAGCCAGCATGCACATAGCGCAGGGCTTCCGGGCGCTCGGCCTTTCGCAGGAAAGCGATGATCGCGACGACGACAAGAATTGCTTCCAGGCCCTCGCGCAGCAGGATCGTCAGGGCCCCGGCAAAGGCCGATGCGCTGCTCGCCTGTTCGGGGGCAAGCACCTGCTCGGCCTCGGTGAAGAGCGTATCGAGCCCTGAAATCTCGCGGCGGACTTCCGCGACGGGTGCGCCCTTCTGGATAGCCGCGCGCACCGCGCCCATTGCCGTCTCGATCCGGGCCATGAGGGCGCCGTCGCGCGAGGCGAGGAGCGGCTCGAGGGGTTCGAACCCGTCAAGATAGGCGGACAGCGCAAGTTCCCCGGCTTGCTGCCTCTTCCCGGCAGCATATGCGGTGAAGCTCTGTTCGAGCCGCTCCCGCGCCAGCGCCAGCGATCCAGTTCCCGGCCCCGCGACGGCCTGAGGATTGGCCCTGAGATAGGCCATCACGGCGTCGGCCTCCGGTTGTCCGATCTTCGCACCGAGCGCCGCCGGCGTCATTGCCGTCAGGGTAGGCATGTCAGGCACCAGGCGGCGGACGGACGCGTCGGATTGCCAGATCCGCTCGCCCTGCGTCGTATCACGGAAAGCGAAGCGGCCGCTGTAGAAGGCGAGGGCCCAGCGATCGGCGGCAGGAAGGTCGGCGAAGCTCTGCATCCCCGTTCCGTCCAGACCTTGCTCGATCACCTGGTAGAGTCCAAAAAGGCTTCGTTCGCGGGCGCGTACCGCATCGGAAAAGGCGATCGGCGGTGGATCGAGCCTGGCTGCGTCGGGGCCGCGGCCATCGCCCGACATGCCGTGGCATGATGCGCAATTCTGCGCATAGAGAGCGGCGCCCCTTGCAAGATCGGGACTTTGCGCCGGCGCAAGCGGCACCGGATAGGCGTTGAGCAACGCCGCCGCGACCGATCGGGCCTGCCGCGCAACCTCCTGCGGGCTTTCCTTGGCGACAACGGCGGCTTTCAACCGCTTCGCACCAGCCAGCAACCGCGCGCGCGCGCCTTTGGGTGGAAGCGCCGCAATCTTCGCGGCGGCCGAATCGGTGAACTCCAGCATTTCGGTATATTCGGCCTGGCTGACGACACGGCCGTCACGCACCGCGCCGGAATAGTCCACGGCGACATAATCGAGCAGGCGCCAGATCGTCTGCACCGAGGCCGTGTCGGCGCGTGCGATAGCCGGAAGCAGCAACAGCATGGCGAGCAACATGGCCGTGGCGCGCCGAAGCGTGGAGTATGCGCTCATCTTGCTATGCCCGCGACGGGCGCAGTTCGGCGCGTGCGTTGCGTACGATCTCCGTTGCCGAATGCAGGAAGAGAAGGGCGATGACGCCCGCCACCAGAAGATCGGGCCAGGCGCTGCCCGTCCAGCCGACCAATATGGCCGCGACGATGACCGCGATATTCGCGATCGCATCGTTTCGGCTGAACAGCCAGATGGCCCGCACATTGGCATCGCCGTCCCGAAATCGCGAGAGAACCAGCGCCGCGGTCACGTTCACGGCCAAGGCGACCACGCCGATGCCGCCCATGAGTTCGGCTTCGGGTGGCTCGGCATTTAAGGCCCGTGCCACGGCAAAGGCGATCACCCCCAGCCCGAGCGCACCGAGGAACAGTCCCTGGGTCAGCGCGATCCGTGCCCGGCTTGCAGCAGACCAGCCGAGCGCCAGTAGTCCCACCAAAGTGATCGAACCGTCGCCAATAAAGTCGAGCGAATCCGCTTTGAGGGCCTGACTGTTGGCGATGAAGCCGCCGATGATTTCGCATACGCCGAAACCGAGGTTGAGTATGACCACGATCCAGAGCGCCCGTCGATAGGCGGGATCACGCTCGGCACGCACGGTGTCACCGGTGCAGCCGCAGTTACTGTCGTTGCTTTCGCTCATCGCGTTGTCCTACATTCTCCAGTAACTGTAGAATCAAGACATTTCTGAGGTGCATATGGGCCGCGACGTAGGACTTCCCATCGGAGCGCTGGCGAGCCGGACGGGCACGAAGGTCAATACGATCCGCTATTACGAGGACATCGGCCTCTTGCCTCATGCCGCGCGCACTGCCTCCGGCCGTCGCAGCTATGGTCCCGAGGATGTCCGGCGCCTCGCGTTTATCCGGAGCGCGAGGGGGCTGGGATTTTCGATCGACGAAATTCGTTCACTTACCGCACTTGCGGCAGGGCCCGAGCAGGACTGCGCCGAGGTTCGGGCTCTGGCGGCGCGGCATTTGCTCGACGTCGACGAGCGTCTGGAACGCATGGCGCGCCTTCGCGCAGAACTCGCCCGGATCGTTCAGCTCTGTGAGGGCGGCCGCATAGCCGATTGCCGAGTGATTGAGGCGATCGAGGCGACGCTGCCGTCCGCGGTCTAGCGGTAGTCCCGTGGACTCCATCATTCGGTCTTCATCTTGTTATCTTTCAAATTCAGGGGTCGTCGCCCGCCGCGCCGCGAGTCTCCTTCCGGGCATCGCGCAGAATTTCGATGCCGCCCTTAATGGCAATCAGCGCAGTGGCGAACCCGACGAGCAAGTCGGGCCAGTTCGTGCCGAGCCACCAGACGAGGACGCCGGCGATCAGGATGCCGCCGTTCGAAACGAAGTCATTGAAGCTGAAGGTCGTTGCCGCGCGAAGGTTGACATCGGGATTGTGAATGCGCTGAAGCAGCTTCAGACAGGCATAGTTCACCACGGCAGCGACCGCCGACATAATCATCATCGTCGCGCCGATCGGTTCGCTACCCTGAAAGTAGCGCCGCCCGACATCGAACAGGACGCCGGCCGCGAAGATCAATAGCATGACGCCCGACGCTGTAGCCGCGCGGGTCTTCCATTTGATGCCATGGCTTAGCGCGACAAGGCTCAGGGCATAGACCGCTGCGTCCGACAAATTGTCGAGACCATTGGCGATGAGGGCGCTCGAATCTCCCAGCGCGCCGGTTATGAGAAAGGCGATGGCGATCGCCGCGTTCAGGAAAAGAACAATTTGGAGGGTCCGCTTTTCGCGGTCGGTGCCCGCTGACTTGTCTATCATTTAACGCTCCTCATACCCACCATCCCCAAAAGGAGGCGGAACCCTTTAGGGTTCCGCCTCTGTTCGCGACTGGCCGCTTGCCGCCCATGCGATGCAGCAAACCGCCAAGGCCTGGCTTCAGGTTGCGAGGCCGGACTCGCGCCGCGGCCCGGCGACTTCCTCTTCTTCGATCTTCGCGCTGCGGCAATGGACCAAGAGGTACAGCGCCGGCAGGACGAGCAGAGTGAGGATCGTCGACGAGATGATGCCACCGATCACCACCGTTGCGAGCGGGCGCTGCACTTCCGAACCCGCACCGACGTTGAGTGCCATTGGCACGAAGCCGAGCGAGGCGACGAGCGCGGTCATCATGACCGGCCTCAAGCGGGTGAGCGCGCCTTCGCGGATCGCCTGGACAAGCGGTCGGCCACGTTCGCGCAAATCCTTGATGAAGGACAGCATCACCACACCGTTCAGCACCGCGACCCCGGAGAGCGCAATGAAGCCGACCCCCGCCGAGATGGAGAGCGGAATGTCGCGAAGCGCCAGCGCTGCGACGCCTCCCGTCAGCGCCAGCGGCACGCCCGAGAAGACGATGGCCGCATCGCGAACCGATCCGAACAGCATAAAAAGCAGTCCGAAGATCAGCAGCAGAACGAGCGGCACCACGATCTGGAGGCGCTCGGTCGCCGACTGCAGCTGCTCGAACGTCCCGCCATATTCGATATAATAGCCATCGGGCAGAACGACATCGGCTTCGACCTTCTGGGTCAGCTCGTCGATGAACGAGCCAAGGTCGCGCCCGCGAACATTTGCCGTGATCACCGCGCGGCGCTTGCCATTTTCGCGGCTGATCTGGTTCGGCCCCGCCGCGAGCGAAATCTCCGCCAGCTCCGAAAGCGGCACGAAGCCACCCGCGGGAAGCGCAACGGGGAGATTGCCAAGCGACGCGAGGTCGGTGCGAATGGCCTCGGGAAGTCGGACGATGACGTCGAAGCGCCGGTCGCCCTCGAAGAGCTCGCCCGCCTGCCGCCCGCCGGTCGCGGTCGAAACCGCGTCCTGGACTGTCTCCATGCTCACGCCATAGCGCGCAAGCTTGTCGCGATCGGGCGTGACCGAGAGCATCGGCAGGCCGGTGACCTGTTCGAGCTTCACGTCCTGTGCGCCCGCGATCCCGCCGGCCACTTCCTCGATCGCCTGCCCCGATTCGAGCAGTTGGTCGAGATCGTCGCCGAACAGCTTGATCGCGACGTCGGCGCGAACGCCGGCGATCAGTTCATTCATCCGCATCTTCACCGGCTGGGTGAACTCATAATTGTTCCCCGGCACCTCGTTCACCGCCTTATTGAGTTCGGCGACGAGCTGGTCGCGGGTCTTTCTCGGATTGGGCCACTCCTTCCGGTCCTTGAGCATGATGAAATTGTCGGCGACCGACGGCGGCATCGGATCGGTCGCGACTTCGGGCGTGCCGATCTTCGCGAACACCCGCTCGACTTCGGGGAACTGTCTGATTCTCTTCTCCAGCGCCTCCTGCATCGCGATTGACTGGGTGAGGCTCGTTCCGGGAATACGCATCGCGTGCATCGCGATATCGCCTTCGTCGAGGTCCGGGATGAACTCGGACCCGAGACTGGTCGCCGCCACGCCGCTCAGCGCGACAAGCGCCAAAGCACCAGCCAGCGCAGCCTTCGGCCACTTGAGGACGCGGTCGAGCATCGGGCGATAGCCCTTGCCGAGACCGCGCATCAGCCAATTTTCCTTTTCCTCGACCTTGCCGGTCACGAACAGCGCCACCGCGGCCGGAACCAGGGTGAGCGACAGGAGCAGAGCAGCGGTAAGCGCGAGGACGACGGTGATCGCCATCGGGTGGAAGGTCTTTCCTTCGACGCCTTCGAGCGCGAAGATCGGCAGATAGACGGCAGTGATGATGATGATGCCGAAGATGCTCGGCTTGATCACCTCTGCGCTCGCCGAGGCGACGAGACCGAAGCGTTCGTCGCGATCGAGCAGGCGTCCGAGCCTGTGCTGTGCCTCGCCGAGCCTGCGGAGGCAATTTTCGACGATGATGACGGCCCCGTCGACGATGAGGCCGAAGTCGAGCGCGCCGAGGCTCATGAGGTTCGCCGATGTCCGCGTTTGGAGCATGCCCGTCAGCGTCATCAGCATCGCGACCGGAATGACCGCCGCCGTGATCAGCGCCGCCCGGAAATTGCCGAGCAGCAGGAAGAGGATCACGATGACGAGCAGCGCGCCCTCGGCGAGGTTCTTCTGCACCGTCGAAATGGTCCGTTCGACGAGCGCGGTGCGATCATAGAGCGGCTTCGCGACCACGCCCCTCGGCAAGGCACGCGAGGCTTCGACGAGGCGTTCGGCCGAGGCCTGCGCCACCACGCGCGGATTTTCGCCGATCAGCATCGAGACCGTTGCGAGGACGACCTCCTTGCCATTCTCGGTTGCCGCGCCCGTGCGTAGTCCCGAACCGATCGCAACATCGGCGACGTCGGCGATCCGGATCGGAACGCCGCCCCGGGTGGTGACGATGATCTGCGACAGGTCGCGCTCATTGTTCGCCTGACCAGGAACGCGGATCAGGATTTGCTCGCCGCTGCGCTCGACATAACCGGCGCCGCGATTGGCATTATTGGCCTCCAGCGCGGTGACGACATCGTTGAGCGAGAGATTGAGCGCGGCGAGCGAGGCCGGGTTGGGGGTCACATGATATTGGCGGGCATAGCCGCCGATCGTGTTGATTTCGGCGACCCCCGGGATCGTGCGCATCTGCGGCCGGATGACCCAGTCTGACATCGTTCGAAGGTCTTCTGCCGTGTAGGGCGTGCCGTCCGGCTTTCGTGCGCCCGGTTCGGCTTCGATCGAGAACATGAAGATCTCGCCGAGGCCGGTGGAAATCGGACCCATTTCGGGTTCCATCCCCGGCGGAAGCTGGCCCCTCGCAGCCTGGAGCCGCTCGCCCACCTGCTGGCGCGCGAAATAGATGTCGGTCCCGTCCTCGAAGACAACGGTGACCTGACTCAGGCCGTAGCGTGAAATCGACCTTGTATAGTTGAGGTTGGGGATGCCCGCGATCGCGGTCTCGATCGGGTAGGTGATACGCTGCTCGGCTTCGAGCGGCGAATAGCCTTCGGCCTTGGTGTTGATCTGGACCTGGACGTTGGTGATGTCGGGAACGGCGTCGATGGGCAACTTGGTCGCGCTCCACGCGCCGATCACGCACAGAAGCGCGACGACCGCGAGGACGAGCCATCGTTGCCGGATCGAAAAGCCTATGGTTCTGGCTAGCATATTGTCCTGCTCCCCGATCAATGGTCGTGGCCCGCGCCGGACTTTTCGATGTCGGCGCGAACGAGGAAACTGCCCTTGGTGACATAGGCGGTGCCGGGCTTGATGCCCGACAGGACCTCGGTCCATTCGGGCGACGAACGGCCGAGTTTCAGCATCCGGACCTCATAATCCCGCCCGAAATTGGCATAGACCACCTTGAAGTCGCGGAAGGGCTGGATCGCCTCGGTACGCACAGCCAGCGGCACGGTGACGGGATTGACCATCACGCGGCCGCGCAAGGCCATTCCGGGGCGCAGCGTTCCCGAGCGATTGGGAATGGTTGCGCGGATCAGCGCGGTGCCCGCCTCGACATTGCCGTCAGGCAGGAACTGTCCGAGCGGTGCGGTCGCAATCGCGGCGCCGTCCTGCGTCTCGACCGTCACCCGCATGCCCGGCCGGATGATCGCGAGGTCCCGCGGGAAGATGTTGAAGACGACCGTCGTCTGCGCCGGATCGGTGATGACATAGAGCGCCCGCCCGTCGGTGACATCGCCGGGGTTGGCGTTGCGCTCGGCAACGATCCCGCCGACCGTCGCATGCACGGGATAGACCTGGAGGCTCTCGCTCGATTCAATCCGCGCGAGAAGTTCGCCGCGGCGAACCGTATCGCCCACCGCCTTGGTCACCGAGACGACGCGGCCCGGGAATTGACCGCGAATTTCGGAACGGGCCGTTGGCGACAATTGGACGGTGCCATAGAGTTCGCGCATCTCGCCGACCGTCGCCGGTCCGACGATAGCGGTCTCGATCCCGCCGGCCTTGGCGGCGTCGGCCGCGATCCGCGTGCGTCCCTCGGGATTGGCATATTGCCAGACGTGGCGTTTGCCGCCAGTCACCGCGACGACTTTGACATCGAAGCTGTGCGGTTCGGTGACGACGCCTTGCCCTGCGAGGAACTTGCCTTGCGGGCGGAAGGTGAAGCGATCGACGTCGCCACCAAGCCGCGTGAGCGAGATCGCGAGCTGGACTTCCTTGGGATTGACCGGCTTCCCGTCTCGGGTGGCAAAAACTCGGAACTGCGGCTCGGTGCCATTCTCGAAAATCGTGACTTCGACAGCGAAATCGCCATTCTTGAGCAATTTACCGCCATTCGGGCCCTCGGCGTCTTCTTCGCCTTCGCCCTCGTTATGGCTCTCGCCTTCTGCATGCTTGTCTTCGCCTTCGGCTCCGCCGCCGCAGGCAGCGAGGGGGACGGCAAGGAACAGCGCCGCCGCAGCGGCGGGAAATGGAAATTTCTTCATGGAATATTCTCCGCAAGGGGAGCCGCATCGAAGCGGCCGGTCAGGCGATCGATTTCCGCGAGCAAATCGCGGTAGCGCGTCATGGCCTCGGCCCACTGACCCTGAATCTGGATGATGACGTCGGCGGCATCCTGCACATCGGCGAACAGGAAGCCGCCGCGGGCATAGCCTTCGCGCACCTGACCGAGCGTCTTCACCGCCTTGGGATAGACGTCGTTCATGATGCCCTCGGCCCGCACCCGTGCGGCGTCGGCATCGGCGCGCAGCGACGCGAGGCGCCGCAGCCGTTCGAGGCGGCTCGCTTCGGACTGGAATTCGAGCTGCCGCCGTTCGGCCTGGGCCCGGGCGATATTGCCCTGGTTGCGATCGAAGCGTCCGAGCGGGATCGAGATTCCGCCGAGAACGGCGACATCATTGGTCTCGCGAAGGAAGCGAGTGCCGCCCGACACCGTATAGTCCTGGTGCGTGCGGCTTTGCTCGACGACAACCTGTGCCCGGGCGCGGTCGACGGCCGCGTCGAAGACGGCCGCATCGGCCTCGGCGAGCGGTGGATCGCGCGGATCGGGCTTCTCGATCCCCTCGGCAATGACGAGGCTATCGGGCGTGCCGCCCCAGAAGGAGGCCAGCAGCGCGCGCGCCGACTGACGCTTCGCCTGGGCCTCCTTGAGCGCCAGTTCCGCTTCGAGGATACGAGCATCGGCGCGCGTCTCGACGAACAGCGGATCCTTGTAACCCCGCACGCGGCGGATCGCCTCGCTGCGTATTTCCTTCTCGAGCTTGACGCGATCCTCGGCGATCCAGACCATCTGCTCGGCGATCTGGACGTCGATATAGGCGCGCTGCACGTCCTGGGCGATGTCGAGCCGGACGAGCCGCCACTGCGCCTCGGCCAGAACGACCCCGCGCTCGGCAAGCGCCATCCGCGCCTCCCGCTTTCCGCCGCGCTCGAGCGGCTGCGAATAGGTGACGGTCAGTTCTGACTGTCGGAACAGGCCATAGCTGCCCGTGCCGACGCCATTGTCCATATCGACCGAGACGGTCGGATTGGGACGAACGCGGGCTTGCAGCTGGTCGGCACGCGCGGCGTCGACCCCCGCTTCACCCGCTCTGAGCTCTGGCGATGCAGCGATGGCCCGCTCGACCGCCTGGTCGAGCGTTAGCGGCTGAGCCCATACGGACCCCGCCAGCAGCGCAGCCCCGGCCAACAGGGCGGCGCGCATATGAATATGCATGAATGATCACTCCTGAACGGTTCGGCTGAGCGCAGGCCGGGAAGGGCTGCGCGGCAGGCGTCGTTCAGGCGAGGGGCGGGTTCAGGGGAGGCGCGAGGGCGCGCGAAGCGAGGCGCGTGGCGGGCAGCGCGAAGTGCAGGCCGCCGGAAAAGCAGGATAGATCGTCATGGCCCGCAAGGGCCTGGTCGGATGCGACCGGGCAATTATGGTGGCTGCCGTGGAGGTCGGCATCCTGCTGACCTTTTTGCGTGTCCTTGCCCGACGCATGGCCCGGTTCCGCATGGTGGGACAGATGCGAATCCGTCGCATGGTGCGTCATGCCCGCCATCGCCGGTGCAGCATTGTGGAGCCCGCTGAGAAGCAGGATTAACACAAGGAACAGCCGAAGGGGAGCGCCGGACATGCGCGCGCCCCTAACAGCGAATGGCTTGTTCCGGAAGTCCAAAACCGGATCAGCCCTTTCGGGCGTCGCGTTCGGTCGCCGACCGGGCCGCCTCGATCAGTACCGCCAGGCCCTCCGGCAGCGGCATCGGATCGAAGGCGCTCACGTGCGCGCGTCCATTGTTCCCGGCCGGGAGCCGGCCGGTCAGCGAGCCGAGCGGGACGAGCAGGAACCGCATCGCCTGACCGGCGGCTTCGCGGCTATCGCCGAGTTCGATCGCATAGCGGAACATGTGCCAGTGCGAGGCCAGATGCGGGCCCATATAGGGCTGGCTCAAGATATGCTCCCATTCCAGCGCCCGCCACGCGGCGGCTTCATCGCCGAATCGTCTTGATTCGCGGAACAGGCGACATTGGTCGCGCAGGAGCGGCGCGACGATGGCCCGGGTCAGCGGTTTTTCAGTCGATGTCATCATGCAGGGTCCCCATTTTTGTCCAGGGAAGGCTTTTGCACCCTGTAGTAGATACAGGGTCAAGCCCTCATGTTGCCGTTCGCCGCCTCAATGCGAGATTTCCGATTTACCGACCTGTCCGGCACGAATCCCGCCGCCCGTGCGCGGGCCAGTACAAAAAAGGATAGAAGCAATAGCGTAAGGCCGGAACTAAGATTGAAAGACAATCGTAGCACTATTGTGCTTAACGCCCGGTTGTTCGACGGATATCCTGTTCCTCTAGGCGGTGTAATAAGTATTTCTAAGACGGATACACGCCTTGGTTGCAATCATGAGATAACATTACAGCATCCTTTCGGGGGTTCGAATAGTGCCGCCGAAGTTGATTGAAAATCTTCTACTTTTCATCGCGCTATTTCGATGCTAGGGGCCGGTTCCAATGCGACGGGTAATCCTCCTCTTGCTGACCTTTCTCCTTGCATCCGGAACGGTTGCAGGATCGCTCGCGCATGCGACCGAGGATCGGGCCGAGGCGAGCCTTTTTGTCGCGGCGATCGAAGCGGGCTGCGTGAGTGCGCCGGCTACCGAAAGCGCCGAGCCCGACAAGAAAAAATCGTCGCCCGGCGAAAAGCAGCAGGTGCCTGCCGCCGCTCATGGTTGCCATGGCCACCATTCGGGCGTCCCGGCGGAAACGCTTTCGGCAGCGACCGAAACGCCTGCCCCTGAAGCGCATACGCGCATCCTGACAGCCGCCTTGCCGCCCGTCGCCTACATCGGGACGTTCCGCCCTCCAATCGCCTGACGCTCTAGGTCTGCGCGCGCCCTTCGCGTGCGCTTCTCCCTGGAAACGTCAGGAGTCTCCTTTTCATGAAATCCATAGTTGTCGCCGCGAGTATCGTGGCGCTCGTTGCAGGCGCAAATTCCGCGCCCGCCGCTGCCCAGTCGGCAGCGACGGAGCTGGTGGGACCGCCTTCTTCCGCAGGCGAGGCCGTGCGTACCGGCCCGCTTCCCGCTCGATTGTCCCTCGCCCAGGCGATGGAGGAGGCCGACGCGCGCTCGCCGCGCGTGGTTGCCGCCGAAGCCGAAGTGGAGGCCGCGCGCGGTCGCCAGCGTCAGGCGGGCTATCGCTTCAACCCCATCCTTAACGTCGATGTCGAGAATTTTGCAGGCACTGGCCCCTACTCGGGTCTGAATGGTCTCGAAACGACGGTCTCGGTCAATCAGCGTCTCGATATCGGCGGGCGCCGCCGCGCGCGCATGACGCTCGCCGACGCCGAGTTTCTGGCCGCGCAATATCGGCTTGAGATTGCCCGCGCAGATCTCGCGCTCGAGGTTCGTAACCAGTTCGCGACCGCGCTCGCGGCCCGCGACAGTCTGGCGCTCGCGCGCGAGAATGAAGCGCGCGCTCGCGAACTCGTCCGCGTGGCGCAGGCAATGGTCGACACCGGGAACGAGCCGCCGCTGCGGGCCTTCCGTGCCAACGCGGCGCTGGTCCAGGCAACCGCCGAACTGCGCACCGCCGAGGCCGAGGAACGGACGGCGCGCCGTTCGCTGGCAGCGCTTCTCGGCAGCTCGGTTGCTCCGGCCGAACTGGTCGAAGGCGACCTGTGGGTGATGCCTGCCTCGGTTGACCCGCTGGCCACGCTCGACGTGCGGCTTGCCGAGACCGACCGCCTCATCGCCGAAGCTCGCCTCCAGGGGCAGCACGCCGACGGTCGCCTCGACCCATCGGTTGGCTTCGGGGTGCGGCAGCTTCGCGATACAGGTGATCGCGCGCTCATTGCGAATGTCTCGGTGCCGCTCCCGATCTTCGATCGCAACCGCGGCAACATCTCGGCCGCCAAGTCCGACGTTGCTGCCGCCATCGCGCGGCGGGAGAATGCGGTCGTCAACGCCGAGGCGAAAATCGCCAACGCCCAGGCCGAACTCGACGCCGCCCAAGCTCGCCTCGCGGCGCTTGAGGGCAGCGGCATCGAGCAGGCGCGCGAAGGTGTCCGGCTCGCCGAACTCAGCTACCGCGCCGGCAAGTCATCGCTCGTCGAATATATCGACGCGCAGCAGGCTTATGCGGCAACGCAGGCCGAGCTGATCGCGGCGCGCCAGGCCCGGGCCGAAGCCCGCGCCATCCTCTCGCGCCAGGCCGCCGCCGACGGCGATGCGGATCATCAGCCATGAGCGCGCCGAGCCTTCCAGTGGACGGGGGCGCATTCGCTGCCGTTCTTCCAAGTCAACAGGGGTGCGCCGCCGGTCGGCGCGCGAACCGCATCAACAGCGGAGATAGAATATGATCACCAAGGACAAGCGTCTCCTCGGCACTGTCGCGGGCGCCATGATACTCGCCGCCGTCACGGGCTTCGGCGTTGCACGTTGCACCGCCGACCCGGCCGCCGCACCGGCGGCCGAAGGCGAAAAGGAAGCGGCGAGCGAAGCCCTTCCGAGCAGCCTCGCCATCGCGCCCGATGCGATCAAGGCCGCCGAGATCGGCGTCGAGACGATCGGCGCCGGCGGACTCGGTTCGGAAATCATCTCGCAAGCGACCGTTACCGCCGCACCGAGCGGCGAGGCGATCGTCACCGCCCGCGCGGGCGGTGCGGTCACACGCCTCTTCAAGCGGTTAGGCGATCCGGTCAGCGCCGGCGAGACGATCGCGATCGTGCAGAGCCGCGACGCGGCCCAGATCGCGGCCGAACGGATTGCCGCCGATGCGCGCTCGACCCTTGCGCAGAAGAATCTCCATCGCGAGAAGACGCTGTTCGATCAAAAGGTGTCGGCGCGGGTCGATTACGAGCAGGCGCAAGCCGAAGCGGCGGCCGCCGCAGCGGAGGCGCAACGCGCGCGTGCCGCAGCGAGCGCCGCGCAGGTTACGCGCGATGGCAGCAGCGTAATCGTGGCCAGCCCGATATCAGGGCGGATTACGGCGGAGAACGCCAGTCTGGGCGCCTTCGTCCAGCCCGAAACCGAATTGTTCCGCGTTGCCGATCCCAGCAAGGTGCAGATCGAGGCCGCAGTCGGTCCGGCCGATGCACAGCGGCTCTCGCCCGGAGACCGCGCGATCATCGAACTTCCCGACGGGCGGACGATCGATGCCCGTGTGCGGGCTGTTACCCCCGGACTTTCCGGCGACACGCGATCGGCGACTGCCGTGCTCGATGTGCCCGGAGCGCTGCAGCCGGGCCTTGCAGTCCGGGTGCGTCTGCTTCCGGGCCGCGGCGCCGAAACCGGTGGGCCGGCACGGATCGTGATCGCCGACGAAGCGCTCCAGACGCTCGAAGGGCGCGACGTTGTGTTCGTCCGCACGAAGGACGGCTTCCGCGCGCAGCAGGTCACCGTCGGCCAGCGCAGCGCGGGCCGTGTCGAAATCCTCTCCGGGCTGAAGCCGGGCCAGATCGTCGCGACCAAGAACGCATTCCTGCTCAAGGCCGAACTCGGCAAGGGCGCGGGCGAGGAGGAATAAACCGTGATCGCGAAACTGATGGCGCTATCCGTCCGCGCGCGCTGGGCGGTACTCTTTCTCTTCCTCGTGATAGCCGGGCTCGGCGTATGGCAGCTGACCAAGCTGCCGATCGACGCGGTTCCCGACATCACCAACAAGCAGGTGCAAATCAACACGATCGATCCGCGTCTTTCGCCGGTCGAAATCGAGAAGCTCGTAACCTACCCGATCGAAATCTCGCTCGCCGGCATTCCGGGGCTCGAGACGACACGCTCGATCTCGCGCAACGGATTCAGCCAGGTGACGGCAATCTTCACTGATGAAACCGACCTCTATTTCGCGCGCCAGCAGGTGGGCGAACGGCTTCTCCAGGCGGGCGAGAATCTTCCCGATGGGGCCCAGCCGCAGATCGGTCCCGTGACGACGGGTCTCGGCGAGGTCGTCATGTACACCGTGGGCTACAAGAACCCCGACGGGAAGGGCGCCAAGAAGGTCGCGGGCCAACCCGGCTGGCAGCCGGACGGCAGCTACCTGACCCCCGAGGGCGATATCCTCACCGACGAGATCGCCAAATCGGGCTATCTTCGCACGGTTCAGGACTGGATCGTCAGCCCGCAGCTCAAGTCTGTCGGCGGCGTCGCCGGCGTCGATTCGATCGGCGGCTATGCCAAGACCTTCGTGGTCGAGCCCGATCCGACCCGCCTCACCAGCTACGGTATTTCCTATAGCGAACTTGGCGAAGCCCTGGAACGCGCCAACCTCGCGGTCGGTGCCAACTACTACAATCGGGCAGGCGAAGCCTATCTCGTGCGCGTCGATGCGCGCGTGCGCTCGGTCGACGAAATCCGCAACGCCGTCGTCGCGACGCGCGGCGGCGTGCCCGTCACGGTCGGACAGCTCGCCAATGTGAAAATCGGCGGCGACCTCAGAACCGGTGCGGGCAGCATGAACGGCAAGGAGGCGGTCATCGGCACAGTGCTCATGCTGATCGGGCAGAACAGCCGCACTGTTGCGGAGGATGTATCGGCGAAGATTGCGCAGGTGTCGAAAACCCTGCCGCCCGGCGTCGAAGTGAAGGTGGTGCTCGACCGCGCCAAGCTGGTGAACGCCACCGTCGGGACGGTTGAAAAGAACCTGACCGAAGGCGCGCTGCTCGTGGCGGCCGCGCTCTTCTTCCTGCTCGGCAACTGGCGTGCCGCGATCATCGCGGTGCTCGTTATCCCCTTCTCCTTCCTGATGATGGCGATGGGAATGAACGCCTTCCGGGTTCCGGGCAACCTGATGAGCCTCGGCGCGCTCGACTTCGGTCTGATCGTCGACGGGGCGGTGATCATCATCGAAAACTGCCTCGCCAGACTGGCGCACCGGCAGGAACATGAAGGGAGATTGCTCAACCTTCGCGAGCGCCTCGAGGAGACGATGCGTGCCAGCCAGGAGATGATCAAGCCGACCGTCTTCGGGCAGGCGATCATCCTGCTCGCCTTCGCGCCGCTGCTGATGTTCACGGGCGTCGAGGGCAAGACCTTCTCGCCGATGGCCATCACCATCATGCTCGCGCTCGTCGCCGCCTTCATCCTTGCCATCACGCTGGTCCCGGCGCTCGTCGCGCTGATGATCCGCGGCAAGGTTGCCGAGAAGGAAGTCTGGGCAATCCGCAAGTCGAAGGAGCGCTATCTCCCGCTGCTCGATAAGGCGCTCGCAAAGCCTTGGGCTTTCATCGCCGGCGGCTTTGCCTTCTTCGTCCTTGCCATCCCGGCCTTCGGACTGCTGGGCTCGGAATTCATTCCGCAGCTCGACGAGAAGAATATGGCGCTCGCCTCGACGCGCGTGCCTTCAGTGAGCCTCGAACAGTCATTGGCTATGCAGCGCAACGTCGAGACGGCGATCTCAAGCCTGCCCGAAGTCGAGCTGATGTTCTCGAAAACGGGTACAGCCGAGGTGGCGACCGACCCGATGCCGCCAAACATCTCGGACGGCTTCGTGATCCTGAAACCGCAGGACCAGTGGCCGGCGGACGTCAATTCGAAGGCCGATGTCGTTGAGCGCATCGAGAAGGCCGCCGGGGGCCAGCTCGGCCAGCTTTACGAGGTTAGTCAGCCGATCCAGCTTCGTTTCAACGAACTGATCGCGGGTGTGCGCGGAGACGTCGCCATCAAACTCTACGGGGACGACCTCGACAAGATGTCGCTCGCCGCGAACGAGATGGTGCGCGTGCTCCAGGGCATTCCGGGTGCGGGTAGCGTCAAGGCCGACCAGGTCGGTGGCGCTCCGACGCTCGACGTGAAGCTCGATCGCAATGCGATCGCGCGCTACGGCCTGTCGGTGCAGGAAGTCGCCGACACGGTGTCGGCCGCACTCGGCGGCCGCGAATCCGGCCTGCTTTATGAAGGCGACCGCCGGTTCGACATCACCGTGCGCGTGCCCGATGCCACCCGCGTCAATCTCGACGACATCCGCGCGCTTCCTGTCCTCCTTCCCTCGGAAGGCGGCAATCGCGGGCAGATACCGCTCGCGCAGGTGGCGCAGATCCGGCTGACCGAAGGGCTCAACCAGATCAGCCGCGAGAATGGCAAGCGGCGCGTCGTCGTGCAGGTGAACCTCGAAGGCCGCGACGCGGGGTCCTTCGTGGCAGAAGCGCAGGCGAAGATCGCTAATGTGAAGCTCCCGGCGGGCTACTATCTCGAATGGGGCGGGCAGTTCGAAAGCCTGCAGGCCGCATCGAAGCGGCTCTCCATCGTGGTGCCGCTCTGCTTCGCGGGCATTTTCATCCTGCTCTACATGGCGCTCGGCACCTTCGGCCGCGCAACCGCCGTGTTCCTCGCGGTCCCTCTGGGTCTCGCGGGCGGGGTATTCACGCTGGCGCTTACCGGGATCAACTTCTCCGTGTCTGCGGCGGTGGGCTTCATCTGTCTCGCAGGTGTTGCGGTGCTCAACGGTCTCGTCGTGATGACGGCGATCCGAGAACGGCTCGAGAATGACGTCCCGCTCACGGAGGCAATCCGTGAGGGCATGACCGAGAAGATGCGCGCGGTGATCATGACCGGTTTCGTGCCCGCGATCGGCTTCGTGCCGATGGCGATCGCGACCGGAACCGGCGCCGAAGTGCAGAAGCCGCTCGCGACCACCGTCATCGGCGGCCTCATCGCGGCGACTATCCTGACGCTTCTCGTCCTGCCCGCGATCGCCAAGGTCTTACTCGGGTCGAACTGGCAGCCCGGTTTCATGAAACGCAAATCCGAACCGGCCGGCACGCCGGTCACTGAATAGGAGAGGATCATGCAAAAAGCGTCCAAGCTCTTGCGCGTCTATACCGACGAGTCTGCCTTCTTCGGCGATCAACGTGTCTTCGAGTTCATTGCCGAACTCGCCCGCCAGCAAAAGCTGGCGGGGGTGACCGTCCTCGAAGCGGTCCTCGGTTTCGGACGCTCGGCGCATCTCCATCGCAAGCATGCGCTGGAGAATGACCGGGCGGTCGTGATCGAGATCATCGACGAGGAGCAGCGGCTCCGCGACTTTGCGGCGCAGCTGACCGAAATACCGGACGTCGGGCTAATCACGCTCGAAGCGGTCGACATCCTCGGCGGGAAATCCGCCGCGGAGCCTCCCGATGTCCAGAGCTGACCGGCAAATTGCCGGTTTCCACCGCGGCGCAGGTCCCCGGCCTGCGTCGCGGACCAGCTTGCCGGAGCGAGGGGGCGGCCGATGTTTTCGGTAGGCTCCTCGCTCCGCCTGCCGGTCCCGATCGGGCGGGTATGGCGGCTGATCGTCGACATCGAGCGGTACGGTGACTGGCATCCGACGCTCCGCTTCACCGATCGCCCCGGTGATGAAGAGCGACTGGACTATGTCTACTCCCCGCGCGGGCCGCGAGGCCCCGAGCTGTCGGCCGAGGGCCGGATCACCGGTCTCGACTGGCTCTCGGGTTTTTCATGGCGGACGGGCCTGCGCGGTCTGCTCGTCATCGAGGAAAGCTACCGGCTCGAAAAGCTCGGTCAGGGTGTCGAGGTGACCCACCGGCTCGACTGCCGCGGGTTCTTCTCCTGGCTCGGCTATCCCTTTCTGCGCCGTGCCTGCTCGGTTTTCCTGCGCCGCTCGAACGCAGCGCTCGAAAAGCATTTCCGCCGCACCACCGTCCAGTCCCGCTACGCGCGGCCGAGCGGACGGCGCGCATGATTTTAGTTTCGAAACCTGGCCGTCGGAGGCCCCTCTCATTCGCCCCCCTCACCACGGGCAGGGATCTCCGGCGGTAAGGGAGGTGCGGGAGCCGGGTCGCATCCCGCAGAGGCTCCCGCACCTCATCCTGCCGTGCGTTTAACATGCGCCCCGATCGCAATGCCGATCGCCAAGAGAAAAGGATGGCATCATGAGTGACCAGTTGCGGCTCGATATTCCGCTTCTCCTTCCCGAGGTCGCCGATACCGCCGACCGCTGCGTCGCGCGCCTCACGAGCGAACTCGAAGGACGTGACGGCGTCGACAAGGTCCATGTTGTTCGCTCAAGCGACGGTTCGCCGCCGCAGCTCTGCATTCACTATCGGCCGGACATACTCCCGCTCGAACGGGTGCGCCAGCTGGCGCGCAGCGCCGGCGCCGTACTCACCGGTCGATATCAGCATCTCTTCTGGAACGATCTCGAAGGTGTCGGCCACGCCCGGCGTGCGCGGACGATCGGGCTGCGCCTTCGCGAAATTCCCGGCGTGATCGAGGCCGAAGTCGGCGCGGCGGGGACGTTGCGCGCCGAGTTCGAGCGCTCGGAAACCTCCATCGAGACGATCAGAAAGATACTTTTGGATATGGGCGTTACCCGGAAATCGGCCGCCGTCGCCGCGGCTGTCCCGGCCCAAGAAGGCCACATCCATGGTGACGATGGCCATGATCACGGCCCCGATCATGCCCATGGGCCGGACCATAAACATGGCCACAAGGGATCGGATGATCATGATCATGGTCATGATCATGGCGGAATATTCGGTGAGCGCACCGAGCTGATCTTTGCGCTCCTCTGCGGCCTCGTCCTCGGCATCGGCTTCGCCATCGAGAAATCGGGCGTCGCTCCCGAATGGGTCAGCTTCGGCTTCTATCTCGCGGCCTATGGCTTCGGCTGCTGGTTCACCGTCCGCGAAGCGATCGAAAATCTGAGGCTCAAGCGCTTCGAGATCGACACGCTCATGCTCGTTGCCGCAGCGGGCGCGGCGGCGCTAGGGGCATGGGCCGAAGGCGCGCTGCTGCTCTTCCTCTTCAGCCTTGGTCACGCCCTCGAACATTATGCCATGGGACGAGCCAAGCGCGCTATCGAGGCGCTCGCCGAACTCGCGCCGCAGACCGCGATCGTAAAGAGCGCCGACGGCAGCACGCGCGAAGTGTCGGTCGAACTGCTGCAGATCGGCGACACCGTCGTCGTCAAGCCCAACGAGCGGCTCCCGGCCGACGGATTCGTGACAGTGGGCCGCACCGCGGTCAATCAGGCGCCCGTCACCGGCGAAAGCGTGCCCGTCGACAAGGAACCGGTGGCGGACCGGGTGCTGGCCGCCGCCAAGCCCGATGGGCTCGATGCGAAATATCGTGTCTTTGCGGGCACCATCAACGGCTATGGCGCGATCGAGATCGCGGTCACGCGGCTTGCCGCCGACACCACGCTCGCCAAGGTCGTCAAGATGGTGAGCGAGGCGGAAACGCAGAAGTCGCCGACCCAGCGCTTCACCGACAAGTTCGAGCGCATTTTCGTGCCGAGCGTGCTCGCCCTCGTGTTCGTCCTGCTCTTCGCCTGGGTCGTCGTCGATGAGCCTTTCCGCGACAGCTTCTACCGCGCAATGGCGGTCCTCGTCGCGGCAAGCCCATGCGCGCTCGCGATCGCGACGCCGAGCGCTGTGCTTTCGGGCGTCGCGCGCGCCGCGCGCGGCGGGGTGCTCGTGAAAGGCGGCGGGCCTCTCGAGAATCTGGGATCGCTGACCGCGCTCGCCTTCGACAAGACGGGTACATTGACCGAGGGCAAGCCGCGCATCACCGATGTCGTGCCCGCTACCGGCGTGCCCAAGGAAGAGTTGCTTCGCATCGCCGTCGCGGTCGAGCGGCTCAGCGACCATCCGCTTGCCGCCGCGATCGCGCGCGATGGCGAGGCCATGCTGACCTCGGCGCGCGTGCCGGTGGCGGACGACCTCAACAGCCTCACGGGGCGCGGCGTTACCGCGAAGGTCGAAGGCGAGACTGTCCAGATCGGAAAGGTGGAGATGTTCGGGACCGACGGCATCGCGCCGATCGGCGACGAAGTGGCGACGGCGATTGCCGGCCTTCGCGAACAGGGCCGCACGACGATGGTGGTCCGTATGGGCGACCGCGATCTGGGCGCGATCGGTCTGATGGACACGCCGCGCGAAGCGGCGCGCACGGCGATCGCTAGGCTCCGCGAGCTCGGGATCAGACGTATGATCATGATCTCGGGCGATCACCAGAAGGTCGCCGAGTCGATCGCCGCCGAAGTCGGGATCGACGAGGCCTGGGGCGACCTGATGCCCGATCAGAAGGTCGACGCCATTCGCGATCTCAAGGCCGAGCAGCCGGTGGCCATGGTGGGCGACGGGGTCAATGACGCGCCCGCGATGGCGAGCGCAACCGTCGGCATCGCCATGGGCGCCGCTGGGTCGGACGTCGCCCTCGAAACCGCCGATGTCGCGCTCATGGCCGACGATCTTGCCCATCTGCCCTTCGCCATCGGGCTCAGCCGGCAGACGCGGCGGATCATCCGCCAGAATCTCGTAGTGAGCCTCGGCGTCGTGGTCGTGCTCGTGCCGGCAACCATCCTCGGGCTGGGCATCGGCCCCGCGGTGGCCGCGCATGAGGGCTCGACACTGGTCGTGGTCGCCAACGCGCTACGGCTCCTCGCCTATCGCGACCGCAGCGCGGCCTGAGAGGCCAACGCGGCGGCGAGGCGAGACCGGAAAGGGGAGAGCGGATGAACTTCAAGAATATCTCGGCCTGGTCCATCCGGAACCCGATCCCGCCGCTCGTCATGTTCTTCGGCCTGACGGTCGCGGGGATCGTCTCCTTCCTCATGATGGGGGTCCAAAGCGATCCCGACATCGATTTTCCGGGCGCGATCGTCATCATCGCGCAGCCGGGCGCCGCACCCACCGAACTCGAAACGCAGGTCACCCAGCGCGTCGAAGCGGCGGTGCGCACGATCGAGGGGATCGACGAGCTCAACTCGACCGTCACCGAGGGCCAGTCGCAGACCTTCGTCCAGTTCGCGATCGGGACGCCGATCGACCGGGCGGTCACCGATATCCGCGACAAGATCACCCAGATAAGGAGCAACCTGCCGAACGGCATCCTCGAACCGCAGGTCATCCGCCTGTCGACCTCGGGCAATACGCTGGCTTATTGGTCGGCTTCGGCCACCGACATGACGCTCGAGGAATTGAGCTGGTATGTCGATAATGTCGTCGCCAAGCGGCTGATTGCCGTCCCCGGCATGGGCGACGCCTATCGACGGGGCGGCGTCAGCCGCGAAATCCGCGTCATCCTCAACCCCGAACGCATGCGCGCTTACGGCCTGACTGCCGCCGCGGTGAACACCCAGCTCGTCCAGCTCAACGTCAACGCCGCGGGCGGCCGGATGGAGGTCGCTGGATCGGAACAGGCGGTGCGCATCCTCGGCAATGCCAGTAGCGCGAACGCGCTCGGCGAAACCCTGATCTCGGTCGGCACCAACCGCACCGTGCGCCTCGCGGACATCGCCGAGGTCAAGGACCTCTACGCCGAGCAGCGCTCGGTCTCGAAGCAGGACGGACGGCAGGTGCTGACCTTCGGGTTCGAGCGCGCGAAGGGCGCCTCCGACGTCACCGTCTATGACGCGGCGGTCGAGGAGTTGCGCAAGCTCGAGAAGGAAAACCCCAAGATCAAGTTCACCGAGCTGTTCAGCGATATCGAATATACCAAGGGCCAATATCATTCGGCGATCAACGCGATGGTCGAGGGCGCGATCCTCGCGGTCATCGTCGTCTTCCTGTTCCTGCGCGACTGGCGCGCGACCCTTATCTCGGCGCTCGCAATCCCGCTCTCGGCGGTCCCGACCTTCCTCTTCATGGACCTGATGGGCTTCTCGCTCAACATGATGACCCTGCTCGCGCTCAGCCTTGTCGCCGGCGTCCTCGTCGACGACGCGATCGTCGAGATCGAGAATATCGTCCGCCACATGCGGATGGGCAAATCCGCTTACCAGGCCTCGATCGACGCCGCCGACGAGATTGGCCTGGCCGTGCTCGCGACCACCATGACGATCGTCGCGGTCTTCCTGCCCGTCGGGCTGATGCCGGGGGTCGCCGGACAATATTTCAAGAATTTCGGGCTGACCGTCGTCGCGGCGGTGCTGATGAGCCTCGCGGTCGCGCGCATGATCACGCCGATGCTCGCCGCTTATTTTCTCTCCGCGCAGGGTCCGCAGAAGCATGGCGAAGGCCCGCTGATCGACACCTATATGCGCGTGCTGCGCTGGAGCCTCGATGCCAGGGCCGCCGATGCGGCCCGCGCCCGAGGCGATCGCTGGAAATGGCTCGCCTACATCAAGGATCACCGGCTCTGGGTCGTCGGTATCGGGGTACTCGCGCTCTTCGCGACCATCTTCAGCTTCTCGCTGCTCCCGATGACCTTCCAGCCGTCGATCGATTCCGACACGAGCCGCGTCGCAATCCAGCTCGCTCCGGGTGCAACGCTCGAACAAACCGAGGCAGTGGCCGACGAGGTGACCGATCTCATGAAGCGCGACCCGCTCGTCGAATCCGCCTTGTCGCGGATCGATGTCGGCACGGCGACGGTCTATCTGAAATTGCGCAAGGACCGCGAACTCACCTCGACCGAGTTCGAAAAGGACCGCGCGCCGCGGCTGGCTGCGGTTCCCGATGCGCGCATCAACTTCCAGTCGCAGCATGGCGGCGGTGGCGGCAGCAGCCGCGACATCTCGATCACACTCGGCAGCGACGACCCGAAGAAGCTTGAAGATGTCGGCAACCGGCTGCTTGCCGAAATGGCCAAGGTGAAGGAAATCCGCTCGCCGCGCGTCGAGGGCAATCTTCAGCGCCCCGAGATCGTCATTTGCCCGCGCTTTGCGCTCGCCGCGCAGCTCGGGGTGACGACACAGGCCCTCAGCCAGTCGATCCGCGTCGCGACGCTTGGTGAGATTGACCAGAACAGCGCGAAATTCTCGCTATCCGATCGGCAAATCCCGGTTCGCGTCGCGCTCGCGGAAACCGCGCGCGAGCGGCTCGATACGCTCCGCAATATGCCGGTCCCGACCCGCAACGGCGGAACGGTGCCGCTCTCGGTCGTCGCTGAGATCGGCTTTGGCGCCGGCCCGACCCAGATCAATCGCACCAATCAGGTGCGCCAGCTCACCATCGGGGCCGACCTCGCCCCGGGTCTGGTGACGGGTCAGGCGATGGAAAAAGTCGAGGCGCTGCCCGCGCTCAAGCAGCTTCCCGCCGGCGTCACGCGGCTCGTGCTCGGCAGCGCCAAATGGCAGGCCGAGATGCTGCGTAACTTCGCAATCGCGGTGGTGTCGGGCATCTTCCTCGTGCTCGCCGTTCTGATCCTGCTCTATCGCAAGATCATCCCGCCCTTCGTCAACATGGGTTCGCTGCTGCTCGCCCCGCTCGGCGGTGCGATCGCGTTGCTCTTGACCGGCTATCCGCTGTCGCTCCCCGTCTTCATCGGGGTGCTGATGCTGCTCGGTATCGTCGGCAAGAACAGCATTCTGCTCGTCGATTTTGCGATCGAGGAAATGGCGTCCGGCGTGCCGCGCGACGAGGCGATCGTCGACGCGGGGCACAAGCGCGCGCAGCCGATCCTGATGACCACGGTCGCGATGGTCGCGGGCATGATCCCGACCGCGCTGTCGCTCACCGGCGACGGTGCATGGCGCGCGCCGATGGCGGTCACGGTGATCGGCGGTCTCATCCTTTCGACGATGCTGACGCTGCTGATCGTACCGGCGTCCTTCAGCCTTGCGGCGGGCTTCGAGCGCCGGATGGCCCCGCGCCTGCGCCGCTGGTTCACGACCGGCGGCGCGCACGCCGACCCATCGCCTGCGGGCGTCACCGACATCGGCGCGGGGCAAAGCCCGGCGGCCGATCGATAGAGGAGTGAAGTTGATGGAGTTCGAGCGGGAGCATGACCTCCCCTATAGTCCGGAACAGATATGGGCGGTCCTCGGCGATTTCGAGAACCACCGGATCTGGAATCCCTATGTCCGGATCGAGCGGCTTGCCGAGGACCCGATCGCGATCCGCTATTCGATGCGAATGGATCCCAACAAGCCCAAGTTTCTCGAAGTCTCCGCGACGGTCCTTTCCGCGCGCTCCGGCGAGGAACTGATTCTCGACGTAAAGCCGAGCTTCATCCTCCAGTTCGAGGAGAGCTATATCCTGACCCGGACGCCGGAAGGGACCAAATTCCTCCATCGCTATCGCTGCCGCGGACCTTTTGCCTGGCTCCGGCTTCCCGGCATCCAGACGAGCTTTCAAAGGATGCTCGCATCGATCGACGGCATCCTGCTCAGCTACCTCAAGTCCAAGTACAGCAAGCCGCAATCGCCGCCGCGGCGGCCCAAGTCGAAGTTCAAAGGTGGTCGGCGATGACGAGCTTTCCGATGCTCGCGCCGCACAAATGGCGTCCGCTCGGCGCGGCCTGGGCAATTGCCCTCCTGTCGAGCCTAGCTGTCCTCTTCGTCGGTGAGGTCATGGGCCAGGCGCCGTGCGATCTCTGCTGGTTCCAGCGCGCTTTCATGTTTCCGCTCGCGATCATTCTCGGCATCGCGGCGTTCATGTCGGACCGCGCCGTCGTTCCTTATGGGCTGGCGCTGGCTTTCGGCGGCGGTCTCGTCGCTTTCTATCACAGCCTGCTCTACGTCGGCGTCATTCCGGCCCAGATCGTCCCCTGTACCGGCGGCCCGTCATGCTCGGGAGAGAGCATGGCAATCGGAGGCGTGCCGCTGCCCCTCCTGTCGCTGGCCGCGTTTGCGCTCATCCTTATCCTCTTGCTCAACTTCCAAAGGAGACTGAAATCATGAACAGACGTATCGGTGTCGTTGCCACGCTTGTCCTCTCGGCACTCGCCTTCACCGGCGGCGCGATGCTCTACAGCGGAACCGCCGAGGGCGAACCCACGAAGAAGGTCGTGGCGGGGCCGGTCGACAGCCTCATTCGTCCGCACTCTCCAATCATCGGTCCAAAGAATGCGCCGGTGACCATCGTCGAATTCTTCGACCCCTCGTGCGAGGCCTGCCGCGCCTTCTATCCGACGGTGAAGGGCATCGTCGCCAAATATCCCAAGGATGTGCGTCTCGTGATGCGCTACCTGCCGCTCCATCCCGGCTCGGCCGAGGCGATCGTGATCCTCGAAGCCGCGCGCGTGCAGGGCAAGCTCCAGCCCGTAACGGCGGCGCTGCTCGAGGCGCAGCCCGACTGGCACGACGGCAAGATGGACGGTGCCTGGGCCGCGGCCGAGAAGGCCGGCCTCAATGTCGCGAAGGCGCGCGCGATGCCGACCACCGATGCAATGGCCTGGATGGAGCAGGACATTGCCGACGCGCGTGCGGTCGGCGTCAAGGGCACCCCGACCTTCTTCGTCAATGGCGAGATGCTCGTCCAGCCGAGCCCCGAACAGGTCGAGGCCAAGGTTCAGGCCGCGGTCGCGGCGATGGGGCAATGAGCCGGAGCGGGGTGTCCCTTGACGGGGTAGCGAGCCGCTCCAGCATCTCGTCCTGCCGCAGCACTGGCCCGAGTGATCCACCGGCTCGTGTTCGGGTGCGATATTCACAGTGCGTTCAATGACGAAGGGGGAGTTTGCAGGTTCGTAAAAGGAGAGACAGACATGCGAAAATTTGTGCAGTTCGCGGCGGCGCTGCTCGCATTTGCGATCCCGGGCACCGCAATGGCTCAACATCATGGTGATCGTGGCGGCTGGAGTGGCAGCCATGATGCTCCGCGCGGACATGACCGCGATTACCGGCCCATTCGGCACAGCGCCCCCACTTATGGCCACGACCGGGGCTATCGTTCCTACGATCCCTATTATCGCGGCAACGCTCATCGGTTCGAGCGGCGCGATCAATACGAACGGCGCTACCAGAAGAGGCGACAGCATCATCATCACCGGGGCCGTCACTGGCGAGGCTAGGCGCGGCGAATGCCGTCTCCGCGTCAGGTAGAGCGACCTCTCTGATCGACAACAACCTTGCCTTGGTGCGCAAAGCCAGGGAGGGCATCGTCGGCGACGATAGCAGAGCCGCTTCAAAGGCCGGCGTAAGGCTGCGCCAACAAGCAGGCCGTGCTGACCTTCGAGCCGTTTGCCAGCGCAGGGCCGTTCATACGCGGTCACAGTTTCATGGATATCATTCGGGTAACCGGATTGGAGCCGCATCGCCCGCCGGGGCTACCGCTCACGGATCACGAGTTCGGTCCCGGCATAGCGCTCCGGGCGAACATGCTCGATCCGCTGCGTCCGGCGGCTCGCCCTGTTCATGAAGGTGACTTCGACGGTCACCGGCGTCATGGAGGCGAGGCCGAAGTGGACCGGCTGGGTGCCTTGCGAATTATAGCCTTCGCCGGTCGAGACCAGACGCGTCGCGACGATCTGGCCGGCGGCGTCGTAGAGCCGGACTTCGGCGCCCATGCGAGTGAAACGCCCCGCCTTGTCGAGGACGCGCACCGAAAGGCCGCGCCGCGCCGCCTGCTTGCCCGGATCGTTATGGAAGAGGAAATGGCCGCCGGTCGCGGTGTATCCGCGTGTGACCGAGAGATCGAGCGCGCCGTCGCGGTCATAGTCGATCCACTGGATGCCATGATCGGCGACGTTGAGCGCCGAACCGGCGGGCAGGATGTTCTCAAAGCCCTTGCCTCCGAGGTTGCGATAGAGGCGGTTTGCGGGCTGCTGCGCACCCGACTTTCCGGTATAAGCGGCGACGAAGAGGTCGAGCCAGCCGTCATTGTCGAAATCACCCCAAGCGGCGCCGACGGCATGATTGTCCTCCGCGAGGCCGAGCTCGGGCGCGACATTCTCGAAGCTGCCGTCGCCCTTGTTGCGGTAGAGGATGTTGACGCCGTAGCTCGCGACGAACAGGTCGAGTTCGCCGTCATTGTCATAGTCGCCGATCGCGCAACCGACGCTGCCATCTTCGGCCGGACGGCCGGGGCGGTCTATGCCGAGCGCGGGAGCTACGTCGACGAAGCGACCGCCGTCGTTGCGCCACAGTGCGTCGGTTGCGCCCGACTGGTTGGCGAGGAAGAGATCGAGATCGCCATCGCGGTCGTAATCGAACCAGCAGGCACCTACGGTCGGCCGCGCGTCGTCGCCTGCCTGTTCGGCGTCGACGCGCACGAAACGGCCCGCATCCTGGCGAAACAGCGCATTGGGGCCAGCGCGGTCGGCAGTGAAAAGGTCCAGGTCGCCGTCATTGTCGTAATCGACCCAGCTCGATTGCCGCGCCGAGCGTCCGGGAACGACGGGTGTGAGGTCCTGGCGGATGAAACGGCGGCCGCTCTCATTGCGGAACAGAAGGTTGGCTTCGGTCGCCTTGGTGGCGCCGGCATAGAGATCGAACCAACCATCGCCGTCATAGTCGCCCCATGACAGCCCGCGCATCTCGGCGCCGGAGACGGGCAGGCCCATCGCGGCACCGATGCTGGTGAAATGGCCGCGGTCGTTGCGGTAGAGGCGAATTTCGCCGGTCTTGATCGACACGGCGAGGTCGAGATCGCCATCACGGTCGAAATCTGCCCAGCTGTTGGAGAGCGAGCCGGGAATGGTGAAATCGGCGGTCTGGACGGGCGCGAAGGCGGGAACGGTCGTCCCGGCCGCCCCGCCGCCGGCAATGCCGGTCGAAAGGGCGGCCCAGGACAGGATCCGCATCAGTTCATCGCGCATGATGCGGACTCCTGAGGACGGTGGGGATCAGAAATCGAGCGCGATCCGGCCATAATAGTAGCCGCCATATTGGCCGAACGGCCCGGCGCCATAGGGCGCGAGCCCGATGGTGTTGGCGACGGTCGTGCGGTCGGGATAGACATCGAAGATGTTATAGGCGCCCGCGGCGACCCGAAACTTCTCGGTCACGCCGTAGGAGACCTCGAGATCGGTGATCCACTTGGCGCCGAAGCTCTGGTCGTTGACGGGAAGGCCGCCGACGAGATTATCGAGCGACTTGAATTTGTCGTAGCGCGTTTCCTTGACGTTAATCGTGAAGGGACCGGATTCGAAGTTGGCGCCGAGGATCAGCTTGGTCTTGGGAGTCGAGGTGAACCAGCCCTGGGTGCGCCGGTCGAACAGGGTCAGGCCGAGGCCCGCGAGTTCGCTCGGGTTGGCTGCGATCTTCCTGATGTCGGTGTCATTATAGTTGAAGCCGACGCTCGTGCGCAGGCGTCCGGCACTGCCGACGTCGAACGCATAGGTGCCCACGACATCGACGCCGCGCGTGCGCGTGTCCACGGCATTGGTGAAGAAGCGCACCGACTGGTCACCCGAGAAGCCGTTGGCGATCAGGATGTTCCGGATCCCCGTGCCCGACAACAGGCCGGTCAGGGTGATGCGGTCGTCGAGATCGATCTGGTAGGCGTCGACCGAGAGCGAGAGGCCCGCCGCCGGTGTCAGCGTGAAGCCGAGGCTGTAGTTCTTCGACTTTTCAGGCTTGAGTGGCTGCGCGCCGAGCGCCTGCGCGACCGCCGAGTTCGTTTTCACGATCTTGGTGAGCACCGGGATATAGACGCCGCCGACAAGGTTGATCGACGTCGAGGTCTGCGCGAAGTCCTGCTGCGCCAGCGAGGGCGCGCGGAAGCCGTTGCTGAACGCACCTCGCAGTGCGAGCCAGTCGGTCAGCTCATAGCGTGCGCTCACCTTGCCGCTGAAGACGCTGCCCGAGCTGTCGTCGAAATGCTCGAAGCGCCCCGCCGCGGTGACGAGGAAGCGCGGGCTGACGTCGAGCGCGAGATCGACATAGCCCGCCCAGATGTTGCGGTTCACGTCCGCGGCATCTTCGGGGGTAACGACGATCGCACCCTGCGCCCCGACCTGTGCCGGGCGCCCGGCGAGTGGGCCGGTCGGGTAGAAATAACCCCCGGCACGGTAGCTGTCGACGTCGAGCGGCTTGGTGACGTAATTCTCGTAGCGATATTCGGCACCCATCGAGACCTGAAGCGCCGTCTCGCCGCCGAGCTCGATACGGCGGGTGAGATCGAGGTTGTTGGTCCACTGGTCGAACGCCGAACTGAAGGTCTTGAACTCGGTCGGGCTCGACGGACCGATCGACGCGTTGAGCGTATTTTCGGCGCCATTCTTGGCATAGTTGCGGCCATAAGTGCTGCTGAGATCGATGTTCCAGCCCGCAGTCTCGCCGCGAAGGCCGCCGGTGAATTGGAAGTCGGTTTCCTGCAGCGTGTAGTAAGGCGTGAAGCCGTCGGGATAGATCTGGATGATGTTCTGGTTGCTGTTCGGGCGGCGGCCGGCCTGGCCGACGCGCGCGTCGCGATAGCCGAAGGTGCCATCCGAGTAGAAGGTGACGTTGCCGAGCGGCAGGACGAGCGTTTGCGCGACCTTGACGTCCTTCACGTCGGGGAGGCCACCTTGATAGGTGCGGCGATTGGCGGTGAGCTCGCGCGGATCGGGTACACCGCCGGCGAGCGGGAAATAAAGCGCCCCGGTTACGTCGGTGTTGCGCACGGCGGCGTTGGCCTTCTTGCCTTCGACCGACAGTGTGAACGAACCGCCGTCGCCGAGCGCGAAGCCGTGCGAGACGCTGCCCGAGATGGTCTCTCCGTCGCTGCCGCTGCCGTCTCGGCCATAGCGCTGGCCGGCTTCGAACGTCGCCTTGCCGCCCGAGTCGTTGGTTTTCAGGATGACGTTGATCACGCCCGCGATCGCATCCGAGCCATATTGCGCCGAGGCGCCATCGCGCAGGACTTCGATGCGCTCGATTGCGCTCGACGGGATGAGGTCGAGATCGACCGGGTTGCCGCCCTGCGACGTCGCGCCCGAGTTGAAGTCGATGATCGAGCTGTTGTGACGGCGCTTGCCGTTGACCAGCACGAGGACATGGACGCCCGAAAGGCCGCGAAGTCCCGCGGGGCGCGTCAGGCTGTTGAACGACGAGCTGCCCACGGTCGTCGACTGGAACGACGGCACGAGCTGCGTCAGCGCGTCGCGCAGCTGCATGCCGCCGCCGAGCTTTTCAAGCTCTTCGCCGCCGATCACGTCGATCGGGGTCGGGCTCGAAATGACGGTACGAGCTTGGCCACGGGTGCCGGTGACGATGATTTCGGACTGGGAGGCCGTTTCACCGGCGTTGTCGGCCGGGGCATCCTGCGCGAAGGCAGGCATGGAGATGGCGGCGGCGACGCAGGACGCCCCCACCAGCAGTCTCGTATATTTTTGCATGGTCTTGCTCCTGAATACGGAAAATCGTTCCCCCGGTGAACCTGCGATTTTTTGTTTTCCGCTTGTTCGGCGCTTATCCTGCGGCCCTCAACTTACGCGGTGGCGCTGCGGTGTCCTGCGAAAGGGTGCCGAGCCCTTGCCGCAAATCCGCGATGAGGTCATCCACCCTTTCGAGCCCGATGTGCAATCTTAGCAAGGGGCCGGGATAGCTGAGCTTGTGGGTCCGGGCCTTGAGCTGCGGGTCGACGGGAATGGCGAGGCTCTCATAGCCGCCCCAGCTGAAACCGAGACCGAAAAGCTTGAGCTGCTCAACCATCGCGGCGACAGCCGTTTCGGGTGCGGGCTGGAGTACCGCGCCGATCAGGCCGCAGATGCCCGTGAAATCGCGCTTCCAGATCGCATGACCCGGATCGCTCGGCAGCGCGGGGCACATCACCGAATGGACTTCGGGCTGCGCCTCGAGCCATTTGGCGACCTGAAGCGCGGCGGCGCCATGTTGTGCGAGACGGGTATGGAGTGTCCGCAGACCGCGGATCGCCATATAGGCGTCGTCGGGCGATACCGCCCAGCCGGTCTCGTAGCTCGACGCCGCGAGCAGTTCGGCGGCATGGCCCTTCGCCGCGGCGAGCCCCATGAACACGTCCGAATGGCCGCAGACATATTTGGTGAGCGACTGGATGCTCACGTCGACGCCGTGATCGAGCGGCTTGAAGAGGACGCCGGCCGACCAGGTATTGTCGATCACGGTCATGATCCCGGCTTCCTTCGCCATTGCGGCGATCGCCGGGATGTCCTGCATTTCGAAGCTCAGCGAACCGGGGGATTCGAGAAAGATCACACGGGTCTTCGGCGTTATCATCGCGCGGATGGCTTCGGCATCGTCGGCGGGATCGAAGTAGCGCGCGGTGACGCCGTAGCGCGCGAGCGTGCCGGCAAGGAAACGCCGGGTCGGATTATAGACGGTGTCGCAGGCGAGAACTTCGTCGCCGACGGAGAGCAGCGCGAGCAGCGTGCCGGTGATCGCGGTGAGGCCCGAGGGATAGATGAAGGCTTCATCGGCATTCTCGAGATCGCGCAGGGCATCGCGCAGCGTGCGCTGGGTCGAGAGGCCGACGCGGCCGTAGGTGACCTTGCCGCCGTCGTAGAGCGCCTCACAGCTGGGCAGGAGAACGGTCGAGCCGCGCTGGATTGGCGGACCGGGGGTCCGCTGGAGCGCGTCGCACGGGGTATCGCCGTGGATGAGCCGCGTCTGCTCGTGAACCATACTGCAAAGCGTCATCTATATTTTCTTTCTCAGATGGAATTGGAGAGGAGTTTCTGCCGCTGCGGCGACACGCCGTTGCGATGTGCCGCGACGAGATCGCTGCGGCGGACGACCGAGAGCGCCTTGGCGGCCTTGGTCACATGTTTTTCGATGGCGCTCGTCGAGATGTTGTAGCGGTTCGCGAGGCTCTTCAGGCTCGACCCTTCGACACGGATCGCGACGAGGATTTCCTGCGTCCGCTCGGGAAGCTGGCTGAGCATGGTCTCGACAGCGCGGACCTCATCCTTGGCAAGCAGGATGCGCAGCGGCGACATCTCGTCGACCGGATGGTCAGGTTCGTCGAGCTGGCAATGGCAGTCGCTGCGGCGCGTCGTCTGGCGGCGATGGCGATCGATGAGCGCGGCCTGCGCGGCCTGGAAGAGATAACATTTGGGATGGGCGACCGCGGCGGCGTCGGCGCGGCGAATGATGCTGAGGAGAACGTCCTGGAGAATGTCGTCGAGGTCGGCGACCGGGACGCGGCGGCGGAGATATTTCCTGAGTAGCGGGAGGTGCGGCCAGAAAGCTTCGACAAGATCGGGCGCGGCGTTGTCGGACGGCAAAGCGGGAGTGGCCGGCGGCTTTTCCGGAGGTGGAGCGATAAGTTCGAACGTCTGCCAGCCATCGCCGGCCGTGACGTTTTCAGTCTCATACTCGGCCCCATAGGCACTGAATGTCATCGTGCGTCCCCTTGTGGCGACATTTTATGACATGAGTGCTAGGGTGAATTCATCACCGACTTTGGCAGGAATTTGGCGAATGTTGGGATGTTTGAACTGATAGTTCGGTATTCGGTCGATCAAATGATCGAAATCCTACATGAACAACGTCGGTCCGGTCGAATCATCTGCCCCGGAGTCGCCTCGGAACTGCAACATTTGGCGAGGGACCGCAAAACTTCCTCGCGGAATCGCGCTTTGGGCGATGGGGTGTTCGGTTCGTAGCGCGTCAAAGCAAAGGGGCCTCCCGCATCGGAGGTAGGAGGAGTGATCGCATGGCGAGAACCTGGCTTATTTTGTCGGCGCTGGTCGCTGGACTGGCGCTGGGCGTGGGATGGACGCGGCTCGGGCTCGCTGGTCTCATCGATGCGGTAACGATTGCGGACAGCATCGGCGGTATCTGGCTCGACGGACTCAGAATGACGATCATCCCGCTCGTCGTCTCGCTCCTGATCACCGGGATCGCAAAGACGGTCGATAGCGCGCGCGGCGATCGCGTCGCGATGCGCTCGGTCGTCACCTTCGTTGCGCTGCTATGGATTTCGACCGCGATGGCGGCGCTCCTCATTCCCGCGCTGCTCGGTATCTTCCCGATGCCGGCCGACGCCGCGCGCTCGCTCACGGGGAGCCTTACGACATCGGCCCATGTCGAGGCGCCAACGGTCGGGATTGCCGCCTTCCTCCGCTCGATCGTACCGACCAATCCGTTTGCCGCGGCCGCGAACGACGCGCTTCTTCCGCTCATCCTCTTCACCGCGGTCTTTGCGGTCGCGCTGGCGCGGCTGCCCGCGGTGCAGCGCGAGCCGGTGACCGCCTTCTTCGACACGATCGCGAGCGCGGTGCTGCTCATCGTCGGCTGGGTGCTCGCGCTCGCGCCGATCGGCGTGCTCGCGCTGGCCTTCGGGGTTGGCGCGCGCGCCGGCACCTCGGCGATCGGCGCGCTCGCCCATTATGTCGTGATCGTGTCGAGCGCCGGGCTTGCCGCCTGGGCGCTCGCCTATCCGGTCGCGGTATTCGGTGGCCGCGTGCGTCTTCTCGCCTTCGCGAAGGCGGTCGCACCCGCGCAGGCGGTCGCGCTCAGCACCCAGTCGTCGCTCGCCTCCTTGCCGCCGATGCTGAAGGCATCGACCGATCTCGGGATCGACCGCTCGGTGTCGCGCGTATCGCTGCCGGTCGCGGTCGCGATCTTCCGCGTTACGAGCCCGGCGATGAACCTCGCAGTCGCCATCTATGTCGCGCACTGGCTTGGCATATCGCTCGCGCCGTCCACGATCGCGGCGGGCGCCGCGGTGGCAGCGATCACGACGATCGGGTCGGTGAGTCTGCCTGGACAAGTGAGCTTTCTGACCTCGATCGCGCCAATCTGCGTCGCGATGGGTATTCCGATCGAGCCGCTCGCCCTGCTGATCGCGGTCGAGATGATCCCCGATCTCGTGCGGACGGTTGGCAATGTGACCATGGATGTCGCTGCGACGACGGCGATCGCACGGATGGGGCCTGCGTCGGATGCCGTCAGTGAGGCCGCCGATGGATATGGAGGCGGCGAGGATGACGCCTCGTCGCGACCCGCGCCTTCCTTCGTTGGCGCGCAAGACGTTTGAAGGAGGAAAACCATGACCCGCGTTTCACTCGACGATGCCGACGTCCGGATTCTGGGATTTCTTCAGGAGGATGCGACGCTCTCGGTCGCGGCCGTCGCCGCCAAGGCCAATATGTCGCAGAATGCTTGCTGGCGGCGGATCAAGCGGCTCGAGGAAAGCGGAGTGATCTCGCGGCGCGTCACGATCCTCGACGCCAGTGCGCTCGGTCTCGACCTTACGGTCTTCGTGAGCCTGCGCGCTTCCGAGCATAGCGAAGCCTGGCTCGAGATGCTCAATTCGGCAATCCGCGATATTCCGGAGGTCGTCGAATTCTACCGCATGACCGGCGACGTCGACTATCTGCTCAAGCTCAGGGTCGAGAACATGGCCGCCTATGACGCGGTCTATCGGCGCATCATCCGTTCGATCCGGCTCACCGATGTAAGTTCGGCCTTCTCGATGGAAGAAATCAAGTTCACCACCGCGCTGCCGCTCACGGCGCGCCCGTCCTGACCTTCAGTACGGGCGCGGCGCGTCAGCGCGCGTAGCGCTTGCCGAGTTCGGTCGCGCGCGACGTCAGCGGCTGTTCCTTGCCCGCGATGAAGATCGCGGTCGGCTGGGTGAGCGGCTCGAGCGGATCGCCGTCCCAGATCACGATGTCTGCTGCCTTGCCGGGTGCGATCGAACCCATCTGGTCGGCGACGCCGAAGATGCGGGCGGGTGCGAGCGTGAGCGCCTCGATGCCTGCGGCATAGGGCAGCCCGCGCGATACGGCGAGGCCGGCATTATAGCGCATCTCGCGGACGCGGTGGCCGGCGTCGTTGCCGCCGATCGCAATCTCGACCCCCGCTGCCTTCAGGATCGACGCGTTCTGGAGCGAGGCACCGAGCATGTCGAAGTTCGCGGGGATGTTCGAGGTCGGATTGATGAGCACGGGGACCTTCGCCGCCGCGATTTCGTCGGCGACGCGCCAGGCTTCCTCGGCGCCGGACAGGATGATCTTGAGCTTGTAGTCGCGCGCCAGCTTCAGCACCTGCTGTATGTCGGCGGCGCGGTGGACGACGACGATAAGCGGCATCGTGCCAGCGAGCACGGGCTTCAGCGCCGCGACATCGGCCTGCGAGAGCTCGAACGGATATTCGTCGCGCGGCGCCTGACGCGCGAGATCGAAAATCTGGCGAAGCTGCACGAATTCCGCAGCGCGCGAGCCGCCGATGCGCGCGGCGCCGTCCTCGCCGAGTTCGAGCATCATGCCGACCCCGGGTCGATGGAGGATAGCCGCGCCCTCACCGAGCGAGATCAGCGCGGCCTTGCCCGCGAAGGGCAGTTCGCGTTCCTTCTCGCTGTCGTCATAGTCGGGCATCACGACCGCATGGGTGACGCCGCCGAGCCGCGCGATAGGTATGAGCGTCGACGCCGGGTTAAGCCCGTACTGGACGTCGAACGAGGCGCTAATCCCCGAATTATGCGTCTTGTTGTCGACCGAACCGTCGACCGAGCTGACCTCGAGGAGGCCGAGCGCGGTGTTCACCGCGATGAGCCCCGGAGTGACCGTCGCGCCCTTGGCGTCGATCGTGCGCACGCCTGACGGGACGGCGACATTTGCGCCGGCGGCAGCGATGCGCCCATCGCGCACGAGGACCGTGCCATTCTGGACCTCGCCGACGGGGCCGGGCGTCAGAAGATGCGCGTTGGTGATCGCGAAGGTCTGCGCTGCGACCGGTGAGGCGGTCGCAGCGAGGGCCAGGGCGATGCCTGTGAAAACTGGGAGCCGTCGTTGCATCTCATTCCTCCCCGACCGGTTGGCCGATTTCAAAATCGCTTCGGTAGCGCGTGGCGGGATCGCTCGTGTCGAGAACGAGCGCGCCGTCGATGAAGACCTTCTCGGCGATGGCGTAGACGCTGAACGGATTCTTGCTCCACAGCACGACGTCGGCCATCTTGCCCGGCTCGAGCGAGCCGGTCTTGTCGGCAATGCCCATGATCTTCGCGGGGTTGAGGGTGATCCACTTGATCGCCTCCTCCTGCGGAATGTCGATCCCCGCGCGGCGCCCGGCGGCGATCGCGACCGCACTTTCGACGTTGAGGCGCTGGATCAGTCGCTGCTCGTCCGAGTGGATCGCAACGCAGACGCCCGCCTTGCTCAGGATCGCGGCATTTTCCTCGATCGCGTCATAGGCTTCCATCTTGAAGCCCCAGCGCGTCGCCCAGGTCGCGACGCAGACATCGTCGGCGACGAGCAGGTCGGCGATCTTGTAAGCCTCGACCGCATGGTGAAAGGCGCGCGTCTTGTAACCGAACTCGTGGCCAACATCGAGCATCACCGCCATTTCGTCGGCGCGGTAGCAATGGTTCTGAACGAGGATGTCGCCCTTCAGCACGCCCGCAAGCGTTTCGAGCCCGAGGTCGCGCTTGGGCGCCTCGCCGCCTTCGCCGCGCGCGCGCTTCTTTTCATAGGCATCGACCTTGCGGCCATATTCGGCGGCGTCGATCCAGGCGCGGCGGAAGCCCGCGACTTCGCCCATGCGCGTGGCGGGGGCGCGGCCGCGGCTGCCGTAGCGACCTTTCGGATTCTCGCCGCAAGCCATTTTCAGCGTGTAGGGCGCGCCCGGGAATTTCATCTGCTGGACGGTCACCGCGGGTACATTCTTCACGCTCACGCCGCGGCCGCCGAAGAGGTTGGCCGAACCCGGCAGGATGAGCAGGCTGGTGACCCCGCCGGCGCGGGCCTTGGTAAATACGGGATCCTGCGGCCAGATCGAATGCTCGGCCCAGACATGCGCGGTATAGGGGTCGATATTCTCGTTGCCGTCGGCATGGCCCTGGACGCCGGGCGCCGGAAAGACCCCGAGGTGCGAATGGGCGTCGATGATGCCGGGGGTGACCCACTTGCCGCGCCCGTCGATGACGCGCGCGCCTAAGGGAACAGCGACATCGGCGCCGACCGCGATGATCTTGCCTGCGGCCATCAGCACCGTGCCATTGTCGATCCGGGTGCCGGTGCCGGTCAGGATCGAGGCGCCGACGATCGCCGTGTCGGCGGCGGGACGCGGTTGGTAGGTGCTCGCGAACGGTGCGGGCGCCGGCGCTGCCGCCGGTTCCGCGGGCGGCGGTGGCGTGTTGGCGGGGCGCGCCGAGGAGGCATCGGCGGCGCAGCCCGCGAGGAGCGCGAGCGTGGTGCCGAGAAGCGCGGCGCGCACCGCGCGGGGGGTGCGGGCCGGGGAGATGGTGTCGGAGAAATGTCGTGTCACGCCGGGATCACCTTGTGCGAAGGGATGGAATGGGCAGCAATCCGGCCGCCGCGCCGGGGGTGCGCGACGGCCGGACGGGAGGTGCGTCAGAAAGTCTTGCGGACGTTGACGTACCAGTAGCGCGGGATCGGCGAATGAAGCGAACCCATGTAGCCGAAGCCGCTCGAATCAATCGGCGGTTGCGCATTGGTAATGTTGCGAACTCCGACACGCAGTTGGGTTCCATCGGTGAACCCGCCTTTAAGGTCATACTGCACATACAGGCTCGCGGTGGTGTACGCCTTTACGATCAGGTTTTCTCCGCCGATCGAAATGTCGTTGTCGATGACGCTGCCGGTGTAGCTTACAAAGCCGCCAGCCGTGAATTGCCCAAGCTTCCAAGTAAGCGAGGCCGAGCCGCGCCATTTTGGGAAAGCGTCGCGGCGAACCTGATTACCGCCTTCCGGAATGACCGTGTCGATGTTGATGTCGCCCGCCGCGCGCGCATCGAGCAGGACCCGGATGTCAGGGGACACGTCGCGGAAATATTTGAGCAGATAGGCCGCGTTGGCGGACATGGTGAAATCGCCGATTCCCGTGTCGCGAAGCCCGACGTTGAGCCCGAAATCGATCCCGCGCACCGTCTGTGGTTCCAGGTTGCGATACTGGTCGTCGACATATTGCACCCGACCGACCGGTGCGATGCCAGTCCCGGCGAACAATGCGATATCGTCGGCCGTCGGCGCCAGGCGGACCACGGTGGGATCGCTCGACCCCTGAAGGCGGAGGAGATAATCGCTGATGAGCGCGTTGCCTTCGCCGAATACGCCGACGATGCCCTTCTGCTTGACCTGCCAATAGTCCACCGTGAAGGTGGTGCGGAGTCGGCCGGTATTGAAGGCCGGCGGCTGGAGCACAGTACCGATCGTCCAGGTGGTCGAGGTTTCCGGCTTCAGGTCGGGGTTGCCCGCGCGCCGTCCGGTGGTAACAAAACCTTGGGCGCAAGCGTCGAAGCTGGTGATGCGGCCCGCGCGCAAATCGGCCTCGCAGCGGATATAATCGGTCCGCGTATTGCCGCGTGTGATGATCGTTGCCTTGGTCTGCTCGAGGTTCGGCGCGCGGAAGCCTTGCGCCCACGAGCCGCGGATTCGCCAGCCATCGAAGAGGTCCCAAGCGGCGGCCACCTTGGGTTTCGCGATGCTGCCGAAATCCGAATAATGCTCGTAGCGGCCCGCCAGCTGTAGCTCGAGGCTGCGAATGAGCGGAACATTCATTTCGGGCGCGATCAGTGGCACGGCCAGTTCGGAGTAGGCAGCGAAAACCGTGCGCGAGCCCTTGGTGTCGGGGGTCGGGCTGACGCCGAACAAGTCGGATGGCTGGACAATACCGGTGACCGTGTCTGTCCAGGTGATTGTTCCGTCGACGCGCTCGTCGCGGTCGTCGAGATAGGAATCGCGACGCAGCTCAAAGCCAAGCGCCATGCCGACGTTGCCGGCGGGCAACGTCAGAAGATCGGCCTTCGATGCCCGAAAATCCCACTGCGCCAGCGTAGATTTGCCCGCGCGAACAGTCTTGATCGCGATAGCGTCGAGAGCGGCCTGATTGCTAGGTGTCGTGTCGGGACCGGTCGGATTGGTCGCGCTGCCGCCATTGAACGGATTATAGGCATCGGGCGTCGAGAGCGCGAGGCTTTGCTGGAGAAGCGTGGCGCTGATCCCATCCTGAACATCGCGGACCGTTGCTTGCGAATAGAGCGCCGCCGTCTCCCAGTTGAAACCGAGCGCCTCGCCGCGAAGCCCCAGCAATGCCCGGAACTGGCGGTTGGTGACATCGACGACGGTTGGTCCCATGTCCACAAAACGATAGCTTGTGATCGTCACCGGCAGGCCGGCGGCGGGCGCGTCGATCCCCGCGAGGCGGTTCGGGTTTAACGTGCCATTGGCGAAGGTTACGGGGCCAAAGGGGTTCCAGTAGTTGGACGCCGGCACCGTCATCTGGATCGAACCGATCGAGAAGACGCTGTCCTGGATGCTCCGCGTCTTGGCATAATAATAGCCGGCTTCGCCGAAGACGGTCAGATTGTCGCTGAGGTCATAGTGGCCGTTCGCGAACACGTTGACACGATCCAGCCGGGGAATAATCGAAAGCGGATAATTGGCTTGGGCGTCCCACCTTGTGTTGCGATCAGCGCCGGTCGTGGCACGCGTCGCATCATCGATACAGATCCCGCCCCCCAGATCGGCCGAGCAGCCGCCATTTGCTGTCGGCTGGATCGAAAACACCCCGCCCGTGGTCGTGATATTGGTCGTTCCGCGGCGTACGCGAACGCCGGTGGTGAAATTGCCCCACTGGGACAAAGTGCTGGTGTCGTCCAAGCTGTTCGAGCCAGCGAACACTGTCCCCGCGAAATCGTCGAAGAAGCGGTGATCGGATGTCGCGGTATAATCCTGGTCCTGTGAGGACAGCGCCGTGCGGTTGGTGTAGTTGAACAGCAGCGAAATATTGCCGCGATTCTCGGCGAAGTCGGTGCCGAGATAACCTGAGCCGTTGAATTCGCGCAGCCCCGTTCCCTCTGCTCCGCCATATTGGACCGACAAACCGCCGCCGTTCACATTGTCGCGAAGGATGGTGTTGACCACGCCCGCCACGGCGTCGGTGCCATAGAGGGCTGCCGCGCCGTCGCGGAGCACTTCGACGCGCTGGATACCGAAGACCGGGATTGAGTTGCTATTATAGGTGATGACCGGCGCCAGCGACGTGCTCGCCTGGCTGCTTGGGTGCTGCACAAGCCGGCGCCCGTTGAGCAGGACCAGCGTGTTGCCGACTCCCAGTCCGCGCAGATCGATGGACCCGACGTCGCCGCGCGCGAAATTGCTGCTCGTCTGACCATTGCTGCTGTTGAACGACTGGTCGCTCATTTGCGGGATCGACCGCAACAGTTCGTCGCCCGACACCGCAGCGGTCGCCGCAATCTCGTCCTCGCCGACCACGGTCACGGGCAAGGCTTCGGTGATCTTGGTGCCAGCGATGCGACTGCCGGTCACGACGATTTCTTCGCCGCGGGGAGCCGATTGCGGCTCGGTCGCGGCCTGGGTCTCCGCCGCCTGTTCCTGGGCGGCCGCGTTTTGTGCGGCGATCATTCCGATCAGCGATGCTGCGGCGAGAATATGCTTGCGGTAGTTCGAATATGTGCGGTTCGTCATGCCATGTCCCCTTGTTTCGACCCGATCGGCGCGTCGTCCTCCGTGCGGCGGATGGATTTCTCCCCATCTCGTCTCGCTATGACGCAAGTCATCGACGTATCCCCATCAACATTGGCGCAGAAAATTACAACCTTTTGCACTACAGCGAAATTTTCCAGTTTCCGCCTCCTGTCGCCGTTCAGGCCAGTTCGATCACCGCATCAACTTCTACCGCGAAGTTGAACGGCAGGCGGTAGACGCCGATCGCCGAGCGGGCATGTTTTCCGGCTTCGCCGAACACGTCGACGATGAGGTCCGAGCAGCCATTCATTACGGCCGGGATCTCGTAGAATTCGGGACCTGCCTGGACGTAACCGCCGAGCCGGAGAACGCGGGCAACGCGGTCGAGATCGCCGTCGGTGGCCGCCTTGAATTGCGCGATGAGATTGATCGCGCAGAGCCGCGCGGCGATGATGCCGTCGGCGAGGCTGCAGTCGGCGCCGATGGTGCCCTTGATCCCGCCGCTGGCATGGGTCGAGAGTTGGCCCGAGATCTGCACGATGTTGCCCGAGCGCGTCGACGACACATAGTTGGCGACCGGCGGACAGACCTCAGGCAGTTCGATCCCGAGGCTGGCGAGACGGCTTTCGATACGAGACATATTCACTCCTTGGTTGCGAGAGAGGGTAGTTGTTCGGTGGGTACGGGCTCGCCGGCAGCCGCTTCGCGCGCCATTCTGCGGCCTTCCCAGTGGTCGATGACCGCGGCAGCGACCGAATTGCCGACGACGTTGGTCGCCGAGCGGCCCATGTCGAGCAGATGGTCGACCGCGAGGATCAGGAGCAGCCCGGCCTCGGGCAGTTTGAAGTAGGCGAGTGTCGCCGAGATCACGACGAGCGAGGCACGCGGGACGCCCGCCATGCCTTTCGACGTCACCATGAGCAGGAGCAGCATGGTGATCTGCTGGCCGATGGTCATGTCGATGCCATAGGCCTGCGCGATGAAGAGCACGGCGAAGGTGCAATACATCATCGAGCCGTCGAGATTGAAGCTGTAGCCCAGCGGCAGGACGAAGGAGACGATGCGGCGGTTGACGCCCTGCTTCTCGAGCTCCTCCATCGTCTTCGGATAGGCGGCTTCCGAGCTGGCGGTCGAAAAGGCGAGGAGCACCGGAGTGCGGATGCCGCGGAACAGTCCGAAGGCGCGCGTGCCGATGATCGCGAGCGCGGCGAGGAAAAGCACAAGCCAGAGCGCGCCGAGCGAGAGATAGAAGCCCGAGACGAAGCCCGCATAGGTCACGAGGACGCCGGGGCCCTGCGTCGCGACGGTCGAGGCGAGCGCGGCGAAGATTGCGACCGGGGCGGTCTTCATCACGAAGCCGGTTACCTTGAGCATGATCGCGGCGACCTGCTCGACGAGGGCGAGCACGGCGGGAGCCTTGTCGTCGATGGCGGCCACCGCCGAGCCGACGAGGACCGAGAAGACGACGATCTGGAGGATCTCGTTCTCGGCCATCGCCTGGACGATCGATTGCGGGATGAGGTGGGTGACGAATTGCTTGAGCGAGAAGTCGCCGGTCGCGACGAGGCCTTCAGCGCCGGTCGTCGGCAGGTCGAGCGCGAGGCTCGCGCCCGGCTGGAGCAGGTGGACCATGACGAGCCCGATCGAGAGCGACACGATCGAGGCCCCGATGAACCAGCCCATCGTCTTCGCGCCGACGCGGCCGATCGCGGCGGCGTCTTCCATATGCGCGATCCCAGCAACGAGGGTCGCGAAGACGAGCGGCGCGATGATCATCTTGATGAGCCGCAGAAAGAGGTCGGTAAGGATCGAGAGATTGTCGGCGATTTCGGCGGCTCTTGCGGCCGGGTAATGCGAATTCACGAACCAGCCCGCCGCAATCCCGGCGACCATGGCGAAGATGAGGATGAAGGCGAAAGCTCTGTTCATGACTGTCCCGTTCCGGCTTCGCCCCGGCCGGGGCGTACAGGAAGCAGAGACGCAAGTGCGGCGCGGTTCCGCAGCAGCAATGCGGTCGACAAGCGCATATTGTTGCGACATGGCGGGCGCGGACCGAACAGGCTGGTGGGGATATCTACCGCCGCTGCGTCAAAGCAGGGCAGGGCGACAATCAGACAATCGAGGAGACGCGCGTGGCCAGTTTTCGGAAGATGATCGTAGCGGGAACGGCGCTCGCCGCCGGGCTTGGCTGGGCGAGCCAGTCGGTACTCGCCGAACCGGGCGGCGAGCTGGTCGCGATCACCGGCGCGACGATCTTCGATGCCACGGGCAAGGATCCCTATCGCGGCACCGTCGTCGTGCGGGGTGGCCGGATCGATGCGGTCGGAGCTGACGTCAAGGCTCCCAAGGGCGCGAAGATAGTGCGTGCCGACGGCAAGGCGCTGCTCCCGGGCTTCATCGACGTCCATACGCACTGGTCGCCGTCGGGCTCGCCCGCCGCGCTGCCGCAAATCGCCAACGCTTACCTCTCGAGCGGCGTGACGACCGTGAACGACTTCCACCAGCAGCCCGAAGCCTTCGCGCCGCGCCGCGCCTGGCTCGCCGACATCTACGCGCCGCACGTCAACTTCGTCGCGCGCATGAGCACGCCGGGCGGCCACGGCGCCGACTGGGGTGACACCAATACCACCAAATGGGTCGCGACCGCCGAGAGCGCGCGGCGCGAGGTGCAGGCGCTCCAGCCCTATCGCCCCGACTATATCAAGGCTTTCGCCGACGGCTGGCGCTACGGCCAGCTGCCCGAGGAAACCTCGATGAACGTCGAGACCCTCGCCGCACTCGCCGACGAGGCGCACAAGCATGGCCAGCGCGTGCTCACTCATACGGTGACCGTCGAACGCGGCAAGCTCGCCGCCGACGCCGGCATCGACGTGATCGCGCACAGCATCCAGGACGGCGTGCTCGATGCCGACGCGATCGCCCGGATCAAGAAGGCGGGCACCTTCTACGCCCCGACGCTCGCCATCTATCAGCTGAAGCCCGACGAGATCGGCCCCGGGCGCAAGGACGATGCCGCGACGCGCCTGCGCATTCGCAAATATGGCTTCGCCGAAGAGAATGTCCGCAATCTCCACGCGGCCGGCGTCACGATCGCGGTCGGGACCGACGCGGGGATCGGCGGTGCGAAGCACGGCGTCTCGACGCTCCAGGAAATGGAATTGCTCGTTGCGGCTGGCCTCACGCCGAAGGCGGCGCTGCTCGCGGGCACGTCGAATAGCGCGCTCGCGCTCGGACTTTCGGCCGACCGCGGCACGATCGAGAAGGGCAAGCGCGCCGATCTTGTGCTCATCGACGGCAAGCCGTGGGAAGCGATCGGCGATGTCGAGAAGATCGACCGTGTTTTCGTCGACGGCAAGCTCGTCCATGGCGCCGGGGTGAAGCTGCCCGCGGGCAACCTCGCCACGACGCTCCCGGCGTTGCCCGCTGAGGCGCTGATCGACGATTTCGAACGCGCCGATGGACGGAGCTCGCTCGACACGCTCCGCCTCACCGACATGGATGGCGGCGTCGAGCGTTCCTCGGTGGTCACCAACCGCGTGACCCACGCGGGCGGCGACGGCTCGGCGCTTGCCTTCGCGGTGCAGATGTCGCTCAAGGACAAGCCCGAGGGCGGCATCCTCGTGCCCTTGAGCCGTGGTTCGGTCCGTCCGGTCGATGCGCGCAAGTTCGCAGGCGTCCGGCTCGATATGCGCGGCGCCGGCCGCTATCTCCTCGTGGTCAACACGCTCGCAGGCGAATTCACCGCGCCGATCGAAGCGAAGGAAGGCTGGTCCGAGCTGCGCGTGCCCTTCTCCGCGCTCGTGGCGACGCGCCCCGGCCGCGGCGATGCGCCGTCCTGGCGCGGCGACGATCTCGTGCAGGTCGGTGTCGTCGTCCAGCGCGAGGCGGGCGCAAGTTCATGGGGCGAAATCGACAATCTTCGCTTTTACTGATTCCCGCGCGGCGCCGCTTACGGCGGTCTGCCGCAAAGCGAGCGATCCTTGCTCCATCCGTGTCAGACTCGGTTGGGCAATATAGGAGTGGGGTAAACTCGTTTCGTTGCGTCTCTTTCTATTGAGAGCGGATGCATTTGCTCAGAATCGCGCGTCCGCTGTTCCTGGAAGGAGTATTCGCTGATCATGGAGGAGGACCGGGCTGCATGGACTTTAGCAGCGGATGTCCCGCTCGCGGCTGCACGGCATCAGCTTATGTCGATAGCGAAAGATACGGCGGCGGTGCGCGGCTTCTTCGATCCCGAGACCTCGACGATCAGCTATTTGGTCCATGATCGGCGCACGAAGCGCGGCGCGGTAATCGACAGTGTGCTAGACTATGACGCAGCTGCCGGGCGTACCTCGACCGCCTCGGCCGAAGCGATCATGGAGTATGTCCGCGCCGAGGGCATCGCGATCGACTGGCTTTTGGAGACCCACGCGCATGCCGATCATCTCTCGGCAGCAGCTTGGATCAAGGAAAGGCTCGGCGGCGCGATCGCGATCGGCGAGCATATCCGGGACGTTCAGGCTGTGTTCGGCGACATCTTCAACGCCGGACCCGAATTTCGCCGTGATGGCTCGGATTTCGATCGTCTCTGGTCCGATGGCGACCGTTTCGCAATTGGCGAACTGCCAGTTACCGTGCTCCATGTTCCCGGTCATACGCCAGCTTGTGTTGCTTATGTGATCGGCGATGTGGTGTTCGTCGGCGACACGATGTTCATGCCCGATTACGGCTCGGCGCGCGCTGATTTTCCGGGCGGCGATGCTGTTTTTCTGTTCCGGTCGCTCCGCCGCATCCTTGAACTCCCCGGCGATACGCCGCTCTTCATGTGCCACGACTATCTGACCGCGGAGCGGCAGGAGCACCGCTGGCAAACGACCGTCGCCGAGCAGCGTGCCGCAAACGTCCACGCGCGCGACGGTATCTCCGAAGACGAGTTCGTCGCTCGCCGCCGCGCGCGCGATACCGAACTCGCGATGCCTCGGCTGCTGCTGCCTTCGATACAGGTCAATATGCGGGCGGGGCGCTTGCCGCCCGCGGAGGACAATGGCGTCGCCTATCTCAAGATACCGATCGATCGGCTGTGAGCGCCGACACCTTTCCCCGAATGGAGAAACAATGACCATCAGGAGCCTGACCCCAGCACTCAGCGTGTCGCCGCAGATCGACCCGGCCGATGTCGTCGCGCTCGCCGCGTCGGGGTTCCGCTCGATCGTCTGCAATCGCCCCGATGGCGAGGAAGCAGGGCAGCCGACGGCAGCGACGATCGCCGCTGCTGCAGAGGCGCACGGCCTTCGCTTCGTGCATATTCCCGTCATGTCGGGCGGGATCGATGAAGGCGATGTCGCCACAATGGCCCGAGCGCTCGCCGACCTCCCGGCGCCGGTTCTGGCCTATTGCCGCTCAGGCGCGCGCTCCGAGCAGCTTGCCGGTATGGCGTCGGCGCGCGGCGCCGATGGTAGTGTCGCGCATTATGATATCATCGTGATCGGTGGCGGCAGCGCGGGGATCGCGACCGCAGCGAGCATCCTGCGCCGCCGTCCCGGGGTGTCGATCGCGATCGTCGAGCCATGCGCGGATCATTATTACCAGCCCGGGTTCACGATGGTCGGCGGCGGCATTTTTGCGGCCGAGGCAACCCGGCGCGACGAAGCGGGGCTGATCCCAGCAGGCGCCGAATGGGTCCGCGGCGCGGCGGCATCCTTCGATCCCGCGAGCGACCGGGTGACGCTCGCCGATGGGCGCGTGCTCGGCTATCGCGCGCTCATCGTCTGTCCGGGGCTCAAGCTCGACTGGGACGCGATCCCAGGGCTCGCCGGAGCGCTCGGCGCGGACGGCGTAACGTCCAACTATCGATACGATCTTGCGCCCTATACCGACCGTCTGGTGCGCCGTTTTCGCGGCGGCCGTGCACTGTTCACCCAGCCGCCGATGCCGATCAAATGCGCGGGCGCCCCGCAGAAGGCGATGTATCTCTCGTGCCACCGCTGGGAGCGCGCCGGGTTGCTCGGGCAGGCCGAGGTGCAATTCCATACGGCGACGCCGTCGCTGTTCGGGGTCGCTGCCTATGTGCCTGCGCTCGAAGCCTATATCGCGCGCTACGCCGTCGATCTGCAGCTAGAATCGCGTCTCGTGTCGATCGACGGGCCGGCAAAAGTCGCGCTCTTCGAGCAGCGTCGCGGCGACGCCGTCCGCCGGGTCGAGGAACGCTTCGACATGATCCATGTCGTCCCGCCGCAGGTCGCCCCCGAATTTATCGCATCGAGCCCGCTCGCGGCGCCCTCCGGCTTCGTCGCGGTCGACGAGGCGACGCTCCGCCATAGTGTGTACGCCAATGTCTTCGCGCTCGGGGATGTCGCTGCAACCACCAACGCCAAGACCGCGGCCGCCGCGCGCAAACAGGCGCCTGTCGTGGCGCTCAACGCGCTCGCCGCGCTCGATGGCGCTCCGCCAGTGGCAGCTTATGACGGTTATGGGAGCTGCCCACTCACGGTCGAAGCAGGGAAGATCGTCCTCGCCGAATTCGGCTATGGCGGGAAATTGCTCCCGACCTTTCCCAAATGGATGATCGAGGGCACGCGGCCGTCGCGCATCTCCTGGCTGCTCAAGGAAAAGATTCTACCGCCGGTCTACTGGCACGGCATGCTGCGCGGCCGCGAGTGGCTCGCGGCGCCGGCGCCGATCGGTTCGGGGGCGTGACGCTCGACACGCTTCAATATCTGCTCGGCGGCCTGTCGGGCGGCATCGTCGGCTTCACCCTCGGCCTTGTCGGCGGTGGCGGCTCGATTCTCGCAGTGCCGCTGATGGTCTATCTCGTCGGGGTCGCGAGCCCGCATGTAGCGATCGGGACGAGCGCGCTCGCGGTTGCCGCCAACGCGGCCTCGGGGCTCGCGCAGCATGCACGCGCCGGGACGGTCAAATGGCGCTGCGGCTTTCTCTATGCGGGGAGCGGCATCGTCGGCGCGCTCGCAGGCTCGACCATCGGCAAGGCGATCGACGGGCAGAAACTGCTCTTCCTCTTCGCGTTGCTGATGCTCGTCGTAGGCGTGCTGATGCTGCGCGGGCGAGACAATCCCGGCATTGAGGGGGCCGCCTGCAATCGCCATAATGCGCCGAAAGTGCTCGGCTATGGTCTCGGCACCGGGGGCTTTTCGGGATTTTTCGGTATCGGCGGCGGGTTCCTGATCGTGCCTGGGCTGATCGCCTCTACGAAGATGCCGATCCTCAACGCGGTCGGCACCAGCCTCGTCGCGGTCACCGCCTTCGGGCTGACCACGGCGCTGAGCTATGCGGCGTCGGGATTGATCGACTGGCCGCTGGCCGCAGTCTTCATCGCCGGGGGACTCGCCGGCGGTATCGCCGGGACACGCGCCGCGCGTCAATTATCGAGCCGGGGGGCGCTGACCGCGATCTTCGCCGGCCTTATCTTCACGGTCGCAGCCTATATGCTCGTCAGGAGCGCGAGCGCTCTTTTCGCGACCGCGGGCGGTTGAGGTTCCTGCCGCCCGCCGCCACCTTCTATTTCATCTTTTCAATCCGCGTGATCGTTCCCGCCTTGCCGTTCCAGTCGAGCTCGAAACTCACCCGGTCTCCGACCGCCAGACCTTCCAGCAGCTTCTGCGGCGCGGCGAAGCCCATCGTCATCGCCGACCAATCGAGTTCGGCGATCGCGCCATGATCGAGGGTGACCTCCCCGGCCGCGGTGTCGATTGCGGTCACGCTTCCCGTGCCCTTGCCGTGCCTGGTTTCGGCCAGCATCGCCATGGCGCCGACATCCTTCGCGGGCGCGGCCGCGTCTTCGGCCGGTTTCGAGGTTTCGCCTTGCTGGCCGCAAGCGGCAAGTCCTGCGGTGAGCGCGAGGCCCAGCGCGAATGTGACAGATTTCTTCATGTCGCTTCTCCTTCGGGTTGAATGGGATTTGCCGCGCGTCTCCGCATGAGCAGATAGGCGGCGGGAATGATGAACATCGACAAGAGCGGCGCGGTGAGCATGCCGCCGACCATCGGCGCTGCGATCCGGCTCATCACCTCCGAACCCGTCCCGGTCCCGACGAGGATCGGGAACAAGCCGGCGAGGATGACTGCGACGGTCATCGCCTTGGGCCGCACGCGCAGCAGCGCACCGTCACGGACCGCGGCCTTGATGTCGCCGTCGTCGCGGGCGGCGAGCGCCTGCTTGAGATAGATAAGCATCACGACCCCGAACTCGGCGGCGACGCCGGCGAGCGCGATGAACCCGACCGCGCTCGCGACCGACTGGTTATAGCCGAGCAGATAGAGCAGCCACAGGCCGCCGGTGAGCGCGAAGGGCAAGCTTGCCATAATGAGTAAAGCCTCGTCCCAGCGGCGGAAGGTGAGATAGAGCAGGACTAAGATGATCGCGAGCGTGACCGGCACCACGATCTTCATCCGTTCGGTCGCGCGGACGAGGAACTCGAACTGTCCGGTGTAGGAGACGCTCACGCTGGGGGGCAGCTTGACGTCGCGCGCGATCACCTGCTGAATGTCCTGCACCAGCCCCTGCAGGTCGCGGCCGCGGCTGTCGACATAGATCCAGGTCACCGGACGTCCATTCTCGCTGCGCAGCATCGGCGGGCCGTCGCTCACCTTCACGCTGGTGACGGTGCCGAGCGTGATTTGCTGGCGCGACGGCGTCAGGATCGGCAGGCTAGCGAGTTCGCCGATACTGTCGCGCAGCTCGCGAGGATAGCGGACGCTGATCGGGTAGCGCGCGAGCCCCTCGACCGTCTGGCCGATCGTCTCGCCGCCGATCGCGCCGGAGACGATGGACTGCACGTCGGCGACATTGAGGCCGTAGCGCGCCGCCGCGGCGCGATCGATGTCGACGTCGATATAGCGCCCGCCGGTCAGCCGTTCGGCCAGCGCCGAGGCGACGCCGGGCACGGTCTTGACGACCGTTTCGATGCGTTTGGCGGTCTGGTCGATCGCCGCCAGATCCGATCCCGCGACCTTGATACCTACCGGGCTCTTGATCCCGGTCGCGAGCATATCGATGCGGTTGCGGATCGGGGGAATCCAGAAATTGGCGAGCCCCGGAACGCGGACCCGCGCATCGAGTTCCTCGACCAGCTTTTCCTCGGTCATGCCGGGACGCCATTGCTCTTTCGGTTTGAAGCGGATCGTCGTTTCGAACATCTCTAGGGGCGCCGGGTCGGTCGCGGTGTCGGCGCGCCCTGCCTTGCCGAACACGCTCTCGACCTCGGGCACCGTCTTGATCAGCCGATCGGTTTGCTGGAGCAGGCTCGACGCGCGCGCCGCTGAAATGCCGGGAAGCGCCGAGGGCATGTAGAGGAGGTCGCCTTCGCGCATCTGCGGCATGAACTCGCCGCCGATCTGGGTCATCGGCCACAGGCTGGTGGCGAAGACGAGGCCGGCGATCGCGAGCGCCTTTTTGGGGCGGGCCAGCACCCAGTCGAGTGCCGGCCGATAGGCGCGGGTCAGCCAGCGATTGATCGGATTGGCCTGTTCGGCGGGAATCCGGCCGCGGATCAGCCAGCCCATGAGTACCGGAACCAGCGTGATCGAGAGTATCGACGCCGCGGCCATCGCATAGGTTTTGGTGAAGGCGAGCGGCGCGAAGAGCCGCCCTTCCTGGCCCTCGAGCGTGAAGATCGGGATGAAAGAGAAGGTGATGATGAGAAGGCTGAGGAAGAGCGCCGGCCCAACTTCGGCGGCGGCGTCGGTGATCACGCGCCAGCGCTCGGCGGCCTTCAATTCCTTGCCCGGATCATCGCGCTCCCAATTTTCGAGATGCTTGTGGGCATTTTCGATCATCACCACCGCCGCGTCGACCATCGCGCCGACCGCGATCGCGATGCCGCCCAAGGACAATATATTGGCGTTAAGCCCCTGCAGCCGCATGACGATGAAGGCGATGAGGATGCCGAGCGGCAGCGTCAGGATGGCCACCAGCGCCGAGCGCGCGTGCCAGAGGAAGAGCGCGCAGACGAGCCCGACAATGATGAACTCCTCGACGAGCTTCGAGGTGAGATTGTCGACCGCGCGGTCGATCAGCCCCGAACGGTCATAGGTGGTGACGATCTCGACGCCGGGTGGCAGACTGCGCTTGAGCTCGGCGAGCTTGGTGCGGACGCCGTCGATAACCTCGCGGGCATTCTTGCCCTCTCGCATGACGATGACGCCGCCCGCGACCTCACCCTCGCCGTTGAGTTCGGCAATGCCGCGCCTTGCGTCAGGGCCGATCTGGACCGTTGCGACGTCGCCCACCGTAACCGGAATGCCGCCGCTTGCAGTGCGGAGAGGAACCGCGCGAAAGTCGTCGAGCGACTTCAGATAGCCGCTCGCGCGGACGATATATTCGGCTTCGGCGAGTTCGAGGCTGCCGCCGCCGCTTTCCTGGTTGGCGCGCTTGAGGGCGTCTGCCACCTCCGGCGCGGTCACCCCGAAGGCGGCGAGCTTCTGCGGATCGACGATGATCTGATATTGGCGCACCATGCCGCCGATGCTCGCGACCTCGGCGACGCCGGGGACCGATTTGAGTTCGAAGCGGAGGAACCAGTCCTGCAGGCTGCGCAGTTCGGCGAGATCGTGGCGGCCGCTCTTGTCGACCAGCGCATATTCATAGATCCAGCCGACCCCGGTTGCGTCGGGGCCGAGGCTCGCGCGTGCGCCCTCGGGGAGGCGGCTTTGCACCTGGCTCAGATATTCGAGGACGCGGCTGCGCGCCCAATAGGGATCGGTGCCGTCGTCGAATAGCACATAGACGAAGCTGTCGCCGACGAAGCTATAGCCGCGCACGACGCGCGCTCCGGGCACGGAGAGCATCGTCGTCGTGATCGGATAGGTGACCTGATCCTCGACGATCCGCGGTGCCTGGCCCGCATAAGTGGTGCGGATGATGACTTGAACGTCCGAGAGATCAGGCAGGGCATCGACCGGCGTCGTGCGGACCGCAGCGATCCCGAGCAGCGTCAGGATCAGTGCCGCCGCGACGACAAGGCCGCGCGCCGCGACCGAGGCGCGAATGATCTTCGCGATCATTGCGCAGGCTCCAGCGGGCGCACGGTGAGACCGGTCAGGCTCGCTTCGGAATCGAGCAGGAACTGACCCGACGCGACGACCTTCTCGCCGGGTGCGAGCCCCCGCAATATCTCGGTCTTGCCGCCGCCTTCGCGCCCAGCGACCACTTCGGCAGGATGATAGCGACCGTCGCCCTTCTCGAGCATCACGATGCTGCGCGTGCCGGTGCGGATCACCGCTTCGCTCGGCACCAGCAGCGCCGGTTTGGCATCGCCGCCGAGCGCTACCGCCGCGAACATTCCGGGGCGGAGACGCCCGCCGCGATTGGCGAGTTCAATGCGCACCGTCAGAGTCCGACTGTCGGCGGTCGTCGTCGGCAGGATCGCCACGACCCTGCCGGCGAAGCTCTCGCCGGGAAAGGCGGTAAGGGTCGCCGTCGCCCGCTGGCCGATGTTGACCAACCCGGCCTGCGCTTCGGGTAGCGCCGCGTTGAGCCATACCGTGCCGAGCCCCGAAATTTCGGCGAGCGTCTGCCCCGTGGCGAGCGTGACGCCCGCGCGCGCATTAAGTGTCTGGACGACGCCGCCGATCGGCGCGCGTACCGTCAGCCTGCCGCCGGTTCGTCCGGTCCGGTCGACCTCGGCAATCACCCCTTCGGGCATGCCCATCAGCCGCAGCCGCTGGCGTGCCGCTGAAGTGAGGTCGGGGCGTCCGAGTTTCTTGACGCTCAGATATTCGGTCTGGGCGCCGCCCCATTCGGGCAATTGCAGGTCGGCGATCGGCGTGCCGGCGCCGATGACGTCGCCGGGCGCGAGGCGATAGACGCGCTCGACGAAGCCGCCCGAGCGCGCCTGGACGATGGCGACGTCGCGCTGGTTGAAATCCACACTGCCATTGACGTCGAAGGTCGCCGCCAGACTGCCCATTTCGGCCGCGACGACGCGTATTCCGAGGCTCTGCCTCGCGGCCGGATCGACCGTGATGCCGGGGCCGGTGCCAGAACCGCCAGCCTCATCGGCATATTTAGGCTCGAGCTGCATATCCATGAAGGGCGACTTGCCGGGCTTGTCGAACTTCTGGTTCGGAAACATCGGGTCGTAATAATAGAGGATCTTGCGGCTGTCGGCGGGGGTTCCCCCCGGCGCATGGCTGTCCCCGCGCTGTCCCAGCCAATAGCCGCCGCCGCCCGCGATCAGCACCGCGGCCAGGATAGCGGCGCGCCACCGCGCCGCTGACGTCGCATCGGTCATCGCCCTGTCTCCCCATAAATGTAATTGATCCGGATCGCGTCGCGCGCGACCTCGGCTTCGCGCGCCAGCGCATCGACTTCGGCCTCCACCAGCGCGAGCGTCGACAGCAGCGCTGTCCCGAGGTCGAGCTTCCCGGCGGCGTAACTGGCGAGGTCGAGTTCAGCGCGCTTCTTGGCGAGCGGGACCAGCCGCGACCGTGCATTGCCAAGCTGCTCATGATGCATGCGATGGTCGGCGAGATCGGCATCGAGCGCCGCCGTGATGTCGCGCTTCGCGGCCTCGCGGTCGAGGCGCGCACGCGTCGCTTCGCTGGCTCGCGCCGCGATTTTCGGGTCCTGCCGCTTCTTCGAGAAGAAGGGCAGGTCGATGGTGACGCCGAGCGTGACGAGGTCGCCATAATTGGGCTCGCGACGTCCATAGGCCGCATTGACGCTCCAGTCGGGGCGCTTGTCGGCGCGCGCAAGACCCGTTTCGGCGTCGGCCGCCAACGTGCGGGCATCGAGCGCGCGCAGCCGCGGCAAGGCGTCGATGCCGGCGCGGAGCGTCGCCTCGTCGACCGTCGGCGGCGGCGGGTCACCCGCCGTGTCGGCGACGGGGTCGCCGGTGAAACGCGCGAGCTGTGCGCGGGCGCGGGCGATCTCGGCGGCGAGCGCGCTGCGGCGGTCGTTGATCGCGGCGCGAAGCTGATCGGGCTCCAGCGCTTGCGCCGGGCGCGCCGCGCCGCTCGCTAGTCGCGCCGTCACCGTTGCTTGCAAATCCCCGAGACCGGCGTCGAGCAGGTCGAGTTCCTTCAGCCGCTTCTTGGCATAGAAGAGATCGACCCAGGCAAGCGCAGTCGCGAGCCGGACGTCCTGCGCGGTAACTGCCTCGTCGGCGCGGGCGATTCCGATATCGGCCTGCGCGCGCGTCGCGCGTGCGCGTCGCTTGGCGGGGTTCGGGAAATCCTGGCTGACGCCGATGACCTGCATCGTGAAATCGTCGCGATTGAACCGGCCCGCATCGGGACCGGTTACCGGGAAATCCTGGATGGCGAGATTGAGCTTCGGGTCGGGAAGCCGGTCGGCGGCGATTGCCGCCGACCGCGCGGCATCGAGCCCGGCTTCTCGGGCTTGTAATTCGGGCGCTCGCGTTTCCGCCAGCCGAAGCGCATCATCGAGCGACATCGGTTCGGCGTGCAGGGCCGTGGGCAGCGCAAGCACGGCTGCCGCAAAGAAAAGGCGCATGATTTCCCCCTTTTTGGATCGGGCGAGGCCATCCCCGGCGCATAGGCGCCGGGGATGGAGATATTACGCCGCGGGGTGCGCCATGTGGCCGCCGGTCATTTTTTTCATGCAATCGGCCGGATCGGCCTTCATCATGTCGCAGTCGCAGTTGGCCATCTGGGCGGACTTGTCCTTCACCCAGACGCGGACCCGCGAGGTGGTATTGGACTTGTTCGGCCCCGGCACCTGGCGGGTCTGCCATTCATAATGGCCCCCCGGCGCTTCCTGTGCGAAAACGGGAGCGGCAAGCGTTGCGGCCGCGAGTGCGGCAAGAGCAAAAATAGGTTTCATGTCGAATTCCTCGGTTGAAAAGCTAGGAAAGGCGCGCCGGAAGCGCGGTTCGCCTTTTGCAATTCAGCCGAGGGATAGAGGTGGATCGGGTTCGGGGCCGAATGTTCTGCCAGCGAGCCGCCGGACAGGAAGCGGATCGAGCAAGCCTGGGACATGCGCTTTCGTTTCGAGCGGCATAGCCGGCGATACGACGGCGGGCGGAAGCGCGCAGCCCATCTTGGCAATGCAGTCGAGCGTGAGACCTTGGCAGGGCCTCTTGTCCTGCGACTTGTCGATGCCCATCATCTCCGCGCATTCGTCGCTCATTGCGGACGCGGTGATGGCCGTGTCGGGCATCGGCATCGCTGAAGCGAACGCCGCTTCCTGGGCCAAGAGACCCAGCAAGGCTCCGAGAAGGAGCAGGAGCGAGAAGCGGCGCTTCATGACGAAAGCATGATCCTTGGCGCATTCCGCGTCAACTTCATTCTGGCAAGCCGGACAAATCGGAGAGCCCAATTCCATCGGTCAAACGTTCTCTGTACCATTTTTTGAGGGATGGGGCGTTCTGGTGCGTAATCAATCTCAGTAGGGGATGTTGGGTGTTTGAACCCGGAAGCCGTAAACAGCGGTTTCCGGGCATGCATGTTTTTGTCCTCGACTTCCCCGAAACTCATTTGAGCTGCGCGACGGCGCAGTTCTTCGAAACAGGGGAAGCGTAGTGAACAATCTATACTGTTGCTCGTTAAAGAAGCGCACAATGCAGCGAACTTCGCTCGCGGCGATTGCGATGGCGTTCGCAATGCCTGTGCAGGCTCAGGAAGCCCAGTCGGAAGGCCTCGCGGAGATCATCGTAACGGCCGAGAAGCGCGAGGAAAATTTGCAGTCTGTTCCCGTCTCGGTCACAGCGATGACCGGCGAGGCGCTTACGGCAACGGGCATATCCAACGTCGAAGACCTGCAATTTTTCGTGCCGGGCGTGTCGATCACCAACGATTCCATGGCGATCATCAATATTCGTGGAATCGGCACCTCCGCGTTCGGCGTTGCGACCGATCCCAGCACGACGGTCCATTACGACGGTGTCTACATCTCGCGTCCGACGACGAGCTATCAGGATTTGTTCGACGTTGAACGCATCGAGGTTCTGCGCGGTCCGCAGGGCGTTCTCTTCGGTCGCAACTCCGCCGGCGGCACGCTCAACATCATCTCCAAGATGCCAACGGAGGATTTGACCGGCGCGCTGGGGCTCACAGTCGGAAATTATGAGAAGCGCTCGCTTAGTGGCACGATTTCGGGGCCGCTCGGAGCGGGCGTCCGAGGCCGTCTCACCTTGCTTGCCAACCAGCGTGACGGCATCTACCGCGACATCGTTTCGGGACGGCGATACCAGAATGAAGACAATCTCGCCGGACGACTGACGCTTGCGATCGACGCTAGCGACCGTCTTGAGATCGTGCTGCGGGCGGATGCCAGCCGCGATCGCGAGACTGGCGCACGGTCTGTCCGGCCCTTTTATCCGCAAGGCTTCATCGATGCGGGGGCGACGATCCCGGCCAATGACAAAGAAGCCGCGCTCGACCGCCTGCCGCGTTACGACGTCGATGCTTGGGGCGTGTCCTCGACGATGAACTGGGATGGTGGTCCGGTCACGATCCGCTCGATCACTGCGCTGCGCAAGAGCAAGGTCGTCCAGGCGCTCGATGTCGACTCGACCGACCTCTTCCTCCGCGATATCGAGTTTTTCGAACGCTCTCGCAGCTTCACGCAGGAGTTCCAACTGCTCAACAATGATGCAGACAAGCTGCGCTGGATCGTCGGAGCCTTCTATCTCAACGAAAAGGGCAATGACGAAATACGGATCATCGAACCGGGCCGTCGGCTCGCGATCCCGGAAAACAATACGACGAACGCTTTCGCGCTTTTCGGTCAAGCGAGCTACGAACTCATCGAGCGCCTCCGTTTGACCGGGGGGCTCCGTTATTCCTACGAGAAGAAGGATTTCGCATATCGGGTCTTGCTGAACGGAAACCAGGTCGATGCCGGCCAGCCCAGATCATCCTGGACCGCCTGGACTCCGAAAATCGGGATCGATTACGACGTTGCCGACGACGTCATGGTTTATGCGTCGGCAACCCGCGGGTTCAAATCGGGCGGATTCCAGCTGGGCGACGGGCGGCCCTTCCTCCCGGAATATATTTGGAGCTACGAAGTCGGCCTGAAATCGACGCTCCTCGATCGTCGGCTTCGAGCAAATGTTTCGGCCTTCTACTATGATTACACCAATCTTCAGGTGGTTGAGTATAACAATGGCGTTGCCAGTACCACCAACGCCGGCAAGGCGACGATCAAGGGGGTCGAGGCGGAACTGATGGCGCGGCCGTTCGATCGTCTGACGCTCACATCGACGATCGCTTATCTCGATGCTCGCTACGATGTCTATTTTGACGATGCCGGTGCAAGCCTCAAAGGCAAGCGGCTGCCCAACGCGCCCAAGTGGAACATCACTCTCGGCGGAGAATATAAGGCGTCCCTGGGCGGCGGAATGCTGACATTGCGGACCGACATCTCTTGGCGCGACAGCGTCTTTTTCAAGCCCAGCAACAATCCGCTCTTTTCCGGAAACGCCACGACTCTCGTCAACGGCCGTATCGCTTGGCAGCCAGCTAGCGAAGCGTGGGAAATTGCACTTTATGGCCGAAATCTGACCGACGAGCGATATGTGAGCTATAGTACGATCGGGACGGACGCCACCGGTGTCTCGAATCCGACCCTTCCGCTCTACATCTACGGCGAGCCGCGTCAGTACGGGCTGCAGCTGCGCTATTTCTTCTGAGGTTCCTCGTCTCGCGAGGTTCCCCGGCGGCTCCCCTACGGTCGTCGGTCCTCCCGGGCGCTAGCGCGCCCGGGAGGAATACCTCGCCTGAACGCAGGTCATGATACGTTCTCGTTCCACAGGGCGCCGTCGCGTGAACGGGTTGACTCACGCCGACAAGGGTCGGCGATATGCAATTGTCGATGAGGTCAGTGCCCTGCGTGTTCGCCCGCCTCGCTTGTTTCCTGACTCGCGGCCTTGGCCTCTGTCATGCCCTTCATCATCGCGTCATGGTCCATTGGCACATTCTGCGTCATTGCCTGATACTGAGCCGGCGACAGGCTTGGAAGTTGCCGGATGAACGCGACCATATCCCAGATAAGACGATCATCGTGCGTTTTTCCCCACGCCGGCATGGCGGTCATCTTGATTCCATGCTTGATGATCCAGAATTGCTCCGAGGCAGAACGATCCGAACCTTTGAACAAGATGGGCGCTTGCGGATACAGCCCCTGACTCATTTCGGTTTTTTCCATTCCGGGCGCCAGATGGCAGCCGCTGCACATCTCCGTGTATAGTCCGGCGCCCGATGCGATCCGCGCCGGAGCCGCCAAATCCGCCGGCACCGCGATCGATCCGGACCGGGCTGCGATGGATTGCTCCCTGAATGTTTCGATGACGCTGTAAGTCAGTCGGCTATGAGGTGCATCGGCCGCTATATTGTACAGGCCGAGATAGACGGTGATTGCTCCAGCGCCAGCTATGACGGCAACGGCCAGGAGCGTGAACGCCAAGCTAGGCATGTGCTTCCGGAAATCGAAGTTTCGAAAACGCTCCATCGTCTATCTCCCTCAAAACAAGCGTCGAGCTGTGAAGCCGAACGCGATGCAAAGGCTGTTCAACAGATGATACGCACCGCAACAGGTTTTCCCTTGTCGCAAAGGAGACAGGTGGTTTGCGTACTTGCCGCGTCGAGGTAATTCCGGGCGCCCCTTACTCGATCGGACTTATGCGTTTCGTTCAGGCGCGGGCTCGGCGAGGCCTCAGGGCCCGCCCGGGCCCGCGAGCCTCGGGGGCGAGCCCTTTCTTCACGCGATCAGGCGCCGCCCGCCGGCCGCACCTTGGGCTTGCGTGAGGAACTGTGCAGATTGACGATCTGCCACTTTCCGTTTTCCCATTTAAGGACGCTCGTTGCGACGCCGTCCCGCTCGATTGTTTCGCCGCTCGCGAGTACGATCGAGAAGCTATAGGTCTCGGTCGCGATCGCTACATCGCCTTCGCCCCGAACCGATATCTTGTAGTTGCGGAAGGCAAAGGATCTGAACTCCTTGAGTTCGGGACCGAGGTGATGGTCGCGATAGTGGGCGAAATTCCCTTCGACGCCGCCCGACTCGAATATCTGGGCGTCTGGCGAAAAGAGTGCCTCGACGCCGGTCAGGTCCCGCTTTTCCATCGCTGATTTATACTGCGCGAGCGCTGCCGCCGCGCCCTGATAATCCACAGGCTCGGTCGCCTGAGCCGGGACGGCCACCAGCATGGCCAATGTGATTGCTGTAATCGTCAGTCGTCTCATATCATTTCCCCTTATTGCGTCCGAACTTCTCCGGTGGTTTCGATCAGATTCTGGCAAAGCGCAGCCGCAACGAATTGGCGATGACGCTGACGGACGAGAGTGCCATCGCAGCGGCGGCAATGACCGGCGAGAGCAATAGTCCGAAGACCGGATAGAGCACGCCCGCAGCGACCGGAATCCCGGCGACATTATAGGCGAAAGCGAAGAAGAGATTCTGGCGGATGTTCGCCATCGTCGCATGGCTGAGATGCCGCGCCCGCACGATGCCCAGAAGGTCGCCGCGCAGCAGCGTCACACCCGCGCTTTCGATGGCGACATCGGTTCCCGAGCCCATCGCGATGCCGACGTCAGCGGCGGCGAGCGCGGGGGCGTCGTTGACCCCGTCGCCGGCCATCGCGACGATCCGGCCCTCTTCGCGCAGCCGCTGCACGACCGCACTCTTCTGGTCGGGGAGGACGTCGGCCTCAACGTCGTCGATGCCGAGGCGCCGCGCGATCGCCTCGGCGGTGACGCGATTGTCGCCGGTGAGCATGATGACCTTGATTCCGGCCTCGCGCAGCGCCGCGAGCGCGTCGCCCGTCGTTTCCTTGACGGGGTCGGCGATGGCGATGACCCCGGCCGCCTTGCCATTGACCGCGATGTAGATCGCCGTCGCGCCGTCTGTGCGAAGGCGGTCGGCTGCCTCGGTGAGCGCGCCCAGATCGACGTCATATTCTTCAAGAAAGCTCGCATTGCCGAGGACTATCGCCTTGTCGTCGACGACCCCGACGATACCCTTGCCGACCGGCTGGTCGACCCCCGATGGCTCGACCAGCGCGAGGCCCCGGTCCTCGGCGGCCTTGACGATCGCGGCCGCCAATGGATGTTCGCTGCTGCGCTCGAGGCTCGCGGCAATCCGGAGCAGATCCTGCTCTTCGAAGCCTTCGGCGACTTCGATGGCGACGACCGAGGGCCTGCCTTCGGTCAGCGTCCCGGTCTTGTCGACGACGAGGGTGTCGACCTTCTCCATCCGTTCAAGCGCCTCGGCATTTTTGATCAGCACGCCGGCTTCGGCGCCACGCCCCACGCCGACCATGATCGACATCGGCGTCGCGAGGCCGAGCGCGCAGGGGCAGGCGATGATGAGCACCGAGACGGCGGCGATAAGGCCGTAGGCCATGGCGGGCGCGGGGCCGAGAAGCGACCAGACAATGAAAGCGACGATGGCGACGACGATGACGCCGGGCACGAACCAGCCCGAAACGGTATCGGCGAGACGCTGGATCGGCGCCCGGCTGCGCTGCGCGTCGGCGACCATTTGTACGATCCGCGCGAGCATCGTGTCGCGCCCGACCTTCTCGCTGCGCATGAGCAGGCCGCCCGTCTGGTTGATCGTCCCGCCGATCAGCGCCGCGCCGGCCGCCTTGGTGACCGGCATCGATTCGCCCGTAACCATCGATTCGTCGACTGTGCCGCGGCCTTCTACGACGATGCCATCGACGGGGACTTTTTCGCCCGGACGGATGCGCAGCATGTCGCCGACCGCGACTTCCTCGAGCGCTACCTCCTCGTCGCTTCCATCGCTGCGGACGCGCCGGGCGAGCTTCGGTGTCAGGTCAAGGAGCGCGCGGATCGCGCCGCTCGTCGTTTCGCGGGCCCTGAGTTCGAGCACCTGCCCGAGTAGCACCAGGACCGTGATGACTGCGGCGGCCTCGAAATAGACCGCGACCGAACCATCGGCGGCGCGGAAGGCTGCCGGGAAGATTTGCGGGAGAATCGTCGCCATCATGCTGTAGCCCCAGGCAACGCCCGTCCCCATCGCTATGAGGGTGAACATGTTGAGGCTCTTGTTGCGGATCGAGAGCCAGGCGCGCTCGAAGAAGGGCCAGCCAGCCCATAGCACGACGGGGGTCGCGAGCAGCATCTGGATCCAGTTGTTCGTCTGGCGGCCGACATATTGGTGGAGGCCCGTCAGATGGCCGCCCATTTCGAGCGCAACCACCGGGAGGGCGAGAAGGAGCCCGATCCAGAAGCGCCGCCGCATATCGCGATATTCTTCGCTGGGGCCGTCCGATGCTGTCGGCATGACGGGCTCGAGTGCCATGCCGCAGATCGGGCAGCTTCCGGGGCCGGCGCGCTGGATTTCGGGATGCATCGGGCAGGTCCAGATGGCGCCTTCGGGTGCATCGGCTGCGGCCGGCTCGCTTTTTGCGGCATAAAGATCGGGATCGGCCTCGAATTTGGCGAGGCAGCCTGCGCTGCAGAAATAGTGATGCTTGCCGCTATGCGTCGCGGTGTGAGGTGTGGTGGCCGGATCGACCGTCATGCCGCAGACGGGATCGGTCGTGCTCCCGCTGCCTTTTTCTGCGCTCTGATGATCGTGCATCGCCGCCGCTCCCGTATGTGTCGGATGCCCGCCTCGCGGCGGGGCGGTCCAAACGCCACCGGTCGAGTTCGCCGCTGGCGTCGTTCCTGGCGGTTCCAGAATGGAGCCGCTTCTATCGATACGCAAGAAAGGCGATTATCCCTTGGATTTTCTTTGCCCTGTGCCGTCAGGTCCCGGGCTTTCGGGCCTCGATGATCGCGATCGCACCGGTTGGCGTGCGGAACGTCTCAAGTTCGCGAACATCGCAAAAGCCTGCCTCTCTCATCAGCACCGGGAGCAATCCATCGGCGTTGGGTTGGGTGTCCTGGACGCCGTCGAGCTGCTGGATCGTCAGGCGGAACAGCAACCGCATGAGGCGGCTGCGCTGTTCTCCATAGTCGGCGACATAGAGTTTGCCGCCCGGCGCGAGCACCTGCCGGGCCTCGCGTAGCAGACGTGCCTTTTCCTCAAGCCCGACCTGATGAAGGACGAGGCAGATCGCAATCTTGGAAGGCGAGGGCCAGTCATCGATCGCCGAAGCCGCGAAAAAGCCAACTCGAAACTCCGGCGGTGGAACAATCTGCGCGGTCTTCGTTCGGGCAATTCGCATCGCGGCCTCGTCGGGGTCGAAACCAAGATAGCGGACGTCCCGGCTATGGCGAGCGATCGCCAGCGCGAGATTTCCCGTACCCGAGCCGATATCGAGAATGACGTCACCCTCGCCGAGCGCCATATGGCGAACGAGACGGTCGCGCCACACGCGCTCGCGCGTCGTCACCGCGACGCCGAAATCATAAAAGGGCGTCAGGAAGTGATATCCTGCCGCTGGCGTGTAGGATCTTGCTACGGGTTTCGGGTCGGGCATGGCCGTCTCCTTTCGACGCTTTGGCTTGCCGCCGGATTGCGACCGCACTCGCCGGTCTCGAGGAGACGCTTAGGGGCAAGCAGGCGCGGCGGTCTTGAATGTTTCGCCGGAGCGACGCGGTGCGAGGCGCATCCGGCTCAGGACACGATTTCGAACGCGAAGGCGCTAAGGCCAGCCGAAGGCGTCACGCCTAGCCATTGAGCGCAGCGGCGCGTGAAGTGCGACTGATCGGCGAAGCCTCCCGCCGCCGCGGCGTCGGCGAGACCTCCGCCGCCGACCAGCGCCCGCACGGCGCGTTGAAGCTGGAGCCACTGCAGCAATTTGGCCGGAGGCACGCCGAAGTCGCGGCAGACGATTTCGCGAAGGCGCGAGGGCGAGAGGCAGGCGACGTCGGCCAATGCGCGCGCGGTCGACAAATCACTAGGGGCCGCGAGCGCCTCGGACAGGCGTGCATCCACCGGACGCACCTGCGACCGGTCGAGATAGTCGGACGCCCAGCGCTTCGCGTCCGCGCCGCTAGCGATATCGCATAGTCCGGCCGTCTCTACTGGTGTCAACAGGACGGGCGCCGATCCGGCGGACAGCCGCGCGTCGGCACGAAAAAGCGGGTCGAGATAAAATGATCGCACGAGGGCACCCGGCGGTCCCAGGCGGTGCCGGACATGCGATGCGATGGCAATGGCGTGTCCGGCAGGGACTATCATGTCGGCATCACCGGAAATTTCGAGGTCTCGTTCGACGGCGAGGCTGATCTGATGCGCCACATGGCTATGAGGACGGCTGCTCCCGATGCGTGCGTCAATCAACGCCCAGCCGGCCCCGAGCATGATCGAACCGGACCATGAGACGGTGCTGGCGGTCAAACCGGATCGACGGCGACGAAGGGTTCGAGCGTGCCGAACCAGGCGACCAGCGCGAGTATGGCGAGCGCGGCCGACGCTTCGATGACCAAGCTTCTGCGCATGGCTGCGATCGCGAGGTCGGGGTCGGCGGCGACATTGTCGGTATTGGTCTCCGGGACGGCGGCCGCGAGCGCCGGGGTCAGCTGCCAGCGGTTCGCCGCCGCGAGCGCTAACATCAGTCCGAACAGCGCAAGCTTGGCGAGGAGCAATTGTCCATAGGGCGAGCCGAGGGAGCGGCCGAGATTCTCGGCGCCGACGATCATCTGGCTGTTGACGAGGCCGGTGGCGGCGATGACGAGGACGCAGATCGTACCGACGCGCGAGAATTGATCGAGACTCCGCGACGCAATTTGGAGTCCCCCCGGCCATTCGCGGAGGCGCTGGGGCGAGATCAGCATAAGAAAGGCGCCGATTGCGCCGATCCAGACCGCCGCTGCGATCAGGTGCAATATGTCGCTGGCCCGATGCAGGGTGCCCGCCGCGCCCTCGGTCGCGCCCGCATGGCCCGACCAGACCAATGTCGCGACGGCGACCGAGCCGGCAAGAGTGAGTATGGCGGCTGCGATTGTCGGCCGGCGCGTCATCCAGACTGCCGCCGCCAACGCAACGAGCAGCGCGGCGCTCCGGTAGATCCAGGCCATGCCGACCTCGGTTTCGCGAACCAGATCCCAAAAGGGTTGGAACTCCAGGGAGAGGATGCCCACGCCCTGCATCGAGGCCGCGAGCACGCCCATTCCGAGGCTGGAGACGAGCAGCCCGATGGCGCAGAGCCATCGCTCTGCGCGCCAGATCGAGGCCATCATCGACTGCGGCGCAAGGCGTTCGCTCCGTGTCAGCGCAAAAAGCGGGAACGCAGCAAGGCCGGCGATGAGCATCAGGTCCGCATAAAGTGCGAACCTGATGCCGATCAGAACGGGGTCCCCCACCGTCTTTTACTTTACGGTGAAGCTGAATTCGCTGCCCATGCGGTGGGTATCAGCGCCCGCCGCCGACCATGTGACCTTGTAGGTTCCGGCTGTCAGCGGCCGCTTGAGCATCAGCATCGCCGACTTGCCCTCTTTGCCCATCATCGACGAGTAAGGCACCTTCATCGGGGCATGATTGGCCATGCCGGGCATGCCGGTCATGACCAGCTCGGTCTTGAGGGTCGAGGCGACGATCTTTTCGTTGAACTGAAGATTGACCGACGTGACCTTCGAAACGGTCGAATTGGCGGCGGGCGTCGAGCTGACGAGCTTGGTGTGCGCGCTTGCCGTGGCCGGCATGAGAAGCAGAGCGAAAGCCGCCGCTGCAGAGGGGAGAAGAGACTTGAACATGAACACCTCCAAATGCGTGTCTGTCCTGCTAATACGCAGGATATCGGCATGGCCCTCAAATATTCCGGAATAATATTCTGGTGTGAGGGGTGAGGCGCTTCGGCGCGTATGTACAATGATGGAAAGGTTTGAAGAGACGATCGATGGATAAGGAGCTTCGCATTTTGAACAGGATCGATCTGCCCGCAGCGCTCGATGCGCTCGATGATCGCATCATGGGCGCATTGGCGATCCGCCGGCGCGAAGCGGTAGCGATGCGCCGCCTGATGGCGCTCGCGGCCTTTGTCTCGCTCGGCGGCGGTGTCTTTGCGGGGAGTGCGATTTCCCAGCCGGCGGTCGCGGCAAGCCCCCTGACCCCATTCGGCCCGCCTAGCGCATTGGTGCCTTCCACCTTGCTGGATGTACAGTAGCGATGCCGTCGCGCCGTCTTCTTCTCTTGGGGCTCATTGCCTTCGCCGCGGCGATTGCCGGCGTGTTCATCGGCCGTCTGGTGGCCGATGCGCCCAAAGCCAGCGAAACCGAACTTCATGCGCTTCTCCACGGCCAACTCGACCTGACCCCGGAGCAGGAAAAGAAACTCGAGCGGATCGAAGCCGACTTCGCCGGTCGCCGCCAGGCGCTCGAACTCGAGATGCGCGCCGCCAATGTCCGGCTCGCGCAGGCGATCGAAGCCGAGCATGGCTATGGACCGCGCGTCACCGAGGCGATCGACGAGACGCATGAGGTGATGGGGACATTGCAGAAGGAAACGCTCCAGCATCTCTTCGCGATGCGCGGGGTTCTCAACCCCGATCAAGCGGAAATGTTCGACAAGAGCGTGGTCAAGGCGCTGACCGCCGATGCGCGGTGAGCGCCGATCTATCGCAATGTAGCGACCAGGATCTGGCGGCCTTTGCGCGCGCGCACCGCGAAGACGCCTATCGCGAGTTGCTGCGCCGTTACAAAACGGGCGTCTACCGGCTCATCGTAAAGCAGATCGGCGATGCCGACGAGGCGATGGATCTGACGCAAGAGACGTTCGTCTCCGGCTTTTCGGCGCTCGATCGCTATGATGGCGAACGCCCCTTCCGCACATGGATCGCCCGTATCGCGCTCAACAAATGTCGCGACTGGGCACGACGGCGAAAGGTGCGCGCCTTTTTCTCCCGCGCGCTCCCGCTCGAAAATGCGCATCACGTAGCAAGCGATGGTCCTGGGCCCGATTCCGCGGCGACCGACAGGCGAGAGCTCGCCAAGGTTCGCGGGGCGATCGATCAGCTGCCGCAGAATTTGCGCGAAGTGTTGCTCCTCCGCGGTGTCGACGAGGTCAGCCAGGCCGAAACAGCGGTCATTTTGCGCGTCAGCGAGAAAACAGTCGAAACGCGCCTCTATCGAGCGCGGACCAGGCTCCGGGAATTGCTCGCGGGAACATCTGCGAGCGCCGAGGGTTGAGGGTTCGACCGCTCGTTCAGGCGGCATCTCCTCATCGTCCGGCATTTTTATTGAGGGGCAGCCGTGCCGCCTGCGTATAGCTTTAGGAACAGTCAGTAACGGTCGGAAAGAATATGCAGATGGAAAGGCGTCGGTTCGTCAGTGGAGCTTTGGGTGGAGGGGCTGCTGCGGCGATGGCCGCATGGTTCCCGGCCTGGGCCCAGTCGGTGTCGTCCGGCATCACCGCGCCGCTTCCGACCGTATCCGGCAATGACATAACGCTGCGCATCGCCCGGCAGACGATGCGGATCGACGGCAAGGTCAGCCGCGCGATCGGGATCAACGGCACCGTGCCCGCGCCGCTCGTCCGTCTAAAGGAAGGGCAGACAGCGCGCCTGACCGTCGTCAACGATCTCGACGAGGACAGCTCGATCCACTGGCACGGGCTGATCCTGCCGTTCCAGATGGACGGCGTGCCCGGCGTCAGCTTCCCCGGCATCAAGCCGCGCTCGAAGTTTGTCTATGAATTCCCGGTCGTTCAATCGGGGACTTATTGGTATCACAGCCATTCGGGGCTTCAGGAACAGCTCGGCCATTATGGCCCGATCGTCATCGATCCCGCGGGCGCCGACCCGATCGGCTACGATCGCGAGCATGTCGTCGTCCTGTCCGACCACAGTCAATTGTCGCCCGAGGCGATCTTCCGCAAGCTCAAGGTCAATCCCGGCCATTTCAACATGCAGCGCCAGACGCTGGCGGGCCTGCTCGCCGGCAAGGATCAACCGCTCAAGGAGCGGATCGATTGGGGCAAGATGCGGATGGACCCGACCGACGTCGCCGACGTCAATGGTTCGACCTACACCTTCCTCGTCAACGGCCATGGTCCGCGCGACAACTGGACCGCGCTCTTCAGCCCGGGCGAGCGGGTACGCCTGCGTATCGTCAATGCGTCGGCGATGACGATCTTCAACGTCCGCATCCCGGGCCTCAGGATGACTGTCGTCCAGGCTGACGGGCTCAATGTCGTGCCGACCGAGATCGACGAATTCCAGATCGCGGTTGCCGAAACCTATGACGTCATCGTGACCCCGGTCGAGGACCGTGCTTATACGCTCGTTGCCGAGGCCAATGACCGCTCGGGCATGGGACGCGCGACGCTCGCACCGCGCGCTGGCATGGTCGCCGAGGTGCCGCCGCTCCGCGAACGGCCGCTCGCGACCATGAAGGACATGGGCATGGGCGACATGTCGGGCGGCGCGATGGCGGGTATGGACCATTCGGGCGGCGATATGGGCGCCATGCCCATGCCGGCGAGCGACCCTTCTTGTCCTCCCGAACATGCCAAGATGGGCCATTGTACGCCAGCGGGGGAAAGCGGCGCGATGGCGGGCATGGATCATGGATCTGGCGGAGGCATGCAGCACAGCATGCGCGACTTCAGTGTCGCGCCGCAGGTCAAGCGCGATCCCAGCGTTCAGACGATCTCGCCGATGCCGATGGATCGCATGGGCGAGCCGGGGCAGGGACTGGAGAATGTCGGGCACAAGGTGCTGACCTACCATGACCTTGTCGCGCTCGAGCGCAACCCCGATACCCGCGCCGCCTCGCGCTCGCTCGACATCCATCTGACCGGCAATATGGAACGCTTCATGTGGTCGTTCGACGGCATCAAGATGTCCGACTATCACGAGCCCATCCCCTTCATCGAGGGAGAGCGCGTGCGGATCAACCTCATCAACGATTCGATGATGAGCCACCCCATCCACCTCCACGGCCATTTTTTCGAACTGGTGACGGGCAAGGGCGACCGGTCGCCGCGCAAGCATACGGTGCTTGTCCAGCCGGGCGGCATCGCGAGCTTCGATTTCACCGCCGACGCGCTCGGCGACTGGGCGTTCCATTGCCACCTTCTCTATCACATGCACGCGGGGATGATGCGCGTCGTCAGCGTCCGTCCGAAGGGAGACGGCGAATGACCCGGGTCGCGCTTCTCCTCGCGGGTATCGCCCCGCTGGCCTTTGCTGTGCCCGCCGCGGCGCAGTCGATGGATCATTCGATGCATGGTGCGGCGCCCGCGCCGACACCCGCTCCCTCGCCAACGCCAGCACCCGTAGCGCAGTCCGCGCCCGAAGCGCCCGCCGAAGGGTCGATGGAGCAGATGGACCATGGGAACATGCAGGGCATGGACATGGAACCCGAGGCTTCAAGCTGCCCGCCCGAACATGCGGCGATGGGTCATTGTACGCCTGAGGCGGAAGCTCCAGGCAAGGGCGCTTCGGACATGGGTGCGATGGATCATGGCGCACCGCAGCCGTCCGATCCCGATTGCCCGCCCGAACATGCCAAAATGGGCCATTGCACCCCGAAGGGCGGATCTGCGGACGCGATGGCGGGAATGGAAGGCATGGCGACCACGAGCAGCGCTAGCGGCACCGATTTGCCGCCGGGCGATGCTACCGCGCCTGCGCCTCCCGGCGACTGGTATGCCGATCGCATTTATCCCCAAGCCGAAATGGAGCATTCGCGCCACGACATGATGAAAGAGAATGGTGCGCAGACCATCGCTTTCATCAGCTTCAACCTTGCCGAATATCAGGCGCGCAAGGGCCGCGACGGGTTCCGCTGGGACGGTGAGGCTTGGTACGGCGGCGACATTAACCGGCTGACGATCAAGAGCGAAGGCGAGGGCGTGTTCGGCGAAGGCATCGAGAGCGCCGAGGTACAGGCGCTCTACAGCCGGGCGATCGGACCCTATTTCAACGCGCAGGCGGGTATCAGGCAGGATCTTGGGCCCGGCCCCGACCGCACCTATGCGACGATCGGCTTCGAGGGGCTCGCCCCCTATTGGTTCGAAGTCGAGGGCGCGCTGTTTCTTTCGAACAAGGGTGATCTGCTCGCCCGGCTCGAAGGCTATTACGACCAGCGCATCACCCAGAAACTGATCCTCCAGCCGATGGCGGAGGTCAATTTTGCGCTCCAGGATGTCCCCGAGACCGGCGTTGGTTCGGGGCTTTCGGATTTCGAGCTCGGGCTTCGCCTGCGTTACGAGGTCGTGAAGGAATTCGCGCCTTATGTCGGCGTCGAATGGGCGCGCAAGGTCGGCGATACCGCGCGTTTTGCCCGCGCCGCGGGCGAGGATGCGAGCGGCGTCAGCTTCGTGATGGGGGTGCGGGCCTGGTTCTAGAAGTTTCGCGGGGTGGCGACACGTCGAGGAGAAATGCCGTGAAACCAGCCTATCGCAGCCTCGCGCTGCAGACGATCGTCAGCGGCGTCATCATGTATCTGGTGATGTTCGTCATGATCGACCGCCTCTCGAGCTTCTACAATAATCTCAACATGCTCTACATGACGCTGATGATGGTCTCGCCGATGGTCGTGCTGATGATCGTCGCAATGCCGGGCATGTTCCCGTCGAAACGTCTCAATACGTTCCTGCTGCTGGGATCGGCAGTTGCCTTCTTCGGGAGCTTCGGGCTCATCCGGACACAGACGACGATCGGCGACACGGCCTTCTTGCGTTCGATGATCCCGCATCACTCGGGCGCGATCCTCATGTGTGAACAGGCTTCTCTCAAAGATGCCGAGATACGCGAACTCTGCCGCGGCATCATCGCGGGGCAGGCGGCCGAAATCGAACAGATGAAATCCATTCTCGCGAGGAAATGACATGAAAAATCTGATGACGCGCCGTCATCTTTTCGGCCTGATTGCGGTCGGATCGGGGATGGCGCTTGCGGCATGCAATTCTGCCTCGGGCCCGGCGGCGACCAGCGATAAGAATGGCGCGGCGCCCGCGCCGGGCGCCGAGACGTCCAGCCCCAAGCGAATGCTCGTTTATCGCGATCCCGAATGCGGCTGCTGCGAAGCTTGGGCGGATATCGCACGCAAGGCCGGTTATGATGTGACTGTCGAGAACCGCGCTGACATGGCCGCCGTAAAGACGCGATATGGTGTGCCTGGCCAGCTGGCGTCGTGCCACACGGCCGTGATCGGCGGCTATGCGATCGAGGGTCATGTGCCGATGCGGCATGTTGCGAGACTCCTCCACGACAAGCCACGCGACATTCGCGGAATCGCCGTGCCCGGCATGCCGCGCGGTTCTCCGGGAATGGAAATGCCGGACGGAAGCGCGGACGCATTCGAAGTGATGGCATTCGGCAGCGACGGCAAGGTTTCTGAATTCCGCGCATGACCTGCCGACACGAAGAGGAGACAGATATGACGAGATTCATTCCCCTAGCGAGCGCCGCCGCGCTGATATTTGCTCTGGCAGGATGCGGCACTGAGCCCGCGCAGCAGAGCGACGTCACACCGGAACAGAGTGAGGTCACTGCCGGTGAGCCGCCCGCAATGGTCGAGACCATGCCCGTAGCGGACGAGCCGCCCGCCGCGTCTGCCCCGGCGGCGCCGACCGAAGAAGCGATGCCTCCGGAGAAATCCCGCCCCAAGCAAGAACCCGCCGCGAAGGCCGCTGTGCCGCCGCGGGCAAAGGCCGCGCCGGAAGCGCCGAAACCTGTCGAACCCGAACCCGATCCTCATGCCGGGCACGATATGGACAAAAAATAAGGAGCATGTGCCGACGCGGCATGTCGCCCGGGCGGTCGAGGACAAGCTGCGCGAAGTGTCCGGCATCGCCGCGCCCGGCATGCCGCGCGGTCGGGCGCTGCTCGATGCCGCAGCGAGAGATATAACCATATGGAATAACCATCTCGTTTATAGCGATGAGTGGTGATTATTTCTGGTCATGCCAAGGCCGCGAAGATAGCTCGGTGGCGAAGCCGAGAGCTTTCGCAAATGGGAGGGGACCATGAGAAAATTGCTTCGCACGAGTGGCTCGATTATCGCCGTCCTGGCAGGCATGTCGGCCGCCGCCGCCTTCGCGCAGGATAACGCCAAAGAGGCGCCGGGGCCAGGCGCGTCGCAGGGCGAAATCGTCGTGACGGGTACGCGGCGGAACGATCTCAAGGCGGCCGATTCCGCTCAGCCGATCGACATCATCACCGGTGCCGAACTGCTCGAAAAGGGCACGGCCGACATGAATGATCTCCTGCGCACCGAGGTCCCGTCGCTCAATGTCCAGCGCCTCGTCAGCAACGACGGCGCCGTTTTTACCCGGCCCTTCTCGCTGCGCGGCCTGCCGCCGGACCAGACGCTGGTGCTCGTGAATGGCAAGCGGCGCCATCGCGGCGCGACGGTCCAGTTCACCAATGTTCCCTATATCCGGGGATCGCAGGGACCCGATCTTTCGGCGATCCCGTCGATCGCGATCGGCCAGCTCGAGGTTCTGCGTGACGGCGCGTCGGCGCTCTATGGATCGGATGCGATCGCCGGCGTCCTCAATTTCGGTCTGCGCCGCGACCGCGAAGGCGGATTGCTGATCGCCCGCTATGGCCAATTCTATAAGGGCGACGGCGAGGATTTCCTCGTCCAGGGCAATGTCGGGCTTCCCTTCACCGACGCCGGTTTCGTCAACATCAGCGGCGAATATGTGAACGCCAGCACGACGTCGCGCGGCATTCAGCGTCCCGACGCGCAGGCGCTCATCGATGCCGGCGTTCAGGATGTCCCGGTCCCGGCGCAGCGCTGGGGAAATCCCGAATCCGAGGCGGCGCGCATCTTCGTCAATGCCGGCATCGAACTGTCGGACGAGATGGAATTCTACACCTTCGGCAACTATAGCTGGAGCCGCGGCACGACGGCCTTCTTTTACCGCAACCCGGATGCCAGCTTCATTTCCACCTCGATTCCGCTCACCAATACGCCCGGAGGACAGCGGTTCAGCTTCCGCCAGCTCTTTCCCGGCGGTTTCACCCCGGATTTCGGTGCCACGGTGACCGATGCGGCGCTGGCGGCCGGCCTCAAGGGCGAATTCTCCTCGGGCCTGACCTATGACCTCAGCGCTTCCTATGGTCAGAACCATGCTTCCTACCGGATCGAAAATACGGTCAATCCGTCGCTTGGCCTCGCGTCGCCGACCTCCTTCAAGCCGGGGCAGCTCGAGCAGCGCGAACTCGCTTTCAATCTCGATCTCACTTACCCCATCGCGATCGGCACCTCCGATCCGCTGACGCTTGCAGGCGGTCTCGAGTATCGGCGCGAGACATATGAGATCACGGCCGGCGACATCGCATCATGGCAGGTTGGTCCTTTCGCGTCGGTCATCGATCCCGATACCGGAAACCGCGTCGGACTGCCGGTCGGCTCGAACGGCTTCCCGGGCTTCAGTCCCATCCAGGCGGGCGAGTTCGCGCGCAGCAACTGGGCCGCCTATACGTCGCTCGAAGGCAATCTCACCGACGCGCTCCAGTTCGGCCTTGCCGGCCGCTACGAGAATTACTCGGACTTCGGCTCGAAATTCACCTGGAAGATCAACGGGCGATATGATTTCTCGGACGTCTTCGCGGTGCGCGGATCGGTCAACACCGGCTTTCGGGCGCCGACGCCGGGCCAGTCGAACGCCTCGCAGGTCCAGACCAACATCGACTCGATAACCGGGGCGCCGCTGACCGCAGGCATTATCGCGCCCAACAATCCGGTGGCGCAATTCTTCGGCGCGACGCCGCTTCGGCCCGAGAATTCGTTCAACGTCGCCGGCGGCATCGTGGTGAAGCCCTCCAATCGCATCACCTTCACGCTCGACTATTTCAACATCAAGGTCGAAGACCGGATCGCCGTATCGGGCAATTTCAATCTCACCCCGGCGCAGCGTGCGCAGCTCGCGGCGCTTGGCATTCCCGGTGGGGATTCCTTCCAGCAGGTGAGCTTCTTCACCAATTCCTTCGACAGCCGCACCCAGGGCGTCGATGCGGTGCTCACCGTGGGCTTCGACCTCGGCGACGGCAAGGCCACGCTCGGCCTCAACGGCAACTATACCAAAACCGATGTCATCAAGGCCTCGCCGGTGATCACTGCGGACCGCGAGCGGCTGCTCGAACTCGAGGGCTTCGTTCCGAAGTGGAAGGGCAATGCGTCCTTCACTTATGCGGGCGAGCGCTTCGGCTTCGTCGCGCGCGCGAACTATTATGGCAAATGGACCGACTATGGCGCCGCACCGGCTGCCGACCAGACGGGCGGCGCCGAACTGCTGGTCGATCTCGAGCTGTCCTACAAGGTTAGCGACATGCTCAAGCTCGCGGTCGGCGGCGAGAATATCTTCGACAATTACCCCGACGTCGAGGCGCGGCAATCCCAGATCAACAACGGGATCCGATATCTCCGCTTCGCGCCGACGGGGTTCAACGGGGGCTTCTGGTACGTCCGCGCGACCGCCTCCTTCTGATCGGTGGCCGTGAGGGCCGTGCGGCGTCTTGTGTCTTCAGCTGGCGTCGGAGCCGAACATCGCGTCGCGGTGGGATTCGAGCACCGCGATAAAGGCCGCAGCGACTTGGGACATCGGCCTCAACTTCGGCGTGAAGAGCATATATTCGAAATGGACCTCCGGCGCGAAATCACGGACCGTAAGGCCCCGCTCGGCATAATCCGCTGCGGTCACGGGGTTGAGAATCGAACATCCGACCCCCTGCATGACAAGCGCGCAGATGGTCATCGCATATTGGGTTTCGATGACCATCTCGCGGTGGACGCCCGCGTCCTCGAAAATGCGGTCGATGCGGTGACGCACGCCGTCCTCGAGCGCGAGCGAAATGAAGGGCTCGCCCTCGAGATCGGCCGGCCGGATGACGTCCTTGACGGCCAAGCGGTGGCCGGCAGGGAGAACGCAGGCGCCGGGGCAGCGCAGGAAGCGCTCCATCCTTATGCCGGGCAATTCGCGCGCCGGCGTCGCGAGCCCGATGTCGAACTGCTGGTTCGCCATCCATTGCCGCACCGTCGAGGAACTGCGGGTCTGGAGCTGAACGGTGACGCCGGGATGTGTCTCGCGAAAGGCCGCGATCACACGCGGCAGGAAACTGACCGCGAGCGCCGGAAGGGCGGCGATCCGGAGCGTGCCGGTCGCCATGTTGCGGATGTCTTCCGCTACCCGCTTCAGGGCCGCAATGCCCGAGAAGCTCCGCTCGACTTCGTAGAAAAAGGCGTCGGCTTCGGGCGTCACGGTGAGCGCGCTGCCGCGCGAACGCAGGAAGAGCTGAAAGCCCAGCTGATGCTCGAGCTCGGCAAGCATCTTGCTCACCGCGGGTTGCGACAGGTTGAGCGACTGCGCGGCCTGGGTGACCGATCCCGAGAGCATCACGGCCCTGAAGGCTTCGAGGTGACGCAGGTTCATCGGACATCGCTCCCTATAGCTATTTCTTATGGCGCTAGCATTGAAAGCCTCGTTTATGAATAGGTCGCACGCATCGCGCCGCTGGTTACCGGCGCTGCTCGCCGCAGGCGCCCTGTTACTCGGCGGCTGCGGCCGCGAGCCCGCCGGCACCGGTGGGCATGAAATCGCCGCGGCGAAGGGATCGACGCTTGCGCGGATTCGCGCGCGCGGAACGCTCAATTGCGCAATTCATACGGGGCAGCTCGGCATGTCCTATCTCGACAAACGCGGACGCTGGCAGGGCTTCTTCGTCGATTACTGCCGGGCGCTCGCCGCTGCGGTCCTCGGCGATGCCCGCAAGGTCCGGTTCATGCCGGTCGCCTCGAACAAGCGCTTCACGATCGTGCAGACGGGCGAGGCCGACGTCCTGTCGCGGACGACGACATGGACGCTGACGCGCGACACCGACCTCGGGGTGAATTTCGTCGGCACCATGTATTATGACGGGCAGAGCTTCCTGGTGCCCCGGCGATCGGGTGTGCGGCTTCCGACGGATCTCGATGGCGCATCGATCTGCATCACCAAGGGGACGACCTCCGAACTCAACACCGCCGAATATTTCGAGCGCAAGGGGCTGCGTTTCCAGTCCGTCGTGTTCGAGAATCCCGAGGAAGCCAAGCTCGCCTTCTTTGCCGGGCGGTGCGACGCAATGACCACCGATGCCTTCACGCTGACGGTGATCCGCCTGGCCGACACCGCGCATCCCGACGATTATGTGGTGCTGCCCGAGCGGCTCACCAAAGAACCGGTCGGCCCAGTCGTGCGCAGCGACGACGAGCAATGGTACGAGATCAACAAATGGGTGCTGAACGCGCTCTTCGCTGCCGAGGAAATGGGGGTCACCCGCGCGAATGCCGCGCGCATGCGGATGGCCTCGCGCGACCCTGAAGTGCGCAAGATGCTCGGCGGCTTGCCCGGATTCGGCAAGTCGCTCGGCCTTGACGATGACTGGGCGTACCGGGCAATCGAGGCGACCGGCAATTATGGCGAAATCTTCGACCGGCACATTACGCCGCTCGGCGTCGAACGCGGACAGAATAAGCTCTATCGGGACGGCGGGCTGATCTACCCGTTGCCGATGCGATGACTCATAAACACAGGCGGCTTGCCATCGCTGCGTTACCCTGGCTGCTGATCGCGGGCGGGCTTGTGGTCGCCTACGGCCTGTTTGCGACATTGGCGGACAATCTCGCGGACCGAAACATCCGGACGGGGTTCGGTTTCCTGTTCGACCGGGCGGGTTTCGCGATTGGCGAAACGCTGATTGCTTACGCGCCGGGCGATTCCTATGCCGCGGCGCTGGCGGTGGGTCTTCTCAACACGCTCCTGATATCGGCGCTCGGCATCATCTTCTCGACCTTGCTCGGCCTCGCGGTCTGCATGGCGCGCCTGTCGTCCAACTGGCTGCTTGCGAGGCTCTCCGGCCTTTATATCGAGCTGGTTCGCAATATTCCGCTGCTGCTCCAGATGTTCGTCTGGTACGCCGCGCTGCTGTTCGGTCTGCCCGGACCCGGCCCGGGCGCCGTCGGACCGTTCGACCTCGATAATCGGGGATTGCACCTCCCCGCGCTCTCCTTGGCCGATCCGGGACGGCCGGTCTTTCTCATCGCGATCGTCGCCTGTGCGATCCTGCTGGGTGCCGTGCGGCGAGGAGCCGTTCGCACGCGCACTGCGCTGGCCTTCGCCGGCATCTCCCTGGTGCCGCTCTTGCTGTGGGGCGGGATCGATCTGCCGCGGGCGGGGCGCTTCGGAACCGTCGGCGGATTGTCGCTCTCCACGGAGTTTCTGACGCTGGTCGCCAGCCTTTCGGTCTATGCCTCGGCCTATCTGGCCGAGATATTCCGCGGCGCGATCCTCGCCGTTCCCGCAGGGCAGAGCGAGGCCGCCAAAGCGCTCGGCCTGTCGCCCGCGCAAACAATGGGACGGATCGTGATGCCGCAAGCGCTGCGCATCGCCATACCGCCGATGACGAGCTGGCATCTCAACACGATCAAGAACAGCTCCCTGGGGGTCGCGATCGGATATCCCGAATTTGTCTCGGTGGTCGATACCGTCATCAGTCAGACAGGGCAGGCGATCGAGGGCGTCGGCCTGATCGTCGCGACCTTCCTGCTGCTTTCGCTATCCTTGTCGTTCGTCACCGGCCTCTATGCCCGCCAGTTGGGCTGGAGCGTCGCCGGGCAGCCCGGCCGGAGCATCCAGTCGGCGCCCCTCGAACCCTTTCCGCTGCGCTCGGCGACCGCCTGGCCGTCGTGGATACGGCGCAATCTGTTCAGAGGAGGACGCCAGTCGATACTCACCATCGCGATCCTCGCCATGACCGCGGCTTTCGCCGGCAAGGGGCTCTCGTGGCTGCTGTTCGACGCGACCTTCGCCGGGGGCGCGGCCGATTGCCGTTTGGCCAGCGGTGCTTGCTGGCCATTCCTCCGCGAAAATGCGCGGCTGATATTGTTTGGCACCTATCCCGAAGCCGAGCAGTGGCGGTCCGCAGCAGCGGCGGCCGCGCTGCTTTCATGCCTTGCCTTCTCCTTCGTCCCGCGATTCTGGCGCAGCCGCCTCGGGCTTGTCTGGCTCGGCGCAATCGCCGTGGCGGTACTTCTGCTACGAGGAGGATTCGCGGGCCTTTCCTATGTCCCGATGGAGAAGTGGAGCGGCCTGCCGGTCACATTGCTGCTCGCGAGCCTTGCGGTGGTCGGCGCTTTTCCATTGGCTATACTCCTCGCGTTCGGCCGCAGGTCGGCGCGGCGCGGCATTCGCTGGCCGAGCGTCGCCTTCATCGAGCTGGTTCGCGGAACGCCGCTGATCGGAGTGCTCTTCCTCGCTGCGGTCCTGTTCCCGCTGTTCGTGCCCTCCTATCTCTCGATCGACAGCCTGCCGCGCGTCCAGCTCGCGCTCATATTCTTCACTGCCGCCTATATGGCCGAGGTCATCCGGGGCGGCCTGCTGGCGGTTCCCGTCGGGCAAGCCGAGGCCGCGCATGCTCTTGGCCTCACCAAATGGCAGGCGCGGCGCCATATCCTGTTGCCGCAGGCGCTGAAAGTCAGCGTGCCGGGGCTGGTCAACACTTCGATCAGCGAGGTCAAGAACACGACGCTCGTCCTCATCGTCGGCGTCTTCGATTTGTTGCAGACGACCCGCCTCTCCTACGTCGAGGCGCAATGGCGACCCTATTTCGCCGAAGCCTATCTTTTTACCGGGACAATCTTTTTCCTCCTCTGTTTCTCCCTGTCCCGGCTCAGCATGAAGATCGAACGGAAACTAAACTATGCAGGATAATCACGACAGAAAATGGCCCGGGGAGCCGGCAAGCCCGAAAGGGCGCGCCTGGCAGGATCCGACGCGTGCCGTGCACGGCGGTCCCCGTCCGTGCGATCAGCGGGGCCTCATCAATCCGCCCGTCGACCGGGCCTCCACCATTATCTACGACAGCGTCGAGGCCTATATGGACCGGCACCAGGGTCTCTACGATGAGGTCATCTATGGCCTGTACGGAACGCGAACGACCTTTGCGCTCGCCGAGGCTGTCAGCGAACTTGAAGGCGGCTGCGCGACCGTCATCACCTCGTCCGGAACCAGCGCAATCGCGCTAGCCCTCACGGCTTTCGTGGCCGGGGGCGACCATCTGCTCGTCGCGGACTGCGTCTATGGGCCGACCCGCAAGTTTCTGACCGACGTTCTCGCGCGTTTCGGGGTCGAGGTGGAATATTTCCGGCCCGATATCGGAGCGGAGATTGCCGGGCTGTGCCGCAGCAACACCCGGCTCATCTATATGGAGACCCCGGGCTCGCAGACATTCGATATGATCGACGTCCCCGCGATCACGGCGGTTGCGCGCAGCCGGGGCATATTGACCGCTCTCGACAACACCTGGGCCACGCCGCTCTTCTTCAAGCCCTTGGCCCATGGCGTCGACATCTCGCTTGCTTCGGCAACCAAATATCTCTCGGGGCACTCCGACTGTCTGCTCGGCACGATGACGGCGGCCAGCGATGCCGTCTACCGCCAGCTCAAGGACGCGGCGGCGCGCTGGGGCAACTGCGCGAGTCCCGACAATTGCTATCTGGTCCACCGGGGCATCAGGACGCTCGATGCGCGCCTTGAACGCCACCAGCGCACCGCAGCGACGCTGATCGAATGGTTCGCCCAGCAACCCGAAGTGGTTGCGGTCCGCTATCCGGCTCATCCCGCCGACCCCGGCCATGCAATCTGGAAGCGGGATTTCACCGGTGCTTCCGGATTGTTCGGTGTTCAGCTCGATGGCCTGACCCCGCCCGAAACCAGCGCCTTTTTCAACGAATTCTCGCTATTCCAGCTCGGTTCGAGCTGGGGCGGCTTCGAAAGTCTCGCGGTTCCGGCGTGGCCCGCTCCGATCCGCGATTTTCCCAATGGCGAGGCAGATGGGGCGCTGATCCGCATTCACGCCGGCCTCGAAGCGCCGCAGGATCTGATCGCCGACCTCGCCGCAGCCTTCGCGCGGGTACGAGCGCTCCGCGGCCGGGGGCAGGCGTCATGACCGACGCCTCGGGCCACGCGGCCGTCAGCTTGCGGCAGGTCGACAAATATTATGGCGCCTATCATGCCCTCCGCTCGATCGACCTCGAAATCGCCCCGCGCGAGCGGATCGTGATTTGCGGGCCTTCGGGCTCCGGCAAGTCGACGCTCATTCGCTGCATGAACAGGCTCGAGGTGCCCGACTCCGGCGCCGTCCTGATCGAGGGGGCCAAGATTACCGACGCGTCGCGGGAGGCCGTTGCGGCGCTCCGCGCCGTCGGCATGGTCTTTCAACAGTTCAATCTGTTCCCGCACAAGACGGTGCTGGAGAATTGCACCCTCGCGCCCGTCCTCCTCGGCGGCTTGTCTCTTCCGGAGGCGGAGGCGCGCGCCATATCCTATTTGGACAAGGTGAGGATTGGCGACCAGGCGGGCAAATATCCGGGGCAGCTCTCGGGAGGGCAGCAACAGCGGGCCGCAATAGCTCGCGCTCTGGCGATGGAACCCAGGATTCTTCTCTTCGACGAGCCGACATCGGCGCTCGATCCCGAGATGATCAAAGAGGTACTCGATGTGATGACGGCCCTTGCCGGCGAAGGACGGACGATGGTGTGCGTGACGCATGAAATGGGATTCGCGCGCGAGGCGGCCGATCGCATTCTTTTCATGGATCAGGGCCAGATCATCGAAGACGCAAGGCCGGCCGATTTTTTCGCCGCGCCGAAAAGCGAGCGCGCACGGACCTTTCTCGAACAGATACTTACGCATTGAGCGGCTCAAGTCGGTCGTCCCCAAGCTGTGCCGACCCACTTAATCATGTCATTTCATGAGCAAGCCGAGGGAGGGGCCAGCCGGCTCCTTGCGCGAAAAGGCTCGGGCCAGCAAAAAAATTTCAAAATTGATGAGGGGTAGAGCTTTGGGGTGCGTATCTAATAGGTGTCGTGCGCCCGGAATTTCCTTCATAACTAATTGATATGATTCAATAAATTCCTATTGACCTGTATATACATTTGATGCTCTCTGAGGGGAATCAGCCAACCATCAGGGGGTTTCGCTATGATGACCAGGACAATTTTGCTCGCCAGCGCCGCAGCGGTCGCGACCTTTGCAACACCGGCGCTCGCGCAGAGCGGTGCCGCGACGCAGTCACCCGCCGCCGAGGATGCTCCGAACGGATCGGACATCGTCGTGACCGGCTCGCGCATCCGCCGCCAGGACCTCGCGGGCGTCGGCCCGGCGACCGTCGTGTCGGCCGAGCAGATCGAAAATACCGGCGTCGTCAATATCGAGACCGTACTGCAGCGCCTGCCGGCCAACGCCGGTTTCGCGGGCAACCAGACCTCGGCTTATTGGGCGAACAACGGCTATGGCACCGCGCAGGTCAACCTTCGCGGCCTCGGCATCAAGCGCACCCTTGTGCTGCTCAACGGCCGCCGCCTGGTTGCGGGCGGAACGGGGGCGAACTCGTCGCCCGACCTCAACATGATCCCCGTCGCCGCACTCGCTCGAACCGATGTGCTGAAGGACGGCGCCTCGGCGATCTACGGCGCTGATGCGATGGCGGGCGTCGTCAATCTCGTCACCCGGACCGATTATGAAGGCCTTGGGCTCAGCGTCCGGCAGGGCATCACCGAAAAGGGTGACGGGTCCGATTTCACCGCCGACCTCCTCTGGGGAATTCGCAACGATCGCGGCGGCTTCATGGCGGCGGTCACCTATCAGAAGACAAAGGCGGTCAACATGGCGACACGCGCGCCCTGCTCGCTCGCCGAAACGACGCCGGGCCAGCTGTCGTGCGTCAACAGCGCCTCGACGATCGGCGGCCGCGCGGTGCTGCCGAACGGCCAGCAGATCAACTTCAATCAGGTGCTGGGCGGTAACGGCAACTTCTTCGAGCCGTACAGCGCTGCCAAGCACAACTTCAACTCGAACCCGTTCCTCAACGCGGTGAGCCCGGTCGAGCGCGTGAGCACGGCGTTTTTCGCCGACTATGACATCACTGACAATATCGAGGCGTTCGGCGAATTCCTTTACACCTTCCGCAAGTCGAATCAGATCGCGACGCCCGGAACGCTGCGCAACCTCTCGATCGCGGCGAGCAATCCCACCAATCCGACGGGGCAGAATATCGTCCTCATCCAGCGCCGCCTCGCCGAGCCCGGCCCGCGCCAATTCTTCCAGGAAACCGATACCTGGCAGGGTACGTTTGGCCTCCGCGGCAAGCTCTCGAACGATTGGGGATGGGAAATCGCGGGCGCCTTCGGCCGCAACACCGCGGTCGATGGTTCGACCAACATCGCCAATCTCGAGCGAGTGGCGAATTCCCTCGATACGACCAAGTGCAGTCTTGCTGCCGGTGCCACGATCCCCTGCGCCGACTATCTCGGGTTCGGCGACCTGACCCCGGAGGTTCTCGACTATATCCTGTTCACGTCGCGCGACCGCGGCGGCAACGAGCTTGCGACGGTCACCGCCGATATCAACGGCGATCTCTTCAAGCTGCCCGCAGGCCCCGTCTCCTTCGCGGCGGGTGTCGTCTATCGCAAGGAAAAGGGTTGGCGCGATCCCGATCCGCTGACGGTGCTCGGTATTGCCAACACCAACCAGCAGGATCCGATCTCCGGAACGAGCACGGCGAAGGAAGCCTATCTCGAACTGTCGGTGCCCGTTCTGGCCGACACACCCTTCTTCCAGTCGCTTACCCTCGACGGCGCGGTTCGCTACTCGAACTACGACCTGTTCGGCAGCGACTGGAACTACAAGGGGAGCGTCGACTGGGTCATCAATGACAGCTTCCGCCTGCGCGGCACCTACGGCACCGGCTTTCGCATTCCGAACGTCCCCGAATTGTTCGGCGGCGTCTCCGAGGGCAATCTGACGACCACCGACCCCTGCTCGCGCTATTCGACCAGCGGCAATGCGACACTGATCGCCAATTGTCAGGCGTCGGGCGTTCCGGCCAATTATGTTCAGCTCGGTACAACGATCCTGACGACGGTCGGCGGCAATGAGAATCTGAAACCCGAAAGCTCTACGACCTGGACGGTCGGCACGGTGATCACGCCCAAGGGGCTCGTGCCCGGCCTGTCGCTCACGGCGGACTGGTTCGATATCAAGATCAAGGATGCCATCCGCGCCATTCCCGGGTCGACCAAGCTCAGCATCTGCTATGCGAGTCAAAATCTCTCGCATCCCTTCTGCGAAGATTTTACGCGCAGCCCGCTGACCGGGGAAGTTACCTTCCTTTCGGCGCAGCCGATCAACACCGGTCGTGAAGAAATGAACGGCCTCGACCTCGGCCTCGTTTACAACAACAATATCGGCAGCGTGAACGTCTCGCTCGACGTCAACCTGACCTATCTCAACAAATATGTCGTCCTTCCCTTCCCGGGTGGCGCACCGATCGATTTCGATGGTTTCATCGGCGGCGGCAACGGCGGTTATCCGAAGTGGCGCGGCTATGGCGTGCTAACCGCTGAAAAAGATGGTGTCAGCGCGACTTGGTCGACGCAGTGGATCGGCAAGGCGACAGACTTTAATGCGGCTCCCGGAGAGATCGGCTACAGCACGCCGAATGTCTTCTATCACAACCTTCAGGTCGCCTATGAGATTGACGAGAAGACGCGCTTCCAGCTTGGTGTCGACAACCTCTTCGATCGCAAGGCCCCCTATATCCAGAGCTTCACCGATGCGAACACCGACACGATGACCTACGACCTGCTCGGCCGGCGCTTCTATGTCGGTTTCCGCACCGCCTTCTGAGGAATTGGGAGATGGCAATCCGTTGGCCGCTGCTCGTTCGGCGAACGCATAAATGGCTGGCGCTGGTCGTGGGCATCCAGGCTTTGCTCTGGACGTTGACCGGCTTCTACATGGTGGTCGTTCATATCGACACCATCCACGGCGATCATCTGGTGCGCTCCCCGGTGGCCCAGCCCTTCGACCTCGACGGCCTCGCAGCGCCGTCGAAGGTCGTCGCGGCCGCGCCGGGGGTGTCCGAAATCCGTCTCCAGCGCTTTTTCGGCCAACCGGTCTGGCGCGCCGAGACCCCTGAAGGCGCGCGCCTGTTCGACGCGCGTTCGGGTGCGCCGCTGCCTGCCCTGACCGAGTCCCAGGTCCGCGAACAGGCACGGCGCATCTACACCGGTGACGGCAAGATCGTCTCAGTGCGACTTTTGACCGAGGCACCTCAGGAAATGCAGGCGCGCAAGCCACCCTATTGGCAGGTCGAGTTCGAAGGCTGGAACCGCCCGACGCTCTATCTTTCGCCGACGACCGGTGAACTCATTTCACGCCGCCACGCATTGTGGCGCGTGTTCGACTTCGCGTGGATGCTCCACATCATGGACTATGATGAGCGGACCGACGTCAACAACCCGCTGCTGCGCGTCGCGACCTGGAGCGTCTTCGCGATGGCGCTTTCCGGTGCGTGGCTGCTGATCTGGTCCTTCAAACGCCGCAAGAGGAAGCAGGCATGAAACGCATCCGGCTGACGCCGCTCTTTTTTCGGCGCATCCACAAATGGGTGGGGCTCATCCTGGGTCTCCAGTTCCTGCTCTGGGCGCTCAGCGGTTCGGTGATGGCGCTGCTCGACAAGGACAAGGTCGGCGGTCACGGCGGCGGCATGTCGCATGCACATGCCTTGCCCGCGGGAGAGTATTTTGACGTCGCCGGCTTGCCGCGCGGTGAGCCCGTCACCGGGGTGGTTTTGCGCGATCTTGGCGTCCGACCGATCTACGAACTCCGCACCACCAAGGGCGTGCGGCTGGTCGATGCTACGAGCGGTGAGGATATTCGCGTCGACGAGGGGATGGCCCGCGAAGTCGCGTCGATGATGAACGAGGCACCAATCCGCAAGGTGAGCGTGATTGCGAAGCCAAACCTGGAATCACGCGACCATGAAGGTGCGATGTGGCGCGTCGACTTTGCCGACGCCGAGAATAGCAGCGCCTATGTCTCGCTCGACACGGCGCGCTTCCTCGTGATGCGCGGCGATACCTGGCGGACCTGGGATTTCTTCTGGATGCTCCACAACATGGATTATGTGAACCGGAAGAGCTTCAACCACCCGTTGATCATCTTTGTCGCTTTCGGGGCGCTGTGGCTTTCGGGGACCGGTTTCTATCTGCTCTTCAAAAGCTTCAGCCGCGCCGATTTTCGCTGGCTGCGCCGTCGCCGCAAGCCCGTCGTTACCCGCAGCACGGCCTGACGCGTCAGTCGTCGACCGAAAAGGCGGCGGAAAGCTCGAAGCGCGTGCCGGGATGGGAGAGCCAGGCGTGCGACACCAGCCGACCGTTGCTCCAGGTCCGCCGCGTCATGCGCAGAACCGGTTCCCCCTCGTTGAGACCAAGCATGCCGCGCGTGCGCGCGTCGGGCATTTCCGCGCGGACGCGGTGTTCGACCCGCTCGAGCGGCGCGGTGCGCGTCAAATATTCGTTGGGCGTGAGCTGCGTAAAATCTAGAGTGCCATAATCCGGCGCGGCGGACGCAAGTACGAACCGCTCTTCGAGCTGGATCGGGAACTCGGCCTCGTGGTGAACGATGATCGAATGGAAGATTTTCGTGCCCACCGGCACCTCCAGCAGCGCGGCGGTTTCGGCGCTGGCCTTCTCCTCGACATTCTGGATGACTCTCGCCCGGTAGTCATGACCGCGTCCGCGAATTTCCTCGGCGATATTCCGGATCTCGATCATATGGCCGATCGGCTTTGGCTCGGCGATGAACGAGCCGCTGCCTGCGCGGCGGACGATGATACCTGCCGATTGCAACTCGCGAAGCGCTCGGTTCGCCGTCATGCGCGAGACGTCGAATTGCCCGACCAGATCGGCTTCCGACGGCACGCGGTCGCCCGGTTTCAAACGGCCTTCGCGGATAGCATCATGGATGCTTTGCTTGATCGCTGCGTAGCGCGGTGGGGCATCCGGGGAAGCGCCGTCGGCAGACCGCTGGGCGCTGTTCGAGTTCAGTCGAGGCATAAGATCCATCACCCGTCTATACAGGTGAAACCATTCAGATTCCAAGCGTTCCGACGTGAATTTCCGTTAGGCTCCTTCCAAAGTCGTATGACTGCAAGAAACGATTTGCGGCCTCGGGGCGACTGGTGCCTGATGCCACCGATTTGTGACGCAAGTCATCTCGCCAAATGACTATAGGGCTTGCCCATGCCGGCCAAAAGCTCGGCTACCTTGAGTGAAGCTCGGCGGTCAATCAGGGCCTGCTGATGCTGTGGGCAGCGGCGGAAGCTCGTTCAGGAATTCGCGGATGGCAGGCGCCAGGCATCGAGCGAAATCCTCGGCTGTCACGATCGCATCCGAGATTGCTGCCGCAGCCAGCTTGCCGTGCGGCAGCAGGTCAGCGAGCTGCTCCGCTAACGCTTGTGGATGCCTCTCGTCCATTCCTGGAATGATCAGCGTCGGCATTGCTATAGCTGCGAGTTCGCTAACGCTGCGGAAGGCGCGGTCATCACCTATTGCCGCGGCAGCCGCAATGCTGGCAGCATTGCTTCGCGGAATCGCGTCGTGAACCATCTCGCGAATGACTGGCGCCAAATTGGGCAGTATTGGCGCCCAGGCCGCATAAAGCCCTTCCTCGCGGACGCGCGCCGCGAACTCTCTCATAAATGCCGTTTCAGCTACTTTGGCCTCGTCGTCTTCGATGTCTTCAACGCTGATCAAAATGGCCGCTCTCACTCTCTCCCGATGGGCGAGTGCGGTTCGCAAAGTGATCGTGGCGCCGAGCCCCGCACCGCCGACAATGGCGGAATCTGCCTTCAGGTGATCGAGAAGCGCGATCACGTCGGCTGCGTAGGACGCCCAGGTGTGTTTCGCTTCCTCACTGCAAAGGGACCGGCCATAGCCACGGACATCGGGCAGCAGTACCGCATGCCGGTCGCACAGCTGGCGCGCCAAGGGTATCAAACTCTGGTGATCAGGGCCGCCGCCATGCATGAGCACAACGACGTTGGCGGTCGGCAGCCTGCGATAGGGATCTACAAGCGCAGCAAAGAGCGGCCAGCCGTCAGGTCCGGAATAGGTTATGTCGATTATGTCGGTCCGCATGCTAACCGCCACGAGCTGCCGAGAGGATGATCGCGCCGTCATCCGAAAGACCATTTAATCGGGCTATATCAAGCAGCCTCTCCAGATCGTCGCGCAATCCGCAAGGCTCCGGGATCTCGTGAAGCCTCTGTCTGGCCGATAATTCGATTTGGGAAACGGAGAGGGGCACGAGAAAAAGCCTACAAGAATAGTCGATCCTAAAGCCGGCGGTCAGAAATGGGGCGGCGAGATCAGCTGGCTGGGGGCAGGGATTGTGCACAAGACCGGCCCGACGGTCTATTACCTTTATCCATTCGTCATATAGCTGTGCTGCCAGCTGCGATGGAATGGCCGCATCATACCAGCAATCCAGCACCACGACACCCAAACGTGCGACCCGGATTGCCTCCTGAAGCCCCCTATGAAGGTTTTCCAGATGATGCGCGGCGTATTCCAAAGTCACCACATCAAAGCTTTGATCCGGGAATGGAAGTGTCTCTGCTCGGCCGAGGTGTATTTCCAGGCCTAGTGCGCGGCCTTCCTCTACGGCCTCTCCCTCCGGGTCTATGCCGACGCAGTGGGCGACATCGGCTTCGCCGAATAGCTGCAGCGAAGCACCATTGCCGCACCCTACATCCAGTATCGACGACGGCTTGAAGGCGAGCACACGCGATAGGAATTCTTTGCGATACTCCCCGTGCGGGCGAGGCATTTCTTCCGGCTCCCGCTGTTCGACCATCTTCAACGACATCTGCAACTCCACCTGATGGCGTCTGGTAGGCAATCCGCGTTGCGTCGGATATACGCTATCACGACAAAGAATATTCTGGATCGGACATATTGTGACAATTGCCGAAGCCGGGGCCGAGGCCCTCTCAGTGGACCGTTCGGTTTTTCCGGCGGGGTTCAGGGGCACGTGGCATGCCCATCCTGCCGCACAGCTCATCTATCCTAGCCGCGGTGTGATGATCCTCGAAACGGCGGCTGGATGCTGGGTGGTGCCGCCCCAGCAAGCCTGCTGGCTCCCTTCCAATGAAAATCACCGCGTGCAAACTTCAGCTGGCTTCGAAATGCTCAGCGTTTACTGTCGCGGCAGCGTGCTCCGCCGGCTGCCCGAGGCTCCCGGTGTCGTTGCGGTGAGTGGCCTCCTGCGCGAGTGCATCTTTGCCCTCGAAAAGGCAGCGCCGCGCTCCCGGCGCGTCAGTTTGGCGATCTTGTTCTCCCAGGAAGTGTCCGTCGAAATCGCGCCATCCCTATTCGTCCCTCAACTGCGGTCCTCGCGTCTCAGAAAAATCGAGACCGCTCTCTCGCGGGAGCCGGGGAATGACAAACCATTGTCGGAGTGGGCGAGCGAATTGGGCGCGAGCAGCAGGACCCTGGCTCGCGCATTCGAGCGTGAAGCGAATATGACTTTTACAGATTACAGAAGACAGGCGCGACTTCGGGCCGCCCTGGTTCGCTTGGCCGAAGGAGAGCCCATAACCAATATCGCCCTGGATTTGTCATTTGGCTCGGCCAGCAATTTCATCCGTATGTTCCGTCAGGCGACCGGCGTCACCCCGGGGAAGTATTTCCAAAGCCAGTCCAAGCGGAGGTAGATGGTCGAATTTCGGCGCGCCGCTAACTGCGGCTTGCGATCTGAATTCAAGCTTCCCTCCAAAATCGCGTAACCCTGTCCCAGCTAGGCTGCCTTGCGAATTGGTGCCTCCTGTCGATCGAGGAACTCGGAGAGAGCCGCCTTCCGCGATGCGCGATCGAGCGAATACGCACGCTGCTTGAAGATTCTTCCGTCGAGCAGGGCGGCAATGTAGCCGGCCAGTGTGTCGGCCGCCATAATCAACGCCGCGTCCAGGACATGGATATATTTGCTCGTTACCGACCCCTTCGCATGACCCATAAGGGCGGCGATGGTGACCTCGGTGAAGCCCAGGTCATTACCGATGCTGGCGAAGCTGTGGCGCAGAACATGCGCAGTGACGCCTTCGAGGGGCGAGCCCAGGAATATCTCGTCCCAATGGTTTGGAAAGCCGCCAAATGCCGTGTCCTCACCGCGCGGGCCAGGAAACACATATGTGCCATTGTCTTCGCCTTGATGCTGCTCGAGGAACTCTACAACCGGCAAGCCGACAGGGCGGACCGACTTTCCTTCCTTGCTCTCGGAGAGGCGAAGGCAACTTCCGTCGATATCGACATCGCACCATTTGAGATTGATAATCTCACCGCGTCGGCAACCTGTAAGTGCGATTTGCCGGATGATATCGATCGTCGGGCCGAACTTCTCGATTTGCGCAGCGGCCTTGAGCATGCGGCCAAGAATTCGATACTCGCCGTCGTTGAGACGCCGCGAACGGACATTGTCTTTGGGACGCTTGATGCCATGCGCGGGATTGCTGTCGATGATGCCGAGATCGACGGCATAGGTCAGTATTCCGCCAATCAACCCCAGCGTCCGAGCCGCCGTGCCTGGCCCACCCCGCACATTGGCGCGGCCGCGGAGCTTTTTGGTCTTGATGAAGGCTTTGGTCTTCCCCGCCATGATATCGCGCATGGCTTTCGTGAGGATCGCCTTAGTGAGGTCTTTGACCCGGCGGGATCCGAGGAGCGGGATGACGTGCCGTTCGATCCGGCCCAGATCGATGTCGACGGTCGATTGCTTCTTCGGGCGGCCCCCTTTGCCCAGAATGAGTCCATCCCTGAGATCCTGCATGTAGAGCTCGCATAGCTCCTTCATCGACATCGCTTTGTTGAGTTCGGCCCGTTCTTCGGCAGGGTCCTCGCCTTGAGCAACCCTACCGAGCTGGGACTTGGCCTCCCGCCTGGCAGTTTCCGGGGTCCAGACTCCATGGATGCCGATCGTGTAACGACGCGAGCGGCCTCCGGCGCGATACTGAATGAGGTAGCTGCGCTTGCCGGTGGGGAATATCCGGAGCCCGAAGCCAATTAGTTCATCGTCCCAGAGGACATAATCTTTCGTCTCTGCTACAGCTGCATCGACAACGCGCTTGGTCAGTTTGACCATCGAGCCTACTCCCGTTTGGCCCGGTTTTCGCGTAAGCACCACGTAAGCACGCGGAAGGAAATCAGGGCGAATTCAAGGTTACGGCAGCGCAGATCGACAAATCAAGAATAGCGTTTTATTATAGTGGCTTAGGCTAGAAAAAGCTTGCTCTGGCGTAGGCTGGCGCAAACATGCTAGTACCCCCTCCGAAGGCAGAGGCCAGGGGTTCGAATCCCTTCGGGTGCGCCATTCTCGAACAAGAGAGAGAACTGCGGGCGCGATGCGCTGCTCGATTCGACGCAGGCGCGTGGCAGGGTGGAATGTTTTGCGCCGTACGCGGCAATAGCCTTCATCAACGATGGTTATCATTTCCTGCCCGGTCAGACGCAGCGCAGCGCGACCTTCCTTGCCAGATCTTCATAGACTTGGTCGTTTAGCAGGCGATTGGGCGGCGTTATCGCGCTGGGCAAGAGCATTACGATGTTAATGGCGACGATCGCGACCGGACTGCCGCGATCACCGGCCGACAATGGCCGTCCGCAATTCGGCTCCGGTGGATTCCAGCGGAACCGCCACACTATCGCGTCCACGCCCCCCCGCTGATCCGAGCCTTCCCGCGCGGCTTGTTCAGCGGCAGCGGCGCGGTGATCGCCCATTCTCCGTTCGTCAATTTGTAACGCCATCATGCCATCGATTACCACCAGCCAAGGGCGGGTGTGAATTAGGCGAAACGCCAAATTTCAAGACAATTCATCACCCTGCAGATCGGAATAAAATCGGCATCGCCACATATAAACATTGGCATTAATGTATATTGACATCGATGTGAACATCGACCAGCTTCGTGACAGGAGAAAACTCCAGCCGGTCATCCGGTAGAATGTCAGGGGAGAGAAGATGGTCTATATTCGGCCCGCTTGCATGTCGCGCACGGTCAGCCTTCTTGCTTTGGGAATCGCGATCGCGATGCCCGCCGCGGCCCAGGACGGGCCGCCGGCCGACGAAGCGGCGGACGGCAATATTATTATCGTGACCGCGCAAAAGCGCGAGGAAGCGATGCAGGATGTGCCGATCGCCATATCCGCCTTCTCGGCCGAGGCGCTGGACGCTTACAAGATCGAAAGCGGGTCCGAACTGCTGCGCGCCGTGCCCAACGTCAGCTTCTCGAAAAGCAATTTCAGCATGTACAATTTCTCGATCCGCGGGATCGGGACCAAGGCGATTTCGGCGTCGAGCGACCCGGCGGTCGCGGTAAGTTTCAACAATACGCCGCTGATCCGTAACCGGCTGTTCGAATCGGAGCTGTTCGACATGCAGCGGGTCGAGGTGCTGCGTGGTCCGCAGGGAACGCTTTATGGCCGCAACGCGACCGCGGGCGTGGTGAACCTGATTCCCGCGCTTCCCGATAACGAGTTCGGGCTCGATGCAAAGGTCGAGGTCGGTAACTACAAGACGATGCGCGCGAGCGGGATGATCAACGTCCCGATCACCGACACGCTGGCGGTCCGCGCCGCGGGCGCGCTCACCAGCCGCGACGGGTTCGACTACAACACCTTCACCCAGCGCCGCGTCAACGGCCGCGAACTCTGGTCGAGTCGGCTGTCGATGCTGTGGGAACCCAGCGATCGCCTGAGGGTCAGTGCGATCTGGCAGCATTTCGACGAGGACGACGACCGGTCGCGCACCGGCAAGCAATTGTGTACGCGCGATCCCGGTCCGACAGAGATCAACGGCATCCGGATACCCGATGGGACACAGCCGGGCGTGGTTACCCCGCTCGAAGAGAATCTGCGGGGGCGGTTCAGCCAAGGGTGCCAGTCGGCGTCGCTTTATGACGATGCGGCCTATGGCACGCCGAACGGATCGGGCCTTGCCTATGTCGTTGCCGGTCAGGTGGTCATCCCGATGGGCCTGCCGCCGGGCGGTTCGGCCCAGCAGGTTTATGCCTTCCTTCCGACCGATCCCTTTCTGGATGCGACCCAGTCGCGCGACCTGAGGGAAATCGCGACCGGCTATGATCCGGTTTTCCGGGCCAAGAATGACGTTTTTCAGGGCAATCTGGAATTCGACGTCACCGATGCACTGACCTTTGTGTCGCAGACCGCCTATGCCCGCGATCGCTATTATTCGTCGCAGGATTATAATCGCTTTGTGTCCGGACCGTTGTTCAGTGATACGACGGGGCTGGTCGACCCCTTTTCCGGGCAGCCAATCAGCCAGGACCACGCCGCGCCGGGCGGCATTTTCTGTGACCCGCAACTGGGCTGTTCGAACCGCCTGCTGTCTGCCGACCTCAGCCGGTCGCGCAATCGTCAATGGTCGCAGGAGTTTCGTCTGCAATCCGACTTCGACGGGCCGTTCAATTTCAACTTGGGCGTCAATTATCTCGATTTCAAAACGCAGGACGATTATTTCGTCTTCAGCAACGCCTTCACCTACATCGCCTATAATCTGTACAATCGTTCGCCCCCTTTCGGCACCACCAACTACGATCCCTGCCCGATCGGGACGACGGGACGTGATTGCGTTTACGTCGATCCCAATCCGATCGATTCGCTCGACGAGCAGGGACATAATTATTTTCTCAGCCGCAATCTGGTGCGGACGAAATCTTGGGCGATTTTTGGCGAGGCCTATTGGGACGTCACCGATAATCTAAAAATCACGGCTGGCTTGCGCTGGACCAAAGACAAGAAAATCACCACGCCGGTGCAAAGCCAGTTGCTGCTTGGCGGCGGCGGGGGGACGATCGGGACAAGCGGCGGCTATGTGAGTTCCGGATATCCGACCGATCCCAACATCGTCCAGAAATGGTCCGAACCGACCGGCCGCATCGTGATCGACTGGAAACCCGACCTGGGCTTCACCGACCAGACGCTGATCTATGCTTCGGGCTCGCGTGGCTACAAGGGCGGCGGCACCAACCCGCCGCGTCCCAATCTGCATCCGCGCATCGTGCAGTTCCAGCCGCTGCCGGCTACGTTCGAGCCCGAATACGTCAACGCCTTTGAAATCGGGACGAAGAACAGCTTCGACGGCGGCCGTTTCACGCTGAACGCGACGGCCTTTTATTATGATTATGAGGGCTATCAGATTTCGCAGATCGTCGATCGCATTTCGCTCAACGAAAATTTCGACGCGACGAGCTGGGGTCTCGAGCTTGAAACCGCATGGCGGCCATCGCGCGCCTTCCGGGTCGATGCCAATCTCGGCTATTTGCAAACTCGCCTGAAGAAGGGCGCCAAATCAATCGACGTGATGAACCGCACACAGGGTAATCCAGACTGGGTGCTGTTGCGCCCGTGGATCCAGCTGCCGTCGAACTGCATCGCGCCGCGCCAGATTGTCGAGGATATTTTGACCAATCCCTTCACCCAGTTCGGGGTGGGGCTCAATGCTCTCCAGGCATTGTGCGGAGGGTCCAAGGAAATGGGGACCTTCGATCCGTCCATTACCGACGGGTTGCCGCTGTATCAATTCTACGGATTTGAATATAATCCGATCACCGATGCGCCGAACGGCGGCCGCGGATTTTTTGCCGATCTGGAAGGCAATGAACTGCCCAACGCGCCGCGCCTGACATTCAATATCGGGGCGCAATATAGTTTCTTCATCGACGACGGCGATTGGGAGCTTACGCTGAGAGGCGACTATTACCGCCAATCCAAAAGTTTCGCGCGTGTCTACAACACCGAATATGATCGCCTCAAAGGTTGGGACAACGTCAACTTGGCGGTGACGTTGGAGCGGCCTGCAGACGCACTGACGTTCCAATTCTACGTTAAAAACGTGTTCAATAAAACACCTATCACTGACTTCTTCACGAACAGTGATGACACTGGGTTGAGCACGAACGTATTCACGCTCGATCCGAGAATATTTGGTTTCAGTATTGCGAAGAAATTCTGAAGTATTCTTTGTATGATTAATCCAATTTTAACATCAATAGCTTTGATGTATAATAATATTGCGTCGATAAGCCCCAATATAATGGGAAATTTGCCGTGATTTAACATTGACATCAATATAAAATACTGAAATGTTCACAGGTGCACCCTCCCTCCGATTCGAGAGTGCGTTAATAATATTGTAAGTAATTATTAACTGTGGAGAGTTGATCATGAAAAAATTGGCAATATTCGCTGCGGTCACTACTGCGCTTGTCGGTGTACAGGCTGCTTCTGCCGCGACCTTTGCGCCGGCACCCAGCGGCCCGCACGTCTTTTCCGGGCCGGTTTCGGTGCAGAAGGACGGTTTGGTCTATAATTGCACGCTCACGGTAACCGCCAATGTGACCTCGTCTTCGACGGCCACCGCGACGGCTTCGCTATCGGGTGGCTTTCCCTGCGGGCTCATCTCGGTCACCGGTACCGGCAACATCACGCACGACGGGAGCGACTGGGGCATCTCGGGTCTGACCATCGATCCTCCGATCAGCTCTGGCACCTGCACGGGCCGGATCAAATTTGCCTGGGGTGGCAACACCGGAACGCGGACGATCACTTTGAGCACGCCCTATTCGGATTCGAGTGCGACCTCGGGCAATCCGTGCAAGATGGCCGGGACGCTCACCAATACGAGCCCGGTGCCGAACACGGTGACGATGACCCCGTAATCGGCCCCTCTATGGTTTTGGGAGGGGCGCTGCGGAATTTGCGATGCCTCGTCTCCCCTCCCAATTTTGAGCGATCCGTGCTGGCCCCTCGGCCCTTGCCCTCCAGCTCCCTCCCACGATCGCCACTCCCGGGTTGCGGCCATCTTGTCGATGGTTGCAATCTCCTCTTCCCTTGGGCGCGCGAAGTTCGCGCGCCTTTTTGTCTCAGCGCTTCGGCGTCACGATCGCGGCAACGGTCAAGCCGGATGGAAGTAACCCGGCCATGAGAAACGCTTGACGCTGTTGCGATCTTCTCCGGATGGTACCGCCGTGATGCGGCGACCCGGCGGCCCTCTCAGACGCACTGGCTGGCCGCGCTTGCTGATCGCGCCGATCCTTTGCCTGGCCGGTGCGCGATGGTGCGAGGCGCGCGCAGCCAATTTGGACAATGTCGCCGCGGGGGTAATTATGGAAGCCGACGCCGCGGCGACCGACCGGAGGCCGAGTGGTCAGCAGCCACCCGAAACCCCCGATGACACCCGCCCCGACGACCCGATCATCGTCACCGCCCGGCGCTGGGGGCAGGCCGATATGGCGTCCGAAACCGAGCTCGACGAAGATCGGATCGCCGCCTATGGCGCCGATACGATCGGCGCGCTGGTCGAGGACATTACCCCATTGATTGGCGGAACGCGCGACACGCCGATTCTCCTCGTCAACGGCCGACGGATCGGCAGCGCGACCGAGATCACCGGCTATCCGCCCGAGGCGCTCAACCGGCTGGCGATTCTGCCTCCCGAAGCAGCGGCGCGCTATGGCTATGCCGCCGGGCAGCGGGTCGTGAATCTGGAACTCAAGAAAAATTTTGCGAGCACCGCCGTGGACGGCGGTTTTGCGATGCCCCTCGCGGGGGGGCGGGGCAGTTCGCAGCTTTCGGCGGCGCGGACGATCATCGACGGCGACACGCGCTGGAACGTGCAGGTGCGGGGCAGTGCCGATACGCCGCTGCTGAAAAGCGACCGCGATATTCCGGTCCGCCCCGACGTGGCGGCCATCCTTCCCTCGCTCGAAGCGGCGGAGGGGCATTCGATCGACCCGAACCGCTTCGAAACGCTCGCGGCAAAAACGCGGTCGCTCAATCTGAACATCGGCGTCGTGCGGCCCGTTGGTGATTTTTTTCTGTCGCTCAATGCCAATGCGGGCGTCAATCGCAGCACGCAGCGGACCGGCATGCCGCTGGCGTCGATCGTCGTGCCGGTCGGCGGGGGGCAGGACACACTCTATCGACTGGTCGGCGACCGCGCGCTCCAAAACCGCCAACGGTCGTCCAACTTCGGCGCATCGGCATCCCTGTCCGGGGCGATTGCGGGGTGGCAGACCAGTCTTTCGGCGTCCTTTTCGAGCAGTCGCAACAGCAACGCCAACGACACGGGCTATGACAGCGGTGATTTGCAACAAAGGCTGGATGTCGGCGACCCGTCCTTTGATCCATATGGCCGGTGGCCGCTCATACCGCTGCTCACCGACCGAAACAGGTCGAACTCCAGGATCATTGGCGCGACGTTCAACGCATCCAAGTCGATCTTCAAACTTCCGGCCGGCCACGCGAGTAGCAGTGTTACTGTCAATGCAAGCCATAGCCGGTCGCGGTTTCGCGCTCCGGTGGCGACAAGCGGTCCCGTCTCGCAAGACCGGTTCGCCAGCCGCCAGCTGGATGCGCGATGGTCATTGACCCTGCCCGTCGCCAATCGCGCACTGGGCGTCCTCACCCCGCTCGGCGATCTGGGCGTGGACCTGTCGATGGAGATCGGAAAGGCAAGCCGAACCAGGACGCGCCATAAATGGGATGTCGGCGTGCGATGGGCACCGCTTCCTTTTGTCGATTTTCGGGCGTCGTTCGGGCACGAAAATGTCGAGCCGCTGTTCGAACAATTATACGGCCCACGGATCGAGGTGGTCACGCGCCTGTTCGACTTCGCGCGGCAGGAATATGTCCAGCCGATCAGCATTTTCGGCGGAAACCCGAACCTTGAGGGCGGCAGCATAGACACCCTTTCTGCGGGTGCGATGCTGTGTCCGTTCGGGGGCGACCTTGTGACCTTCAACATCGAGTATCGCCAGCGCGTTGCCCTAGGCGGCGTTGCAGCGTTGCCGACGCTTACGCCCGATGTCGAAGCGATCTTTCCCGAGCGGGTCGTGCGCGACGCGAACGGGCGGCTCCTTTCCATCGATGCGCGACCGATCAATATATCGACCGACCGGACCGAATCGATCACGTCGGGCATCACGTTGCTCTATACCGCGCGGCCGAAGACGGCGGCCGGCGAGACGCTTTTGGCCGCCGGTCAGCGCCCCTGGACGTTCAGCCTGTCGATCGCCCACAATTGGCAACTCGCGAGCCAAATGATCATACGTCCGGGCCTTCCTGTGCTGGACCGACTGCGCGGCAGCGGGCAACCGCGACAGAATGTCACGCTCAATCTGGTTGTGGGCCGACGCGGAATGGGGGCTTCGCTGAACGGCACATGGAACGGGGCTGCACGCATCGACTCCGAAAATGCCGGCGGCGGTATGACCGCGTTTCGCTATCCGTCCTGGGCGTCGTTCAACCTGGGATTATTTGTCGAACCCGAACATTTAAGGGCGTCGCGGGACCGCGATTGGGCGTCGAACCTTAGAATATCGGTCGACATACAGAATATTCTGAACGGGTTCCGAAAGGTGTCGGTGCTGGGCGCGACCACGCGCCGTGTGCTGACGCGCGACGAGGTGGATCCGCTGGGCCGAACGATCCGCCTCAGCATCCGGAAACAATTTTAGCGGCGCGGGCCGACGCTTTCAGGAAACAGCCGGCGGAATCCCCGACGGTATCAGGAACAGCGGCAGGATGCGGGCGATCAGATCGCGCATGGCATCGTCCTTCTGGTCGAGCATGTCGCGCACATAGGGGCCGATCACCGCGTCGCCGAACGCGCTCACCGCCATCATCAGCACCGCGGCGCGCACGCGGTCGGGTGCGGCATCGTCGGTCGACTGGCCGACAATGGCTTCGACGAGCGAGCGCACGGCCTCGCGCACGGGTTCGAGATGCGCGACATCGCCCGAGAGGATAATCCACGCCGCGAGCGGCCCGGCGCCCCCCTTGTCAAAGGCGTCAAACACGCGATCCGCCACAACGCGCGGCGCGGCAGCGTCTGTCTTGAGCAATTCGACCACATCGCCGAGCGCAACCGTCAGGTCGTTGATCATTGATCCCATCAGCGCCGATTGCAGGCTGGCGGCCGATCCGAAATGATGAAGGACATTGGCATGCGACATGCCGATTTCGTCGCCGATATTGGCCAGCGTGACAGCGCCGGGCCCCCCCTCGAGCAGCAGGCGCCGCGCCGCTGCCAGACCCTCTTCGCGGACCTCGGGGCCCAGCCGCTTGCGCCGCTTTACGCGCGGTATTGCTTGCTTCTGCATCGTTGTTGTTCCTTGCGGCCGCCCCACCCCACATGGGCCGTAGTCCATGGAGTCCTTAGCGCAATTGGCGCGATTGTCACAATCCATGTCTGGCGGCGGTCGGCGCGCCGTCCTGTCACCTGAATCGACCGAAAACATCGCTTGCACGATCCTTCATCGCATTATATAAACATTGATGTTAATGTAATTTATGAGCAGAGGTGCGCGATGTTATCGACCTACACACCCCGCGATCTTCAAATCGAGAAGCGCGACCTGAAATTCGGACGCGAAATAGAACCGACACGGTGGTGGCACAGCGGCGATCCCGGCCGAACCGCCTTCTTCAATGCCTTGTCTTCGACCTTTCCGGTGGGCGAGAAATTCTTCATGACGGCGGTGCGCCATTATCGCGACGGCACGCCCGAACCGCTGCGCAGCCAGATCGACGATTTTCTCTATCAGGAATCGATGCATTCGCGCGAACATGTGGTGTTCAACCGCCAGGCACAGGATGTCGGGTACAACATCGCGCCGCTTGAGGATCGGGCGCGCCGCACGATTGCGTGGGTGAAGCGCCGGTCGCCGCTCCAGCAACTCGCCGCTACCTGCGCGCTCGAACATTTCACCGCGACGCTCGCGCATGATGCACTCGCCGATCCCGAACATCTTGCGGGCGCGACCGACGAGGCGAAGCGATTGTGGCAATGGCATGCGATGGAGGAAATCGAGCATAAGGCGGTGGCGTTCGATACCTATTTGCATGCAACGCGGCACATGACGCCGTTCCGCCGCTGGCTGAAGCGCAGCCTTGTCATGTGCCTGACGACAATCCGTTTTCACTATGTGATTTTTCGCAACACAGCCGACCTGTTGCGGCAGGACGGACGCAACGATTTCGCCACATGGCGGAAGCTGCTTGCCTATCTCTATCGCCGGCCCGGAACACTGCGTCTGCTCCTGCTCGGCGTGTTCACTTACATGCGCCCCGGCTTCCATCCCTGGCAGCTCGACGACCGCGCCCTCTTGGCCCAGGCGCAGGCGGCGCTCGAAGCCGGTGAACCGAAAGCGCATGCGGCATGAAGACGCTGGCTCTCCCGGTGGCCGCGATCGGCCTGTTTGCGGCATCGTCGCCGGCATCCGCTGCCGACATCACCGGCATCTGGGCGACCGGCAGCGAGGGCGGCCGCGTCGAAATCTACCGCTGCGGATCGGCGCTCTGCGGCAGGGTCGTCGACGCGGCGCGGCTGCGCGGCAACCCTGACCTGCGCGATGTGCGTAATTCGGATTCGAAACTGCGGCAGCGACGAATCAAGGGGCTCGTCGTGCTCAAGGATTTCACCGGCGGACCCGACGAGTGGAAGGGGGGACCGGTGTATGACCCCGAAACCGGCGATGGCGCGCCGCGCGGTTATCTGAAGCTGCTCGCGAACGGCAAGCTCGAACTCAAGGGTTGCGTCGCGTTCATCTGCCGCAGCAAAATCTGGACGAAAACCCGTTAGGCCCAGGCTTTCGTTCGGCGGCGCTGGCTCGACGAAAAAAACGGAGCGGTCCTTTTTCGGGTATTGCCGTGCCGAATTGCGTATCGGATCGCGAGTTTTCGCGTCCTGCCGCCGGTGTTTACAGCGTCGCGGCTTGACTCACGGCGTTCGTGCGGCTTTCCGGTTTCCATTCGCCACGTGATGGCGGACACGCGCGGCGGGATCCTTGCCGGATGCCGCCGCTCGATCGTGACCGGGCCGGGGGATGGACGCCATATGTACGACCTGTTGACCGGCCTGTCGGTGATCGAGGCGTCGTCGTTTGTCGCGTCGCCGACCGCCGGGCTCTACTGCGCGCAAATGGGTGCCGAGGTGATCCGCGTCGACCAGATCGGCGGCGGCCCCGATTTCCGGCGCTGGCCGGTGACGGCGGAGAACAACTCGCTCTATTGGGAAAATCTCAATCGCGCGAAAAAGTCGGTCGCACTCGACCTTGGCCGGCCCGAAGGGCGCGAACTGCTCAAGGAACTGGTGCGCGCGACGGGCCAGTTCATCACCAATTTCCCGGTCGAAGGCTTTCTGTCGCATGCGACGCTCGCCGAAGGGCGCGCCGACCTGATCACCGTGCGCGTGATGGGCTGGGCCGACGGGTCGCCCGCGCTCGACTATACGGTGAACAACAGCGTCGGCTATCCGATGCTGACGGGCGCTGGCCCCGACCCGGTCAATCATGTGCTTCCCGCATGGGATCTGCTGACCGGCGCCTACGCCGCCTTTGCCTTGCTTGCCGCGATTCAGCGGCGCGGCGTGAGCGGCGAAGGGGGCGAGGTGCGCATTCCGCTCTCCGACGTCGCGATCGGCACGGTCGCAAATCTGGGCGGCGTGGCCGAGACGCTCTATACCGGCGCAAACCGGCCGCGGCTCGGCAATGCGGTCTATGGCCTGTTCGGCCGCGATTTTACGACGCGCGACGGGCGGCGGACCATGATCGTCGTCGTCACGCCGCGGCAATGGGCGAATCTCGTCGCGGCGCTGGACCTGGACAAGCCGGTGGCGGCGATCGAGGCCGCGCGCGGCGTCTCCTTTGCGAGTGATGACGGACTGCGCTTCACGCACCGCGATGCGCTCTATCCGCTGTTCGAAGCGGCGATTGCGGCGCGCGACCATGACGATCTGGTCGCGGCCTTCGACGCGGGCGGGATCGTCCATTCGCCCTATCGCACTATGGTTGAGGCGGTGCAGGACCCCGCGCTCGTCGCCGATAATCCGATTTTCGGCGCGGTCGCCAACCCCAGCGGATTTGCCTACCCCGCCGCGGGCGCCTTTGCGACGCTGCCGCAGGCGGAGCGACAGCCGCCGCGCCCGGCGCCGCTGAACGGCGAGCATAGCGAAGACGTGCTCGCCCACCGCCTTTCGCTTTCATCGGGCGAGATCGCCCGCCTGATCGATGCCGGTATCGTCGGCATCGCCAACACCGGAGACTGACCCATGACCCTGCGCCGCGCCGCCATCGTTGCCCCCATCCGCACCGCCGTCGGAAAATTCGGGGGCGCGCTTTCGTCGATGACCGCGGGCGCGCTCGGCGCGGTGATCCTGAAGGCGCTGATCGAGCGCACGGGGATCGACCCGGCGCGCGTCGACGACGTCGTTTTTTCGCAAGGCTATGGCAATGGCGAGGCGCCGGCGATCGGCCACTGGTCGTGGCTGGCGGCGGGACTGCCGATGGAGGTGCCGGGATACCAGCTCGATCGTCGCTGCGGGTCCGGCCTACAGGCGGTCGTCAATGCCGCGATGATGGTCCAGACGGGGATGGCCGACGTCGTCGTCGCGGGCGGGGTCGAATCGATGTCGAACGTCGAACATTATACGACCGATGTTCGCAAAGGCGTGCGCGCGGGCAATTTGACGCTGCACGACCGGCTGACGCGCGGACGGCTGATGTCGCAGCCGGTCGAACGTTTCGGGGTGATCAGCGGCATGATCGAGACCGCCGAAAATCTGGCGAAGGAGTATGGCATCAGTCGCGAGGCGGCCGACGCCTATGCGGTGCAAAGCCACCAGCGCGCGGCGGCGGCGTGGGCGAACGGCCTTTTCGACGACGAACTGGTGCCGGTCAACGTGCCGCAGAAGAAGGGCGATCCCGTGATTTTCGCGCACGACGAAGGCTATCGCGCCGACGCCAGCATGGAATCGCTCGGCAAACTGCGCGCGCTGGAGGGCGGCGTCGTGACCGCGGGCAATGCCAGCCAGCAGAATGACGCCGCCGCCGCCTGCCTGATCGTCGCCGAGGACAAGCTCGACGCGCTCGGGCTGGAACCGATCGCCTGGTACCATAGCGCGGCGTCGGCGGGGTGCGACCCCAGCCGCATGGGAATCGGGCCCGTGCCCGCGGTCGAGCGGCTGTTCGCGCGCAGCGGCCTCGGCTGGGGCGACATCGACCTGGTCGAACTCAACGAAGCCTTCGCGCCGCAAGTGCTCGCGGTGCTCAAGGGGTGGGGCTGGTCCGACGACGACAGCCGGAACGCGATTCTGAACGTCAACGGGTCGGGGATTTCGCTTGGCCACCCGATCGGCGCGACCGGCGGACGCATTCTTGCCAATCTGACGCGCGAGCTGGTGCGCCGCGACGGGCGCTATGGTCTCGAGACGATGTGCATCGGCGGTGGCCAGGGCATCGCCGCAATCTTCGAGCGTGCCGCCTGAGCATGTCCGACCTGCGGCAATATCTGGCGGCCGCCGATGCCTATCGCGGCGCGGCGCAGGCGGCGCTTGCCCGGCGTCTCGCCGCGCGGTCGATCGACGACGAGCAGCGCGCGGCGCACGGTTTCGCCTGGGTCGCGACGACGGTGGCGGCGCTGGCGGCGGTGCTGGAGTGGTGCGAGGCAGGGAAGGGGGCGAATCCGCTCGATGCCCAGATCGCGCAGCTTGCCTTCGCCGAAGCTATCGGCCAGCTCACCGGCGGCCTGCCGATGGGGCAGAATGAGATGTTTCGTCCCGCCGATCTGGGGCTCGGCGTGGCGGCGCGGGCGCTCGGCGATGCCTGCGCGAAGCTGCTCGACGCGGACCATGCCGCGCGGCGCGCCGAAATCGCCGCCGCGCTCGCGTCCGCCAACTGGCCGAGCGAGACGCTGCACGATGGCGAACTCGATGCGATCCGCGACCAGTTTCGCCGCTTTACCGATGCGGAGATCGTGCCTCACGCACACGGCTGGCATCTGACGAACGCGCTGATCCCGGACACCACGGTGCAGGCGATGGCCGACCTCGGCACCTTCGGGGTTTGCATTCCGCAGGCCTATGGCGGTCTCGGGCTGTCGAAGCTGGTGATGTGCCTCGTCACCGAAGAACTGTCGCGCGGCTGGATCGGCGCGGGATCGCTCGGGACACGGTCGGAAATCGCGGGCGAATTGATCGCAACCGGGGGCACCGAGGCGCAAAAGGCGGCATGGCTGCCGAAGATTGCGAGCGGCGAGATCCTGCCCACCGCCGTATTCACCGAACCCGACGTCGGATCGGATCTGGGTTCGCTTCAGACGCGCGCGCGGATCGCGGGCGGCCGATGGGTGATCGACGGAGCAAAGACGTGGATCACCCATGCCGCTCGCTCGGACCTGATGACTTTGCTCGCGCGCACCTTGCCCGATACGAAAGGTTATTCCGGGCTGTCGATGCTCCTCGTTCCCAAGCCGCGCGGGACCGACGCCGACCCCTTCCCCGCTTCGGGGATGAGCGGGAGCGAGATCGGCGTGCTCGGCTATCGCGGGATGCGTGAATATGCGCTGCAATTCGAGGGCATGGCGGCGCCCGAAGACGCGCTGCTTGGCGGCGCAGAGGGGCAGGGGTTCAAACAGCTGATGCGCACGTTCGAAGGCGCGCGTATCCAGACCGCGGCACGCGCCGTCGGCGTCGCGCGCCGGGCGCTGGAACTGGGGCTCGATTATGCGCTGAACCGCAGGCAGTTCGCACGGGCGATCATCCATTTCCCACGCGTCGCCGACAAGCTGGCGATGGGCCTTGTCGACTTCGTGATGGCGCGCGAACTCGCTTATGCCGCCGCGCGGGCAAAGGATTCGGGCAAGCGCTGCGACATCGAGGCCGGGATGGCCAAGCTGCTCGCCGCGCGTGTTGCCTGGTCGAACGCCGACGCCAGCGTACAGATCCACGGCGGCAACGGCTATGCGCTCGAATATGAAATCAGCCGTGTCCTCTGCGATGCGCGCATCCTCAACATCTTCGAGGGGGCTGCCGAGATTCAGGCGCAGGTGATCGCGCGCGGCCTTGTCGAGGGGCGCAATTAGGGCGGGGGGGAAGGCCGGCGACCGCGCGTGCCGGCTGATCCGGCATTATGGTAAACAAAAGGTGACGGCGATCGGCCATGTCACCGTAACACGACTGCTTAGAATGCGAATTTACCCCCCGCCGACCTTGATTTCGACTCATGATGCTCTATTCCAACGCGGGTGCAAGGCGACCCCGACAATTACATCAGCCTGCTTTCGGCCGCGCAAATCGAAACGCTGCGGCACGTTTACGAGCATAAAAATTCCAAGCAGATAGCGCGGATTATGCATGTGTCGCCCCACACGGTCGATGAGCGCGTGCGACGAGTGTTAAAAAAGCTTAATGTTTCCAACAGAATCGAAGCCGCGCGCGTGCTGGCTGTTAACGGTGTCTTCGACCATGTTACCCCCTATCAGCCTTTGACATATCAATTGATCGACCTAGGCGACGATCCGCCCGCCGCCGATGCCGAGGAGGGGCGCAGTTTGCTTCGGCGGCTTTTGGACATCGGTTCGCCATTTCCTACCGCGTCCCAGCCGGCCAACCGGCATGGGTTGATGGAAAGGATAATCTGGCCGATCCTCATCGCATTCGCGACGATTTTGGCTTTCTCCGCCCTCTATTCGATCCTTGTGGGACTTGGTCGTGTTCTGACCTGATGTTCGAACCGAATGCTGCGGGGGGGAGCCGGTAGCATTCCTTTTGCAAGGAAGAAGTTAATGCTGAACGAACGAGTTTCTGCGGCAAAGAAGATTGCTTCGGACCTGCACCAGGCCGAAGACGCCATCGACGAAGCGATGATCCGTATCGCCCAGCTTGCGGCCACGCTACCGACCGCGCGGCGCCAAACCAACATGTCGGCGATTGTCGGGCAGGAAGCGATGGCCAAGGTCGCCCAGGCTCTCGCCGCCGCCGGCGAGGTCCGTCAGCTCTTGACCGACGCGCATGTGGCGTTGACTGTGACGCAGAAGGAAGTCGGGCTGGGCGCGCGCATGTTCGGTGCCGGGGTCAAGCCGGCGTCGGCAAAGCTGGTCGACGAGGGCAGCAACGACTGCCAGCGTGTCGACGCGCCGATGGTCGCAAAGGCGGGTTGATCCGCAGGAAAGGTTGACTGCCACATGTGGTCCGTGGCGATCTATTATGTCGTTCTGTTCATCACCGTTGCCGTTGCCGTCCGACGTGGCGGACCGCTCGAACGCTGGGCAGCCTATACGGCATTGATCGCCTCGGTCCTGACGTCCGCCGTCACGCCTTTTCCGACCTGGACCGACATCGAAGTCAATATCTTCATCATCGACGTTCTGGTGTTGATGAGCTTCTGGTTCATCGCGCTAAGAACGCAGCGTTTCTGGCCCTATTGGATCACCGGGTGGCAGCTGATCGCCATTTTCGGTCATATCCAGAAACTGATGTTCGCGGAGATATTGGCGCGGCCCTATTCGCTGCTTTCGGTGTATATTTCCTATCCGATCCTACTGCTGATCATCTATGCATCGGGGTCGTCGGGCCGGCCAAAGGACCTTGCGGCGTAACGGTGGCTCCCCAGGGGCGTTGTTACATGCAGCCATTTTCGAATCAGGAAATCGCCGAACTGAAATCGCGGGTCGACCAGATCCATCAGCTGCTCGCGAGCCGGGGCGAAGAGGCGCCAGCGACGCTGATGGATCCCGTTCGCGAGCCGCGGGACGAGGGCGCGGTTCCGCCGCGCCTGCTCGACCAGCTGTCGTTCAGCATTGAGGTCCGGCGTATTCGCCGCACCCATTTCGGCGGCGTGGAAATATCGGGTCCGGTCTGGGATATGCTGCTCGACCTGATGCTCGCCGCAGCCAACGGCCGCGTCCTCGGCGCCAGCGACCTTGCGACCGGCGCGGGCGTGCCGCTGTCGTCGGGGCTGCGGATGATCGCGTCGCTCGAGCGCCGCGGACTGGTCGAGCGCGCGATCGACGAACGCGACCGCCGCCGAACGCTCGTCCGGCTGACCGCCACCGGAACCGAGCGCATGGCGGCCTATTTCGACAAGATCGGCGCGGCGCGGCAGCAGCGGCAGACACTGGCGGCCTGATCGCGGCCGAATAGGCCTGGCCTGCTCCGGCCGCGCGCAGCACCCGTTCGCGCGTCGCATCCGTTGGTCCGGGCCTCGCCTTCTATTCGGTCATCTCGCGCATCATGCGTTCGACCTTGATCATCGCTTCGCGCTTGATCTGACAGATGCGTGCAGCGCTGACGTCGAGCGTCAGCCCGATTTCGTGCAGATTGAGTTCCTCGAAAAAATAGAGCTGGAGTACCATCTGTTCGCGTTCGGAGAGCCGTCCGACGCATTGGCGCAGCGCGCTCATCAGATTTTCCTGCTCGCACCGCTCGTCGGCTCCGGCGTCCTCGTCGGCGGCCAGGAAGGCGCCGATCTCGGTAAGTTCGTCGAGCGAAGTCGAATGGCCGTGCGTCGCATTGCGTTCGAGCGCGAAATAATCCTCCGCCGCCATGTCGAGCGCGACCGCCATTTCGGCCGCGGTGGGCGCGCGGTGCAGTTGCTGTTCGAGCGCGGCGCGCGTGGCCTGCAACCGTTTGGCCGCGGCCATCGCCGAACGCCCGACGTCGGCTTCGCGGCGAAGCTGATCGATCATCGCGCCGCGAATGCGCGTCGTGGCATAGGTCGCAAAGGCAAAGCCGCGCTCTTCGTAGTGCCGAGCCGCCTCGATGAGCGCGATCAGCCCGGTCTGGATCAGGTCGTCAAGCTCGCTCGTCCGCGCGACCCGCGAAAAGACTTGCCACGCGATCTTGCGCACCAGCGGGGCGTGTTCCTGGACCAGCGCATCGACGCTTTCGCCATAGCCGTGCGGGCGCAGCGCGCGCCCGGCCGCCCCGGCAAATTGCTCGGCGGGCTCAATTCTCATCTATTTGGTCCTCCATGGGGGCATCGATTCCAGGTGCGAGGCGCGGCACTTCGGCGCCGATCGTCGCGACGATTTCGGTCTGCTTGGTCGCCGGGATTTCGAGGTAGGAAAGGACGGCGACGTCGGGGAAAGTGGCACGCACGAGGCGCGACAGCGCGGAGCGGCAGAGGGGCGAGGCGACGAGCGCAAAGCTGCGCGTCGACAGGAGCAAGGGTTCGACCGCCTGGCCGATCTGTTCGATGATCTTCATCGCCATGCCATGTTCAAAGGGCCATTCGGCGGCAGGATTCGCGCGCACCGCCTGGTTGAGCAGCACCTCGATCTCGGGGCTGAACGTCACGACGGGGAGCGGCATCCGGCTCGGCACGATCGTCTGGACGATCAGCGCGCCGATGCGCTGGCGCACGGCTTCGACCAGGTCGCTCTCGCCGAGTTGCTGCGCCGACAGCGCGACCATCGCTTCGGCGATCTTGCGGAAATCGCGCAGCGGAACGCGTTCGACGAGCAGGGATTTGCACAGGCTGGCGACGCGCGGCAGCGCATAGCTTTGGGGGCAAAGATTCTGCGCGAGCTGCGGATAATGCGCTTTCAGATGGTCGATCAGCGCCTGCGCATCGTCGATCCCGAACAATTCGGCGGCGGAGGCGACGATGCTGTTGTTGAGGTGGGTCGCGACGACGGTGGCGGGGTCGACGACGGTATAACCCGCGGCGATCGCGTCATTCTGCGACGCCTTGGGAATCCACAGCGCGTCGAGGCCGAAGGTCGGGTCCTTGCACGGGCGGCCTGCCACCTTGGTGACAAGGTCGCCCGAATCGAGCGCGAGCATTTCGTTCGGGAAAACCTCGTCCTCGCCGACGATCACCCCGGCGACCGCGATGCGATAGACGTTGCCGGGCAGCGACAGATCGTCGCTGACCTTCACCGGCGGGACGACGAAGCCAAGTTCCTTCGACAACTGGCGGCGGATGCCCGTGATCCGCGTCATCAGCGGCGAACCCTTGCGTTCGTCGACAAGCGGGACGAGCGCATAGCCGATCTCGAGCTGGCAAGCGCTCGCCTCGCTGACGTCGGCCCATTCGATACGCGACGGGTCGGGCGTCGGCTCGGCGGGTTCGGGGGCGGCGGATTCGGCCGCCGCGGCACGCCGGAGCTGCCAGCCGATCGCAAAACACAGCGCCGATGCGGGAAGGATCAGCATCTGCGGCATCGCGGGGACGAGGCCGAGGATGAACAGGATACCGCCCACCGCGGTCCAGATGAGCGGCGAGGAGAACTGGCTGCCGATCTGACCGCTGAGATCGAAGGGCGAAGCCACGCGAGTGACGATCGCTGCCGCGGCGATCGACAGGAGTAGCGCGGGAATCTGCGCGACGAGTGCATCGCCGATCGCGAGCGTGATATAGGTGCTGCCGGCGTGCGACAGGCTGAGCCCATGGCTGAACATGCCAAGGATGAGCCCGCCGACGATGTTCACGAACAGGATGAGCAACCCTGCGACGGCATCGCCCTTCACGAATTTGGAGGCGCCGTCCATCGACCCGTAGAAATCGGCTTCGGTGCCGATCTCGACGCGGCGCGCCTTCGCCTCTTCGGGGGTCAGCAACCCGGCGTTCAAATCGGCGTCGATTGCCATCTGCTTGCCGGGAAGCGCGTCGAGCGTGAAGCGCGCGGAGACTTCGGACACGCGGCCCGCGCCCTTGGTGATGACGATCAGGTTGATGATCATCAGCACGACAAAGACGAACAGGCCGACGACATAATCGCCGCCGATCAGCACTTGGCCGAACGCCTCGATGACATGGCCGGCGGCCGCGGTGCCCTCGTGCCCCTGGACGAGCACGACGCGCGTAGAGGCGACATTGAGCGCGAGGCGGAACAGCGTCGCGAGCAGGAGCACCGTCGGGAAGGCCGAAAAATCGAGCGGCTTCGATGCCTGTAGCGCGACCATCAGGATCAGCAGGCTGATCATGATGTTCGCGACAAAGCTGATGTCGAGGATCAGCGGCGAAACCGGGATCACCATCAGCGCGACAAGGATCAGCATCGCGGCGGGCAGCGCGGCGATGCCGGCAAGGCGCCCGGCCTTTCCGATGTCGAAGGCGGCGGTCACGCCGCGCCTCCGGACAAAGAAGCCAGCCGCCGATAGGCGTCGGCGGCAAAGCCCATCGAGAGCTTTTTGGGCATAGGTTGAATATCCATCATCTGCAGCGGCGGGCGTCCCCCGCCATGGGCGTCGCCATTTGCCAGGGCGCTCGAAAACGACGCCTGCGCGCGCCAGCCGAGCGGGGCATGGGGTTTCATATTTTCGGCCTTCCCGCCTTCCTCGAGCTTCGTGCGAAAGCGGTCGCGAATCTCGGCGAGGCTGCGCATCCGGCCGTCGCCGGCGTAGAAGACCGAACGGTTTGCGGCGGCGGCCTCGGGCATCATGGTCGCGCCGGGCTGGTCGGGGTCGGCGGCAAGCGCCGTCAGAAATTTGGCGGCGCCCCCCGATCCCAGGAAATGTGCAAGATAAAGATCGACCGGTTCGGCGGCGCGGCCGATCCGGCTTTCCAGATAGACGCGGTTGTCGCCGGTCAGCGCCGCCGCCATGGTCGACGCGGCGGCGGGGTCGTCGCGCAGCGCGAAAATCTGTTCGCGCAGCAACGGATCGGCGACCGACAGGCGCCCCGACGCATCGCGGCCGATCGCGTCGGCCGCCCAGGCGAGGCCATGGTTCGCGCCGTGGCGATCGAGCGTCGCGAGCCACGTCTGCTTGGTGAACTGATACAGCCCGCGCGCCGATGAGGTTGCCGCCTTGGCGTTCGGATTATAGCCGCTTTCGACCCGTGCGACATCGAACAGATAATCGAAATCGATCCCCGTGCGCGCCGCCGCACGCTGCACCGCATCCAGCACGGGAGCGGCGATGCGGGTGGAGCCCTGGGGAGTGTTGATTGCGTTCATCGTCCTGGTTCCGCTGGTTCAGCAGACCCAAAGCAATCATCGTGCCACTTCCAGATATGCGCAGAAAAATACTGTTATATCAGTAGTGTAAGGCCGTTCCGCCTGGCCGGGTGCCCCGGATTTCATGGCTTCTGTCAATCCGCCGACGCGTCCAGTCCTTCAGGATATTGACGCGCATTGCCGCGGTTTCGAGCTGACCGAGAGTCTGGCCGATCAGCGCGCGGGCGCGATGTTCGCCGCCCGGCGGGATCGGTGCCCCGCGCATCAGAATCACGGCGGTCGCCAGCTCTTCGGTCGCTGCGATGATCGCGCCGGCATCCTGTCCGTCGAGCGCGCCGACCAGCGTATCGAGGCGCAATTGTACGTCGTCCATCGCCGCAAACATCATTCGCCCCCGCGCCCGTGAAAATCGAGCATGGCGCTGGCGATGAGCGCCGGGTGGACGCCATAATTACCGCCCGCGATCGCGGTACGCAGCGCGGCGACGCGCGCCACGTCGACCGGCGGCGGCTGGTCGGCAAGCGTGGCCGAGAGGCGCGTCAGCTTTGCTGCGGGCAGCGTGTCCGCCGCCGGGGCCGGTGCGGGTGTGTGCGCCGGGGCGGCCGTTTCGCTCGCGACCCGGCGGGACGGGCCGGCGCGGACGATGCCGCCGACGGGTCCGATCTTGCTGTCACCCGACATAAAAGCCTCCATCGGGCGCCGTCAGAAAAGTGACGACGCGCTTCACCAAGGCTTTAACGGTTCGTAACCTGGGCGATTAAGCGAGCAGGCCTGAAAAAAAGAAAAAGAAAGGCCCGGCCGCGTCGGAAAGCCGAGAACGGCCGGGCCGATCGATATCGGGCGGGGCGCGCGTCAGTCGTCGATCTGCGCGCGTCCCGGGCCGGTCACGGTGGCGCTCAGCGTCGACTTGCGGTCGCTGCCATGCAGCGCGATCGTTTCGCCGACGCGTCCATCCTCGGCTGCTACGGCGGCGTAGCTGATCGAATAGTTCGGTGTGTCGATCGTCACGCGCACATTGTCGCCGCGGCGGACGACGGGCGCCGCCGGTGCCGGTCGCGCAAGGGACGCGGTGATCGGCGACGCGTTGCCCTCGGCGCCGGTCATCGCGACGCGCAAGAGCCAGCCGAGCGGTTCGCAGCGCACCGCGAGCGTGTTGGCGTCGATGGCGGTCACCGTCGCCGGTTCGGGACAGCGCGCCAGTTTGATACGGCGATCGATCGGGACGGCGGTACGGCCGAGCGCGTTCGCGACCGTCGCGGTCAGCGTGTCGATCGCCTGCCAATCCTGAGCCGCGGGCTGCGCGGCGGCGATCATCGGCGCGGCAAAGGCGCACAAGGCGGGCGCGATGAAAAATCTGCGGGACAAGGGCTGCCTCCTTCGATGCCAAAAAGATTCGCCTGGCACGCTGCACGAAGCGTGCCAGCCGCCGCCCGCTGCGGGTTCCGGCGCGTATCGCCGCGCCGCGTCGGTTTTTTGACGATGGACCGGCCAGATGCGCTGAATCGCATATAATATATTGAAAAATATATATAAACTTATTTTGGCACGCCGATTGCATGATGTCCGGGTGTCTTTCCGTGTGTCCGCGCCAGTCGGCCGGCCGCCGGCAAGCGAGGGTCCGCCGACGGACGGCGGCAAGCGAAAGAATGTGATGATGGCATCCGAGAAACTTTTTGGGTTGCATGCGACGGCGCTCCAGCTGCGCAGCCAGCGCATGATGATGCTCGCGTCGAACATCGCGAACGCCGCGACGCCGAACTACAAGGCGCGCGACCTCGATTTTGCGAAGGCGCTCGACCTTGCGCAGCAGGGCGGCTCGACCGAGGATGCGATTGCCTATCGCGTTCCGGTTCAGGCGTCGCTCGACGGCAACACCGTCGAAATGGCGACCGAGCAGACGGCCTATGCCGAAAATGCGCTCGCCTATCGGTCGAGCCTCGCCTTTTTAAGCGGCCGCATCAACACGCTGTCGCGCGCGCTGAAGGGTGAATGACGATGAACGGCAGCTTTTCCGTCTTCGACATCAGCGGCCGCGCCATGTCGGCGCAGCTCGTGCGGCTCAACACCACCGCCTCGAACCTTGCCAATGCGGGGACGGTCGCGGGCAGCGAGGCAGGCGCCTTTCGTTCGCTGAAACCCGTCTTTCGTACCGTGATGGACGATCAGGGCCGCGCGACGGTGCAGATCGACCAGGTCACGACGTCGAAAATGGCGCCCTCGAAACGCCACGATCCGTCGAACCCGCTCGCCGACGCCGACGGCAACGTCTGGGAGGCCGCGGTCGATAGCGCCGCCGAACTGGTCGAGATGGTCGAGACCGCGCGCCAGTATCAGAACAATGTCCAGGTCCTCGAAACCGCGAAGGGCCTGATCAACGAAACCTTGAGGATGGGACAATAAGATGGGCGTCAACAGCATCACCAACAACAATCCCGTGTTCCACCCGCCCGGCACCAGCCAGCAGATGGGCCAGAGCGACTTCCTGCGCCTGATGACGGCGCAGCTGTCGCAGCAGGATCCGTTCAACCCGGTCGATAACACCGAAATGGTCGCCCAGATGGCGCAATTTTCAAGCCTCGCCGGGATCAGCGAGACGAACAATGCCCTCGCGCAGATTTCGGAGCAGCTCGCCGCGCAGACGCAGCTGCTCAAGGACATCAAGGCCGCCACCCCGGCGCCCGCCCCCACCACCCAGGAAGGATAAGCCCATGTCATTCTATACTTCGCTTTCGGGCCTCAAAGGCGCCCAGACCGACATGTCGGTCATCTCGAACAATATCGCGAACGCCGGTTCGGTCGGCTTCAAGCGCAGCAAGGCGCAGTTCGGCGATATTTTTGCCTCGTCGCCGACGCAGTCGACCAAGATGATCGCCGGACAGGGCACGCGCCTGGCCGGTATCACCCAACAGTTCACGCAAGGCTCGTATGAATCGAGCGAAAAAACGCTCGACCTCGCGATCGTCGGCGAGGGCATGTTCATCGTGAAGGGCGAACCGCCGCGCGAGCAGGTCTCCTATACGCGCAACGGCTCGTTCGACACGATCGATGGCTTTGTCGTCGATACGACCGGCGCGAAGCTGCAACTGCTTCCGGTCGACGCCGCGGGCAATGTCACCGACAATACGCTGGCCGGCGCCTTCGATTTCGCGCTGCCAACCGGTGCACCCTCGGACCCGACCTCGGCGCTGGTCAACGTCACGATAGGCCTCGACGGCCTCGTCACCGCGACCTTTGCCAATGGCGAGGACCAGATGCTCGGCAAGGTCGCGATGGCGACCTTCCCCACCATGTCGGGCCTGCGCCCGACGGGCGATGCGCACTGGCAGTCGACGGGCGAAAGCGGCCCGCCGACGATCGACGCGGCGACCAACGGGCCGATGGGCGCGATCCGGTCGGGCGCGCTCGAACGATCGAACGTCGACATCACCGAAGAGCTGGTGATGCTGATGGCGGCGCAGCGCAATTTCCAGGCGAACGCCAAGGCGATCGAGGGCGCGTCGCAGCTGACCCAGACGATCATCGGCATGCGCTGATCCGCCGCTGAACGCCGCCTGCCGGGAGCAAGACTATGGACCGCCTCATCTATACCAGCCTGTCCGCGATGCGCGGCAGCATGGCGCGGCAGACGGCGATCGCCAACAATCTGGCGAACGCCCAGACGCCGGGCTTTCGCGCCGATATGGCGAACGCGCAGTCGCTGTGGCTCGAGGGCAGCGGTTTCGATGCGCGCGCCATGGCGTCCGAAGAGGTGCTCGGCGCCGATATGAAGTCGGGCACCGTCACCGCGACGGGGCGCGACCTCGACATCGCGATGCAGGGCGACGCGCTGCTCGTCGTGCAGGCGGTGAACGGCGAAGAAGCCTATACGCGGCGCGGCGACTTGCAGGTATCGCCCAGCGGGCTCTTGACCACCGGCGACGGCCATCCCGTGCAGGGCGGGCAGGGTCCGGTGACGATCCCGCCGGCCGACGCGATCAGCATCGACCAGCAGGGCCGGGTGTGGATCGTGCCGCAGGGCGGCGACCCCGAAAACCCGCAGGAGGTCGACCGGCTGCGGCTCGCGACCCCTGCGGGGTCGGAGGTTGCAAAGGGGCTCGACGGCCTGTTCCGCGTAAAGGGTGGTGGCATCCTGCCCGACGACCCCGAAGCGCGGCTGCTCACCCGCTCGATCGAAGGATCGAACGTCACCGCGACCTCGGCGCTCGTCGAGATGATCGAGGCGAGCCGCAGCTGGGACACCCAATTGAAGATGATCGGCGACGTGCGCGACATGGACAGCGCGACCGCCAATTTGATGCAGCTTCCCCGTTAAGGAGAGAATGAGATGAGCCTCGGCGCCTTGCACGTCGCACGTACCGGTCTGGATGCGCAAAGCTTCCGGATGCAGGTGATCGCGAACAACCTCGCCAACGTCAACACCACGGGCTTCAAGCGCGACCGCGCGAGCTTTGAGACACTGAGCTATCAATTGATGACGCAGGCCGGCGCGCCCTCGACGGCGGAAAACCGCTATGCGACGGGGCTCAACCTCGGCACCGGCGTCGCCTTGAACGGCACCGCGCGCATCGACACGCAGGGGAGCTTCCAGACGACGGGCAACGGGCTCGACGTTGCGATCGACGGCGCGGGATACTTCCAGGTCGAACTGCCCGACGGACGCATCGGTTACACCCGCGCGGGAAATTTCGGCCGCGCGCCCGACGGCACGATCGTGACCCCCGATGGCAAGCCGTTGACCCCCGCAATCCAGGTTCCCGAGGATGCGAGCAATGTGTCGATCGGGCTCGACGGCACGGTGTCGGCGACCGCCGCCGACGGTACCGCGCTCGAACTCGGGCGCATCGAGATCGCGCGTTTTTCCAACCCGGCGGGGCTGCAGGCGATCGGCGGCAACATGCTCGTCGAGACGCAAGCCTCGGGCGCGCCGCTGGTCGGCGGCGCGGGCGAGGAAGGGCGCGGCACGCTGCGCGGCGGGATGCTCGAAGGATCGAACGTCAATGTCGTCGAGGAACTCGTCGACATGATCGAGACGCAGCGCGCCTATGAGGTCAATTCGAAGATGATCTCGGCCACTGACGAGATGATGAAAAATGCGTCGCAAACTCTCTAGGCTGGCGCTTCTTGTTCTGATGCTGGCCCCGGTTTCGGCGCTGGCAAAGGACAAGCTGCCGCCCGACGCCTTTTCGGCGACGATGCCGCTGCCGCCTTCGCCGCCGCCGGCGAATGGCTCGATCTTTCAGGGCGCCTATGTGCCGCTCACTTCGGGCGGGCGCGCCGGGCAGGTCGGCGACATTCTGACCATCCAGCTTGTCGAGCGCACCGCGGCGACCAAAAGCAATGCCGCGGGGACGCAGCGCGACGGCAATATCGGGCTGACCCCGCCGACCACCGGCCCCCTCTCGCTGTTCAACCCCAGCGACATCGCGATGGGCGGCGGCCAGCAGTTCAAGGGCAAGGGCGACGCATCGCAGTCGAATGCGCTGTCGGGCGAAGTCAGCGTGACCGTCGCCGCCGTCTATCCCAACGGCACGATGCTGGTGAAGGGCGAAAAATTCCTGACGCTCAACCGCGGCGACGAACGCGTCCAGATTTCGGGCATCGTCCGCGCGATCGACATCAGCCCCGACAACCGCATCCTGTCGACGCGCGTGGCCAATGCGACGATCCGCTATGTCGGCAAGGGTGAGATCGCCCGCGCCAGCCGCCAGGGCTGGCTGCAACGCTTCTTCTCGATGATCAGCCCCTTTTGAATAGAGGAAATGTGAAGTGACCCAGCGTCCGACCCTGTTCATGCTTATCGCGCTCCTGTTCGCGGGGCTTGGCTTCGCGGCGCCCGTGCAGGCGGAGCGCATCAAGGATATGGGCCAGTTCCAGGGCCTGCGCGCCAACCAGCTCACCGGCTATGGCATTGTGGTGGGGCTCGCCGGAACGGGTGACGACAGCCTCGACTATTCGACGCTCGGCATGAAGGGGGCAGTGTCGCGTTTCGGCCTGACCTTGCCGCCGGGGGTGAACCCGGCGCTCAAAAATGCCGCGGCCGTGATGATCACCGCCGAACTGCCCCCCTTTGCCAAGCCCGGCCAGCGGCTCGACATCACCGTATCGGCGATCGGCAAGGCGAAGAGCCTGCGCGGCGGCACGCTGGTGCTGGCGCCGCTCTATGGCGCCGATGGCCAGATTTACGCGATGGCGCAGGGCAATCTGGTGATCGGCGGGCTTGGCGTCGATGCGGCCGATGGATCGAAGCTGACGGTCAATGTGCCGTCGAGCGGCCGGATCGCCGCCGGCGCGACGGTCGAGCGCGCGGTCGACACCGGCTTTGCGACGAGCGACTGGCTGACCTTCAACCTCCATCAGTTCGACGCGACCAATGCGAAACGCGTCACCGACGCGATCAACGCCGCGCTTCCGGCCACCGCCTCGATGATCGACGGCGCGAGCATCGCGATCCGCGCCAGCGGCAACGGCGACGAGCGGATGCGGCTCATGTCGCGGATCGAAAATCTGAACGTCACGCGCGCCGAACCGCCGGCAAAGGTCATCGTCAACGCGCGCACCGGCACCGTCGTCATCAACGGCGCGGTGCGCGTCGGCACCGCGGCGGTCAGCCATGGCAAGCTCACCGTGTCGATCAAGGAATCGCCGATGGTCGTGCAGCCCGCGCCGTTCAGCCGCGGCCAGACCACGATCGAACCGTCGAGCGAAATCACGGTGGAGGAGGATTACCGCCCCGCCTTTCTGATGGAGCCCAATGCCTCGCTCTCCCAACTGGTCGATTCGATCAACCGACTGGGCGTTCCCCCCGGCGACCTTGTCGCCATCCTCGAGGCGCTGAGCCAGGCCGGCGCGCTCACTGCGGAGCTGGTGATCATATGACGAGCCCTATCTCCCCGATCGGTGCCACGCCCACCCCCGCGGCTGCGGGGGGCGGCGACGGCGGGCTGCGCAAGGCAGCCGAAGCGTTCGAAGCCGTGATCCTGCGTCAGTTGATGGCGTCGATGCGGCAGGCAAAGCTCGGCGACGACATCTTCGGATCGAGCGCGACCGACAATTTTCGCGAAATGGCCGACGCGCGTACCGCCGACAGCCTGGCCGCGATGCGCCAGTTCGGCATCGCCGACATGGTCGAACGCCAGTTTCGCGGCCCGCCCGGCGGGCTCGCCGCTCGTTCCGGGGGAAGCGTGCAATGAGCGACCTGCTCGGCATCGGCTACAGCGGGCTCAAGGCCTATTCGCGTGCGCTCTCGACGATCGGCGACAATATCGCCAACGCGCAGACGCCCGGCTATGCCCGGCGCCGGCTGGAGCTGATGGAAGCCGTCGGCGGCGGCAATTCGATCTTCTATCGCGGCAACACCAGCCCCGGCGGGGTCGATATCCGCGGCATCGACCGTTCGGTCGATCAATGGCTGATCGCCGATGCGCGCCTGACATCGGGCGACGCCGAACGCGCCGCGACGCGGCTCGATTGGCTGGGCAGGGTTGAAGGCGCGCTCAGCGACGAAACCAATGGGATCAAGACGGGGCTGACCGCGCTCTTCACTACCGCCGACCAGCTCACTGCCGACCCCGCGAACCGTACGCTGCGTGCGCAGTTCCTGCAGTCGGTCGACGATATCGCCTCGGGCTTTCGCACCGCGGCGGGGCAGCTGGCCGGCATGAGCGACGGGATTTCGGGGGCAGCGGCGAATGCCGTCGGAAATTTCAACGCCAATCTCGACGCGCTCGAACAGATCAACATCGGACTGCGAAAGGCGCGGCCGGGCTCGACCAACGAAGCGAGCCTGCTCGACGAGCGCGACCGGCTGCTCGACAAATTGTCGTCGCAGGCGGGGGTCAGTGCGACCTTCGATACGAATGGCGCCGTGACGCTGCGCGCCGCGGGGTCGGGCGACCTGCTCGTCGGCGGCGGCGTGGTTACGCCGATCGCCGTTACCGCCGCCCCCGACGGCCGCCTGTCATACAGTGTCGGCGGCGCACCGCTTGCCATTTCGGCGGGGTCGCTTGCGGGACTGGCCGAAGGCGCGAACCATGTTGCCGATCAGCGCGCCGCGCTCGATACGATGGCGAATGATTTTGCGGCGCAGCTCAATGCTGCGCACCAGGCGGGCACCGACGCCAACGGCAATCCGGGCCAGCCGCTGTTTGTGGGGACCGGCGCAGCGACGCTGGCCGCCGCGCCGCTGACCCCCGATCAGGTGGCGGTCGCCAACGCATCGGGCACCAACGGCAACATGCTGGCGTACGGTACGATGCGCGGCGCCGACGATCCCGAAGCACGCTGGTCGAGCCATATGGCATCGCAGGCGCAGACCGTTGCCGCCGCGCGCGCGCAGGATGCCGCCGCGACGACCCGCGCCGATGCCGCGGCGGCGGCGCGCGATGGCGTTGCCCAGGTCGATCTCGACACCGAAGCCGCCGAACTGCTGCGCTTTCAGCAGGCCTATTCGGCGGCGGCGCGGACGATCCAGGTCGCGCGCGAAACGATGCAAACGCTCTTGAACTCGCTGTAAGGAGGCCGGGACGATGATCAACGCCGTGGGCAATCGCATGACGCGCGAAATCGCGCGCCAGCAAAGCCTTGCCGAACAGCTCGAGCGGACGCAGATTCAGATTTCGGGCGGCAAGAAATTGCTGCGCATGTCCGACGATCCCGTCGCGGCGCGGCGGATCGCGACGATCGGCACGACGCAGGCGAGCATGACCGCCTGGTCGGCGAACCTCAATGCGGCTTCCGCGCTCGTATCGCAGGCCGACGGCATCATGAAGTCGGTAAGCGACCTGATGACGCGCGCGCGCGAACTGACGCTGGCAGCGGTCGGCGATAACGCCAACCCTGCCGATCGCGCGGCGATCGCCGCCGAACTCGGCACGATCGCCGACGAGATCGATGCGCTTGCCGCGACGCGCGATTCGAATGGCGAACCCGTGTTCGCGTCGGGCGCGGCGCGCGTGATGCGCTTCGACGCCAGCCTCAGCTTCGCACCGGTGCAGTCGGCGGCCGACGTCTTCGTTTTCGGCGGAAACAGCCTGTCGACGGGGATCCGCGATGCCGCCGCGGCGGTCACGTCGAATGACAAGGCGGCGATGAACATGTCGCTTAGCACGCTGGAGGGCGCGATCGGCCATGTCGCCGACGAACATGCCAGGATCGGCCTCGCAGGCGGGCGGCTCGACCGCCTTGCCGACGGTCTTGCCGCGCGGGGCATCGCGCTGAAGGACGAGCGCTCGGCGGTCGAGGATACCGACCTTGCGGTGGCCATCGCCGAACTCAATGCCCAGGAACTGACGCTGAACGCCGCGCAGGCGGCTTTTGCCAAGATCAACCGGCAGACTTTGTTCGATCTTTTACGCTGACCGCGCTCAATGTCGCGGCGCCGCTGCCGTTAAACATCAAGACGTCCCTTGGATTTGCGGGCGACCGGCACTGACCGGTCCCCGATTGGAGTTGCTTGCACATGTTTCCCGTTGTCGGCATCGTCGTTCTGATCCTGCTGGTGTTCGGGGGCTTTGCGCTGACCGGCGGCAATCTCGGCCCCGTCATGCACGCGCTGCCGCACGAGATGCTGATCATCGGCGGCGCGGCGCTCGGTTCGCTGATCATCGGCAATTCGGGCGCCGACCTGAAAGCGCTCGCGGGCGGGCTCGGCAAGGTGTTCAAGGGACCGCAGTATAAAAAGCAGGATTATCTCGACTGCATCCTGCTCGTTTCGACGCTGATGAAGATGATGCGCACCGAAGGACCGGTGGCGGTCGAGCCGCATATCGAGGATCCGAAGAACTCGACGATCTTTCAGCAATATCCCAGGCTTTTGAAGGACGACACGCTCATCCATCTGATCTGTGACACGCTGCGCCTGGTCGTCGTTTCGTCGGGCACGCTCGACCCGCATGCGGTCGAGGAGGTCATGGACAATGCGCTCAAAAGCCACCACCACCACAGTATGAAGCCCGCCGAAGGCTTGCAGAGCCTGGCCGATGCACTGCCCGCGCTCGGCATCGTCGCGGCGGTGCTCGGCGTGGTGAAAACGATGGGGTCGATCGACAAGCCGCCCGAGATTCTCGGCGCGATGATCGGTTCGGCGCTCGTCGGTACCTTTTTGGGCGTGCTCCTCGCTTATGGTCTCGTCGGGCCCTTTGCGACGCGCGCCAAGACGGTGATCGAAAGCGATGGCGCCATCTATCACACGGTAAAGCAGCTGATCATCGCGTCGCTCCACGGCCACCCGCAGCCGCTGGTGATCGAGGCTGCCCGCTCGGGCGTCGACCATCATAACCAGCCGAGCTTTGCCGAGGTCTTTGACGGGATGCGGGGACGTTAGGGTCTGGCCCCGCCATTTTTGGGACCGAGGTTTGAAGCGATTTTGTTCAAGGCAAGGAAGCAAGGCGAAGTAATATGATGATATTTCGAGGCTTGCTGACGCAGCCATGGGCAAAATCGATCAAATCTCCCCTCCCGCTTAACTGGGGGGACGCCGAAATGGCTTCGATCTTGGGCATATGCGACCTTGCGGGTAGCGATGCTACCCGCTGCACTCGCCCATCCCCAATATCTTCGCCATTTCGACGCCTCGGTCCCAAAAATGGCGGGGCCAGACCCTAAATGGCCGCGCGCCCCAACACCCCCGTGCGTCCGATCATCGTCAAAAAGGTGGTCGAGGCCGGCCATGGCGGCCATCATGGCGGCGCGTGGAAAGTCGCCTATGCCGACTTCGTCACCGCGATGATGGCCTTTTTCCTGCTCATGTGGCTGCTCGGCGCGACGAACGAGAAGCAGCGCAAGGCGCTCGCCGATTATTTTGCCCCGACGATCGTTCAGAGCAAACAGGATACGGCTGGGTCGAATGGCCTGTTCGGCGGCGATTCGCTGGTGGCGGCCGACAAATATCCGCACGGCGCCGCACAAACGGGCACACGCTCGATGACGATTCCCCGCGACGCCGTGGGCGGTCCGCGCGAAGCGTCGGGGCGCGAACGCGAGGCCGAGTCCAAGCGGTTCAGCCTGCTTGCGAAAGCGATCCGCGATCGTATCCAGAGCCGGGCCGACCTCAAGCGGCTCGCACGCAACCTGAGCTTTACCGAGACGATGGAGGGCCTCAGGATCGACATCGTCGACGACGCCGACCTGTCGATGTTCGCGCTCGGCACCAGTCAGTTGACCCCCGATGGCGCGAAATTGTTCGCCGAAGTCGCGGTGTCGATTGCCGAGACGCCCAATCAACTGACGATCCGGGGGCACACCGATGCCGCGCCCTGGTCGGTCAATTCGGGGAAAAACAACTGGCGCCTGTCGGTCGACCGCGCCGAGGTGACGCGCCATTATCTCGAGTTCCGCGGGATCGCTTCGGATCGCTTCGCCCGAATCGAAGGGGTCGCCGACCGCGAACCTTATGTCGCGTCCAACCGATTCGACCCGCGCAATCGCCGCATTTCGATCACGCTCGGTTGGCGATCGGGGAGCAATTAGAACCAATTTGGCAGCATATTGGCGATGGTTAACGCAAAATCCCGATTAATGCTTCCGGTCTGGCAATAATTACCTGTTTTGAATGAGTTAGGTTCAAGCCGGTAAGATTTTGTTTACCAGTTTCTTCAATTTTTGGGCTCATCGAAGAGGCGCCGAGCGGGCGGCGCGATGGAGACCGAAATGACTGTGGGGCACAAGGAAAAGGCAACGCTCGAAGCGTTGATCATCGGGACGAGCGACGGCGCGGCGCGGCTGCGGGAAATGATCCGCCGCGTCGCACGGTCGAACGCCTCTGTGATGCTTTGCGGCCCCTCGGGCTCGGGCAAGGAACTGGTTGCGCGGGCGATCCACGACGAAGGGGTGCGCGCCGGCAAGGCCTTTTCGGCGATCAACTGCGGTGCGATCCCCGGCGAACTTATTGAATCCGAATTATTCGGGCATGAAAAGGGCAGCTTTACCGGCGCTCATGCGCGCCGCGTCGGCCATTTCGAAGCAAGCGAGGGGGGCACGATCTTTCTCGACGAAATCGGGGACATGCGTTTCGACATGCAGGTCAAGCTGCTTCGGGTGCTCGAAGACCGAACGATCGTCCGCGTGGGTTCGAGCGAGGTGCGGCCCATCGACGTGCGCGTCATTTCGGCGACCCATCAGGATCTCGGCGCCGCAATCGCCGAAGGCAAATTCCGCGAAGACCTGTTCTTCCGGCTCGGCGTGGTTGTGCTCCAGGTCCCCAGCCTGGCAAGCCGCGCCGAGGATATTCCCGCGCTGATCCGCCATTTTCAGTGCAAGATGCCCGCCGACGCCAAATGCCGCTTCGACGCGGAGGCGATCGCGATGCTGATGCAGCACAGCTGGCCGGGTAATGTGCGCGAGCTCAGGAATTTTGTCGAACGCGCCAGCGTGCTTCACGGCGGCGAGACGCTCGATGCGCACGATGTCGCGATGCTTTTGAACCCCACCGCAGGGCTCGCCCAGCGGCCGGCCGCTCCGGCCAAGGACGCCGCGGTGCAGGCCAGGGCGGAGGATCGTCCGTCGGTGGTGCCCGCGGCCGCGCCGCTCGCCAAGACGCCCGCGCCGGGCCGCCCGATCGACCTCAAGCGCGAGATCGAGACGATCGAACTCGAACAAATCCACGTCGCGCTCGACCTTGCCGACGGCATCATTTCGGAGGCGGCACGCCTCCTGACGCTGAAGCGTACGACGCTGATCGAAAAGATGCGCAAATATGGCGTTCACCAGCAGGCCGCCTGACCGGCTCTGCGAACAGGTTTCAGCACCCGCTGAAAAAAGGGAAGCTCTGGTCCGCTTCCTGACCACCCGGCCGCCCGTCCCCACCTAGGGCGGCCGGGTACCCAGCCGGTTGCCCAGTGGTGATCTGCGGTTCTCACCCTGTTTGAAGCGAACCGACAGCCACCCTTATCCCGTCATGCCGGGGAGGTCGGAATCTTTCCTTTTCATTCCAACGCATCTACGACATTCCGGCCTTCGCCGGGATGACGATTCAGGGAATGGCAGCGTCAGCGAAGCTGGCGCCAGGCGGCGCTGATCGTCGTGATGCCTTCGAGCAGTTCGGCCAGCCCCTCGGCGCTGTTCGCCGCGACGGCATCGTCCAGCTTGCGCCGCATACTGCGATAGACGCGCGATAGCGCCGCGGCGACGTCGCCGCCCTTTTCATGGTCCAGGTTGACGTCCAGCCCGATCAGGATCGCGCGCGCGCGGTGCGCGGGTTCGGTGGCCGAAATCCGCTGCCCCTGACGGATCATGGCGGCCAGAACGCCGACCGCGGTTTCCAGCTCGTCATAGAGCATCGTCACCAGCTCGACCGGATCGGCGGCGGCGGCGCGGCTTTCATTCTGCAATCGGCGGTAAAGCCCGGTCGCCCGGACGGTCGATGCGGTGGCGGTCACGGCAGTGGTCCTCGGTGCCTAGGGTCCTGACCCCAGGTCTTAATCATTGCCCTGGTTGGTCCAGAGTTTGATCTGTTGTTCGAGATAGGTTTGCGTCACCTTGAACGCGGCCAGCTTGGCCTCGAGCGCGCCATATTGTTTCTCCAGCCGCGTCCGGTACGCGTCCTCGCGCTCCTCCACCTTGGCGAGCTGCTCGGCGAGCGTCTTCTGCTTCGCCGCGAGCGAATCGGAAACGCGGTCGATCGCGCCATTGTCGCCGACCGCCTTGTCGCGGATCGCATCGAGCGCGGCGGCGATGCCGGGGTCGGTGGTTTCGTTGTGCGTCGCGTCCCGCCGGGGGTTGAACAGCGCCTCGACGGCGCCGGCGTCGGTTTCGAGCGCCTTGTCGAGCTTGGCATTATCGACCGAAAGCAGGCCTTCCTTGGTTATCGATACGCCGATGTCGGACAGCCGGTTGATGCTGCCATGGCTCGAAATGACCTGATGGATCAGCCCGCCGAGCTCGCGCTCCAGCTCGCGAAGCGAGCTCGTCGCGCCCGGCAGGCTCGACGCGGCGGTGAGGCTTTTCTTGAGCTGGTTAAAGACCGCGACGAAATCGCCTACCGTCTGCTTGATCATGGCAAGCGGGCGGCTCGCGCCGATGTCGACGGGCTGGCCGGGTGCGGCCTTTTTCAGCGTCAGCGACATGCCGGGGACGACATCGTCGACGATGTTCGTCGTGCGGCTGAACGCGATTCCGTCGATCGTGAACTCGGCATTGGCGGCGCTCTGGCCAAGGGTCATGCCGCCATCGGTGGCAAAGGCGGCGAGGCCGGGCTCGGCGCCCGCGTCGGCGGTCAACGTGAACGCGCCCGTTTCGCCCGTCGGACCCTTCAGAATCAATCGGTGCCCGCCTTCGTCGGCGATGATCGACGCCGTGACCCCTGCGCCGCTGGCGTTGATCGCGTCCGCCAGCCCGTCGAGGCTGTTGTTCGCGGCGTCGATCGTGATCGATTTTGCCACGCCGCCGACGGTCAACGTCATGGTGCCCGTGCCGATGGCGGCGGCGCGATCGGCCACGACGCCCGAATAATTGGTCTGCGCGCGCGCCAGCTGATTGACGATGACGGTCGCGGCGAAACTGTCGGCGGAAAGGCCCGCGCGGCTCGTCGCGCCGATGATGCTGTCGTCGGACACCGTCGGCGTGCTGCGGAGCGTCCCGTCGCCGACCATCTGGCTTAAGGAATCGGCAAAGCCATCGAGGTCTGCGCGCGCCTGTGCGACCGCGCTGATCCGCGCCTGATTGGCCTGCGTCAACTCGGTCAGGCGGGCGATCTTGGGCTGGCGCGACGTACTGGCAAGATCGTCGACAAGCTTCGGAATGTCGATACCCGACCCGAAACCCAGGCTGTTGGCAATGGAATTGACCATGGCGAAATATCCTTCGCCCTTGTTAACGGCGGTACGCGGCCTGGCTTAAGCCTGGCGTCGCCCTTCGGGGTCGAAGCGGTGCGAGGGCGGCACATCGACCGTGGGCTGCGCAAGGCTGCCCGCGGCCGCCCGGTCAAGCTGGAAGACGAAAGCGAGCACGGTCGCGACCGCGACGAACAATTCGTCGGGGATCACGCGGCCCGCGCGCGCGGTGAAATAGATGGCACGCGTAAGCTGCGGATATTCGAGCAGCGGGACCTCGGCGGCGCGCGCCAGCTCGCGGATCGACAGCGCGACGTCGCCGCGCCCGCGCGCGACGACGACGGGCGCCGCATCGGTGCCGGGGCGATAGCGCAGCGCGACCGAAAAATGCGTCGGGTTGGTGAGCACGACGGTCGCCTCCGACACGGCCTTGCGCGCCGACCCGCTCAAAATTTCGTGCGCGCGCTGGCGCTGCGCCTGCTTGAGCTCGGGTGCGCCGTCGGACTGGCGCATCTCGTCCTTCACCTCCTGCTTGCTCATCATCAGCCTTTTGTTGCGCTGGAACCATTGCACCGGCACGTCGATCAGCGCGATGACGACCAGCCCGCCGGCGAGCGCGAGCATCGCGTGGCCGATCGCCTGGCCCGCCAGGCCCACCGCCGCGATCAGATCGGCCCCGGCCATCGACATGATCGCCGGCAGGCTGCGCGCGACGAGCCAGTAGCCGATGCCGCCGAGCAGGATCACTTTCGCCAGCGCCTTGCCCAGCTCGGTTGCGCCCTGCATCCCGAACATGCGCTTGAGCCCGCTCATCGGGTTCATGCGGTTGCCCTTGAAATGCAGCGCCTTGCCGCGCCAGCCCATCGAACCCAGCATCGCCGGGCCCGCGACCGCCGCGCCGAGGGCGAGCGCGAACAGGCTGGCGAGGGGCAGCAGGATTTCGGCGCTATTCCGCATCAGCGCCTCGGCTGGCGCGAAATCGGCGACGTCGGCGGCGGTGAGCGTCAGTCCGCGGCGGACAAGGTCACCGGCCGATTGCACGAACCATCCGCCCGCGGCGACGATCCAGCCCGCCGCGGCGAGCATCATCAGCGCGGTCGCGAGCTCGCGCGACATCAGCACATCGCCTTCGCGTTTCGAATCGGCAAGTTTCTTCGCCGTCGGCTGTTCGGTTTTCTGGTCCTTGTCGGTCGCCTCCGCCATGGGTCAAATGCCCGCCACCATGCGCGCGGCGTCGAGCGCGTCGGAGAGGATACGAACCACCGCCTCGGCCATCGCCGGGGTCGCGACGCCGAGCAGCACGATCCCCGCGAGCAAGGTTGCGGGGATGCCGACCGCGAACAGGTTGAGCGCGGGCGCCGAACGGCCGATCACGCCCATGATGATCTGGACGAGGATCAGCACGAACCCCACGGGCATCGCGATCGTCAGCGCCGCGGCGAACATCAGGCTGCCAAAGCGGATCACGCCGCCGAGCGCGTCCCACGACGGAAAGGCATTGCCGGGGGGCAGGGCGGTGTAGCTGCCGACGATAATGTCGATGAGCAGCAGGTGGCCGTCGGCGGCGAGGAACAGTGCGGTCGCCAGCATGGCAAGGAACTGGCCGATCGCCGAACTCGACGCGCCGCTCAACGGATCGACCATCGACGCGAAACCGAGCCCCATTGCGTTGCTGATCACCTCGCCCGCGAGCAGCGCCGCGGCGAGTCCCATCTGGAGCACGAAGCCGATCGCGAGGCCGATGACGACCTCGCCGATGATGAAGAACAGTCCCGGCACCGACACGATCCCGTCGGCGGGCAGCGCCAGGCCCGACGCCGCCACCGCGGGTACGCCCACCGCGAGCGCGATCACGAGCCGCAATTGCACCGGCACGTTCGCGGCGCCGAACACCGGCGCGGCGATGAACGCGGCGCCGGGGCGGATCATCCCCAGCATCCACAGCTGGAGCATCGCCTCGATATTCGGGATGTCGGCAGGGTTCATCGGTGCGTCGGACCGGGATTCCTCATATTCGTCATCCAGGCCTTCGCCGGGATGACGACGAGGGGGTGATTTGCCATTTTCACCGCACCAGCGCCGGAATCTGCGCAAACAGGTCGCGCGTGAAATCGGTGAGCAGTACAAGGATGCTGCCGCCGAGAATCGCGAGGCAGATGGCGGCGACGATCAGCTTGGGCACGAAGGTCAGCGTCTGTTCGTTGATCGACGTCGCCGCCTGGACCATGCCGAGCAACACGCCGACAATGAGCACGGGGAGCAGCAGCGGCGCCGCGGCGAGCGCGAGAATCCACAGCGATTGCTGTGCGACTCCGATGAAATAGTCGGCCTCCATGTCGCTATCCCACGAAAGAGGAGGCGAGCGAGCCCATCGTCAGCGCCCAGCCGTCGACGAGGACGAAGAGGAGCAGCTTGAAGGGCATCGAGATGATCGTCGGCGACAACATCATCATGCCCAGCGACATCAGCGCCGATGCGACGATCAGGTCGATGACGAGGAAGGGCAGGAAGATGAGGAAGCCGATCTGGAACGCGGTTTTGAGTTCGCTGGTGACAAAGGCGGGGAGCAGGATCGAGAAGGGCACGTCGTTCGGGCTCGCATAGCTCGGCGCCTTGGCGATCCGGGCGAACATCATCAGGTCGGTCTTGCGCGTCTGCTTCATCATAAAGCCGTGGAGCGCATCGCCCGAGCGCGTCACCGCTTCGCCGATGTCGATCTGTTCCTGGCCATAGGGTTCGACCGCGACGCGGTTCACCTCGCTGATCACCGGCTGCATCACGAACAGCGAGAGGAAGAGACTCAAACCCACGAGCACCTGGTTGGGCGGCGTCTGTTGCAGCCCGAGCGCGTGGCGCAGGATCGACAGCACGATAATGATGCGCGTGAAGCTGGTCATCATCAGGAGCAGCGACGGCAGCACCGTGAGCAGGCTCATCAAAACGAGGATCTGGAGCGACAGGCTGAGCGGCCGGCCGTCGCCGCCGATTTCGTTCACGGCGCGGCTGAGCCCGTCGGCCGCCTGCGCGAATGCCGGGGTTGCGGCGCAAAGCAGCCCGGCCCCGGCGGCCAGCGCCGCGGCGCGCAGCCAGAAACGGCGGTCAGTCGACATGGAAATCCCCCTGCGCGTCGTCGGCGATGCGCGTGATGCCGCTCCGCGACACCGCGACGAGGATGCGCTGCCCGGCGAACTCGACGACCGCGAGCTTCGATCCGGGACCGAGCGGCAGCACGTCGACCATTTCGACCGCGCGCGGCCGCGCCGCGCCGCCGACGAGCGGCATGCCCGTCTGCACACGCTTCCACAGCCACAGGCTACCCCACGCCATCGCGCCGACGATCGGCAGCAGGATGAGGAGGCGGAGGATATATTCGAGCATCAGCCCCTCCGGTCGAGGCCTTCGAGGCCGCGCGCGGGCGCGACAACCTCGGCGACCTGGATGCCATAGCGGCCGTCGACGCTGACGATCTCGCCCTTCGCGATCAGGGTGCCGTTGGCGTAAATGTCGAGCAGGTCGGTCGCCGCGCGATCGAGCTCGATCACGCTGCCCTCGCTGAGCGCGAGCAATTCGGACAGCGTCATCGACGTCGAACCGACCTCCACCGAGACGCGGAGCGAGACGCCGGCGAGCAGGTCGAAATTGGGGGCGGCGGCGATGCTTTTGTCGCGCCGGTCGGCGCGCGCCGCCTGCGGCGCGTCGGCAATGTCAGTCATGGTCGGGTCCTTTTTCGATATGGTCAATCAGGATGGCGGCATTGCCATTGGCTTCGCCGATACTGCCCAAGGCAAAACGGCGCCCGGCGACGGTCACGGGCACATGGCGCGGCATCGACAGCGGGATGACGTCGCCCACCTCGAGCGCAAGCAGCTTGACGAGGCTGATTTCCGGCCGCGCGAGAACCGAGCGGACGGGCAGGCGCACGCCGCGCAGCGCCTTGTCGAGCGCGCCCCTCCATGCCGGGTCGACGCCGCTGGTGGACTGCATGTCGGGCAGCAGTTCATCGCTCGCGATGCTGCGCAAGGCCGCGACGGGATAGGCGCAGACGATGGTGCGCCCGTCGAGTGGCGCGCCGCGCAGCGTGAAACGCTGAACGAATAACTCATCATCGGCGCGTACCGCGGCGAGCTTGGCGGGATCGCCGGTCACGCAGTCGAGTTCGGGTTCCAGTTCCAGCTTGTCACGCCACGCCGCGGCGATCTGCATCCCGATGTCGCGGCCAAGGCGCGCGGCGAAACGCTCCTCGGCGTCGGTCAGCTCCTCGCGCTCGGCGGCGAGCTGGCCGCGGCCACCGTAAAAAATGTCGACGAGCTGGAGGATGAGCGGGCGCGAGCCGGCGATGAGCAGCGGCCCCTTGAGCGGCGGAGCGTGATAGCGCCAGAAGATTGCCGGCGCCGCGGCGGCGCTCCATTCGGCGAAGCTCAGCTGTTCGGCGCCCGCGCGTTCAACCTGGATCGTCGGCGCGCCAAGTGCGCGGACGAGGTCGCGCAGGCTGCGCGCAAACTGGTTCGCGACGCCTTCGAGCGCCGGGAAGGCATAGCTCGCGGCCGCGCGGCGCAACAGGAGCGATTCCCTGCTGTCGGCGGGTTCGGCCGCGCGGGCGGCCGGGGCCTTGACGGCCTTTACGCTTTTGACGCTGGTGGTCACTGAATCACCAGGCTCGTGAAATAAACATTGTCGATGCCCCCAAAACCTTCCTTTTCGCGCAGCACATCGTTGATCGCGGCCGTCAACTGACGCTGAAGCCGCTGTTTCCCCTGCGATGTGGAGAGCAAAGCCGGATCCTGTTCGGCGAGCACCATAAGCACGACCGAGCGGATCGGCACCGCCTGCCGTTTGATATTATTGATAACCTTGCCGTCATAGAAGGTCGAAAGGCTGATACCGATCTGAAGGAAGCCCGACCCGTCGGCAAGGTTCGTCGTGAAGCTGTCGGCGATCGGGTAATAGGTGATTTCATATTTGCGCGGATCGACCTTGAACCGGTCGTTCGGCACCGACACGCTTCCGACCTTCAGCGGCGCTTCCTTGTCGTCCTCCTCGGCCGCGGGTTCGGCCTCGCCCTGGCTGCGCAGAACCAGCTTCGGATAATGATCCTCGGGCTTCGCCGCTTCGGCCGACAGCGCGCCGAAATAGACGCCGGCGCCGGCGCCCGCGCCGATCAGCGCGACGGCAGCGACGCCGACGAGCAGCAGTTTCTTGAACTTGCCCTTCTTCTTGGGTTCGGTTTCGGTCTTGTCCTTGGTCATCGCGGACCCCTTTCTGGTCAGGCGAAGCGGCCGCGGCGGTTCGCGGCGCGGCCTTCGCGGCGGTCTTCGCCGCGTTCGTTGGCGGTTTCGATCAGGTGGGCAGGATCGGGCGGCGCGGCGCGGCCCTGGCCCTGGCCCTGGCCGGTCGACTGGCGCCCGGGGTCGCCGGGCGTATGCGTCACTTCGGCGCCCGCGACGCGCACGCCCTGGTGGCGCAGCTCGTCGACAAGGCGGCCCTGCGCGGCGGTAACGATCGTCGCCGTTGCTTCATGCTGCGTATCCATCTTCAATGTCACGCCCTCGTCGCCCTGCCGCATCGCGACGTCGAGCCGGCCGAGGTGGCGCGGCATCAAGCGGAAACTGATGTCGCCACTGTCCGATTTGGTCGCGGCAATGTCGCGTGCCAGCTGGTCGATCCATGCCCCGTCGCTGTCCATGTCGAGCACGCGCTCGGCGATAGCGGCGGGTGCACCGGCAGCGACCGGCGCGGCGATGGCCGGTGCCGCGCTTTGGGTGAACAAAATGGTGATGGCGGGCGCGGCGCCCGCGTCGCCGGTCTTGGCGACCGGTGCGTCGGGGAGCGGAGCGAGGGGCGGCAGCGCGGCAACGCGCGCGCGCGGCGTTGCCGATGCGGCGGGCAGGGCTTCGGGCGGAGTTTCGGGAGTCGTCACGGCGGCTTTGAGCTGAGCCAGCGCGCGCGCGGCCGGCTGAGCCTCTGTCGCGGCGGGCTTGGCGGGCTTGGTGGCCTTGGCGGGCGCGGGATCGAGCGGCAGGGTTTCAGGAAGCGCCGCGGTGACCACCAGCGCGGCGGTGCCGGGGGTGGCAGGCACCGAGAGGGCAGGCACGCAGGGGGCAGGGGCGGCGGGCGCGGTGTCGGAAGGCTCCGCGTCGGGCTGCGCTGCGGCGTCGGTGTCCACCGGCTTGGCGGTCTTGGCGGGTGGCCCCGGAACCGCACCGCTCAGCGCCACCAGCAGGTTCGCCGCAAGAACCGCAGCCTCGCCCGCGCCGGTTTCGGGCCGGGCGGGCGATGCCTTCGCAGGCACCGCCACCTTGGCGGATGCCGCAGCGACCGGCGGCTCGCCTGAGTCGCCGTGGGCTTCACCCTGGCCCTCGGCCTTGGCTTCGTCCTTGACTGCGCCATCGCCTTCGGCGCCCAGCGCCGCGCGAATTTCGGTCGCCACAACTGCAGCAACCGCCCCCGCGACCGGCACCGGCACCGGGATGGCGTCGGTCGTCGCTGCGGCCGGAGCGCGCGTCGGGGGCGCGGCGGCGAGCAGCCGGTCGAACTCGGCGGCATCGCCCTCCGGCGAAACCTGTCCGATGCCCGCGACAAAGGCGGCGAACCCCGCGGGCATCGCGCCTTGTGCGGCGGTGAGCGCGGAGCGGGCCATCATGACGCGCCGCCTTCGATCAGGCGCAGCCGCATCCCGACGCGCGGACGGTGCGGGCGATTGGCGTCGTTGCGGCGCGCCTGTTCGGCTTCGGCCGAGCGGCGGTCCTTTTCATAGAGGCGCACCGCCGATTCCTCCTTGGCCATCGCGCGCTGCGCGAGCGTGCCCATCTGGTCGCGGCGCGCGCTCGCATTGCATAGCGGCGCGGTCAGATTTTCCTGCGCGATATCGAGCCGCATCGCGAGTTCGCCGACGGTGTTGAGCGCGCGGCCCGCGACCGCGCCCTTCGCCATCGCAAGGTCGCTGCGCAGCGTCTCGAGGCGCTTTGCCAGTTCGACCAGGCTGGCAAGCTCGCCATTGGCGCGCGCCAGATTGGCTTCGGCGAGCTGATGTTCGACGGAGCGCACGCGAATGATGCGTTTGCGGCGTGCGGTGCGGGCGGTCATGCAGAATATCCTTCGATCAGGGTTTGGCGGGAGATGTCGAAATCGACCTGCGCCTTGGCAGGCTGCGCAACGAAGGCGAGCTGGTCGGCGCGGCGCGCAATCGCTTCGTCGAGTATGGGGTCGGCGCCCGCGACATAGGCACCCATCAGCATCAGGTCGCGATTCTCTTCGTAAAGCGACCAGAGCTGGCGAAAACGCGCGGCGGCGGCGGCATGATCGGGATCGACCGAATCGGCCATGGTGCGCGACAGCGAGCGCGCGACGTCGATCGCCGGATAGACCCCCTGTTCGGCCAGTGCGCGCGACAGGATGATATGGCCGTCGACGATCGCGCGCGCCGAATCGACGACCGGATCGTCGATGTCGCCGCCGTCGGCGAGCACGGTGTAGAGCGCGGTGATCGATCCCCCCGTTTGCTTGTCGATACCGGCGCGTTCGCACAGCGACGGAATGAGCGCGAAGACCGACGGCGGATACCCCTTCATCGTCGGCGGTTCGCCCAAGGTCAGGCCGATCTCGCGCTGCGCATGGGCAACGCGCGTCAGGCTGTCGATCAGCAACAGCACCTTCTTGCCCTCGGCGCGGAAAGCTTCGGCGATCGCGGTCGCGCGCATTGCGGCGCGCAGGCGGAGGAGGGGCGGATGGTCGGCGGGAACCGCGACGACCACCGATTTCTTGCGCACTTCGGGGGGCAGTTTCGTCTCGACGAAATCGCTGACCTCGCGGCTGCGCTCGCCGATCAGCCCGACGACGATGACATCGCATTCGGTGCCCGCGATCATCTGGCCCATCAGCACCGACTTGCCGACGCCCGATCCCGCGATGATCGCGACGCGCTGGCCCTCGCCTACGGTAAGCAGGCCGTTGATCGCGCGCACGCCCATGTTGAGCGCACGGGTGACGCGGCCGCGGCGCAGCGGGTTGACCTTGCGTCCCGCGAGCGGCCACAGGAACTGCGACTTGACCGGCGGGCGCCCGTCGAGCGGATTGCCCTGTGCGTCCATGATGCGGCCGAGCAGTGTTTTGCCGACGGGCACCATCGACGAGGCGCCGTGCGGTTCGACCGGCGCGCCGGTAACGAGCGGCTTGTTCGTGTCGAAGGGGAGGACCAGGCTGCGGTGGCCGCGAAAGCCGACGACTTCGCCATAGACATAATCATTGTCGGCCGACCGGATGCGGACATTGCTGCCGAGCGGCTGCGGAAAGCCCGAAACTTCGAGCATGATCCCTTCGTGCGCGACGAGCGTTCCGATACGCCGCGGGCTGGCATCGGCCAGGTCGATGCCGCCGAGCAGTTGCTGCGCCGACAGGGCAAGGCGGCGGGTCATGCGGCTGCCCCTTCGCCCAGCGCCGCGCGCAGTTCGTCGAGATAGACGGCGCGGCCATGTTCGATCCAGCCGGTTGAGGTTTCAAGGCGTACGGTGCCGCGCACCATGGCGGGATCGCTTTCGATCGCCAGCGCCAGCGGGCAGTCGACGAGCAGCACGGCATCGTCGGGGTGGACCCACAGGGTGCGCGCCTTGTCGGCATCGGCGACCATCGCGGCGGCGGTTTCGGCCTGCGCCCGCAGCCAGTCGGCGTCGATCGGCGCGGCCTCGACGATCTGGCGGACGAGGCGTTCGACGGTGGTGGCGATCAATTGCGCCAGCTCCTCGCTCGGTTCGTCCTGCAGCGCCTCGGCGCCGGCGAGCAGCGCGAGCAGCTGGTGCCGCTCGGCAGTGAAGGCGGCTTCGGCGAGGCGCTGGCCTTCGGCGAGGCCGCGGGCAAAGGGATCGTCCTCGTTCACTTCGGTGAGCGGCTCCTGCACCGGCGGCGGTGCATCGGCCGCAGGGGCGAGCGACAGCGGACGAAAGCCGCTGCGCTGCGCCATCGCCTGCGCCAGATTGACGGGAGCGAAGCCTGCCGGGGCCAGGTCAGACATAATCGTCGCCCCCGCCCGCGATCATAATCTCGCCGTTCGCGGCCATCTGGCGCACGATCTGCATCACGCTCTTCTGCGCATCGTCGACGTCGGCGCGCTTCACCATCGTCATTTCAGCCATTTCGTCGCGGATCGTTTCGGCGGCGCGCTGCGACATGGTGGCAAGGCACATGTCGACCATGTCCTCATCGGCGCCCTTGAGCGCGATCGCGAGCTGTGCGGCGTCGACCGAGCGCAGAACGCTGCTGAGGCTCTTCTTGTCGAGATCGCGCAGATTTTCGAAGATGAACATCTCTTCCTCGATTGTCTGCGCGAGAATGCGGTCGTGCTTCTTGAGCGCGCGGATCGTGCGTTCGCTGAGCTGCTTCGGCATTTTTTTCATGATCTTGGCAACGTCGCTCGGCCCGCCGATCGCCTGCTTGGCGACACGCTGGCCATCGACATTGGCGCTCGCGAGCACCGCTTCCAGATCCTCGATGGCTGCGGCAGGAACGGCGGTCAGCATCGCGGCGCGCAGCACCAGATCGGCCTGCAACACTTCGTCGAGCGTTTCGATCGCGCGCGCGGCGACGTCGGGGACGAGCACCGAGAGGATCAGCGCGCCGACCTGCGGATGCTCGCTCGCGAGCAGCGCGCTGATTGCGTCGACGTCCATCCAACGCAGCATTTCGAGCGAAGCGGCGCTGCGCTGCGGCGCGACGGCGGCTAGGATATTGTCGGCGCGGACATTGCCGACCGCTTGCGTCACGACCGTGCGGATGCGCGTGTCGGCGCCGATCGCGAGCGCGCTGACGTCGCGGCTCCGCGTCACGAACTGGTCGAGCGCCTGTCCGATCTGCTGCTCGCTGGCGTTCGCGGTGTCGAACATCGCTTTCGCGAGTTGGCGCACTTCCTCGGGGCCGAGGTGCTTCAGGATCGTCGCCGCCTCGCTTTCGTCGAGCAGCATCAACAGAATGGCGGCGGCCGCCGATCCGTCGATTGCCGACTGGGCAGGGGCGCTGTCGAGTTCGGCGGCGTCAGGCACGGGCGCCCTCCTGCATCAGGTGGCGCACGACGAGCGCGGCGCGCGCCGAATCCTGGCGGACAAAGGCGCGGACGAGGTTGGCGCGCGCTTCATAGCTCGGCGCCGCCTCGATCATCTCGAGCGTGATTTCACGGCTGTTCGCGCCGCTGGCGAGCGCCGGTCGGTCGGTCGCGGCAAGCAGACTGTCCTCGATCGCCTGAGTCTGTTCGGCGCGGCGCGCGGCGCGGTCCTTGGCGGCGCGGATCATCGGGCGTCCGATGAAGAGAAAGGCGAGCAGCGCGGCGAGGATCGCACCGACCTGCTTGACGAGCGGCAGGAACCATCCCTGATCGTAAAAGGCGGGCGCCGTTTCCTCGACCGCGACAAAGGGACGCTGGTTGATCGCGACAAGATCGCCGCGCGCCGCGTCGAAGCCGATCGCGCCCTTGACCAGCGCGTCGATCTTGGCGAGATCGGCCTGTGTCAGCGCCTTCTTACCCTGATTGAGCGCGACGGCGACCGACACGCGGCGCAGCTTGCCCTGCGGCTGGTGCGTCACCGAAATCTCGCGCCCGACTTCATAGGCGCGCGCGGCATTTTCGTTGCTTTCGGTGCCCGATACCGGTGCCTCGGCGGGGGTGGGCTGCGGGCCGTTCGCGGTGATGGTTGTCGCCTGCGGCGGCTGGTTCGCGAGCGCGCCGGGGATGCCGACCGCGGGGGCATTGGCGCCGCCGCTGACCGACCGGGTGATGCGCTCGCTGGTCAGCGCGCGGTCGTTTTCGGGGAAGCTTTCGCGCGTCGCCTGGCTTTCGGACATGTCGACGTCGGCATGGACCTCGACCGTATAATTGCCCGCGCCGAGCATCGGACCCAGCAGCGTGTCGAGCGCGCGGCGGAAGCGGTCCTCGACCTGCAATTGCAGCTGGAACGCCTTCATGTCGCTGCCGGTCGCGGTGTCGGACAAGAGCGCACCGCGCTGGTCGATCACCGACACCTGTTCGGCGTTCATGCCGGGCACCGACGATGCGACGAGGAAACGGATCGCCTGCACCTGGCCGTCGGAAAGCGAGCGGCCGTTCTGCAGCGTCAGCATCACCGATGCCGTGGCGGGTTTGTCGTCGCGGACGAACAGGCTGGGTTCGGCGGCGGCGACGTGGACGCGCGCGCTTTTGACGGCGTCGATCGTTTCAATGGTGCGCGACAGATCGGCTTCGCGCGCCGAACGCAGCGCCTCGCCCTCGATCGCGCGGCTCGACCCCATGGGCAGCGACGCGATCAGGCTGTCGCCGCTCGGCGCCGCCTTGGGAAGGCCCTGTCCGGCGAGCGCGATGCGCGCCTGGTGCAACTTGTCGGCGTCGACGGTGAGCGCACCGGTTGAGGTGTCGATGCTGTGGCCGATGCCCTGCGCCTGGAGCGCCTCGGCCACCGCGGCCTTGTCGGCATCGTCGAGTCCCGCGAAAAGCTGCGCCTGCGGGGCGGCCTGCATGGTGAAATAGGCGAGCGCGGCGATCCCGATCGCCGAGGTCATGGCGATCGCGGGCAGCGCGCGCTGGACTGCGGGCTGACGGACGAATTGCGAAAGCGGGGCAAGGCGGCCGCCGAGGACGGGGGCGGGCAGGCGGTTCGCGCCGCTGGAATCGATGGGGGTCAGGGTCTGTGCGTCGGCCATGGGTTACACCGGCATGTTCATGATGTCGCGATAGGCGGAGAGCAGCTTGTTGCGGACCTGCAAGGTCGTCTCGAAGCCGAGCGAGGCCTTTTGCCGCTCGATCATCACGCTGACGATGTCGTGCGTGTCACCGCGTTCATAAGCTTCGCTGAGCTCGCTTGCCTTCGCTTGCTGGGCGTTGACCTGTTGCAGCGCGCTGTTGATCGCGGCGCCGAAGTCGGGAGTGCCCCCGGCGCCTTCGACTCCGGCCTCGCCGGTGCCCACCCCGCCGCGCCCGGCGGCGCGTTGCAGCGCCTGATTCTGATTGAGGATCGAACTGCGCATCTGCAGCAGCCGGCTCGGGTCAATCGTGCTCATTGCTTCTTCATCCGTCCTGATGCGCGGCGATGCGCCGCACGCACAAAGAAGAATGCAAAGCCCGTGCCAGAAAAAATAATAACTATATTTCAGTGATTTATTATGATCCCGGAGCCGCTCCAGGCCGCTTCCGACATTTTTTTGACGGGGCGGGCTTAAGCCGCCTTTTCGCCTGCCGTTACAGTTTTCCGTGACCGCTCCTCGAGCCCTCACATCACGGGAATGGCCGTCGAGGCCGGAAAGGAACTAAGATGACCGTCATCAACACCAATGTGAGCGCGCTTCGCGCCCAGAATAACTCGCGTGTCGCAGGCCAAATGCAGTCGCAGGCGATGGAACGCCTGTCGAGCGGCAAGCGGATCAACGCCGCGAAGGACGACGCCGCCGGCCTCGCCATTGCGACCCGCATGGATGCCACCGCCCGCGGCCTGACCCAGGCGATCCGCAACGCCAACGATGGCATTTCGCTCGCCCAGACCGCCGATAGCGCGGCCGGCAGCATTTCGGACATCCTCGTCCGTATGCGCGAACTGGCCGTTCAGTCGGCCAACGGCACCAACGGCACCACCGACCGCGCTGCGCTCCAGACCGAAGTTGCCGCGCTGATCTCGCAGATCGGCGACGTCGCCACGCGCACCGAATTTAACGGCAACAAGCTGCTCAACGGCAGTGCCGCAACCGGTTTCGATATCCAGACCGGCACCGCTTCGGGCGACGTCGTGAACATCACGATTGCCGATATGCAGGCCGCGGCGCTGGGCGTCGGCGCGCTCGATATTTCGACCGCGGCGGGTGCGTCGGGTGCGCTGGCAACGCTCGACACCGCGATCCAGACGGTCGCGACGCAGCGCGCCAACCTGGGTGCCCAGCAGAACCGCCTCACGTCGGCCGTCGATAATTTGACATCGACCGTCACGAATCTGGCGGAATCTAAGTCGCGCATCGAAGACGCCGATTTCTCGGTCGAATCGACGAACCTCGCCGCCGCCGGCATCCTGGCGCAGGCATCGACCGCGATGCTCGCGCAGGCGAACCAGAGCTCGCAGGGTGTGATGAACCTGCTCCGCTAAGCCGGACGAACAAAATTCAGGCTATATTTGGTTGGTCCCTTAAATAGCCTGATCGGATGCCCCGGCCCCCACAGCCGGGGCATCTTCTTTTGTGTCGATCGCGCAGCGCCGTTGCGGCGTCCGGGTCTTTCGCCTCTACCTCGATGGCGGCATGGCCCGCCCGATACGCCAATATTTTCCAGGCGTAGACCATGAAAAAGGGCGGCCCCGCCAGGGACCGCCCTTGTTTCGTTCGCCTTGGCGTAGAGGCGTCAGGCTGCCTTGGGCAGCGCCGCCTTCGCCTGCGCGATGATTGCGGTGAACACGCCGCCTTCGTTCATCGCGAGGTCGGCCATGACCTTGCGGTCGAGCTCGATCCCGGCCAGCTTCACGCCGTGCATGAACTGCGAATAGGTGAGGCCTTCGGCCCGGACCGCGGCGTTGATGCGCTGGATCCACAGGGCGCGGAAGCTCCGCTTCTTAACCTTGCGGTCGCGGTAAGCGTATTGGCCGGCCTTTTCGACGGCCTGCTTGGCGATGCGGATCGTGTTCTTGCGACGGCCGTAATAACCCTTCGCCTGATCCAATATCCGCTTGTGCTTGGCGCGCGTGGTCGTGCCGCGTTTGATGCGTGACATGTCTTAGCGCTCCTTACTTCAGGCCATAGGGCGCCCAGAGGCGCACATGGGCCGCGTCGGCATCGCTCAGCACGCTGGTGCCGCGATTGGTGCGGATATATTTCGAATTATGCGAAATCAGACGGTGGCGCTTGCCGGCGACGCCGTGCTTCACCTTGCCCGAGGCGGTGAATTTGAAGCGCTTCTTCACACCGCTCTTGGTCTTCAGCTTGGGCATTTTGGTCTCCTATGTTGTTGAGATCCGGCACCGGCCCGCGCCCCCACCCGGCCACCCAGAAAAGCTACCCTGTTGGGAGGCCGGGTGGGGGCGCGGGCCGGTGCCGCACCAAATCTTAGAGTCCGCTTTGGTATCGGCCTGGCAGCCCTTGTCGCCAGCCGACACAATCGGAAGGCGCGCGCCTAGACGGATTCGCTCGGAATTGCAAGCATCGCGGGCTAGATTGCGGCTCCACCTTCAAAAAGGGAGCGAGTCGCATGAGCGAAGACTATTGTGCCATGAAAGGTGTCGTTCCGCATCTGACGATCCGGGACAATCGCGCCGCCGAGGCAATCGACTTCTACACCCGCGCATTCGGCGCCAGCGAAAGCGGGCGTCATATGGCGGAGGACGGCAAGCGGATCATGCATGCGCATCTCGATCTCAACGGCGGCCCGCTGATGCTCAACGACGATTTTCCCGAAATGATGGGCGGCGCGGCCCCGGCTCCGGCGGGCGTGGGGCTGCATCTCGACGTACCCGACGCCGACGCGGCGTGGGAAAAGGCGCTCGCCGCGGGGGCGACCGTGCGCTTCGCGCTCGACAACCAGTTCTGGGGCCAGCGCTATGGCCAGGTGACCGACCCCTTCGGCCATATCTGGTCGATCGGCGGGCCGGTCACGGAGAGTTAGAAGCTCGCGCCATCGACCTTCTGGATAGTCAGCGCGTCGAGGTCGGCGCCCGGAACGCAGCGCAGGTTCACCGCCGCCATCTTCGATCCATCGGGGCCGGTGCCGACCGAAAAGCTCTGGCACCCGCACGCATCGCAGAATTGATGGTCGATATTATGTTTGTTGAACTTGTACGACGACAGCCGCTCGGCGCCGCTTTCCAGCCGGAACTGGTCGATGGGCACAAAGGTAAGCAGAAAGCCCTTGCGGCGGCAGTGCGAGCAGTTGCAGCTCATCGCCGTATCGGGAATGTCGCCTTCGACACTATAGGTCACTGTGCCGCAATGGCAGCTTCCTTGATATGCCATGTCTTGTCTCCGTTCAGTGATGGCAGGCGAGTCCTTCGATCACATCCTCGAGCCGTGCCGGATCGCCGAGGGCGATGACATGGCCCGCGCTTTCGCTGTGCAGCGGGTCGCCGTTCCAGTCGCACATCGTTCCGCCTGCCCCCTCGACCACGGGGACGAGCGCGGCGAAGTCGTGGAGCTTGAGCCCCGCCTCGACGACCAGGTCGATGTGGCCGGAACTGAGCAGCCCATAATTATAGCAGTCGCCGCCGAAGACCATGCGCTTGTGCGACGTCTTCGCGGCGAGCGCCATGAAATGTTCGCCGTCATGGTCGCTGAAATATTGCGGGCCGGTCGTAGCGAGCACGGCGTCGGCCAGGCTGCGACAGTTGCGCGTTGTCGCCGGCTTGCCGTTGAACAGCGTTGCATGTCCCGTCGCCCCGACCCAGCGTTCGCCGGTGATCGGCTGGTCGATGATCCCGATCAGCGGCCAGCCGTCCTGCAACAGCGCGATCAGCGTGCCGAAGATCGGGCGTCCGGCCATGAAGCTCACCGTGCCGTCGATCGGATCGAGCACCCACTGGCGCAACGCGCCCGCGCGCTCGGCGCCATATTCCTCGCCGATGATGCCGTCGCGCGGCGCCTCGGCATCGAGCAGGCGGCGCATCGCGGCTTCGGCAGCGCGGTCGGCTTCGGTGACGGGGGAGGCATCGTCCTTGGCCTCGTGCGACCAGGCAGATCGGAACAGGGGGCGGATCGCCTCGCCGGCGGCGTCGGCAAGGCGGTTGGCGAGAGCAAGGTCGGATGTGATCGTCATCGCCCTCCGCTAGCCGAGCGCGGTCGTCCTCGCCAGTCCGGGATGTAGGGAGCGCGAATATAGGGCATCGCTGCGGCGCAATTATACCAATTTTACAAAACTCGTATAAATTGTAAAATCAGGGGTCATGGCAGGCGATTTCCCTCTCGATCCAGTCGTCGCAACCTTTGCGCGCCACGGGCTGCGCAAGACGTCGATGGAGGATGTTGCCGCGGCGCTCGGCGTATCGCGCCAAGCGCTCTATCTGCGCTACGGATCGAAGGGCGCGCTGATCGGCTGGGCGGCCAAAGGGCTGATCGACGGTTCGCTTGGCGCCGCGCTCGCCGCTATCGAGCAGCCCGCGAAGACGCTCGCGGACCGGCTCGCCGATGCGCTCGATGCGTGGGTCGGTCGGCACATGACGGCGCTTCACGCCTCGCCGCACGGCGCCGAAATCGTCCCGATGCTTCAACGCCATCTGCCCGATGCGGCGCGTCTTGCCGAGCGGCGGCTGGTCGCTGCGATAGCCGAAGCGATCCGGATGAGCGGTCCCGGCTCGGCGGTGTCGCGGGCGGGCAGCATGGCGCAGGCCTTATGCTGGACGGCGCGCGGACTGGTCCATGCCGTCCCCGACCATGCCGCCTTCCGCCGCCAGCTCGATCATATCGTCGGGGCGCTCGTCGCGCGGTAATCCTGAATGGCGATCATCTCGATCCAATTGTCATCGCGGCCTGCGCCGGTATGACGAATGGGGGCGGTTCTAACCGGCCCCGCCCTATCAATCGAAAAGCGAGGAGACGCTCGTTTCGTCGGCGATGCGCTTGATCGCTTCGCCGAGCAGCGGCGCGACGGTGAGCGCGCGGACCTTCTGGCTGTCATTCACCGCGTCGGTCGGCTGAATCGAATCGGTGATCACGAGTTCGGTAAGCTCGCTCGCATCGACGCGCGCGACCGCGCCGCCCGACAGCACGCCGTGGGTACAATAGGCGACGACGCCTTCGGCGCCCGCGGCCTTCAAGGCGGCGGCGGCGTTGCAGAGCGTGCCCGCCGAATCGACGATGTCGTCGATCAGGATGCAGAAACGGCCGGCGACGTCGCCGATGATGTTCATCACTTCCGATTCGCCGGCGCGTTCGCGGCGCTTGTCGACGATGGCGAGCGGCGCGTTGTCGAGCCGCTTGGCGAGCGCACGGGCGCGGACGACGCCGCCGACGTCGGGCGAGACGACCATCAGATTCTTGTCGCCGAAGCGCGCCTGGATGTCGGCGCTCATCACCGGCGCGGCGTAAAGATTGTCCGTCGGAATGTCGAAAAAGCCCTGAATCTGCCCTGCGTGCAGGTCGATCGCGAGCACGCGGTCGGCGCCCGAGGTGGTGATCAGATTCGCGACGAGCTTGGCCGAAATGGGCGTGCGCGGGCCGGGTTTGCGGTCCTGCCGGGCATAGCCGAAATAGGGGACCACCGCGGTGATGCGTTTCGCCGACGCGCGGCGCAGCGCGTCGTTGATGATGAGCAATTCCATCAGATTGTCGTTCGCCGGGAAATTGGTCGGTTGGACGACGAACACGTCCTGCCCGCGCACATTCTCGTGGATTTCGACGAAGACTTCCTCGTCGGCAAAGCGGCGCACGCTGGTGTCGGTGAGCGGCAGCTCGAGATAGTCGGCGATCGCGCGGGCCAGCGGCAGGTTGCTGTTGCCGGAGATGAGTTTCATAAAGGTGCAGGCCCTTTCGCGGGTGGGATTGCGCGCCCCCTTAGCCAGCGAAGGCGCGAAGGGGAAGGGGTTAAAGGGGCGATCTCTGCCCCTCGGCGCCGCGGCCGCCCGCGTCGTCGCACTCCCGATCTGCTTGGTCGTTGCAATCGCGCGCGCCGGGGGTAAGGCTCGCATCCATGACCGACCGCGCCGACACGCTGACCATCATTCTTTCGCAGATGACCCAGACGGTCGGCGATCTTGCCGCCAATGCCGCCGCGATGCGCGCGGTTCGCGCGCGGCACAAGGGCGCCGACCTCATTCTCTATCCCGAACTGCAGCTGATCGGCTATCCGCCCGAGGATCTGGTGCTGAAGCCCGCGCTGGCCGATCGCGCCGCGCAAATCCTCGCCGAACTTGCGGCCGAGACCGCCGACGGCGGCCCCGCGATGCTGGTCGGGTCGGTCGAGCGCGACGCTGCGGGCCTGCTCTATAATATCGTCGCGTTGCTCGACGGTGGCCGCGTCGTCGCCACGCGGCGGAAGCACGAGCTGCCCAATTACGGCACTTTCGACGAAAAGCGCGTCTTTGCGCCGGGGCCGCTGCCCGACATCGTCGAATGGCGCGGGGTGAAGCTGGGCCTGCCGATCTGCGAGGATGGCTGGCTGCCGACGGTGTGCAGCCATCTCGCGCGGCAGGGCGCCGAGCTGCTCATCTCGGTCAACGGCAGCCCCTATGAAATTGACAAGGACGAACGCCGGCTCTCCCAGGTGTTCGCGAGCCGGGTCGCCGAAACGAAGCTGCCGCTGATCTTTTTGAACCGCATCGGCGGGCAGGACGAGCTGGTCTTCGACGGCTGCTCCTTTGTCCTCGATGGCGATGGACGGACGGTGCACCGGCTGACCGACTGGGAGATCGAGGAGCGCGTCACGCGCTGGACCCGCAAGGGCGGCGGGCGCTGGGTCTGCGAACCGGGCGCGATCACCGAGTGGGAGGCGCATCCCGCCGACATCTATAGCGCGATGATCATATCCCTGCGCGACTATGTGGAGCGCAACCGCTTCCCCGGTGTCGTGCTGGGCCTGTCGGGCGGGATCGATTCGGCGCTGTGCGCCGCGATCGCGGCCGACGCGCTCGGCCCCGACAAGGTCTGGTGCGTCATGCTGCCGAGCCGCTTCACCAGTGAGGCGAGCCTCGACGATGCCGCGGGCTGTGCGGAGATGATCGGATGCCGGCTCGACACCATCCCGATCGTCCCCGCGGTCGAGGCGTTCGATCAAATGCTCGCGGGCAGCTTCGCCGACGCCGAGGTCGATATCACCGAAGAGAATGTCCAGTCGCGCATCCGCGGCGTGACCTTGATGGCGCTCAGCAACAAATTCGGTCCGATGCTGCTCACGACTGGCAACAAGAGCGAGATGAGCGTCGGCTATGCGACCATCTATGGCGACATGGCGGGCGGCTACAATCCGCTCAAGGACGCTTACAAGATGACGGTCTTTGCGCTTGCGAAATGGCGCAACGCAAATGTGCCCCGTCTGTCGCGCAACCGGCGCGCGCCGGTGATGCCCGACACGATCATCACCAAGCCGCCGAGTGCCGAGCTGCGCCCGGATCAGAAAGATCAGGACAGTCTGCCGCCCTATGAGGATCTCGACCGGATGCTGCACATGCTGGTCGAAGAGGAAGCGAGCGTCGACGATGTCGTGGCGCGTCACGGTTTCGACCGCGACGCCGTGGCGCGGATCGAACGCCTGCTCGCCATCGCCGAATATAAGCGCCGCCAGGCGCCGCCGGGGGTCAAATTGTCGACGCGCAACTTCGGGCGCGACCGGCGCTATCCGATCACTCACGGGTTCCGGACGGCATAGGGTAAGGGGGACAGGGGATGGAGGTCACGCTGCCATTGGGGCCGAAGGCGCCCGCCGCGCGGGCCGAACGCGTGCTCGACATCGTGCGGATCACCGTGGCACTGCTCATCCTGATCCACGGCGTCTACCGGCTGGCGGCCGATCTGGTCGCCCCCTTCGGCACCTGGCTCGACAGCCTGGGATTTCCCTATGGCTATGGCTGGGCGATGGCGGTGACGTTGTACGAACTCGTCGGCCCTGCACTGATGCTTGCGCGCCGCTGGACCAGCCTGGCGGCGCTCGGCCACGCCTTCATCCTGACGCTGGGGATGATCCTTGTGCATATGCCCGCCGGGTGGTTCGTCGTCGGCGGCGGGCGCAATGGCGTCGAATATAGCGTCCTCCTGATCGTCGCGCTGCTTGGCATCGCCTGGGCGTACTGGCCGGTGTTGCGCGCGCCGCAACGCGCCGCGGGCTGATCGCTTGGCGAACTGGCTGACCGGCATTGGCTATGCGCTGTCGATTGTCAGCGTCGCGCTGCTCGCGTGGGTCGCCTGGCCTGCCGCGGGCGAGGATCGCGCGCTGGTTGCCGCGGTGGTCGCGGGGGCGGCGCTGTCGGTGATCGGCATGGCGCTGCGCTGGGCCGCGCATATCCTGATGAGCCGCAAGATCCGCGAAGAGCGCGACGGCTGACCGGCGCGCCCCATCCTGCAACTGCGGGGTCGCCAGCGGGGCGGCAATGCGGCTATAGGCGCGCGCCATGATCGTCACGACCCGCTTCGCTCCCTCGCCGACCGGCCAGCTTCACGTCGGCAACGTCCGCACCGCGCTCCACAACTGGCTGTGGACGCGGAAACATGGCGGGCGCTTCCTGCTGCGCATCGACGACACCGATCTCGAACGGTCGAAGGAGGAATATGTCGAGGGCATTCGCGCCGACCTGGCGTGGCTGGGGCTCGACGTCGACGGCGAGGAGCGCCAGTCGGCGCGCTTTGCGCTTTACGAGGCCGAGTTCGAAAGGCTGAAAGCGGCGGGCCGCGTCTATGCCTGTTACGAAACGCCCGAAGAACTGGAGATTCGCCGCAAGATCCTGCTCTCGCGCGGCCTGCCCCCCGTGTACGAGCGCAAGCCCGACCGCGCGCCGGTCCCCGATGGCGTGGCGCCGCACTGGCGCTTCCGGCTCGACCATGATGCGCCGATCGAATGGACCGACCTTGTTCGCGGGCCCCAGCATTTCGATCCCGGGACGATGTCCGATCCCGTCGTGCGCCGCGCCGACGGAAGCTGGCTGTACCTGCTTCCCAGCGTGATCGATGACATCGCGATGGGCATTACCCATGTCGTGCGCGGCGAGGATCATGTGTCGAACACCGCGGCGCAGGTTCAGATGTTCGCCGCGCTCGGCGCCGCGCCGCCGGCCTTTGCTCACGAGGCGCTGCTCGTCGGCACCGAGGGCAAATTGTCGAAGCGGCTGGGCTCGCTCGGCATGGCGAGCCTGCGCGATGCGGGGATCGAACCGATCGCGCTTGCTGCGTTGCTGGCGCGGCTCGGGACGAGCGACCCGGTCGAGCCCGTCACCCAAATGGCGCCGCTGGTCGAGAGCATCGACTTTGCGCGCTTCGGCCGCGCGCCTGCGCGCTTCGACGAAGCCGAGCTGGCGCTGCTCAATCAGAAAATCCTGCATCACACGGGCTATGCCGCGGTGGCCGATCGCCTTCCCGCGGCGCTCACCGAAGCGCGCTGGAATGCGATTCGCCCCAATCTGGCGACGGTTGCCGAAGCCGCCGAGTGGCTCCCCGTGTTCGACGGGCCCTTCGCGCCGCCGGTGCCCGAAGCCGCCGACCGGCCGGTGATCGAAGCGGCGGCGAAGGTGGCGCCGGGCATCGACTGGACCGCCGACCCGTGGCACGCGCTGACCGCTGCGGTAAAGGAGGCGACGGGGGCGAAGGGGCGCGCACTGTTCCTGCCGCTGCGCCGCGCGCTCACCGGGCGCGGCCATGGCCCCGACATGGCCGAGCTGTTGCCGTTGATCGCGAAGGATGAGGCGATCGCACGGCTGGCGGCGGCGTAAGGGCGCCAGACGTCGGGTTCTTGTGTTCCTTCGCGGGGGTGCGGGAGACACATAAGCAATCCGTTTGACAAATAAGTGATGTTATAACATTCTTGTTCTGCGACCGGGCTGATGGCGGCGGTCGACCGCCGGAACCGGGTCGCGAGGCAAGGAGAGATGCCATGACCCTGATACCGCTGATTTCTGCAATGATGGCCGCGCCCGGCGTCACCGCCGTACCGGCGGGCCACTCGGCGACATCGGCCCGCACCGTCTATGGCAGCGACCATCGCCGCCATCCGGTCGCGGCGCTACTCGCGGTCGGGCTGCCCGCCGTGCTGGTCGTCGCGGTGGCGCTGTCGCCGATGATCGTTGTCACGCCGCCGAAGTCGGAACCGATGACCGGTACGCTCATCGAATTGCCCAAACCGCCACCGCCGCCCCAACCCGTCGAGGATGCGAAGCCGACACCCAAGACCCCCTCGGCCACCGAAACCGTCGCCCCGCGCGTGGAAACCGAACCGCTCACCAACGATCGCGTCGCGACCGGGCCGGTATATGATAGCCGCCCGATCGATCCGGGTCCGCCGGCGCGGCCCGCCGATCCGCCGGCACCGCCCAAGCTCGTGCTCGCCGAACTCGACGCGCGCCATGCCGGGGCGTTCCAGCCCGACTATCCCGCGCGCGAGCAACGGCGCGGCATCGAGGGGGTTGCCAAGGTGCGCGTGCTCATCGGGACCGATGGGCGCGTGAAGGCGGTCGAGTTGATCCACGCCGACAGTCCGGGCTTTTTCGAGGAAACGCGGCGCCGCGCGCTGGCCAAATGGCGCTTCAAACCCGCAACGCGCGGCGGCGTGCCGGAGGAAAGCTGGAAAGTGATGACGGTCCGGTTCGAGATTCGGAGCGCCTGAGGGGCGCGGACCCCTCCGGGACGGGCGGCGATGCGCCGCCCGTCCCCTTCCTTTCGCTTGACAGAAGCGCCGAATCCCGCCAAAGGCGCGCGGATATTGAAGGGCGGCGCGGCGTCGCGCGGCCCTTTCATGTTTTTCACACCAACGTCGGGGCCGCTTAGTCCCGCCGCATCCACCGGGCCACCGGCGGATGTGCAGTTACTTCGAGGAACCAGGGCCATGGCCAAGCCGACGACTGTTAAGATCAAGCTGGTGAGCACCGCCGACACGGGCTTTTTCTATGTCACCAAGAAGAACCCGCGCACGATGACCGAGAAGATGACGGTGCGCAAATATGACCCGCGTGCGCGCAAGCACGTCGAGTTCAAGGAAGCCAAGATCAAGTGACGCATTATCCCGTGCGGCGACGCCGCGCGGTCTGAAAATACGTCATCCCCGCGCGGGCGGGGGCCAGAAGGGCGGCTCTTTGCGCCGCCCTTTTTCGTGCGTGGCCTTTGTGCGTGGCAGCCGCGCCGGATCAGATGCGGTCGATCGCGCCGGTGTCGAGCAGCGGCGCCGCGTCCATTTCGCGCACGCCCAATATGTCCGCAAGCCGCTCGGTGCCCGCCAGGATCATCGCCTGTTCCCATGCCGGCAGCGCGGCAAAGCGCGCGGCAAAGATTTCCTGTAGCATGTCGGGCGCTTCGGCAAGGCAGCGCCGCCCCTTTTCGGTCGCGGCGAGCAGCATCCGCCTTTTGTCCTGATCGCTGCGCGCGCGGCTCGCGAGGCCAAGCGCAACGAGGCGGTCGACGATCGCCGTCACCGTCGCGTGGCTGAATTCCAGCCGCTGCGCGACGATCCCCGGCGTCACCTCGCCGCGCGCGTCGATCTCGCGCAGCACGAGCAGCTGCGATGGCGTCAGGCCGGTGGCGGCGGCGAGCCGCCGCGTGCCGCCCTCGGCAGCGCGCAGCACGCGGCGCAAGGCTTTGAGTGTGGCGTTGGCGATCTCGCTTTCCATCGCTCCCGTTTAGACGCGCGGCGCAGCGGCGCCAAACCCATTTTCGACGCCCCCGATCCTTCTATTTATTTCGGATAATGAAATATAATCGACGCAATGGGTTGCGAAACCACGGAATGATCCTATATTTCGCGCGCTTTGAGAATCAACCGGCGCGCAATGCGCCGTTATTTGTTTCAGGAGATGAAATATATTCGATCGTCCAAAAGACGAAGCCTCTGTGCCGCCCGCGGCGGACGCCAGCCCATCGGACCATGGTGCGTCCGATCTGCGCTTTCGCCGGCCGACGGCCGCCGACGGCCCCGCCGTCACCGCGCTGATCGCCGCCTGCCCGCCGCTCGACCGCAATTCGCGCTATTGCAACCTGCTCCAGTGCGAACATTTTGCCGAACAGTGCATCATCGCCGAGCGCGCGGGGCGCATCGTCGGCTGGGTGTCGGGCTATCGCCCGCCGTCGGATGCGCACGCCTTTTTCGTCTGGCAGGTCGCCGTAGCCGCCGAAGGGCGCGGGCGGCGGCTGGCCAGCCGGATGATTGCCGCACTGCTGGCGCGACCGGCGCAGGACGGCGTGACGCACATGATCACGACGATCACCGCCGACAATCAGGCGTCGTGGGCGCTTTTTCGCGGGCTGGCGCGCGATTGGGACGCCGAGCTGGAGCGCACCCCGCTTTTCGAGCGCGAGACGCATTTCGCTGGCGCCCACGCAACCGAATTTCTGGCCCGCATCGGGCCGTTCGACCGCACAAAAATCGACGCAGAACAGGAATAGGATGATGAGCAAGACACCGCAGCCTTCGGGCACGCTTCCCGACCGGAGCATCTATGAGCGCCGCGAATCGGCGGTGCGCAGCTATGCGCGCTCGATGCCGCGCCAGTTCGGCAAGGCCGAGGGCGTGTGGATGCACGACGATCAGGGCGGGCGCTATCTCGACTTTCTCTCAGGATGCTCGACGCTGAACTATGGCCACAACCACCCGATTTTGAAGCAGGCGCTGCTCGACTATATCGCGGCCGATGGCATCGCCCACGGGCTCGACCTCCATACCGATGCCAAGCGCGATTTTCTGGATACGTTCGAGGAACTGATCCTGAAACCGCGCGGGCTCGATCACCGCGTCATGTTCACCGGCCCGACGGGAACCAACGCGGTCGAGGCGGCGATCAAGCTCGCGCGCAAGGTCACGGGCCGCGAACTGGTCATCGCCTTTACCAACGGTTTCCACGGCATGACATTGGGCGCGCTTGCCTGCACCGGCAATGCGACCAAGCGCGGCGGCGCGGGCGTGCCGCTCGCCCACGTCGCGCACGAACCTTATGACGGCTATTACGGCCCCGACGTCGATACCGCCGACCTGCTCGAACAGCGGCTCGCCGATCCGTCGAGCGGGCTCGACGCGCCCGCGGCAATCCTGGTCGAAACGGTACAGGGCGAAGGCGGGCTCAACGCCGCATCGCCCGAGTGGCTGCGCCGCATCGCCGACATCGCCAAGGCGCACGGCGCGCTGCTCATCGTCGATGACATCCAGGCGGGCTGCGGCCGCACCGGCGGCTTTTTCAGCTTCGAGGATATGGGTTTTACCCCCGACATCGTCACGCTCGCCAAGTCGCTGTCGGGCATGGGACTGCCCTTTGCGCTGACCTTGCTGCGCCCCGAACTCGACCAATGGTCGCCGGGCGAGCATAATGGCACCTTTCGCGGCAACAACCACGCGTTCGTTACCGCCACCGCCGCGCTCCGCCATTTCTGGAACGGCGACGATTTCCAGCGCGACGTGCGCCGTCGCGGCGACCTGCTCGCGGCGCGGCTCGGTGCGATCGCCGCCGACCACGGCTTTGAAACGCGCGGCCGCGGCATGATGCGCGGCATCAATGTCGGTTCGGGCGAACTCGCCGCGGCAGTGACGGCCGCCTGTTTCGATGCCGGGCTGATCATCGAAACGAGCGGTGCGCATGACGAGGTGATCAAGGTGCTTGCTCCGCTCGTCATCGACGACGCCGTACTCGGCGCCGGCCTCGACATTCTCGAAACCAAGATCCGCGACGCGATGGCTTCGGATTACGCCGTCGCCGCCGAATAAGCACAGGAGACAAAAGACATGATCGTTCGCAACCTAGGCGAGATTCGCAAAACCGACCGCAACGTCCGTTCGGATGGCTGGGCCAGCGCGCGGCTGCTGCTCAAGGATGACGGCATGGGCTTTTCGTTCCACGTCACCACCCTCTTTGCGGGCAGCGAGCTCAAGATGCATTATCAGAACCATCTGGAGGCGGTGCTGGTGCTGAAAGGCACGGGCACGATCGAGGATCTGGCGACCGGAGAGGTTCACGCGCTGCGCCCCGGCGTGATGTATGCACTCAACGACCATGACCGCCACATCGTTCGGCCCGAAACCGACATATTGACCGCCTGCGTCTTCAACCCGCCCGTCACGGGCCGGGAAGTGCATGACGAAAGCGGGGCCTATCCGGCGGACCCCGACCTCGCGCGCGAGCGCGTCGCCGCCGACTGACCTTCACACCCAACAGAAAGGGAGACGTCCGATGCAAGACCTCTACCCCTCGCGCCAGCGCGCGGAAGCCGAGATGCGGCCGCGCCTGGACCCTGTCGTCTACAGCGAATGGAGCGACGCCGCGCCGATCAGCGCATCGCAGGCCGCGGCCTTTGACCGCGATGGCTATATGCTGCTCGAGGATATTTTCTCGGCCGACGAAGTCGCCTTCCTGCAAAAAGCCGCCGGCGCCCTGCTCGCCGACCCCGCCGCGCTCGACGCCGAGACGATCGTTACCGAGCCGCAGGGCAAGGAAATCCGCTCCATCTTCGAGATTCACGCGCAAAGCCCCGTGATGAAGCGGCTGGCCTCCGACGCGCGGCTCGCCGATGTCGCGCGCTTTCTGCTCGGCGACGAGGTGTATATCCACCAGTCGCGGCTCAATTATAAGCCCGGTTTCAAGGGCAAGGAATTTTACTGGCACAGCGATTTCGAAACCTGGCATGTCGAGGACGGGATGCCGCGGATGCGCGCCTTGTCGATGTCGGTGCTGCTCGCCGAAAACACGCCGCACAATGGTCCGCTGATGGTGATTCCGGGGTCGCACCGCACCTACCTCACCTGCGTCGGCGAAACCCCCGACGACCATTATCTGAGCTCGCTCAAGAAACAGGAATATGGCGTCCCGGACGAGGAAAGCCTGGCCGAACTGGCGCACAAGCATGGCATCGTCGCGCCGACGGGCAAGCCGGGCACGGTGATCCTGTTCGACTGCAATCTGATGCACGGGTCGAACGGCAACATCACGCCCTTCCCGCGCGCCAATGCCTTCCTGGTCTATAACGCCGTCAGCAACCGGCTCGAAAAGCCCTTCGGCGTCGAAAAGCCGCGTCCCTGGTTCCTCGCGAACCGCGACGAACCAGCGGCACTGAGCGTCGAGCGCGGGCCGCTCGCCCAGGCGGTGCCGGCATGACGGGGCACAGCGTCGAAAAGATCGGCGGCACCTCGATGGCCGCGACCGCGACCCTGTTCGACAATGTGCTCGTCGCGGGGCGGTCGGGCGCCGATCTCTACAACCGCATCTTTGTCGTGTCGGCCTATGCCGGGATGACCGACCTGCTCCTTGAAAACAAGAAGACAGGCGCGCCCGGGGTCTATGGTCATTTCGTCGACGACGACGATGCCGACGCATGGCGCCGCGGCATGGCGGCGGTGCGCACCGCGATGCACGCGCGCAATGCCGAGATGTTCGTGCGCGGCGAAAGCCGGGCCGAGGCCGACCGGTTCGTCGATGCGCGCGTCGATGCCGTCGCCGCCTGCCTCGACGATCTCGCGCGGCTGCGCAGCCATGGGCGCTTCGGATTGAAGGACCAGCTCGCGACGGTGCGCGAACTGCTCGCGGGGATCGGCGAGGCGCATAGCGCGCACAGCACCGCGCTGCTGCTGCGCGACCGCGACGTCAATGCGCTGTTCGTCGATCTGACGCTGTGGGACCAGGACGATCTCAGAAGCCTGGACGAACGGATCAAGGAAGCCTTTGCCCCGATCGATCTTCGCACCACGCTGCCGATCGTCACCGGCTATGCGGGATGCGAAGGCGGCATGGTACGCCGCTATGCGCGCGGCTATACCGAAATGACCTTCTCGCGGCTTGCCGTGCTCACCGGCGCGCGCGAGGCGATCATCCACAAGGAGTTCCACCTGTCGAGCGCCGACCCCAAGCTGGTCGGCGAAGGCAAGGCGCGCAAGATCGGCCGCACCAATTACGACGTCGCCGACCAGCTCGCGAACCTTGGGATGGAAGCCGTCCATCCGGGGGCCGGGCGCGGGCTGCGCCAGTCCGGCATCCCGCTGCGCGTGCGCAACACCTTCGACCGCGAGGACGAAGGCACGCTGGTGACCGGCGACTATGTCTCCGACGTACCGCGCGTCGAGATCGTCACCGGGCTGCGCCAGGTGCAGGCGCTGCAATTCTTCGAACAGGATATGGTCGGGGTAAAGGGTTATGACGCCGCGATCCTCGACGCGCTGACGCGCCACAAGATCTGGATCGTCAGCAAATCGTCGAACGCGAACACGATCACCCATTATCTGTCGGCGAGCGCCGCCGCGGTGAACAAGGTGATCGGCGGCCTGCAGGACCAATATCCCGACGCCGCGATTTCGGCACAGCCGGTGGCGATGGTATCGGTGATCGGCAGCGACATCTCGCGCCCCGGCCTCGTTCCCGATGCGCTGCGCGCACTCGATGCGGCGGGGGTATCGATGATCGCGATGCAGCATCAGATCCGCAACGTGGACATCCAGTTCCTGATCGATCCGGGCGATTTCGACACTGCCGTCGTCGCGCTGCACAAGGCGCTGGTCGAGGATGAGGCCGGGGGAGCGGTAAAGCGGCGCGCCGCCTGATCCGGCTGCCGCCGATGCTTGCCACGATCAACCCCGTTCGCAGCCTGCTCGTCGCCATCTTCGTGATGATGGCGGGCAGCGGCTTCCTGTCGACGCTCATCGGCCTCCGGCTCGAACGCGCGGGCAGCGGCACGATGGTGATCGGCCTTGTCGCCACCGCCTATTTCGGCGGGCTGGTGATCGGCGCGCTCCGCGCGGGCGTTCTCGTGCGCCGCGTCGGCCATATTCGTGCCTATGCTGCCTTTGTTGCGCTGCTTTCGGCGAGCACGCTGACCTATGCGCTGTTTCAGCACCCCTTGCTCTGGGCGGGGCTTCGGCTGGTCGACGGGCTGTGCGTCGCGGGGGTGTTCATCTGCGTCGAAAGCTGGCTCAACGACCGGGCGGAGGCGGAAACGCGCGGCACGGTCCTCGCTTTCTATATGGTCGCGCTCTATTCTGGACAGGCGATCGGGCAACTGCTGCTGCGTTCGGGCAATACGGCGCCGCAGATTCCCTTTGAACTCGCCTCGGTCCTGATCTCGCTCGCGATCATTCCCGTCTGCCTGACGCGCAGCGCGGCGCCCGCGCTCGAGGATGCGGCGTCGCTGCCGCTGCGGCGGCTGTTCGAAGCGTCGCCGCTTGGCGTCGCGGGGGCGGGGATGACCGGGCTGCTGCTCGGCGCCTTCTATGGCCTTGCCGCCATTTATGCGCGGCGGACCGGGCTCAGCCTCGCCGACACCGCGACCTTCATGATGACGGTGATTCTGGGCGGCGTCGCGCTGCAATGGCCGCTCGGCCGCCTGTCGGACCGCTTCGACCGCCGCCGCGTGATCATCGCCTGTTTTGCCGCGACGCTCGGTGTCAGCGTCGCGCTCGCCATGGCCCCCGCCGGGGCGCTGCTTTTTGCGCTCGGCGCCTTGTTCGGCGGGCTCAGCTTCGCGCTCTATCCGCTGTGCGTGGCCTTCGCGAACGACCGCCTGCTGCCGTCGGAGCGCGTGACCGCCAGCGGTCAGCTCGTCCTCCTCTATTCGGTCGGCGCCGCAATAGGCCCGCTCGGCGCGGCGGCAGCGATGACCGCGGCGGGGGCGGGGGGGCTGTTCCTCTTCATCGCTTTGGCGGCGGCGGCGATGCTCGCCTTCGGCCTTTGGCGCCTCGCCGCCAGCGATCCCGTTCCCGGCGCGGCGCAACAGGATTTCCAGATCCTGCCGCGCACCACGCCGGTTGCCGCGCTGCTCGATCCCGCCGGCCCCGAACCCGAACCAATCCAAAAAAACAGGTGACGCATGGACAAGATCATGACCCCCGACGCCTCCGCCCCCTCATCGGCGCACGCCGGATCATCGCCGCTCCGCCGCGCGGTCGGGGCGTCGGCGCTCGGCAATGCCGTCGAATGGTTCGACTATGGCATTTATGCCTATGGCGTGACCTATATTTCGGCGGCGCTTTTTCCGGGCGAGACCGAGGAGGCGGTGCTGTTCGCGCTCGCGACCTTTGCCATCTCCTTCCTCGTGCGGCCGCTCGGCGGGCTGTTCTGGGGGCCGCTCGGCGACCGCATCGGGCGCAAGTCGGTGCTCGCGATGACGATTTTGCTGATGGCGGGCGCGACCTTCGCGGTCGGACTCATTCCGTCCTATGACAGCATTGGTTTCTGGGCGCCGACCCTGCTTATCATCCTGCGGATGCTCCAGGGTTTTTCGACCGGCGGCGAATATGGCGGCGCAGCGACCTTCATGGCCGAATATGCGCCCGACGACCGGCGCGGCTTTTACGGCAGCTTCCTCGAATTCGGGACGCTCGCGGGCTTTTCCTTCGGCGCGGCGCTGATGCTCGGCTATTCGCTCTATCTCGGCGATGCGGCGATGCACGAATGGGGCTGGCGCATTCCGTTCCTGATTGCAGGGCCGATCGGGCTCATCGGCATGTATGTCCGATCGAAGATGGAGGATACGCCGGTATTTCGCGAGGAAATGGCGTCCGCCGAGCGGCGCGAGCCGCCGGGGCTGGCCGTGCTGCTGCGCGATTACTGGCGCCCCTTGCTGGTGGTTGGCGGGCTGGTGGTGGCGCTCAACGTCGTCAACTATTCGCTGCTCAGCTATATGCCGACCTATCTTCAGCGGCGCATCGGCCTGTCGAGCGAGGAGGCGCTGCTCGTGCCGATCATCGGCATGCTCTTCATGATGATCTTCCTGCCCTTTGCCGGCGCGCTGTCGGATCGGGTGGGGCGGCGGCCGATGTGGCGCTGGTCGCTCATCGGGCTCTTCCTGCTCGTCGTGCCGCTCTATATGCTGATCGGCACGGGTTTTGCGGGCGCGGTGATCGCCTTCATGGCGCTCGGTCTGCTTTATGTGCCGCAACTTGCGACGATCTCTGCCACCTTTCCCGCGATGTTCCCGACCGCGGTGCGCTTCGCGGGCTTTGCCGTCGCCTATAATATCTCGACCTCGATCTTCGGCGGCACCGCGCCGATGATCGGCAGCGGGCTGATCAGCCTGACCGGCGACCCGCTCATGCCGGCTTATTATATGATGCTCGCCTGCCTTGTCGGGATGGTGGCGCTGCGCTTCATGCCCGAAACGGCGGGACGGTCGCTGCGCGAAGACCCGTTTCGGCGGGGTTGAGCGCGCGCGGGACGTCCGGGCGTCTATTCCCACCCGCGCGCGCGCGCGGCGCGTTCGGCGGCGGCGTCGAAAGGCTCGCCGGCCATCATCGCCGCCGCATCGGCCGCCAGCGATCCCGATCCCGCCTGGCGATAGGCGCTGGCGGTCCGGCCGCCCACCGTCCGTTCGAGCGACCAGCCGTTCGCGTCGCGGCAGCCGATGCCGGACAGCGCGGCGCCCTCGAAACTGCGGCAGATACGCCCGCGCCGGTCCTGGAAGCTGAGGCCGATCCGCACCGCGGGATCGGCGCCCTGCGTCGCCGCGAGCTGCGTGTCGAGCGCGGCGGCAAGCTCGCCCGAGGCGACGAGCATGCCGCCGCGTTCCGCCACGTCGGCGGCGGGTGCCCACGGCCGCATACCGATCGTCAGTCCGAGGAGGAGTGACGCCGCGATTGCGCCCATATGCGCGGGCGCAACGCGCAGGCGCCGCCGTTCGCGCCGTTCGGCAAGGCTCGTGTCGATCGACGTATCGGCCAGCAGCGCGCGCAGCCGGTCGGGGACCGGTTCGGCCGCAACGGGAGCGTAATGCGCCGCCAGCTGTACCGTCAGCGCGCGATGGCGTGCGATCGCGGCGGCGAGCGCAGCATTGCTTTCCGCCTCGCGTTCGATCCGGCGTGCCGTCAGGTCGTCGACTTCGCCGTCGACATAAGCGGCGACCAAAAGGGGATCGAAACTCATGCCGCCTCTCCCAGCAACTGCATCAATGTGTCGCGCCCGCGCGCCAGGCGCGAGGTGACGGTGCCGATCGGCACGTCCAGGATTTCGGCCGCCTCGCGATAGGCATAGCCTTCGACAAGGACGAGCATCACGACCTCGCGCTGTTCGTCGGGCAGGCGCGCCATGGCGCCATCGACATCGCCGCGCAGCGCGCCCGCCTCGACCTCGGCGGCGCCGTCGCCCGCGATTTGCATCACGCCCTCGTCGATTACCTCATGGACGCCGCGCCGCCCCGCCGCCCGCCGCTCGTCGATCCACAGATTTCGGGTGATGCGATACATCCAGCTGTCCAATCTCGTTCCGTCCTGCCACTGCCCGCGCGATTTCAGCGCGCGCTCGATCGCCGCCTGACACAGATCGTCGGCGTCGGCGGTGCTGTGCGTCAGGCCGCGCGCGAAACGGCGCAGCCGGGGCAGCAGCTCGATCAGTTCCTCTTCAAAGCGCATCGTCGCCTTTTCGATTGCCTGAGGATGAAACGACAGCCTTCTATCGTTTCTTCCGCATCATGCTAAAATTTTCTGTCGCGGCCGACGCCGCGCGTCGATGAGAGACAAAGATGAAATATATGTTCGCATGGCTGCTCGCGCTTTGCCTCCTTCCCGGCGGCGCGGTCCCGCGCGCCGGGGCGCAGGTTGCGTTGCCGCCGGTCGGCATTCCCGACACGGGGCGCATCTTGCCGGGGCTGCCCGATCTGGCGGGTGACACGCTTGGCGCCACGGAGGACAGGCTGCGCGCGCTGCGGCTCGACCGCATCGCCGCACTGGTCCGGCGTCACCCCGACGCGATCGAGCGCGACGCGCGGGGCGAGCCGGCGGTGCGCGGCGTCCTCGTCGCGATCGGCGTCGATGGGCCGATGATCGCGCGTGCCCGCGAAAAGGGTTTTGGGCTGATCAACCGCGAAAGGCTCGATGCGCTCGGCATCGACATCGCGCGTTTTCGCGTCCCCGACGGGCGCAGCCTCGGCCGGGCGCAGCGGCAACTGGCCAAGCTGTTGCCCCAAGCCGAAGTCGATGTTGACCATATTTATTTTCCGAGCGGGCCGGGCGGGGCTTTGCCGGGGACGATGCTGGCAACGACCGCGCCCGGAGGCCCGGCGCCGCTCGGCCTGATCGACGGCGGCGTCGCGGCGCATCCATCGGTGGCGGGGCGCGTCGAGCAGCAGGGATTCGCGCGCGGTGCGCCCGCGGCCAGCGAACATGGAACGGCGGTTGCCTCCTTGCTCGTCGGCGCGGGGAAGGTGCAGGGCGCGGCGCCGGGACAGCATCTGCTCGCCGCGGACGTCTATGGCGCCGACCCGGCGGGTGGAAGCGCCAGCGCGATCGCCCGCGCGCTGGGCTGGCTTGCATCGCGCCGCGTCGCGGTGACGACGATCAGCCTTGTCGGCCCGGACAATAAATTGCTCGCGGCGGCGGTTTCCGCCGCGCAGCGCCGGGGAATGCTGATCGTCGCGGCGGTCGGCAATGACGGACCTGCCGCGCCGCCCGCCTATCCCGCATCCTATCGCGGCGTGTTCGCCGTAACCGGTGTCGATGCCAGGCGGCGCGCGCTCCCGGAGGCCGGCCGCGCGCTCGACATCGACTTTGCCGCCCCCGGCGATGCGGTGCACGCCGCGACCGGCGCGGCCAGTTCCGGCCGCCTGCGCGGGACATCCTTTGCCGCGCCGCTCGTCGCCGGGCGGCTTGCGCTCCACTATCCGGTCGCCGCGATCGAGGCGATCGGGCCCGCGGTTGCCGCGCTGGTGATGGAGGCGCGCGACCTCGGCGCCAAGGGGCGCGACAAGATTTACGGTCACGGCCTGATTTGCGGCGATTGCGGACGCTGAGCGGGCCCCGCATATTTTTTTGGAAGAATATCGGACGCGCCATCGTTCTTGCATCAGGCCCAGCCCCTCCGGGCCCAATGCAGGAGTAGGACAATGGCAAATCGTATTTTCATTTCGGCCTTCGCGCTTGCCGCGTCGGCCATGGCTTTTTCGGCGCCGGCGACGGCGCAGCTGCTCGGTGGTAGCGGCGGCCTCGGCGGCGGCCTCGGCGGCGGTCTTGGCGGCACGCTCGGCGGCACCCTCGGCAACCCGACGGGTCCGATCGGCGGCACGCTTGGCGGCGCGGGCGACCTTACGGGGTCGGGCCGCGGCGAAGCAAAGGTCGATCGGCGGTCGGGCCGCGTCGAAGGTCGCGGCGGCGCCGATGCACGCGGTAAGGGTTCGGCCAATGCCGGCGGCGATCTGCTCGGCAGCACGCTGGGCGGCAATGCACAGGGTTCGGGCCGCGCCTCGGCCGACGGCAGCGTCGGCGCGCAGGCCGTCGGCACCGACTTTGCCCGCGAAACCGTTGGCGGCACCATCGGAACGGCGCGCGGCGCCGCCGCCACTGCCACCGGAACCGCGCAGGGCGCGGCCGGGGCTGCCCGCGACCGGGCAGGCGGTGTGCTGTCGAACGTCTCCGGCAGCGCCAGCGCCGCAGGTTCGGCCGCGGGCGGCTTTCAGGGCAGCCTGGGCCAGCTTGCCGCGGCGGGCAGCGGTGCGGCCAGCGGCAATGGCATGTTCGCGGTCGCATCGGGGATGCCCGTCACCGATCCGCGCGGCAATGTCATCGGTCATGTCCATGACGTGCGCCAGACGGGCCGCGGCGTCGTGCAGGCGGTGACGGTCGAGGTCGGCGATCGCCTTGCGACTCTTCCCGCTGCCAGTTTCAACGGCGCGGGCAATGCGCTGATCACCGGGATGACCAAAGGCGAGATCAAGGATGTCGCCAAGGGGCAGGAAGCCGGACAGCCGGCCCCCGGCCTGCTGGGTTCGGTGGCCGGAACGGGTGCCGGAAACGGCGCGTTTCAGGGCAGTCTTGGCCAGCTCGCCGCCGCCGGTAGCGGCGCCGCCAGCGGCAACGGCATGTTCGCCGTTGCGTCGGGGATGCCCGTCACCGACCCGCGCGGCAAGGTGATCGGTTATGTCCACGGCGTGCGTCAGACGGGTAGCGGCGTCGTCGAGGCGGTGACGGTCGAGGTCGGCGATCGTGTCGCGACGCTGCCCGCCGCCAGCTTCGCCGGTTCGGGCGATGTGCTCGTCAGCGGCATGACCAAGGGCCAGCTCAAGGATACCGCGAAGGCGCAGGAGGAAGCGGGATCGGCCGGGCAGCCCGCTCCAGCGTCGGCCAAGCCCACCGCGCCGTCGGGACAGCCCGCCGCCGCGCAACCGGCCTCGGGTCGGCAGTCAGCGGGCGGACGTCCTCACGAACCGCGGAATCACGTCCGCAACAACTGACGTTGGCTCTGGATAAGGATCGGGGCGGGCCGCCATGCGGCCCGCCCCTTCGCGTTGGCGGAGCGCCGTGGCGGCCGGCATGATCGTCGGCGCGGGACGGACGTGCTCCATTATGGCGCCATCGCTGTCATTGTTGGGCTGTCGCGTGCGCTCGCCGGGCGGCTAGCATCGGCGGCATGACCGGCGATGACGGCCACATCCACCTGATCCTTCCCGACCCGGTCGAGCGCGCCGCCTGTTTCCGCGTGCTCGCAGCGGGGGCGGCGCGCGTCGTGCGCAGCTTTGCGAGCGGCGACGACTGGCTCGCGGCGGGCGATGAGGAAAGCTGCGGCGTGTTGCTGCTGCGCTGGGACCAGCCGGGAACGGTCGATGGCGCCGCACTGCTCGCCCATGTCGCGGCGCGCGACGGTATCGCCGCTTTCGTCGCCGCCGAACGGCTGAGCATCGCCGAATCGCGCGCCATCCTGCGCGGCGGGGCGCGCGACCTCCTCCCCGCACCACTCGATCCGGGGCTCGTTCGCCGTGCCGTCGACGCGGCGCTGGCGGAGCGCGGGTCGTGGCTAGCGGCGCGCGCGCGCCGCCGCGCCGCCGAAGCGCGCCTCGCCGGGCTGACACCGCGCGAGCGGGACATATTGGACGGTATCGCTGCCGGGCTCGGCAACAAGGCGATCGCACGGCGGCTCGATCTCAGCCCGCGCACGGTCGAGGTCCACCGCGCGAACATCATGCGCCGGTCGGGGGCGGGCAATGTCGCCGAGCTGCTGCATCTTTGCTTCACCGCCGATTATGCGCGCGCCGCTCCTGTCGATCCGGTCCATTTCGGCGCATGATGGGGGCGCGGTTGCGGCCTGATCGCGCGCTGGCGCGCTATAAGGGATATGAACGGCATCCCGCCCCTGTGTTGGTCCCCATGGGCGCCGCCGTTCATTCGGGCGCGGTCAACCCCACCTGACCGCGTACGCACGAAAGGGCCGGCAGCGAATAATCGCTGTCGGCCCTATTTGTCGCCGGTCACAAGCGCGCGCTGCTCGGTGCGGCCCATCGACAGCAGAATTGGGTCCGACGCCTGCCGCGCCATGAAATCGGCCTTGCTCTTCATCCCCTGCCATTCGATCCCGATCAGCGCCTGCGCGATCGCACCGCCCAGCGTGTCGCCGGGGCCGGGCAGGATGATCGCCTGCGGCGCGAACTCCTTGACTGCAACCTGGACCGAAAGCGCGAAATCATAGGGCGCGAGGATCTGGTGCCCAAAGCTATAGTCCCACATTTGCAGGGGGTCGCTCGAAAAGCGCCGCCAGATATGACCGCGGCCGTCGACCATCGGGAGCGCGGGGCGCGCGAACAGCGACGGCGGCAGCTCGGCCTTCGCTTTTTGCGAGCTGCCGGCCATCAGCGGTGTGTGAAAGGGGCCGTGGCCCGCGAGCCGCAACGGATCGCGCCCCGGCGTCGGCGGCGCTTCGGCGAGCAGCGCGGCGAGCCCTTCCTCATTGCCCGCAAGCACGAGCATACCGGCGAGGTCGATCGACAGCGCAAGCGCGTGATCGGCCCGTGCGTCGATCGCGGCCACCATGTCGAGCAGCGTGTCGCGCAATCCCGGCACGGGCCGCCAGTCGTCATCGACGACCTGCATCAGAATCTGTCCGCCCGGTCCGTGCGTCTGGCTGTTGAGGCCCATGGCATTGGCGATGCGAAAGCCGTCGGCGATCGACACTGCGCCGCCCAGCGCCAGCGCGCTGTACCAGCCCATCGAATTGCCAAGCGTCGCGGCGATGTCATAGGCCTCGCGGTCGATGCTGAGATAATCGAGCGCGGTCGCGGTGTAGATCAGCGGCGCCGCCACGTCGCCGCGCATATGCGTCGCGACGCTGAAGCGGTCGGCGCCGTCGAGTTCGGTGACGGTCGGCTGGCCGCGGTCGCGGCGCTCCGCATCGAAACCCGCGATGGCGTCGGCGAACCGCTGACCGTGCAACCGCGCGATGCTGCCCAACTCGCTCTTGCCATAGGTGCCGCGGCCGGGCGCGACGACGATGGCGGTCTTGCGGCCGCTCATGCCAAGAGCTCCTTCGCCGCCGCAACGATACTGTCGCGGCTCGGCAGGGTCAGCGTCGCCGCCTTGCCTAGCGGGATGAAACTGTCGTCGGCGGCGATGCGCGCGAATTTTTTGTCGGGTGTGCGTTCGGCAAAGGTCGCCATCAGCGCCTCGCTCTGTGATCCCGTGATGCGGCATTCGTCGACGATCAATATGCGCTTGGCATCGCCGACCGCGACAACCAGCTTTTCCTCGTCGACCGGTCCCAGCCAGCGCAGGTCGATCACCCGAGCCTGGATGCCATCGGCCGCCAGAAGCTTTTCGGCCTGGCGCGAGAGATAATATCCGTTACCATAGGTGACGATCGCCAGATCGGTGCCGTCGCCATGAATGCCGACATCGCCGAGGCGGATCGGCGTCCCCTCGCCCGGCGCTTCATAAATGCTGGTCCACAGGCCGTCGCCTTCCTCGTGCAGGTCGCGCGTCATATAGAGGGCGATCGGCTCGACAAAAACGACGACGCGCTGTTCCTCGCGCGCCAGCCGAACGCATTCGCGCAGCATCGCCACCGCATCGCGCCCGTTCGACGGTACCGCGAGGACAAGGCCCGGAATGTCGCGAAAGACGGCCAGGCTGTTGTCGTTGTGGAAATGCCCGCCAAAGCCCTTTTGATACCCCAGCCCCGCGATGCGGATGACCATCGGGTTGGCGTACTGGCCGTCCGAAAAGAAGCTCAGCGTTGCGGCTTCGCCGCGGATCTGGTCCTCGGCATTGTGGACATAGGCGAGGAACTGGATTTCGGGCATCGGGACGAAGCCATTGTGCGCCATGCCGATTGCGAGCCCCAGGATGGCCTGTTCGTCGAGCAATGTGTTGATCACGCGCGCCGATCCGAAGCGCTGGTGCAGTTTCGCGGTGACGTTATAGACCCCGCCCTTGGGCCCGACATCCTCGCCCGCGACGACGATTTCCTTGTGCGCGAGCATCAGGTCGGCGAGCGCCCAGCTGAGCAGCCGCGCCATATGCATCGGCTTGTCCATCTGACCCCAATCGCTGCCGAACATCGCCTTGCGGTCGTCGTCCGCAGGGCTGTTCGAGCGCGCGACATCGCGTTTCGGGGGAACCAGGCTGGCCATCACGCCCGCCGCGGTCGTGATCTTGGGCCGCAGAATCGCGGCCTCCGCCTGCCGCGCCAGCGTGGCGCCGATCTCGTCATAAGCGCCCGTGATCTCCGCCGCGCTCATCCACCCCTGTTCGATCATCAGCGCCGCGCCCTTCAGCAGCGGATCGCGCGCCTCGTCGGCTTCGATCAGCGCCTTGGGAAGATAGGCACCCTGCACGTCGGACCCCGCATGGCCGTAAAGCCGCACCGTGCCCATGTGCAGGAACACCGGCCGCCGCGTGCGGCGTGCATAATCGGCGGCTTCCTTTGCGCCCCTGTACGCCGCGGCGAGGTCGGTGCCGTCGCATTGGATGTAATGGAGCCCGGCGCGCTGGCGGAACTGCGCCTCGATCCATCCCGCCGGAGTGCGCGTCGAAATGCCGATGCCATTGTCCTCGCACAGAAAGACGAGCGGCATCGGGGTCCCCTGATGCGCCGCCCAGCCCGCGGTGTTGAACGCGCCCTGCGCGGTCGAATGATTTGCCGAGGCGTCGCCGAAACTTGCAAGCACCACGGCGTCGCCCGGCAACGGCAGATCGTCCATGCCCAGCCGCCGCGCGATGCCGATCGAGAAGGCGGCGCCGACCGCCTTGGGCAGGTGCGAGGCGATCGTCGAGGTTTGCGGCGGGATATTGAGCGGTTTCGACCCGATGACCTTGTGCCGCCCCCCCGAAATCGGGTCTTCGCTCGACGCGGCAAAGCTCAGCAGCATGTCCCATGTCGGCGTTCCGCCGGGACGCTGCCTTGCGCGGTGGAGCTGAAACGCGTTCGAGCGATAATGGAGGAACGCCATGTCGGTGACGCGCAGCGCCGCGGCGACCGCGGCATTCCCCTCATGCCCCGACGAGCCGATCGTATAAAAGCCCTCGCCGCGCGCCTGGAGCGCGCGCGACAGCCGGTCCATCTGGCGGCTCGTCAACTGCGACAGGAAGATATCGGTGGCGTCGGCGCGCGACAGGCCGATGGCGCCCGGATCGGGGGCGTCGCCGCGGCCGGGCAATCGCCCTTCGGCCAGCGCCGCGAGGAATTTTTCATGTACCGCCTGCGCCGCGTCCACCCGACTCTCCTCTCCTTTGGCCCCTCGTCTGGCCACTGGTTGCCATCGTAACCAACCGGCCGACCGGACCGCGCGCTATAACGGGGTCGTCCGGCGCGCAAGCATCTCTTGCCTTGCTCTGCTCGCTCGCGCTACCAAGATCGGCGATGACCGTGTGGGGCGAAATTTTCTTTTCGGCATGACAGCCACAGGGATCGCCCAGACGTCGGCCGCCGCCGGCCCGGCGAGCGCCGGAGGATCGGAGGGCTGGTTGCTCGATCCCGAACTGATCGATCCCGCGTTCAGCCAGACGGTCGCCGGGGGAGAAATCCAGACCGCTTTTCCCCCGCCGCCACCCCCGCCGACCCCGCCGCCCGAATGGCTGACATCGCTGTTCGATGCGATCGGGCGCTTTTTCGACTGGAGTACCCCTGCCGCAAAGCCATTGATATGGATCGCCGTGGCGCTGGTTGCGCTGTTCCTATTGTATCGTTTTGTTCCCGGTTTCGCGCGCTGGGTCGACGCGTTGCGCTTCCGCCGAAGGCGCGGTGAAACCGATGCGGATGACGGGGCGGCCGAGGTCGAGGCAGGGGCCGCGCGCGCCCTGCTGGCCGAGGCCGACGCGCTCGCCGCTGCGGACCGCTTTGCCGAGGCGGTGCACCTGCTTCTCTATCGCAGCGTCGAGGATATCGAGGGGCGTCGCCCCGGCCTCGTCCGGCCCGCGATGACGTCGCGCGATCTGGCCGAGGCGCACGACCTTCCCCCGGCGGCGCGGCGCGCGTTCAGCCGCATCGCGCGCGCGGTCGAGATCAGCCTGTTCGGCGGGCGCGCGGTCGACGCGAGCGCCTGGGACCAATGCCGCAGCGCCTATACCGATCTGACGATCGCAAGAAACTGGGCGCGCACATGACCGGAACGGGCGCCGTCAGCGACCATGGTTTCAATCCGCGGCTGATCGCGGCAGTGGTCGCGATCGGCGTCATTGCCTTTATCGCGCTGTGGGCGCTGATCGCGCTGGGGCCGCAGATCGGTGGCGGCAATGACGGCGGCGGGCACGCGCTGTCAAAGGCGGCGCCGGGCTATGCCGGCATCGTCGATCTGGCTGAACGCGCGGGGGCTGAGGTCGAACTGCGCCGAAAGGTCGAGCCGACCTTTCATTATGAGCATGACCCGCTCCTTATCCTGACCCCGACGGCGCGCACGCGGACCGAGGAGATGCGCGAGCTGTTGACCGCGAATGGCGACACGCCGATACTTGTCATCCTGCCCAAATGGTCGGCCGGTCGTGCCGATGCCAAAGCACCGAAACCCGGCTGGGTCGGCAGCGGCATCGCGCTTCTGCCGCCGATGCGGCTGCTGCCCGAGGATATTTTCGGCCCCGTCAGGATGGGCCGGGCGCGCTGGGGCAATGACGATGCGCGTGGCCGCGTCGGCGCGCGCGCGATCCGCTTGGTCGAGCCAGGCCCGCTCCACACGATGCGCGGTGCGGGCCTGGAGCCGTTGATCGTCGCATCGGACGGATCGGCGCTGCTCGCGCGGGTACGCGATCGCAACCTTTATGTTCTGGCCGATCCCGACCTCGTCAACAATCTTGCCTTTGCCAGCCGTGACAAGGCCGCCGCCGCGGCCAATCTCATCGATGCGATCGCCGAGGATGCCGGTGCCGATGCCCTGGCGTTCGACCTGACGCTGAACGGCTTTGGCGCGCAGCGATCGCTCCTCCGCTTCGCCTTTGTCCCGCCCTTCATCGGCATCACCCTCTGCCTGATCGCGGCGGGGCTTTTCGCGCTGTGGCAGGCGTGGGCGCGCTTCGGTCCCGCGATCCGCCCCGGGCGCGCGATCCCGGTGTCGAAGGCGGCGTTGATTGCGAACAGCGCCGACCTCATCAAACAAGCCCGCCGTGAGATCGACGGCGCCGGCGCCTATGTGAAAAGCCAGCGCAGCGCGATCGTCCGGCGGCTGCACGCGCCCGCCGGACTGAGCGATGCCGAAACCGACGACTGGATCGATCGGCACCAGCGCGGCGGCGGCGAATCTTTTTCGGCGCTCGCGCGGCGTTTGCCGCTGGCGCGGAGCACGCACGAATTTCTCAGCGACGCACAGGCGCTGCATGCCATTAGAAAGGATCTACTCCGTGACAGCTAATCCTGCCGCTCCAGGCGTTGAAAGCGTGGCGGCCCTCGGCGCCGCGATCGAGGCGGAGGTCGCCAAGGCCGTGTTCGGGCAGGAAGCACTCACGCGCATGGTGACGATCGCGCTGCTCGCGGGCGGGCATGTGCTGCTCGAAGGGCCGCCCGGCACTGCCAAGACCCTGCTGGCGCAGGCTTTCGCACGCGCGACGGGGCTCGATTTCGGGCGCATTCAATTCACGCCCGATCTGATGCCCGGCGACATATTGGGGTCCAACCTCTTCAATTTCCAGACGTCGAGCTTCACGCTGACCAAGGGGCCGATCTTCACCGAACTGCTGCTCGCCGACGAAATCAACCGCACGCCGCCCAAGACGCAGGCCGCGCTTTTGGAGGCGATGCAGGAACGCCGCGTCACCATCAACGGCGAGCCACATGCCATGAGCCCGCGCTTCACGGTGCTCGCGACGCAGAATCCGATCGAGCAACAGGGCGTCTATCCGCTGCCCGAGGCACAGCTCGACCGTTTCCTGTTCAAACTGGTCGTCGATTACCCCGCCGCCGACGAGGAACGCCGCATCGTCGCCGACCATGGCGGGCGGTTCAAAAGCCCCGCGATCGGCGATTTCGGCGTCGCGCAGGTTGCCGATGCCAAGGCGATCGGCGACGCAATCGATGTGATCGCCACCGTTCGCCTCGCCGATGAGATCGTCGATTATATCGTCCGCCTCGTCCGCGCGACGCGCGAAAGCGCCGACCTTGAATGCGGCGCCAGCCCCCGCGCCGCAACGCTGCTTGCGCGCGCGGCGTGTGCGGCGGCGGCGCTCGACGGGCGCGACTATGCGATTCCCGACGATGTCCAGCGCCTCGCCGGGGGCGTTCTGCGCCACCGCGTCATCCTGTCGGCCGCGGCCGAGATCGAGGGGCGCAGCGTCGAACAGGTCGTCGCCGCGCTGCTCGAACGCGAGGAAGCGCCCCGGTGAGCGGAACCGGTTTTCACGGCGTCATTGCGAGCGCAGCGAAGCAATCCAGAGCGGCTTGCCCCGCCCCGGATTGCTTCGCTGCGCTCGCAATGGCGGAGGAAATGCTCGGCGGGCTACTATGATCTATCCCACCCGGCGCGCGATCTATCTGCTGCTTGCCGGCGCCCCGCTGGCGCTCGTGCTCGGCCTTGTCCGCCCCGATCTGTGGCTCGTCGCACCGGGCTGGATCGGCGTGATCCTCGCCTGCCTGATCCTCGACACGCTATCGGGAGCCAATCCGCGCCACCTGACGCTCGACGCGCGCTTCCCAACGCAGGCGGGCGTCGGCGATTCTTTCGAGCTGTCGCTCGCCGCGCACGGCCGGAACGTCCCGCCGCGCGCTGCGTTTGCGCTGTCGCTCGACGAACGACTCGCCGACGGCGGGCGGCTGACGGGCACGATGCGCCGTACCGGCGGCGCGCTCGTCGGCACCGTCGCGCTTGCCGCGTCGCGGCGCGGGCAGGCGGGAGTAGAGGCGCTCTGGATCCGCTGGGCGGGGCCGCTGGGACTGGTATGGAAACAGCGCCGGTTCCGGGTCGACGGCGCGGTCGACATCGTGCCCAGCCTGCGCGCCGTGACCGAGGCGGGCAGCCGCCTGTTTCAGCGGAACAGCTGGTTCGGCCTTCGCCAGCAGCGGTTTCGCGGCGAAGGCAGCGAGTATGAGGCGCTCGCCGAATATCAGCCGGGGATGGACCGGCGGTCGATCGACTGGAGCGCGTCGGCGCGCCACGTCAAGCTGCTCGCCAAGGAATATCGTGTCGAACGCGACAATCGCGTCGTGCTGGCGATCGACGCGGGGCGGACGATGGCCGAGCCCGCGGGCGGGATGCCGCGCGTCGACCGCGCGGTGGCGGCGGCGCTGTTGCTCGCCTATGTCGGGTTGAAGCTGGGCGACCGGATCAGCTTCTTTTCCTTTGCCGCCAAGCCGCAGGCGCTGACTCCTGCCTATATGCATATCCAGGATTTCCCGGCGCTTCAGCGCGCGGCGAGCCGGATCGACTATGCGCCTGTCGAAAGCAATTTCACCCTCGCGCTGACCACGCTCAGCGCGCAGCTCAATCGCCGCTCGCTCATCATCCTCTTCACCGAATTTGCCGACGCAACGAGCGCCGACCTGATGATTCGCGCCGCCGGACGGCTGGCAAAGAAGCATCGTCTGCTGTTCGTCGTCTTGCGCGATGAGGAGGTCGAGGCGGAGGAACGCCGCCACCCCGAAAGCGCCGCCGACATCACGCGCGCGAATGTCGCCGCGGCGATGCTCGCCGACCGCCAGCTCGTGATCGCGCGGCTGCGCCGCCTTGGCGCCGATGTGATCGAGGTGCCCGCCGACGCGATGGGCGCGAGCGCGGTCGAGGCTTATCTCGGCATCAAGCGGCAGGGGGGGCTGTGATCCCGCCGCCGCCCGTACCGCGCGCGACCGGCGCACCCGGCTTCTCGGCGAGCCGCTTCCGCGCCGAGCGCGAGGCCGACTGGATCGCGTTCGACCGCCTGCTCACCCGGCTGGAGAAAAAAGGCGCGAAGGGCCTGTCGAGCGAGGAGTTGCTGCAACTGCCCATACTCTACCGCGCCACGCTTTCGTCGCTATCGATCGCGCGCGCCACCAGTCTCGACAAGGCGCTGCTCGACCATCTCGAAGCGCTGTCGATCCGCGGCTATTTCCTCGTTTATGGCGTGCGCGAGAGTCGCTGGGCCCGCCTCCGCCGCTTCTTTCTCTACGACTGGCCCGCAGCCGTGCGGGCGGTGTGGAAGGAAACGATCGTCATCGCGCTCATCATCCTGCTCGGCGCGCTCACCAGCTATTCGCTCGTGTCGAGCAATCCCGAATGGTATTATAATTTCGTCGACGAAGGCATGTCGTCGGGGCGTGACCCGCGCGCGAGCGCCGAATATCTGCAATCGACGCTGGGGCACGGCAAGGAGGCGGCGGGCAAGGGCGAAAGCGGCCTCCACATCTTTGCGACCTATTTGTTCACGCACAACAGCCGCGTGTCGATCCTCTCCTTCGCGCTCGGTTTCGCCTTTGGCGTGCCGACGATGATGCTCGAATTTTACCAGGGTATCGGGCTCGGCGCGATGATGGCGGTTTTCGCGGGCAAGGGGCTGGGTTTCGATTTCGGCGGCTGGCTGTTCATCCACGGCACGACCGAGCTGTTCGCCGCCGCACTGTCGGGCGCCGCGGGGCTGCGCATCGGCACCGCCGTGGTCTTTCCCGGCGCGCGCGGGCGGTTGGAGGCCGCGGCGGCGGCGGGGCGGACCGCGGGCAAAGTGATGGTCGGCGTCCTATTGATGCTGCTCGCCGCGGGCCTGCTCGAAGGATTCGGGCGCCAGCTGATCACCGACACGATGCTGCGTTATGCGATCGGCTCGCTCATGCTGCTGCTCTGGCTCGCCTATTATTATATTCCGCGGCGCGGGGATGCGGCATGACCGCGGCGTCGGCCCATGCGAAGGCGCGCGCCGCCCGCGCGAAAAAGACCCGCCAGTTCGTTACGCCCGAGGGCATCGACCTTGAACTGCGCATCGCGGGCGCGGGGATGCGTTGCGGCGCGCTGATCATCGACCTGTTCCTCATTCTCGCCGTGCTGGTCCTTTTCACGCTGTTCATGCTGTGGGTCGGCATCGCGTCGCAGTCGGACCTCACCGTCGTCGTGTGGATGCTCGGCGCCTTTGTCCTGCGCAATTTCTGGTTCATCGGCTTCGAGCTTGGCGCGCGGGCCGCGACGCCGGGCAAAAGATTGATGGGGATTCGCGTCGTCGCGCGCGACGGTGGGCGACTCACCGCCGACGCGGTGGTGGCGCGCAATCTGATCCGCGAGCTCGAACTCTTCCTGCCGCTGATGATGCTCGGCGCCGGCGTTGCCGAGGACAGCGTTTCGGGATGGATCATACTCGCGGGCGTGCTCTGGTCGCTTACGCTCAGCCTCTTCCTGCTGTTCAACCGCGACCGGATGCGGATGGGCGATCTGATCGCGGGCACCTGGGTGGTGATGGCCGAGCGTGCGAAGCTCAACGCCGATATGGCGACCCAGGCCGATGAGGAGGGGATCGCCTTCACCGACGCCGAGCTTGGCGTTTACGGGATTTTCGAATTGCAGGAGCTGGAACGCGTGCTCCGCCACCGCGACCCGCGTGCGATGCGCGAGGTCGCCGACACGATCCGCGCCAAGATCGGGCGCCCCGTTGCCGAAGAGGATGACGTCTTCCTGCTTTCCTATTACCGGCAATTGAAAGCGCGGCTCGAACGCGGGCTGCTGTTCGGCAAGAGGCGAGAGGATAAATATGCCAGCGACTGACATGAATGTGACCGAAGCGCTCCACATGCGCCGGTCGGTGCGCGCCTTCACCGACACGCCGGTCGACCCCGCGCTGCTGAAGGATATCTTCGCCGCGGCGCAGCGCGCGCCGTCGGGCGGCAATCTTCAGCCGTGGCAGGTGACGGTGCTGACCGGCGAACCGTGGCAGGCGGTTAGACAAGCGGTCGCCGCGCGCATCGCGATGGGGCGCGAGGGGCAGGAGCCCGAATATGACATCTACCCCCCCGCGCTGACCGAACCCTGGACCGACCGGCGCTTCGGCGTGGGAGAGGCGCTCTACGCCTCGCTCGGCATTCCGCGCGAGGACAAGCGCGCGCGGCTCGCTCGGTTCATGGACAATTACCGGGGTTTCGACGCACCGGTGATGCTTTTCCTCCATTGTTCGCGCATCATGGGGCCGCCGCAATGGGCCGACATGGGCATGTGGCTGCAATCGGTGATGCTGCTGCTCGTCGAACATGGCCTCGCCAGCTGCCCGCAGGAATGCTGGGCGATGTATGGCGCGACGGTGCGGCGCACGCTGGGGCTGGACGATGGGCAGATTTTGTTCACCGGGCTTGCGATCGGCTATGCCGATACCGATGCGGCGGTGAACCGGTGGCCGGTGCCGCGCGCGCCGCTCGACGAAGTGATCGACTGGAAGGGATTTTAGGGGATGGCGAGGTCCGGCTTTGGTTATGCGATGACGGCGGCGCTGGCGCTGACGATTGCGGGCTGTACCGCAATCCCGACGCCCGAAGCGCCGCCGCCCCCGCCGCAGCCCGCGGCGCCCGCGCCGACACCCGCGCCGCTGCCTACGCCGACGCTCGGCTGGGAAGACCGCGCGGTCGATCGCGGCGCGTGGCGTTATGACGTACCTAGCCGCACCGCTGCCTTCGTGCCCACGGGCAGCGCGAACCCGCTGCTGACGATGGCGTGCAGCGGGGGCGGTATTCGCATGACCGCCGCGCTTTCGGGCAATGTCAGCCTGCGCACGAGCGCGGGCACCGACCAGATCCGCTTCGACGGCGGCGGTGCGGCGCTGCCCAGCCGCGACCCGCGGCTCGACCGCATCGCCTTCAGCCGCGGGCGGTTCGCACTGGAAGCACCCGGCGGCGGCGCGCTGACCTTGCCCGTGCAGTCGGAGATCGGGCGGGTGATCGAGGATTGCAGGGGATAGGGAGCCGGCTTTGGGATGGGGAGCGGACTTCTTCAGGTCCGTCATCCCGGCGAAGGGTGTTCAGAGGCACGTGACTCTGAAACACGATCTCATCCTAACGGTTTGCCGCACCGGCGAGATCCCGGCCTTCGCCGGGATGACGATAGAGTTGAGGGCGGCTTCCGGTCGAAAGCGGTTCAATCGTCGGCGGCGTCGGCGGGGGCCTACCCCCCCAACCGCACCGTTCCGCCCTTGATCCAGCCCCAGCGGCACGGGCCCTGATATTCGCGCGCGTTTTGAACCGACTTGCCGACGCCGCACATGTCGGGATCGGTGCCGGGGGCTGAAAAGACGATGCCGAACCAGGCGTCATTCTCCGCCGCTTCGCACAGCGAGACGCGCGCGCCGCCGGCGAGTCTCGCCTTGACCGCGCGCGTTTCACCCGGCGCCCAATAGACGTCGGTGCCGCCGTCTTTCACCCGGCTGATGCTCGAACAGGCAGGCAGGCTCGGCCCCTCGGTGCCGATCATCACCGCGCGCGTCGCGAGCGGTTCGCCCACGACGTCGGGGGCATTGTCGGCGGGCGGGGCGGGTTGGCTGCACGCGGCGAGCGCGGCTGCCATGACCGCGGCAAGCGGGAAAACGAGACCTTGTTTCATGCGCCGAAACTAGCCGCCGCAGCGCGGGCGTGCAATGTTCGTCGCGACATGGCGCAGAACCGCATTTTCGCTTGGGTTCTGCGCCCTTCGACCCTATATAATCGATATGACAGACACGCCCGAAAACAGCGCGCCCGAAGGCGCCTCCAAGCAACCCAACGCCAATGCCTATGGCGCCGATTCGATCAAGGTATTGAAGGGGCTGGATGCCGTGCGCAAACGGCCGGGGATGTATATCGGCGACACCGACGACGGGTCGGGTCTGCACCATATGGTGTTCGAGGTCAGCGACAATGCGATCGACGAGGCGCTCGCGGGGCATTGCGACCTCGTCCTCATCACGCTGAACAGCGACGGATCGGTCAGTGTCGAGGATAATGGCCGCGGCATTCCGACCGGGATCCACGCCGAGGAAGGCATTTCGGCGGCCGAGGTCATCATGACCCAGCTCCACGCCGGCGGGAAATTCGAAAACACCAGCGACGACAATGCCTACAAGGTGTCGGGTGGCCTGCACGGCGTCGGCGTCTCGGTGGTCAACGCGCTTTCCGAATGGCTGGAACTGACGATCTGGCGCGACGGCGAAGAACATTGGATGCGCTTTGAACATGGCGATTCGGTCGCCCCGCTGAAGGTCACGGGGCCCGCCCCCGCAGGCAAGAAAGGCACGCGCGTGACTTTCATGGCGTCGACCGAGACGTTCAAGAATGTCACCGAGTTCGATTTCGAGAAGCTCGAGCATCGTTATCGCGAGCTCGCTTTCCTCAATTCGGGCGTGCGCATCAAGCTCGTCGATGCGCGCCATGCCGAGCACGAGACGCACGACCTTTTCTACGAAGGCGGGATTGCGGCGTTCGTCAAATATCTCGACCGCAACAAGAATGCGCTGCTCCCCGACCCGATCGCGATCAGCAGCGAGCGCGACGGCATCGGTATCGACGTCGCATTGGAGTGGAACGACAGCTATTACGAAAATGTCCTCTGCTTCACGAACAATATCCCGCAGCGCGACGGCGGCACGCATCTGGCGGCCTTTCGCGCCGCGCTGACGCGCACCTTGAACAGCTATGGCGAAAAGTCGGGGATGCTGAAGAAGGAGAAGGTCAGCCTGACCGGCGACGACATGCGCGAAGGACTGACCGCGATCGTTTCGGTCAAGCTGCCCGATCCCAAATTTTCGTCGCAAACCAAGGACAAGCTGGTCTCTTCCGAAGTCCGCCAGCCGCTCGAAAGCCTGATGGCCGACCGGATGACCGAATGGCTGGAGGAAAATCCGGCCCATGCGAAGGCGGTGATCCAGAAGGTGATCGACGCCGCTGCCGCGCGTGAGGCCGCGAAAAAAGCGCGCGAACTGACGCGGCGCAAGGGTGCGATGGACATCGCCTCGCTCCCCGGCAAGCTCGCCGACTGTCAGGAACGCGATCCCAGCAAATGCGAGCTTTTCCTCGTCGAAGGCGACTCGGCAGGCGGATCGGCGAAGCAGGGGCGCGACCGGCATGTGCAGGCGATCCTGCCGCTGAAAGGCAAGATTTTGAACGTCGAGCGCGCGCGGTTCGACCGGATCATCTCGTCGAAGGAAGTCGGCACACTGATCCAGGCGCTCGGCACCGGAATCCGCGACGAATTCAACATCGAAAAGCTGCGCTATCACAAGATCGTGATCATGACCGACGCCGACGTCGACGGCGCGCATATCCGCACACTTTTGCTCACCTTCTTCTATCGCCAGATGCCCGAGATCATCGAGAACGGGCCTCTCTATATCGCCCAGCCGCCGCTCTATAAGGTCGCGAAGGGGCGGAGCGAAGTCTATTTGAAGGACGACAATGCGCTCGAAAATTACCTCGTCGATGCGGGGATCGATGCGCTGCTGCTCGAAACCACGGGCGGTGCGCGTTCGGGCGCCGATCTGCGTTCGCTGATCGACCATGGCCGCCGCCTGCGCGCGCTGATGCGCTATGTCCCGCGCAATCTCAACCAGGGGCTTGTCGAGGCGCTTGCGCTGACCGGCGCGCTCGATCCCGATCTCGACGCTGCGGGGCGTCACAGCGCCGCGGCGACCGCCGCAAGCTGGCTCAATGCCGCCGAGCGCGCCCTGACCGGGGGTGGCGAGGCCGTTTGGACGGTCGATGCGGTCGAGGGCGGTGGGTACACGCTCGAACGCCGTTGGCGCGGCGTGAGCGACCATCATGCGATCGATGCCGCTTTCCTGGCCAGCCAGGAGGCGCGCCGGATGCACAAGCTCGCCGCCGAGCAAGCCGACACCTATGCCCGCCCCGCGCGGCTGGTAAAAGCGGGCGCCGCCGCCGCCGAGCCCGAACCCGTCGAGGGCGAGGACGGCGAAGCGGCCGTCGGAGTCGCGGGGGCGAAGGCCAATCCGGTGACGCGCCCGTCCGAACTGCTCGACGCGATCTTCGCGCACAGCCGCAAGGGGCTCGCGATCAGCCGGTACAAGGGGCTGGGCGAAATGAACGCCGAGCAGCTTTGGGAAACGACGCTCGATCCCGCCAACCGTTCGCTGCTGCGCGTCGAGGCCGAACAGGCCGACGTCGCACACGAAATCTTCGAACGACTGATGGGCGACGAGGTCGAGCCGCGGCGCGATTTCATCCAGACCAACGCGCTGTCGGTGGCGAATCTCGACGTCTGAACGCACGTTCGGCCGCAAATCGGGTTCCGTTTAACGCGCGGCGGCTTGCCTTGCCGCGCGGCGGCTGCTTTGGGCGCCTCCTCTGACAAGGGGATGTGCCATGCGGGCCGTTTCAGCCATGCTGCTTCCGCTTCTGCTCGTCGGTCCGGCGGCGTCGCAGGAAACCGAAATCGCCGAAAATCCGATCGCCGAGCTTGTCCAGGAAAGCGAAATCGACGGCGGGATCGCAAGCTATTATGGCAATGAACTTGCGGGCAATCGTACCGCCAGCGGCGAAACCTTCGATCCCGGCCAGCTGACCGCCGCGCACCGTACGCTGCCTTTCGGTACGATGGTTCGCGTGACCAACGTGGCGACGGGCGACAGCGTTGTGGTGCGGATCAACGATCGCGGACCCTTTGCGCACGGACGGGTGATCGACGTGAGCCACGCCGCGGCGCGCGAGATCGGGATGCACCGCAGCGGCACCGCGCGGGTGAAACTGGCGCTCCTCGCCGACGATTGAGGGCGGATGGCGGCTAGCGACCGAAAGCTGCCCTCAACTCTATCGTCATCCCGGCGAAGGCCGGGATCTCGCCGGTGCGGCAAATCGTTAGGGTGAGATCGTGTTTCAGAGTCACGTGCCTCTGAACACCCTTCGCCGGGATGACGGAATTGAAGAAGTCCGCTTCCCACCCCAAAGCCGTCTCCCGGCCTATTGATACTCGACCGTTACCGGAATGCGTCCGCGATAGTCGCCGTCGTCGAGCGCGGCGACCTGCAACCGGCCACCGAAACGGAATTGCAGGCGGCCGTCGGGGCCAAGCCGCGGCGCCGCGCCAAGGTCGGTGACAAGGCCGGTGACGCGAGCGGTGCGGCCGCGGCCGCTTTCGAGGTCGACGCTCGCGGGCAGGATCACGCGTACTTCGGCGCCGGGTTCGCCGCGCACGCTCACAGTGCCCGACAGCGCAAAACCGCCAAGGTCGACGACATCGCCGCGCAGCCGCCGCGCGCCCGATACGGGATCGACCTCGACCTCGCCGCCCATCGCGCCGACCGCGATGCGGCCCATATCGAGCCGCGTTTCGATCTCGATGCGCAGCGGCATTTCGCCCTTTCGCGCCGTGGAAATCGCTGTGCTCTCCTGCGCGCAAAGCAGGCATTGTGCGGCGGCCGGCGTAACGCCGGGCACGAGGGCCGCCAACAGGAAAAGATAGGGTTTCACGCGTTATCCATGCCCCAAACGGCGTTAATTCGGCGTAAAGCCCCGGAGCGGGCTGCCCCCCTTGTTGCGGTGCGGCGCCGTCCCGATATTATGACGGACAAGGGCCACACGCCCGCTGGAGATTCCCGATGACCGATCCGAAAACCAACAAGCCGCTCGATCCGATGGCGCACCATGTGCTGCGCGAAGGCGGCACCGAGCGCGCCTTTACGGGCAAATATACCGATCACAAGGGCGACGGCATCTATCGCTGCGCGGGATGCGGCGCGCCGCTGTTCGACAGCCGGACCAAATATGACAGCGGGTCGGGCTGGCCCAGCTACACCGCGCCGGCAGGCGCGGCGGCCGTAAGCGAGCATCGCGATAGCAGCCACGGCATGATCCGAACTGAAGTGCGCTGCGCGGCGTGCGAAGGCCACCTCGGCCACGTCTTTCCCGATGGCCCCGGACCGACGGGTCTGCGCTACTGCATCAACAGCGCGGCGCTTGACTTCGCGGAGCGCTCGCCGGATGAGGCGTCAACCGGCGAAGGCTGACCCCTTCCCGGACTGACGCATCAGGGGCGCAGTGAGGGAAGGAATACGGGCTTTGCGCCGCGAGAGACAGCAAGCTTCGTCGAATAAATCGCCATCATCCCGCAAGCGCACGTCCGGTGGTGAGCCGCCGCGCTGGCGCCTGTGGTTGCGCCGAATCTTTCGCTGGAGCCTCGGCCTGGCGGTCGTCGGCCTCGTTGCGCTCGCCGTGGCGGTCGGGATCGCCGTGCAGCGCATGCCGAGTTTCGAGGAGCTCAAAAAGTCGCCTGCGGGGCAGACGATCCGTGTCCGCGCCGCCGACGGCACCGTCTTTCTGTCGCTCGGCCCCAATTACGGCCGCTGGCTGTCGCTCGGCGAAACGCCGCAGGTGATGCAGGACGCGATGGTCGCGGTGGAGGACCGCCGCTTTCGCTATCACCCCGGGCTCGATCCCGTCGGCATGACGCGCGCCGCCGTCTTTGCGGTCCAGCACTACGGCACCGGGCGGCGGATGCAGGGCGCCTCGACGATCACCCAGCAGCTGGCCCGCAACATCTTCCTGTCGAACAGCTATACCTGGTCGCGCAAGATGCGCGAAATGATCCTCGCGCTCGCGCTCGAATGGAAATTCTCGAAGGACCAGATCCTCGAACTCTATCTCAACAAAGTGTATTTCGGCGGCGGCAGCTATGGCATCGACGCCGCATCGAACAGCTTTTTCGGGCATAGCGCGACCGAAATGTCGCTGTCCGAAGCCGCGGTCGTCGCCGGGCTGGTCAAGGCGCCGTCGCGCTATTCGCCGACCGCCGACGCACAGGCCGCGCTTGGCCGTGCGGGGGTCGTGCTCGACGTCATGGTCGATGCCGGGGTGATCAGCCGCGCGCAGGCCGACGCCGCCGAACCCGCCAATGTCCAGCTGGCGAAGGAACAGGGACAGAATAGCGCACGCTATTTCACCGACTGGGCGCTGCCGCAGCTCGACATGCTGATCGACGAGGGCAGCGAGGCGCTCGACGTCTATACGACGATCGACCTTGGGATGCAGCGCGCCGCAACCGCGTCGATTCAGGCGAACACGCCGGGCGGCGTTCAGGGCGCGCTCGTCTCGCTCGACCGCGACGGCGCGGTACGCGCGATGGTCGGCGGCCGCGATTATGTGACGTCGAACTATAATCGCGCGACGCAGGCGCTGCGCCAGCCCGGATCGGCGTGGAAACTCTTTGTCTATATGGCTGCGCTGGAGGCGGGGTATAAGGTCGATGATCCCGTGGTCGACGAGCCGGTGACGATCAACGGCTGGTCGCCCCGCAACTCGTCGGGGCGTTTTGCGGGCACGATGGATTTGCGCAGCGCCTTTGCCTATTCGGTGAACACCGTCGCCGCCAAGCTGGGCGACGAAATCGGCTTTTCAGCGGTCGCCAACATGGCACGGCGGTTCGGCATCACCACGCCGGTCAACACCCATCCGTCGATGGTGCTGGGCAGCGCCGAAGTGCGCGTGATCGACATGACCGCCGCTTTCGCTGCGGTGGCGCGCGGCGGCGTGTCGGTGCAGCCCTATGGCATCACCAAGGTGACGACCGCGAGCGGCGAGCTGCTCTATCAACGCCCTGCCGAACGCGGCAGCACGTTGGTCGACCATTGGGTCGCGGCGGGGATCACCGACCTGCTCCAGACCGCGGTGAACACGGGCACCGGGCGCGCGGCGCAGATCGGCCGCCCGGTCGCGGGCAAGACGGGCACGACGTCGAGCAACAAGGACGGCTGGTTCCTCGGTTTTTCGAGCGGGATCACCACCGGCGTGTGGATGGGCCGCGACGATGCGAAACCCGTCGGCGGGCTCCAGGGCGGCCGCGCGCCGGCCAAGGCCTTTGCCGACTATATGCGCGTCGCCGTCGCGCGGCGCCCGGTCGAGCCTTTCGATACCGAGGTGGTGCTGCCCGAATGGCAGCTCGAGGATGAGGACGAGGCCTATCTGGGCGAACCGGGTGAGGACGGGCTGTTCGTCGACGAAAACGGGATGCCGATCGAGCTGCCGTACGACAGCCGCCCGCCCGAACAATCCGACACGCCGCCGCCCCCCGCCAACGAAGGCCCGGTGCTCGACCAGCAATGGATCGAGGAGCAGACCGGCCGCCGAACTCCCCCGGGTGGGGCCGCCGCCGCAGCGCCGCGAAACGGCAGCCAGCCCAAGATGATTTCGGCGCCCAAGGCGCCGCCGCCGCCGGTCCGGATCGCACCGCCGCGCCCGGGGCCCGCCGAGCCTGCCGATTGACCCCGCTCAGGGCCTGAAGCGATAGCGGTGCAGTGCGCGCCCTTCGCGGCGCAGCCACCCGCGCGCCGCCGCGACGTCGCCGTCGTGCAGCCGCTCGACGAGCGCGTGAAAGGCCGGGCCATGGTCCATGTGGCGAAGATGCGCGACCTCGTGCGCGACGGTGGCGCGGCGGACATGATCGGGCGCCATCACCAGCCGCCAGCTGTAGCGTAGGTCGCCGCCCGCCGTGCAACTGCCCCAGCGGCTGCGCGGGTCGCCGACGCCGACGCGGCGGACGGCGAGCTCTGCGGCTTCGGCGATGTCGCGGCTCTCGCGTTCCATCAGCGCCAGCGCCTCGCCCTTCAGCCAGCGCTCGACGCGGCGGCCGACGCCCTCGGCCGGACCGCCGACGCCGATCGCGCTTTCGCCCAGACGAACGGCGCGCGGTGCGGTCGGCGACCAGTCGATCCGCCGCTCGATCCCGCGAAAGGGGATCGCCGTGCCGGGGCCGACGAGCAGCGGCTTGATCGCCTTGCCGATCTGTTCGGTGAGCCACGCCTGCTGTTCGGCCGCCCATTTGATCGCCGCCCGCTCGCTGGCGCGGCGCGGAACGGTGAGCCGGAGCTCGCCGCGGGCGCCGTCGAAAATCAGCCGATAGCGGCGCGATTGCGCGTGACGGACGACCCGCACCGGCCAAGCCTCGTCCCCGACGCGGATATGCGGTCCGTCCGCCGCGGGGTCAAATGACGCGTTCGACAAGATGATTCTCGAGCGAACCGGCGACATCCTCGCTCACCGTCCAGCCGACGATCGATTCGCCCGCGCGATGGACCGCGGCGCGATCGCCGCACACCAGATAGTGCCACTCGGGCAGCGGCTCGCCCGCGGCACGCAGGCGATAGGCGCAGGTTTGCGGCAGCCATTCGATGTCATCGACCTTGGCGCGGGTCAACGTCAGGCAATCGGGAACGTGGCGGCGGCGATGCTTGTAGTCGCCGCAGCGCGCGGTCGAAAGGTCGAGCAGGCGGCACGCCACATTGGTCGGATAGATGCGCCCCGTATCCTCATCCTCCAGCTTGTGCAGGCAGCATTTGCCGCAGCCGTCGCACAGCGCCTCCCATTGTCCCGCGTCGAGGCTGGCGAGCGGCGCTTCCCAGAAGGGGCGCTCCGAAGTCGCCCCCGCCATCGTTATTTGACCCATTTCGCCAGTTCGGCGGCGACCTTGGCAGGTGCGCCCTCGTCGGCGTCGGTGGTCGGGTCGTCGAGCGGCAGCAGCGCCAGCGGCTTGCCTTCGGGATCCATCAGGAAGGCGAGCTGGCTGTGCGCCATCAGATAGCGATCGGGCGCCGAGCCCGGCACCTTGTTATAGGTGACGACAAAGGCTTTCGCAGCGGCCGCAACCTGTTCCGGCGAGCCGGTCAGGCCGAGCAGGCGCGGGTGGTAACGCGCGACAAAGGGCTTCAGTGCTTCGGGGGTATCGCGCTCGGGATCGACGGTGATGAAGATCGGCGCGACCTTGGCGCCGCGCGCGGCGTCGGCCTTTTCGAACTGAGCGAGGCCGCGCATCAGCTTTTGCAGGTCGACGGGGCAGATGTCGGGGCAAAAACTGTAGCCGAAATAGATGAGCCGGTACTGCCCTGCAAAATCGGTATCGCTGACCCTCCGGCCATTCTGGTCGGTAAGCGCAAAGGGCCCGCCGATCCGCGCGCCTTCGAGCGGCGGCTTGGCCGGTGCAGCGGCGCTGCCGCCGCCGTCGCAGCCCGACACCGCGGCCCCGAAAGCGAGGATCAGGCTTGCACGCACGATCCTTTGTCCCATATTTGCGATATTCATCATGCGGCCAGCCTTGGTCGGCTAGCCCGCGAAAATCAACCATTGTCGTCGCGCGCGCGGCGGACAAATTGCCCCAGGGGTCGCCACATCATGTTCCGCCACGCCGCGTTTCGCCTTGCCGCTTTCACCCTTGTCCCGCTTGCCGCGGCGGGGCTGGCCCATGGTCCGGCGCAGGCGCAGTTCCGCGGCGGATATGCTTTCCTGCAAGCGGTCGAAAACCGCGACGGGACCAAGGCGACGGCGGCGCTTCAGGACGATCCGACGTTGATCAACACGCGCAATGTCGACACGGGCGAAACCGCGCTGATGATCGTCACCAAGCGGCGCGATACGAACTGGCTGCGCTTCCTGCTGGCCAAGGATGCCGATCCGGCGATCGGCGACCGCAACGGCATGACGCCGTTGATGCACGCGGCGCTGCTCAACTATACCGACGGTGCCGATGAATTGCTCAAGCGGAAGGCCCCCGTGGACCAGGCGAACCGGCGCGGCGAGACGGCGTTGATTCTGGCGGTGCAGTCGAAGAACGCGGCGATGGCCAGCCTGCTGATGCGGCGCGGCGCCAACCCCGACAAGGCCGACCATATCGCGGGCCTGTCGGCGCGCGACTATGCGAAGCGCGACGATCGGTCGGGCCAGTTGCTCGCCATTCTCGATACCAAGGCCGACGCAGACGCGCCGAAGCGCGAATATGGACCGACTTTCGGACCCAATTGACCACGGAGATGTGATTGTCGAGTTGACAATCACATTATGATGTGAGACATGGCTTTCATGTCTATCCAGCTCATCGATCGCATCCGCGCCATCGTCGCCGACGGAACCATGTCGCGGTCGGGTCTCGCGCGCGCCGCGGGTCTTCATGCCAACAGCCTTCGCGATCTCGATTCGCCGGGCTGGAATCCGACTGCGGAAACGCTGCGCAAACTCGAAAACTGGCTCGCGAACGGCAGCGACCTGTCGCCGATGGCGACGCCGGAAGAGATTATTGCCGAGGCGCGCAATGGCCGCATGTTCATCCTCGTCGACGATGAGGATCGCGAGAATGAGGGCGATCTGGTCATCCCCGCGCAGATGGCGACTCCCGATGCGATCAACTTCATGGCGACGTACGGCCGCGGCCTCATCTGCCTGACGCTCACCAAATCGCGCGTCGATGCGCTGGGGCTGGAGTTGATGAGCCGCCAGAACGGGACGCGGCACGAAACGGCCTTCACCACCTCGATCGAGGCACGCGAAGGTGTCACCACGGGTATTTCGGCGGGCGACCGCGCACGCACGGTGGCGGTAGCGATCGACGCGGGCAAGGGGCGCGACGACATTGTGACGCCGGGCCATATTTTTCCGCTCATTGCGCGCGACGGCGGCGTTCTCGTGCGCGCCGGGCATACCGAGGCGTCGGTCGACATCGCGCGGCTTGCCGGGCTCAACCCGTCGGGCGTGATCTGCGAGATTATGAACGACGATGGCACGATGGCGCGGCTCGACGACCTTATCCCCTTCGCGCGGCGCCACGGGCTCAAGATCGGCACGATCGCCGACCTCATCGCCTATCGCAACCGCAGCGACCGGCTGGTCGAATGCGTCGCCGACGAACCCTTCGAATCGGACTATGGCGGCGAGTGGCGCTTGAAATCCTATCGCAACAAGATCGACGGCAGCGTTAATATGGTGCTGCAAAAGGGACCGGTCGATCCCGATGGGGTGACGTTGGTGCGGATGCACCCTGTATCGCTTTTCGACGACATCATGGGTAGGCCGGGGCCGAAGAAGCGTCGGCTGCAACGATCGATGGATGCGATCGGTGAGGCCGGCGCGGGCGTCATTGTCATGCTGATGCGTCCGCTGCCCGGATCGGCCGATGCCGAAGCGCTGCCGCCGCCGACGGGCGGCATGGACCTTCGCACCTATGGCATCGGCGCCCAGATTCTGGCCGACCTTGGCGTTCATGCGATGGAATTGCTCACCCCCACCCACAGCAATATCGTCGGTCTCGAAGGCTATGGCCTGTCGATCGTCGGCGAACGCCCCATTCCCGGAGAAGCCTGATGGCGCATATCCTGATCGTCGAAGCCCGCTTCTACAGCCATTTGAACGACCTGCTGCTTGACGGTGTGCGCAGCGCACTCGAGGCCGAGGGGCATAGCCACGAGACGGTGACGGTGCCCGGCGCGCTCGAAATACCCGCGGCGATCTCGCTGGCCGCCGACGCCGGGCGCTTTGACGCCTATGTCGCGCTCGGCGTCGTGATCCGCGGCGAAACCTATCATTTCGAAGTGGTGTCGAACGAAAGCGCGCGCGGCATCATGGCGCTGACGCTCGATGGCCTCGCGATCGGCAACGGCATTTTGACTGTCGAGGACGAGGAACAGGCGCTTGCGCGCGCCGACAAGACGCGCAAGGATAAGGGCGGCGAGGCGGCGAAGGCCGCGCTCGCGATGCTGGCCCTGAAGGAACAATTCGGCATTGGTTGATCGCGCCCCTCCCAGCCGTTACTCCGTCGTCGAACGCGGCGGACGGCTGGTGGTTGTCGATCGCGAAACGGGCCGGACGCCGCCAAGCGCGGCCGAGCGCATGGCCGAGCATGACCGGCGCCGGGGCCATGCGGCCGAACGCCCTGTCCTTCCCGATCGGGTTTCGGAAACGCTGGTCGAACCTGCGCGGCCGCCGCGGACCGTCGCCGCTCCCGCGGCATCGGTCCGCGCTGCAAGGCGCGGGGCTGATGCTGCGAAGCGCGAGCGGCAGGCCGCGATGCAGGGCGAAAGCAAGCGCGCGCCATGGGGCGGCCAAAAGGAGCGTGCCCGACCTCAAACTCCGGCGCCGCGCGCACCCGCCCCTGCCGAAGCCCCTGCGCCAGCGCGCGCCGCCTCCAGGCCCGCCGCGTCGTTGCCCGGCCGAAAGACGGTCGTTACCGGCAAATGGTGGGATGCGAAGGGCCCGCGCACGTTGGAACTGGGGCCGAAGGGGCAAGCCCAACTCAGCGGCGGGCTGATGTTCCTGTTTTTCGGCGTCGTTATCGCAGCGGTCGTCGCACTGCTTGTCGAGCCGCTGCTGCTCTTTATCGGCGCCTTTCTGCTGTTCCGCTTTGGCAGCCAGGTCCTCGGCCCGATCGGCGCGGGGATCGTCGACAAGGCGCTCGCAGAGAAGGGTTAAATCCTCCCCATCGCTCGCGACAGGGAGGATTATTCCGCCTTACGCCATCTGCAACACCGGATAATCGGTATAGCCTTCGGGGCCCGGCGAATACCAGGTCTGCGGATTGTCCGCGGCCCATTCGGCGCCCGAACGAATGCGCTCGACCAGGTCGGGGTTGCCGATAAAGGGGCGCCCGAATGCGATGGCATCGGCCGCGCCGCTCGCGATCGCCGCTTCGGCCAGCGCGGCGGTATAATCGCTATTGAGGATCAGCGGCCCGTTGAACGCCTGCCGGATCGTGGGCGATTGTTTGGGCACCTCGGTCCTGCCGAACGTGCCGTCGGGGCCGGGCTCGCGCAGTTCGAGGAAAGCGATGCCGAGCTCGCTGAGCGCGGCGGCGGCGGCAGGGAACAGCGTCTCGGGCGCACTGTCGTCGACGCCCTGCGTTTCGCCGTTGGGCGACAGACGCACCGCGACGCGGTCCTTGCCCCACACCTCGATCAGCGCCGCTGTCACCTCGCGGAGCAGGCGGATGCGGTTTTCGACCGACCCGCCATAATCGTCATCGCGCAGGTTCGAATTGTCGCGCAGGAACTGGTCGATCAGATAGCCGTTGGCGCCGTGGAGCTGCACCCCGTCGAACCCCGCCTTCCTGGCATTTTCTGCGGCCTTTACATAATCGGCGATGACCCGCGGGATTTCGTCGAGCCGCAGCGGCCGCGCTTCTTCGAGGTCGCGGCGGCCGACGGGCGTGTGCGCGCGGCCGGTGCCCGTCGTTGCCGAGGCGGACACGGGCTGCTTGCCGTCGTTGAACACCGAATGGACCAGGCGTCCCATGTGCCATAGCTGGGCGACGATACGGCCGCCCGCTTCGTGCACCGCATCGGTCACGGGTTTCCAGCCTTCGACCTGGGCCTCGGTCCAGAGGCCGGGCGCGTTCGGCCAACCGAGGCCCTCCTGCGAAATGCCCGTCGCTTCGGAAATGATCAGCCCCGCCGATGCCCGCTGCCGATAATAGTCGCGCGCCAGCTCGTTCGGAACAAAGCCGGGCCCCGCGCGGCCGCGCGTCAGCGGCGCCATGATGATGCGGTTCGGCGCCTCGATGGCGCCCAGCGTGATCGGTTCGAACAGCGATGCGGTCATATTGCCTCCACATGTCAAATCCCGCGAGCGGCCCCATGGCCGCCGGGCTTGGGTCAAAGCTATGGCCCGCACGGCGCAGACACAATGGGTGAGTAGCAAAAGAAAATCTAAACCTTGACGAAGATGTGCCGCGGCGCGGCGATTCGCCCTTGCGGGTTCCGGTTGCCGATCGGCGGCGCGGCGCCTATCTGAAGCTATGGCCTCGATCCTTCCCGCCGACCCCACGCTCGACGAGATTCGCGCTGCGTTGGGGCCGCTTGTCGCGCAGAACGCCGCCTTCGACGGTTTTGGCGATGCGGCGCTGACGGACGCTGCGGCGCGTGTCGGGGTCGATCGCGACGTCGCACGGCTGGCGTTTCCGGGCGGCGCGCGCGACATGGTCGATGCCTGGTTCGCCAGCATCGACGCGCGCATGGCGGCGAAATGGCCTGCCGAAAAGCTCGCCGACCTCAAGATTCGCGAACGGATCACGGCGCTGGTCGAAACGCGCATCGACCTGCTTGCGCCCGACCGCGAATCGCTGCGGCGCGCGCTGGCGCTGCTCGCCTTGCCCGCCAATGTGCCGCGTGCGGCGCGGCTTGGCTGGCGCGCGGCCGACCTGATGTGGCGCCTCGCCGGCGACACGGCGACCGACTATAACCACTACAGCAAGCGCGCGATCCTCGGCGCCGTGTACGGCTCGACGATGGCCGTTCTCCTGAACGACGAGAGCGAGGGGCAGCGCGACACGCGTGCCTTCCTCGCCCGCCGCATTGGCGAAGTGATGCGGTTCGAAGGCTGGAAGCACCGCCGCGCCGCGACGAGGCGCGAACGGCCGAGCCTGGCGCGCTTTGTCGGCCGACTGCGCTATCCGGGGCGATAAAGCGTGGGGCACAAAAGGCTGGCGCCGCGCGATTGTTATTGATAATCGCTCGCAAATGACTGCTTTGCTCGACAAGACGCCGCTGGGCGAGACGGTGCGCGTCGCGCGCATCGACTGGACCGCCATGTCCGATGACGAGGGGCGCCGCCTGCGCGAATTCGGTCTGATCGAGGGGTGCGAGGTTACGCCGCTGCATCGGGGCAGCATCTTTTCACGCGACCCGCTCGCGCTCACCGTGGGGCGCATGAAGGTGATCATCCGCGCCCGGCAGGCGGCGGCGATCGAAGTCGAGGGCATTGCGAGCGTCGGGGGCGCCGCATGACCACCGCCATCCCTTCGATCGCGCTGGTCGGCAATCCCAATGCCGGCAAGTCGAGCCTGTTCAACGCGCTGACCGGAGCGCGGCAGAAAATTGCCAACTATCCTGGCGTCACGGTCGAACGAAAAGCCGGTCATGCGAGTTTTGCCGATGGCCGCCCGCTGTCGCTGATCGATCTGCCCGGCACCTATAGCCTGACCCCCGCAAGCCTCGACGAAGCGGTGACGCGCGACGTGATCCTTGGGCGTCAGGCGGGCGAGGCGCGCCCCGACGCGCTGGTCGTCGTGCTCGACGCCGCGAACCTCGACAATCATCTCCGCTTCGCGCTCGAACTGCTTGCGCTTGGGCTCCCGACCGTCGTTGCGCTGAACATGGTCGATCTCGCCGAGCGCGATGGCCTCACCCTCGATCCTGAGCGGCTTGCGCGCGAGCTTGGCGTACCGGTTGTGCCGACGGTCGCGGTGCGGCGGCGCGGACTTGCCGAACTGCTCGTTGCCGTCGACGATGCGATCCGCGCGCAGCCGCCGCGCGCCGCGACCCAGCAACCGGAGGCCGACACCGTGCTGCACCAGCGCGCGCGCGCCATCGCGCGCGCGGCGATCATCAGCGAAACGCCGGTCCGCCGCTGGACGCAGCGCGTCGACAATGTCGTGCTGCACCCCGTGTTCGGCATGGCCATCCTGCTCGCGTTGATGTTCGTGATGTTCCAGGCGGTCTATGCCTGGGCCGCTCCCCCCGCCGACGCGCTGGAAGGGCTGGTCGGCACGATGCAGGGCTGGGTCGTCGACAATGTCCCGCAGAATTTTCTCCGCGACCTTGTGGTCGAGGGGCTGCTCGCGGGAGTCGGCGCGGTCGTGGTCTTCCTTCCGCAGATTCTGATCCTCTTCCTTTTCATCCTGCTCCTGGAAGCGTCGGGCTATATGACGCGCGCGGCGTTCCTGATGGACGGACTGATGGGCAAGGTCGGATTATCGGGGCGCGGTTTCATCCCGCTTTTGTCGAGTTTCGCGTGCGCGGTGCCGGGCATCATGGCGACGCGTGCGATCCCCGACGAAAAGGACCGGCTGACGACGATCCTGATCGCACCCTTGATGACCTGTTCGGCGCGGCTGCCCGTCTATGCGCTCATCATCGCCGCTTTCATCCCGAACCGCGGCGTCGGCGGCACCGCGATCGGGCTTCAGGGGCTGGTGCTGTTCGGCCTTTATGTCGCGGGAATCGTCGGCGCCCTGATCGTCGCATTCGCGCTGCGCCGTACGGTGGCGAAGGGCGCGGGCGCGGGGTTCATGATGGAAATGCCGCGTTATCAGATGCCGCGTCTGCGCGACATTGCGCTCGGTCTGTGGCAGCGCGCGTGGATCTTCCTCCGCCGAGCGGGGACGATCATCGCGCTGACCACTATTGTCCTGTGGCTGCTGCTGACCTTTCCCAAGGCGCCAGAGGGGCAGAGCCAGGTCGAATATAGCGTCGCCGGCCGCATCGCGAGCGGGCTCGAGGTCGCCGTCGCGCCGATCGGGTTCAACCATGACATCGCGCTCGCGCTGATTCCGGCGATGGCGGCGCGCGAGGTCGCGGTGTCGGCGATGGCGACGGCGAATGCGATCGACGCGGGCGACGACGAGGAAGCGGTGGCCGCGTCGCTCGGCGAGCGGCTGCAGGGCAAGTGGAGCCTTGCGACCGCGCTCGCCTTTCTCGCCTGGTTCGTCTTTGCGCCGCAATGTATTTCGACCATCGCTATTACGCGGCGCGAGACCAATGGGTGGAAATGGCCGCTGTTCATGGTTGGCTATTTGTTCGCGCTCGCCTATGCCGCTGCTGGTATCACATATTGGACAGCCGTTGCCCTGGGCTTGGGCTGATCCTCCCCATTTTCAAGCGGAGCGGAGCGGCGGATGGCTGGCAGCGTCAACAAGGTAATTTTGATCGGCAACCTCGGCGCCGATCCCGAGATCAAATCGTTCCAGAACGGCGGCAAGATTGCGAATATCCGCATCGCGACCAGCGAGCAGTGGAAGGACCGGATGACCGGCGAGCGCAAGGAGCGCACCGAATGGCATAATGTCGTCATCAACGGCGAAGGGCTGGTCGGCGTCGTCGAGCGCTATCTCAAAAAAGGCAGCAAGGTTTACATCGAGGGTAGCCTGCGCACGCGCAAGTGGCAGGACCGCGACGGCAACGACCGCTATACGACCGAGGTGGTGATCGCGGGCATGGGCGGCAATCTGACGATGCTCGACGGCGCGCCGGGCGGCGGCGGTTCGCGCGGCGGTGGCGACAGCTGGAACCAGGGCGGCGGCTCGTCGGGCGGCTGGGATCAGGGTGGCGGTTCGTCCGGCGGCGGTTCGGGCGGCGGCTGGAACCAGGGCGGCGGTGCTTCGGGCGGCGGGCGCCCGCCCTTCGACGACGATCTGGACGACGACGTCCCCTTCTGAGGCTTTTTGAGCGATGGCGAGCGACCTGTTGACCGCCGCCGACGTGGCGCGCGGCGTGTGCCGCCTGTTTGCGCAGCAGGGGCTGGTCGCGATCCCGGAGGTCACGCTGCCCAACGGACGGCGGACCGACCTCACCGCGATTGACGCCAAGGGACAGATCACGATCGTCGAGATCAAGGTCAGCCGCGCCGACCTCCACGGCGACGGCAAATGGCCCGACTATTGCGACTGGTGCGATCGCTTCTATTGGGCGCTCGCCGCAGGGCTCGACCCTGCGATCCTCGAAACGCCCGACTATCGCCCCGAAACCTCGGGACTGATCGTCGCCGACCGCTATGGTGCCGCCGTGGTTCGCGAAGCGGCGAACTGTAACCTTGCCCCCGCGCGGCGCAAGGCGGAGCTTTTAAGGATCGGCCGGCTGGCCATGCGGCGCTCGATGATCGCCGCCGACCCCGAACTCGCCGCGGGATGGGGCGAGGCTTAGGCCGTGTTGACAAAAGGGATTCCCAAATCCTCCTCCTTCTGATTCAAGACTGCTTTTTGAGGATCAGTCATGGGTCGCGGGGATTTGTCGGATGCGGAGTGGGACCTGATTGGGCCGCTGCTGCCGCCTGAACGTGGTCGCTGGGCGCGGCCGTCGGGCGATAATCGTCGCTTTCTCAACGGCATGCTTCACGTGCTGCGGGTCGGCTGCCCTTGGCGCGACATGCACGAGCGCTACGGCAAGTGGAACTCGGTCTATGTCCGCTTCCGGCGCTGGGCCGAACAGGGTGTCTGGGATGCCCTGCTGCAAACGCTGGTCGATCTGGGTCTGACCGACGACTGGCAACATATGATCGACAGCACCAGCGTTCGCGGCCATGTTTCGGCAGCGGGCGGAAAAGGGGGGCTTGTGCGAACGCTCTTGGTCGATCACGCGGCGGCTTTACGAGCAAAATCCACGCCCGCTGCGACAATCAAGGACTGCCTGTCGGCTTCATCCTGACCGGCGGCGAGGCTTCTGATTACACCGCTGCCGAACCGCTGATGGCGATCCCCGTCGCCACACCCAAGGCGCTGCTCGCGGACAAGGGCTATGATGGTGATCGCTTCCGGGAAAGCCTGCTGACCCGGGGCATCCTGCCGATCATCCCGCCCCGCTCGAACCGCAAGGTGCCAGAGCATCCCGACTATCGCCGTTACAAGGACCGCAACCGCGTCGAGCGCATGTTCGGAAAGCTCAAACAGCAACGACGCATCGCCACTCGATATGACAAAACCCTTCTCTCGTTCGAGAGCTTCCTAAACCTCGCCGCCACGCGGCTATGGCTGAAGTCTTTTGTCAACGCGGCCTAGGGTTCTGACCTTAGGCGCGGCGCGCCTGCATCCGCGCGAGGTAGCGCGCCAGCACGTCGATCTCCAGATTGACCGGGCGCCCCGCCGCCGCCTCGTCCAGCGTCGTCATCGCCTGCGTGTGCGGAATGATGTTCAGCGTGAAATGCGCGCTGCTATCGGGCTGGTCGGCGATCTCGTTCACGGTCAGCGAAACGCCGTCGAGCGTAATCGACCCCTTTGGCGCGATATGCGGTGCGAGCGAGGCGGGGGCCTCGACCGTCAGCTTGACACTGTCGCCGACGGGCTCGGCCGCGACGATCCGGCCCACGGCATCGACATGGCCGGTGACGATGTGCCCGCCCAGCTCGTCGCCGACCTTCAGTGCGCGCTCGAGGTTCAATCGGCGGCCGGCATCCCACATGCCGGGCGCGGTGCGCGCCAGCGTTTCGCCACTGGCGTCGATGGCGAACCAGTGGCCTTCGGCGTCCCGGCCCTTGTCGACGACGGTAAGGCACGCCCCCGAACAGGCGATCGACGCCCCCAGGTCGATGGTCGCCGTGTCATAGGCGGTCGCGATGACCAGCCGCGTATCGCCGCGATCCTCGCGGCTGCGGATGGTGCCGATGTCGGTGATGATGCCGGTGAACATACGTCGCTTATCCTTCTCTGACGCGCTCGTAGACGTCGAGCCGGTCGCTGCCAAGCATCCGGCTGTCAGAAAGGCGCCAGCGACCGTGCGCGGCGGCGAGGTCGGCGAGGCCGATGTCGCCCAGCGCCGGCCGGCCGTCGCCGATCAGGATCGGCGCGCGGTAAAGCAGCAGCCGGTCGACGCGGTCGGCGGCAAGGAAGGCCGCGGCGGCGCCTGCGCCGCCCTCGACGAGCAGCGAAGCGACCCCCTCGACCGCTTCAGGCGAGCGCGCGGCGATCCAGCCGCCGGGTGCCTTGCCATGGGTAAGGAGGAATTTCTTCGGACTGCGATGCTCAAGGCCCGGCAAGCGCACGTCGAGCCGCGGCGCGTCGGCATCGAGCGTCCCGCGTCCGACGAGGATCGCTTCGTGGCGCGCGCGTTCGAGATGCGCGTGCGCCCGGGCGCGTGGGCCGGTGATCCAGCGGCTTGACCCGTCGGCGCGCGCGATACAACCGTCGAGGGAGGTCGCGAGCTTGAGCGTGACGAAAGGCCGTCCCGTCGTCCGCCGCGTCCACCAGGGCGCCATCGCGGCGCGTGCTTCGGCGGGCAGAACATCCACCACCACTTCGACCCCCGCCGCGCGCAACCGCGCGATACCTGCGCCGTCAGTGCGCGGGTCGGGATCCTGCACCGCGATCACCACGCGCGCCACCCCGGCAGCGATCAGCAAATCGCTGCACGCGGGGCCGCGCGCGCTGGCGTGCGCGCAGGGTTCGAGCGTGACATAGGCGGTCGCGCCGCGCGCCGCGGCGCCCGCGGCGGCCAGCGCGATCGCCTCGGCGTGCGGGCGTCCGCCAGGCTGCGTCCAGCCGCGCGCTACCAGCCGGGCGACCCGGTTTGCGGCGGCGGGCTGCACGATCAGGCAGGCGACATTGGGGTTGGGGGCCGACGCCGGGCGACCGCGCTGCGCCAGGGCGACGGCCGCCGCCATCCAATCGGCATCGCCGGGTGCGAGGGGCGCCACGTCAGTCGGCGGGTTCGGGTTGCGGAGCGCGCGCGGCGCGTTCGGCGAGTGTCGAGCGCGGGGGCGGCGCCGGGCGTTGCTTTGCGGCTTCGGCGGCTTCCGTGCCCAGCGTCTCGCGCGTTATCTTGTCGGCCTCCGTCGAATCATATTCGATGCCCAGACTGTCGGCGAAACGCTGATATTCGGCGCGCTTCTTCGCGTTGCGCAGCGTCTCTTCCTTCGCGCGCGCGATCCAGTCGGCGCGGATTTCTTCTGCGCTGCGGTCGGCCTTCCAATTTTCGAAATAGATGATCTGCGCCTTGGGCTTGTCGACCGGGATCAGATATTGTTCGACGCCGCTGAACACCACCCAGGTCAGCGCCAGCGCGACACCCCAGACCGCCCAGCGATGCGGACGCGGTTCGCGGATATAGTCCCAGAAATCGGACAGTCCGCCGCCGACATCGACTTTGCCAAACATCTTCATCGCGCCAATTTAGGCGAAGTCGGCGCGATTGGCGAGAGGGTGCGCGATTGCACCGAATCCACGCCGCGAACGAAAGTGATTGCAAAAAATGCAATCTCGGATGCTCATTTCGCAGTTGCAACATTCATTGTGCAGTGCAATATCACACTTGCCTTTTAGGCATCCTCTCCCAAAACTTTCACGGGCCGCCCTTTGGGCGGCCCTTTTTTTGCCTGTTTCCCCAGGAAATGCCGACTTTTTTGGTCGAGAAACCGTATCCGGTTCGAATCGGCCGTCGCGAATCAGTCTTGCGCGGGTGTCCGCGATTCGAATCGGCGCACTTCGGCGATGAAGCTTCCCGGCAGGGGTGTGGGCTGGCCGCTGTCGCTGTCGATATGCGCATAGCTGATCTCTATGTCGGTAAGCCGTTCGGATTCGCGAAAAATCCCGCAATGCAGCGTGAAGTTCGTGCGACCGAAGGCGCTGATTCGCGCTGCAATCGTGATCAGTTCGTCGAGCCGCGCGGGGGCGTGGTAGTCGATCTCACAATGCGTTTCGCGAATGTCTGTGCCATATTGGTTAAAATAGGGGCCGGGCTGCCCCTCTCCCAGCGCACGAAAATATTCGGTGACGCCGATATCGGCGTAAACGAGATAATTGGCGTTGAAGACGATATTCTGCCCGTCGATCTCGTTGAAACGTACGCGTACGCGCTCTTGAACACGGAAATCGGCGAGCGGCACGGTGCTGCGATGGTCGGTCATGCGCGTCGTCTCAGGCCGCGATCGCGGCGGGTTCGCGGTCGATCGGTGCGCAGGCGGCGGCGAGCCAGGCGCGCGTCGCTTCGTCCATGCCCGGCGACAGCTTTTCGAACACCGCGGCGTGATAGCTGTCGAGCCAGTCGGCCTCTGCGCCCGACAGCAGCGCCGCATCGATCAGATTCTGCGCGATCGGTGCAAAGGTGATCGTCTCGAAACCCAGCATCTCCTCCTCGGCCCCCGCAATGTTCTGCGGCACGACGACGACCAGATTTTCGATGCGGATGCCGAAATGCCCCGCCTTGTAATAGCCCGGTTCGTTCGACAGGATCATGCCCGCGTGCAGCGGCTCCTCGGTCCCAGCCTGGCCGCCCGCCGGCTTGGCGATCCGCTGCGGCCCTTCGTGCACCGCCAGATAGGCGCCGACGCCATGGCCCGTCCCGTGCGCATAGTCGACGCCGTCGGCCCAGAGATATTGGCGCGCGAGAATGTCGAGCTGGCTGCCGCGCGTGCCCTTGGGAAAGCGCGCGGTCGCGAGCGCGATATGCCCTTTGAGAACCTGGGTGAAGCGGCGGCACATTTCGGCGGTCGGCGTTCCGATCGCGATCGTGCGCGTGATGTCGGTGGTGCCGTCGGTATATTGGCCGCCCGAATCGACCAGGTAGAGCGTGCCCGTCTCGATCGCGCGGTTTGTCGTTTCATCGACCTTGTAATGCGGCAGTGCGCCGTTGGGCCCCGCGGCCGAGATCGTGTCAAACGACAGATCCTTAAGGACGCCGCCCGCCTCGCGAAATTCGCGAAGTTTCGCCGCGGCGCCGAGTTCGTCGAGCTTACCCAGCGGCGCGGTCTCTTCCATCCATTTCAGGAAGCGCGATACCGCGACGCCGTCGCGGACATGCGCGGCGCGCGTGCCATCGAGCTCGGTCGCATTCTTGATCGCCTTGGGCAGCACGGCGGGGTCGCGGCGGCGCGCGATCGTTGCCCCTGCCGCCCCGAGCGCGGTAAAGATCGCGGCGACCGCGCGATCGGGATCGACTGCGACCTTTTTGCCTTTGAGGTCGGCGAGTGCCGCCTCGAACGCGCTGCGATCGTGAATCCGCACGCTGTTCCCGAGGTGCGCGCGCACCTCGGCCGTGACCTTTTCGGGCGCGATAAACAGGTCGGCGGTCGCATCGGCGTGGAGCAGGGCAAAGGAGAGCCCGACCGGCGTGTGGCTGACATCCTCCCCGCGGATGTTGAAGGTCCAGGCGATCGAATCGAGCGCGGTCATCACCGTGGTATCGAGGTCGTTCGTCTTCAACCAGTCGGCGATTACTGCGCGTTTGTCCGCCGCTGCCTGACCGGCAAGTTCGACGTCGTGGATGCTCACCGGTGCGTCGCTGGGCGCGGGTTGATCGTCCCACACCGCATCGACGGGATTGGCGTCGACCGCGACAAGGCTCGCGCCCTTGGCAGCGAGCGCCGCTTCCAGTCCGCGCGCCCAGTCGATGCCGTGGAGCCATGGATCGTAACCGACTTTCTGTCCCGCGCTGACATGGGCGCCCAGCCATTCGGCGACACTCGACTGCGGCACGCCGACATAGTCGTACAGCGCGCCGTCGACCTGATCGCGCACCTGCACCGTGTAGCGGCCGTCGACGAACACTGCGGCCTTTTCGGGCAGCACTGCCGCGGTGCCCGCCGAGCCGCCAAAGCCGGTGAGCCACGCCATGCGCTGCGCGTAATCGCCCACATATTCGCTCATATGTTCGTCGCTGATCGGCACGACAAAACCGTCGAGGCGCCGGGCCGCCAGTTCGGCGCGCAGGCGGGCAAGACGTTCGGCGTAAGGGGAGCCGGGGACGGGGCTGGACATGATGCGATCCTTGTTCCTACATCGCGGTTATTCCGTCCGGCCGGACGGCGCCGCGGGAGACTGTTCAATGCGCGCTATTTGGATGTTTCTGGCAACAATTGCCACCCCGCTTGTCGCCGTGCCGGCCGCGTTCGCCGAAGAGAAAGAGAGTGAATTGACCGACAGCCCCGCCGCTCCCGCCGCTGCCCCCATCGCCGAGAAGCGGCCGCACAACGTCACCCTCCACGGCAAGACGCTGTCCGATCCCTATTTCTGGCTGCGCGACCAAAGCTATCCGACGATCGATGACGCCGACATTCTCGATTATGTGAAGGCGGAAAACGCCTGGTTCGACGCCGCGATGAAGCCGCATGCCGAACTTGTCGAAACATTGTTTCAGGAAATGAAGGGCCGCATCAAGGAAGCCGACAGCTCGGTCCCGCAAAAGGATGGCGATTGGCTCTATTGGGTCGAATATGAGGAAGGCGCCGAATATAAGAAATGGTATCGCAAGCCTGCGGCGGGCGAAGGCGAAACCCAGCTGATCCTCGATGAAGTCGCGATGGCCGAGGGCAAGGAATATTTCCGCCTCGCCGAACTGTCGGTCAGCCCCGACGGCAAGCTGATGGCCTATTCGTTCGACGACAATGGATCGGAACGATTCGAGGCGCGCTTCCGCAATCTGGAAACGGGCGAAATGTTGCCCGACGTGATTCCCGGCACGCTGTCCTCGCTGGTCTGGACGGCGAACAATGATGCGATCCTCTATGGCCTCGCGAACGACAATTGGCGCACCGACAATGTGCGGCTGCACAAGCTGGGCACGCCGGTCGCCGAGGATAAATTGCTCTACAAGGAGCCCGACATCGGTTTTGGCGTGGGGATCGGCAAGACCGCCGCCGACAATTATATTGTCATTGCAACGGGTGATAACGAGACGAGCGAGGTCTATCTTCTCCCCGCCGACAATCCCGAGGCGCCGATGCAACTCGTCTCGGCGCGCCAGAAGGGCCGCGAATACAGCGTCGATGAGCGCGAAGGCACGCTCTATATCCACACCAACGACGAGCACCCCAATTTCCGCATCGCGACCGCCAGCATCGACAAGCCTGATGAATGGAAAACGCTGATCCCCGGCAGCGACCACAGCTATATCACCGGCCTGTCGGTCTTCCGCGACTATTTCGTCTTGGAGGCGCGCGAGAATGGGCTCGATCAGGTCGATATCCGCCGATATGACGCGCCGCTGAGACCCGGCCGGATCAAATTTCCGGAGGCGACCTATGTGGCGGGGCTCGGCGACAATCCCGAATATCATCAGGACAAACTCCGGCTCGACTATGAATCGATGATCACGCCCGACACCGTCTATGACTATGATGTAGCGACCGGAACGCTCGAAACGCTGAAGGTGCAGGAAATTCCTTCAGGTTATGATTCCTCGCAATATATCACCGAATGGGTGAATCTTCCCGGCCGCGACGGAAGGACGACGATCCCCGCCTCGCTCGTCTACAAAAAGGGCACCAAGCTCGACGGCAGCGCGCCGATGCACCTCTATGCCTATGGCTCATACGGCTATCGGGTGCCGCCGGGCTTTTCGACGACGCGGCTCAGCCTGGTCGATCGCGGGATGATCTATGCCATCGCGCATGTCCGCGGCGGCGACGACATGGGGCGCGCCTGGTATCTCGCGGGCAAGACCGACACGCGCAAGAATACGTTCAACGATTTCATCGACGTCGCCAGGGGGCTGATCGACGCCAAATATACGAGCGCGGGCAAGATTTCGATCGAAGGCCGATCGGCGGGCGGCCAGGTGATGGGCGTCGTTTATAACGAGGCACCCGAGCTGTGGGGCGCGGTGCTCGCGGGCGTGCCATTCGTCGACGTCATCAACACGATGATCGACGAGGAACTGCCGCTCACGCCGGGCGAATGGCCCGAATGGGGCAATCCGATCACCGACAAGGCGGCGTTCGACTATATGCTGAGCTACAGCCCCTACGACAATGTCACGGCAAAAGCCTATCCGCCGATGCTCGTGTCGGCGGGCCTCAACGATCCGCGCGTGACTTATTGGGAACCCGCCAAATGGGTCGCAAAGCTGCGCGCCACGCGCACCAATGACGCGACTTTGCTGCTGCGCACCAATATGGGCGCGGGCCATGGCGGCAAATCGGGCCGCTGGGGCGCACTGCGCGAGGACGCCGAAGAATATGCCTTCGTGCTGACGCAGCTGGGGGTGGAGAAATAAAACCCGTCGCGACAAGTGCGCGACATTTCGGCAAATCGGTGCGACAGATCGGATTCATCCTGCTCTTCCATAAGGGGAGGGCATTCGATGAAGCGACGACCGGCAGCCTATATTCTGGGCGCCTGCGCCCTGTTTGGCAGCGCGACGCCGACGCAGGCGCACAGCGGCACCGACGCAGCCGCCATTGCCCAGCGTCTGCTCGACACGCTGCGCGAAACGAATGGCGTTCCTGGCATGGCCGCGGCGATATGGCAGGATGGCCGCATCGTCTGGGACGGCGCAAGCGGCCATCGGGACATTGCGGCGGGATTACCGGTGACACGCGACACGCTGTTCCGCCTGGCGAGCGTGTCCAAAGTCTTTACCGTCGCCGCCGTCGCACAGCTTTCCGAGCAGGGCCGGATCGATCTCGATGCGCCGGTTCAGCGCCAGCTTCCTTGGCTCGCTGCGACGTGGCCCGCAATCACCCCGCGCCAAATCGCCGCGCACGTTTCCGGCCTGCCGCATTATCAGGCGGTCGACGCGAACCGCGGCGCGCGTCGCTATGCCACCGGGCGCGAGGCGGTCGCGATTTTCGCGGGGCGCGACCTGCTCAGCGCGCCGGGCACCGCCTACAGCTATTCGTCGTGGGGCTATACCTTATTGGGCGCACTGGTCGAGGAAGCCGATGGGCGACCCTTCCCCGACTATATATCGGCAAAGGTAGCGCCGGGGCTGGCGATCCGCGCCGACCCGACGAACAGCGGCGACCCCGACGCCTCGCGGGCCTATGGCTTCGACAAGGGCCGCATTATCGAAACGCCGCGTCACGATTATAGCTATACCTGGGGCGGCGGCGGGCTTGGCGGCACCGCGAGTGCGGTTGCGGCGTTCGGCGGGCGGATGATCGACGGCCGGGTGGTGCGCCCCGAAAGCTTTGACGCGATGTTGGTGCCGGTGCGGCTTGCGGACGGCAAGGCGGCCGGAGAGGACGACTATAGCGTCGGTTTCGGGTGGCGCATCGGGATCGATGCCGACGCCGCCCCCTTCGTCCATCATAACGGCGTCACGCTGGGCGCGCGCAGCACGCTCGGCCTGTGGCGCGGTGAACGCACCGCGGTCAGCCTGTTGTCCAACGCGTCCTGGGTGTCGCGTATGGAACCGACCGCGCAGATGATCGCCGCTCCCTTCCGTACCGTTCCCGCCGGGCTGGTGGACGCCGCTTGCCCGATCGCCGCCCGGCGCTACAGCGGCACCTTCGGCGACGCGGCGGTCGAAGGCTGGGTCCGCTTTCGGATCGAGGCGGGGCTGTGCATCGGCACGGCCGAGCAGCATCCCGCAATGCGCGCCTATTTCGGTACAGCGATGCAGCGCACCGATGCCGCGCTCACCATCGTCGGGCTCGACACCCACGGCAGGCTGGCGCGCGCGGGATTCGTCAACCCCTTCGGCATCGCCGATCTTCGCGCGCACGCGGACGGCAGTTTTGCCGCCGACATCACCGCGACGCGGCGCCTGACGCTCCGCTTCGATCAGCCGGACAGATAATTGCGCGCGATAAGGTCGCGTTCCAACGCCGCCGCATCGACGAAATGGTGCCCCGCGATGCCCGCCGCCCCAGCGCCTGCGACATTGGTTGCAACGTCGTCGATGAAAAACGCTCCGGCGGGGTCGATGCCGAATCGCTCGATCGCGAGGTGGTAGATCGCTGGGTCGGGCTTCGTCAGTTTCTCCGTCCCCGACACGATAATGTCCTGAAAGCGGTCGAAGATCGGCTGGGTCGGGCGAAAACCCTCCCAGAATTCATGGCCGAAATTGGTGATCGCGAACAGCGGCACGCCGGCCGCATCGAGCCGTTCGACGAGTTCGAGGCTGCCCGGTACCGGGCCGGGAATCGTTTCGTTGAAACGCGTCGCATAGGCGTCGATCAGCGCGGCATGTGCCGGAAACTCGGCTTTCAGCTCGGGCAGCATGTCGGCGAGCGCGCGGCCTGCGTCGTGCTGGAAATGCCATTCGGGCGTCACGACATGCGTGACAAACCATTCGAGTTCGTCGCGGTCGTCGATCAGCTTGACGAACAGGTGGCGCAGGTCCCAGTCGAAAAGGACACGGCCGATGTCAAAGATAACGCACTGACGAATCATGAAAGTTTCGGGCACGCGAAAGCGCCGCCAGAATCATCCGACGGCGGCACGCAAACTCGCAATGGCGCGCGGGACATGGGCCCCGGCAGGACGGTTCAGCCCTGGCGCGCCTTGAAGCGGCGATTGGTCTTGTTGATCACATAGGTCCGGCCACGACGGCGGATCACGCGGTTGTCCCGGTGGCGGTCCTTCAGCGACTTCAGGCTGTTGCGAATCTTCATCGTTCTTGTCCGTAAAAGCAGTAGCGTTGTACGCGAAGCGGCGCACCTATGGGGAAGCAGGCGAAAAGTCAACCGGCGGCAACCCCAATTTCGTCATCCGCGAACGAGACGCGTGGCTCGTTCGACTTGAACCGGGGTCCATGACTTCAGCGCTGAATGGATCCCGGATCAAGTCCGGGATGACGATGGTGCGGCCTAACCAGCCAAAGCCTTTTGCCGCCGCCTTTGCACCGACGAGCCATAGCCCATCGCCTCGCGATATTTGACGACGGTGCGGCGCGCAATGTCGAACCCCTCGCCCGACAATTTCTGCGCGATCGTTTCGTCGGAAAGGATCGCGCGCGCGTCCTCGGCCTCGATCAGCGCCCTGATCCGGCTCTTCACCGCCTCTGCCGACACGGCGCCCTCCCCTTCGGTCGCCGCAATACCGGAAGAGAAGAAATATTTGAGTTCGAACAAGCCGCGCGGACACGACAGATATTTGTTGCTGGTGACGCGGCTGACGGTCGATTCGTGCATCCCGATCGCTTCGGCGACCTGGCGCAACGTCAGCGGGCGCATGTGCGCGACGCCGTGCAGGAAAAACCCCTCTTGCTGCTTGACGATCTCGCTCGCCACCTTGACGATGGTGCGCTGGCGCTGATCGAGAGCGCGCACGAGCCAGTTGGCGCCCGCGAGCTGCTCGGACAGCCACGCTCGGCTCTTCGCTGCCGCGCCCGCGGCAAGGTCGTTATAATAGCGGCGGTTGACGAGCAGACGCGGCAAGGTCGCGCTGTTCACTTCGACCGCCCAACCCGTCGCGGTGCGCCGGATATACAGGTCGGGGACAACCGCTTGCACCGGCGATCCGCCGAATTTGAGGCCGGGTTTCGGATCATAGCCGCGCAGCTCGCGTATCATGTCGGCCAGATCCTCGTCGTCGACACCGCAGATCCGCTTCAGTTGCGGGAAAGCGCCCTTGGCGACGAGATCGAGGTGCGCGATCATCGTCGCCATGGCCGGATCGTAACGGTCGGCTTCGCGCGCCTGGATTGCGATACATTCGGCAAGATCGCGCGCGCCGACGCCTGCGGGATCGAAGCCTTGGATCACCCCCAGCACGGCCTCGACCAACGCCAGCGGTACCCCCAGCTGCGCGGCGAGGTCGGGAAGGTCGGCGCGCAGATAACCCGCCTCGTCGATCAGCGCGACGAGCTGCTGCGCGACGATCGCGTCGATCCCGCCCAGCGCTTCGCCGACCTGCGCGAGCAGATGGTCGTGGAGTGTGCCGTCCTCACCGGCGAAGCTGTCGAAATCGATCTCTTCGCCGGCCCCCGACAGGCCGACATTGTCGCTCGCACTGTCGTGATGGAAGCTTTCGGCAAGATCGACGTCGAGGTCGTTCGTGCTTCCGCTGTCGCCCGCCAGCGCCTGATCGGCCTCGAGCGACGCGGCTTCGGCGAGTGGGGCGTTGTCGACCGGGTCTTCGCCGCCGCTGCTTTCGCTGTCGGGCGATGCCGTGTCGAGCAGCGGATTGCCCTCCAGCGCTTCGGCCAGATAGGCTTCGAGTTCGAGGTTTGACAGCGCGAGCAGCTTGATCGCCTGCTGCAGCTGCGGCGTCATCACCAGCGATTGCGACTGGCGGAGATCGAGGCGTGGACCCAACGCCATCGAGTGTCAGCAACCCATTACCCCGTTCGTGTCGAGCGAAGTCGAGACACGCGAAGCCATGTGCAAAATCGGCGTGTCTCG
>NZ_JAVJOJ010000008.1:0-53517 GCF_040216815.1 Sphingopyxis sp.
GTCGGCGACCGATGCGGTCTCCCCCGCCCCCGATTCGATGGCAACTTCCGCGCCCAGCCCGATGAATTTCTTCACGGTTTCGGGGGTCGCAGCGACGCGAGTCTCGCCCGGAGCGAGCTCTTTCAGAACAGCGATGCGCATCCTCAATTCCTCTCGCAGAACGGGCGCGACCGGATGAAACCTGGTTCGCGCTTCCTGTCTGCAGCCGCCAGTTGTGGCTCCAAGCTGGCCATAAACCTATCCCCTGACCTACCCGCGCATCTTGATTCCTAGCGCGACGCGATGTTCATAATCGATTTTTATTGAGTTTTGTATAAATTTTTGCTGTAGTCATGATAAGGCGCGGTAAGGAGAGCGGAAGATGACCATGGAACGACTGGATGGGACGACAGCGTCGATCGAACATGTCATCGCGGTGCTCGACCGCGACGGCGGGGTCATCATCGAGAACTTCCTGACGCCTGCACAATTGGCGGGCATGCGCGACGACCTGCTTCCGCTGATCGAGCAGCAGTCGACCGGGCGAGATGCTTTCTTCGGCCAGAATACGCGCCGGCTTTCGGCGCTATTCGCAAAGACGCGCTACAGCGCCGATGTCGTCACCCATCCCCTTTACCTTCCGGCCGCGAAGCATTTCGTATGCGTGCCGCAGCATCGCTGGTCGGGCGACAGCTATATGGAGGTGACCTGCGATCTTCAGGTCGGCGTCAGCCAAGCGATCCAGATCGGCCCCGGCGAAGGCGGGCAAGCGCTACACCGCGACGACGGGGCCTTCTTCTGGAGCCGCAATTTCGGCCGCGAGGCGCGCTTGCAGGTCATGATCGCCCTTACCGATTTCACCGCGGAGAATGGCGGCACCATGGTGGTTCCGGGAAGCCATCATTGGGACGATGAGCGCAAACCTCTCGCCGAGGAGGCGATTCCTACCGAAATGAAGGCGGGTTCGGCGCTCCTTTTCCTTGGCGGCGTCTATCATGGCGGGGGGACCAACCGGACCGGGAGCGAGTGGCGTACCGGTGTAACCTTCGCGCTCGACGCCTCTTTCGTACGACAGGAAGAGAATCATTATCTTGCGCTGACGCCGGAGCTCGTCGCGAGCTACCCCGAAGAAGTCCAGCGGTTGCTCGGCTGGTCGATGTCCGGCCGCGCGCTGGGCTGGATCGAGGTCGACGGCGTGCTCGCGGATCCCAATTTCCTGCTCAAGCCCCTGGAAGAAAGTGCCGCCGTCGGCGCCTAGGGCGTTCGGCGAAGTCGGCGCCGCGCGCGCTTTCGGACCGGCGGCCCATGGCCGCCGGTCTTGCATCGCCCCCGATGCCCCGCGGCCGAATCAATCGACCGTCGCCCCGCCGTCGACGATAATCGTCTCGCCATGAATGAAGCCCGCATCCTCGGAAGCGAGGAAAGCGGTCAACGCCCCGATGTCCGAGGGCAGGCCGATACGGCCGATCGGGATCTTGTTGTTCACATAAGCCTGGCCGGCCTCGTTGCCCCAGATATATTGGGTCATGTCGGTCTTGATGAGGCCGGGCGCGATCCCGCAGACGCGAATATTCTTGCGGCCCCATTCCAGCGCGAGCACCTTGGTCAGGCCGACGAGGCCATGCTTGGAAGCGACATAGGAGCTGGCTTCGTCGATGGCCTTGAACCCGGCGACCGAGGCGACGTTGATGACGACACCGCCCTTGCCCTCCGAGAGAAAATGCCGCGCCGCCTGCTGCGCAAGGCGAAAGGGAACCTCGAGATTGACGTGGATCACCCGCCGCCAATCCTCGAGCGCATGGTCGAGCGCGGGACCGTCGGAATCGATTCCCGCATTGTTCACGAGGACATCAATGCCGCCGAATATCGCGGCCGCCCGGTCGACAAGGCCGTTCACCGCGTCCTCATCGGTCAGCGGCGCGCCGAGGCCGGCGACCTTCGCACCGGTTGCCGAAGCGAGCTCCGCCGCGGCGGCGGCGGCGGCGGTCTGGTCGCGGCCCGTCAGAATGAGCGACGCACCGAGCGCCGCCATCTTTTCAGCCATGCCGAACCCGATCCCGCGCGTACTGCCCGTGATCAATATCCTCTTGCCATCAAGCTGACTCATTCCGCTCCCTTTCATGTAGGCGTCCGCTGCCTGTCCCGGCGCGGTGCGATGGAGATTGCCGACAACCAGCATCCTGGAATCGATCGGAGCCCGTCCCCTGATCTGCGGACGCGGGCATCTATTTTTTCTCGCGCGCCTTGCCGCGTAACGCCAACCGCACGATCGAGAGCAGCACGGAGGGTTTCATCAACGAGCGAAGCGCAGCCACGACATCCTTGCCGTCGAGCTTCGCCGTGGCATCATAGACGCCGACACGGCACATCACGACGGGCTCGCCGTCGCGGACGACGATTTCGGTAACCGCAAGATCGAGTTTCAGAGACGGGGCGCTGATCTTCATGGCCGTCAATCGATCGGCTTGAGCAGATATTGCCTGACGCGCTCGGCATCCGGATCGACATAGTCGGCGCCAAGGATCTGCCCGATCGCGAGCAAGCCGGCGAGGCTCCCGGACATCAGTCCTTCGCCGTTGAAGCCGACGCAGGCCGTCACATTGGGCATGGTGTCAAGCGTCCGGATAACCGGCGCGAAATTCTCGGTCATGTCGATCGGGCCGGCCCACGCCGCCTCGATCTTCACGCCGTCGAGTTGCGGCCAGCGCCGCACCATTTCGTCATAGAGCCGCTGGAATTCCACCGTCTTGGTGTCGGCATCATGGTCGACAGTCGAAGGGGTGAAGAAGCCGGTCGTCAGCTCGCCGCCACCGATCAGCAGATGGCCCTTGTAGACCCGCGAATAATAGAAGACGAACCCCGAGTCCTCGACGAACTTGTAGGTTCCGAAGCCGAGCGATGCGAGACGCGCCTCGTCGAGCGCCTCGGTCGCGATCACATAGGTGTGGCGCGGGTTGACGAGATCGGCAGCCTTCGGAAGGTGATGGGTATAGGCGTTGGTCGCGAGCACCGCCTTGCGCGCGGTGATCGTTGCACCGTCGGCGGTACGAAGGACCACTCCCTCGCCTGAGTCCGAGAAATCGGTCACGCGGGTTCCCTCATGGACGGCGACGCCCATGTCGCGGAGTTGCCGGCCGAAGCCGCGCGCCAGCTTGAACGGCTGCACGGCGCGCCAGGCCGTCCGGACGATCCCGCCGAGCGGCCGGTAGGGAAGCGCCATTTCCTTCTCGAGCGCCGCCGTGTCGAGCAGCAGATGAGGCGTGCCGCGGGCCTTCAGGACTTTGGACTCGCGCTGCATCGCTTCCCATGCCGGCTCGTCGAGCGCCTGCATCATCAATTGCTCGTCGCGATATTCGCAATCGATGCCACCTTCGGCGATGCGCCGTTCCAGTTCTTCGCGCTTGCCGAGATACCATTGGACCGCAAACCGATCCTCCACGGGATCGGGCAGATCGAGGATGCCGGCGCGCAGTTCGCGGACGCCGGGCGCCACGCCTCCGAAGTTACGCCCGCTCGGGCCAAAACCGATATATTCCGATTCGAAAACCGCGATCGAGAGATCGGGGCGCGCCTTCTTCACATAATAGGCGCACGACATGCCGGCGAATCCGCCGCCGATCACGGCCAGATCGACGTCGATATCCTGCTGGCCGAGACGATTCTCCGGCTCGACGGCTTCGGGGCACCAGAAGCTGGTTCTCCAGGGAAATTTGCCGCTCTCTTCCGCCATTGCCATCATCTCCCCGAGAAGAACCCCCGACCCTGCCGGGACGCGGCCCGGCAGAGGGCGTCGCGGTCGGAACGAGCAAGCGGACTCGTCGTCGCCATAGCGCCGACCTGACCGCGAAAACTTTAATCGTTATTTATCGAGAATCAAGACCATTGTCGCGGGTCGGGATTGGAGAGCCTGCATCACCGCGCCAACCGCTTCCCGGCCGCGCGCGTGCAGCCGCAGCGCCCGGCCATCGATGGTCGCCATCCGAAGGTCTCTCCTGCCTCTTCTCGCGGAGACGCCGCTCGCCGCCCACCGGGCGGCGCCCGATCGAGCGGCCACATGCGGACATCGGGTCGGCAAAGGCGCGGTGCGTCGTCGCGCCGGCACGGACCTTCGCTACCGGTTCGGCCGCATGGATCAGGCAGCCAGGTCTCTCAGAGACCGAGAAAGTCGGCGAGTTCTTCGTAATTATGCTGCCAGAGGCTTCCACCAACCGGATCGCGCTGGTGAAAGGAACGGAACCCGAGCGCCTGCTGAAGCCGCTTCGGCATTGTTCGCGCGAGTTCGAGCGGGACCGTGAAAGGATAGGCTTCTTCGGGAACGAGGAAGCCCGCGTTGAACGCGGTCGCGATGACGCGCCGCCGGACATTCTGCGAGCGATTGGCTCCGCCGCCATGGAGCAGCTTGCCCGAATAAAAGAAGATCGAGCCTGCTTTCAGCTCGGCCGGAACCGTCATGCCGTCGTCATATTCGCGCTCGGCGTCCCACTCATGGCTCCCGGGTATGACGCGCGTCGCCCCGCACGCCTCGTCGGTATCGACGAGTGCCAGCAGAGTGTTGCAGGTCACTTCCGGGGCCGAGGGGCCGGAATTGCGAAAAACGGGATAGTTGCCGACATCGCGGTGGAGCATCTGCGCCTTCTCGCCCGGCATGATCTCGATCGCCTGAGTCGCCTGCACCCAGAAGCTGTCGCTCACCCCTTTGAACATGGCGGTCATATAGTCGTGGAGTTCGGGCCGCGAGAGAAAGCGTTCTCGATAGGTCTTGCTCAACACGACAACATTGGTGAGCCGCTTCGTCAAGGCGCCCCAGAACTCCTTCATGAGTTCGTCGCCACCCTGCGATCCGGTATGATAATCGTAGAGATAGGGATCGAGTTCGTCGTTGACCTGCCTGACCTCGTCACGCGACAGCACGCCGTCGAGGACAATCCCGCCATCGCGCCGGATAATTTCCATCACGTCGCCGACCGGCGTCCCGAAGGGTGCCGTGACAAAATCGGATTTCTTCGTAGCGGACACGGCAGCATTCATTCGGACTCTCCCTTCAGCCAAGCAAGCGCACTGGCCATCGCCCGGGACGGCCGCCTTTAGAGGGCGCCCCCTTTATCACCCGGGCAATTCTTCCATGTGGCCGACGACGACCCAATAACCGATTTTAGTTGAAAATATGACCACATCCACATTCGAGTCAACCGAATTATGGCAATTGAAGGGTAACAATAATCGATATATATCTGCAAATTTGGATCGCGGGCAGAAGACGGGTTGGCGGGCAGGCAAATATCGCCCGGCGACCTGGGCAAAAAGGGGGAGCGCGAATGACTGGACCAGCGTTCGAGGAAAATTGCGCTTCGCCAAGACCGGCGCAGACGGCGACGAGCATCATTCTCGGTTCGCTCGCGATCCTGATTTTCGGCATCCAGCCCCTTCTCTATGCGGCTTTCGTCGGCGAGGGCCTGATCGAACCGGATCGCCTCGGCCTGCTGTCGGCCGCCGAGGTCATCGCCATTGCGATCGGGAGCAGCCTTGCCATTCCCGCCCTCAAGCACGCCTCGGTCAGGGCGATCGCCGGGCTGGCGATACTGCTCGTTGCGGCCGCCAATTATTACCAGACGCTGCATGGAAGCGCGGATATGCTTTTTGTCTTCCGGATGGTCGCCGGCCTTGGCAGCGGCTTTCTCGTCGGCATCGCCGGCATGGCGATCGCGGCGACGAGCCGGGTCGGACAGTGGGCTGCCGCCTATCTTCTCGCACAGGCGACGAGCCAGTTTCTCCATTTGCAATGGTTCGCTCTCTTCTGGCCGGCGCCGACGAGCAAAGAGCTTCTCCTCTCGCTCGCGATTGCCAGCGCCGCGATGCTCGCCGGACTTCCCTTCCTGCCGCGCCGCCTCGGCGCGGGCCCGGCGCCCGCGACCGAAATGGGAACGGACCAAGGGACCGGGAGACCCGATGCCATGGGCATTCGCTGGCTCGCGGTGATGTTCCTGTTCGTCGGCGGCGTGCTGACGATCTGGGCCTATGCCGGCGTCTGGCTCGAAAGCGAGAATGTGAGCGCCCCGGCGGCTGCGACCATCCTCTCGTCGAGCCTCGCCGGTCAGGCGGTGGGAGCGTTCGCAGCATGCCTGATCCCGAGCAGCAGGCACGACCGCCTGAGATTGACGGGCACGACGCTGCTCCTCCTGCTCTCGGCCGGAGCGTGGTTCGCATGGCCGGGGTCCGCCATCGCTGCCGCCGGGTTCGGGATATGGTGGCTGTCGTCGGTGCCGGTTCTCTCGAGCATCCTGAGCGACGCCGATCCGCGTCGTGCCGCCCTGCCCTTTGCCCCGGCCGCGCAGCTCGCGGGCATTGCGATCATCCCCACAATCGCGGGTTTTCTCTTGGCGGCGCGCGATGTCGAGCTGGTGCTCGTTTCGGGATGCGCTGCAATCGCTTCCGGCCTGCTGCTCGGCTTCGCGCGGCGGCCGCGAAGGATCATCGCGTGGCTCAAAGAGAGGCGTCGCCGCGCAGGCGCGGATCGATAGCGGCGGGCGCGGCAGCCCGCAGCGGCCTCGGGCGAGGCCTGATCGGGCAATCGGCCGCGGCGGAAAGTCGCCGCTATCGCCTGGCCGCATCGAAGATAATCGATTTTAATTGAGTATTGGCGTAGCGACTGATACGCACGCCGATAAAGCGGTCGGACCGGAGGCCGGGCGACGGCCTCCCTCTGTCCGGGGCATCACCACCTCGGGGACACCGACCCGCTCGCAGGAGACGATGAATGGGCAATATCTCGAAGATCGAAAAGCTTCCGCGCCAGCCTGGAAAGCCATCGGGCGTTGCGACCGCCTTTGCATTCCTGACCGCCGATCATCAGGCCGGCATGCGCGCGGGCATTTCCGAGATCACGCCGGGCGAAGTGGATTTCGAGCTTCCTTTCAATGAAGGCATTTTCGTGATCGACGGCGAACTCGAGATCGACGGCGACGGCAAGACGCACGCCGTTTCCCCCGGCGAGTTCCTGTGGATGCCCGAGGGCCGCAAGATCGTCTATCGCGCGAAGGTCCCGACCCGCTTCCTTTACATGATCCCGACAAATGGCTGAATCGCGGGCGACAGGTCAGGACACGAGGGCTGCCCGTTTCGTCGTTACCGGAACCGATACCGATGTGGGCAAGACGGTTTTCGCCGCCGCGCTCGCCGGCGCACTGAGTGCTACATATTGGAAACCGGTACAGACGGGCCTCGCCGATGGTGCCGATACCGACACCGTGCGGTCGCTCGGCATCGAACGGCGCCTGCCCGAAGTCTATCGGCTCACGCCCCCGCTGTCTCCCCACCGCGCGGCCGAACTCGACGGCGTCGCGATCGATCCGGCGCGTCTCGTGGTTCCGCGGGTTGACGGTCCGATGGTGATCGAAGGCGCGGGCGGGGCTCTTGTCCCGCTCACGCGCTCACTCACCATGGCCGACCTGTTTGCAAGCTGGGGCCTCCCCGTGATCCTTGTTGCCAGAACCGGCCTCGGGACGATCAACCACAGCCTGCTCTCGATCGAGGCGTTGCGGGCGCGGAAGATATCGATCGCCGGCATCGCTTTCGTCGGGGACGCCAATCCGGACAGCGAAACGACAATTGCCACCATGGGCAATGTTCGTTCGCTCGGCCGGCTTCCCCGGCTCGATCCCCTCGATGCCGGGACACTGGCCACCGCATTCAGCCGCAATTTCCAAATCCGGGATTTCGCCGCGGACTGAAGCGTTCGCCGAGCCCCTCATGATGCGGAGCCTCGGTTCCGGCCCCGCGCCGAAAAGGCAGCCTGCTGCCGCTTGCGACCGGCGCTGCTCACTGTCCTCTGCGGGAAACAGGAGCACCGTCGCTGCGCGATGGAAGATATACAAAACCAGCGTCGCTCCGCGGAGCGACGCTGGTTCATCTGCAAAATATCGCCCAGGTCAGGCCGCTTTGGCTGAAAGCAGCTGCATGAGCACGGGATGGGGTTCGAGAGACCCCATGCGTCCCTTGAGCGCCTCAAAGGCGAGGTCGGTTGCCACCAGTGTCTCGTCTATCACGGCGTCGTCATGCGCATATGAGATGAACTGGTTGTGATAAGGGTGGATGTAGCTGCCGCGCTTCAGGCATTCGACGGTCCAGGCATAGCCGACACGAAAATCGGGATCGTCGTCGAACAGCATCTGCGGCATCACCGATGGCCCCGTCTGACGCAGCGAAAAGCCGTGCGCGGCAGCCTGGGCCTCAAGCCCCGCCCGCAGCCGATCGCCCGATGCGCGCGTCCGCTCGAGATAGTCAGTGGTCCGGATCTGCTTCAGCGTTTCGATGGCAGCCGCCATCGGGGTCGTCGAAAACCAGAAGGAACCCGTCACGAATATTTCCTTCGCGGCGGCGCGCGTCTTGTCGGAACCCAGAAGCGCCGAAATCGGATAGCCGTTCGCAATACATTTTCCGAAGCAGGCGAGATCGGGCAGGACGCCGAGCGGCTCCCAGCTGCATCCGCGCGCGAGCCGGAAGCCGGCCCGGACATCGTCGACGATGAGGAGCGCATCATTTTCGTCGCAGAGACGGCGCGCGGTCTGCGCATATTCAAGGCTGGGCTCGTAATTGTCGACGAAGACCTCGTGACGGATCGGCGTGGCGAACACGCCGGCGATCTGGCCCTCATACTGGCGAAAGGCCTCTTCGAGGCTCTGGGGGTCATTGTAATTATAATAGACGATCGCCGCGCGATCCTCAGGAATGATCCCGGCCAGGCGCGGCGTGCACCAGGGCGCCGCCCCATGATATGTACCCGTCGCATAGAGGATGATCTTGCGACCACGATGCGCGCGCGACAGCGTCATCGCCATCGTCGTCGCGTCGGTGCCGTTCTTGCAGAACATCGCCCAGTCGGCATGCTGCACCTGTGCGACAAAGGCTTCGGCGAGATCGATCATGATTTCGCTCGGGCCGGTCATCGTATCGCCCAGCTCCTGCTGCCGGCGCGCAGCTTCTTCGATCGGCGCATAGCCATGCCCGAAGAGATTGGGGCCATAGGCGCACACATAGTCGATGTAGCTGTTGCCGTCGGCGTCCCAGAGCCGCGCGCCTTCAGCCCGGTGGAAGAATTGAGGGAATTCTTCGGGCAAGAGCCGGGTCGATTCATGGCCGTACATTCCGTTCGGAATGACCTTTTCGGCGCGTTCCTTGAGCTCCCTCGCACGCTTGCCGGACCACATATGACGTCTCCCGTTTTTTCGATATAAATCGATATTTGTCCATTCAAGCGTAGGAGTCAATATCAACTGGCGCATGGTCGACGGGTGGATCGGCGCACGGGACGCAGATTAAAATCCCTCGAAAACCAGCCGTTGGCGCGGCCCCGCCGAGGATTGGGCGAGCGCCCCGCAACGGGCTTGTCCGAGCCAATCGCATCGGCCGTACGCCTCCAGCTTCGGTCGAATTATATTATTATCGGAAAGCAGCTGCGCGCAATGTGGCGCTCTCTTGACGACACCGAGCCAATGCTGCAAGCAACGCGCGATCGGCGAAGTAGATCGCCTGGCCCTTTCGGAGCATGGCACCGCATGCTCCGAAAAAGGCGAGGCAGAATATCAGCGACCGAAAGGCTGACCTGCTCCCTGCAGGTTTGCCTTGGTCCAGTTCGACCGGTCGATGACATAGGCACGGATCGCTTCGGCGTCGGCGGGCGTCATCACTTTCGCGAAGCTGACCATGCCGCGGTCCTTGAGCGCACCGTCGATGATCACGGACTTCCAGGCATCGGCATTGGCCAGCGTGCCCGATACGCGGAGGTCGGGGGTGAAGCCGTTACCGATCGCGCTGTCGCCATGACACACCAGGCAATAGCGGGCGAAATGCGCCTTGCCTGCGGCGACCTGCACCGGGGTGCCGAATTGCGGCGGCGGGTTCCATGCGAGCGCGGTCGTCGCCGGCAGAGGGGGCAATTTCACCGTGCCGCCGATCTTGAGCACGACGAGGCGGGGAATGTTGGGAATTTTTCTCGTGACGCCGCCGGCGATCCCGGCGGCAAGCGGGAAGACACCGCCCTTGCTCGTCATGAACGCGACATATTGCACCCCGCCGACCCGGAATGTCGAGGGAGCAGCGATGATTCCCGACTGCATGTCGAGGTCGAGGAGCTGCTTCCCCGTATCCGCGGCATAGGCGCGGAAGCGGCCGGTGCTCGTTCCCTGAAAGACGAGATTGCCCGCGGTCGTCATCGTACCGCCGTTCCACGCGGCGGGATAATCGACGCCCCACGCGACCTTGCCGGTGCGCGGGTCGAAGGCGACGAGGCGGCCGGTGGTCGCGGCGACCGCCGCCTTGAACGCCGCCTTGTCGTCGGGGAGCACGCCCCCGGTCATCGAGCTTCCTGTATTGAATCCGAGAAGCTGGCGCCGATCAAGCTCGTTCATATCCTCGAGATAACCCTGCGGGACTTGCTGCGCGGGAATATAGACGAGCCCGGTCTTCGGGTTGAAGCTCATCGGATGCCAGTTGTGTGCGCCCATCGCTCCCGGGATCGCGATGAACGGCTTGCCGGTCTTGTAGAAACGCGCTTCGGGGTTCTCGATCGGGCGGCCGGTGGCGAGGTCGTAGCCCGTGGCCCAGTTGATCCCGTCGACGAAGGGTTTGGCATCGATCAGCTTGCCGCTGGTGCGATCGATCGTGAAGAAGAAACCGTTCTTCGGCGCATGGTACAGCACCTTGACCGGCTTGCCGCCGATCTGCTGCTCGGCGAGGATGATCGGCTGCGTGGCGGTATAGTCCCACGTCTCGGCCGGGGTTTCCTGATAATGCCATTTATACGCACCCGTCGTCGCATCGAGCGCGACGACCGAGGAGAGGAACCAGTTGTCGCCCTCGCCGTTCGAGCGCGTGCCGTGGTTCCACGGATTGCCGTTGCCGACGCCGAGATAAATCTGGTCGAGATCCTTGTCGTAGACGATCGCGTCCCACACGGTGCCGCCGCCGCCCGAGGTCTGCCACTCGCCCTTGTCGGACCAGGTCGCGTTGGCTTTGGACGCAAAAATCTCATCCGACGCGGCGCCGTCCTTTGTCTTGGTCGGGTTCGGGGCGGTGTAGAAGCGCCAGCGTTCCTTGCCGGTGTCGGCGTCATAGGCTGTGACATAACCGCGCACTCCGAATTCGGCGCCGCCATTGCCGATCAGCACCATGTCCTTCACGACGCGCGGCGCGCCCGTGATCGTATAGGGCTTCGAGGCGTCCACCGTCTGCGTCGACCAGATTTCCTTTCCGGTCTTGCGGTCGAGCGCGATCAGGCGCCCGTCGAACGCGCCGACGAAAACCTTGTCGCCCCAGACGGCAACACCGCGGTTGACGACGTCGCAGCACCCCTTGACCGCATGCTCGCCGGGAACCTTGGGATCGAACGACCAGAGCTGCTTGCCCGTCGCGGCGTCCCACGCATCGACCTTCGACCAGGCGTGGCTGACATACATCACCCCATCGACGACGACCGGGGTTGCCTCCTGCCCGCGCGCGTCCTCGAGATCGGCAAACCAGGCGATGCCGAGTTGGCCTACATTCCTGTCGTTGATGTCGGCGAGCGGACTGAAGCGCTGCTCGTCATAGCCATATCCGATGCCGGCCCAGTCATCGCCGTTGCCGCCGGTCCTGAGCAAAGCCTCGCTGGCCTTTTCGGCCGCGTCGAGCGATCCGCCCGTGGTGCCGCCATCTTTCGACGCGTTGCAGGAAGCCAGCGCCAGCGCCGCACAGCCCAGAAGCGCCATCGAACCGAATCTCACGCTCATCATCTTCTCCCATCTGATCGTGCCGCCGCCCTGTTTCCGGCGGCCGGCCTCTTGGGCAAGGGACCATATTGACGGATAAACATCCACTTATTTCTGAAAGCCATCATGTTGGCGGCCCATGGCAGGCGAAGGCTTTACCGCCCATAATCCTTGCATATCCTCAGACAAATGGATTCGCGTCGCGCAACGCGTCAACCAGCCACGAAGCAATATTTCGCTAGGCAGGCAAGAGAAAACTGATAATAATCGGATATATCTTTGACGGGAGGGCAATTGTGGATCTGCGGGACATTCTGATCGCCAGCGGCATGTTGGCGCTGGTCGCGACGGGCCTTGGCCTCGGTTACCGGTTTTGGCGTCAGGGCAACATTTTACTCGGCGCCGAATGGGCGATTCTCGGCTTTTCGGCGCTCAATTTCGCGCTCTGGGTCACGTTCGGCTTCCAGCTTTCCTTCGAAATTTCGATGGTCTGCGACGCCTTTTCGCGCAGCATCGGCATTCCCGTCGTTGCAACGCTGGGCCTTGCCAAGCTCACGCACGGTTTCGACGCTTCAAAGACGACAAAATGGCTCCTGCTGGTCGGGGGTTTCCCGCTTGCCTATGCTCTCCTCGCCTATCCGCCAATACAGCCCATTCTCCCCTATGCATTCTTTGCCTGCGGCATCGTCGCGAACATTTTCCTCGTCTATTTCGCAGTCAGGCTGGCGCGCGTGGGAGAGCAGGCTCACGCCTTCGGCATCATGCTGGTGAATGTCAGCTTCGTGATCATGGCATTGCTCGAGGGTATCATCGCCATTCCAGGCGAGGAAACCAACCTGATCCTGAACTTCTTCTTTCTTGCCGGCTGGGTCTGGGCGCTCGGATTCGCGGAGATATATTTCGCCTACCAGGCGCTCGCGCGTCATCTGACGCGCCCTGCTTCAGCAGCCGCCCCCTCTCCAATGGCTGCCTCCGGCCAATAAGCCATCCGGGATATTGATCGGTACCGGCTACGGGGCAAGCCACCGGGACGGCATTCGGTTTCATCGACGCGCTCGAGCACAGCCCGGCGGTGCGGGGTCGCCACCCCAGGACCGTGGCGAAGGCCCTGTTCGAAGCGGCGAAAGGAACGATGCCGGGAAAAAGGTCCACAATGCGCAGGTCATTCAGACCGCCTCGCCCCGGGGGCAGAGCGTCTGATCATTCCGTTCGGGCGTCCGCGTATCGACACCGGCTGTCCGCGACCGGCGGACACGAAGCGAGCCGGCGACAAGAAAGGCGATGAGCGCCGCCGCCGACAGCGCGACACCCGAAGCGAGCGTCATCGCCGGCAGGCCGGCGGCGCCGATGATCGGTCCGGCCGCCATCCCCGCGGCGACGCCGCCGACCCCGGCGGCGGCGGGACCGGCCACGAAGAGACGGTTTGTCGCATCGACCTCGCGAAGCAGGCCCCAATAGGCCGACTGGGCGAAACCCCAGCCGAATGCGAAGAGGAAATTGGACAGGGCGAAGGCAAGGAAGCCGGGCACGCCGAGCGCCATGAAGGCGCCGATTACGATCGTCGTTCCGATAGCAATCATCGCAACGAGGCGGACGCGCCCCGCGAGCCATCCGACAATCCCCGCGCTCGCTGCACTCGCAACCGCGCAAAGGCTGATCGTGAGACCGATACGCTCGCCCGGGATACCGTGGGCGACACCGATCCGCTCGACGAAAATCCAGTAACCGAGAATCCCCGCGACGAAGACGCCCTTGGCAAAGAGCATGGCATAGGCTGGAATGGCGGCGCACGACAACAGTGGCGCCCCGTCGACAGTCGCCGACAGCTCCCGGGTCGACCCGGCACCCCGCGGCAACGATCGGCAGAGAGGTAGCGCGGCGGCGACTGCAACTGCAACCGAAACAAAAGCGCCGGGTGCCCCGAACCGTGGGATGATGGCGAACGACAGGGCGAGTGTGCTTGCCGCCGCCAGCGAGCTTTGCGCCACGACCGAGATCGCGAATGCGCGCGGGGGATTTTCGGCTTCGCCGAGACAACCGAAGGCGGGAGGCGAAAGGAGACCGAGAAACAGTCCGGCGGCACCGAATATGAGAAGCGCGGAATCGAGCGTCGTTGCCACGGCGCCGAGGGCGAAGGCGGCCGCCGCGCCGACGAGGGCCAGAGCGCAAATGAGACGCCAATTGGCGCGGCGGACCCAAAAAGGACCGGAAATGGAGCCGAGCGTCAGGGCTGCAATCACGACCGCGCCGAGATACCCGAGTTCCGCGTCGTCAAGCCCGAGGCGGACAGCGAGCACTCCGAAGAGCAGGGGCTGCACGTTGACGAGCAGTTGGTTGACGCCGGTCAAGAGCGACGCCGCGACGACGGCCGTTCCGGAAGAGGCCTTGGTCTGTGTCTGGTTCAACGATGCCTCCAGCGGTTAATTTTCCGGCCAGCCATTCCATTCGCCGGCTCGGCGCGCGGCGCGCTGGCGACCGGCGCAAGGCGGTTAGAAGGCGATCGCCGCCGCTTCCTCGACGGTAAGAACGGCGTCGCGCATAGCCAGATATTCGGGCAGATAGGTTCGCATGTGGCCCAGGCGTGCGCGGCGGGCGAAAACCTCCTCATCGCCGGGCAAGTGCCCGAACCGATGGTCGTAGAGGGCCCAGATGGCGTCGTTCATGATGATCGTTTCGGTGACACGATCCACCAGTCCCGGCACCTTCGGCAGGATGAAAAAGCGGTTGATCTCGACGATCGCGCCGCGCGCCAAAAGGCGGTTGGTGTCGATGTCGCGCGTACGGATCGCCCAGGTCGCGGCGGCGCCAAGAAGGATTTTTCGGGCCGCGACATTGTCGTTGAAGAAGCGGCGCGAAAGAGCGTAGCGAAATTCGACGAGACCCTGCCAGTCATCGAACCGCTTCCCCTCGATGCTCTCGAGCCCGCCCAGGAACATCTCGAAATAGCGCTCGGCGAGCGCCATGAACACATGATTGCCGTCGGGAAAGAAGTGATAGATCGACGGCGGCGGCATATCAGCCTCCTCGGCGATCGTGTAGATACTCACCTCGTGCGGGTCACGCTCCTGCAAAATTCGTTCCGCGGCATCGAGAATGGCTTCGAACCGCTCGCGGCTGCGCTGCTGTCGCGGACGGCGGATGTGCGCCTCGCGCGGCTCCATGATCTCGCCGGCTGTTGAACGACCATGCTCGCGCATCGCGGGCCCGGCCAGGATCGGCGCCTTGCCTGACGGGACAGGTTGCGACGGCTCCGGCCGATCCCGCACATCTGAGTGCCGGCGATCCGCCATTATAGCTTGCCTAGAAATTTGGTTCGCACCGAGGCGGGAATTTCCTGCGACTTCTCGGTTTCAAGATCGACATGCACATAGGCGAGCGTGACCGAGGCGGACGCTTCCGCGGCCCCCTTGATGCGAAACTCGATCTCGAAAATGACGCTCGACCGGCCGACACGCTCCACGCGCAGCCAGCCTTCGACCTCGTCGTCGAAGCGGAGCGCGCGCTTGTACTTCACGGTGGCCTGCACGACCTGCATCTCGAACGACTGCGGGCCAGACACGGGAACATCGACCATGCGCATGAACTCGGTCAGCACATTGTCGGCATATTCGAGGTAGCGCGAATTGAAGACGACCATCTGGCCGTCGATTTCGGCGAACCTCACCCGAAAGCTCGTATAGTGGTGAAATTCCGTCGTCATGCACAATCCTCCTGCTCCCCGGCGCCGCTACGAACCGATTGGCCGCCTCAGCATAATATGAATATTTATCGAGAATCAAGCCATTGGCGACCGAGGCGGCCATAGGGCCGACGCAGGACACTTCCGTCCTGAAGAAACCGTTAAGTTTGGATAATCCACGCCGCAATCGAGACGCCATCGCGCCGCATGACCAAGAGCGGATCGCGACACATCGCGCCATTTCACGATTATTATCTAGCTATTCCATACAGATGTGCCAATGCTATTGCCGCTCGATCGCAAGCTGGCTTTCCTCTCGGCACGTCCGGTCTTCCCCGGCGCCGCGCGAAGAACTCCCGCGGGCGGAAAGCGGACCTTGCGGTCCATCCGGGCAAAAGGCTTCGGGGCCGGCGCGCAACGCCCGACGGCCCAGGCCGCATGGCAGGAGCAAGAAGAGAGCAACGGCTCCGAGGTTGCCCCCTTTTTGAGACTCATCTAGACCCGAAAGCGGGTTGGCAGGACAGGGATTTTGGGATGGCGAGTACCAAGGCGACCGAAAAGCCGGCAACGGCCCGCAAACGCGGCGCGAGTCCGCGGGCGCCTTCGCGAGGGCGCGGGGTCCGTCGCTATGCCGCGCTGCTCGATGCCACCGCCGAACTCCTTCGCGAAGAAGCGCCCGACGCGATCGGCCTCTACCAGATTGCCGAGCGGGCCGACGTTCCGCCCGCCTCGGTCTATCATTTCTTCCCGACAAAGGAGGCGGCCTATGTCGCGCTCGCGTCGCGTTGCAGCGAGGAACTGCTGGATGTTCACCGGACTCCGATCGAGGCCCGGCTCATTGAAACCTGGCAGGATCTTTACCGCATCGACGCGCGCCGCGCGATGGAGTTCTACAACAGCAATCCGCCCTATCTGAAGATCATCTACGGCGGCTACGGGGGGGTTGACGCTCATAATGTGGATAAGGTTCTCGCCCTTTCCTTTTCAACCTCGAGCTACGACCGGCTCAATCGCATCTTCCACATGCCGGTCATTCGCGAGCCCGAAAAGAAGTTCGAGATACGCCTCGGGATTCTCGACAGCGTCTGGCAGATCTCGGTCCGCCGTCACGGAACCATCACCGAAGAATATTTCGAGGAGTCGACGAAGGCCGCGATCGCCTATGCCCGTCTCTATATTCCCGATCATCTCGAACCGCGCGAATTTCTTCTCGATGCCGCCCGCAATGGCGGGACAATCGAACTACCCTATGACGGCGGCGACGAAGACGCTTCCCCGGATGACGAGGGCGATTGATCGGCCTGCGGCTCGGACCCGCAACACGACTCACGGCATTCGCTGACGCGCCGCGGTATCCTTCCGCCAGCACAACAACAACGGGCATGATCGTTTATCGACAAAAAAATGGCCGGGACAATATCCCGGCCATTTGCTGCCACCGTGACTCTACCATTTATATCCGAGTTCGATGCCGATGGTGCGCGGCCGCCCCACGGATTCATAGAGGTCGATCGGCGCATAGGGGGTGATGCGGGTATTGACCGCGAACACCGTGCGCTTGTCGAACAGATTGCGCGCAAAGAGCGACGCGCTGACGGGGCCATGGCTCCATCCGACATAGGCGTTGAAGAGCCAGTAGGACGGAATCATCGGGTAACGCGCGCCCAATGTGGGCAGGTTCATCCGCGACTTGCCCTTGTAATTGCCGTTGAACGAAGCGGTGATCGTATCCTCGTCGTTGAGGTCATGCTCATAATTGAGCGAGAAGGTCCCGCTGTGACGCGGCGCAGAGGGCAAGGGTGTGCCTTTGGTCCCGACGATCGCGCACGGAATATCGGCGCCGGGAACGCCGCTGCCGTCCCCTGACTCGACACAGAAGTCCTTGGTCAGCGTCGCCTTGGTATAGGCATAGCCGCCCTGGAAGCTCAGCGTGTCGGTGATGTTACCCGACAGCTCGAACTCGAAGCCCTTGCTTTCGGCTTCCTTGCCGTTGAAGACTGCCGGCCAGAAGTTGACGGCGGTGAAGCCGCCGATCTGCGGATCCTTCCATTTGGCGAGGAAGACGTCGGCGGTGTAACGCCATCCGTTATCGAAGCGCCCCTTTACCCCGATCTCGAAGTTGTCGACCGAGTCCGGTTCATAATTGAGGAGCGACGCCGGTTCGCGAATGAAGCCGGTCAGCGCGAAGGCATTCGCCCCGCCGCGCCGGAAGCCCTGCGAGAAGGTCGCATAGACGCGGTGTCCGTCCGAATATTCATAGGTCGCGTTCAAACGGAATTTCGCATCCGAGAATTTCGCCGAATTGACGCTGCTCTCGGATATTCCGAACGCGGGAAGGATATTATCGACCGAGCGCTTCAACTTCTGCTCGAACACACGGACGCCGGCGGTAAGATCGAGTCCTTCGATCGCGTGCCAGGTGATTTCGCCGAAGACAGCCTTTTCGGTGAATCGATTGGTTCCCGACACCGCAAAGATAAACTCTTCCGGACCAAGCGGCCCGAAACCGGGGGTCGTCACGCCGGGAAGCTGGTTATAGGCCTGCTGTCCGGGCGCATGACCGTTCCACGCGGTTCGCGCTTTCTCATTCTGATAGTAGAGGCCCACGGTATAATCGATCGGGCCGTCGCCATTCGAAACGAGCCGCAGTTCCTGCGTTTTCGAGGTCGTGCGGTCGCCATATTGATAGATCGCATTATAGCGCGGGTTGATCGGCGTGCCCGTATAATAGGGAAGATAGGCGGGCGGCAGCCCGAGATTGCCCCAGGTGCCGTCGACCCATACCTCACCGTCGGTCTTGAAGTAGCTTGATGTCGACGAAAGAGTGGCGAAACCGAGATCGTAGCTCATGTCGAGCGTCGTCATGTTCGACGTGCGCTCGAACGGCTGGCGGCTGCGAGCCACGACCTCATATTCGCCCGTGTCGGGATAGCTGATCGACGGTGCCAACGGATCGGGACCACCGTCGTAGGCGGGCGTATCGTTCGACGGTCCGAACCCCTTCAGGCGCGACAGATTGTGCGCGAGCGTGATATCGAGTTCGGCGACCGGCTGCCAGCGGATCGCGCCGCGGATATTGGTCACACGCGACGTGTTCGCGTCCTTCTTGTTGTAGACCGAGGGCGCGCTCGCCTGCGGCTGGCTGGGATCGGCGAGGATCGGCTTGCCGATCGGATCGTCGCTGCCGCGCGCGAAGATTCCGTATGTGTCGATAAAGCCGCCCTCATAATCATGGCTCGCCGACAAACGCACCGCCAGCGTCTCACCGACAGGAATGTTGACGAGGCCGCCGAAGCCATAGTCATAATCCTTCGAATGCGCGATGTCGGCGCCGCTCGCCTTGAGCCGACCTTCGAAGCGTCCGAGGGCAGGCTGGTTCGGAATCAGGCGAATGGTTCCGCCTAGCGCACCCGAACCATAGAGCGTACCCTGCGGCCCCCGCAGGACTTCGACGCGCTCGATGTCCTCGACCTGGAAGTAGCTCGCATAGGGCGCATTGCCGAGATAGGTCCCGACCGGATTCTGCTCGAGCGCCACGCCGTTGCGGTTGTTGGCCGACGCGTTCAGCCCGCGCATGATCTGACGCTGCGCCCCGAGGAACTGGTTACCGCTCGACGTCACCACCAAGTTGGGAACCTGACGCGACAGGTCCTCGAGCGTCGCCACGCCGGAGCGCTCGATCGACTCCGCGGTTACCGCGGTTATGTTGTACGGAATCTGCGTCACATCCTGCTGACGGCGATTGGCTGTCACGACGATATCGTTGCTGGAGCTGGCCTCTTCCACTGCCGGTGTCTCAGCCGGCGCATCCTGCGCCAGCGCGGGCTGCGTTGCCAGCGAAGCCAGCGCACCGCTCAGCGCCGTAACCCCCAGAAGCCGGACCAAATGAATGTCCCTCGACCGCATATCTAATCCTCCCATGTCGAGACAGACAGCATCGCCTAGCCGATGCCGCCGCTCCTCCGCCGGGCCTGCAAACTTTAGCCGCATTCACCCGTTGGCATAGCAGATAATCGATATTTGTTGGCATTGCAAGATGGATGATCGCGATGTGACGCGCGATGGCCAGCGAGAGAACGAGCGCCGACCCGTCAAAATTATTAGCATAACCATATGATTTTATGTATTTTTATCAATACTTTCTTCGATCATGGCGCACGCCATCCATGAAGCTCAATCTCGAATTTGCGCCAAATCCGCTCGAATCATATCGACTTGGAGATACGCACGAGGCCACGCGATTCGCAGTGGGAGGTCGAGGAAAAGCGCGTTTGACAGCACTTCGAGGCTCCGATCGAGCGCGGGCGGATATCGTTCGCCGGGCACGATGATTGGAACTGCAATCGAAAACCGAAACGCAAAATGCGAAAAGACCGGACAATACTCGATTTTAATTGAACTTTTCACAGGCCTCGATAGGCAAGACGAACGCCCTCGACCATCGACACGATCTGGATCGGCATCCACGTTCGAAAAATCCGGGAACCCTGACGCATGTTGCCTTCGAAAGAGGAATTGTCCGAAGCGGCGCGTCTCGTCAGGAGCGGCCGGGCAGCCGTCGCCGTGGACCATCTGCGGTCATGGACGAGTGGTTCGACCTCCTTTGGACCGGCGCACGCCCTCTACCTCGAAGCATTGATCGCACTCGGCCGGCGCAAGGACGCCATCGAGGTGCTCGACACCGCAATCGCGACCGGACCCGAAGCGCCCGACGCGCATGACGCGCTCGCCTTTTTCGCGTTGCAACTCGATCGTCACACGCTTTCCAACCGCCTGTATCGACGCGCGACGGAGTTGCAGCCCGACGACGCCCAGTTCTGGTACAATTATGCGACGAGCGAGCGCAGCCTCGGTCGGCTCTCGCACGCGCTCGAGGCGTGCGAGCGCGCGATGGCAATCGACCCCGCCATGCGTCCTGCGATCCTGCTGCGATCCGAATTGGCGCGCGCAACGCCGGAACAAAACAATGTCGAGGACTTGCAGGCGCGCATTGCGCGCGACCCGCATGCTTCAGACACGATGTTCCTTTCCTACGCGCTCGGAAAAGAGCTGCACGAGCTCGGCCTGTTCGACGAAGCTTTCGCGGCATTCGAACGCGGCGCCACGGCCAGGCGGCGCAGTCTTCGCTATGATATTGCGATGGACGAGGACAAGATGCGGCGCATCGCCGCAGCCTTCGGATCCGCCTCGCCGCTGTCACCGCAGGAGCCCGCCGGTCGGCATATCTTCATCATCGGTCTGCCGCGGTCGGGAACGACGCTCACCGAACGCATCCTCGGCGGATTGCCTCACGTCCGCTCGAACAATGAAACGAACAATTTTTCCTCGGCGCTGCTTCGCCACGCGCCAGCGGCGGGGGGCGATGTGTTCGAGCGGGCAGCGAAGGCGGACTTCGGCGCGGTCGCCGGCGAATATGAGGATCTCGCCGGCGGGAATGATCACCCCGGCCCGATCATCGAGAAGCTTCCCTTCAACTATCTTTATGTCGGCGCCATCCTTCGAGCCTTTCCACGCACGCCGATCATATGGGTCCGGCGCGATCCGGTCGATTCCTGCTTCGCCATGTTCCGCACGCTGTTCGGTGCCGCCTATCCCTTCAGCTATGACTTCGACGAACTTGCCCGATATTATGCCGCCTATGATCGCCTGATGCGCCACTGGACTTCGCTGTTCGGCGAGCGCCTGATCCGCGTCGATTATGAACGGCTGGTCGCCGAGCCCGGGACGGTTGCGCCCTGGCTCGCCGACCGGTGCGGCCTTCCCTGGCACGACAGCGCGCTCGATATTGCGCAGAACAGCGCCGCTTCGCTCACCGCCAGCGCGGCTCAGGTGCGCGGGGGGATTTATACCAGTTCATCGGGGATCTGGCGGAACTACGGGACGCATCTTGCCCCGCTCAGGGAGAAGCTGATCGCGAACGGGATCGCGCTGACCTGAGAGCCAGGCTCGCGCTCAGCCCTCCTGTCCGGGTTTGATGCGCGCGCCGCGGAGCGTCAGGCTGAACAAGGCGGCGGGAAGATACATGACGGCGACGAGACCGATGAACCCCATGGCGCCGAAACGCTCATATCCCCATCCCGCGACGCCGCCCCCGGCGGCATAGCCAATCTGGAGCGCGAAATACCATCCGCCATATGTCGTCGCGAACGCCGCGGTCCCGAATTGCCGCTTGGTCAAGGTAATCCAGAGCACTTCGCCCGCTCCGAAGGCATAGCCGCAGCTTATCGCCGCAACGAGCGCAAGCCCCGCGCTGCCATTCGTCTGAATTCCGGCGAAGGCAAGAAGGCCCGCGAAGATCGCCGCGGCGATGAGCAGCCCGCTCCAGCGCGCGGGCGCCCGGTCGAGCAGCAGGCCGATCGACGCCGAACCGGTGAGGCTTCCCACGGCGGTCAGGCCGAGAAAGGTCGCGGCCAGCGACGCCGATATTCCCGCGCTCTCGAGAACGAGTTGCTCCTGCGTCAGGACCGCTATCGACGCCATGCCGATGCCGATCACCGAAAGCAGCATCGGCGCCGCGACCCAAAGCTGTACACGGCCGAGTGCCGCACGCCAGTCGAGCACCGCGCCATCTTCTGCCGATGCCTCCGCCGTTTCGGCGTCGCTCGCCGAGACGAGGCCTCCGTCCGGCGCCAGCCCCAAAGCCGACGGCGATGCCGGCCCGCGTGCAAGCAGGCCGATCAGAATGACGGCGGCGACCATCGCCGCAGCGATGATGGCGGCCGCCATACGCCATCCGAAATTCTGAAGGAGGGCATCGGTTGCGGGCGCCATGATGAAGCCGCCCGCGGAACCGCCTGCCCAGATGATCGCCATGGCGGTCGCGAAGCGGCGCGAAAACCATCGCGTCACGATGATCGGAACCGCGATGACCAGCGTCACCTTGCCAATACCCATCATCAGGCGAAGCAGATAGAGCGACTCGATGCTGGATATCAGGGGAAGCATCGCAAAACCTGCCGCCTGCATGAGCAGGCCGGCGAATATGATGTGCCACGGATTGAAACGCCTGATCAGCGGCCCCGACAAAAGCGCCATCGGCGCCGCGAACCACATCGCCGAAACGGCCGCGCCGGTCTGCGTTGCCGACCAGCCATATTCGGCGCCGAGCGGATGGGCGAGAACGATGAAGGAATAGATGCTCACGCCGAAGAGCGCGAGAGTACAAAGGAAGAGCGCAAGGACGATGCGCCACCCGAAATATATGCGCGCAGCGGGCGCTGCCTGCAGGCGCTCGGCTTCGTTCATCGCCGTTTCCATCTGATGATATCCTCCGCTATCGCCCTACGGCCCGAACCCGTGGCCTTGAAACACGACAGCCCTGCCCCGGTCGGACCGGAGCAGGGCTGTCGTCTAGCCGGATGCCTCTCGTCTCCCGGGCTCAGGGATAGTCGATCGCGAAGCTGTATTTGGGATCATAATGCGCTTCCCAATAGCCTTCCCAAATCTGGCGGGTGATCGGGCCGACCTGGCCGCCGCCGACCTGCTTCCCGTCGAGTTCGGTGATCGGCATGACGCCGCCCGCGGTGGTGCAGACGAAGATTTCGTCGGCGTGGTACAGGTCGTCGACCGGGACGAAATCGACGACGGTCTTGTACCCCTTCGCCGCTGCGACCTCGAGCACGGTCTTGCGCGTGACGCCTTCGAGAACCCCGCGCGAGGGCGTCGAGAGCACGCCATCCTTGATCACGCAGACATTATAGCCACCGCCTTCGGTGATATTGCCGTCGCCGTCGGGAAGCAGCGAATAGACCGCGCCGCGGTCCATCGCCTCGAGCCAGCCGCGCACGAAATCGCCCCACTGCAGATTCTTGATCGTCGGATCCATCGCGCCGGGCGGCGTACGCCGCACCGTGCGCGTCACGACCGCCGGCCCGCCGGTCATCTGCATCTCGGGCCGCATCGCCCAGACATAGGGCATGACCATCAGATAGAGATTATTCTCGTACGACTGATATTCGCGGATGAACTTGAGGCCGCGCGTCACGATCAGTTCGACATAGGCATCGCGAATGCCGCTCTTTGCGACCATCTCGACGAGCTTCTCGCGGACCGATGCGCGATCCATCGGCATCTTGAGCCGCATTTTCTCGCAGCTCGCTTCCAGCCTTTCGAGATGGTCGTCGAGCCGGAAGAAGCGCCCGTCCCAGACGGCGGGAACGTCATAGGTCAGATCGGACCGGAGGAAGCCCTGATCGAGGATCGGAATGCGCGCCTCCGCAAGCGGATAGAGCTCGCCCTCGATCCATGCGACACCGCCCGCGAGCGGGTTCGGACTCGCTGCCAATAGCTCGTTGCGCTTCTGGTGAGCGCCCAACACCGCTTCCATCGAATACATGTCCTGCTCCCATCCCTGAACTGCGCCAAGGCGCATCGAATTTCGCGGCCGCCAAGCGACCGGCGTCTGATGCAAAGCTCCGCTATCTCCGGAGCGATGTCAAGAGATAATCAATAAACATCGACTAATTATTATCCTCAGTCCGGAGACCTCCTGCCCTTCCTTGCGCCGTACGCACAGGAGATCGGCGCCTATCCCGACGAGAGACGCCCGGCAGCCCAGACGAGGCGCGCGCTCGGAAACCCGGCTTTCAAAGTCATTTCAAACAGAGGTCGACAATCCGGCCGGCTTGTCATCCGCGTGCGGCCGCCCCCTTCGCTTTTGCTTTCGGTGGCCGCGAGCCCGATCGCAGGCATGACGCATCGCCGGAGACCGCGCCGCCACGAATGAAATTTACAAAATATATATCGACATGGAGCCGCCCGGAGCTGCGGCGCCTCCGGCGCCGGCCTCAGTTCCCCGGCGCGAAGGTGACGACGAGAACATCGCGGTGTCCCCCGGAAACTTTCGCGGCCGCACTTACGGGCGTGACATCGTGGAGGAGCCTGCGGTCGTCGAAGAAAAGCGCCTCGCCCGGCTCGGTCATCGTAAAACTCGCCAAATGGCCGCCGCCAGGTGTCCACAGGCGCGTCACACCCCCATCGACACCATCGCGCGCGATCAGCATCGCAAAGCCGGCCGTGACCCCATCGCGGTGGCGCCCCTCGGGGGTGGGAAGACCGGCATCGCGCCCGGCCGCCTCGATCCGGAACTGGTGCACTTCGGCGCGCCAGCTTTCCACGATCGGTGCCAAGGGAGCATATAGCTCGCGGCAGCATTCGAGAATTCGCGCGAGTATGACGCTGCCGGCCACATCCTCCGACAAAGGCGCAAACCATCGATCGATACCGCCGTTGAGCCTGTTGTGCCCGAGGCTCTGGTAATGCGGCTGCGCGGGAACGGGCGTGATCAGGCGCGAACCTATATGGAAGACGCCATATCGCCGCCGCCGGTAGCTGCCGCCGTCGGCCATATAGGTGTCGAGTGGCATAGCATCCCAACCGCCGGCAAAACGCCGCCAATCGCTTTCGTCGGCGCCGAGCATAGCCTTCATCTCCGCCGCGCCCTGGCGCGCCCACCCGTCCCTCGACAGCCGGCCCGAAATATCCGCCCGCGAGTCCCGCCCATCCTCGCGCTCCGGCACGGCGGCGCCCGCGTCCGGCACGGGTTCAGGTCTTCCGAGTGTCAGCAAAAGGCGGTCATAGCGCCGCAATGGCGATGATCTCGACCTTGTATCCCGGTGCGGCGAGCAGGGACTCACCGGTCGCGCGGGCCGGGGCCTGCCCCTTGGGCACCCAGGCATCCCACACACTGTTCATCTCGGAAAAGTCGGCGATATCCGCAAGCCAGATGGTTGCGCTCAGGAGGCGCGTCTTGTCGGTTCCCGCAGCCGCCAACAGACTGTCGATCTCGCGGAGGACCTCGCGGGTCTGGTCGCCGACGCTCTCGCCGGGCGTCCCCACCTGCCCGGACAGATACACCGTGCCATTGTGGACAACCGCTCCGCTCATCCGCGGTCCCGTATCGATCCGCTTGATTGTCATCGCTATCTTCCTTTCATTTATCGTGACCATGCACCTTGATCAGGCGCTATAGCGCGCGATGCCGAGATCGCGCGTCTCGATTTGCGGCTGCAGCCCGCTGATCATGTCGCTGATCACGCGCGCCGAACCACATGCCATCGTCCACCCGAGCGTTCCATGGCCGGTATTGAGAAAAAGGTTGGGTACAGGCGTCGGGCCGACCACGGGCGTGCTATCGGGCGTCATCGGCCTGAGGCCTGACCAGAAGGTCGCACCTTCAAGGTTTCCGGCCGCAGGGAAAAGGCCCGAAAGCGAGTGTTCGAGCGTGCGGCGGCGACGTTCGGGAAGCTCGGCATTGAACCCCGAGACTTCGGCCATGCCGCCAACGCGGATACGGTCGCCTAAACGCGTGATCGCGATCTTGTAGCTTTCGTCGAGAAGGGTCGAGACCGGCGCACGCGCCTCCTTGATGATGGGAACGGTGATCGAATAGCCTTTGACGGGATAGACCGGCAACCGCAGCCCGAGACTACGCACCAGCCCGGGCGAGTAGCTGCCCAGCGCGACGACGAAGGCGTCGGCCTTGACGACCCCCTTGTCGGTTACGGCGGCTTCGATGCCGCCCGCGCCCCTCACCAGCCGTTCGACCCTTTCCCCGAAACGTAAGGTCGCACCTTGCGATCGCGCGACGTCGGCCAGCGCAGTTGTGAATTTGAAACAATCGCCGGTTTCGTCGGCGGGCAATCGCAGCCCGCCGGCGATGTCCGCAGCGGAGTGCGCCAGCCCCGGCTCGGCCGCCACGCAACCCCGCCGGTCGAGCACCTCGAACGGAACCCCGTCGCGGGCAAGAACGCCGACGTCCTTGGCAATACCGTCGAGCTGCGCCTCGGTGCGGAACAGTTGCAGCGTGCCCTGCATGCGCTCGTCATAGGCGATACCGGTGGCTTCCCGGACTTCCCGAAGCTGGTCGCGGCTATATTCGGCGAGCCGGACCATGCGCGCCTTGTTCTCGACGTAGCGCCGCGCCGTGCAATTGCCGAGGAGAGCGACGAGCCAAGACAGCATCGAACAGTCGAACCGCGGTTTGAGGATCAGCGGCGCATGTTCCATGAAGAGCCACTTGAGCGCCTTGCGGGGCACGTCGGGCGCCGCCCAGGGCGAGGCATATCCCGGCGATATCTCGCCCGCGTTAGCGAAGCTCGTTTCCAGACCCGCCCCCTGCTGTCGGTCGATCAGCGTGACCTCGTGACCGGCAAGCGAAAGATAATAGGCACTCGTCACCCCGATGACGCCGCCGCCCAATATCGCCACTTTCATCGTCGGCACTCCCATTTCGCACCACCCGGGCGATTCGGACCCGGCCGTGGACCGCGGCGTTTCGCGCTCTCCTTCATCCCTGCCCCTTTCACCGAATCGCCTTCAGGCATCCTATCCAGCCATGCCCGTATAATCGATTTATATCGATAATATTCGCCTCGCCGTCAAGAATGTTGAAATCCGCGTCGAGTTCCTTCCCTTGCACATGATCCGAAAGACGCTATATTTGCTGGCGATTTTCCGGAGGACGGATATAGAACACCCCGAAGGGGCCGGTTCGTTGACGCGGCACATATTATTAGATATAAATCGATAATAGATGAAATTGCCTGTGCGGAGGAACTGCCGCGATCGACCGGGAGGCCTGTCAATTGATCGACGCGATGTCGCGAAGGTGCCTCCACATGTCTCGCACAGCCCGGCCATGACCGCGTTCGACTGGGAAGATGCGTTCTGCCTCGAGTCCCAGTTGGAGCCCGACGAGCGGATCGTTCGCGACGCCGCGCGTGCCTTTGCGCAGGAATGTTTGCTTCCCTGCGTGAACGAGGATTTCGGCGACGATTATTCGGATCCGGCATTGTTCCGGGAAATGGGCGAACATGGGCTGCTCGGGGTCGTGATGCCCGAAGCCTTCGGATGCGCTGGAGCGTCCTATGTCGCCTATGGTCTCGTGGCCCGCGAGATAGAGCGCGTCGACACCGGCTATCGTTCGATGATGAATGTCCAGTCGAGCCTCGCCATGTATCCCATCCTTCGCTATGGCTCGCCCGAACAGCGCACGCGGTACCTGCCCGCGCTCGCCCGGGGCGAGCTGATCGGATGCTTCGGCCTCACCGAACCCGGATCGGGGTCGGATGCGAGCGCGATGGAAACGCGCGCGGTCAACATCGACGGCGGCTACCGGCTTGTCGGGCAGAAGACCTGGATTTCGAACGCCCCGATCGCCGACCTGTTCATCGTCTGGGCACGAAGCGAAGCCCATGGCGGAGCCATACGCGGCTTCATCATCGAGAAAGGCGCCAAGGGCCTGTCGACGAAGAAGATACGCAACAAGCTTTCGATCCGCACATCGATCAACGGCGAGATCCACCTCGACGATGTCGTCGTCGGCCGCGACGCGATCTTGCCAACCGCGATCGGGCTTCGGGCTCCCCTCGACTGCGTCAATCGCGCCCGATACGAGATTTCCTGGGGCGTCATGGGCGCGGCCGAAAGCTGTTACGCGGCCGCACGCCAATATGGTCTCGATCGCCGCCAGTTCGGGCGGCCGCTCGCCGCGACGCAGCTCTATCAAAAGAAGCTTGCCGACATGGCGACCGAGATCGGCCTCGGCCTTCAGGCGTCGCTTCGGGTGGGCCGCCTCATCGATGCGCATGAATATTCGCCCGAAATGATCTCGATCATCAAGCGGAACAATGTCGGCAAGGCGCTCGACATCGCACGCAAGGCCCGGGACATGCTCGGAGGCAACGGAATTTCGGCGGGTTTCGATGTCATTCGCCACATGAACAACCTCGAGGCCGTGAGCACTTACGACGGAACCGACGACATCCACGCGCTCATTCTGGGCCGCGCGATCACCGGCATTTCGGCGTTCTAGCGATCTCCTGGAACCCCGGGCAGACGGGCGGGGAGCGGAAAAGACAAGAATCTTCCGCCGCAGCGCCTGCCACCCGCTCCTGCCACGTGGACGGTTGACACTTCCCCGCGCTTCGCCCGATGGAAGCGCCCGGACAGGAGCGGGCGGACGTCGTGCCAAATATAGCGAACCCCAAAAGACGATATGACAATTCCGAACAGGGACGGCGCGACGAGGTCGCCCTCGCGACATCGAATGTGATCGCGCGGGTCGGCCTCGAAGGCACGTCGATGCGCGAAATTTCGCAGGAAATGGGCGTCAGCACGGGCGTGCTCACCTATCATTTCCGCAACAAGGAAGAATTGCTCGATTTCGTCTTCGACAATATGGTCGAACTTCTCGAAGATCGGCGTCATTTCGATATCTTCGAATCCGTCGAGGCATTCCGCGACGCCCTCCTTGCCTCCATGCCGTCGACCGAAGAATTGCGACGCTGGTGGAAAGTCTGGCTGGCCTTCACGACCGGAGCCTATTCGCGACCGGCGCAGCGGATGCGGCAGATCGATCTCAGCAACCGGGTCAATGCGACCTGGAGAGCCAGTCTGGAGCGATTGCGCGATCTGGGTTTGCTACGCCCCGATATCGACATCGACCATGAGACAGCTACCCTCGGCTATCTTTTCGACGGCATGGGCCTCAACGGGGTCTATTATCCGGACCTCCCCGCGGCCGAACACCACAAAGCCGTCATCGACGCGTTTTTCTCCCGCATCCGGGCCTGATCCCGACCTCTCGCAGAAGCAGGATTGACGGCAGCACCATATTGTGAGATCAACATTACAACAGTTGTAATAATATGAGATGCAACGCCACTCCGGTTGGGCGTTCCGGTAACCGTTCGCGCAGGACGGGCGCCGAACCGATACGGAAAGAGGAGAGATTCCATGGGCACAGACCTAGCACATGCACGTGCGGAAGCGCACGAACGAGCGAACTCCGTGCCGCTCGACGCGATCAATCTCACCGACACCGCGCTATGGGCGAGCGATTCGGTACTCCCCTATTTCGAGCGCCTGCGACATGAGGATCCGGTGCATTATCATCCGTCCGGGCAACATCCCGGCGGCGCCTATTGGTCGGTCACGAGATTCCACGACATCGTCGCGGTCGACAGCGACCATAATAATTTCTCGTCGAGCCCCAATATCACGCTCGACGATGATTTCGCACCAGGCTTCATCGCAATGGACCCGCCGAAGCACGACGTCCAGCGCAAGGCCGTCACCCCGTCGGTCTCGCCGGGCCGTCTGCGCGATCTCGAACCGCTCATCCGCAGCAGGATGCAGAAATGCCTCGACGACCTACCTGTCGGCGAGCCGTTCGACTGGGTCGACAAGGTCTCGATCGAGCTCACCGGACAAATGCTCGCGACCCTGTTCGATTTCCCGTTCGAGGACCGCCGAAAACTGACCTATTGGTCGGACATGATCTCGGCCGACCCGACGAGCCCGTTATACACACCGGACAATTGGCAGGCCGAGTTTCAGGCGGTGATGGACGAGGCCTATTCAGTGTTCATCGAGCTCTGGAACGAGCGGGCGGACGCCGAGCCGCGCGACGATCTCATCTCGATGATGGCGCACAGCCCGGCGATGAAGGACATGAGCCCCGAAGAATATCTGGGCAACCTGATGCTCCTCATCGTCGGCGGCAACGACACGACGCGCAATTCGATGACCGGCTCGGTCTATGCCATGCACAGGTTTCCCGAGCAGCGCGCGAAGCTCGACCGCGACGCGGCGCTGTTGCCCTCGATGATATCGGAGACGATCCGCTGGCAGACGCCGCTGGCCTATATGCGCCGGACCGCGACCGGCGACGTCGAACTCGGCGGCAAGACGATTCGCGAGGGCGACAAGGTCGCCATGTGGTATCTGTCGGGCAACCGCGACGAAACGGTTATCGACCGGCCGAACGATTATCTGATCGACCGCCCCAACGCGCGCCGCCATCTGTCGTTCGGGTTCGGAATCCACCGCTGCGTCGGCAACCGGCTCGCCGAACTTCAGCTGAAGATACTCTGGGAAGAAATCGCGACACGCTTTCCCGAGATCGTCGTGACCGCGGAGCCCGAGCGCGTGCCGAACAGCTTCGTTCGCGGCTATACTTCGATGCAGGTCGTCATTCCCCGGCGGCTCTGAGCGCCGTCGCACTTCCTGTTCTCCACCACTCAGAAAGAGGCGCGCGCCTGACGGCGCGCGAGCGGACAATGACCAAGATCATATTTGTCGAACATGATGATACCGTCCACACGATCGAAGCCGAAGACGGGGTCTCCGTGATGGAGGCGGCGAAGAATAACGACGTGCCTGGAATCGACGCCGATTGCTTCGGCGCCTGCGCCTGCGCGACCTGTCACGTCTATGTCGATCCGGCATGGTTCGAAAGGACCGGCGAACGCAGCGCAATGGAGAATGACATGCTCGAAATCGCCGAAGGCGTCGAAGCCAATTCGCGCCTCGCTTGCCAGATCATGATCGACGCCTCGCTCGACGGGCTGACAGTCCGAATGCCCGAAAGCCAGCACTGACCGGCGCCGATCGCCGTCGATGCCGGGCTGCGCTTGCGCCCGGCATCCTGCGCATGAGGGATTGCCACCTGCCCGTCGGAACGCCCGTGAAGATATTCGGCACGCGGGCCGCCACCCCGAAAGCTGCATCGCCCGAGAATGGAACCCGCCGTTCGGCGGCTAGGCTGCGCGGCCCGACTGGTAGATAAACTCCGCGCCGGACAGGTCGATTTGCGGTAACTCTTCGCGTTCCCGCCAATAATCCTGATTGTGCATCCACTCCGGCTTGTCGCCGCGCACCGGCATCTCCGCCAATCCCCGCACGATGTAGCCCGGGTTGAAATTCTCGCCATCGATCCAGGGCAGCAAGGACATGTCGCGATCTTCCTCGCGCAACGCGACTTCTACCTTGCGCATGCCGCGCCGGTCCATTTCCGCCAGAAGCTTGCAGACGAAGTCGGCGACCAGATCGACCCGCAAGGTCCAACTCGCACGGAAATAGCCCATAATCCAGACGAGGTTCGGCACGCCCGTGAACATCATTCCCCGATAGTTCACGGTTTCGTGCCAGTCGACGGGTCGCCCGTCGACCTCGAACTCGATCTTGCCCATCATCAGCAACCGGAAGCCGGTGGCGGCAACGACGATATCGGCCTCGAGCTCTTCGCCCGATTTCGTCACGATTCCCGTGCGGGTGAAGCGATCGATTTCGTCAGTGACGACATTCGCGCGCCCGCTGCTGACGGCCTGGAAGAGATCGCCGTCGGGGCAATAAGCGAGCCTCTGCTGCCAGACGCGATAGCGCGGCACGAAATGCGGATCGAACTCGAAGTCTTCGCCGGCATAGTCGCGAATGGCGCCCTTGAGCTCGTCGAAAAGTACCTCGGGTTCCTCGACGGCGCGGCGCGCCAGAAGTTCCTGGTCATGAAGGACTTCGGCACGCACGACGCGGTGGATCGTAGGTTCGTCGATACCGATTTCGCGCAGCCTGTCGGCAAGCTCGTTCTTGTTCGGAGCACAATAGAAATAGGTCGGCGAGCGCTGCAACATGGTGACCTGCGCCGCCTTCTCGGCAAGCGCGGGTACGAGCGTCGCCGCCGTTGCACCCGAACCGATGACGACGACCCGCTTGTCCGTATAATCCAGTTCGGGGTCCCACTGCTGCGGATGGATGATCCGCCCCGCGAAGTCGTCCATCGCGGGCCATTCGGGGAGGTAGGGCTTGTCGTGATCGTAATAGCCCTGGCACATCCAGAGGAAATTTGCGGCGAAGACTATCTTTTTGTCGTCACCATTGCGGACCGCTTCGACCAGCCAGCTTGAATCCGGGCTGCTCCAACGGCAGGTCAGGACGCGGTGACCATATAGGATCCTGTCGGCGAATCCGCCCTCTTCGATCGCTTCCTCAAGATAGCGCAGGATTTCGCTGCGGCCCGCGACGGGCGGGCCGACCCATGGCTTGAACCTGTAGCCGAAGGTGTAGAGGTCGGAATCGGACCGGGCGCCGGGATAGCGATGGGTATCCCACGTCCCCCCGTAGCTGTTCTTCGCTTCGAGGATCAGGAAATCCTTCTCCGGAAGCTGCTGGCTGAGATGATGGGCCGCGCCGATGCCGGAAATCCCGGCGCCGATGATCAAGACGTCTACCCGGATGATGTCCCCGGCAACTTCCTCCGCGATATTGCTCATATTTTGCTTTCCGCTTCCAGCACCTGTCGGCCCGCTCCCGTCCTGCCGGATCAATGCAGCGCTTTTGAATAGCGGCGCATATTCCTCGCCATTGCGGCCACCTTAATGCCGCAGAACCGCAGCTGCAATATTTTTCGATAAATATCGGTTCTATATGCGCAGAAACGGCTCAAACATGAAGAGAGGGTGCCGAATTCCGGCCAATATGGCGATAAAAATTCTATAAACCCAGCTCTAACGCCCGGAACATGTCCGTGCGGGTCCGCCTCGCCGAAGGAAGCGTAAGGTCACAGGCAGGAAATTGTCCGAAGCTTTCCCGGGAGCTTCACCGCGGCGCACGCCTGTCGCCGAGTGCAATTAAGCATACCGCCCGCGACTTTACTCTGTGAATGCCTCTGGGGGCGCGAAGATTTTCGTCGTGGCCGCTATGTCCGCCTCCCCGTGGCCCTCGCGCTGCGCGCGGCGGACCACCTCGCACACGGCGTCGAAAATCGGCGTCGAAGCGCCCTGCGACTGCATATAGTCCCTGATATAGGTAAAGCCGGCCTCATGAACATCGATCGTCGCCTGGTCGCCCGCAAACCCGGCTCCCTCGAAACGGCAAATAGCGTCCTCGATCGCGTCGGCCGCGAAGAAGCGCGAAGCGTCGTTGATCTGCCGGGCCATCTGGCGAACGGGCAGGCCCATGCGATGCGCCGCGCCCGCGACCTCAAAGAACGAAAGCATAGCCGTGAAGGTCTGGGCGTTGATCGCGGTCGCGAAAGCATAAGCTTCCTTCCACGGAAGGAAGATCGCGTGGCCGGCGAGCAGCTCGAGGATTTCACGATGATCCTCGAAGGCGCCCGGATCGCCGGTATGGATGCAATAGCTCTCGGGATGACCGATGTTGCGCGGGTAGGACATGATCGTCCCCTTGACGAGACGCGCGCCGGCCCCCGCAACCAGCTTTTGCAATTCCTGGCCTTCTTCCGCGCTGCCCGAACTATAATTGACGATGGTGCGCCCGGCGAGCGCACCGGAAGCGCGTAATGCGCCGAGCGTTTCGCGAGCGACCTCGCTGTTGAGCAGCACCAGTATCGATACCGGACTGGCCCTGAGCGCATCTTCGGCCGTATCGGAGATATGGACGCCGCTCGCGCGCAGACCTTCCGCCTTGCCAGGGGACCGGTTCCAGACCGCGACGCGCCTTCCCCTTTCCGTCAGCGTGCGTGCGATGATCGTTCCCATCGCGCCCAGCCCCAGAACGGATACATCGAAACCGGAGCTGCCACTGTTCTGTTCGCGCAAGATTTATCCTCCCAAAGCGCGAGCCGGCCACGCCAAACAAAGCTCTCATGCGACTCTTCGCGCCTCCTCCTTCTTACAGGCCCGGAAGATGATCGCAAACATTTTCGATAAATATCGTTTATGATTGCAATGCCTGCCAGGCCATACCGCATTCCCATGATGGCAATTCGGCGATACGGACGCGTCCATCGCCCACCGCCTTCGTGCCCGCGAGACCGGCGAATGGGATCTGTTGACATAAGTGAGTGATCGTTTATATATATCCATATGAACGATTCGCACCTCTCTACTACCCGCGGCCGCCCCGTGAACGAGGAAGCTCGCCTCGAACGCATGCGAAAGATTCTCGCCGGCGCCCGCGCCTGCTTCGTGCGTTCGGGTTTCCATGCCTCCTCGATCGCAGAGATCAGCGCCGCGGCCGGTGTCAGCACGGCCAACATCTATCAATATTATCCCAACAAGGATGCATTGATCCTGGCCCTCATCGAGGAAGACCTGGAGGTCGACCTTCAACTCATCGGCATGATCGGCCGAACCGATTTCTCGTCCCACGCGGTGCAGCAGATTCTCGAACCCTTTCTCTATTCCGAGAGCGGCCGCGCCGTCGCCGCGCTACGGGCCGAAATCATCAGCGAAGCGGCGCGCAACGCCACAGTCATGGCAATGGTCGCCTCGAACGATGCCAAATCGATCGCCGCCATCGCCCGCGCCATCGAGCAGGCGAAGACGAATGGCCTGGTCGGGAAGAGTGTCGACAGCGACGCGGTGGCCGAGCAGATGGGGCTCATGTTCGAAGCGATCCTGCGGCAGATATTGATCGCCCCCGATCGCAGCCGACACATCTTCGCGCACTATCTCGCCCATATCGATGCCGTTTTATCCCCTTCCGAAAGAAAGCCCTGACCCATGACGAAACGTCATCTCGCCGCCCTTCGGCGCTTCTATTATATAAATAAACAGTCCTGTATATTAATTGGAGGCGTCCTTGGCGCCGGCGCGCTTTGGAGCGCAACCGCCCTCGCTTTTTCGGCAATCGACGAAGACCAGGTCGCCGAGACACGCGCCTTCGTCGCGGCGGCGGAGGTGCGCGGCGATGCCGCCGCCGAGGACTCGCTGACCGGCATTGTCCAGTCGGCGACGCCGTTTCAGGCGGGCAGCGTCGACGGTGGACGCGTCGTCCGGCTTCTTGCCCAGATCGGAGACAGGGTCGCGGCGGGAACCCCGCTGGCGGTCCTCGACGGAACCGGTGCGGCGCTCCGCGTCAAACAGGCCCAGGGCGAGCTCGATCGCGCTGCCGCGATCGCAGCCGAGCGCGCTACCGCCGCGGCGCGCGCCGCTGAGCTGGTCCCGACAGGCACCGTATCGGAGGCCGAGCGATCAGCGATCGAGGCCGAAGCGCGCGCTGCCACGGGCGCCTTGCGCGCGGCGAGGGCCGGCCTCGGACTCGCCCAGGATGCAGCCGGGCAGCGCATCGTCCGCGCTCCGGGATCCGGCGTCGTAGCCGGCCGCAATATCGAGGTGGGCGGGGTTGCCGCGCCCGGCCAGATCTTGTTCGTCATCGAGGGCGGCGGTGGTCGTCAAATACTCGCGGCGGTTCCCCAGAAACTCGCCGACCGGGTCAAGCCCGGCAATCGCGTGCGCTACAGCAGCGAAACCGGTGCCGGCGAAGCCGAGGTCATCGGCGTATCTCCGCGCGTCGAGGACGGCGGCGTCGTTCCCGTCCGCCTCGCGATCCGGAGCGGTCAGCCGATGCCCGGTGCGATCGTCCGGCTGACAATGACGGTGGAAAGCAGCGGGGCCGGCGTCGTCCGCGTCCCGGCCACCGCCGTCCAGGTCCAGCGCAACGGCAGCCGTTTTGTCTACCGTATCGGCAGCGAGGGCCGCATCGTGCGCGTTCCGGTGACCCTCATCGCCCTCACCGGCAGCGACGCGCGCGTAACCGCCGCCCTGCCTCTCGGCGCGCGCGTTGTGGAAGCCGGCGGTGCCTTCGTCCGGCATGGCCAGCGCGTGCTGATCGCCAAACCCGGCACCTGAAGGAAACGACCATGTCCCTCGCCAAACCCGCGTCGCTGACCGGCGCCGCGATCGCGCGCCCGCGCTTCGTCCTCATCACCGCGATCATCATGTGCCTCGTCGGCCTCGTCGCTCTGCTCGATTTCCCCGCGACGGAAGAGCCGAGCGTGACTTTGCGTATGGCGACCGTCGACGCCTATCTGCCCGGGGAATCGCCCGAGCGTATCGAGAAGGCAGTCGCCCGCCCGATCGAAGAGGCGATCCGCGGTCAAAGCGAAGTCATGACCATCGATACGCAGATCCGGCCGGGCAGCGTCCTGGTCTATGTATCGCTGCACGAGAATGTCGCCGCGCAACAGGTTCCGGCGGTGTGGCAGAAGATCCGCTCGCGCCTTGCCGAGGTACAGCCCTCGCTGCCCTTGGGCACCATAGGCCCTCGCCTGAATGATGACTTCGGCCGCGTGGCGGTCCGGACAATCGCGGTGACTGGTCAAGGCTATAGCGCGAGCCAGCTCGAACTCTGGGCGAAGCATATCCGCAATCAGCTCCAGGCGGTCGAGGGTGTCGCGACGATATCGCTGCATGGCGTGCGCAAGGACGTCGCCTATGTCGAACTCAATCCCGAGTTTCTACGCAACGCCGGCACCAGCGTATCGGCGGTGGCGCGCGCGCTGTCGGAGCGCGAACAGCTCGCCCCGACGGGCCAACTGTCGCAGGGCGGGCTCGCAATCGCGATCCAGACCGGAGACCGGGTCCGGACATCGAGCGAACTCGCCGCCATTCCCATCCCCGTTGGCGAGGGCGTCGTGCCGCTGGGGTCGCTGGGCACGATCCGCCAGGTACCGCAGGATCCGCCGCAAGGCGGCGCCTATTTCAACGGCAAGCCCTCGGTCGTCCTCGGGGTTTCGATGGCGAACGGCCTCAATGTTCTGAGCTTCGCCGACGCGATCGACACCCGGCTCGCGGAGATCCGGAAGACGCTGCCCGCGGGGCTCCATATCGACACGATCACCGATCAGGCGAGCGTGGTGAAGAAGGAGTTGACGAAGGTTGGTCAGGTCTTCGTCGAAACCGTGATCGTCGTGCTCGCCGTCGTCATGCTCTTCCTTGGCTGGCGGAGCGGGCTGGTCACGGGAACTATCGTGCCCATGACGGTACTCGGCACCGCGATCATCATGATGGCGATGGGCATCGAACTTCACCAGATATCAATCGCGGCGATCATCATCGCGCTCGGAATATTCGTCGACAACGGCATCGTCGTCGTCGAGGACTATCAACGCCGGCTGAGCGAAGGCGAAGAGCGTCTTCCGGCCGCTCGCGTCGCGGGCGAGACGATGTTCGCACCGCTGCTCGTGTCGTCGCTGGCGATCATCATCGCCTTCGTTCCTCTCGTCGCGGGCGAGACCGAGACGGGCGAATATATGCGCAGCCTCGGCATCGTGCTCGCGATCACGCTCCTCCTTTCGCTGCTGCTCGCGCTGACCGTCACGCCGCTCCTCGCGCTCCGCTATATCGGCGCCGACGCCCACCATGACGAAGAAGCGGGTACGCTCGGACGCATCAAGCGCTTTTATGGCGGGCTGGTCGGCAAGATTCTCGCCGGGCCGGGACGCGTCGCGGCGGGGATGACCGGATTGCTGGCCGGTGCGCTCGTCCTGATGCAGTTCGTGCCGCAGGAACTGCTTGCGCCCTCGGCCCGCAAGCAGATCCAGATGCCGATCGAACTCGCCCCGTCAGCGACCGCGGAAGAGACGATGAAAACGGCTGCACGCATTTCGGCGCTGCTCAACGATCGCAAGCTGTTCCCGGACGTCGCCAGCCACATCACCTATGTCGCCGATGGCGGCCCGCGTTTCATTCTCGGGTTGAACCCGCCCTCGCCCACGCTCAACCGGGCCTATGCGATCATCAATCTCGACAAGGACGCCGACGTCGATGCCGCGATCGCGCGGATCGACCGGACGCTGCAACCGCGCTTTCCCGAGGCGAGGCTCGATACCAAGCGCTTCTTTTTGGGGTCGGCAGAGACAGGCGTTGCGGTGTTCCGCCTCACTGGTCCGGATCGCGCAGTGCTCGAACGATCGGCCGAACGGCTGAAGGCCGAGCTCGACACCGTCGAAGGCATGGTCCGCGTCAAGACCACGCTCGAGGGATCGCTCCTTCGCCTTACCGTCAGTGTTGACCAGGCCAAGGTCGCCGCGGCGGGGCTGTCGAATGCCGCAGTCTTCTCTGCGATCAACGCGATCCAGGACGGTTCGCTCGCGACGGTGATCCGCGACGGCGACATCGAGATACCGGTGATCGTCCGCGCCGACCGCGGCGATCGCGCGACGATCGAACGACTGAACTCGCTGCCGGTCGGTCCGACCCAATCGGGAATTTCGCTCGGATCGGTCGCGCATATCGAACTTGCCGACCAGGCTTCGCTGATGACCCGGCGCAATCTCCTGCCGGTGGTCGAAGTGACCGCGCGCCATCGCGATATGACCGCGCAGGATATTGTCGACCGCGTCGCGCCGGGCTTCGCGAAACTCGGATTGCCGGCGGGCCACAAGGTGACCTTCGGCGGCGAGATCGATGCAAGCGAAAAGGCCAACGCAGGCCTCAACCGTTTCGCGCCGCTCGCGCTCGTTGCCATGTTCCTGCTCTTCCTGTGGCAGTTCGGCAGCCTGCGAAAGACGCTGATCGTGCTCGCCTCGATGCCCTTCGTCGTGATCGGTGCGACGCTCGGCCTCTTCCTGTCAGGGCAGCCGCTGAGCTTCACGGCGACGATCGGCATTCTCGCGCTGATGGGGATCATCGTGAACAATGCGGTGCTTCTCCTCGGACAGATTGCCGACGACCGCAAGGCGGGCATGGATCTCATGGCGGCGATCGCCCACTCGGCCGAGCTTCGCCTGCGCCCGATCGTGATGACGAAGCTCGCCTGCATCGCCGGCCTCGTCCCGCTCTATATCTTCGGCGGCGATCTGTGGCGACCGATGGCCGCCGCCATGATCGGCGGCATCGCCCTCGGCACGCTCATCACCCTCGTCCTCATCCCCGCGCTGTACGCGCTCGCCTTCCGCAAGAAGTCGGACGACATGGCGCAGCCCCTCTCTGGAGATATGACATGATCCGTTCAAAGCCCGCCGCGGCGTCCTGTCTCGCGCTCCTGCTCGCCGCCTGCGCGGGCCCGCAGATCGAGAAGCCCGCCCCCCTGCCCGCACCGCCCGCCGGCTGGTCGACCGGAACGGGCATCAGCGCGGAAGCGCCGCGGCTCGACTGGTGGACCGAACTCGGCGAGCCCGAACTCGATCGCCTTGTCGAACTCGCATTGCGCAACAATGCCGATCTTCGCGCGGCGTCGGCAAATCTCAAGGCAGCGCGCGCGCTGGTGCGCGAAGCAAGGGCCGCGAAACTACCGGTCGGCAGCGTCGACGCCTCCGTGTCGCGTTCGCGAACCGCGGGCGCATCGCTCCAGCTCGATACTGTAGGCGGACCCGAAGTCTTGCCGAGCCAGACACTCATCGACGGCGGCGTTTCGCTCAACTGGGAACTCGACCTTGCGGGTCGCCTCGCCGCAACCGCGGACGCGGCGGTAGCCCGCGGCGAGCAGGAGGCATGGGTGCGGCGCGGCGTCGAAGCCTCGGTCGCCGCCTCGGTCGTGCGCGCCTGGGCCGACCTCGCAGAGAGCGACGAGCGGCTCGTCCTCTTGGCCGAACGCCGCAGCCTGCTTGCCGATATCGCCGCACGGCTCGGCCAGGCCCGCAATATCGGCGGGATCCGGCAGGATGATCTCGTCGAGGCCGAACGGGCTCTTGGCGCGCTCGATGGCGAGCGCCTCGCTCTCGAACTCGCGCGCCGCAACGCGCTTCGCCGTCTCGCGACGCTGACGGGCACGCCGGCTCCCGACGGCGTCCGGAATTTCGCAAACCTCAAGACCCGTGCGCTTCCGGCGCCGCAGTTCGTCCGCGCGGGCAATCCCGAGCGCATCCTGCGCCTGCGGCCCGATGTGGCGGCCGCCGAGCAGGAGCTGTTGCAGGCGCTGGCCCGAATCAAGATCGCGCAGGCTGATCTCTATCCGCGGCTCAGCCTGTTCGGGTCGGCGGGTGTGAGCGCGGTTCCCGGCCGCCTGACCGACGAAGGCGCGCTTCGCTTCGGAATCGGCCCGATGCTGAGCTGGGGGCTGTTCGACATGGACCGGATCCGGGCGAGGATCCGGGCGGAGGGCGCTTCGGCCGAGGCCGCCGGGGCCCGCTGGGAAGCCAGCTTCATGAAGGCGCTTGAGGAAACCGATGCCGCGCTCGATTTGTTCGACGCGGCCAGAAGGACTGCAGCCATGGCACGCGACGATCTTGCGCTCGCTACCCGGCTCGCCGAACTTGCCGGGACACGGCACCGGGCTGGCCAGGACAGCTATCTGAAAGCGGCAATGCGCCGCGACGCGCGGCTTGTGGCAGCGAACCAAACACTTCGCGCAGAAACGGCCGCGCTGTCGGCGTGGATCGATGTTCAGACGGCGCTGGGCGCGGGCTGGAGGAACTAGGCTGTATCGAGCCCGGCCCTGGCAGCAACCTCGAAAGTGCCGCGCCAGAGTGCCCCGCCAGGTTGCCGGCCATCCTGCAGCGCGGTGATGGGTGAGATTACCAGTTTCCGGGTCCTGGCTGTCCTTCCCGGTGCCGACACCCCGGCGGAAGCGAAGAAGGCGCCCCATGCGAATCGATCCCCAGAGCCTGAGCGAGCTGGATATTTACAAATTGCTGGTCGGGATCGTCGTGCCGCGCCCCATTGCCTGGATCAGCACGATCGACAGCCGGGGCATCGTGAACCTCGCGCCGTTCAGCGCCTTCACCTTTGTCTCGAACAAGCCGCCGCTGCTTCAGGTGGGCATCTGGCGCGAGAATGGCCGGCGCAAGGACACCGCGCGCAATATTTTCGCGCAGCGATGTTTCGTCATCAACATCGTAAGCGAAAAGCTGCTTGAAACCGCTCACGCGACATCGGCGCCCTATCCTCCGGAAGCGAGCGAGGCCGAGCTGCTGGGAGTCGAGCTCATGCCCGGCGAGTTGATCTCCGCGCCGCGCATCGCCGGCTCTCCGGTCCAGATGGAATGCATCTTCCATTCGAGCATCCAATATGGCTCCGACGGCGCGGAGGCCATCGTCGGCGAGGTCGTCCGCTTTCATATCGACGACGAACTGATCGGGGATGGCAAGATCGATCAGCGGCGGCTGGCACCGGTCGCGCGGCTCGGCGGGCCGACCTACGCCACGCTGGGCACCATCTTGCATATGCCGTAAGCGACGCGCGGCCTATCCCAGGGAGCCGCTCGCCGTTCCCCTTTCAGGCGCCGCTCACCGGAGGTTTCTCCAATATGCCGAGGAGCGCGTTGCAGGCGAGCCGGACATCCCGGTTCCGCGCCTCGCCGCCCAGGCCGATCGCCGTAAAATGCCAGTGCATCTCCGAGAGGCACATCAACGCATAGGCGACCGCCCGGCGCGCCGGGATATCGGCCTCCGGATAACAGGCCGCCAGTTCGGCTTCTTTCGTCGCTATGGACTCGCCATATCCGCGGCAGGCAAGGTCGCCGACGCCCGCGTCGCGCACGCCCAGCGAAACAAGTTCGGCCATCAGCACCACGTCGCTCGGCGTCTGGAAATGTTCGCCGCTGACGATGAAGTCGACCAGCCGCTTGCGGCGCTCCTGCGCGCCCAGCCCTTCCCCGTGGAGGGTGAGGCCATAGACCGAACTGGACACGATCCGTTCCAGCGCCGCCTGCAAGAGCGAGTCCATGTCGCCGAAATAGTGAAATATCAGTGTCCGGCTGACGCCCGCGGCCTTGGCGACCTGCTCGACCGTACTGCCGTGAATTCCAAGGCGCCGGACACAATCGATGAACGCATCGATGATCTCGCTGCGCCGTTCGGCCGCGATCTCGCTCCGGCTCTTCCTGCGGCCGGCCGTTTCACGCGGCGCGCTTTGCGTTAGGTTCGCCATATTATCGCTCGATAGCCTTTCATCGATTGGATCGTCGCGGAAGGAAGCTCAGGCATAATGCCATCCGGGCGAATTGCCATGGCGCATTGGTCCGCGCTTCGCCGGTCCGCAAAATGCCGAGACCGAAACGATTTCGACATCATGCCGCTGCGGCCCGCAGATCGAGGCGCCGCGCCGCCGCCATCAGCATCAGGCCTCCGACCGCGAAAAGAGGAAAACTCGCCAGCAGGCTTTGCCGCAGCGCATCGGGACCCGAAAGCGCCGAGAAGGCGTCGGAGATCAGACCGACGATCCACGGACCTGCCCCGAGACCGACGAGATTGATGATGAGAAGCATGCAGGCCGGAGCGGTAGATCGCATATTGGCGGGCACCATATTCTGGACGATCGCAAGGCTCGGCCCGATCCATGCGTAGAACATGGCAAGCCCCACCATCACCAACGGGAGGGTCAGCCACAGCTGATCGGCATACAGCCCGGCGAGGAAGAGAGGCGCCGCAGCGACAAGCGCGAGACCGGGTCGCCGCGCATAAGCCGCCATGTCCTGCTTGCCCGATTTTTCGGAAAGCCATCCGCCAGCCAACAGACCCGAAACACCGGCGACGAGCACGAGCATGCCGACGATCTGGCTCGCCGCTTCCATCGGCAGCGCGTAGCTGCGCTGCATGACGCTCGGCAGCCAGAACAGGACGGCATAGCCGGGAATGCTGGCGATAGCGGCGCCCCAGGACAGCAGCCAGAAGCTCGGCTGACGCGCCAGGATGGAGAATACGCGGTTGACCGGAACCGGGACCTCTTTGACTTCTTTGACTTCCGGCTGGGGTGCGGGCTCGCGTACGACGATACGGAATATCGGAGCGAGCAACAGGCCCAGAAGCCCGACGGCAATGAACGCGGTGCGCCAGTCGGCGACCTCGGCGACGAAGCCGCCCAGGAAATAGCCCGAAGATGCCCCGATCGGACCACCGAGGCTGTAGACAGCAAGCGCCCGGGCGCGCTGGTCGGGCGGGAAATAGGCCGACACGACCGAATAGGAGGGCGCGACGCCTCCGGCTTCGCCGATCCCGACTCCCATCCGGAACGAGAGAATCTGCCAGAAGCTGGTCGCGATGCCGCAAAGCGCGGTAAAGATGCTCCATACGGAGAGGCAGACGGTAATCACCCAGGTTCGGCTCAGCCGATCGGCGAGCATCGCGAACGGGATGGAAAGGGTGGTATAGAGGATCGCAAAGGCGAGACCGCCGAGGACACCGAGCTGGGCGTCGGAAAGCTGCAGGTCCGCCTTGATGTCTTCCGCCAGCACGGCGACGAGGATCCGGTCGATATAGTTGGATGCGTAAACGAGCAGAAGCAGCGCCAGCACGATGAACCGGTAACAGGGTCGTGATGAGATCGAGGCCATTACGTTCAACTCGTGCAGCTCGTTGCTGGAAGGGGCGGACGGTCGTCCGGCGCGAGGCCCCGGCGCGGAGGCCGCGCTTCATGTTGGAGACAACCGGTCCGGCGAAAATGGGAATGACAAATTCGGTCGAATGCCGGTGTCTCGTGCGTCATCGGTTCGCGCCGGCCGAGACGGACATTCGCTCGGGAATGCGGCGACGCTGGCGAACGACCAGTCCGCGACCTCCCTGCACGAAATTCGCAAGCGCGCGCACGCCCATGCCGGTCTGCTTGTTCACCGCATCGAGGCCGATGCCGAGGCGGCTGGCGGTTTCGCGGGCGCTCAGGCCGTCCATCTTGCGAAGCTCGACAATTTCACGGATGCGCGGCGAGAGGCGGTTCATGCCATCCTGTATGCGCCGGAGCGAATCCCGCGCGGTCAGATGCCGCTCGGCGGCATGAAAATCGACATCGGCGATGACGACCTCCGGTTCGGCCATCAGATCGAAAGCGACCATCCTGGCCCGCTTGCTGCGATTGATCAGATGATTGCGCGCAACCGTAAACAGATAGGCGCGTGCGTTGTGCGGAAGCTCTCGACGGGCGCCCGAAATGGTGAGTTCATAGACATCCTGCCGAAGGTCGCCGACGTCCTGCGATGCGCGCCAGTTCCGCCTCAAAAAGCGGGTCAGCGCGCCCTCGAGCGGCAGGACTTCGGTACGGAACCAATATGCCAGCGCGTGATCGTCGATCATGCAATAGTCTCCCCTCCCCAAAAATCGGGGAACAAGGCCGAAGCCCGAAAGGACGAAACGGAAAAGATTCCGAACGGGACGGGTGCAGCGATTGTCCGGGCGGCCGAAACGGGTGGCGCGCCTTCAGATCATCGGATGACTAATCTTCCGGAGGCCGTCGCGGAGCGCCGGGCCGGTGGAAAGTATCTCTCCCTCGCTGATTTTGCGGTTTTGCACCTTGGCACGCATTTGCCATTTTCAAGAATCCTCTCCCGAAGCCGCGACAGGCCGCCGTCGGATTGTTCCGCTCCCGGCCCTGCTTACCGTGCGAGTATTTCGCTGACTGACTGATCAGTCAACAAAAAAATGTCGTGAGCCGTTTTTCGGATAGGGTGCTGTTCCGGATGACAAAATTCCGCATCGAAAATCAGGGGGGCTTGCCAAAGCGGCCAGGACCAGACGAAGAGGCGAGAGAATCGCTTCCGGTTTTCCCGCACGCCCGCAGCATCGGGCAGGCGGAGCACCTGCCGCCGGCACGCGCGAACACCCGCCTCCGGAACCGGCTCAAAAAATGAGGGCCGCGCGTTACCAGTCGAGGCACTTCGATTGTCGCCAGAATAGAGGACTCACTGAAGAAAAGGCTGCCCGGTGTCCGGAACGATCCAGAAGCGCACCATATGCTTCACCTGCTCGCAGCAGTGCGGCCATATCGCCTATCTGAAGGAGGGCGAGGTGGTGCGGCTTCAGGGAGATCGCGATCACCCGAGGACGGGCGGCTTTATCTGCCCGAAGGGCGCGCAGGCTCCTCAACTGCATTATTCGCCCGATCGCATTCATCGTCCGCTGAAACGGATCGGCGCGCGGGGCAGCGGCGAGTGGAAGCCGATTTCGTGGGATCAGGCGCTCGACGAAATCGCCGCAAAGCTCATGCAGCTTGCCGCCGACCACGGCCCGGAGAGCATCGCGCATTCCTGCGGCACCACGCGCGGTTCGGACGCCGGCATCGGCAAGCGGTTCATGAACCTTCTCGGCAGCCCCAATATGGTCGCGCAGGACAAGATCTGCGTCGGGCCGACGGCCATGGGCGAATATCTGACCTATGGCTTCGGGCCGACCCATGCGTCCTCGCCCGTGCCCGGCGTGACCGAAACACTGGTCCTTTGGGGTCGCCGGCCGACGCAGTCGGCGCGGCCCGCGTGGCGCGTCATGGAAAAGGCCTTCGCCGAAGGAACCCGGCTGGTCGTCATCGATCCCGCGCGCACCGACGAGGCGGCGCGCGCCGACCTCTGGCTGCAGTCGCGGCCGGGCACCGACGCCGCGCTCGGTATGGGATTGCTGCGCGAGATCATCGCGTCCGGTCGCTACGATGCCGATTTCGTTGCCCGCGAGACGATCGGCTTCGAGGCTTTGCAGGCGCGGGCCGCCGAATATCCCCTCGATCGCGTGTCCGCCATCACCGGCGTTCCGGAAGCCGACATTCGCACCGCTGCCCACATGATGTCGGGCGATGGGCCGACGGTATTCGGCTGCGGCAACGGTCTTTGCCAGTCAGGCGTGACGGCGGTGCAGCAAGGACGCATCATGGCGTGCCTCATCGCGATCACCGGAAATTTGAACCGGCCGGGCGGCCATATGCTCAAGGGACCGCCGCGCGACATTCTCGCGAACGCCGACTGGATGGCGCCTGAGACGATATCGAGGGAACAGCGCGCAAAGGCGCTGGGCGCGGATCGTTTCGGAAGCATCGGGGGCTATGACCGGCTGGACGAGGCGATGGCCGAGGCCTGGTACGGCAAGCGCGGTATTCCGGAATGGATTTCAAGCGCGCACGAACCGACCTTGTGGCAGGCGATCCTGTCCGGCCGCCCCTATCCGGTGAAAGCGCTTGTCATCCAGACGCATAATCCGGTTGGCGGCAGCGCCAATAGCGGCGAAGCGCGCACGGCATTGCTCAGCGACAATCTGGAATTGCTGGTGGTCCACGATCTGTTCCTGAACGCCACCAGTTGCCTCGCCGATTATCTGCTGCCCGCCGCGCACTGGCTGGAGAAACCGTATTTCTCGGTCGGCGGAGGGTTCATGGGATGGTCCGGCGACTATGTCGAGGCAAACGCCGCCACCATCCCGCCCGAGCACGAGCATCGCAGCGACTATTATCTATTTCGCGATCTCGGCCGGCGATGCGGGCAGGAAGACTGGTGGCCCGAAAGCGCCGAAGCCTTTTACGACCGGATGCTCGAACCCGCGGGGCTGACATTCGACGCGGTTGCCGAGCATTTCGGCCCCCTGACGGGAGCGGCTGCGCGCCACCCGGACAATAGCGCCCCCCCGCCCCCCTCGCGACGGGCCTACGGCACGCTGTCGGGCAAGGTCGAACTGCGAAGCACCATGATGGAAGAATGGGGGCAAGACCCGCTGCCGCATTTCCGCTGGTCCAGCGTCTTTGATCATGCACCCGACTACCCGTTGATCCTGACCACCGGCGGACGGCAGCTCGAGGGGTTTCATCAGAGCTCGCAGCAGACACTCGCCTTCCGGCGCAAGAATCCGCACCCCTTCGTCACCCTCCATCCCGATCTCGCGAGCAAGCTCGGAATCGAGGCGGAACAGTGGGTGACGATCGAGACCCCCATCGGGTCGGTGCGACAGATGGTGCGGATCGAAGAGCGCTTCGCTCCGGATGTCGTTCATGCCGACCGCTGGTGGTATCCCGAGCGCGGCCCTATGCCCGCCGACCCGTTCGGCGTCGCCGAGACCAGTATCAACATGTGCACGAGCAACGCGGACGCGGATCTCGATCCGGTCATGGGGTCGTGGCTGATGCGCGGTCTTCCCTGCCGTATCCGCGTCTAGCAGCTCTGCCTCCTCCCCGATCCGGCCCGCACCGGATCGCTTGAAAGCAACTTCGCGTTACCAAAGTCGCTCCGAGCCTTGTCCTTCTTTCTGCCGGCACCGCCGAGGGACCGAACGAAAGGGGATGGTTATGGATAACTGGCTGAAATCGACTCTTCTAACGAGCGCTTGCGCCATCGCGCTCACGACCGCCGCGCGGGCCGACGCACAGGAAACCCGCGCACCGGACGCAGAAACCGCGACCGACGAGAGTGCCGGCCTGAGCGAAATCCTCGTGACGGCGCAGCGTCGCGAAGAAAGCGCCCAGAAGGTACCGATCTCGATGACCGTCCTCGGCACCGAGGCGATGGCGACGATGCAGACGATCAACGACCTCGCAGCGAAGATTCCGAACGTACAAATCGATGAGGCGCAGGGCGTGCCGCGTCTGTCGGTCCGCGGTATCGCGCAGTCCGATTTCAACCCGAACGCGACGACCTCGAACATGGTCTATCTCGACGATGTGCCGTTGAATGCCGCGCTCGCCCAATCGGCACTCACCTGGGACATCGAACGGGCCGAGGTCCTGCGAGGCCCGCAAGGCACGCTTTTCGGCCGAAATGCGACCGGCGGTGCCATTCGGTTCATTTCGGCGATGCCCACCAAATCGTGGAGCGGCTATGCCGACGTGACACTGGGGCGGTTCAACCAGAATATCGTCAACGGCGCCATCAGCGGTCCGCTCAGCGACACGCTCGGCATCCGCATCGCCTATACCGGCCAGAGGTCCGACGGCGATGTCTATAATTCCGTCACCCGCAAGAGGATCGGCAATGACTATTATGGCATTCGCGGCATCGTGGAGTGGGAACCGAGCGACCGTGTGCACGCTGTCCTGCGCGCGCAATATTTCAACAGGAACTCCCCTGTTCTGTCGTGGAAGAGCACGCCGGGCCTCGCGTCGAAGCCGGGGTTCGGACCCTTGGTCGACGGGCGCAGCGTGGCGGAGCTGCAAGCCGATTACGGGTTTCAGAATCTCGGAGCCTCGACAAAGTATCGCGTGACCGAAATCGACGGAAACCCCGACGGAAATCTGAAGCATCTCCCGATTTCCTTCACGACCGACATCGACCTCGGCCCCGTCACGCTCACGTCGGCAACGGGTTATCTGAAAGCCAAGCAGGCCTATATGACCGACGGCGACACATCGCCCGTGCCGATCCTCAACGCATACTACATAACCAATGTGCGCCAATGGACGCAGGAGCTTCGCCTTGCCTCGAATGCAACCGGTCCGTTCAAGTGGATCGTGGGCGGCTTCTATATGGACGAGAAGATCAAGGCGCGGCTGAGCTGGGATGCGACCGAATGGCTCGGCCAGACGCTTTATCCCAATGCGAACACGGTGCTCTATACCCGCGGCCAGCGGCAGGGCACCGAATCCTACGCCGTCTTTGCGCATACGACCTATGAGATCACCCCTGAACTCATGCTCACGGCGGCGGCGCGCTATACCTGGGAGAACAAGGACATCTTCTATATCTTCCGGTCGCGCTGGGATTTTCCGACGAGCGTGCCGCGCACGTCTTTCCAGGTCGCCGATTTCAAGCGCGCGGTGGAAACGCAGAATCTGGGCACGCTGCTTCAGGCAGCGCAGCCATCGCTCGGCGGAAAGGAAAGCTGGAGAAATCTGAGCTGGAAGATCGCGCTCGATTATCAGGTCAGCCCGGGCACCATGGTCTATGCGCTCGTCTCGCGCGGCTTCAAGGGCGGGTCGTTCAAGCCGACCGCCAACGTCCGGGGCGAAGTGCTCAACGCCGACGGGAGCATTCTCTCGGTGCGCCCTGAAACGGTCACCGACTATGAAATGGGCGTGAAAAGCAGCCTCATCCCCGGCCGGCTGCGCGTGAACGCCAGCGCTTATCTTTACGACTTCCGCGACTATCAGACGAACCAGCTCGTCCCCAACAGCGGGCTCCAGCTTCTCAGCAACCTACCGAAAGCACGGATGCTCGGGGCCGAGCTGGAGATCGAGGCCGTGCCGGTCGACAATCTCCGGCTGAACCTCGGCACGGGCTTTACCGACACCTCGATCCGGCGATCCACCGATCCCGCGCTCATCGGGAACAAATTGCCGCTCGCGGAGAATTTCAACCTCAACGCGTCGATGCGCTACGATCTCGAGACAAGCCTCGGAACCTTCGCGCCCGAGGTGAACCTGAAATATCGCGGCCATTATTACACGTCGAAGGAAAATATCGTCCGGCTCGGCGATTTCGCGACCGTCGATGCCCGCCTCTCCTACACCAGCCCCGGCGAGGGCGTGTACGGATCGCTGTGGATCAGAAATCTGACAAACAAGCGCGTGGCGCTTGTTGTTGACGACCCCAGCGAATTCTGGGGCAGCAACATCGCCTATGTCAACGCGGCGAGGACCTATGGCGTCACGCTCGGGGCTCGCTTCTAGACATCGCCCGTCTTGGGCCAGGCGGCAGCGGCCCAAGACAAAAGGGATATCGGAAGCCGGAACTTTCGTCCGGAGCGGAAAAGCACATCTTTCCGCTCCGGATATCGGCGTTTCCGGAAAGACGGGCCTTCCGGACTTGCCGGGCAAGCCCGCGGCGGATAGCTGACCTGAGGAGCGAGCCTCGGACGGCAGCGGGTTCTGCACGCCGCGACCTGCACCAGATGCTGACGATCAATTCGCGACAAGGAGGTCCTTGTGAGCACTATCCTGAGATCGCCGGAAAAAACCAGAACGGCGCTGGCGATGCTCGCTATTCCCCTCGGCATTGCCACGATGGACCTCCTTGTTTCGGGATCGCTGCAGGTCAGCCGATTTCTCCCGTTCGGCGTGTCTACCTCTTTCGTTCCCACAGTGGGGCTCGCGCTCCCGGCGATCAAGCGTCACAATGTGCATCTCGCAAACCGCCTCTTCTTCCTGCTCCGCTGCACGGTTACACGCGATCCGGGACATCTCCCCAAGGGCCTGCTGGCGGTCACCAACTGTGCCGGCAAATCCATGATCGCCGGGACGCGCGAGGCCGCGGAAGTTCACCGCGGCGAACCGTTCACCTTCGAAGAGATTCACACGCACCAGCAGTCGCGTATCGGAACCGGCGAACGCCGCGATCCGAAGGAGGCCTATTCGCACGCCTACACCCGTATCGGGAAGGTTTTCGCCAAGGATTTTGTCCGCAACCCGACCGGTGAAAGTAGCATTATCGCGGAGCAGGCCTGGGGTCCGATCGGCTGGCGCCTTGGGTATGTCCTCTAACGGATAGCCGGTAAACCAGTCTGGCGGGCACCAATCAGGAGCGGTACAGCGGGTTTCCGCCGCTTTTTGCATACGGTGGATCGCCTCGCGCCGCCAACGCCGAATCGGGTTCGGGGGCTGATGCATCAGTATCGCCATGTCCGACGATGCTCCAAAGACACAGAAGCAAAACCGAGCCGGGCCCCGTCGAGGGTCCCGGGCGACGGTCGCGCGTCCTGTGGCCTGCTACCTGCCGGACATGCTGTCGCTGTTCCCGGGAGAGGCCCGGCTCGTCAAATGTCATCTCGCTGACCGCCTGCGCCTGCTCTTCGAATGAAGCGGCAGAAATAGTGAAAAACATTGAATCGAAGGAAATTGAAATGGTGAAGTCGAAGGTTGCACCCAAAGCATTTGGTTACGTGCGCGTGAGCGTCGACGAAGAGGACGGCAATAACGCCAGCATCGCCAGCCAGAAGGCAGCGATCGAAGCCTATGCCGAGAAGGAAGAGATCGAGCTTCTCGAAATTTTTGAAGAACCCCGGGGTCTCAGGCCGCAAACTTGCCCGCAAGCAGTTCGACAAGATGATCGATCTCGCCACCGGGTCCGAGCACCCGGTTCAGGTTGTCATCGTGTATAATCTCAATCGCTTTGCCCGGCACCTGCTCACACAGTTTGTCGCGGAGCACCGTCTGCAGAATGCCGGCGTCCGCCTCATTTCGATCACCGAGGATTTTGGGCCCGGCCCGAACGGCCAAATGATGCGTTCCATGGTTGCAATCATGAACGAAAAATATGCGAATGGCGCATCCCTGTTCACGCGGCGCGATCGTCGAACCAATGCGCGCTCCGGCTATTGGAACGGTGGCACCGTTCCGTTCGGCTACAAGACCGAAACCGCTGCTGTGGAAGGCAATAAGGAACGCAAGAAACTCGCGATCGTCGAGCATGAGGCCGCTGTCGTTCGCCGTATCTATGCCTTGGCGCCTCATGGCCTCAGCGGCCAGCCAATGGGAACGCGCGCCATCGCTGAATGGCTAGCCGCCAACGGCTACACGATGCGCGGCAAGCCCTTCTTCCATAGCGCGCTGGACGGCATCCTGACGCAGCCGCACTACCGCGGTGCCTACCCGGACAAGACGGCCGCCGATAACGGTCGCGTCCCTGGGCCCGAGGACTGGATTTGGGTCGAATGCCCTCAGATCGTCGAGCCCGAAGAAGCCGAGACCGTAGCCGCGATCCGCGCAAAGGCAGCGCCGGCAAAGACGCCGCCGCGTATCACCAACGGCCCTACCCTGCTCACGGGTCTTGCCGTTTGCGACAATCCCGCCTGCGGTCGCGGGCTGACGATCCGCACCGGCAAGGGCGGCCAATACAGCTATTATGCCTGTAGCGCCAAGATCAATGGGTCCGCGAGCCGTTGCTCCTGCAAGGCCATTCGTGAAGAGCAGCTCGACGATGTCTTGCTCGAAGCGCTGAAAGAGCGCATTCTCGAACCTCCCCGTCTCCGCGAGTTGCTGGCCCATGTGGTCGAGGCTTTGGACGAAGCCAATGAGCGTCGTGCACACGATCTCCAACAGGCTCGCGCCGAACGCACCCGTGCCGAAACCGCCATCGGAAAGTTGTTCGAACTCGTCGAGACTGATCTCATGTCGCCTCGTGACCCGACCGTCGCCAAGCGTTTCGCTGAGCATCGCACCAAAGTGGCCTCGCTGAACGATACGATCGAGAGCCTCGAGCGGCAGATTGCGAAAGGCAAGCGCCGCATTACGCCCGAAATCATCGACCGCTTCGGGAACATGCTCCGCGAAAAGCTCGAGGCCGATGACCTCGTTCTTCGGAAAGCCTATGTCCGTCTCATCGTGGGCAAGGTCGGTCTCGGCAACGATCAGATCACGATCTGCGGTTCGAAACTCGCGCTCGAGCATGCCCTCGTTCGGGGTGACCGCCACCCCGGCGGGGTGGTGCCCAGTTTTGACCGGGAATGGTGCCCAGAAGAGGAACTGAACTGGGCATCAAAGCGGCGGAAATCCGATGCAATCAACAACGAGATACCGCTGAAACCATCATAGAAACCATCACAAAATTTGGCAAGGGCTGGACGATATCGGAAGCCGATTTTTGGTTGCAAATTCGCTCGCGATCGCAGTCGCAGCTTTTCAAGCTCGCCGGCAGAAAAATCGCCGACCGAGTAATCATTTTATGAGCGTCGAATTCGAGCTGGCAACTTGCTAGCTATTGCGGCCCAGTCCTGTTGACGAGGCCAATAAGGTCGAGACCACGCGTTCGAGTTCGGCCAGTGCGGCAATTGCCCCCATTCCCAAGAACGACCGCGCGCGCCCGGCGCTGGCCAACGGGCCGCCTTGCGCCGATCGCCTCAGAGAGTTGCCGCACATCCGCCAAAGGACGACAAATGGAGGCTTTGAGCGTCGATCATAACGGTCGAGTTCGCGCCTCGCGCTGTCGCCCGGGTCGTCTTGCAACTATGTACGGTGCCCTTCCGACCAGGCCAAAACAAATCCCATAGCTCAATCCCAGAGCCCACGCGGGTTCCCCCATCAGAGGCTTTCGTACGCTAAAGCGCCCGAGCCCTTCGCGTTAGGATGTGGATTAGCGCCAGAATGGGGCTCTGACTCACTTTTGGTGCAAGTGCGTTGATAGTGGCGAGTTTTTCCCCGAAGGAGGAGATCGCCATGCATGGGAGAGGTTTTCGCGAAGCCATTGCGCCAACAGGATTGGTGATCGACAAGGTCGAGTATGCCGCCGATCAGATACGGATCACCCGGCGATCCCGATTTCGAGTTTCGATTTACCCGAACTGCTGCCGCCCATCTGCGCGTGTCCACAGTCGATATCACTGTACACTCGCCGATCTACTCTCTCATGGCCGACCGGTTCGGATTACTCTTGTCGCCCGGCGTTTTCGCTGCGCCACATCCCGCTGCACCACGCGGATCTTCGTTGAACGCTTTCCTCCAGATGTGACTGCAACATTTGCCCGGCGTACGGCCCGCCTGGATTCTATCGTACATCACCTTAGGCTGGCGCTGGGTGGGCGTCCGGCGGCCAGCTTGGCGCGCCGCCTTGAGGTGTTCATCGGCGCGGGCAAGCGGCGGGAGTGGCCGCCCGAGGTGGAGGCCTCGATTGTCGCGGAGTGCTATTCGGGCCGCAAGGGCGTCAGTCCTGTGGCGCGCCGGCATGGGCTGGATCCCTCGCAGCTATACGCCTGGCGGCGGGATTTGCGTAAACAGCTTGAGGCCGAGGGTGTGATCCTGCCATCGGCACATTCGGAAGATCGGCGAGGATGTGGCCGAGCGCCTCGATGTGGTGCCGACCACCTTCCGCGTCCTGGTCACCCGGCGGCCGCGTTATGGCTGCCGTTCGTGCGAGAGCGCGATCGTGCAGGCTCCGGCGCCAGCGCGGATCATCGAGGGCGGTACTCCCACCGAGGCACTGATCGCCCAGGTGCTGGTATCCAAGTATGCCGATCACCTGCCGCTTTACCGGCAGGCCCAGATATACGCCCGGCAGGGCATCCGGCTCGACCGATCCACTTTGGCCGACTGGGTCGGGCGAGCGGCCTGG